>JAPWJX010000003.1 GCA_028283855.1 Verrucomicrobium sp. | reverse complement strand
AAATCAAATGCACAAGAGAGATATTGAACCTGCTCCGCCAGGCATACACATCGCACATGCCGGTCACCACTGGCTGATGGTCACCGATTTCGACGGACGGTTTCACGGTCTTGTCGTCATGCAGTGGCAGCCCGGCGCGAAACGTTGGTGCCATAGCGGTGATGTAGCTACGGGCCGGGACGTGGACGCCTCGGGTTGGGAGTATGTTGAGCCGGTGGCGCAGCCGACGGCTCATCTTGCGCCGGTGTCCGCCTCGCCGGAGGCATAGTAGCGAAACTTACCCAGACTGTAGTGCTGGCTCCGCAGCGCTAAGCGCGCTGCAGGCCGGTCATCTCTCGACGGCGGTCCGTCTTGCGCGGGTTCCTCGGCCTTAACGGGGCCCTGCAGGTTCGTCTTTTTTCTAAAGACCTGTTTCACAGCTTTCTCTTTAAGCGACCTGAGTGGGGGCGAAAGCATAGAACCTGCGGCAGCCGGCCACGCTATACGGAGAGGCAGGTCAATCCCAAACCAAGGACAAGGAGTATTCACATGGAATCGTTGCTTTATATTGCTGCATTCATCGGCAACGCGTTCAGCTCGGAACCGAAGTGCGGTAGTCGCTCTGCTGACAGGTCTGAGCAAGCTGAATGCGCGTTTCGTCTCTCTGGCGCCAGGCATCATCGTCCGGCCAGTCAGCAGCTTCAGTCGCAAGGAAGCACTCCTGTTTGCCGAGGCGCTTGCGCTGGTTGAGCACTTCAAGGAACTGGCGGAACATCGAGGTCGACCTTGATTACAACGAGTCGCCATCCGCGTGCAACGTCTATCGAGCCGGCTGTGCGCTGGAATTCCCGGGTACAAAGCAACAATGAAGCAGCCCCGTTATTCATCGAATCGACCAGCGAGCAGTTGCAAGCGGCCGAAGAAGAAAACTGGGAGCTGGTGCGCGACATGCTCGGTCATCGCGTGGGTCTGAACATCATCGCCGAGCACACGACGCCCTTCGAATCGCTGAGCGAGTCGAACGTCGAGTACATCGAAGGCAAGATTCAGGACGGCAATACCGAAGGCGAGATGTTTGAATCGCTGTCTGTTGACGAATCCGACCTTCGCTTCGACGTGCCACTCCCGACAGGCAGCATCAAAGCGATGAGGCATTCTGCGCATCCATGCGATACAGGCATGCGCTGGGCAGCTGGTACGCTAAGACGTTTGCCGCGGCGCGCGAAGGCAAGGTGTTCGACCGGGCGCGTCCCGAACCAGAAGATTTTACAGCTGCGCGCTGATACGGGGTGAATATGACGAACTGGAGACGGGAAGATTTTGAGCACTTGCTCGATGACGGTCCCACCTGGGTTGATGTGCGTAATGACAGCGGTGCCTTCGACTCGTACCCACTGGAGTATTTCGAGCCGGTGCCACTGGCGACCGGATAGGCTGCCGAAGAACGACTTGATTGCATCGAGGCCCTTGGGGCCTCGTTTCGTTTGTGTGCACAGTCGACCTGGTCAGCGTATAGCTCGCTGGAACCCCGCGCTAAATTTGCAGCGATATCTCCTTCAACGCGAGACGGATGTCGATAGATTTGCCGAAAGCGTCGACCCCGACGGCGAGTCGCACGAACTAGCCGGACCGCAAAGCCTGCAGGTCGTGATAGGTTGGACCGCGGACTGTGTCCGGGTAAATTACTGCGAAGGCGTCACATGGGCCATAGCCGTACTTCTGCAACAGCGGCGCGGCCAGCTCGACGGTTTCGACGCCATCCCTTACGTCGCTCACGCGTCCTTGAGCGTATTAGACAAGCAGCGACACTTCCCGCCGAAGCTCAAGAATGACAAAGGGCACCAAGGGTGCCCTGAAGTGCAGGTCGACGGACTTGTCATCGTCTCTGTCGTCTGGCTCATTCGACGCCGAAGCGGAAAGAGACTCGAATATCCCTGTCGGGAAGGCGCCCTCACGTTCCAGTTCCCACTCGTGGTCAGAACTGTGATTGGTCGGTCGCGAGGAATATAGCGCGATGGTTTAAATGCGGACGGCCTCACCGTTGTCCGTCCTGCGTGCAACCGCTTTCGAGATGATTGCATCCATCTCGGCCATGACCTGCGCGTGAGGAATGGAAGGGCGTGGGTCGTCCAGCGAGGCTTGGACTTTCGCACGAAACCACTTGTCGTATTCGGCTGGGTCCTGGGGACCCATTTCGGGTGCGAAGTCGGTAGAGGCGATGGTTTGGGTCATAGCGAGGTCTTTGGTCGTGAGGTGGAGATACGTATAGCCAATCGAGCCGAGAAGTTGCGCGCAGGTGAAAAAATCGCCGCAGTCGACGAGCGGGGCTGGCACGCAGAGGCGCCGGTAGGCGCCAGTTACGCGGTAGCTACACGTCATCCCAAATTTCTAAAAGCAAAAATGACGTACTCGAATCACCGCATAGGCATCCTTGGCGGCGCCGGCCCGCTTGCGAGCGCCGAATTTCACAAACGGCTCATCGAACTCGCTGCAACAGAGTGGGGCGCATTTCAGGACTCGGAATATCCCGAGGTTGTCCACGTTAGCCACGGCTACCCGGGCCTGACAGAAGCGGGCCTCGTGAACATGGCTGCCGCGAGGGATACCGTGACGCACAGCGTTGAATTTCTCAAGAATGCCGGCTGTCGGCACGTCGCGGTGCCGTGCAATAGCCTCCACGCATTCATTCCAGAACTGCGGGAGCAGTTTGGCGAACTGGTGCTCGACATGATTGACGCTACCGCGGGATATGTTGCGAAGAGCGCGCCCGACAGGCCTGTACTTGTTCTTGGCTCGGGAAGCACTCGCGAGGGAGGGCTCTACGACGGCGCGCTGGCCGCGCGTGGGCTGTCCCGGCTTGCCCCGGATGAAAGTACACAAAGCAGAACCAACGCGCTTATCGCAGGGGTCATGCTGCACGGTGCGAGTGAGGGCCTGGATGCAGCGTTAAGCGAGCTCATCCGGGAGGTCGCGGCACCGACCACCAGCGTTATCCTGGGCTGCACCGAGCTGTCGCTTATCCGCCCGCGCGGCGTGCCGAATCCTGTCTTTGACAGCACAACCGCGCTCGCTCACGCAACGTTGGGTGCCCTGGCTGGTTAGAGGAACGCCAGTCTGCGACTCGACCAGATTTTCCAAACGAACGTCCGCGCGCCGCCGGCGAAACACGGATGTTCAATCTTTGTGGATACAGAATGCATATTGTTGTTATCGGGGCAGGCGTTATTGGCGTCACAACGGCGTGGGCTCTACGCATGGAAGGTCACACGGTCGACGTCATCGAACGAGGACAGCGACCGGCAGACGGAACAAGCTATGCCAACGCAGGGCAGCTATCGTATGGATTTGCTGTGTCATGGGGCGTGCCCGGTGTTCCGCTGAAAGCGCTTGGCTGGCTGTTTCAGAAAAACGCTCCTTTCAAGCTTCGCCTCGACAGGAAAGAGCCGCTTCGCCAGATGAAATGGCTTGCTGCCATGTTCCAGCAGTGCACTCAGAAGGACTTCGAGCGCAACAGCGCGGACATGCTCTCGATTTCTTACTTCAGCAAGGAGATGATGGCGAGGCTCCTGGAGGCGGAGCCGGGGCTGTCCTTTGACTATCAGCAGCGGGGAACCTTGCAGCTCTTTCGTTCGCGCGCGGAGCTCGATGCCGGCCGACGTGACGCGGTCATGCTGACAAACGCGGGCGTTCAGTGCCGGTTATTACGGACCTCGATGTCCTCTACAGCCTGGAGCCAGCGCTCATCAATACTGCCGTGCCGCTGTTCGGCGGTCTTCATTTGCAGGACGACGAGACAGGGGACTGCAGCGCTTTTACATGCCAGCTCGCCGACAGGGCGAGCCGGGCCGGCGTGCAGTTTCACTTTGACGAAGAGGTGACGGGGTGGCGGCAGGGCGGCGGCGCCTACCGGCTCCTCGAAACCAGCCGGAATGTCTACAGCTATGACGCCCTCGTTGTGTGCGCCGGCTCTTACACGGCCGACATGCTTCTTCCACTCGGCATTGACATCAGGTCGAAGCTGTATCCGGTTAAAGGATATTCGCTCACCGTCGACATTGATGCTGCAGAGCGTGCGCCTGTGTCAACCGTCATGGACGAGAAATACAAGGTGGCGATTACCCGGCTGGGCAACCGCATTCGCATTGGAGGCACCGCGGAGCTTTCGGGATTCAACAGAATCCTGAGGGATGGGCGTCGGGAGACTCTGGCGACAGCGGTAGCCGAACTCTATCCGGGAGCAGGCAATCTCGAGGCGGCCAGATTCTGGACTGGGCTTCGACCCAGTACACCGACGGGTGTGCCGGTGATTGGCCGGCTGCCGGGTGAGCAGATGGGTCAATTTCGGCCACGGGACACTGGGTTGGACGATGGCCGCCGGTAGCGCTCAGATTCTGGCTCACTCCCTGGCGGGACGCGAGGGGGAGTTGCCGGACGGTGTGCAGCGCGCGGTGGTCAACGGTATGGCCTGAAGCGCGCGGCGCGAAGTGACTGCGCCGACAGGCAGCCGGGCGCTTAGCTCGGTTGTACCGCCACTCTCCCTTTCGCAACCAACATTGCGGTAGAGCTTTCGCTATCGCTTCCACGGGAACACACATGCTCGGAATGCATTCACCTGCGCTAACCCTTATCGCCGCTCAAGCCCTTGGACTTGCTGCGATGGCTATCGATGTCTGGGGAACCACGGTTAAGGACGACAGAAAGTTGACGCTGACAGTCGCGTGCAGCAGTCTGGTCTTCGCCATCCATTTCATGCTGTTATCGGCGACAGCGGAAGCACCGCCAACGAATTGAGTGACGACCGTGCGGTCCGCCGGCGCGACGTATTATCGAAAGGCCTGGGTAGGCGCGGTGTTCGTGTGTCTGTACGTCATCCTTGGCTTTGAGACAATCCACTCGGTCGTGGACGCACTGCCTTCGTTGGCGTGTATTCTTGGCACCGTCGCGATGTACTGGTGCAGAGGGATTCACCTACGCGTACTCTTTGCGTTCGCTCAGGTGTTCTGGCTGCTGTATTCGATTCATGCGAAATCAATTGGTGGCAGCTGCCTCTACGTCATCCTCATCCTAGGTACGGCCCGGACGGCGATGGCTATGCTGGCAAAGCGGCGGGAAGCCCACGCTTAGGCGTGCACCCGCAGGCGACCAGGCCGACATCAATGGGTGCGGCCGGAGATGCTACCGGTGCTTCCGTGTCACAAGATGTAGCCAGCTCACTGGCGGTGCGGTGACGGGTTGAGCTATTTCAGTTGCGTGGGCGCCTTGGTCGGCCTGGTCGACGAATCTGTATTCGGAGGAAATTGCCCGTGCGGCGCTCGGCGCGCCCCATCGAGCTCGATGGCCTGTTGCATGTCAAAGCGCCTCTAGCGAGACGCGTAACCTGAGATTTTGGAAATCGACCCGCGAGACAAGGAAAAACCCCTCGAAGTGACTCGAGGGGCGAATGCAGCACGGAAAAACTGCTTTTACTGCGCGGTGCCCGTCGCCGACTGCGGCTGGTTGGGGATATCCAGGTTGTCGAACTTGAGCAGGTTGGTCAACTGCGTGTTGCCAGCCGAATACTCGATAGATACCTTCTGACCTGATTTGGTCAGGGCGATTTCGACGGACACGTCGGTCGAACCATGAAGATACGACCGGGCATCGAATCCAGCGTGAAGTAGTACAGCGTATTGCCATTGCGGATGTCGGAGCCGATGAGCGAAACCGTGCCCGTCAGCGTCTGATTCGTTACGGCGGTCGAACCCTGAACCGAGGTCGGGTCCTGGCTGAGCTTCATCTGATACTGACGGCTTGCTGCCTGCAATGTGTCTGCGACCACGACCTTGCTGATGTCGTGAATCGAGACCAGCGCGAAACCGCGCGCAATGCCGGTGGCGTCACGCATTGTCATGGCGTACGTGGGCGTCGAGTTGAGCATGAACGGAAGCGCTGCGGTTGCCGTGTAATGCTTTTCCGGCAGCACACCTTCTGCGGCCGCGATGGCTGCCTGTTCCGATGCACCTGAGAGCACGTAGCTCTTTACCTTCTTCGTGCGGCTGTCGACAAGCATGAAGCCAATCAATCCGCTCTTTTTGCCCAGGCTGGTCATGCCGACGTAGTAGTCCGCATGGCCATCTGCTGCGTACACGAGGTCGACCGATGACACTTCCGTGCGGTCCGTGTCCGACGGGTTGAACCAGCCAGCGGCATAGTAACCGCGATTTTGAGCCTGCTCTTTCACAAACCATGCCGGTTGAATGCGGTCAATCCAGGCGGGCGCATCATTGATGCCGTACTGCTTCACTTCGCCCGTCTGAGCATCGACCGTTGCAACACCAGTTGCTTCGTCGCCGTTAAAGCCGATAGTGTGCTGGTACAGCGTCACCACGTAATACGGGTTGCCTTCATCGTCCAGCTCTTCGCTGAAGTCCGTCAGGCCCACTGTTCGGAAACCTGCCTGGTACAGATGGCGCTCAACGTCGTCACCGAAGAAGGCGCCACGGGTGTAACGCAAAGCGAGCGGTTTGCCGTGAAGCTGGGTAACCAACTGCACGTTCGATGCATCGTTCGCGTCGACTACCACGTAACCCGGCGTATGACCGTCTTTAAGCCACTTGAAGAAGTCTCGAGGCTGCAAAAACGAAACCCACACCAGCTTTTTGTCGACAATCTGTCGCGTCGGCCGGCTCAGGTTGACTTGGGAGCCCAGGTTGGCGTCGGTCGCCAGACTTTTTTCGGCAGCGCGTTCAGCCATGTCTTCGGAGACCAGCGGTGCCTTATCGAGTTGCAGCGGTGGAAGGGATGTCGAGAGGGTTGCTTTCTCTTCGACGCCGAGCTGCGCGCGATAAGCTTCAGTGTGGAAAAGCGACCAGCTGCTGAGGGATGCAATAGCGATACTGCCCCCGAACAGAAGGAATGCCACGACCAGCGACAGCGCCATCGCGTTCTTGTTACCGAACAGTCCGAGGAACGCCCCGAATATCGCGATGACGAACGCGACGAAGATGTAGCTTTCGACGAACGAAAAGTTAAAGACCGGGGTGGTCATATACCAGAGACCCCATGCGAGCACGAGGGTGATGACAGCGCTGAATGCGGCGGCAACAGGTTTCATACTCGAAGTTCCTTTGTTAAGTGGCCTTTCACCTATAGCGAACGTCGTAGCCGCGTTGTTTTAGGCAAATCAGACGGAGCTGCACTATGCAAAAGGTCAACTTTTGAGGAAAATCATGGGAATCGAACGCTGCCTGGGACTGGTCACAATCTGCTCCAAGCTCGCCAGCGCACTGACTCGGCTGGAAATGCTCCCCAAGGAGAGGACGACGAAGTCATTTGCCGGGCACTGGACGCTGTCGGTGGCCAGAAGGGCGGGATTGCAGAAGAACTCTCGCACTGCGAACGACTGCTCGTCGCGGATGTGCTCGGTGTCGCCCTAGGACGTCAATGAGCAGTGAGACCACGGGGAGAGGCTTTGCGTCGAAACCAATTGCGCTAAGCGCCACAACCTTGCCCTGCGCAATCCACGCGACCGAAAGTGAGGCGCCGTCGGGACCGCAACGACGGAAGCGCGATTTCAGATTGGCCAATGCCGTCCGGATGACGCTGGCGTGCTGCCTATGCTTCCAAATGTGGACAGCTGCGGCACCTCAAGGTGAGCTTATTCGGGAGCAGGTCGCGACGACATCGGGCGCGGTTAATGTGCAGTCTCAGGCGTGGTCACAGGCGGCGCCGGCGGTCGGTACGGTGCGCGCGGCGCCCGGCGCGCTTCTCGGCTCAAGGGGCTGCTCAGGGTTTCGTCGGTTTTGCTGGACCGGAGGCCGAGGTTTCGACACTGACCTCAGGAGCTTATGACGCTTTTGTGCGCGCACTGCGGACGCCGGCAAGTAGTCCGCTCACGGAATTGAGTGACTGCTCTCAGCAGTGTATTGGCCCAGCGATTGGCGCGGCAGCTGTGCTGAAGCACCTTCGACTTCGTTGAGTCGTCCGAGCCGATGGCCGGCCTTGTGCGTCAATCGCCGAGGCGGCCCGTGCGCAGCAGGTAGTTCATGAAAGCAGAGTGAACCATCGGAGCATTCAGATTCGGAGTGTCGCTGGCCGAGACCAGCTTGGCTTTTTGCAACGTCATAAATTCGGGCTCTTTCACGAAAACGCTCCAGTGGAACTGCTGCTCCTGGTCGCTCCACGTAGCCCATCGATGATTGAATTCCGCAACTCGCGCTTCGTGCGCGCGGACCTGTGCATCGCGCATCTTCTGCTCGACGCTCATTGTCTGCTCGCGCTCTCTCAGCACGGCAAGCTCATCCTTTTCCCGATTGGTCAGGTGGTACTTGCCTTCAGTATCGTTCAGACCGGAGCTGACCAGCTTGAACCCATTCTTGATTTCTTTCTTTTTCGTGATATAGCGGTAGAAGAGAACGTCGCAGACTTCCTCAACGCGCTTGGCGGAGTGGACACGCGTGACTTCATCGAGCTGGCTACGGTTGAGCCCAAATTCGTCCTTAAGCATCGTCCAGTATTCAGGTCTGATGCGCTCATTGCTGTCCGTCGGGAACTGGTTTTTGGGGTTCGGCTTGATGTAAAACATGATGCCGACGATTTTGCGCCCCTTGGTCGCGTAGTCGACTGTCGCAGTGAGGTCGCTCATCTCCTCCAATTCCTGCAAAGGCCCTGTGATGGTTCGGGCCGAGAGTCGCTTGAATTCGGGATATTCGTGTTTTTCAACGCCCATCCGCTCCCGGAACTCTTCGATGGTCATCACCGGCGTCTCGCCGCGGTACTCAAACTCCTTGAGCATCTCGTAGAGGGAGTGTGAATACTTGCTGCGGCACCTCGCGTTGGCCACCATCGAGATGTAGTAGTAGCGTTTGGGTGCGCTGAACGCGCGACGCACGAGCGGGGGGATGTCGTAGATGATGTTCTTGCCGTCAAACAGTACGTCCGCCAGCAAGCTGGTCAACAACCATTTCTCGCCTTCCTCTACCTCAATAGTGCGTTTCATCGCCTTCAGCGAATCTTTGAGGTAGCCCATGTCGGACCTGTCATGGCTCACACACCACGACAAGTAATCCACTGGCACCGAGAACATCTCGCGACCGGACAACGTGGGGCGGGCGACGAACAGTAGCGCGTTGAGCAATTTCTTCTGCAGCAGAGTCAGGGATGTCTCGAACCGGATGCGCTGGCTGCTCTTTTTCAGGAGCAGGTCGTTACGCGCTTCGGTTATCTGCGTTCCCTCGTCGAATAAGTCTAGGCTGCGCTGATACTGCGTCAGGCCTTCTGCCTCGTTGGTCGCAAGGAACTGAGCCAACTCCTTCGGAACCTGGACATCGCTACCGACCACTTCGACAGCGGTCAATTCCGTCGACGTCGTGACAGTCGGCGCCGGCGGCCGTACCTTCGAGACGCGACGACCAGCGCGGCGAGGTGTCGTATCTGCGCGCGACACCGGCGCGCTATCGAAGTCGGTACTGGCGGTATTTCCGGAGATATCTCTGTCCATAAGTGGTCATTCCCTTAACTCCGCCGGAATATGCGGGCTATGGCCTCACCGGTCAACCCACGTTTGTAGGCCATACCACGATTCTGAAAAAATAGCCGCCTGTCTTCGCGATTTGTTTCCAGCAATCGCCCATGGGACGGGCGTTTCACGTAATTTTAGGTGCGATACCAGGGTTTACCCAATTAAAGCCGTTTTGCGGGTCGGAATCGCCGCTCGAATGGACTACAGATATGGCTCGGATTCCCCCTGCTGCTTTTTGTACGCGACGCGCACACGTTACCAAGCCCCGGTATGGCCTACAAATATGGCGCGAAACGGCTATTCCGCGTCTGGTCGTGGGCGCGCCGGCCCGAAAACCGGCTTTCCCTGTCCTCTTTTGGCCCTGATTCTTACCGGCGGCTTGCGTTGCCCGCGTATTTGTAGTCCATAGGGCGGCGACGGGCGGGTTAAAAAGCGGTTTTTCTGAGCCAGCGCGGCCGCCGCAAAGGGATAACCATGTTTGTAGTCCATAGGCCCAAGGCGAGTACCGCTAAGTGCCGAGCGGGGCGAGCCAGATGCTCGGTAGAGAGACCCGCGAAGAGCCCATCCGGCCTGCCTTTCGGGTCTATGGACTACAAATACGGGAGCTACGGTTCAACTTGAGATTTCATGCGAGTTCGCTGGGGGGAAAATGGACTGCAAACATGAGGCAATCCCGGGGCGCTCACGTTTGTAGTCCATTCTGAGACAGTTTGACCGGTGGTTCAGCCGGAATCAGCAGATTTGTAGGCCATTGGCACGGTAAAAAGAGCTTGCAGCGGTTGTGTGCGGGCCAAGACAGGGAAATTGCAGGCCGTCAACCCCTGAACGAGACGGCTGAAATGGCGCAAATTTGTGGACCCTCAAGATTGCCGTACACGGACCGATATCGGCAAAAGCGGCCCACAACCGTAGTCCATTGACGTATTTTCTAAGCCAATTAAGGCCACAACCTCGGGACTTCGTGACGCGCAACCCCGCGTGTGGCGGGCGTTACAGCGTATGGACTACGGTTATGGGGAGGTTTATCGGGCATTGCAGGCATTCTGGAACTGCTGCCCATACGAACCCGTCTTCCGGAGAGTCAAATTGGGGCAATGGACTACAGATATGGGTGCTGCGAACTGCTAGGCGAGTCTGGCTAAATCCACCGGCGGCCCTGTGGACAAGTCGCGCGTCCGTTTCTGTGGATTCGTGTGCTGATTCGAATCCTAAGTTAACAAAATCCAATCAAATCGTTAACGCTCCGCAACTTGCTGATTCGCGGGGGAAATTCAAGCTGATACCGGCTAAAACCTGCGTCGCGGCGCTTCCATGAACGTAGGCCATACCCCTCAAAGCCTACAGACCTCGCTGCCGGATGGACTACAACCTTGGGCTGCACGGTCTACAAATCTGGGAAAGGCCCACAAACATGGCTGTGGTCCATTTGTGGATAACCTGGAAAGTTGCTGGCCGGAACCTCGGTACGCGCCCTGCAGATTTGTAGGCCATTCCTCGAGTGCGTCCAGAGCAGGCACAGGAGAAGTAAAAAGCGGAGACTCGTGGTCTCCGCTGTGAATTACGATTTTCGGGGCAACTCGACGACTCGAAGCCAGGAGAACTCTTTGAAGAACTCGTCCGACTGGTATCGAACGGCACCCGGTTCGCCTGCGAAGGGATGAGGCCCTGACCATTCTGTTTCTGACTCGACCCTCCAGCGGCGGACAATCTCCAACCCTTCATCCGTCAGAGTCGCGAGATGGGCCCAGTCAGGGTGGCGAGCGATGCCGCGTTCTTCTTCGCGCGACGGAATCCAGTCCGTGAGAGCCCGAGCTATTCCCGCGTCGCCGTTTCGCACAAGTTCGTCGTTTGATAGCGTCGTGACAAAATCGCTCGCGCCGCCGGCTGCGTAGTGGCTGTCGCCGGCGAAAAGTAAATAGTCGGTCATGTGTCCTTGAGTGTATCTAACGGTACTTGGCCGGTATAGCGCACATTGCTCAGGCTGGCGGCAAATTGGTTGTATCGTTCGAGGCGTTCGAGCTGCGTGTCGTCATCGGCCCAACCGAGCACAACAGGCCTGAATCGATGTGGATGCCGCCCATGAATGGCGTGGCAGCCCAAGCCCACGCGGGCCGCGAGAAAAGCACGGCGAACGTAAACAGTCCTACCTCTGTCATCAGGAGCAGGAAGAGCTTGCCCGGTGGCAATGCTCCCAACAGGTTCATGTCGAAATGTTGCGCGGACGTCACGATGAACGCGGTAGCCAGCAGCTCAAAAGCTTTCCAGAAGGCGATAGCAGAGCATACGTGGCCGATAGCATACGCAATGCGGTGGACGAAGGGGAGCCGGCCCTCAAAGTAGCGGGAGAGACAGGCGAGCACGAGTATGGCGAAGCCGACGAGCAACCAAAGGTCGGCGGGCTCTTTGATTCAAAAGTTGTTGAATGATGGCGGGCACGGATGGACTCCGATGAGATGACGTTGTGCAGCCAGGCAAGGAGCTGCGGCCACATATTTGTTCTAGCGCGCGGGGTTTAGTCGAGAGGCCACCGCATGCCTGAGACGCGCAAACACGGCGGCCAAGCGCAAATTTGTGAGCAGGCGCCGATACCTACACCGCGAAGGACAATCAAACAGGAAATGCAGAATGGACTCGAACGACAGCTGGAGCGCGGACGAGGGCTACCCCGGCGACGGCGCCTACCGGGAATTCTACCGGGACATCGGCTTCGACCTGGAATACGACTACATCCGCCCCTACATCCTCTCCACCGGCCAGCGGAAATTCACCGGCCTCAAATACCACCGCATCACCGGCCGCAACGTGGAGAAGGAGCCCTACCGTCCCCAGGCCGCCACGGCGAAGGCGGCGGAGCACGCGGGCAACTTCCTCTTCAACCGGCAGAAGCAGGTGGAGCACCTCCGCGGCGTGATGGACCGCCCGCCGATCATCGTCTCCCCCTACGACGCGGAACTCTACGGCCACTGGTGGTTTGAGGGGCCGCAGTTCCTCAACTACTTCCTGCGGAAGACCGCCTACGACCAAAACACCTTCAAGACGATCACCCCCAGCGAGTACCTGACCCGCTACCCCACGCAGCAGGTCTCCACCCCGTCCGCCTCCTCCTGGGGCGCCAAGGGGTATTGGGAAGTCTGGCTGGAGGGCTCCAACGCCTGGATCTATCCCCACCTGCACCAGGCCGCCGCGCGGATGACCGCCCTGGCCCGCCGCTTCCGCGACTGCTACGGCCAGACCGACCGGGCCATGAAGCAAGCCGCCCGGGAGCTGCTCCTGGCGCAGTCGAGCGACTGGGCCTTCATCATGAAGACCGGCACCATGGTCCCCTACGCCGTGAAGCGGACGAAGGACCACCTCCTGCGCTTCAACCGCCTGGCCGAGCAGATCGAACAGAACCGGATCGACAACGACTTCCTGGGCAACTGCGAGTGGCGGGACAACATCTTCCCCAACATCAACTGGCGCTACTATATTTAGCGTCCGTTAATTAACGGGCGGGAAATAGCCGAATTATAAGTACCCGGCTATGAGCTCCCGCCCCCTTTCCCCCGACGAAGCAACCGGGCGGCTCCATGCCCTGCTCAGCCGCGGCCACGCCACGGCGCGGGAAGTCCTGGCTCTGGAATACGGGGACGCGCCCGTCCCGGGACTCCATGTCGACCCCCTCTTCGACGTCCCCACGCCGCTCCATTTTCACGCCTCCTTCCATGAGGGGGACGGCATCGAGTGCTCCCACAACAAGGGGTGGAACCCCTGGGACGTTCTGAAGCCGCACCGGATCGAAGCCCGCCTTTCCTCGGACGAATCGCTTCTTCCTTACCAAATCGGCCATGTCAGCCATGAGGCCTTCCACGCGCTGCACCAGGAAGCCTGCCTGCTGGACGCCCTCGTCGCCCCGGAACGGTATCCCGCCCAAAGCGGGAAAGACATTTTCAACGGATTCCATCCTTCCTTGGAAACGTTGGTCCGCGCGGGCGAGACGGAACAGAAAACGGCCGCCCGTTACCAGGATTTGGATGCCCTCCTCCATAAAGGCGGGGCGAACGGCGACTACGAGAATATCTACTACCTCCAGGAATCGGAGCTCCTGGCGCGGATGAACACGCTGATCGCCTCCCAGGCGGGGAAGGAAGGCCGCATTCCGACGTCTCGAGCGGAGCTGGAACCGATCGCCGCGCTCATCCGGGACGAGGAGGCGACCCGCCCCCGCTCCGGCCACACCTTTACCGCACGGGAAGCCGCCTGGAACCTGCGGGAAGGCGTCCTGGACAAAATCCCCGAAGCCCGGCGCGAGCGTTTTTACCGGGACGTCCTGCCGGAGCTTTACGGCAGCACGCTGGAAGTTTTAGGCGATCCCCAGGGCCGCGCGAAGATGGGGCTGGAACCCGGCCCAGTCTACGCCCGCAACGCGGCCAAGCGCCTCCTTTACGAAACGGCCCATCCCGATCAAGCCTGGCCCGCCGAAAAGTGGAGCCAAATGATCGCCAAGCTGGAGCCGGACACGCTTAAGAACGTCCTCTGGCTGGCGACGCGGGAAAAGAACCCGACGGCCCTGCCCCTCCTCCTGGAAGCCCACCGCCAGGCGTGGAGGCCGAAGATGGAGCCCGGCCAATTCGCCGGCCAGCGCGTCGCACCCGAGCCTGTCCGCCAGGCCGGAGTCAACCGATCTCGCTAAAGACGACGCGCGCCGCCTCCTGCCAATCGTGGGAAAGGGCGTGGGCCCTCGCCCCCTCGCCCAAAACCTGCCGCAGCTCCGCGTCCTCGATGAGGCGGCGGAGCGCCTCCACCAGCTCCTTTTGGTTTCCTTCCTCCACCAGGATGCCGCTGAGGCCGTCGAGGACCGCTTCCTCCACGCCGCCAGTCCGGCAGGCGATGGAGGGCTTCCCAAAGACGCCCGCCTCCAAATAGGAAAGGCCGAAGCCTTCCACGCTCTTTGGCAGGGCGCGGCTGGTCATCACATGGAAGTCGCACTGATCGTACGTCGCGGCCAGGCGCTCCTCCGGCACCGCGCCGAGGTGCGCGAAGCGGACGCCTCCCTCCCGGCAGGCCGCCTCCACCTGATACAGGTAAGCGGCAGCCCCCGTGCCGCCGACTTGGTAAAGAACCTTCCGCCGGACCGCCTCCGGCAGGGCGGCCAGGGCACGGGCCGTCTCCAGCTGGCCCTTGCGCGGATGAAGGCGCGCCAGCGTCAGGACGCGGACCGGCTCCTGCGGGTCGCGCGGCTTCGGCCTGCCCCGGTGCTCCCGCAGGCGGCGGGCGGCGTGGAGCAGGTCATGCCGGATGGCGCAGAGGGCCACGCCCACGCGGAGTCCGGAAGGGAGCAGCCCGCTCTCCTCCAAAAGCCGCGCGGAATAGCGGGAGGTGGCGCAGACCTTCGGCGCGCGGGAAAAAACGCGCCGGGCCGGGCCGCGCAAAAAGAAACGGTCGCGGTAACGGGGCACCTCGGAACCGTGGAAAAGGAACGTCAGCTCGGCCTCCGCCGCGATCCGGCCCAGGAGGCCCCACCGCTCCAGCTCCAGGAAGATGCGCTGCGCGCCATAGCTGCCCAGGACAACCTGCACGCCCCGCAGCATCCGGCGGCAACGCCAGACGCGCAGGCCAAAGGCCAGGAGGCTGCCCAGCCGCAGGCTCGATTTCCCGCCGAAACGAATCACCCGCACCGGGGCCAAGGCGACGTCCTCCTTTTGCGGCGCGCCGGGGGTCCAGACCTCCACCTCATGCCCCTGTGCGGCCGCCGCTCGGGCGATTTCGGCGCAGTACGTGGCCACCCCACCCCGGAAGGGGGCGAATTCATGGGTAATAAGGATTTTTTTGGAAGAAAGCGGCTTTTTAACCTTTACCCGGGGAGATCCCGCCTTAGATTGATTCACTTGGTTTAAGGAATTTTATATGGCGCTCGATGAGAAACAAGTGGCGGATTTGAAGCAAGCATTAAGACGCTGCCGCCCTGAAGTTTTCGACGCGGTTCTCCGCTTCCGGAATGAGGGTGACGCCAGCGCGGTCCCCGTGATCATTTCCGGCATCATCGAGCGATACCTGCCCGCCGAATCGAAAGTCTCCATGGCGGAAACGACCAACGACACCCGCCTTGCCGAAGACTTGGGCATCGACTCCCTGACGATGCTGGAAATCGTCCTCTCCATCGAGGAGGCCCTCGGCTTCCGCATTGAGGACAGCGAGCTGCGGAACATCCGCACCATGGGTGACGTCCATCAATTCCTGGACACCAAGCTTTCCGGCGCGCCCGAAGACGGCCCCGCCGCCGCCCCCGCCGCCCGCAAATACCTGCGCGACGAGATCGCCTCCATCATTCCCCAGCAGCCTCCCTTTCTCTTCGTCGACGAGGCCTCCCTCACCACGGAGGCGATCACCGCCAGCTACTTCCTAAAGGGCGACGAGCAGTTCTTCGATGGCCACTTCAAGGACGATCCGGTCGTCCCCGCCGCCATTGTCTTCGAGGCCCTGGGCCAGGCCTGCTGCCTCTGGGTTCTGGAGCAGGGCGCCGCGCAGGCGCAGATCGAGATCCCGAGCAATCAGGTCGTCTTCGCCTCCCTGGACGGCGCCCACTTCTACAAGCGGGCCAAGCCGGGCGAGCGCCTCGAGTTCGAGGCCAAGCTGCTCCGCCTCCGCTCCCCGCTGGCCCTCTTCGAGGGGACGGTCAAGGTCGGCGGCGTCCGCATCGCCCATATCGAGAAGCTGGTCCTGGCCTTCGGCGACATCGAGAACCTGGAGCGGAACCAGATCGCCGCCCACGCCGATCCGGCTCCCGCCGCGGCCTAAGCCTTACCTAAGCATTGCCGGGGGCGGCCTCTGTGCTACCTTGACCGGCTTATGCGTCGGGTCGTCGTCACCGGGTTGGGATTCATCACCAGCATCGGCAATTCCAAGGCGGAAGTTCTCCACAGCCTCCGCGAGCTGAAGACGGGCATCGAGCCCTTTTCCGAGTTTGCCGGGCCGGAGTCCCCCGTGAAGCTGGCCGGCACCGTCAAAGGCTTCGATTTCCCCACCCCGGACTGCGAGGACTGGACCATTCCCGAGCCCTACCAGCTGGGCCGCAGCGCCCTGCGCTCCATGGGGCCTAACGCCGTCTTCGGCTACTGCGCAATGCAGCAGGCCATCGACGACGCCAAGCTCCCCCCGGAGATCGTCTCCCACCCCCGCACCGGCGCGCTCTGCTCCTCCGCCGGGTCGATGTGGATGTCCTACGAGCACCTGCACACCATGGTCACCCGGGGCGTGCAGAAAACGCAGCCTCTCGGCCTCGTCGCCTCCATCTCCGGCACGCTGAACATCAATCTGGGCGCTCTCTTCAAGATCAAGGGCTCCTGCTGGGGCATCATCAGCGCCTGCTCCTCCTCCGCCCACGGGCTGGGCAGCGCCCTGGACCTCATCCGCCTGGGGCGGCAGGACGTCATGTTCGTCGTCGGCGCGGAGGACCACAACAAGTACACCGGCCTCCCCTTCGCCGGCATCCGCGCGCTGAGCACCGGCACCGACCCGGAGAAGACCCCCTGCGCATTCGACAAGAAGCGGGACGGCTTCGTCTTCACCGGCGGCGCCACCACCCTGGTGCTGGAGGAACTGGACCACGCGCAAAAGCGCGGCGCGACGATCTACGCGGAGGTCATCGGCTGGGGCGAGGCCAGCGACGGCTACAACATCATGGCCCCGGACCCGACCGGCGACGGCCTGACCCGCGCCATGCGCAACGCGCTGGCCGACGCGCGGATTTCCCCCGGCGACGTCGACTACATCAACGCCCACGCCACCTCCACCCCGCCGGGAGACAAGGCGGAGATCGAGGCCGTCCGCGCCGTTTTTGACGGCGGAAAAATCCCCTACATCAGCAGCACCAAGAGCCTGACCGGCCACGGCCTCTGCCTGGCGGGCGCGATGGAGGCGGGCTTCACCACCCTGGCCATCGCGGAAAAGTTCACTCCCGTCTCCGCCCACATCACGGAGCTGGATCCGATGTGCGAGGGGATTCCCGTCGTCACCCGGCCGGTCGACGCCGCCCCCCGGATCGCCATGAGCAATTCCAGCGGCTTCGGCGGGGCCAACGTGAGCCTGGTATTCAAGGAATTCCAGGGATGAAGAAGATCTTCCTCACCGGCGCCAGCGCGGGCATCGGCCTCCTGGCCGCGCGCGCCCTGTGCGACCGGGGCTACCACGTCTGGGGCACCGGCCGGAAGGCGGAGAACCTGCCGCTCATGGCCCGCTTCCACCCCGTCGTCCTCAATCTGAACGACCCCGCCTCCATCGAGGCCGCCTTCAAAAAGGCGGAAGAGGAGGCCGGCCACTTCGACGTCCTTATCAACAATGCGGGCGCGGGCGTCTTCGGCCCGCTGGAGGCTTTCTCCGAGGCCGAGTTCCGCGCCCAGCTGGAGACGCTCCTCCTGGGCCCTCTCCAGCTCATCCGGCTGGCGCTGCCCGGCTTCCGCCAGCGGCAAGACGGGCTCATTCTCAACATCTCCTCCCTGGCGGCCGAGTTTCCCCTGCCCTTTCTCAATCCCTACAGCCTGAGCAAGGCGGCCCTCAGCTCCATGACGGAGGGGCTCCGGCTGGAACTGGCCCATACAGGCATCCGCCTTTGCGACCTGCGCCCGGGCGACTTCGCCACCCAGTTCCACCTCTCCACGCGCCGGATCGATGGTCCGCTGAACGAAGCCTACGCGCCCAACCTGGACCGCGCCTGGCAGGCGATCGACCGGAACATGAACCGCGCGCCCGATCCGCAGAAAGTCGCCGACACGGTCGTCCGCATCGTCGAAGGGGAGATCACCCGGCCCGTCGTGGCGGTGGGAGACGTGTTCCAGGCCCGCATCGCTCCTCTCCTGGCGCGCCTGGCGCCCCGGCGCTGGGTCCAGTGGGGCCTGCGGGTCTATTACGGCCTGGTGAAGCGGCGGCGCTAAAGCCGCTCGTCCCGCAGGACCATGAAGGCCTCCCCCGCCATGCGGAGGGTGGCGTCGATGTCGGCCTCCGTATGGGCGGCGGAGAGGAACCAATTGTGGTGGGGGTGGAAAAAGGCCCCCCGCTTCGTCACCTCCACGCAGAAGCGCTGCTGGCGACGCAGGCTCGGGTCGTCGGCGAAGGTGAGGAACGGCACGGCCGTCGGGCCGCTGGCGACCATCCCGTAGCCGTGCCGCTTCCCGGCGGCGACGAGGCCGTCCATGAGGCGCTTTCCGTTCGCCGCCATTTTTCCGACCGCGCCGTCACGCTCCAGGATTTGCAACGTCTTGAGCGCGGCGGCCATGGCCGGCGGGCTGTTCCAATAGCTGCCGGTCAGGAAGACCTTGCTGGCGGCCAGGCGGAGCTTTTCGATGCCCGCGGCGGCGGAGAGGGCGTGGCCGTTGGCGATCGCCTTGCAGTAGCAGGCGATGTCGGGCTCGAAGTCGAAGAGCTTGTGCGAGCCGCGCAGGTCCAGGCGGAAACCCGCGCGGATGTCGTCCAGGATGAGGACGATCCCTTCCCGCCAGCAGGCGTCCCGGATATGCCGCCAGAAGCCGGGCGCGGGCATGACGGAAGGCTGGAAGGTGGGGTGGTGGAACGGGGTCATCACCACGGCGGCGAATTGCCCGCGGAACTCGGCCAGACGCGCCTCGAACGATTCCAGGTCGTTCCACGCGAAGTCGTGGATGTGGGCGCGGTCCTCGTCGATCAGTCCGGCGTGGCCCGGCGTGCACCAGGGATCGATGCCGTGGTAGGCCCCGGCGACTTTGAGGATCTTCTTCCGCTTCGTGTGCTCCCGGGCGACCTGGACGGCCCAGGTGGTCACGTCGGAGCCGTTCTTGCCGAAGACGGCCCAGTCGGAAAAGTCGACGAGGTCGACGAAGTATTCGGCCAGATCGACCATGACCTCGCCGGGGTGATTCAGGCACAGGGCGTCCTTTTGCTGGCGCAGGGCGGCCTCCTCCACCTCCGGATGCTGGTGGCCCAGGACCATCGGCCCGTAGCCGCACATGTAGTCGATGTATTCGTTCCCGTCGACGTCCCAGTAGCGGCTCCCCTGAGCGCGCGCGCCGTAGTAGGGGAACTCCCCCGGCACCATCGCGGCCGGAGTGTGGTGGCCGTAGATGCCGCACGGGATGACGCGGGCGGCCCGGTCGAAGAGGGCGCGGGATTGGCGGTAGCGGTCGCTCATGGCTTGGCGGGCTGCAGGTAGACGCGGAGGCGCTCCATGACGAAGTTGAGGCCGTCGGCCAGGGGGACCAGGCCGTCGACCCGGATCTTGCACGACCCGACGGCGGCCAGGGTGTCGATCTCGTCCCGCAACGCGCCGTAGGCGGTCTCGACGTCGCCGAAGGTGACGCGGGCCGCCGGACGGCTCGGAGGCTCGCCCCATCCGGCGGCGGGCGGCGCGGCGTTGTCAAACCAGACGGTGGTGTCGGCCTCGCCGTCGATGGAAAAGGAAGCCAGGCCGCGCGGGAGGGCGCGGAGCATGCCTTGGGCCTCGGCATCCCCTTCCGCCAAAGGGCCAAGGCCCAGGCCCGCCGCGATGAGGGAAAGCCGGGCGTGGAGGCGCCGCCCTTCCGCGATGGCCAGGATGGCGGGAGCCCCGTCCAGGACCGCCTCCAGGCGCTTCGCCAGCCGGGAGAAGCGGGCCAGGAGCCCGACGCGCCAGAAGCCCCAAAGCGGGAGCGGCAGGGCCCACTTCTTGCCCGAAAAGAAGGCGTTGAGGTGGGCGGAGGAGAGGAAGAGCAGCTCGGCGTCCGGGGCGACGCGGCACGGCTGGTGGCAGACGGCGGGCCCGTCGAAACGGACGGTGGCCGCCGGACCGCCCAGCACGCGGAAGGCGAGCGCGCCGCGGGCCCCTTCCAGAATTTCCCGTGCCGCCAGGTCGTGCGCGGCCAGGTCGGCCAGGCAGGGCAGGACGGCGTGGAGGTAGAGACGGCTGCGGACGGCCGGATCGGCGGGGGACGGCGTCACGATTCCAGGAGGGCCAGAATGCCGGTGGGGTGCTGGCGCGGGCGGGCGGCGCGCATTCGGTCGGCCATGCCGCGCGGCAGCTCGGGGTTGTCGATCCACTCGCGCAGGAGCCGCGCCAGGGAGGCCGCGTCGTTGATGCCGGCGGAGAGGCCGTGTTTCTCGCAGAATTTCTGGGTGATGATCTCCTGCGGCATGAGACCGCCCAGGCGGTTGAAAATGAGGGGGCAGCCGCTCTGGATCGCCTCGTTCGTCGTGCCGGAGCCGGGCCGGGCGACGATCGCGCCTGCCTTCCGCATGAGGAGGGCCATGCGGTCGGTGGAAGGCAGCGCGCGGATGGTCAGGCCCGGCGCGGGCTGCTCTTCCGCAAAGCGGAGGACTTCCCGGCGGGTCGCCTCGTTATGGCCGCAGAGGGCGATGACCTGGAGCGGGCGGCCGATCTTCCGCAGCTCCGGCAGGAAGCGGAGGTGGTTGTTGGCGCTGTTGGCCCCGGTGCTGAGAATGACGGTGAAGACGCCGCCGTCGAGGTCCAGCTCCGGCCAGAGATGGCTGGGCAGCTCCTCGTTGTCCAGCTCCTCGTCGTAAAAGCTGGGGTGGAGCATGAAGCCGCCGACGCGGATCTTCTCCCGGGGCATGCCCAGGGCCACGGCCGCCTCCGCCGTCTCCGGCAGGGAGCCGATGAAGAGGTCGGTCTCCGGGTTGACCCAGTGGCGGCTCATGCCGTAGCCGCCGTGCATCTCCGCGCAGTAGGTGACGCAGCGGACCTTGTCCCGGCCCAGGACCTCGTGTGCCAGCTGGAAGAAGCCGTGGTTGGTGGAGCCGTGGACGCTCACGATCACGTCCGGACGGACTTTTTCCAAGACTTCCACGAAACGGTGGCGGCCCAGGATGCGGCGAGGGTCCTTGAACATCGCCGCCGCCTCCAGGTAGTTGAAATAGATGTGGTGAAGGCGGGGGAAGGTCTTCTGGATGAAATTGTACAGTTCCACGCCGAAGCGGTAGATCGGGTGGGTCGTTTCCAGCGTGGGGTGGATGTGGACTTCCCAATGGGGACGGTGCAGGGCCGCCCACTGGGAAAGGGAGCGGGCGCGCATGTTATGCCCGCCGCCGGTGCTGGAGGTGAGGATCAGGACGCGCATTTAACCAGGAAGCGCCCCACCAGCGGCAGGCTGCGGCGGAAGCCCGTGCCCAGCCTCCAGGGCCGTGCCTGCGGGGCGGCCACCAGAAAGAGGCCGATGAGCAGGATGCTGGGGGAGAAAAGGATGGTGAAGATGAAGAAGGAGCCGACGTGGAAGAGGATGAGTGCCAACGCCCAGGGCCGCATGAGGGCGGGCCGGAAGACGACCCAGAAGGAAAAGAGCTGGATGTAGATCATGGCCAGGTAGGCCGGCCATCCCGCCCAGTAATAATGGATCAGCCACGCGCCGACCGGACTGTCCATGCCGGTCTGGATGAGGCGGCCCGCCACCTGGTAGGCGAAGGAGTGGGGATTGAAGACGGTCATTTCCCCCACGCAGAACTGGTAGATGCAGCCCGCCACTTTCCCCAGGCCGGCCATGGAGTAGGTGAGCATGAAGACGGCCTGGGCCAGCCAAAAGACCTGCAGGTATCCCTGCCGCGCCGCGCGCCGGGAGGTGGAGCGGGGCCCCGGCAGGAAGACCAGGACCAGACCGGTCAGCACCCAGGCGTGCAGGCTATGGCCGATCTTGCCGAAGGAGTTGTTGAAGGCGGCGAATTGGAAGAGCCCCAGCCAGGCCAGCAGCCGCGCGGTGCGGCTGCCCGGCATGAAGGCGGCGGCGACCGCCCCCGCGATGTAGAGGGCCAGGATGGAGGTGATGCCCGCCTCCTGCGGCACGTGCCGCAGCCAGGCCACCGGCCACAGGGGATCGAACTCCCGCGCATGGATCAGCCCGTTCCACGAAGGGAGCAGGGAGATGGCCATGTAGGAAAGGATGGCGTAGTAGAGCTGGACGATGACCCGGCTCTGCCGCCACGCCACCGTCTGCCGCCGGAAGGCCGCGGGCGCGGCAAGGACCGATCCGGTGAACCAGCGGCGAAGGCGGCGAAGGAAGAGCATGGGGTCCGTGTTCCGGTTTCGGTCAGCGCAGGCCGCTGACGAAGTGGCCGACGCTCTCCCGGATCGCCGCGCGGCGGGTGCGCCACTGCTCCACCGGATCGCTGTGGATCCGCACCACGTCATAGGTGGTCTGCGGGGGGAGATTGGCCTCCAGGAGGGCGCGCTGGCGGATGATTTCCTCCGCCTTGCCTTTCCGGCACGCCTTGCCCAGGCGCTGGATAATCTTGTAGGCGACGATGGAGTGGGGATTGCCCATCACATCCCCGGCCTGGGTATAGAACTGGGGGGGCACCACGGACCGGGTGCCGACGCGCTCGATGAGGACCTGATAGGTCGTCTTCCCGTTGGGGACGACGGCGAAGAGGAACCAGGAGTAGATGGGAAAGACCTCCTGCTGGGCTGTTTTAAGCGACGCCAGGCCCAGCCCCAGGAGTAGGGCCAGCCCCGCCGCACTCCCCCAGATCAAGCGCCGATAAGCTCGCACCCGGAAACTTTAAAAACAGGATGCGGCTTGGCGAGGCTATACTTTCATATCTAACGTCCCATCCGAGATGGCACGCATCCTGTACGGCGTCATGGGGAATACCCACGGGCACATCATGCGCACCCTCTCCCTGGTGAAGCGCCTGCCGGAGCACGAATACCACTTCATCGGCGGCGGGCGCGTGCCGGACGCGGTGCGCGGCCAGTGGCCTTGCTTGGAAGTTCCCGTCCTGCGCACCGTCCACCGCCGCCAGCGCGTCTCCGTGCCGCGCACCGTCGGCCAGATCGCCGCCTGCCACCTGCGTCTGCCGCAGGTGACGCGCCGGATCCGGGAGCTGATCGACCGCTGGCAGCCTGACCTGGCCATTTGCGACCGGGAGTTCTTCCTCCCCCACGCCGCGCGGCAGGCGGGGCTCCCCTGCCTTTCCATCGACCACTCCCACCTGCTGAAGGCGGGCCGCTACCCCGTCCCCGCCGGGGAAAAGGTCTCCTGGGCGCTGGCCATGGCCAACGACTACCTCTTTTTCGACAAGACGCGGCACAACCTGATGGTCTCCTTCTTCCATCCGCCGCTGCGCCCCTCCCGCCGGGGCTTCCGGGACGAGCTTTTCCCCGCCGTGGTGCGGGACGTGGTGACGCGGCGGAGCGCCTCGGCGGGGGAGCACGTCTTCGTCTACCAGACCAGCCCCACCTTCCACCGGCTGATCGAGACGCTGCGCGCCCTGCCCCGGCGGGTCGTCGTCTACGGCTTCCACAACGAGGACCGGGAGGAGGGCAACCTCTCCTTCCGCGCCTACCACCCGGAGCGGATCCTGGACGACCTGGCCTCCTCCGCCTATGCGGTGGTCAACGGCGGGCACAACCTCCTCTCCGAGGCCTTCTACTACGGCAAGCCGGTCCTCTGCTTCCCCGTGCGGACGCTATTCGAGCAGTTCTTCAACGCCTACCACGTCCGCGCGCTGGGCTACGGGGACTACACCACGTCGATGGAGCCGACGCCCGCGCTCTTCGCCGCCTTTGAGGAGCGCCTGCCCGAATATCGCGCCTCCATCGCCGCCAACTTCCGCGAGGGGACCGACCAGATCGTCGCCCGCCTGCGGGAACTGATCGCCGATCCGGCCAAAATCGCCCGATGAAAGTCGCCTACCTCCTCACCACCTTCCCGACCCTCTCCCAGACCTTCCTGCAGCGGGAAGTCGCCGGGCTGGCCGCCGCGGGCGTCGAGGTCGATGTCCACTCCATGTGGACGCCCCGCCCCCTCCCCTGGGCGGGCGCGCCGGGCGTCCGCCTCCACACCTGGGCGCCGCACGACCTGTGGAGCCGCCCGTTCCATTCCTTCTCCGAGTTTGGCTTCCACAGCGGCCTTTTGCCGGAGGCCTACCGCGCGCTGCGCCGCTACCGGCCCCGCACGCGGGAGCACTTTGAGAACCTGGCCCTGGGCGGGGCCTTCGCCCTGCGGCAGGCCGCCTTCTTCCGCGACCAAAACTACGGCCTGATCCACGGCGCCTGGGCGACGGCCCCCGCCACCGCCGCGCTGCTCCTGGGCCGCTTCTGCGGCAAGCCCTTCAGCTTCGGCGCGCACGCCTACGACATCCACCGGGACGGGGGCGACCCGTTCCTGGACGCCAAGCTGCGCTCCGCCGCGCTGGTCCACACCACCACGGAGATGAACGTCTCCTTCCTCTCCGGCCGCTGCCCGGAGGCGGCCCCGCGCATCGCCCTGGTCCGGCGCGGCCTGGCCGACCTGCCCGCGCTGGCCCAAGAACGCCCCGTTCACGAGCCGCTCCGGCTTCTTTCCGTCGGCCGCCTGGTCCCGAAGAAGGGCCAGGAACGGCAAATCGAGGCCGTTAAGCTTTTGAAGGCGGGCGGCCTCTCCTGCCGCCTGCGGATCGTGGGCGACGGGCCGCTGCGGCCCGATTTGGAAAAGCGGATCGCCGACGCCGGACTGAAGGAAGAGATCGAGCTTTGCGGCGCGCAAAGCCAGGAAGAGGTCCGCGCCCACTACGCCTGGACCGACCTGTTCTGGCACACGGGTATCGTCGACGCGGCGGGAGACCGGGACGGCCTGCCCAACGTGATCCCGGAGGCGATGGCCCACGGCGTCCCCGTCGTTTCCAGCGACGCGGCAGGCACGGTGGTAAGCGGTGAAGGACGGCGAGACCGGCCTGCTCGTCCCGGGCGGCGAGCCCCAGGGTCTGGCGGAGGCGGTCCGCCGCCTGGCCAAGGACTCCGCGCTGCGGGCAAGGCTCCGCGCGGGCGGCCACGCCTGGGTGGGGAAGAACTTCCTGGTTTCCGAGAACGCCCGGCAGCTGGCCGAGGCGATGCGCCGAGTCGCGGCTACTTGACCGAAACGCCCGCCTTCTTGCACGCCACGCGCAGGGCGGCGGCGAAGCGGTCCAGATCCTCCTTCGTATGGAGGGCGGAGATGGCGGAGCGGATCAGGTCCTTCCCCGCGGGCACGCCAGGGGCGATCGACATCACGGTGAAGAAGCCCTGCTCCCAGAGCGATTTCCAGACAAAGTAGCACTTCTCCTTGTCCCCGATGACGATGGGCAGCGCCGGGGTGGGGCTGTTCCAGTAGTCCAGGCCCATCTGGTCCAGGTGGGAGCGCATGTAGGCGGTGTTGGAGAGGACGCGCTCCCGGTGTTCCGGCTCTTCCTGCATGACGCGCAGGGCGGCCAGCGCGGCGGCGGAAGCGGAAGGGGTCATCGCGGCGCTGAAGATGATCTGACGGCAGTTGCTGCGGAGGTATTCGACGACGGCGCGGCTGCCCGCCATGAAGCCGCCGGTGCTGGCCAGGGACTTGGAAAAGCTGCCGACGGTCAGGTCGACCTTGTCCGCCAGGCCGAAGTGGTCGCTGACGCCCCGGCCGTCGCGGCCGAAGACGCCGAAGCCGTGCGCGTCGTCGACGAGGAGGAAGGCGTTGTATTTCTCCGCCAGCTCGACGAGCTCCGGCACGGGAGCCAGGTGGCCCTCCATGGAATAGACGCCGTCGACGGCGATGATTTTCGGCTGGGAAGGGTCGAGCGTGGCCAGGAGGCTGCGCAGGGAGCCCACGTCGCCGTGGGTGAAGCGCTCGATGTCGGCCTTGCTCAGCTGGGCGCCGTCCCATAGGGAGGAGTGGATGCTCTTGTCGACGATCAGCGCGTCGCCGCGCTGGGCCAGGGCGGCCAGGCTACCCTGACAGGCCAGATAGCCGGCGACGATGACGTGGCAGGCCTCCACGCCCAGGAAGGCGGCCAGGGCCTCCTCCAGCTCCTCATGGTAGCGGCGGGAGCCGTTGGCAAGGCGGGAGCCGCAGGAGCTGGTGCCCCACTCGGCGGCGGCCTTTTGGGAGGCCTCGATAACCTTCGGATGCTGGGAAAGGCCCAGGTATTCGTTGCTGCTCATCATCACCATCGACTTGCCGTCGACGACGATGCGGGCGCCCTGGATGGAATCGACCGCGTGGTAGAAGGGGGAGTAGCGGAGGCGGAGTTTGGTGGCGACGTCGGACTCGATGCGTTCGAGGACCGGCTTTTTGGAAGAAAGAAAGGAGGAAAAAATCATGGTTTGGTAATCGCGCCGTTCCATGCCATCTGGTGGCGGGCGGCGTAGGCGGACAGGACCGCCTGATGATGCTGGATAACGTTGCGCACCACGCTGGAATCGGTGGCGTGCGCCTGGCCATGGCCGTCCCCGTCATCCGGCAGGATGTCCAGGTGCCGATGGACGAAGAGAATGGCGAAAGCGGCCTCGGCAACGGTGGTATAGGGGATTTCCTTATCGGCCCCCTCGGCGAAGTCCTCGACGACGTCGGCCAGGAATTCCAGCTGCTCGAAAAGGTGCGGGAATTCCGGAGATTTGATCTGCGTGAACTCCATTTTTAGCATGGGGAGTTTCGGCAGGAGCTTCTCCAGGACCAAGGGGGTGATCTTGGCGGCCTGGCGGCGGATGAAAAAAGCGGTCTCGGACATCGTGGGGAACATTTTTAACCCGGGACGGGAAACTTTGCCAAGCCCTTTACCGCGAATCTGATGCCAAAGCCCGGAGAACGATCTCCACCCGCCGGTTCTTCTGCTGCGCGGCGACGTTTCCATGAGGATCGACGACGGGGCGCGTGGCTCCGAAACCCTTGGCCGTGATGGCGTAGGCCCCTTCCGGCAGCTGAGGCCGCAGCCAGGCCTGGACGGCGGCGGCGCGGGCCTCGCTCAGCGTTTGGTTGTAGTCGGCGGCGCCGAAGGAATCGGTGTGGCCGTCGACCTCGATCTCCGCCCTCGGATAACGGCGGAAATAAGCCAGCGCCTGGCGCAGGAGGGGCTCCGCCCCGGACCGCAGGGCGGAGGAGTCGAAGTCGAAGAGGATGTCCGTCGGCAGGGTCAGGACGACGGGCTGGGGGATGCTGGGGTTGAGGGTGGGCGGGGTGACGCGGAAATTGGCGGAGACCTCCTCCAGGCTGGGGAGCGCGGCGGCGCTGGGAAGGGTGCCGGTGCCCAGCTGGCCGGCGGGCTGGGTGGCGTCGGCCGGGAGCGTCCCGGGCAGCGCGGGCGTGGAGGGAAGCGCGGCGGGGAGGCCCGGGCTCTTCGGACCCACTGCGGCCTTGGAGATTTCCGCCTCGATCGCCGCGCGGTCGTCCAGCGCGTAGGGGCTGGAGGCGGCGGGCGGCGCGGGGACGACCGGCGCAAAGGCGGCGGGAGAGCCGGGCTGCGGTTGCGGCAGGACCGGCGCGGGCGCGGCCTGGAGGCTCTGGGGGAGGGTCTGCGCGGCCTCCGGCAGGACGGCGGGCGGCGCCTCCTTCGACGGCACGGGGGCGGGCGGCGGCGCGATGGGCGGCGGGGGCACCTCGACGAGGGATTGGGCGGGAATCTCGACCCGCTTGAGGTGAAAGGGTTTTATGGTCCGTCCCGCGTCGGCCGGGATGGCCAGCGGGCCGACATGGATGACGCCGAACCAGCAGAGCACGCCCACATGCACGCAAAGGGAGAGCAGGATGGCGACCGTAATGAAAAGACGGCGGTGGAAGGTCATGGCCCCTCCTGCGGCTGAAAGTCGGGATAGTCGGCCTGGAGCTTCTTGCGCAGGGACTCGGCCTGGGCCTTGTCCCCGAAGAGTTCCGCCGATTGCGCGGCGCGTTCCAGGGCGCGCGGCGTGATGTCGTTGTCCCGGTAGATGAGGCTTAAGGTGGCGAAGGACTTGAGCGCCTCCCCGTATTGCTTCTGGGCGAAGTGCCATTCCCCGGTCAGGAAGCGGGCCTGGGCGTTGAGCTTCCCTTCCGGCTGGGCCAGGAGGACTTGATCCAGATGTTCCTTAGCCAGGGAGTAGAGGCCCGCGCCGGTCTGGGCGTCGGCCAGGGCCAGAAGCACCTGCGGATTGGAGGCGTTCTTCGCGTCGCGGGCGCGGAAGGCGTCGTAGCTCTGCACGGCCAGCGGCCAGAGTTTTTGGCGGCGCTGCGCCTCGCCCAGCTCCCACCACGCGGGGGAAATATAGGCGCCGCCCTGAGGATGGGTGGTGACCAGGGCAAACCAGGAGGCCGCTTCCGCGTCGCGGTGGGCGGCCACGGCGGCCGTTCCCAGCCAGTAATAGACCTCGGCGGGGACGCGGACTTCCTTGGCCTTCGGATCTTCCAGGGCGTCGTATTCCTTCACCAGCTCGGCGGCGCGGGCGGCGTCCTTTTGCTGGTAGGCGATCCAAAGGAGGCGGTAGAGGGCGGCGGTGTTCCAGTTCTTCGGGTCGGCCGTGCGGGCTTGGCGCAGGAGCGGCTCGGCCTCCTTGTAATAGCGCCCGGAGAAGGCCTCCGCGCCCAGGGTGTAGGTGGCCATGGGCCAAAGGCGGCTCTGGGGAAAATCGCGGTGGATGCGCTCCAGGTCGGTGATGAACGCGGCATGGCGGTCGAGCCGCCCATCCAGGACGGCCAGCTGCTCCGCCGCTTCCTGCGCGTCGGGGGACTTCGGCTCGGCCAGCTTGAGGACTTCCGCCCAGGCCTGCGCGGCTCCGGCGGCGTCCGGCAGGTTTTGCAGCGCCACCGCGCGGGCCTGCCAGGCCGCCTGGACGGAGGCGTGCTGCGAAAATTTCTGGATGAAGAGGGCGAACCCGTCCGCCGCGGCCTTCCACTCCTTCAGCGCGGCGTGGGCGCGCGGCGCCTCGAAGTAGATCTCCGCGGCGGGCAGCCCCTCCGGCGGGGACTGTGCCAGCTGGTCCCAGATCGGCGCGGCCTCGGCGAACTGCTGCTTGGCCGAATACTGCTGGGCGCGCAGGAAGAGGACGCCCGAAACCTGAGGCGCCTTCGGGTAGGCGGCCAGGAAGGCGGCGGTGTCCCCGGCAACGTTGTCCTGGCTGATCTGCGCGCGGGCTAGGAGCCGCTCGTAGGCGGCGGCGGGCGCGTCCGGAGCGTCCTTGAACGCTCCCAGATAGAGGTCGAAATACTCGATCGCGCGGGGCCAGTCCTTCAGCGCGGCCTGGGAGCGGGCCACCTCCAGGAGGACGGCGGCGCGGCCGGAGTCGAGGAGCTTGTCCCGGTTGGCGTCGAAGAAGGAGACTACCTCCTGGTAGCGCTTCTGGCGGAAATAGAGGTCGAGGAGGCCGGTGTTGGAGATGCGGGCGTAGTCGCCCGCTTCGTCCGCCTGGCGGGAAGCCAGGAAGAGCTTCTCCGCCTCCGCCGGGCGGTCCAGGCGCAGGAGGGCCAGCGCGGCGCGGGCCGACGCCTGGGCGCGGATCGGCTTTTCCTGGGAGGCGGCGTAGGCGGCCTGCCAGTCCTTCGCCGCGGCGGCCCAGTCCCCGGCCTTTTCCGCGGCCTCCGCCAGCATCTGCGCGGCGGCGGCGGTGTAGGGCCCGGCGGGTTTGGCGTCGGCAAAGGACTGGAGCGCGGCCGCGCCCTCCTTCTCCTTCCCCTGGGCCATCTTCACCTGGCAGGCGGCGGTGAAGAAGCGGGCGGCCTCCTTCGTGGCCGCGTCAGGGTTGGCCGCCTGGGCGGCCTGGAACATCTCCAGGGCGGAGCCCCACTTCCCCTGCTGGTAGAGGATCCGGCCCCGCTGGTAGTCCGCGACGGCGACAAAGAGGCTGCCCGCGCTCGATTCGGCCAGCATTTTGTAGACGCCCAAGGCCTCCTCCTGGCGGCCCAGGACGCGGTAGCACTCCCCGATGCGCAGGAGCGCCTCCTGCCGCCGCGCGTCCCGCAGGGAGGGCAGCACGGCGACATAGGCGGGCAGCGCCGCCTCGTAGTTCTTCTGCTCGTAAAGGGAAGCGGCGCGGGCCAGCTGCGCGTCGGCCAGCGGGCGGATCTCCAGCACGGGCGGCGTGGAGCCGATGTCGGCCGGGGGCGGGGCGAATTTCCCCTCCCCGCGCGCGAGGCCCAGCCCGGCGGCGGCCCACAGGACGGCCAGGGATGCCAGACGCCGGGTCACGGCGCGGGAGACTCCGGGCGCAGGGTGGCGAAGGCGATGTTCCACGCGTTGGCCTCCCGGCAGACGTCGAGGACGCCGACGACGTATTTGTAATCCGTGTCCGCATCGGCGCGGATGATGACGGCCTGGTCGGGATATTCCTTCACCACGCCGGTGAGGATCTGGCGCAGCTCGTCGCTGCCGATCACGCGGCGGTTCAGGTTCACGGTGCCGTCCTTGGAAATGTTCACGATCACCTCGCCCGGGAGGCGCTTCGGCTCCTGGCCCTGCTTGGCCACGGGGATCTTCACCTCGATGTCGGCCTCGTAGCGGGCCAGGTTCCAGGTGAGGAGGAAGAAGCAGAGCAGGAAAAGGATGACGTCGATCATCGGCGCCAGCTGCAGCCCGATCTGCTGGGGGACGATGCGGCGGCGGAAGTTCATGCCCGGGGAGCGGTGCGCTTCTTAAGCAGGATGATCTCCTGCACGCGCTGGGTGACGGTCACCTCGAAGAGGGAGATGAGGGTCTGCACGCGGCCGCGGAAGCAAGAGAAGCAGAACATGGCCAGGATGCCGACGATGAGGCCGGAGGCCGTGGCGACGAGCGCCTGGGAGACGCCGCCCGCCAGCATCATGGTGCGCAGGGCCAGGGCCTGCGTGGCGATGGTGCCGAAGGAGCGCAGGATGCCGACGACCGTGCCGAAGAGGCCCAGGAGCGGCGCCAGGACGCCCAGGTCCAGGAGGTAGGTGACGCGCTGGTTGAGCGCGGCGGCCAGGCGGTTGCCCTCCGCCTCGGCGATGGCGTGGATCGCCTCCGCGTCGGCGTCCTTGCGGCGCAGGGTGAAGTCGAGGACGACGGAGAGGACTTCCGCCACGGCCTCCGGCCGCTCTTTCAAGTAGGCGGCCAGGCCCGCCAGGTCGTCGTTGGAAAAGAAGGTGTCAACCTGCAGCTCCAGCTCGTCCGTGGTGATGGCGCCGCGGCGGAGCGTCAGGAAGTAGTAACCGATCAGCGCGACGACGCCGATGGACGCCAGGAAAAGCGGCACCATCACCCACCCGCCCGATTTGAGGAGATTGAGCAGGGAGAGCCCGGTCAGGGGCGCCATGGCGTCGGTGGGCGGCGCGGCCTGAGCCAGCACGGGAAGAAGGGCGGTCATAAGTAGTTGGCAACTATTCCACTATAAGAAGCCGTATCAAGTCCGAAGGCAGGCTTATTACAAACGCGAGTCTTGCCACGCAGGCTTACGTCCGTATGCTCCGTCGAGTGCAATACGAGACGATTCTCCTCTTCGGCGCCCCCGGCTCCGGCAAGGGCACCCAGGGGAAGATCCTGGGAACCATCCCCGGCTTTTTCCACTTCGCCAGCGGCGACGTGTTCCGCTCCATCGACCTCGATTCGGAGCTGGGGAAGGCGTTCCTCGAATACTCCAAGCGCGGCGACCTGGTCCCGGACGACCTGACGATCCAGCTCTGGAGCGACCATCTGGAGAAGATCATCAACCTGGGCCGCTTCCGCCCGGAGAGCGACTTCCTGGTCCTGGACGGCATCCCGCGCACCGTCTCCCAGGCGGAGATGCTCTCCGGCCACATCCACGTCCACCGCATCTACCACCTCAGCTGCCCGGAGCGCGCCAAGCTCATCGAGCGCATGCGCGCCCGCGCGCTGAAGCAGAACCGCTTTGACGACGCCAACGAGGAAGTCATCCGCCACCGGCTGAAGGCCTACGACAATGAGACGAAGCCGGTCCTCGACTACTACGGGAAGGACGTCATCGTGGAGATCGACGCCGCGCAGCGGCCCCACAAGGTCCTCCTAGACATCCTGGCCGACCTGGCCGGACTCAAGCCCGCCGAGCAGCTCGTCGAGGACGAGTAGGCTTTTCCGGCTACCGCAGCCGGTAGCCGTCGATCGCAATCTGCTGGCGCTGGCGGATGTGCTGGAAAGGCACCGCGTCCACGCGGTATTCCAGCGCGAAGCTACCCGGCCCCCACCCGCTCGGAATCGGCGCGGCCGCGTAGCTGAACTGGAACGACTTCATCACGGCGAAGAACCACGCCAGGTCCACCGGCTTAGGCAGCCGGGCCTCCGTCCGCAGGATCGTGTAGTCGTCCTGCGCCACCCACATGCGGCCTTCCACGCGGCCCAGCACCCGCTCCGTCATGCTGCGGGGGAGGAAGGATTTGTCCGGCTTCGGAGTGAACGTCAGGACGTAGGCGGGTTTCCCCAGGCACTCTTCCTGGCCGGCGACGCGGATATCGAAGCGCGACGCCAGGCGGCGCAGGGAAAAGGTGTCTTTGAGCTTCTCGCTGGCGCGGGCCTCGTCGCTCCGGTCCTCCGCCTCGTCCGGGGCCAGGATCGCGCCGCTGCCGTCCGCCACGATGGAAAAGCCGCCGTCCTGCCCGGGCCGGACCACCATGATCAGCTCCGACGCGCTCCGCACCTGCCCGCGGGAGTCCAGCTTCTCCGTGCGGACCCGCTGGCGATATTGATAACGCTCCAGGTCCACCTGCTGCAGCTCGTCGCGCGCCAGCACCTTCTCCACCACGGCCGCGCTGTCAGGCAGCGGCCCGGCGGTTTCCGCGCGGGCGGAAAGGGTGAAAAGGAGAGCCAGAGCGGGGAGGAGCCATTGCATTCGGGCGCGGAGATTAGTAGGGTTCGGCTCCCCATGTCACACGTAAAACTCTTCATCCCCGGCCCGATCGAGGTCTCCGCCAAGACGCGGGAGGCCTACGCCTCCCCGGCCATCGGCCACCGCAGCGGGGACTTCCAGAAGCTCTACGCCGCCGTCCAGCCGGGGCTCCAGTCCCTCTTTGGCACCACCCGCCCCGTTTACGTGAGCACCTCCTCCGCCTGGGGGGTCATGGAGGGGGCCCTGCGGAACCTGGTGAAGAAAAAGGTCCTTAACTGCATGAACGGCGCCTTTTCCGACAAGTGGCTGGACGTCTCTCAGCGCTGCGGGAAGGCCGCCGAGGCCCTCCAGGTGGAATGGGGTAGCCCGATCCGAGGCGAGGCCGTGGAGGCGAAGCTGAAGACCGGCGAGTTCGACGCCGTCACCATCATCCATAACGAGACTTCCACCGGTACGATGAGCCCGATCCTGGAACTTGCGGAAGTGGCCAAACGCTTCCCCGACGTCTCCTTCATCGTCGACTGCGTCTCCTCCCTCAGCGCCGTCCCCTTCCAGGCCGATTCCTACGGCTTCGACGTCATGCTGGCTGGGACGCAAAAGGCCCTGGCCCTGCCGCCGGGAGCCACCCTCTTCACCGTCTCCGAGCGGGCGCTGGCCAAGGCCGCCACCGTGCCGGACCGGGGCTACTACTTCGACTTCGTCGAATTCCAAAAGAACCACGAAGGCTCGATGACCCCCAGCACGCCCTCCCTGGGCCACTTCTACGCCCTGCAGAGCAAGCTGGCGGAGATCGCCGCCGAGGGGCTCGACGCGCGCTTTGCCCGGCACCTCAAGAACGCGGAACTCGTCCGCGCCTGGGCGGCGGAGCGGGGCTTCCCCCTCTTTCCGGAAAAGGGCTACGAATCGGTCTCCCTCAGCTGCCTGCGGAACGACCGCAACATCGACATCCCCCGCTGGATCGCCCTCCTCAAGGAGCGCCACCGCGCCGTGATCGACGGCGGCTACGGAAAGCTCAAAGGAAAGGCCTTCCGCATCAGCCATATGGGCGACGAGACGCCGGAAACGATGGGCACGCTCCTGGGGCAGCTCGACGACTGCCTGACGGCCCTCGCTTGAACCTCCTCTTCCTCCACAAGGCGGGGGGCCGCGGCGGAGCGGAAAATGCCCTGGTCCACACCGCCGCCGCGCTGGCGCGGCATGCCTCCTGCCGGATGGCGGCCGCCGCCGCCACGCCCGGGGAGATGGTGGACAAGCTCCGCGCCCTGGGATTGCCCGTCTCCCTCTTCCCCATGCCGGAATGGCGGCGCTGGCTGGAGCGGCCCCGCTTCGCCTGGTCCGTCCGCCGCATCGCCCGCGCCTACGCGGGGGAGCGGATCGACGTGGTGGTGAGCAACGAGTTCTGGCGCGCCCCCCACGCCGTCGCCCTGGCGCGGCGGCTCGGCTGCCGGTCCGCCGTCATCCTGCGGGACGGCAACAGCACCCCGGAAAAGGCCCGCCGCTACCGCCTGCACGAGGCGGACCGCCTTATCCCCATTTCCTTCCGCCTCCAGGAGGAGCTGGCCGCCGATGCCGTACTGGCCGCCAAGATGCGCGTCGTCCACGACGCCGTCTCCCCTCCCCCGCCGCCGGGAGCCAGGCGGGAACAGATCGCCGCCCTGCTGGCGGAGCGCCCCGCGCGCCGCTGGCTGCTCTGCCTGGGCGCCGTGGGCTTCCGCAAGGACCAAATCTCCTGCGTCCGCGTGTTGAAGGAACTCCACCGGCGCGGCCTGGGCGATTGCGGCCTGCTCCTGGCCGGCGCACTGGAGCCCGCCTATGAAAAGCCGCTGCGCCAGGCCATACGGGAAGCGGGCTTGGAGGAATACGTCGTCCTGGCCGGGCACGTGCCGGACATCGGCAGCCTCTTCGAGGCCTGCACCCTCTCCCTCCTCACCAGCACGCAGGAAGGGTGCCCCCTCTCCATCACGGAAACCCTTTTGGCCGGGCGTCCCGCCTTCGCCTACGAGATGGCGGGCTCCCTCGACACCCTCGGCCCCGTCGGCCCCTTCGTCTCGGAACGCGCCCCCGCCGCCCTGGCCGACCGGATCGCCGCCTACCTCAACGATCCCGCCGCCCTGGCTCCGCAGGTCGAAGCGCTGCGCGAGCAAGCCCGGACCCGCTTTGCCGAGGCGCCCCACGCCCGCGCTTTCCTGGAAGCGCTGGCTTAAATCCGGCTTACAGCCAATCCCGCAATCCCCGCTCGCAAGCGATGCGCCCCGTGCGGAGCGTCTCCGCCAAGCGCGCGTCGTTGGCGGGCGTCCCCTCCCGCGAATAGATGGGGTGATTCATGTGGTAGAGAATCGCCCGGCCGTGGACATTCTTCCGATCCCGCCCCAAATGAAAAAGACGGGCGCCCAAGTCGGAATCCTCCCGCCCAAAGCCGGTGTAGGTTTCGTCATAGCCATTGACCACATCCAGGTCCGCCCGCCAAATGCCCAGATTGCAGCCAAGGATGCCGCGAAGCTCCCGGTTCCGGCGCACGCGCGGGAAGGGAAGGCGAAAAGCCTTCGCCAGGCCCGTCATTTTTCCGGATAAAGCGTACGCCAGCACGCAGCCGAAATCGGGAGTGAACCGGGGCACGTACTCCTCCTTCACGAAGGCGCGCCGCCCCTGAACCCAGACACCGGGCTCCGCCAGCGCCTCATGGTCCTCAACGAACCGGTGGTGCGGAACGCTGTCTCCGTCGAGAAAGATGACGTACTCCCCGCGCGTACGGGCCAAAGCCTGGTTGAAAATGCGCGTCTTGCGGTAACCGTCGCGCTCCTGCCGCACATGATGGACCGGGAAGGGGTATTTGGCGGAAAAAGAAGCGATGACGCGCGCCGTTTCCTCCCCCGATCCGTCATCGGCGACCGCCACCTCATCCGCCAGGCGCGTCTGCGCCGCGATGGAGTCCAGGCATTTGGCCAGGGAAACGGGCTGCTCGTAAGTGGTCAGGACCAGGCTGATTTTCATGATCCGTCGTCCTTTAATTCAGCCTCATACAGGCGGGCATACCGGACAAATGTGGAGAACGCGGAAAAAGAAGCCAAGTAAAGGCCGGGAAATCCATCAAGGATCCCGCCCCGGAAAAGATACGCCCGGAAAAAACGCCACGCCGCGCGGAAAACGGCCTCCACCGCGGAAAACCTCTTATGCCGGGCCCTCTGGCGCTCAAGAAAGGCGTCGCTAAAAAAGTTAATCTTTGAAATTTGCCTCGATAGCGAGTCGTTCGAGTAATGAAGCAGATCCTTTCGAAAGCGGCCGGTTTTCCCATCCACTTCAAAGCGGTCGTGCTCGGGCACGCCTGCGACCCTCCCCTTCCCGTTGCGGAAGAGGCGCAGAACACGATCCGGATATGCGTCGCCGTGGAGCATCCAGCGCCCCAAAAACTGAAGCCGCCGCGGAAGCCAAACGCCATCGACCCGGATGTCCCCGGAAAAAAACCGGGAAATCTCCTCCCGCAGCTCCGGGGAAACCGCCTCATCGGCGTCGAGATGCAGAATCCACGGCTGGGCAGCCAGGGCGATCGCCTTGCCTTTTTGATCCCGCAGGTTTTCGAACGGAAGCTCATAAACCTGCGCGCCATGGGAGCGGGCGATCTCGGCCGTCGCATCGCTGCAATCATTGATCACGACGACGATTTCGGAGACCCAGCCGGCGACGCTTCCCAATGAAAGCCGCAGCGTGGCCTCGGCGTTGCGCGCCGTCATCGTAACAGTAATGGGGAGTTTCTCGGGCATAAATTGATTCGGTCAGCCCCTCAGGAGCCGCTCCATTTCCTCGACCACCGCTTCCGGCGCAATGGCGTCGATGCAGCGGGCCGGGGCGTAACAGACATGGGCGTGACCGCTGCACGTGCAGGGAGTACCGGTCAGAACCGCTCCCCGTGAATTGAGAGGAGCCCATTGGGAAACAATGCTAGGCCCGTAAAGAGCCACCGTAGGCACGCCCAACCCCGCCGCGAAGTGGAGCGGCCCCGTGTCCCCCCCGACGAACATCCCCGCCCGCGCCAGGACGGCCAGGAAAAGGGAGAGCCCGGCCACCGGCGGCACGATCTCCGAGCCGGGACGCAGGGAACGCAGGGCCTCCAGGTCCGCCTGCTCCCGGGGACTGGTCCCGGCGGAAAAGGCGACGCGCATCCCCCGCGCCTCCGCCAGATCGGCCAGGGCCGCCCAGCGGGCTACGGGCCACTCCTTCTTCGGCTGGCTGGTCGAAAGATGGAGCAGGACGCGCCCTTTCGGCAGGAGCGCGGCGGCTTCCCCCGCCAAAGCCGGATCGGCGGCGATTTCCGGCGCGGCGTGGGACGGGGGCGGGACACCCCAGGCTTCCAGAAGGGCAATGTCCCTCAGCGATTCGTGCCGGTCGTGCGGAGGCTCCGGCTGGCGGTGGGTGTAAAAGAACCGGGCCAGGAAGCTCTGCCTGTCCCGCGGGCGCAGGCCCAGGCGCTCCCCAGCCCCCGCACCCAGGCTGAGCCAGCCGCCCCGGTCGTTCCCGACGAAGTCGACCGAGCGGTCAAACCGCTCCCGCCGAAGGGCCCGGAGGATGGGCAGAGTGCGGAAAAACTGGGCCTTTCCCCGGCGGCGGGGCACACCCCAGACCCGGTCGATCCAGGACAGGTGGCTTAAGAGCGGCGCCGCCTCCTCCGCCACCAGGACGTGCAGCTCCGCCTGCGGGAAGCGCTCCCGCAGCGCGCGGAGGGCGGGGACCATCACGGCCACGTCGCCCAGGTATTTGAATTTGATCGCCAGGATCTTCAAGAAGCCCCGTTTGTAGCACCCGCGCCGCGTCCTTGTCTAATCGGCGATTGCGCCCTACCCTCTGACCTCCCATGGCTGGCTTTCACGAAAAGATGCGCGACGCGCGGAAGATCCTGGTCTGCGACCTCGGCTTCCTGGGCGACACGATCCATCTCTTTCCCTCCCTGCGGGTGATCCGGGACGCCCATCCCCAGGCGGAGCTGCACGTCATGGCCGCCGACCACGTAAAGGACCTGCTCCGCCTCCTCCCCTGGGTCCATCGCGCCTGGGGCTACCCCCGCTTCCCCACCTCCCCGGCCTGGCACAAGCTCCTCCCCCTCGTCACCGCGCTGCGGCGGGAAAAATTCGACGCCGTCATCAACCTCAACGGCTCCAACCGTTCCAGCTTCCTCACCCGCCTGACCGGCAGCCCCCTGCGGCTCGGGCGGACGCCGGAGCGGTCCGGCGGGCCGCTTTGGCCCCTTTGCTACACCCACCGGGTGAGCATCCCCTATGACCATGCCGTGCCGATCCGCACCCAGCGCCTCCAGGCCCTGGGGGAAGCGGGCTTCTTCATCCCGGTGCAGGCGGGCTTCGGCATCGTCGGCCCGGTCATCCCCGCTGACGTGGAGGAGGTGGTGGACCAGAAGCTCGGCGGCCTTTCCGGGTTCATCCACCTGAGCCCTTTCACCACGATAGACGCCCGGGAACTCCATCCCGATGATCTCATGGCCGGCCTAAGCGCCATAGCCGCCCGGAACCCCGGCGTTCCGTGGGTGGCGACTTGCGCCGACAACCCACGGGAAAAGGAGAAGCTCGCCGCCCTCCTGCCCCGCCTAGCCGCCCTCCCCGCCACGGCCTTCCCCGGCACCTTCTCCCCGCTGGAACTTTGCGCGGTGATCCGCCGCGCCCGGCTCCATCTGGGCGGCGATTCCGGCGGAACCCACATCGCCTCCCTCTTCGGCGTTCCCAGCGTGGCCTGGTTCCGGGACCCGCCCGTCTCCTGCTGGGCGCCGCGCGGACCGCGCGACGTGGTCGTCCCGGCACGGCACGACGCCACCGGCTTCTTCCGCCTGGGGGCGGAGTCCCTGGCCGCCGCCGCGGACCGTGCCCTTTCCTCATGAAGCCCGTCCTCCGCATCGACTTCTGCGACCTGGGGCCGCAGTGGGACAAGAACGACAATTTCCTGATTCCCAAGCTCCGCACCCGCTTCGACGTGCGGATCCACAGCAATCCGGACATCCTCATCTACGGCGGCTCGGGCAACCACCACCGGCTCTACACCGGCCGCCGCCTTTTCATGACCGGGGAGGCCATTCCGCCCGACTTTCCCGCCTGCGACTACGCCATCACCCCCCTGCGCCATCCCGATCCGCGCCACTTCCGCCTTCCCTGCTACGCCTGGGAGTGCGAGCCGCAACACCTCCTGCAAAAGTCCCCGGAGGAGATCGAGCGGGTCATCGCGGGGAAGAGCGAGTTCTGCGCCTTCGTCGTCAGCTACTCCCACCCGAAGTCCCGCCGCCGCGTCGACCTCTTCCACAAGCTGAGCCGCTACAAAAAGGTCAATTCCGGCGGGCGGCTTCTCAACAACGTCGGCGGCCCGCTCCCCCACGGGCGGCCGGCCAAGATCGAATTCCTCAAGAAACACAAGTTCGTCATCTGCTTCGAAAACGACTCGATCCCCAGCTACGTCTCCGAAAAGCCGTGCGACGCCGTGGAGGCGGGGTGCATTCCCATCTACTGGGGCGATCCCGAGCTGGCCCGCGACTTCAATCCGAAGGCGGTGGTCAATGCCGCCGACTTCGCCAGCCTGGACCACGTGGTGGCGCGGGTCGTGGAGATCGACAACGATCCTGCCCTCTACCGCTCCATCCTGGGCACGCCGCTGCTGCACGGGAACAAGCCGGGACCGGACTTTGACGTGAACCGTCTTTGCGATTTCTTCGAGCGGATCCTGGCCGACCCCGGCGTCCCGCGCGGTTCGCGCGGCCTGCGCACCTTCTTCAAGAACTGGAACCGCTGGACCCTGGTCAAGCGGGATAAAGTCCAGGGCCGCCGCTAGCGCGGCCCCAGGCCCTGCTGGGCCGCCATCCGGCCGAAGAGGCCGCCGCTGCGGATGAGGGTGTCGAAGGGCCCCTGCTCCACGATCTCCCCCTTGGAAAGGACGACGATCCGGTCCATCGGCGCCAGGGTGGCCAGCCGGTGGGCGACGCAGACGACGGTGCGGGACTCCGCCAGCCGGTCGAGCGCCCGCTGCACCTCCTCCTCCGCCTCGGCGTCCAGGGCCGCCGTAGGCTCGTCCAGAATGAGGATGGGGGCGTTCCGCACGAAGGCGCGGGCGATGGCCAGCCGCGCCCGCTGCCCGCCGGAAAGGCGGACGCCGCGTTCCCCGATCGGCGTGTCGTAGCCCTGCGGCAGGCGCAGGATGAAATCGTGCGCGTAGGCGGCGCGGGCCGCCTCCTCCACCTCGGCGCGGGTCGCCCCGCCCTGGCGGCCGCAGGAGATATTCTCCGCCACCGTCATGTCAAAGAGCACGGCCTCCTGGCTGACCAGGGCGATGTGGGCGCGCAGGTCCCCCAGACGGGCGTCCCGCAGGTCGATGCCGTCCAGGAAAATCCCGCCGGAGGTCGGGTCGTAGAAGCGCAGGAGCAGGTTGAGCAGGGAGCTTTTTCCGCTGCCGCTCTCCCCCGCGATGCCCAGCCGCTCCCCACGCGCGATGCGCAGGCTGACGCGGGAAAGAATCGGCCGCTCCCCGTAGCCGAAGGAAACGTCCCGCAGCTCCACCGCCTCGCGGAAGGCGGGGACGGAGACGGCATCCGGCCGCTCACGGACAGTCGGCTCCAGGTCCAGGACTTCCTTCAGCCGCCCGATGGCGACGCCCACCTCCTTGAAAACGACGTGGAGAAAGGCGAGCTTCTTGAAGGAGTTCTGGAAGGCCACCAAACCGAAGAGAAAGGCCACCAGCTTGGCAATCTGGACGTGGCCGACGAGGATGTAGAGGAAAAGGAGGCCGACGCCCAGCATCGAGATAACCTCGATAAGCGGGTTGACCATCTGGCGGGCCTGGACGCGCTTGATGTTGAGCCCCTTCAGCGCGTTGGAATGGCCGACGAAGCGGTCGACCTGCGTCTTCTCCAAGCTGAAGGCCTTCACCACGCGGATCGCGCCCAGGGACTCCACCAGGAGGCTGGACTGGGAAATCGTCTCCCCGATGCCCGCCTGGCTGGCCTTGCGGATCTTGCGGCCCAGGACGCGGATCGGGATGACGCAGAAGGGAATGAGGAAGAGGGCGATGAGGGTCAGCTTCCAATCCATCCAGACCAGCGCGACCAAGACGGCCAGAATGGTGAAGGGCTCCTTCACCCCGTCGGACACGCCCCGGTCCAGGCAGTTCTGGATCGCCGCCGTGTCCCCCTGCACGCGGGTCATCATGTCGCCCGTCTTGGAACGGTCGTAGAAGTCGAGGGAGAGGCCGCTGAGTTTTCTTAAGACGGCGATGCGCAGATCGTTCGTCACGTTCTCCCCCACCCAGCTGATGCAGTAGGAGCTGAGGTAGGAGAAAAGGCCGCGCACGGCGGCCAGGATCGGCAGGATCAGGAGACAGCCCAAGATCTGCCTACCCGTCAGGGGCAGGCCCATCTGCGGCAGCCAGATGTTGGCCACGTCCAGGGCCCGGACGGAAAGGTCGTGGAGAAAGCCGCTGCCCGCCGGGGCCGCGGCCTGCTCGCCGCCGGGCGCCAGGCGCTGGCCGCAGAAGCTGATCGCCCCCGCGATGAGGCCGTTCATCGCGCCGAAAAGCACGCCGCAAAGAATGCCCGCCAGCTGCCGCCCCTGATAAGGGCGCAGATAGGGACGCAGGAAGCGGAAGATGAAACGCAGCTCGGCCATGGCGGGAGGAGGGCGGATATTAAGCCATGCCCGGCGATCCGCGCCAAGGCGTTTTGAGATTGGCCCCGCCCCGCTTTCCCCCCACCATGACGCCCGGTGCTCGAACTACGGAACATCTCCGTCGAGATCGAAGGCGCGGACGGACCCCGGAAGCTTCTGACGGACGTCGCCGCCGCCTTCTCTCCCGGCGCCTTTCACGCCGTCATCGGCCCCTCCGGCTGCGGCAAGAGCACCCTCATCAAGGCGATCGCCGGCCTTCTGGAACTGAGCGAGGGCTCGATCTTCTGGCAAGGGCGCGACCTGGAGAAAGAAGACGACTTTTCCGTCGGCGAGCTGGCCTACGTGCCCCAGTTCAGCATCGCCCACGAACCCCTCACCGTGGCGGAGAGCCTCGGCTACGCCATCCGCCTGCGCGTGGCCGGGCTGGCGGACGCCGCCCGCCGGGAGCGCGTCCGGCAGGTGCTGGAGGAAGTGGGCCTCCTCGACTTCGCCGCCCGCCCCGTGAAGGTCCTTTCCGGCGGGCAGCGCCGCCGCCTGGCGCTGGCGCTGGAACTCCTCAGCCACCCCGCCCTCCTCCTGTGCGACGAGGCGACCAGCGGCCTCGACCCCCGCTCGGAGGACGAGATCGTCCGCCTCCTCTCCGCCCTGGCCCGGCAGGGCTCCCGCACCGTCCTTTCCGTGACCCATTCCCTGCGGCAGATCGGCTGCTATGACGGAGTGACCGTTCTCTATCAAGGCCGCCTGGCCTTCCACGGGCATCCCAGCCATCTGGCGGGCTACTTCGGCATTTCCGATCCGGAGGAAGTCTACGACCGGCTGGCCGAGTCCTCCCCCGCATTCTGGGCGGAGCAATGGAACCTGGCCTGCGGAGGGCCGGTATAAATATGAGCGCCCCCGGCTACGCGCGCCCCGGCTTCCTGACCCAGGCCTGGCTGGTCTTCCGGCGGCGGGTCCTCCTTTTCTTCCGGGAGCCGGGGGAATGCTGGCTCCAGCTGGCGCTCCTGGTCGGCTTTCCGGGACTCGTCGCCCTCTTCGCCTACGACGGGCTGCCCCAGATCCGAAACCTGAGCATGGACACCGGCGGCAATCTCCTGCGCCAGCTGGCGGAGGCCGTCGGCTTCACCTCCCAGGCCGGGAAGGTCGGCGGGCTGGTCTCCGGCCTCGTCATGTTCCAGGTGGTGCTGCTGACCCTCACCGCCTCCAACAACGGCGCCCGGGAAATCGCCGCCGAGCGGCTCCTCTATGAAAAGGAGCGGCTGGCCGGCCTCCGCCCGGAAAGCTACCTGGCGGCCAAGGCCGCCTTCCTCCTGATCCTGGTCACGGCCCAGGCAGGATGGATGACCCTCTTCGTAAAACTCGTCTGCCAATTCCCCGGCGACCTGGCTCCCCAATTCGCCTCCCTCTTCCTGGTCGACGCGGCGATGACCGCCGTCAGCCTGGCCATCTCCGCCTGGGCCGGATCGGCGGAGCAGGCCTCCCTCATCTCCGTCTACCTCGTCGGCTTCCAGCTGCCGCTCTCCGGCGCGGTCCTGGCGCTGCCGGAGCCGCTCGGCGCGCTCGTCCGGCCCTTCATCGCCTCCTACTGGAGCTGGTCCGGCTACCTTCAGACCATGCGGGACACCCGCTTCTACGACATGGTGCGGACCGTCACCTCCACCCCCGTCGCCGGAGCGGAACTTTGCCAGTGGATGCTCCTGGGACACATCGTGGTGGGGCTGGTCTTCGCCTACCTGGGCTGCCTGCGCAGCCGGTGGGAATAAGATTGTCGGCGTTGTAATAATCGCGTCATAATAAAGTCCCCCATGGCTCGCCGTGCCAGTTCGCGCGTTCCCACGCGCACCGTCCTACTCTGCGGAGCAGCCCTTCTTCTTATCCTGGGCATCGGCGCTTACTTTTTGGGCGGCTTCGGCAATCCCTTTCGCGCCCTCCAGCCGCTCGACGCCGACGTCTACCTGGAAAACGCCAACAGCCTGCGCGGGAACGTCTACCGGCTCGACGGCACCGTCCAGAACGCCCTGGCCTGGTCCCCGACGAAAGGCCGCCTCATCTCCGTCGACCTCGGCGGGGACGACACCAAGGACCGCGGCAGCATCGTCGCCGTCTTCATCCCTTCCAAGTTCAACCAGGTCAACCTGCAGAAGGGCCAGCGCTACCACTTCAAAGTGGAGGTGGTCAAAGACGGCGTGATCGAGGTCAGCGACCTGCGCAAGTCATGAGCCGCCCCCGCCTTCGGCTTCTGGCCCCCGGCGCCTGGGCCGCCTTCCAGCTCCTTTCCCTCCCCCTCCACGCCCAGGCGCCCGGGGCCATGCCGGCGGCCCCCATGCCCAGTCCCTCCCCGGCTTCCGTCCCGGCCGAAGGCCAAAGCCAGACCGGCCTCCTGGGCCAGAACGTTCCCTTTTTCGACGGCGGCACCGACGTGATGAGCTGGGACGGAAAGCACTGGAACGTCAACAACCAGCGCCTCTTCCGCGCCCGCTTCGAAAAATTCCTCAACGCCCCCGAGCAGACCGACGCCGACGCGAAGGCCTACCAAGCCGCCATCGACCAGATCATGGAGCTGCTCAGCCCCCAGAACTACGATTCCGCGCAGCTCGACAAGGCCTGGGGCCTCCTGCACAAAGCCTCCAACTATCCCCTGGACGCCCACCTTTGCGACGCTCTGGCCAACGCCATCTACTCCACCTGGCTGGCGAACAACGAGGAAGACCGCCTCTCCCGCGCCGCCACCTCCCTAGAGCAGCAGCGGGCCGACCTGGAATGGGACGCCCAGCGCACGGCCGAGGACTCCAACCCGAACAGCATCGGCAAACCCGCCGACAAGAATGCCGCCCAGGCCTGGCTGGCCGACCAAAAGTCCATCCGGGACCTGAAGATGCAGCCCTACGTCCAGCGCCTGACGGAGGTCAACGCCATGATCGCGGCCAACAAAGTGAAGCGGGAGGCCTCCCAGCTCCAGGCAAAGATCGAGTTCCAGTCCCTGCTGGTCCAGCTCTTCATGCAGCGGCGCTTCCAGCACGTCCTCATGGGCACCGGCTTCTACCGCCACCTCTTCGGCGACGGGGACACCGCCCTGCACATGAAGAAGGAAACCCAGGACCTCTTCACCAAGACTTCCGGCATGCCGCCCACCCTGGGCGTCCTCGACTCCCTCTCCCAGGAAGCCATCCGGGACGTGAAGGAAGGCGTCGACGCCTACCTCTTCCTCCTTTCCAAGAAGGAGCTGGCCAGCGCCACGGAACGGCTGGCGGAAACCTGCGTCCTGGGCGAATACGTGCCGGAAGTCCGCAACCTCTCCCGCGACAAGAAACGGCAGGCCCTCCTTTTCCTGCAAAAGGAAAACCAGCTCCTCTCCGCCATCGACGTGAAAGACTACGCCCTGGCCGAAAAGCTAGTGGGCGAGCTGCAGGACATGGCCACCGACTTCGACGCCTCCAAGCCCCTGGCCGCCATCCAGACGGCCAAGACAGTCAGCGCCATGCACCTGGCCAAGGCGAAGACCGCCGCCGCCTCCGGCGACCGCCCCACCCTGGAATCAGAACTGAAGGCCGCCATGGAGGTCTGGCCCCGCAATCCCGACCTGGCCCAGGTCTCCGCCACCATCTTCCACCAGGCAGACGTACAGCAGCAGGCCCTCTCCGACCTGGAACGCCTGACCGCCCAGCACAACTACCGGCAGATCTTCGACGACCGCGTCCGCTTCATCGCCGCCACCGCCCTTTACCCGGACCGCCAGGAATCCCTGCGCAAGGTCCTGGACCAGATGCAACAGGTGGAGGAGGCGATCATCCGCTCCACCGAGCTGGCCCAGCACGGCAATTACGCCGGCGCGTGGGAAGGCGTGGAAAAGGCGACGCGCATCTATCCGGACGATTCCAAGCTCAACCAGCTGCGCGCCCAATACACCACGCAGGCGGCCGACTTCGTCCGCGACGTCCGCACGGCGCAGGACCAGGAAAAGAAGGGACAGACCGGCTCCAGCCTGGCCTGGTATCTCAAGGCCCAGAAGCTCTATCCGGAGAGCGAGTTCGCCCAGCAGGGCATCGAACGGCTGGCGAAGGCCATCCTGCCCGACGCGAGCTAGGGCCGCCGGGAAATCAACGCGCCGCGTCGGCCGAGGCGACGTCCGTCGTCGTCTGGTTAAAGCGCTCCCCGTCCGGGCGGAGGATCTTGCCCGTGACGAAGATGAGGAGATTGCGCTTCACGTTCTGCTTCACCTTCGACTGGAAGAAACGGCCCACGAGCGGGATGTCCCCCAGGACGGGGACCTTGTCGTTGATCGTCTGGGAGTCTTCCCGGATCAGGCCGCCCAGGACCACCGTGAATCCGTCCTTCAGGAAAACCTTGGTGCTCACGCGGCGGACGTTGAAGACCGGCTGCAAGATCTGGTTGGCCACCAGGACGACGGGCGTCGTGGAAACACCGTCGGAAACGGTGATCGGGTCGCCGTAATTGATGAAACCCTCAAAGTCGGTGATCTCCGGCACCAGGGAGAGATCGATGGTGCGGTTGTCGCCGCCCACCGTGGGCTGGATATTCAGGACAACGCCGATGTCCTGCTTGTCGAAGCTGCTAGGAAAGGCCGGGATCGCCGCCGGCGGGGAATAGAGGGGCGTAGTGGAGATGGAACTGGTGCCGGTGGTGATGGTGATGATCTGCGGCGGATTGTATTGCGTGGGATAATAGAACGTGCGGGTGGCGTCGATCTTGGCCCGCTCTCCGCTGCGGACGCGGACGTAGGGGGCGGAGAGGAGGTCGGCGCTCGTCTTCTGGGAAAGGCCGCGCAGCACCGCGCTGTAATGCTTCCCGTCCATAATGCCGCCCAAGGCCAAGGTATTCTCGATCGGGGCCGCGCTTCCGGCACTGGGGCCGAACCGGCCCGGCGCGGACGGCTGCGCCTGCAGAAGGAGGCTCTGCAGCTGCTGGGCGGAAAGGCCCGCCGATCCCCGCATGCTGGAGACGAACGTGGGGGTCGTGATCGTGCTGCCATTGAGCGGATAAAGGGCGATGTTCGAGCTCAGCTCGTTCAAGTCCGTCTGCTTGATTTCCACGAAGCGGGCCTCAATGTCGACCATCATGGTCTGGCCGGTCTCCGCGTTGACCAGCTCGTCGATGAGATCCATCTGGTCCTGGGTGTTCACCACTTCCAGGACGCCGGAGGAGGCCAGGTAGATGGCGTTGGAGCCTTCCGCGCTAAACTCGACGCCGCGCTGAGTGAGCTGCTGCTTGACGTCCAGGGTGCCGTTGGCGACGGCGGCGTTGGACGCCGCGTTGGCCGCGCCGGAACGGCGGCGGCTGGCCTGCGCGCCCTGCCCTTCCGCGGACTGGGTGACGGTGAAGAAACTGGGCGTCACGTTGAACTGGCGGCGGACCAGCACGTCGGTGGGCTCCGAAAGAGGGACGAAGAAGACGGCGGAAGGATCGATCTTGAACTTCACCTGCGCCAGCTGGGTCAGGTAGCGGAGGACTTCCTTGAGGGGGACGTTCTTGAGGGACAGGGTGATCGTCTTGGCCTGGGAAAGCGCCTCCGGGCGGGGGATGAAGTTGATCCCCTCATGCTCGGGATCGAGCTGGCGCGTCTTGTCGTTGAGGAAGTCGACGGCGTTTTGCAGGCTCGCGTCGGAGAATTCGACGCTCGGGATGACGATCGACTCCAGCTTGCGGTTGATGTCGAAGTCGTTGGACCGGGTCATCGGCACGGCGGCCGTGGCGGCGACGACCTCCAGCTTCGGCTTGGGCGGCGGATTGCTCCACTTCTGCTCCACCTCCTTGAGGCGCTGCTTGCGGTTTTGCTCCGTGGCGACGGCCTGGTATTGGAGCTTCTCCTCCGTGATCTGCTTGAGCATCTGCTGGGCGGCGTTGTTGTAGGGATCAATGCCCAGCAGCTTGTTCAGACGGTCTTCCGCCAGCTCATACTGGCCGGTGCGCCGGGCCTGTTCCGCCTGCGCCAGATAATTGGAGGCCGCTTCCACCTGGTTTTGGAAAGGGGCGTTGACGGCCGGATTGGCCAGCAGGGTGGTGTCCTGCGGGTTGGTCCGGGCGGCCTTCACCTTGGCCAGGGCGGCCTTGAGCTTCGGGTCGTCGGGGGCGTAGTTGAGGCTCAAGTTGAGGAGACTCTCCATCGTCGCCCAGTCGCCCTTTTTCCGGGCCTCGTCGATGAGATAGGCGTCGCAGCGGAAGAGGCCGTTCTTGGCCTTTTCATAGACGGCCTGCGTGGCGGGCGCGGGGGTTAGCTCCCGCAGCGCGGCCAGGTAGATGACCTGCGCCTTGGCGTAGGCTCCCGTGCGCTCCAGGGCGGCCGCATTGTCCAGGGTGGGAGTGATCCGGAGGACGGCCTGCTGCTTGCGCAGCTGCTCCGCCTGCTGGACCTTGGCAATTTCCTTGGTTTGGCCGCCGGCGGCGGCCTCCCCGGAGGCGACGACGCTTTCCTGGGCAAAGAGCCCGGAGCAGGCGGAGAGGAAAAGGAGGGAAGCCAGGCTGCGGCGCAGGAAAGGATTCATTAGCGGGTGTCTCCGGGGCGGGCCGGCGCGGAAGCGGACGTGGTGGCGAGGGCGGAAGGAGGCGCGGAAGCCTCGTATTGGACAAACTTCGCCTTGCCGGTGGAGCGGATGATGCGGGCGGTGATGAAGACAAGGAGATGCCGCTTGCTGCGCATATCCACCTTGCTGCGGAAGAGGCGTCCGGCCAGGGGCAGGTCGCCCAGGACGGGGACCTTGTCGTCGATGACCTGGGTGTCTTCCCGGACGAGGCCGCCCAGGACGACGGTCTGCCCGTCGATGACCTGGAGCTTGGTGGTGATCTTCCGGTTGTTAAACACGGGCTGGCGAATGTGGTAGACTTCCGCGGGGGTGATGGTGGCGCTGCCGATGTCGCCCACTTCGACGGAGGCCCCGTAATCGACGAAGCCCTCGAAGTCGGTCACGTCGGGCTGCAGGTCGAGGTCGATGCGCCGGTCGGCGTAGGCGACGGGGGTGACCTGGAGGGTGACGCCGATGGTGGCCTTTTCGAAATTGGACGGCGTGGGCGGGGAGATGACGACGGTCTGGTTGTTGTTGTAGATGACCGGCGTATTGTTGAAGGTGGGCGGGGTGAACTGGCTGGGGTAGGTCATCTGCTCGTTGATCTCGATCTTCGCCATGGTGCGGTTCTTGGTCGTCACCTTCGGGGCGGAAAGAAGGTCGACTCCCTTGAGCTGGTCGATGAGGTTCATCAGCACCCCCATGCCCTTGTTTCCAATGGTGAAGCCCATGAGGAAGGTGGCCCCGGAGACGGCCTGCGTCCCATTGATGGAGTTCTGCAGAATCACGTCGAGGCCGTCCTGCTGCAGGTCGGGCGAGCCGCGCAGGGCGCTTTGGCCCGTCACCACCGGGCCGGTGGCGCTGGTGGACAGAAATCCGGTCTGGTTAAAGGGCGTGACGTCGTTGGTCGTGACCATCGCGGATGCCGCGATGGGGGAATCGTTGGCATTCCGGTTCCGGCTCAATCCCCAGTTGATCTGAAGTTCCTTGAGGGCGGTGTCGGTGAATTCGGCAAACTTGGTCTCGATCTCGATCTGCGGGTCCTCCTCCCGGGCGGCGGCCTGGAGAAGGGCGTCGATGCGGTCCAGCTGGTCCGGGGCGTCCTTCACGACCAGGCGGCTGGAGCCGGAGAGATAGGCGGCGGTGGCCCCGGGCGGGAAGTCGACGCCCTGATCCATGAGCTGCTTCTTCACGTCGATCTTCACCGCCTCCACCGTGGTGGCGATGCCCGCGCCGCCGGCAGTGGAAGACTTTGAAGCGGAAAGGCCTCCCTCAAAGAAGCCGGTGGGCACCACAAAGGTGCGGGTGACCAGGACGTCGGAGGAGTCGGTGGAGGGCAGAATGTAGATGGCGTATTCGTCGACCTTATACTTCAGGTTCGTCAGCTGGGTGAGGACGCGGAGAACCTCGCCCAGGGAGACATTGTTCAGGCTTAGGGTGACGGTGCGGACGGCGGGGGCGGCCGCTTCCGCGGCCTTGGAGCCGGAGGCCACCCGTCGGACTCACCTTGAGGACGAAGTTGATGCCCTCCCCGGTCGGGTCAGCCTGCTTGGCCTTGGCGGCCAGAAAGCGGACCGCCTCGTCGATCGGCTGGGAGACGAAGGAGATGCTGTCGATCTTGATCGCGGAAAGCTTCTTGCTCAGGCGCGCGATGTTCGATTCCTGCGCGGGGGCGACCTCGCCCAGGGCAGCCTTTTCCACGGGCTGCTCCCGCTCCGTCCAGCGGCGCTCGACGTCGTAGAGGGCGGCCGTGCGGGTGGTCTCGCGCGCCTTGTCCGCCGCGCGGGTTTCATACCGCTCCAGCCGGTCCAGCTTCGTGCGCGCGGCCTTGTTGTAAGGGTCGATCACCAGGGCCTGGCGGTAGCGGTCGTTGGCCTTGTCATATTGGCCGGTTTCGAAGAAACGGTCTCCTTCGAAGAGGAGGCGCTGCACGGCGGCGACCTTATCCTTGAAATCGGGGGTCAGGACCGGGTTGTTCGTGGTCGACTCCGGATTGACGCGCTGCTTGGCCAGCTTGACCTGGGCTTCCTTGATCTGAGCGCGGTCCTTGTCGATGTCCGGCTTGCGGGTGGGATCGAGCTTTTCCGCCTCGTCCAGCAGGGCGGTGGCGTGGGCAAAGTCACCTGCCTGGGAAGCCACTTCCGCCTGCTTGATCTTTACCTGGACCAGGCCGCTCTTGGCCCGCTGCTCTCCTGTGGAGGAAAGCCCCGTGGTCTGGAAAATGCCGTAGGCGTAGGTGTAACGCTCCGAAGCCTTCGCGTATTCGCCGGCCTGATAGAAAATGTCGCCCGCGTTGATCGCCTGGCTGGCCTCCATGACCTGCTGGGCGCGCCGCATCTCTTCCTTCTGGGCCATCTTCCGCGCCTCCTTGCTGGGCGGTTCCACCGCAGGCTCCGAAGCGGGAGCCGCCGGGGCAGGTGGCGTGGCGGCGGCGGGCTGCTCGTTCAGCGCGGCGTCCTGATAAATCTTCACCGGCTGGGCAAAAAGAGGGGCCGCGCAGCACGCCAGGACGGTCAAATAGAAAAGGGATGCCTTACGGGTGCGCATAATCCAGCCAGGAGGTTAAAGATTTATACGTAATAAGTTTCAATTAGAAAGCGAAAAACAACAGTCGCTGCCATCATGATTTTGGCGCGCCCATCGCGGCGCTTTCCGCCGAAGTCAGGGGGGGAATGAGCAGAGTTTCCTGGGAATCGGGCGGGGAAACCTTTGCCCCGGAGGCATCGACGGAGTTCAGGCGGTAACGGAGGGTTTCCGGCGCCCCCTGCGGCGTCATTCCCGCCTGGATGGTGAATTCTTTCCCCTGGGCCACCTTTACCGGGTGGGAAAAGGCGTCTGGAAGGAGCAGGACGATCGTGGCGCTAATGCTCGGCTCGCTCTTCGGCTCCTGATAAACGAGGACGACGGCCTCGCCGGTGGCCTCCTTCTTGAGTTCCAGCTCGGAAATGTCGCCCGTCACCTCCATGTCGCCGATCTTTTTGGCGCCCTGCTTCGGGCGGAAGTCGGCGACGGTGTAACCCTCAAAGGAATCGCCGATTTTCACGTTATTCGTCGGCCGGCGGCCGTTGGGCGTGTTGATCTGGAAGACCCGCTGCCCGCCGCCCAGGTCGTTGACGCTGGCCAGGGTCATGGAAAAGGGCTTCGCCTCGAACGATTTTACGCGCAGCAGCTTCGCGTAGGAAGGATGGCTCTTGGGATCGCGCGGATCGGCGCCGGAGAGGAACTCCGCCAGGTTGTCGAAGCCGTCCCCGTCCGGGTCCTGGTGGGCGACGTCCGGGTCGCTGGCGTCGAGGCCGTTCTTGAGGAGCCAGTCGAGGGGAATGCCGTCGATCTTCGTGTCCGGCCTGGCCAGCTCCACCTTTCCCGTGCCGACGAAGTAGAGGAGGCGGCGGGCCGTGAAAAGATGGCCGCCGCCGGAAGGGAGCGCCCACAGCACCGGCTGGTTCCAGGCCTTCGCCTGCTCCGCCACGTCGGCGGGCAGCTCGGCCACGATCTGCCCCGGCGCGGCGGGGGAAGCGGCCGACGCCTCCCCGCGCGAGTAGGCGAGGCCCAGCCATATCCCCTCCCCGGCAAGGAGGAGGAGCACGGCGACCAGCAAAATCTTGGACCAGGATTTGTCCATGGGTTACGGCTTTTTCTTGGGGGCGGGGGCGCCTTCCGTCCAGTCGACCAGGTCGATGCGGGCGCGCACGCGGATTTCCTCGTTCCCCAGGGCGATGAGGAAGCTCGGCTTCTTTTCCAAAGTCTGGACGCTCTTGGCCAGGTCGTCGGTGCGCGGGGGGGAGGCCCGGCGGCTGGTGACGGTGAGCGCGCGCGGGACGAGGAAGAGAGGGGAAGCGGCCAGGTTGGCCAGGCCCTCCCGCACGGCGTCCTCCGTGCCGGTAAACTCGAATTCGAGCGGATAGAGCGTGTAGGTGCCCCCAGGAAGCGGCGTGACGCGCAGGGGGATCGCCTCCGGCCCTTTGGCCTGGCCGTCGCCGTTCTCATCCTGCGTGCGGCGGACGGCGTCCAGGCTGGAGACGCGGGCGCGGAAAAGGGCGTCGGAGACGGCTTCGATGCCCAGGAGCTGCCGCCCCAGCATCCCGGTGGAGCTGTCGCTGGGATTGGCGTTGCGGTACATGGAGAAGCCAAAGTCGGCCGCCGCCGGGTCGATGCGGACGCCGTTGTGGGCGGCCTCCTCCCTCAGCTTCTTGAGCCGGTCGGCCATCTCCTGTTTGAAGACGACGGCGTTCTTTTCCACCGCGCCGTTCAACTCCTTCGCGCCGCCCTGGAGCCGCTGGCGGATCTCGCCCAGGGCGGCCTCCAGCGCGGCATTGTTCTTCTTCAGGGCCTCGACGTTCTGGGCGCTGGGATAATAGCGGCCGCCGGCCAGCTGCTGCAGGGTGCCGGACTGCTGGTCGATCTCCTCCCGCACCGCGCCGACCTGGCCGGACAGGTACCACAGGCCCGCTCCGCCCAGGACGGCGATGGCGGCCATCCCCGTGAGGACGGCGGTCTGGGTGCGGTTAAGGGCGGTCTTCATCGCGTCACGGGGCAAGGCTGAGGGGCTCCTTCAGCTTGAGGGAAAGAGTGTAGCTCCACGCCAGCTGCCCGTTTTCAGAGGGAGTCTCCGTGCTCAGGATCGCATTGGAGACCTTCTGCTTGTCGATTTCAAAGAGGCCGCTGTCCGCCAGGGCGGAGACGAAGCTGTTGACCACCTCCGGCTTGAGGCCGTTCTCGAACATGCCTTTGACCTCCAGCTCGGAGATCTGCGGGCCGCCGCTCCCCTTGTTAGGCTTGCCGCCCTTTTTGAGGGGACGGTTCTTCTTCTCCGCGCCGGGCGGCGCGTCGAGGGGCTGGCCGTCGTCCGTCGGCGTCAATTGGGTGATCCAGACGCCGGTGGGCAGGCGGGAATTCAGCTCGTTGAAGAGGCGCGGCCAGAAATCGCGCGCGGCCAGCAGGCGCTGCCCCTCGTCATAGGACTGGGAGAGAGCCTGATTTTTTTGGGCCAAGGGATCGATCTGCCCGGAAAGGCCCTGCAGGGAGGAGACTTCCTGCTGGAGGGATTCCAGGGAAGCCTGCGCCGCCCGCTTCTCCAGGGTGAAGAAAAGCGCTCCCAGCAGAAAGACCAGCGCCCAGACGGCCAAGGCGGCGCCCACTTCCAGCCGCTCCCGCTTTTGAGCCGCGCCCTGGGTGATGGAGCGGGGCACCAGGGAGATCTCCGCGGGCACGTGCCCGGCCCGGCGCAGCGCCAGGCCGACGACCTCGCCGAAGTGGTGTCCGTCCCGGGCCAGCGCGGCGCGGTCGACGGTGGGGGCCAGGCCCACGTTCTGGAACGCGTTGAAGAACTCGACGGGCACGCCGAATTTCTCCGCCAGGAAATGATCCAGATAAGGCAGACGGCAGCCGCCGCCGGTCAAAAGTATCCGCTTGGGCGCGGCGCCGCCCTGGTTGCGGTAGAAGACGATGGAGCGGTTCAGCTCCCCCTGGAGGCGGCCGATGCTGCCGCGCAGGAGGCGCCAGAGGCGCTCCGTGTCGGGATCGGGCTGCGGCGGATAATTCCCGCCCAGGCTGACGCCGCCGCGCTCGATTTTCATGGTCTCCGCGACGGGGAATGGCTCCTGGAATTCGTTGCAGATCTGCTGGGAAAGGGTGTTGCCGCCCTGGGAAAGGATGCGGGTGTAGAACCGGTCCCCCTCGATGAAAATGGCGCTGGTGGAGCGCGCGCCCATGTCGATCAATAGGACGCACTCTTCCGAGCGGGGCTGGTTGTAGAGGTAGGAGTCGTAGAGGGCCAGCGTGCCCACGTCGACCTGCACGGGGTCCAGGCCGGTGCGGCGGACGGAGTCGTATTCCTCCTCCAGGAGGTCGGCCTTCATGGCGACGATGATCGCCTCCTTTTCCGCGCCGCGGGAGGGCAGGACCATGAAGTCCCAGACCACTTCCGAGAGGGGAAACGGCACGACCTGCTGCGCCTCGAAGGCCACCAGCTTGTCCAGCTGCATGAGGTCGACGGCGGGCAGCTTGATCCACCGCATGAAGGCGGCGTGACCGGCGACGGCGAAAATGGTCTTGCCCGCCGGAATGCCTCCGGCGGCCAGGGCCTGGCGCACGGCGCGCGCCAGCACGGCGTGGCGGTTATCCTCCTTGTTCGGGTCCAGTTCCAGCGGGGCGGTGGCGAAGCGCGTGAGGGTCAGCGCGCCGTTGGCAGCCTGGAATTCCCCGACCTTGACCGTGTGGGAGCCGACGTCGAGGGCGATGATCGGCGTGGGAGCGGCCATTACTGGGAGGCGCTCCGGGTTTTGACCGGCGGATAGCGGTCGATGTTCACCAGGGCCCACGGGCTCTGGTCCCGCGGCAGCACCATGCCGCTGATCTTCCGCAGCGAGGAAACCCAGTTCGCATCGTCATCGTGCTCGTCGTGGAAGCTGATTTGCTGCCCGTCGATGAGCGCCTCCACGCGGATGTTCCGCTTCGCCTTAAAGTTGGAAAAGGCGTTTTCCCCGCCGAAACGGCGGATCGTGTAGGGATGGATGAAGAAGGAACCGTGCAGGTCCCGCTCATTCGGCACGTTGATAAACGTCGTCTCCCCGACGAGGAGCGCCGGGCTGCCTTCCTGGTCGTCCGGGCCGGACGGTTCCGCCACCTCCACATAGACGCGGAACTGAAGAGTGTCGATGAACGGCTTTTCGTTCCGTGCGGTGAAATCGAAGTTCACCTGCAACCACTTAGGCGAGGGCGTGACCGGGGTGGAAGTCGCCGCGGAAACGGTGTAATTGGGCGTCGGGACCAGATTGGCCTCCACCTTGGTAATAACCACGGGGCCGTTCGTATCTCCCTGCTGGGCAAAGGAGAAGGAAGGAACGGCAACGAGCAAAAAGAGGATCCAGCTGAACTTCCTCATCTGGAAGGAGGGTAGGTGCGTCTCATTTGCGGTCAAAGCTTTTTACACAGATTTCCAAAAAAGGGGCTGCTGCTGCGTGATGCAGTGGAGGGCGCCCAAGCCCCAGATGAGTTCCCGGGCCGCGAAGGGCACGATCCGTCGTCCCGGGAAGAGCGGGGCCAGGATGGAGCAGGCCACATCGTCCTGGGGGTCGCCGAAGACGGGGACCAGGACCTGGTTGTTGGCGATGTAGAAATTGGCGTAGCTGGCGGGGAGCCGCTGCCCGTCCTGCACCAGGGGCGCGGGCATGGGCAGGTCAATGACCCGCAGCGACCGCCCGCGCGCGTCGGTCATCGTCTCCAGGCGGCGGCGGTTTTCCAGCAGAGGCTTATAGTTCTCGTCGGCCGGATCCCGCTCCACCACCGTGACGACGACGCCGGGCGAGACAAAGCGGGTCAGGTCATCGACGTGGCCGTCCGTGTCGTCCCCCAGGATGCCGTCCCCCAGCCAGAGGATCTTCTCCACGCCCAAGTAGCCCCGGAGAGCCGCCTCGATCTCCTCCCGGCTCTTGCCCGGATTGCGGTTCGGGTTGAGCAGGCACGATTCCGTGGTCAGGAGCGTCCCCTCCCCGTCGACGTCGAGCGAGCCGCCCTCCATCACCAGGCCGGGGGAAAAGAGAGGCATGTCAAGGTAGTCGGCCACGTGGCGCGGCACGGCGTCGTCAAAGTCGTAGGGCGGATACTTGCCGCCCCAGGCGTTGTAGTCCCAGTCGACGACCGCCGTCCCCGCCGCGTTCTGGATGAAAATGGGGCCGTGATCCCGGCACCACGGCTCGTAAGCCGGGAACTGATGCAGGATGACCGGATGGCGCGGCGCGGGCGCCCATTGGCGCAGGGCCGCCTCCACCGCCTGCCGGTGCACGGGGGAAAAGACGTTGATGTGGACCGCCTCCTCCTGCGCCAGGAGAGACGCCAGGCGGCCCCAGATCGCGTCGGCGTCCGTCTCGCCCCCGGGGAAGCTGATCCCCTCCGGACGGGGCCAGGAAAGCCAGGTGGCGGCGTGCGGCGCCCACTCGGCGGGCATCCGGTAGCCGGAAGCGGCGGGAAGAGACATGCTAGTCGATGTACCGGCGGGTCAGGTCGCCATAGGCCTCGATCCGGCGGTCGCGCAGGAACGGCCAGTGGGTGCGGGTCGTGTCGACGCGCTCCAGGTCGACCTCCGCCAGAAGGATCTCCTCCTTGTCGGAAGAGGCCTTCGCCACGAGGGTGCCGGAAGGGTCGGAGACAAAGCTCTGCCCCCAGAACTCCAGGCCGTCGCCCCCGTAGGGCTTCTCATGGCCGATGCGGTTGACCGCCGCGACGTAGCAGCCGTTGGCCACCGCGTGGGAACGCTGGATGACCTCCCACGCCCCGTGCTGGGCGGCGCCGTACTGGGCCTTTTCCGAAGGGTGCCAGCCGATCGCCGTGGGATAAAAAAGAATCTGCGCGCCCTGGAGGGCGGTGAGGCGGGCCGCCTCCGGATACCACTGGTCCCAGCAGACGAGGACGCCGATCTTGCCGAACTTCGTCTTCCACGCGCGGAAGCCCAGGTCGCCCGGGGTGAAATAGAACTTCTCGTAAAAGAGCGGGTCGTCCGGGATGTGCATCTTCCGGTAAAGACCCAGCAGAGTCCCGTCCGCATCGAAGATGACCGCCGTATTGTGATAAAGCCCGGCGGCGCGCCGCTCGAAGAGAGAGGCGATGACGACGACGCCCTTTTCCTTCGCCAGCTTGGAGAAGGCCTCCGTGCTGGGGCCCGGGATTTCCTCCGCCAGCTTGAAATTCTCGTGGTCTTCCGCCTGGCAGAAGTAGGGGGAGCGGAAAAGCTCCTGGGAACAGATGATCTGGGCCCCTTGGCCGGCGGCCTTTTCCATCAGGGCCAGCTGGCGGCGGAGATTATCGGCCGGATCGGAGCCGGCATGCGTTTGAACGAGGCCTAGACGGACTTTCATCAGCCTCCTTAGTTGCCCGGAAAGAACCGCACGAGCAAGCCTTGCCTGGGGGAAGAATTGCTGCTAGCTCTTCCTACTCTCCACGCGCGGTTAGCTTAGCGGTAGAGCGTCCGCTTCACACGCGGAAGGTCACAGGTTCGAACCCTGTACCGCGCAGGTTCTACTTTCCGGCGGCCTTTTCCAGGCCGCGGATCTTGTCCCACATCTCCGGGAGCTTCCGGAACAGGGCTTCCAATTTCAAATTCTCCCGCAGCGGGAGCGCGTGGCGTCCGCTCAGGACGGAGCCCGCGGGGACGTCCTTGGCCACGCCGGACTGGGCGGTGATGACCGCCTTGTCCCCCACCTGGAGATGCCCGGCCAGGCCGACCTGTCCCGCCAGCGTGACGTATTTGCCGATGACGGTGCTGCCGGAAACGCCGACCTGCCCGACGAGGACGGAGTGCTCCCCGACCACGACGTTGTGGGCGATCATGACTAGGTTATCGATCTTGGCCCCCTTCTTGATCCAGGTCCGGCCGAAGCGGCCGCGGTCGACGGTCGTGTTGGAGCCGATCTCCACGTCGTCGTCGATCTGGACGTAGCCGATCTGGGGGATCTTCTCATGGCGGCCTTCCTTAAACTCGTAGCCGAAGCCGTCCGAGCCGATGACCGCCCCGGCGTGGAGAATGACGCGGCTGCCCAGGACGCAGTGCTCCCGGAGCACCACGCGCGGGTAAAGCAGGCAGTCCTCCCCGATGACGGCGCCCGCGCCGACGTGGACGCCGGAACCGATCACCGTGCGCGCGCCGATGCGGGCGCCCGCCTCGACGACGGCGTGGGGCTGGATGCTGGCCCCCTCCCCCAGGACGACGTCCGCCGCCAGGACGGCGGTGGGGTGGACGCCGGGAGCGTAGGAAACGGGCGCGGGGCGGAAATGCTCCGCCACCTTGGCGAAGGCCAGGGAGGGCGATTCGACGCGGATCAGGGCGCAGGGGAAGGACTCGTCCTCATCCAGGGGAACTAGGATGGCGGAAGCGCCGGTCTGCTTGGCCGCCTGGAGGTAGCGGCGATTTCCCAGGAAGGAGAGATGGCCCGGGCCCGCTCCGGCCAGGTCGGAGATGTTGCCGATGCGGAGGCCGGAATCGCCCTCCACCTTGCCGCCGACCATCTCGGCCAGCTGGGCCAGGGTGAACTCAGGCATGGCGCGGGCGGACGGGGACTAGGGCTTGGCCGCGGGGGCGTTGCTGCTGCCGGCGGCGGCAGGGGCCGTGTAGTTGGCGGGCTTGGTGGCGTTAAGGCCCTTGATCACCTCGTCGGTGATGTCCTTCACGTCCTGGGAGTAGAGGACGACGGGGGTGCCGTTCATGCTGGGGGCGGACTTGTCGATGACCAGGTTGAACTTCTCCTTCGTGCTGGTCTCGGTGACGAACTTGGTGATCTCGTCCACCAAACCGGCGCGGATGCGGCGGCTCTGGTCCTCAAACTCGCGGGAGCGGACGCCGTCGAACTCGCGCATCTGGCCCTGCTTGTTGACGATTTCCTGGCGCTTCTGGTCGAAGGCCTTTTGCTTGGCGGCGCGGGCCGACTCGGAAAGGGTCTTGTCCTCGGACGCTTCCTGGAGCTTCTTGGCGTCGTCGACCATCTTCTGGTAGTCGGCCACCATCTCGTCCCGCTCCTTGCGGAAGCCGGTGACGCGCTCGTTGAGAAGGGAGTCGGCGTCCTTCGTCTTGTAATAGCCGTTGAAGACGGCCTGCAGGTCGACGGTGGCGATCTTCAGTTCCGCGCGCAGGGCGGGAACGGCCAGGAGGGAGATGGCGGCGATGAGGAGGATCCGTTTCATGATGGGTTGGGTTAGAATTGATAGCCGACGTCGAAGCTGAAGCGGCCGCTCGACTTGTTCCAGGAGTCGTATTTGACGGGGACGCCGTAGTCGAAGCGCAGCGGGCCGATGGGCAGGTTCAGGCGCAGGCCGACGCCGACGGCGGCGTTGTAATCCGGCAGGATGTCGCCGTAGGCGGCAAAGGACTGGTCGACGAAGCCCGCGTCGTAGAAGACGGCGCCGCGCACGCGGTCGATGATGGGCCAGGTGAGCTCGAAGTTGATGTAGCCGTAGGTGTCGCCGCCGGTGGGCTGGTCGGTGCCCGGGTAGACGGGGCCCACGCCGCGGTTCTGGAAGCCGCGCACGGAACGGGAGCCGCCCAGGAAGAAGCGGTCGAAGAGGGGCACCTTGTTCGAGTCGCCGGGGTAGCTCTGCATGTCGCCGTAGGAGTTGACCACGCCGGTAGCGCCCTTCATGGAGAAGATGAGGTCCCACGGCAGGGGGAAGAATTTCTGCGCGTTGGCTTCCAGCTTGTAGATGTCCGTCTGCCCCAGCAGAGGGCCGCCCGCGCCCTGGACGATGAAGTTGACCTGCTCGCCGCGGCGGGTCAGGAAGATGTTGTCCCGGGTGTCGTAGGAAAGGGAGGCGGTGACGGAGCTTTCCGAGCGGCTGCCGCGCTGGGCGTAAAGGCCGGGGATGGAGGCGGCGGTGGAGGAGTCGAAGTCGTAAAGGGAGATTTCCTGCAGCTTGTACATGACCGTGGCGGTCCAGAAGGGGGTCAGCTGCTTGGAGACGCGCGCGTCGGCGCCGATTTCCAACTGGGAGTAGAGGGCGTTCTGGTAATCGTTGTTGAACTGGTGGGCGAAGAGGTCGAAGCCGACGGAGAGCGGCTTGTCCATGAACCACGGCTCGGTGAAGGAGAGGGTGAAGTCCTTGCGGACGAGGCCGTACTGGACGCGGGTGCGGAACTTCTGGCCGCCGCCGGTGAAGTAGGGCCAGTTGCCGATGTCGAAGTTGCCCTGGGACAGCTCGACGAAGCCGAGGAGGCTGTCCACGGAACTGAAGCCGACGCCGAAGGTGATGTTGCCGGTGCGCTTTTCCTCGACGGTGACGACCATGTTGCGGCGGTTCGGCACGGAGGTGTCCTGCGGGCTGATGTCGACCTTCTCAAAGTAGCCGAGGTTCTCCAGGCGCTTCTTGGCCGCGTCGACGCGGACGCTGTCGTAGACGTCGCCCGGGGCCAGCGGCAATTCGCGGCGCAGGACCTTGTCCTTCGTCCGGTTGTTGCCCTGGATGATGATGCGGTCGACGAAAGACTGGGCCCCCTCGACGATGTGGTAGTCGAGGTCGATCTTGGCGCTCTCCACGTTGGAGATGCGGTCGGGGCGGACCTCGGCGTCGATGTAGCCGTTCTTGCCGTAGAGGTCGCGGATCGCCTTCACGTCGTCCTGCAGGCCCTTGGGCGAGAAGACGGCCCCCTCCCCCATCTTGAGGGCCTTGCGGATGGCGGCGACGTCGTAAAGGGTGTTGCCGTCGACCTTGATGGAGCCGACGTGGTATTGGATCCCCTCGAAGACGGTGATGGTCAGCTTCATCTCCTCCGGCTTCGGGTAGGTGATGGCGGTCTTCTTCACCTCCACGTCGATGTAGCCGTGGTTCTGGTAGAATTCCTTGAGGTGCTGCAGGTCGTCCTGGAAGTCGTCTTCCTTGAAGAGGCCGGACTTGTCGATGAAGGAGATGAGGTCCTTCACGCGGGTCTTCTTGAAGGTCTTCCGCAGTTCCTTTTCCGTGAAGGCCTTGTTCCCGGCGAAAACGATCTGGCGGATGAAGGCCTTGGCCCCCTCGTTTACGGTGAAGATGACGACGGCGCGGCCGAACTGCTCGTTGACGTCGATCTTGTAGGTGATCTGGACGTTGTTGAAGCCCTTGTTCTGGTAGTAGTCCCGCATCTTCTGGCAGTCCTCGGCGATCTGCTCCTCGCTGAGGGGCTCGCCGGCCTTGGAGTGGATTTCCTTGCGGAGGCGCTTCTCTTTGATCTGCTTGGCGCCGTTGATGATGATTTCCTTCACCAGCGGCTTCGGCTGGACGACGACGGTGACCTTGATGCCGGTGGCCAGCGGCTGGTCGGAGATGCGGAGATTGGTGAAGAGGCCGGTGGCGTAAAGGTTGCGGACGTCCTCTTCCACCGTGGCGGGGGAGTAGGGTTGGCCGACCGCCGTCCGCATGTTGGAGAGGATGACGCTCTTGTTGACCGACTGGGGGCCGACGTAGACGACCTCAATGTCTTTGACGACGGGGCCGTAGTTGGTGTCCTTGACCGCGTCGGGAGCCTGGACGGTCCGCTTTTCGGCGTCGGGGACCTGGGGGACGTTCAGCTTCTGCTCGCCGGCCGGCAGCGGCTGCGCGCCGGCGGGCAGGAGGAAGGCCTGGAAGGAAAAGCTGGCAAAAAGCAGCGCGGAGAAGAGGGCCTTTACCCTCTTCCCGCGTAAAAGCCGCTGCTTGGTGCTCTTCACGTACACGTTAATCCCTTAACACCTGTAAAGCACAGGCAGGCGGCGATGCTGCGGAGGAACCCGCGCTTCGTCAAGGGGGTAAAACCCAACCGCCCGGCTTAAGCCGAGGCGGTGGGCTTCTTGGTGCTCTTGCGGGCGGTCTTGCGCGCGCCCTTGGCGTCCTCGGCGCCTTCGGCCTCTTCCCCTTCGGGAGCGGGCGTGGCGACCTGGATCTTCAGCTTGGCGGAAATTTCCGGGTGGACGGCGATGATGATCTCGTGGGAGCCGGTCTCCTTGATCGGCTTCTCCAGCTTCACCTGCTTGCGGTCGACGGTGTAACCCTCCGCCTTCAGGCGCTCGATGACGTCGTGATTGGTGATGGAGCCGAAGACCTTGTCCTGGCCCTGGCCGGCGGCGAGGGTGAAGGTGAGGTTCAGCTTGTTGATCTTGCCGGCCAGTTCCTGGGCGGCGTTGAGCTCTTCGGCCTCGCGCTGGGCGCGCTTTTGCTTGAGCTGCTCGATCTGGCGCTTGGTGGCGGAGGTGGCCAGGACGGCGTGGCCCTGGGGGACCAGGAAATTACGGGCGTAACCGGGGCGGACGGAGACGACGTCGGCCTCGACGCCCAGGCCCTCGATCTTGTTCTTCAGTAGCACTTCGACTTGCATGGCAGTTCCTTGATTCGTGGTTGGTTTAGATGGATGAAAGGGCCCGGCTTGCGGTTTAGAAAGGGACGTCGTCGTCGGACGGGCCGGGCTCGTGCGCCTCGTAGGCGGGAGCCTGGGAGCGCGGGGGGGCCTGGTTGTAGCTGTCGCCGCCGCTGCGGCCTTCGCCGCGGGGGGCTCCACCACCGCCGCCGCCGCCGCCTTCGCGGGGACGGCCCAGGAACTGGATGCGCTCCGCGACGACGCGGAGGCGGTTGCGTTTCTCGCCTTCCTTGGTCTCCCACTGGTCGAGCTGGAGGCGGCCCTCGACGAAGATGGGCGAGCCCTTGCTGAGGTACTGCTTGGCGGTTTCCGCCTGGCGGCCCCATACGACGAGGTCGACGTAGCAGACTTCCTCACGCACCTGGCCGTCCTGGCTCTTGAAGGAGTTGTTCAAGGCCATGGCCAGGTCGCCGACGGCGGTGCCCTTCGGGGTGTAGCGCACCTCGGGATCCCGGGTGAGGTTCCCGATGAGCATCACTTTGTTCAGGTCGGCCATGGCGGTGGGAGTTTTAAGAAGACGGGAAGGAGACTAGGCCGCGACGGCTTCGTTCTCGTTCGCCTTCAGGTAGAACTGGCGGAAAACGCCGGCCTTTCCGAGGGAGAGCTTCTTGCGCAGAGCGACGATCTGGGAGGGTTCCATGGAGAAGCGGACGTTCACGTAGAAGCCGGAGTCGACGTCGTCGGCGATGCGCTCGAAACGGCGGCGGTCCATCTTCTGGGTGCCCTGCACGCTGCCGCCAAGGGCGTTGATTTCCTTCTCGATGGCGTCGAGAGAGGCCTTGATGGGATCTTCTTTCCCGGCCTTTTCCTGCGCTTCCAAAATGTAGAGTCCGTCGTAGCGATTCATAGTTCCTGTTTTTTGTTAAAGAGGGTCATTGCTAGCGAAATTCCCCGGTCCTGGCAACAGCGAAACGCGTCCTTTGCGCGATCGAGGAAAAGAGGGAGCTGCGCCTTCTCTTCCGGGGTGAAACGGGCCAGGACGAAGTCTTCCACGGCCCACCGTTCCGGCACGGGGCCCATGCCCAGGCGGAGGCGGGCGTAGTCCCGGGTGCCCAGGGTTTCCTCAATGGAGCGCAGGCCGTTGTGGCCGCCGTGGCTGCCGCCGGTGCGGAAGCGGATTTCGCCGAAGGGAAGCGCGAAGTCGTCGACCAACACCAGGAGGTCGGCCGGGGTGAGCTTAAGCCAGGAGAGCCAGGCGGCCACGGCGGGACCGCTCAGGTTCATGTAGGTCTGGGGCTTTAGGAAGCGGACGTCGCCCTCGCGGGCGACCTCGACCGGGCCGCGGCTCTCCGGGGAGAACGCGGCGGGGGAAAGGACGGCGTCCAGGGCGGCAAAACCGAGGTTGTGCCGCGTCCCCTCGTATTTGGAGCCGGGATTGCCCAGCCCGACGATAAGCCGGTAAGACGGCATCGGGGGCGGGCCGGGACGGGAAGGACCGCGCGGGGGCGGTTACTTCTTCTTGTCGCCCTCGGCGGCGGGGGCGGCTTCCTTCTTTTCCTTGAGGACCTCGGGCTCCGTGGCGGCGGCCGCGGGGGCGGTGCTCTCGGCGGCCTTGGCCTCGTCCTCGGTCAGAGGAGCGTGGACGGCGACGACGGACTGGTCCTTCGGGTTGAGGACGGTGACGCCTTCCGGCAGGGCGATCTGGCCGACGTGGATGGCCTGGCCGATTTCCAGGGCGCTGACGTCGACGGTGATCTGCTCGGGGAGATACTTCGGCAGGCAGGAGACGCGGAGGCGGCGCAGGATGGTCTCCATGAGGCCGCCGCCGACGCGGACGCCGACGGGCTCGCCGACTTCGACAACGGGGACTTCAACGTGGATCTCTTCGTCGGCCGCGATCTCGTGCAGGTCGACGTGGACGATGTTGTCCTGGAGGTAGTGGTGCTCGACCTCCTGGAGGAAGACGAACTTCGTCTCGGCCTTTTCGCCGCCGCTCAGCTGGAGGTCGACCAGCACGTTCTCGCTGGAGACGTGGTGGAGCGCTTCGCTCAGCTCCTGGCTGTTGATCTGGACGGGCCAGGTGCCGCGCTTGCCGTAGATGACGCCGGGGATTTCGCCCTTGGCCCGGAGGGCCTTGGCGGCGCTGCGGCCGGTGCCGGTGCGGATCTGCGCCTTGAGAGAGATCGTCTTAGCCATAATTACCTTTAAATAGTTTGTTTCTTCGGTCTGAAAGGAGGGGAGAGCTTACAGATCATGCCGTGCCTGGCAACCCTAATTTATGCAAAAGGGCCTGATTGAGCCGGATACCCGCCTCCAGGTTGGCCAGGGGGAAGGTTTCGTTGGGGGCGTGGGCGTTGCAATCGGGCAGGCACAGGCCCAGGAGGAGGGTGTCGGCCCCCAGGATCCGCTTGAAATCGGCGACGATAGGGATGCTCCCCCCTTCCCGCGTGAGCGCCAGGGGGACGCCGGGGAAGGTTTCTTGAAGGGCTTCCTGGGCCCGCTTTCCGTGGCCGGTGTGGGGCTCCACGATGTAGGGGTCGCCCGCATGGCCGATCTCCACTTCCAGCCGGATGGAGGGCGGGCAGTGGGCCCGGAAGTGCTTGGCCGCCTTGGCCAGGACATCCTCACCCTTTTGGCCGGGGACCAGGCGGAAGGTCAGCTTGGCCCGGGCCTCCTTCGGCAGGACGGTCTTGGACCCTTCCCCCTGGTAGCCGCCGTAAAGGCCGTTGACCTCCGCGGTGGGGCGGCCCCAGATGCGCTCCAAGGGGCGGTAGGCCGCCTCCCCGTCCAAGGCGGGCACGCCGGTCATCTCCTTGAGGCGGGCTTCCGTCAGGGGCAGCTTTTGCCAGGCCTCCCGCTCCCAATCGGCCAGCGGGGCCACGCCGTCGTAAAAGCCCTCGATCGCCACGCTGCCGTCCGGCCGGTGGAGGCTGGCGATGAGCCGGGCCAGAACGGTCACCGGATTGGCCACGGCCCCGCCGTACATGCCCGAATGGAGGTCCTGGGCCGGGCCGGTGGCGTGCAATTCCATGGCGGCGACGCCGCGCAGGCCGTAGGTGAAGGTGGGGACGCCGGGGGCGATCATCGGGCTGTCGGAGATGACGACGACGTCGGCCGCCAGCCGCTCTTTCTCCTTTTCCAGGAAGGGAGCCAGGCTGGGGCTGCCGATCTCCTCCTCCCCCTCGATGACGAAGCAGACGTTGACCGGCAGCTCTCCGTCCCGGCGCAGGGCTTCCTCCACCCCCAGGATGTGGGCCAGGATCTGCCCCTTGTTGTCCGCCGCGCCGCGCGCGGTGACGACGCCGTTTTCCACGTGGGGCTCGAAGGGGGGGTGGGTCCACAGCGCCAGGGGATCGACTGGCTGGACGTCATAGTGGCCGTAGATAAGGACGGTGGGTTTGCCGGGCTGGGGCTTGCTCCGGGCCACCACGACGGGGAGGCCCGCCGTCTCGTGCAGCTCCGTCGCCAGTCCCATGCCGCGCAGGCGCTCCACCAGCCAGGCGGCACACTCCCGCGTTGGGGTCCGGTAGGCCGAGTCGGCCGAAATGCTGGCAAAGGAAAGGAACTTGAGAAAATCGTTCAGGGCGGATTCCTGCATGATGGCGCACGCTACCTTAAAGCGCCGGGGCCGCCAATTGACTTTCAGTCCCCAGGCCGGTTCAATTGGCTCCCCCCCCTTATGCCCCTCCTTGCCCTGCTCCTCCTTTTTGCCCCCCTGGCGGCCTCTGCCCAGGAAGCTCCTGCGCCCACCCCGGACTCGAAGCAAAACGCGGCGGAAATGACCCTGATGATGCTTTCCCAAAGCCTGGCCCTGACCCCCGCCCAACAGGACCAGCTCCGCCCGATCCTGCGGGACAAGTTCAAAAAGGCGGAGGAAATCCGCCATAACGCGGCCCTGACCTCCGAGCAAAAGCGGGCCCAATGGCAAGAGCTTTACCAAAGCGGCCGCCAGCAGGCCGACGCCATCTTGACCGCCCAACAGAAGGAGACCCTGGACCGCCTGGCCACCTCCCTGAACAACGCCTCAGGACACCTTTCCAAAGCCGCCCCGGAAAGTCCGCCTGCGGATTGATTTCCGGCACACAACTGGCTTGCATAGGGAGATATGAAGTCCTCCTTCAAGTCGCTCCCGGCGGTCTTTGGCGTGTGGATGACAGTCCTGGGCATGGCCTGGGCCCAAAATGGAGGCTTCGTCGATGACACCCCGAGTTCCTCCTCCTCTTCTTCTTCTAGCAGTTCCTCCTCTCTTTCCAGCCTAGCTGCCACAGCGGCCGCCGCCGCGGCTTCTCCCACCCTCCCTACCCTGCAAGGTCCTGTTGGGATCGCCAAAATCCCTGGCGTCGTCGTCCCCAAGGCCGGATCGCCACTGACCTCTAACGAGATCACCTCCTCTGTCAATAACGGCACGCAAACCTTGGTCGAAAAGCTGGACCTCAGCATGTATCAGAAAAACCAGGTCATCTACTCCCTCTCCAGCACCCTGAAACAGGCTCAAGCTAAAGCCACCTCCTACGGGGATACTCCCGCCGCATCTCAAAGCGAACTCGACTCCCTTTACACCGAGGGACTCACCAAAGTACAGGGCAGCTTCAACGCCACTCAAAAAGAAGCTTTCCAAAAGCTGATTAGCGCCTCCGATCCGCCCGACGTCAATAAAATCGCCCAGGCGGCCTCCTCTCAACAATCTCAAACGAAGACTTTCGTGCAGCAACAATTGGCCCAAATGAAGGCCATTCAAAATGATCCCAATCTGACGTCGGAACAAAAAATCGCCCAATTGGAAGCCCTGAAGCAGCAAACGCGCGCGGCCATCCAATCCATGAGCCAATAGGCCTCCGGCAACTAGGCCGCAACTTCCCGCGGGGAGCCCGGTTCAATCGGGCAACTATGAAACATTCCCTGCGTTTGACCTGCGCCTTCCTTCTCACCGCCGCCATGGCCTTGGCAGGCATCGGCGCCGCCTCCGCCCAGACCAAGACCCCGGCCACCGCCGAAAGCGGCCCCCAGGAGCGGATCGACCGTCACGTCGAAAAACTCACCGAAAAACTGAACCTGACCGCCGCCCAGCAGGCCCAGGCGCGGACGATCTACACAAACGAGGCCCAATCGGCCAAAGCCATCAAGGCCAACTCCGGCCTCTCCAAGGACGAAAAAAAGACGCAGTTCAAAAGCCTGCACCAGCAGACCCGCTCCAAGATCGACGCCATCCTGACCCCCGAGCAGAAGGAAACATTCGCCAAGACCGGCCACCATCACAAGGCGGCGCAGGAGTAACCCGGGCACCGCTTCCAAGAAAAAGCCGCCCCGGTTTCCGGGGCGGCTTTTTGCTTATTCGTCCTGGCCGCTCAAATGCTCGAAGAGCCAGCGCGCCCGGGAGGGATCTTTCCACTCAGAGGAGGGAACGGAGGGCCGCAGCACCCGCAGATAGTAATCCTCCGCCCCGGAGAAGTCCTGGCTGATCTCGCAAAGGATTCCCAGGAGGAGGAGCGCCTCCTCCTGATGGCCGCCCCCGTCGATTAGTTGCTGAAGAAGCTCCCGCGCTTCCTTATAGCGGTTTTCGAAAACGTGATACTTGGCCAGCTGGAGCTTTTCCGCCGCCGTGAAAGGGCGGCCCGGCGCCAGCGGCAGGGCGCGGGAGAAGTCGAACCGGCCCAGCACTTCCTGCAGGGAGGCGCGGAGCTGCTCCGGCGTCACCGGCTTAGTGAGGACAATCCAGCGTTCCCAGGCGGACGGCCTGCAGGACGGTGTCCGTGGTGGCGTGGGCGCTGACCATGACCGCGGGGATGCGGAGGCCGGCCTCCTGCAGCTTGGCCAGGGTCTGGAGGCCGTCCATTCCCGGCATCCGCAGGTCGATCAGCATGACGTCATACGGCGCCTTGCGGGCCTTTTCCACCGCCTCCATGCCGTTGGCCGCCTCCTCCACCTGCCACGCGTCGGACAAGAGCCCGTAGCGGAAACTCAGCCGGATGTTGGGCTCGTCGTCGACCACCAGAATGCGCTTAGTCATAAAACTTCTCCTTCGGATTCTTTCTAATTTTTGCCGTCGAGCGGCAGCTCACAATAAAACTCACTTCCGCCCTGCGCGCCACTGTGAACGCCGATGCGGCCCAAATGGGCCTGCACGATCTGGCGCGCGATGGAAAGGCCGATGCCCGCTCCGGTCTTCGGCCGCCCGGGCACGCGGAAGAACTTGTCAAAGATCCGCCCCTGGAACTCGGACGGGATCCCCTCCCCCTGGTCCTCCACGGAAAAGCGTATCTGGTCTCCCGGGCGCCTTTCGATGCCCAGGCGGACGGTGGCGCCGGAGGGGGAGTGCTTGATGGCATTGTCCAGGAAGTGAGCCAGGACGTGCTTCACCCGGGCGCGGTCGATCATCATGCTGGGGAGGCCCTCCTTGCCGGCCTCTATCACCAGCCGCACGTGATGGCGGTCCGCGGCGCTTTCCGCCTCTTGGACGACCTCCCGGCCCAGCTCCTCGGGGGCGACGAGGTCGTAGTGCAGGTTGTGGCGGCCGTCCTCCAGCCGGGCGAGGTCTAGCAGGTCATTCAGCGTGCGGAGCAGCCGCTCCGCGTCCTCCCGGGCGACGCCCAAAAGGTCGGCCTGCTTGTCCGTCAACGCGCCGATCTTCCGCTCCATGAGGATATGGAAGGCCATGCGGATGCTGGTCAGCGGGGTGCGCAGCTCGTGGCTGACGGTGGAAATCAGATTGGTCTTCACGTCGTCCATCAGGCGGAAGCGGGTCATGTCCTGAAGAACGACGGCCAATCCGTCCATTTCCCCGTGCTGGCCGCGCATGACCAAGACGCGCGGAAGGAACGATTTCTCCTGCTCGTTGACGCGGTAAAAGAGCGTGTCCCGGAAGGAGGACGGGAGGTAGTCCAGGCCGGTCTCCAGCGCCTGGGTGATCCGGTCCGCCATTTCCGGCGGCAGCCCGTCGCCGAAACCCAGCTCCTCCCCGAAGCGGAGCGCCGCCGGATTGCGCAGGGTGATGCGCCGCTCCCGGTCGATGACGAAGATCGGGTCCGGGAAGGCGGAGAGCGTCGCCTCCATGGTATGGTTGAGCTTGAAGATCCGTTCCGAGGTGGTTTGACGATAGGCGCGCAGCTGGGCCGCCATGGTGTTGAAGGAGGAGGCCAGCTTGCCCAGCTCGTCCTCGGAAAGGACCGGCGCGCTGATGTCCAGCTGCCCGGAGCCGATGCGTCCCGTAAAATCGGTCAGCACGCGGATGGGCTCCAGGACGGCGGACCCCATCCGATAGGAGGCGTAAATGGCCACGGCCAGCGCCAGGCCCATGGCCAGGAGCAGGAAATGAATGGAGTCCTTCGCGTGCTGGCGGGCCTTGCGGTCGGCGTCGAGCATCGCCTCTTCGTTGAAGGAGAGGAGGCGGTCGGCCGCCTCGCTGATGAGAAGGGTGGAGTCCTGGATCCGCTGCATCATCAGCAGGCTCTCCGTCTTGTCCCGCGTGCTGGCGGCAAAGAGCCTCCCATAAAGCCTCAAGTAAGTGTCGAGCGCGCCGTCCAGGCGGCGGGCGGCCTCCGACTCGGCCGCGGGCATCGGCACGGAGCGCAGCTCTTCGACGGCGGCGTCGATCGCCCGGTGATTGTCGTCGAAGGCGGCCTTGTCGAAGCTGGGCAGCGCCTCCGGGCTGGGGCTGAAGTAGGTGCTGTTGATCCGCAGCGTGGCAACGCGGATATCCTCAATCGCCTTGATGGCGCGGTAATTGTTGTCCAGCACCCGCTTGACCGCCGGGCCGAGGCTGTCCAGGAGCCACACCGCGTAGCAGCCCACCGCGAGCAGGAGGGCCATCAGCGTGACCATGCCCAGGGAAAGACGCCATCTCAGCATCGTCTTGGGACCGGTTGAGAAAGGAGAAACATGGTCAGAGGCTTAGCTTCTTGCGCTTGCGGTAAAGGGTGGCCGGATCGATGCCCAGGGTCTTGGCCGCGGCGTCAAAGCTGTGGGACTTCGCCAGGACCAGGCGGATGTGTTCCCGCTCCAGCTCGTCGAGCGTCGCCTGCGCGCCTAGGTTAAGGGACGCCTCCCCCTGCGTCAGGTGGATGGCGTCCGGCAGGTCGGAAAGGCCGATCTTTTCCCCGTTGCAAAGAATGACGGCCCGCTCCACCGCGTTGCGCAGCTCGCGGAGGTTCCCCGGCCAATGGTAGCGGCGGATGCAGTCCCGGACCTCCTCCGAAAAGCCGGAAACCTTCTTGGCCGTCTGGCGGGCGAAAAATTCGAGGTAATTGTCCGCGATGGTCATCAGGTCGTGCGGGCGCTCGCGCAGCGGCGGCATGTGCAGGGTGATGACGTTGAGCCGGTAGAAGAGGTCCTCGCGGAAGCGCCCCTCTTTCACCCCGGCGGCTAGGTCCCGGTTCGTCGCGGCGATGATGCGCGCGTCGGCGTGGCGGGGCTTGTTCTCCCCCACCCGCTCGTATTCCTTTTCCTGGAGGAGGCGCAGGAGCTTCGGCTGGATCTCCATCGGCAGCTCGCCGATCTCGTCCAGGAAGAGGGTGCCGTTGTCGGCGGCGGCCACCTTGCCCCACGTGTCGCTCACCGCGCCGGTAAAGGAGCCCTTCAGGTGGCCGAAGAGCTCGCTCTCCAAAAGCTCCCGGGAAAGGCTGGGACAGCTGACGGTGACGAATGGCTGGTCCTTCCGCAGGCTCCGCTGGTGGATGGCGCGGGCTATGACGCTTTTGCCCGTGCCGCTTTCCCCCAGGATGAGAATCGTGGCGGGCGTCGCGGCGGCGCGGAAGGCCGTCTCATAGACCGCCTGAAGCAGCGGGTCCTTCGTGGTCAGGTCGGCTTCCGGCGTGCTCTTGGAGATGCGGTTCTCCAGATCGGCGATCTTCCCCTCCAGCCGCCGGGTCTTCTGGACTTTCTGGATGACCTGCCGGAGATGCTCCGGGGTAAAGGGCTTTGGGATGTAATCAAAGGCCCCGCGCCGCATCGCTTCCACCGCCGTCTCCACGGAGGCAAAGGCGGTGAAGACCACCACCGGCAGCTGGGCGTTGATCTTTAGGATCTGCTTGAGGATGTCGAGGCCGTCCTCCCGGCCCAAGCGCAGATCCAGGAAAACCAAGTCGTAAGATTCCTCCGCCATCTTGCGCAGGGCCAAATGGCCGCTGTCCACGGCGTCGGCTTCATGGCCTTCCACCTGGATCGCCAGGAGGGTGGTTTTGCGAATGGCGGTTTCGTCATCGACAATGAGGATACGCATGAGGGGGGGGAATTTAGGAGGAGTGAGGGCGGGAGAGATAGCAGGAGAAAAGAAGAAGGACGCCGAAGATGACGGCCAAAATCTGTACAATGCCGCTGGCCGTGCCCGCCCAGCCGCTGAAACCCAGCGTCGCCAAGACAATGGCCGCGCCGCAGAGGAATCCCTCCCATTCCGGAGGGGATTTGATGCATCGCAGAGATTTCTTCACACCCCTTTACAAGCCGGGGTCATGCCATTTGCACGACATATTTCACAACTCGTTTCTTATTAATAATATGAATATAGGAAACATTTAAAAAACGATGAGAAAGAGCGATGGCCCCATGCACATTGCAACAAATGAGACCGCAAAACGGGCATTTTCCACGAAAAAAATTTGGAGTCGGAAGAGTTTGAAGGAAATTAGGAGCCTTGCCTCCCCCATCGGGAAGGGCCAAGGTCAAACGAACACCCTTTATTCGCGTTGGATATAAAAGAATGGCTGATTTCTCCCTTTTCGCCCGTTTGATGGAAGGCTCAGGCGCTTCCGCCGCCGCCATCTCCTCCTTCCGCCGCAGTTACGAAGCCCTGGCCCGGGGAGAAACAGGCCAGATCCCGGAGCCTTCCATAGAAGCTCTCGCCTCCCTGCCGGTCCATCAGCCGGGCAAAGAGAGTTCCAACCGTTCCCTTCTTTCCCAAGCCTGCATTCTAAAACTCAACGGCGGCCTGGGCACCGGCATGGGACTGGAGCGGGCCAAGTCCCTGCTGCCGGTCAAGGAAGGGCTGACCTTCCTGGACCTGATCTGCCGCCATGTCCTGCGGCTCCGGAAGGGGGGAGACGGGCCTGGCTTCCTCCTGATGGACAGCTTCACCACCAGCGCCGACACCCGCGCCTTTCTGGCGGAACGCTACCCCTCCCTGGGCGGCCCCGAAACCTGGGAGCTGCTCCAAAACAAGGCGCCGAAAGTCGATGCCGCCACCCTGGCCCCGGCCCAGGCGGCCGATCCCGATATGGCCTGGTGCCCCCCCGGCCACGGCGACCTCTACGCCGCGTTGGCGGGCAGCGGACGGCTCGCCTCCCTCCTGGAACAGGGCTTTCGCTACCTCTTCGTATCCAACGCCGACAACCTGGGAGCCACCCTGGACCCGCTCCTGCTGGAGCGTTTCGCCGCGTCCGGCGCCCCCTTCCTCATGGAGGTGACGGAAAGGACGGAGGCCGACCGCAAGGGAGGCCACCTCTGCCGCGACCGCGCCACGGGACGGCTGCGGCTGCGGGAAATCGCCCAATGCCCGCCGGAAGACCAGGCCGCCTTCGGCGACATTTCCCGGCATCGCTTCTTCAACACGAACAATCTATGGATCGACCTGCGGCAGCTCCGCGCCGCGTTGGAGGCCGGGCAAGGCTCCATCGCCCTGCCGGTCATCTTCAACAGGAAGACCGTCGATCCGCGCGATCCCGCCTCCCCTGCCGTCATCCAGCTGGAAACGGCGATGGGCGCGGCCATCGAGGCCTTCGAGGGAGCGGAAGCCGTCGTCGTCCCCCGCACCCGCTTCCTGCCGGTGAAGACGACCAACGACCTTCTGGCCCTCCGCTCCGACGCTTACGCGCTGGAGGAGGAAACGCTCCGCCTAAGGGCGGAAGCCCTGCCGCTCATCGACCTGGATGGGGCTCACTACAAGCGGATCGACGATTTCGACGCCAAGTTTGCCGCCGGGATCCCCTCCCTGCGCTCCTGCCGCCGCCTGACGGTAAGGGGGCCTGTCCTCTTTTCCTCCGGCGTCCGCCTGCAAGGCGCGGTGACGGTAACCAACCCGCGGCGTGAGGACGCCCCCCTCCCCCCCGGCGCTTACGCCGACCGGGAGGTCACTCTCTAGGTCGCGTTAACGTAACGACCCAGGCCCTTGGGGCACAAAAAAACCGCGGCCTTTACTGACCGCGGTTTTTCGATTTGGGGCGCTTAGTCGATCTTCAGCAACTCGACCTCGAAGACGAGCGTCGCACCGGGAGGAATGACGCCGTTGCCCGCGCCCTGCTCGCCGTAGGCCAGCTTGGCGGGGATGAAGAACTGGTACTTGGACCCTTCGGTCATCAGCTGAAGCCCTTCGGTCCAGCCGGGGATGACGCCGTTGACGGGGAAGGTGGCGGGCTCGTTGCGCTTGTAGGAGCTGTCGAATTCCTTGCCGTCGATCAGGGTGCCGCGGTAGTTGACGGTGACGGTGCTGGTGGCGGACGGCTTCTTGCCTTTGCCTTCCTTCTCAACCTTGTATTGGAGGCCGCTGGCGGTGGTCTTCACGCCGGCCTTCTTCTCATTCTCTTTCAGGAAGGCCTCGCCGTCGGCGGCGTTCTTGCTGGCGGCGGCCGCGTCTGCCTTGAGGCGGTCCTTCATGAGCTGCTGCTGCTTGGCCAGCATGAGGGACTCGATTTCGTTGATGGCCACCTTGGGCTTGGCGCCGGACTGCGCGTCGGCGATGCCCGCGGCGACCGCCTGCGCGTCGACCTCCAGGCCCTGCTGTTTCATGCTCTTGCCCAGGTTCAGGCCGATTCCGTAGCTGATTTTTTGGTCGTCGGTTTTAATAGTGGCGCTGTTTTGCCTGCCGCAGCCGGCAAAGAAAAGAGGAATCAGCGCGATCAGGAGGAGGGTGGAGCGTGCCATAGAGGGGCAGAATCTAGGCAGACCCCGCCTCAACCGCCTAGCAAAATCAGGCCTGTCCCTCGGGCACGGGCGCCGTGGCGGCCGTGATGGGGGAGATTAACCCCATGGAAATGACCATCTTAGTCATCTGCTCCCCGGTCAGCCAGGGAGCCAGCTGGACCTTCTCCTCCGGCACGGCCAGGACGAAGCCCGCCAAAGGGCTCGGCGCATTGGGAACGAAGAGGATGACCTGGGCCGTCCCCTCCGGGTCGACAAACCGGCCCGTGACGAAGCCGAAGAGCTTGGCCTCGCTCCCCGGCAGGGTGATGTAGGCGACTTGCCGGAAGGGGTTGCCCCCCGCGGACGGGTCGCCGCCGATCTGCTGCACCGCCTGCACGGCTTGGCGCAGGGCCTGGTAAATCACCTTCACCACGGGAATGCGCAGGAAGATGGTTTCCAAAAAGTGGAAGAACCGCTGGCCGACGAGGTGGCTGGCGACGATGCCGATCAGGAAGATGAGGAGCAGGGTGACGGCGAAGCCGGCGCCGGGGATGGTCCCCTCATGATGGGCCAGGAAGTAATCGGAGCCGGGCAGGAGGTGGTTTTCCACCAGGGCGCGGATGTAGCGGTCGGCCGGGCCGTTCACCACGTTGTAGACGAAGCGAATGATCCAGTAGGTGAGGAGCACCGGCAGGACGGTGAAGAGGCCGGTCAGAAAGCGGTTCCGCAGCCAGGAGAAGAAGGGTTTGGTTTCGGGAGTCGGTTCCACTTTCCTTTTTCTAAAGCTTGTCCAAGGCTTTGGAAAGGCCGCGTTGACGCTTCCCTCCGCGAATGGCAGGAAGGCGGCATGCATCTGCGCTGCGTCCTCTGCTTTGCCGTCCAGCCCGGGCGCATTCTCCTCATCGAAAAGCGGCGCGGATTCGGCGCCGGGAAGGTGAACGGCCCGGGCGGAAAGATCGATCCGGGCGAGACGCCCCGCCGGGCCGCCATCCGGGAGATGGAGGAGGAAATCGGCGTCCGCCCCGTGGGCGTCCGGCGGGCGGGGGAGCTTTACTTCCGCTTTGCCGACGGGATGCGGATCGACTGCGTCGTCTTCCGCGCCGACGGGATCGAAGGGGAGCTGAAGACGACGGAGGAGGCGATCCCCTTCTGGTCCGCCTGGGAGGACATCCCCTACGACCGGATGTGGCAGGATGACCGGCACTGGCTGCCCCTCCTGCTAAACAAAAAAAGCGGCCCCTATTTCAAGGGCCGCTTCTTCTTCGAGGGCGAGACGATGCGGGAGTGGAAAGTAACTACGGCGTCGCCGCGTTAGAAATTCACCTTCACCGCCGCGGGGGGCACCATCTCATGCGCGCAGGGCTGGTTGAGGGGGACGCCGGTGTCGGTGGCGTCCGGCTGGACGACGCCGTTGGCGACCATCCAGGCTTCCAGCTCCTCGCCGCTGATGTCGGCGAGCATGGTGCCGTTCACTTCAACGCAGGGGGAAAGGGGCTGGCCGCTCTTGCGGATCATTTCCTCGCGGTTTTCGATGACGTTGATGATGTCTTTGTCTTCGTAGGGCAGCTTGTATTTGGCCAGGACGGCGCGAACGCCCATGCTCCAGCCGCAGGTGGGCTTCAGGTAGGCGACGATGTTCGGGGTGCTCATGCTTTTCAGGATAGGACGGCGGACAACGAATCCAACCCCTATTTTAAGCGGGGATGACGGGGGGCGGAGGGCTTCCGCGCCGCCGGGTTAATTTGTGGGAGAAGGCGTCACGCTCCAGTTAAGCTGGACGCCTCCGGCGCCGCCCTGCGACTTGTTGACGGAGAGGGAGCCCGTCGGCGGGGGAGTCGAAGCCGTGTTGATGGCGATGTCGCTGAGATCGGCCCAGGCGCCCTGCCAGTTGGATAGGATGCTTCCAAACGCGCCGTAGGTATTGGTGCTGGCAAGGCCGGAATTGGAGCAATGGACAATGAGGCCGTTGGTGGTGAGCAGGCTTGCGCCGCTGCCGTAGCCGATGGAACCGCCCGACCATAGATCGGTGCCGGAAGTGCCATACACGCTCTGCCCTTTGAGAGAGGCGGCTTTCGCATGGATCGGCACCCAGACAAAAACCAGCGCCAGCATGAGGGCGAACGTCACGCTTGCCTTCAAAAACTTCATTGCACCCTCCATTCCACCCGCACGTTGGCGTCGGGAGTCGAGCGGCACGCCAACACGCCGACGGGCACTTCCACCGCCTGGTTGACCGTTAATTCGTTGAAGTCGACCCAGCTGCAGCCGGGCGTCGTCGAACTATTGCCGCCCAAGGCGTTAATGATCATCCCATTGGAGGTCATCAAAGTCGGGGAGTTGGGATTGCCGTGGCCGGAGGTGGCTGTGTACCCCACAAAATTCAAATTCGCATAAATCGCGTTCCCCTGGATGACTTGCGCGGCGCGTCCGGGAGCCGGGAAAGCCAAAACCGCCGACAAGACCAGCAAGCGGACCGCCCAATCCAATTTTTTCATGTGCGTCACTCCGTTTTCCAGTTCAAGGCCACTTTTTCCTGCCCCGTCAGGGCACAGGCGAGGCTGCCCAAAGGAGGGGTTGTGGAGGTCGTGTTCTCCGTCAAATCATTCAGATCAAGCCACATCCACACGTATCCGTCCGAGGGAACCAATTGCGATCCAAAAGAGGCCGAGGTGCTCACTTCCCAGCAAAGCAAGCCGTTGCTGGTCACCTGATGCACGGTGGAGCCGGCATAGGAGCCGGGGTTTACGTTGTTCACGAAGGCGCCGATGGTTTCCACCCATCCGCTGCTGCTGGAATAACCCACGTAGGAGGCGTCCCAAGGCCCGGTACGAGTCGAGTTTAACGTGTAATAGAAATTGGGAAATCCTCCCGTGTAAATCGTCCTGCCGGCCACGGCCTGCGCCGCATCGCTCGACTGGATGCCGAGAAGTAAAGTTGCCATCGCCACTAAGGCAAAATTCGTCCATCCGATCGCCTTCATAATTTTAGAGGAAGCATAAAATAGACCAAAAAAAAGTTTCCCGATATTCCTCGCTATCAATTACTTAATAGACGCGTAAAGTTTCTTCCAGTTCTCAACGTCCTCGGCCATTTCTTCTTCTTTGGGCGTTTCCAGGACCATGGGGACGTCCCGCCAGCGAGGGTCGGCGACGATTTGGCGGAAGGCCTCCAGGCCGATCTCCCCTTCCCCCAGATGGTCGTGCCGGTCCTTGCGGGAGGCGAAGGGGACTTTGGAATCGTTCAGGTGGAAGGCCAGGAGCCAGTCCTTGCCGATGACTTTCTCGAACTCGGCCATGGTCTTCTTGTAATCGGCGGGGGTGCGCAGGTCGTAGCCGGCGGCAAAGAGGTGGGCGGTGTCCAGGCAGACGCCCAGGCGCTTCTCCCCGGCTTTCCCCGCGCGGTCGATGAGGGCGCGCAGGTGTTCGAAGCGCCAGCCCAGGTGGCCCCCCTGCCCGGCGGTGACCTCCAGGGCGAGGCGGACTTTGTGCCCCTTGGTGGCCTGGATGACTTCCTTCAGGCGGGTGCTGATCCGCTCCAGGCCCGCCTCCTCCCCGTCGCCGCCGTGGCTGCCGGGGTGGTGGACGACGAAGGGCAGCCCCAGCGCCTCCGCGCGGTCCAGCTCCGCCACCAGGGAGGCAACCGACTTCTCCACCATCTCCGGGTTGGCGGAGCCGAGGTTGATGAGGTAGCCGCTGTGGCCGAAGAAGAAGATGCCGGACTTGTCGGCGGCCTGGCGGAAGGCCTTGGCCTCCTCCGCCGGAAGGGCCGGGGCCATCCACTGCTTGTTGTTTTTGACGAAGATCTGCGCCGCGCTGAAGCGGACGGCCTGCGCGCGTTCCACCGCGCGGGCCACGCCGCCGGCGATCGAGGTGTGGGCGCCGAAGCGGCGCCCCTTGAAGGGGTCTTTGCTCATAGGATCTTGGACTTCCAGACGGGGTTCTCCAGCGTGCCGCTCCCGTGATATTCGAAAAGCTTGCTGACCGGGAAGAGGAGGAGGCCGACGATGCCGCGCACGTTGACGCGGACGTCGAAGTCGAGGGCGTTGCGGACGTAGTCCGCCTGGCCGTTGCCGATGGCGCTGAAGGTGAGGCTGGAGATGGTCAGGTCGTCGGTGTGGAGGACGCCGTCGGCGATCTTGAAGGTGCAGCTGCCGTGGTCGGCCTTGCTGGCGCCGAAGCCGGGGATGATCGCCCCCACCAGGTTGGAGAGGCCGCCCAGGAAGGGAATGGAGAGGATGTAACCGTTCTCCACGCCGATGGAGCCGTCCCCGGTAAAGGAGGACAGGTTCCCCAGGATGCCCGCCAGACTCATCTGGAGGGTGACGGTGCCGCTGGCCTGCTCGTTCTTGTAGAGCTTGGACATGGCCTGGTGGAAGTCGCCGCCGTCCAGCTTGAAGGAGGCGCGCAGAGAGGGGTCCTTCGTCTGGAAGCCGACGCCCAGGGTGCCGTTTAGCTTTCCGTCGAAGAGCTGCCCCTCGTCGCAGCGCAGGGAGAGGGAACGCCCCTCGACGCGGAGGCGGCCCTTGGCCTTGGCGATGTCCAAAGGATACTTGTAGAGCATGTAATGCAAGGTGCCGGGGGAGTCGAAGTCGACGACCAGGTTCGTCTCCAGCTTTTCCCGGTCGTCGTTGAGATCGACGAGGCCGGAGAACTTCGCCTTCGGCGGCTTGTCGAAGCGGTAGGGGGCGACGTAGCCGGCGAACTTGTTTCCCAGCGCGGGGGCGACGGCCTGCAGGTCAACGTCGGCCGCCAGGCCGCCGATGCGGACGATGCGGCGGCCGAAGTCGTCCTGGAACTCCCCGCGCACGGTCCCCTCCGGGCGGCGGACGGTGAAGTTCTTCAGCCCCAGGACAAGGTCCTGGAAGGTGAAGTCGGTTTCCAGCGAATCCAGGGCGATCTTCTTGTAGGAGCAGTTCTCCACCTTGGCGTGGCCGGAGAGGAGCCACTGGCGCGGATCGTTGCCGGAGCCGGAGACGGTGATGGAGGCCACGGGGCCGGCGACGTTGAAGTGGAGGCTCTCCAGGAAGCGGTCAAAGGCCGGGCTGACCAGGCCGGTGAGAAGGGTGATGTCCAGGTTGGAATCGAGCTTCGCCCGCATGGAGGGAATGGCCCGGTCGTAGAGGGCGTCGAGGCGGACGGACCCGCGGTCGCTCTCCAAAACGGCGGTGGGAATAAAGAGGCGCTGCCCGTCGCAGGCGATCGGGATGACCAGGCGGCGGAACGGCGCGCCGCCGTAGGTGAAGTTCTCCCAGTCGACGTCAGCCTGCATTTTCCAGTCCGGCTTGGCGTCCTTCCAGCTGCCCTCCGCGTGGCCGCTGAAGACGGGCAGATCGCCGAAGTCGAGGCGGCTGACCGCCTCCCCCGCCCGCCAGGGCAGCGCCACGGCCAGCGGGGTGAAGTCGAGGTCGCTGTAGAACTCGGCGTGGGCGCGCTGCTGCTTGAGGTCGGCCTCCCCCGTCACAGTCAACGCGCCGCGGGAGAGCTGCACGGTCAGAGCCGAAAGGGTGGCCACCTGGTTGGCATAGGCCGCCTCCGCCCCGATCTCCCGCACCAGCGCCCCGGAAAAGCGGACGTCGTGCCCGCTTAAGACGACGCGCGCCGTGGCGTCGAGCGGGGAGGCGGTGGGCACGGTGAAGTCGATGTGGAGGCGCAGGGGGTGCTGGGGGTCGAAGCGGCCGGAGATATCCTCCGCCTGGCGCCAGGCCGCCTCCAGCCGCTGCGCGTGGAGGCGGGCGGCATCGGGATCGTCGGGAACTTTAGGGCGCGGCAGCGGGCCGTTAAGGAGAATGGCCCCGCGCAGGCTGACCAGGAGGTTGAGGATGCGGGCCTCCGCGGAACGGACGACGAGGCCCTGGGAATTGAACTCGATATGGGCGTGGACGTCTTCCAGGGCGGCGGTGGTCCGCTCCGTCAGGGGGAAGCGGACGGTGGCATTGCTCACCTCCGCGCTTTGCAAAAAGGGCCGCCCCTGCCACCAGGAAAACCAGCCGATGCCCAGCCGCACCCGGCTGACGCCCACCAGAAGGTCGTCCTGCGCCGGGGTCCGGTAGACGCGCACGTTCCGCGCGATGACCGCCCCGGCGGGGTCCAGGAGGACGCGGCCGATGGAAACGTTGAGCCCCCGGGCCCGCAGTTCCCGCAGGAGGTAATTCTTCACCTGCGGCGGCAGGCCGTAGAAGCGCAGGATCAGGAATACGGCCAAAACCCCCAGCGCCACCGCTCCCAGGGTGGAGAGGCTCAGCTGGGCCAGGAAGCGGCGCAGCCGGTGCCAGGCCGTCAGGGTGACGGCCTCCATGTGGCGCACGGCTTTGCGGGAAGCCCCCTTCAAAAGTTTTGTTTCTTCCAATTTCGGCACGCTTCTTTAATTCTAGAGCCCCTTATGGCGGAAACTAAGACGGAAAACCAGATCATGGAAAAGATCGTCGCTCTCTGCAAGCGGCGCGGCTTCATCTTTCAGTCCTCCGAGATCTACGGCGGGCTGAACGGGGTCTGGGACTACGGCCCGCTGGGCGCCGACCTGAAGCGGAACATCCGCGACCATTGGTGGCGCTCCATGACCCAGTACCGGGACGACATCGTGGGCATGGACGGCGCCATCCTCATGAACCGCGCCGTCTGGCAGGCCACCGGCCACGAGGCCAATTTCTCCGACGACATGGTCGACTGCAAGGAGTGCAAGAGCCGCTTCCGCGCCGACCAGATCCCGCCGAACAAGAAGGGCCAGAAGCCCGGCTCCTGCCCGGAATGCGGCGGGGAGCTGATGCCCGCGCGCAAGTTCAACCTCCTCTTCCAGACCTACGTCGGCCCGGTGCAGGATGAGAGCGCCATCACCTACCTCCGCCCGGAAACGGCGCAGGCCATGTTCGTCCAGTTCAAGAACGTGCTGGAGGTGGCCCGCAAGAAGCTCCCCTTCGGCATCGCGCAGGTGGGCAAGGCCTTCCGCAACGAGATCAACCCCCGCAACTTCACCTTCCGCTCCCGCGAGTTCGAGCAGATGGAAGTCGAATACTTCTGCAAGCCCGACCAGGGCCTGGCCCTGACCGACCAGTGGCTGGAGGACCGCCTGCGCTGGTATGAGGAGATCGGCATCCCCCGCACCAAGATCCGCGTCAACGACATCCCGGACGGCGAGCGCGCCTTCTACTCCAAGAAGACCTACGACCTGGAATACGAGTTCCCCTTCGGCGTGCAGGAGCTGGAGGGCATCGCCTACCGGACCGACTACGACCTTTCCCGCCACCAGGAAAAGAGCGGCAAGGCCCTGGACTACTTCGACGAGGAGACCAAGGAACGCCTGGTCCCCCACGTGGTGGAGCCCAGCGCGGGCCTGGACCGCACCGTCCTGGCCGTCCTTTGCCAGGCCTACGACGAGGAAAAGACCACCGACGAGAAGGGCAACGAGGAGGTCCGCGTCGTCCTGCGCTTCGCGCCGAAGATCGCCCCCATCAAGGTGGGCGTCTTCCCGCTGCTGAAGAACAAGCCGGAGCTGGTCGCCAAGGCCAAGGAAATCGTCGAAAAGCTGCGCCGCCACATGGTCGTCTTCTACGACGAGAGCGGCGCCATCGGCCGCCGCTACCGCCGGATGGACGAGGCGGGCACCCCCTTCGGCGTCACCGTCGACTTCGAGACCCTGGAAGGCAAGGAAGGCCCGAAGGACACCGTCACCCTGCGCCACCGCGATTCCATGAAGCAGGAGCGCGTCGCCATCGACGAGCTGCTCCCCCGCCTCCTGGCCGCCCTGGCTTAAGCGCCATGACCCGCCGGTCCCAGCTCATCGTCGCGGTGCAGCTCGTGGGCCTGGGCATGGCGGGCAATGGGCTGTGGGGCCTCTTTGAAGCCTTCCTCATCCCCTCCCAGCCGGCGGCCTGGATCGGCATCGGCCTGGACATCCTGGTCGGGGCCGGGAGCGTCGTCTACGCGGAGCGGATCGTCTCCCGCGCCGGCTACCGGGAAAGCGATCCCGGCGCGGAGCAAAAGGAAACGGAAAGCCTCACCCTCTGGCTCCAAGTCTTCGGCATCCTCTGCGCGGCCTTCGCCGCCATCACCCTGGTCCTGCTGCTGTTCTTTCCGCACAAGGCCTCCTCCCCGCGCAGCCTCTTCTTCCTTCTCATCCCCTCCCTGGCCCTGGTCAGCGGCCTGATCTTCCTCACCGGCGCGGCGCGGATCGCCCGCTGGCTTATCCGCATCCGAGTGAAATGAACGCACGCTCGCTTTTCGTCGCCGGCTTGCACTTGCTGGGCATCTACCAGCTTGCCGACGTCTTTTCGTCGCTCGCCATGCTGCTGGACCCGGCTTCGACCGCGATCCACATTTTTCCGGGGCCGCATGGCTTGTATCAGCTCATCGTGAACGCGGCCTCCGGCCTTATTCTGACGGTGGGGACGCGACGCATCGCCACGTGTCTGGGATACGACGCACAGCCTCAAACCACAGCGGAAATAGCCGAGGAGTCCTTGATCCGCGCGGGGATCTCCATTATCGGCATCCTGTGGCTTTTCCCTTTCCTGACCGGATTGTTCGAAATGGCCTGCATCTATTTCATTCAAGGGCGCACCCCCAATTGGGTCATCGGGTTCGGAACGCTTTTCCTATTCACCTGCGCGTTGCTCCTGATTTTGGGGGCCGCCCGCATCGCGCGTCTGGCTATCCGCATTCGATTTTAAAATGAACGCGCGCTCCTGGTTCCTCGTCGGGGCCCAGCTCCTGGCCCTCTACCTCTTCATCACGGCGGTGTCCGACCTGCCGGCGGCGGTGCCGCCCCATGGCTATTTCGAGCGGTTCAGCGGCAATTCCTACCGCTTCGAGGCGCTCCTGCTCCGCGCCGTCCTGGCGGTGATCCTCATGTTCTCCTGCCAGCGGCTGGCCGACGTCCTGGGCTTCAAGGAGACGGAGCGCCACGCCTCCGCCAACGAGGAAGGGATCATCCGCGGCGCGCTGACCGTCCTGGGGATCTGGTGGACCTTTACCGGCGGGCTGGCCCTGGCCAGCGCCCTGCTTCTCTCCCCGTTTTTCCGCAACGTGGGCGGGGTGCTGCCCTCCTTCCTCCACTTCTTAAGCGGGTTCCTCCTCTTTGCCTACGCGGGGAAGATCGCCCGCTGGGCGGTGCGGATCCGGCGCTAGAAAGCTAGAAGCCGAGGCACTCCCGCCACCAGGCGGCGTAGCCTTCCCACGCGCCTTCCGCCTTGAAGGCGACGATCTCCGGCACCTCGTAGGGGTGGCGGGCGCGGATCGCCTCCTGAAGCGGCTCCCATAGTTCCTGGGCGCTCTTGATGACCAGCAGGTGCTCGGCGGCCTGCTGGATTTCTCCCTGCCAGCGGTAGATGGAGGTGATCCCGGGGACGATGCTGGCGCAGGCGGCCAGGCTTTCCTCCACCAGGGCCCGGCCGATGGCCGCGCCCAGGACGGCGTCCGGGACGGTGACGTGGACGACGATCGGCGTCATCCGACAAGGGCGGGCGCGGGGACGGCCACCTCGCTCCGCTCGATCCAGCCGCCGCCGATGACGGTGTCGCCGACGTAGCAGACCGCCGCCTGGCCGGGAGAGACGGAGCGCTGCGGCTCGGCGAAGACGAGGCGGGCCCGGTGGCCGGGGAGCGTCTCGACGCGGGCGGGGACGGCGGCCCAGTTGTAGCGGATTTTCACCGTGATCTCCGTGCCAGGGGCGGGATCGCCGCCGTGCCAGTTCGTCTGGGCGATGGTGCAGTCGGTCCGGATCAGGTCGTCATAGTCGCCGACGATGACGCGCTGGGACTCGGGATCGATGTCGACGACGTAGAGCGGCTTCCCCTGCCCGCCGGGCAGGCCTTTGCGCTGGCCGACGGTGTAAAGCTCGATCCCCTCGTGCTCGCCCAGGCGGGTGCCGTCCCGGTGGTAGATGCCGCCGGGGTGGAAGGCCTTCTCGCCCAGGTGGCTCTTGAGGAATCCGGCGTAGTCGTTGCCGGGGACGAAGCAGATCTCCTGGCTGTCCTCCTTGTCGTAGACTTTCAGGCCGAGCTGCTTGGCCACCGCGCGCACCTCGTGCTTTTCCAGGTGGCCCAGGGGGGTCAGGGACTTGGCCAGCTGGTCCTGGCGGAGGCTGAAGAGGAAGTAGGACTGGTCCTTGCGCGGATCGCGGGCGCGGCGGAGGACGGCTCCCTGCGGCGTGTGGTCGATCTGCGCGTAGTGGCCGGTGGCGACGTGGGTGGCGCCCAGAGCCAGGGCTTTTTGCTGGAGGCGGCCGAATTTGAGCTTCTCGTTGCACATGACGCACGGGTTGGGCGTGCGGCCCTGGCGGTATTCGCTGCTGAAGTAGTCGATGACGACTTTCTCGAACTCGTCGGCCTCGTCGACGACGTAGTGGGGAATGCCGAGGGCGTGGGCGACGCTGCGCGCGTCGGCGACGGCCTGCGGCCCGCAGCACTTGTCCTCCGCGCGGGAAAGGCAGTCCTGGGGCCAGACCTTCATGGTCACGCCGATGACTTCCCACCCCTGCTCTTTGAGCATGTGGGCGGCGACGCTGGAGTCGACCCCCCCGCTCATGCCGAGGAGGACGCGGCCTTTGCTATTCATGAGGGAAGCGTAGCAGGCTCAACGGCCGGCACCGAGGAAAAAGCCCCGCTGCTTCTCGTTGATCGGCATCTTCAGGGTCTCCATGACCTGGAGGAGGTCTTCCCAGACCTTCCGCTTCGTCTCGTTGGTCGGGTTATGGAGGAGGTAGGAAGGGTGGAAGGTGGGCATCATCTGGATGCCGCGGAAATCGACGAATTTCCCCCGCAGCTTGCTGATGGGGAGCTTGGTGTCCAGGAGGGATTCCAGCGCGGTGGCCCCCAGGGCGACGATGACGGTCGGCTCGATGATTTCGATCTGCGCCAGGATGTAGGGCATGCAGGTCTTCATCTCCGCCGGGGTGGGCTTGCGGTTGCCCGGCGCGCCCGCGGGCATGTCCGGGCGGCACTTGAGGATGTTGCCGATGTAGACGTCTTCCCGGGTGAGGCCCATGGCCTCGATCATCTTGTTGAGGAGCTGCCCGGCCCGGCCCACGAAGGGGCGGCCGCTCTTGTCCTCGTCCGCGCCGGGGGCTTCGCCGACGAACATGAGTTTGGCGTCGGGATTCCCCTCCCCGACGACGACGTTCGTCCGGAAGGCGGCCAGGTGCGGGCACCGCTGGCATTCCCGCGCGCGGGCGGAGATGACGGCCAGCCGCTCCGCCTTGCTCCCGGCGGGGACTGGCTCCGGCGCGATCGCCGCGGCGGGGGCGTCCGCCTCCGCGGAAAGGGGCATGGTGACGGCGGCCTTTGGCGCGGAGACGGGGGTGGAGGCCTTCGCGGGGGAAGGTACCGGCCCGCTCTCCCGGACCGGGCGCGGGGCCGGCGCGGCGGCGGGAGCCGGGGCGCGGCGGCGGCCCAGGGCCTGGCGGGCCCGGCGGTCCAGAGGCACCTGGCTCACGCCCTCCCGCTTGAGGATCTCGACGTAGCGGCCCAGGGCCTCGCGGAACCGGATCTTGGAGTCGGGATTCATAGAAAGGCCAAAAGGGAGGAAAAATCCTCGGGAAGCGGGGCCTCGAATTCAATCTCTTTCCCGGTCAGGGGATGCCGCAGGCCCAGCCGGTGGGCGTGGAGCATCTGGCGGCGGGCGATTTGGTTTTTCCACGCGGTGCGGTCCCGCCCGTAGACGATGTCGCCGATGACGGGATGGCCCAAGTGGGCCAGGTGGACGCGGATCTGGTGGGTGCGCCCGGTGTGGAGAAGGCACTCGACGAGGGCGCCCGACTTCCCCTGCTTCAGGACGCGGTATTCCGTGTGGGCTTCCCGCGCGGTGGTGGAGGGCTTCCCCTTGGGGATGACGGCCATCTTTTGCCGCTGGACGGGGTGCCGCCCGATGGAGCCGTGGCAGTGCCCGTTAGGCCGCCGGAAGTGGCCCCGGCAAAGGGCCTGGTAGACCTTCCGCACGGTGCGTGCGGCGAACTGGGAGGCCAGGCGCTCATGGGCCAGGTCGCTCTTGGCCACGACGATGACGCCGCTGGTTTCCTTGTCGAGCCGGTGGACGATGCCGAGGCGCGTCGCCCCGCCCCGGGAGGCCAAGGCCGGGCCGCAGTGGTGGACCAGCGCGTTGACCAGGGTGCCGGAATCGTGGCCCGCCGCCGGATGGACGACCAGGCCGGGCGGCTTGTCCAGGACCAGGAGGGCCTCGTCCTCGAAGAGGATGGAGAGGGGCATCGCTTCCCCCTCCGGCGGCGCCTCGGAAACGGGGCGTTCCAGGGTTTCCTCCCGCACGTCGACGGCGTCCCCCGCCCGCAGGCGGTAGGAGGCCTTCGTCCCGGGGCCCTTGCCCGGGGTGACGGTGACGCCGCCCGCCTCGATGGCGGTCTGGACGGCGGCGCGGGAACGGTTCAGAACCTCGGCCAGAAATTGGTCGAGGCGGCGGTCCCGGTGAGGGATGAGATCTTCGGCGGAAAAATGCATAGAGGCGCCCCCATTGGACCACCGCCGCGCGGCGCGGGCGAGCCTTCTTCTCTTTTGCTTTTCCCGGCCAGTCGATTAGTAATAAATCCATGGACCCTTCCGCCGCCGTCCCCGCCTGCCCCTCCTGCGGGGCGATGTCCGCGGAGGCGGTGCCGCCCGGCACGGAGATGATCTGCCCGCAATGCGGCACTTCCTTTGTCCACCGCGTCCCCTTTGGCCGTTACCTGGTGGAGCAAAAGCTGGGCGCCGGCGGCATGGCCACCGTCTACCTGGCCTTCGACCCGCCCGCCCGGCGCTGGGTGGCGCTGAAGATCATCCACCGCGGCCATCTGAACACCCCCGGCTTCCAGGAAAACCTCCTCCAGGAAGCGGAGACGCTCCTCTCCCTCCACCACCCGAACATCGTGGAATTCCTCGATTCCGGGCAGCACGACTCCCTCGTCTACCTGGCGACGGAGTTCCTCCAGGGCGGCAACCTGGAGCAGCGGATCGCCGCGCACGGGCCGATGGGGGAGGCCGAGGCGCTCGACCTGGGCCGGGGCATCGCCTCCGGGTTGAAAAAGGCCTACGCGCAAGGCCTGGTCCACCGCGACATCAAGCCCGCCAACATTCTCTTCTCCCCCGTCGGCCATCCGAAGCTGGTCGACTTCGGCCTCTGCCTCCCCTCCCTGGCCCCGCAGGAAAACGCCGGGGAGGTCTGGGGCACCGCCGGCTACCTGCCGCCGGAACGGCTGGAACGGGCGCCGGAGGGCTTCGCCAGCGACATCTACAGCCTGGGGGCGACGCTCTTTCACGCCCTGACGGGACGCGCGCCCCATTTGGAGCAGGATTTGGAAAAGGTGGCGCGGCGCTATGAAGAAGGCGGCGAAGGCCCGCCGCCGCCGCTGCGGAGCGTGGCTCCGCACGTCTCGGAAGAGACGGCGGCGATCATCGACCGGGCCCTGCAACGGCGGCCGGAAGACCGCTTCGGCTCCTATGAGGAACTATTGGAGGCGCTGGCGCTGGCGAAGATCGCCTACTGGAAAAAAGCGAAGCCCGAGTAAACACTCGGGCTTCGTCGTTTTACGGGGATGGAAGAAGGCTTAGGCGCCGTCGTCGCCGATGGCCTCGACGGGGCAGCCTTCCTTGGCCTCTTTGCAGGCGGTCTCTTCCTCGGGGGTCGAGGGCTGCTTGTAGACGTAGGAGTAGCCGCCGTCATCCTGGCGGGTGAAATTGCTGGGGGCCGTCTCGCGGCAGAGGTCGCAGTCGATGCACTGGGTGTCGACGTAGTATTTGCCGGCGACGTTCTCGGCGTATTTGTCGGTAAGCGTGGCCATAAATGTGTGAAAGGGTCATTTTCCAAACACGGGCCTTTCGCGCAATGTTTTTTTGTTCGGAATTGCGCTCCGCCCCTGTCCAGGCGCTAAAATAACCCCCTCCCATGCCACGCTACCTTTATCACGCCCCGGACGGACACATGTACGGACCCGTGCCGTATGCAACGCTCCTCCGCTGGCGGGCTGAAGGAAAGCTGGCGGACTCCAGCCGTCTGCGCGTGGAAGGCACCCCGCAGGAGGGGCCTTTCCTCACCTTCGCCGAAGTGCCCGCCCCCGCGCCGGAGCCGCCCGCCGCTCCCGAACCTGAACCGGAATCCGAACCCGCCGCGTGGGAGGAACCGCCGGCGGTGGGCGAGTCCGCCACCTCCCTTCTCTCCCGCGCATGGGAACTCTATCGCCACGGCTTTTGGGCGGTCTGCCCGCTGGCCCTGCTCATGCAGCTGCCGGTTCAGGTCTTCAACCACTTCTTCCCCACCCCCCTGCAAACGAACGGCGAGCCTCCCCCGTGGATGCATTCCGGCAAGGCCTGGGCCCTCGTCGCGCTGGCCGTGGCCGTCCTGGTCGCGGGGGAGGCGGTCCTTACCGCCTACTACGGCGCGCTCGACCGGACGGGCCGGGCCTCCGTGAGGGAAGCCTTCCGCGCCCTGCGCGGGCGGCTGGGCGCCCTTCTCTGGACGCAGTTCCTGCGCGCCTGCGTTCTTTCCTCCTGGATTCTCTTGGTCGGCGTTTTTATCACGTTTGCCAGGGGAAGCATGGGCTGGCTGCGCCCGCTGGCCTTTGCCCTCGCCACGGTCGTGGCCTATCCCGCCCTGCTTCTGGCCGTGCGCTACCTCATTGTCCCGCAGGTGGTAATCTTGGAGAAGTGGAGCGGCCTCTTTGCCCTGCGCCGGGCCGGGGATTTGGTCCGCTTTAGCGGAAAGGATGGCCTCTTTTCCGGCGGAGACCTGCGGTTGGTGGCGGGGATCTTCCCGTGGTTTTTGGCTCTTCTCATCGTGGGGGACGTCGCCCAAATGGCGGAGAAATGGCCGCACGGCACGCTCGTCTCCCAGGCCCTGGTCTATGGCGGCACCGCGCTTTTGGCGCCATTCCTCGTCGCCTACTTCACGCTCTACGTCTTCGACGCGCGGCGGCGGCTGCGGGCCAAGGGCTTGGAATAGGGGCCCCGTGCAGCTCTTCGTCACGGGCACCGGCACCGGCGTGGGGAAGACCCGCTTCACCACCCAATGGGTCCGCCACTGGCGCGCCCGGGGCGTGAGCGCGGTGGGCCTCAAGCCGATCAGCGCGGGCGACCGGGACGACGCCAAAGAGCTCCAAGCCGCCGCGCAGGACGCCCTTTCCCTCGACGCGATCAATCCGTGTGTCTTCGACCTTCCGCTCTCCCCCTGGGTCGCCTCCCTCCAGCCGAAGGAAACGGGCCGGATCGACTACGACGCGATCGGCGCCTCGATCGCCGCCGCGCGGGCGCGCTTTTCCCACGTGGCGGTGGAGGGCGTGGGCGGCTGGCTGGTGCCGCTGGAAAAAAAGCGGACCGTGGCCGATTGGGCCAAGGAACTCGGCCTGCCGGTGGTCATCGTGGGCCACGGCGGCCTGGGGACGCTCAATCACGTCCTGTTGACGATCGAAAGCGTGGGGAAAAGCGGGCTGGACGTGGCGGGCGTGGTGCTGAACCACCACCTTTCGCCGGAGGGGGATCTGGCCGCGCGGACGAACGGCGCGGCGCTGCGGGAGTGGACGGGGCTGCCCGTCGTCGAAATCGCCGCGCACGGAGCGCTCCCGGACCGGGGCGCGCCATGGCTGGCGGGAGAGTGAACTAGCCGAGCGGCCGGAAATGGATGTCCGGGTCGATGCCGGTGGAAACCGTCGGAGCGGGAACGTCCACCTTGGCCCCGGCACGAGGCGTGCCCTTCGGAATTTCGATGAGCTTACGCTGACGAATTTCGTTCAGGCGCAGCTGCTGGCCAATGGCACGATCCGCGGAGGCATTCCAATCGCTCATAGTTTTTTCCTTCGGTAAGTAGTTTTTTCCTACGCTTTATAATTCGCCTATTTCATCCGTTATTCCACGGAAAACCGCCGCGTCATCGAATCGTTACACGGCCCTGGAAGCGAAGAGAGAGAGGTTCGGATCGACGTCGTCCGGCACCCCGTCCGGAACCGCTCCGGCGGCCTGCTTCAAAGCGGCGATTCCGGCAATCATGGCGGCGTTGTCCGTGCAGAGGGAGGCGGGCGCGACGGCGAGGCGCAGACCCGCCTTTTCCACCGCCGCTCCCAGCGCGGCGCGGAGCGCGCCGTTGCAGGCGACGCCCCCCGCCATGGCCACCGCCTTCACACCGCGGGCCCGGGCGGCGCGGACGGCCTTGCGGATCAGCACCTCGACGACGGCCCGCTGAAAGGAGGCGGCCACGTCGGCGACGAAGGCGCGGTCGGCCAGCTTCTCCGGGTGCTTTTCCAGGAAGTAGCGGACGGAGGTCTTCAGCCCGCTGAAGCTGAAGTTGAAGTTGTCCCGCTCCGGGAAGCTCTGCGGGAAGTCATGCGCGAGGGCGTCCCCTTCCCGGGCGATCCCCTCGATCTCCGGTCCGCCGGGATAGCCGAGGCCCAGGAGCCGCGCCACCTTGTCGAAGACTTCCCCCGCCGCGTCGTCCACGGTGCCGCCCAGCCGCACGTAATCGCCCCAGCCGCGCGCCTCGACCAGGAGGGTGTGCCCGCCGCTGACCACCAGGCCGACGAACGGGAAGGCCGCCCCGCCCGCGTCGTCAAAGAACGGGGAGAGGAGGTGGCCTTCCAAATGGTTGATCCCCCGCACGGGCAGGCCCAGCCGCAGGCCGAGGCCGCGCGCGTAGGCATGGCCGACCAGGAGGGAGGTGGCCAGGCCAGGCCCCTGGGTGACGGCGATTCCCTCCAGCGCCTCGGGGGCGATTCCGGCCTCCTCCAGCGCGCTGGGGACCAGGACGGGGAGATTCCGCAGATGTTCCCGCACGGCGACTTCCGGCACCACGCCGCCGTAGGGGCGGTGGCGGGCCACCTGGGAGCCGACCAGGGAGGAGAGGATGCGCAGGGAGCGCCCGGACGCCTCGATGACGGAGGCCGCGCTCTCGTCACAGGAAGTCTCGATGCCGAGCCAGGCCATCAGTCGGAGGAGTCGCCGCCCTGGGGCAGCGGCGGGGCCGCCGGATCGCTGGCCGGGACGGGGGTGGCCTTCAGCGGGGCGACTTCCTGGGGCGCGGGATTCTCCACCGGCACGGCGGCCGGTGCGGCGGCGGGAGGCGCGGCCGACTTGGCGGGCAGGACGATTTCCGGCGACGGGGGCGGCGGCAATGCCGCGCCGTTTGCGGCGGGGGAGTTCGTCCCGGCAGGGGAAGGCGCGGGGGCGGCGGACGCGTCGGCCGGAGGCGTCACGGGAATCGCCGGGAAGACGACTTCCGGCTCCGGCGCGGGGGGAAGGGCCTTGGGGATCGGCGGCGCGGCGTCCTGCGCGGAGCGCGCGTCGTGGAGGAGGACGCCGCGCAGGGCGATGACGGCGCGCTCCAGCTGGGTGTCGCGGAAGTTGGCGATCTCCGTCTTCTGTTCCGGGGTGAGGAGCGAGGGGGAGTGAAGGAGGACCAGGTCCCGCTGCTCCCGCGTGGTGACGGGGACCAGGATGTCCGGCGTGATGCCGCGCTCGTTGATGAGGCGGTGGTTGGGGGTGTAATACTTCGCCGTGGTCAGGCGGATGCCGACGCTGTCCCCCAGGCTGATGACGCTCTGCATCGACCCCTTGCCGAAGGTGGGCTGGCCGACGATGACGGCGCGGCGCAGGTCCTGCAGCGCCCCGGAGACCATTTCCGGCCCGCTGGCGCTGTATTCGTTGACCAGGACGGCCACGGGGTAGGTGGCGGGCGGCCCGGACAGGCGCGCGGCGAACTCGTGCCGGGCGGCGGCGGCCCGGCCGGTGGTGGAGACGATGACGGTGCCCCGCGGCAGGAAGGAGCCCGCGATGTCGACGGCGGCCTGGAGGACGCCGCCGGGATTGTTCCGCAGGTCCAGGACGAGGGCCTGGACGTCCTGGTCTTTGAGGGTCTGGAGGGCCTTGGCGAAGTCGGCGGCGGTGTCCTCCGCGAACTGCTCGATGCGGATGTAGCCGATGCGGGGCTGGTTGGGGCCGGTGGAGGGCAGGACGCGGACTTCCTTCACCGTGTCGACCTGGAGAAGTTCCCGCGTGAGGGTCACGTCGAAGATGTTGAGGGAGGCTTCCGGCGTCTTGTCGCCGCTCTCGTCGGTGGCCTTGGCCAGGAAGGACTGCGGCCGGTAGACGGTAAGGTGGACCTGGTCCCCGCGCTTGCCGCGCAGGGCGCGGATGGCGACGGCGAAGGGCATCTTCTGCGTGGAGACGCCGTTGATGCGCAGGATGTGGTCCCCCGGCAGGAGCCCGGCGCGGGAGGCGGGCGTGTCCTCCAATGCGGAGACGACGACCATCGAGTTGTTCTTGTCCAGGCCCAGGATGAGGCCCAGGCCGGTGAAGAGGCCGTGGGTGTCCCGCTCCATCATGGCGAAGTCCTCTTCCTCCAGGAACTGGCTGTGCGGGTCGAGGGAGCCGAGCATGCCGGCCAGGGCGGCGTAGACGAGCTTGCGGTAGGTGGCCTTGTCCGCGTCGACGTAGTCGCGGCGGACCAGTTCCAGGACCCGGTTGAAGAGCTTCGTGTAGTATTCCTTATCGTCGGAGGGGTGGCCCTCGTTCTCCGGCACGGGCGTGCCGCCGACGCCCAGGCCGCTCTGCGCCGCCGGCGCGGTGAAGACGGGGCTGGAGCTGCCCGGCGGGATGTCCGGGGAAAGCGGCGTGTTGGCCGCGTCCGGGGCGGCCTGCAAAAAACCCACCCCGGCGGCCACAAAGAAAAAGGCCGTCCAAAGGACCGCGCCCGCACGCATGGGAAAGCGCGTCTTCACATCACCTAAGGAACGACCTCCGCAAGGCGGGTTTTGAAGTAGGCGATGGTTTCCCGCAGGCCCGCTTCCAGGTCGACCTTCGGCTCCCAGCCCAGGAGGGTCTTGGCGCGGGTGATGTCCGGGCGGCGCTGCTTGGGATCGTCGGTCGGCAGCGGCTGGTAGGAGATGGCGCTCTTCGTGCCGGTGAGGCGGACGATCCGCTCGGCGAATTCCTTGATGGTCAGCTCCAGCGGATTGCCGATGTTCACCGGCTCGTGGTAGTCGGCCCGGGAGAGGCGGAAGATGCCGTCGATCAGGTCGGAGACGTAGCAGAAGCTGCGGGTCTGGCTCCCGTCGCCGAAGACGGTGAGCGGCTGCCCCTGGAGGGCCTGCCCCAGGAAGGCGGGGACGACGCGGCCGTCCTGCAGGCGCATGCGGGGCCCGTAGGTGTTGAAGATGCGGACGATGTGCGTGTCGACGTGGTGGTAGCGGTGGTAGGCCATCGTCATCGCCTCGGCGAAGCGCTTGGCCTCGTCATAGCAGCCGCGCGGCCCGATGGGGTTGACGTTGCCCCAGTAGTCTTCCGTCTGCGGGTGGACGAGGGGGTCGCCGTAGCACTCGGAGGTGGAGGCCAGGAAGAAGGAAGCCTTCTTCGCCTTGGCCAGGCCCAGGCTGTTGTGGGTGCCCAGGGCGCCGACTTTCAGCGTGGGGATCGGCACCTGGAGGTAATCGATCGGGCTGGCGGGGGAGGCGAAGTGGAAGACGTAATCGACCTGGCCCGGGATCTCGATGAACTCGGTGACGTCCTGCTCCTGGAACTGGAAACGGGGGTCGTTGGCCAGATGGGCCAGGTTGACCGAATTGCCGGTGACGTAATCGTCCAGGCCGATGACGCGATACCCTTCCGCCAGGAGACGGTCGGTTAAATGGCTTCCCAGGAAACCGGCGGCTCCGGTCACGACGGCAACTTTCATTAATTGATATTAAAATCTAAGGTCCTTCCGAAGTAAAACGGAAATAGGTAAGGAGAATTTCTTAGGTGGCCCGTGAAAAGCGCTTTGCGTTTCCAGGGGCGCTCTGGTTAATTAACCGGCCTGCCAATGGCGGCCGTAGAACAATGGTAGTTCACCAGATTGTGATTCTGGCTGTTGCGGGTTCGAGTCCCGTCGGTCGCCCGCTTTTCTCTTTTTAGGCTCTTTTCTTGATGATGAACCAGGAAGGGAGTTCCAGTTCTTCATTTCGGCCAAAAACTCCCGTGGTCAGGATCTTATACCCCTGGCCCTGGGCGAATTCCCGAACCGCGCGCTTCACGCCGATCTCCGCCCCCTCGCCCAGCAGGCCGTTCGCGTTGAGGACTTCGCCCAGGAGTTCCCGGTAGGCGATGACCTCTTCCAACCCTTCCAAGATCTGATACCGGGCGAGGAATTCCGCCGCCTTTTGTAAGACGGGTTTTTGCGGAGATTCCATGAGGAGAAGGCCCGTCAGGCCTTCTTCAAATCGGCGTATTGGCCGGAAACGTAGTCCCAGTTGAGAACCTTCCAGAACGCCGCCGCGTAGTCCGGCCGCTTGTTCTTGTACTTCAGGTAGTAGGCGTGCTCCCAGACGTCGAGGCCGAAGAGCGGGGTCTTCCCCTCCAAAAGCGGGCTGTCCTGGTTCGGCGTCGATTCCAGGGAAAGCTTCTTCGTCAACGGATCGACGATGACCCACGCCCAGCCGCTGCCGAAGACGCCCAGGGCCTCCTTCGTGAAGTCGGCCTGGAACTTTTCCAGGCCGCCCAGGTCGCGGTCGATGGCGGCGGCCAGCTCACCCTTCGGGCCGGAGCCGCCGTTCTTCGCCAGGGTCTTCCAGAAGAGGGAATGGTTGGCATGTCCGCCGCCCTGGTTGCGGACGGCTTTCTTGATGGCGTCCGGCACGGCCTGGAAATCGCGCAGGAGCTCGTCGACCGGTTTTTTTCCCAGTTCCGGGTAGGCGGCGACGGCCTCGTTCAGCTTGGCGACGTAGGCGGCGTGGTGCTTGTCGTGATGGAGGTGCATCGTCTCGGCGTCGACGTACGGCTCCAGCGCGTCGTAGGCGTAGGAGAGCGGCGGCAGGACGTAGGGACCGGCGGGCGCCGGCGCGGCGGCGGGAGCCGGGGCGGCCTGGGCTAGGAAAGGCCGGAAGAGGGAGGTCCCGGCCAGGGAAACGGCGGCGGCGGAGAAGGCGGTGCGGAGGGCTTGGCGGCGCGTGATGCTCATGTCTTTAACATGAGCAGGGAAACTCAAATCTTCAATCCGCCAGGCGGATTAATCGCTTTTCCCGCCCCGTTCGGACGCCCGGCCCTGGATGCCCTTCATGTCGGCCTGTTTGGCCTCGTTCCATATGGAGGCAAAGCGGGGCAGAAGCTCCTTTTTCAGGAGCACGGCGCTGGTCGCCAAGCCCCCCACGCCAAAGGCCACGGCTTCCGCGGGAGAACCGCCGTGGGCCAAGGGGGACGCCGCGCTCACCAAAGGCAGCAGCCCCGTCAGGCCGCTTTCGGCGCCGATGAAGGCGGAATTCGCCAGGCCCATCCGATGAACGACGCGCGGCACCTCCATGGCACGACCGAGAAAACCGGCCTTTTCCTTTCCGAGCGATTGCGCCCGGGCAGCCGCGATTTCCCCCAAAGTCGGCGCGTTGGGATCCTTAGGATAAAGCCATTCGGTGAAGGAATCGGGCTTCCAAAGGTTTTTCAGCTGACTCATGGGTAAGGCGAAGCACCGCGCGTGCCACGCGCTTCCAGAAACCTTAAATCTTCAGGCCCAAGGCGTCTTCCATCCCGTACCAGCCGGGCGGCTTCCCCGCGATCCAGCGGGCGGCGCGCAGCGCGCCCACGGCGAAGGTGTCCCGGGTGGAGGCCTTGTGGGTCAGCTCGATCCGCTCCCCTTCCCCGGCGAAGACGACGGTGTGGTCCCCGATGACGTCTCCTCCCCGCAGGGCGTGGAGACCGATCTCGTCCGCCGTGCGCGCCCCGGTTTCCCCGGAGCGGCCGTCGCGGACCAGCGCGGCGTAGGGCTTCCCCTTCACGGCGCAGAGGACCTCCGCCAGGCGGCGGGCGGTGCCGCTGGGGGCGTCCTTCTTGTGCCGGTGGTGCATCTCGACGATCTCCTGGTCGTAGTCCCGCAGGACTTCGGCGGCCTTTTGCGCCAGGAAGCCCAGGAGGGTGACGCCGACGGAGAAGTTCGGCGCCAGGAGGACGGGGATCTTCGCGGAGGCTTCCCGCAGGCGGGCCAGCTCGGCCTCCGGATGGCCGGTGGTGCCGATGACTAGGCCCCTGCCCGCCGCGAGGGCCGCGTCCACCAGCGCGCCGGTCAGGCTGTGGTGGCTGACGTCGATGACGGCGGAAGCGGCGCGGACGGCGGCGGCCAGGTCGTCGCCGCGGCGGACGGGCGCGGTTTCCTCCCCGCCCAGGCGAACGATGGCGGAACCGAGGCGCCCGGCGGCGCCGACGACGGCGATCTTCATGTCAGCGGGCCTCTCCCAGGGCGGCCAGGGTAACCTCCAGCTTGGCCAGGCTGGCCGCGCTCACCGGAGCCAGCGGGCCGCGCACGTCGGCGGTCATCCACCCTTGGCGGGCCAGGGCGGTCTTCACGGGGACGGGGTTGCTCTCGATAAAGAGGTCGCGGAAGAGCGGGTAGAGGCGGCGGTGGCGCGCCTCCGCCTCGGCAAATTTCCCGGCGCGCCATTCCTGGACGAGGGCGACGACTTCCCGGGGGACGAGGTTGGAGGCGACGCTGATGACGCCGACCGCGCCGACGGAGAGGAACGGGAGGGTCAGCCCGTCGTCCCCGGAGAAGAGGGCGAAGGATTCCGGCACGGCCTGGCGCAGCGCGCTGCCGCGGTCGACGTTGCCGCCCGCCTCCTTCAGCGCGACGATGCGCGGGTGGGCGGCCAGGCGGGCCGCCGTCTCCACGCCGATCTCCACGCCGCAGCGTCCGGGGACGCTGTAGAGGACGAGGGGGATCTTCGTCGCCTCCGCCACGTCGGTGTAGTAGCGGTAGAGGCCTTCCTGGCTCGGCTTGTTGTAATAGGGGGTGACGACGAGGAGGCCGTCGGCCCCCAGGTCCTGCGCGCCTTGGGAGAGCTTGATGGCCTCCGCGGTGCTGTTGGAGCCGGTCCCCGCCAGGACGGCGACGCGGCCCTGCGCCGTCTCCACCGCCAGCTGGATGACGCGGAAGTGCTCGTCATAGTCCAGGGTGGGCGATTCCCCGGTGGTGCCGACCGGCACGATGCCGGTGACGCCTCCGGCGACCTGTTCCTCGACGAGACGGCGGAAAGCGGCTTCGTCGACCTTGCCGTCGCGGAAGGGGGTGACGAGGGCGGTGTAGACGCCGTGCAAAACTAGTTCCATGAGATTTCTCCGGTATAGACGACGAGGGCCGGGCCCTGGAGGGTGACGTTCTGGTAGCCCTCCTGGAAGCCGACGGTGAGGATGGCGCGCCCCTCCACGGTGACGCGGACCGGCGCGGCGACTTTGCCGAGGCGGTGGGCCAGCAGGGCGGAGGCGACGACGCCGGTGCCGCAGGCCAGGGTCTCCCCCTCCACGCCGCGCTCGAAGGTGCGGACGCGCAGGGAATCGGCCCCGGTGACCTGGACGAAGTTGGCGTTGGTCCCCTTCGGCGCGAACGCCGCGTGGCGGCGCAGGGCGGCGCCGAGGGTGGCGACGTCGACCGCCGCCACGTCCGGCACGAAGACGACGGCGTGGGGCACGCCGGTGTTGACAGAGTGGACTTCCAGCGGCCCGGCGGGGGTGTCGAGGGTCTGGGAAAGCTTCCAGTCCTGCGGCGGGGTGAGGGTGAGCTGGATTTCCTCCCCCTCGTAACGGGCCTCGATCCGCCCGGCGGGGGTAAGGAAGGAGGTGGCCTGCCCGGCGGCCGCGCCGAGGTGGCGGACGTATTGGGCGAAGCACCGCGCGCCGTTGCCGCACATCTCGGCCTCGCCGCCGTCGGCGTTGTAGTAGCGCATGCGGAAGTCGGCCCCCTCCGCGCCCGGCTCCACGGCCAGCAGGCCGTCGGCGCCGATGCCGAAGCGGCGGTCGCACAGGGCGGCGATCCGCTCCTTGTCCAGGGGGAAGGAAAGGGCGCGGTTGTCGACCATGACGAAGTCGTTCCCCGCCCCGGTCATCTTGACGAAGGGGAGCTTCACGCGCTTTCCCCCTTCAGCAGGTCGGCCAGCTCCTCCCGGCGGCGGACCAGCCGGGGCTTGCCGCCGTTGACCAGCACCTCGGCGGCGCGGGGACGGGTGTTGTAGTTGGAGGCCATGGTGAAGCCGTAGGCGCCCGCGCTCAAAAGGGCCAGGCGGTCGCCGGAGCGGACGGGGGCCAGCGGGCGGTCGTGGCAGAAGAAGTCGCCCGACTCGCAGACGGGGCCGACGACGTCGCTGCTCAGGGCCTTGCCGCCCCGGGGCTGGAGGGGGACGATCTCGTGGTAGGAGTCGTAGAAGGCGGGGCGGATGAGGTCGTTCATCGCCGCGTCGACGATGACGAAGTTCTTCCGGCCGGTCTTCTTCACGTAGAGCACCTCGGTGAGGAGGACCCCGGCGTTGCCCACCAGGAAGCGGCCCGGCTCCATGAGGATGCGCAGGCCCAGGGGCTTGAGGAGGGGCAGCAGGTGCCGGGCGTAGACGTCCGGCGTCATGGCGGGCTGGCGGCCCTTCCACCACTTCTTCTCGCCGCTTTCCAGGGCGCGGTCGTAGACGATGCCCAGGCCGCCGCCGACGTCGAAGAACTCGATGCCGTAGGCCGCCTTCAGCTCGCGGACCAGGGGAGCCATCTTCTTCACCGCGGCGACGAAGGGCTTCGGCCCGGTGATCTGGGAGCCGATATGCATCTGCACGCCGCGCAAATGCAGGTGCGGCAGGCGGGAGGCGGCGCGGTAGAGGGCGGCGACTTCCTCGAAGGCGATGCCGAACTTGTTCTCGTAGGTGCCGGTGGTGATCTTCTTGTGCGTGCCCGCGTCGACGTTCGGGTTCACGCGGACGGCCACGGGGGCCTTCTTCTTGAGGCGGCCCGCCACCTCGTTGATGAAGCGCAGCTCGGGCTCGCTCTCCACGTTGAAGCAGTAGATGCCGGCGCGCAGCGCCTGCTCGATTTCCGCGCGGGTCTTCCCCACGCCGGCGAAGGTGCAGCGGGCCGGGTCGGCCCCCGCCTGCTGGGCGCGGTAGAGCTCCCCGCCGCTGACGACGTCGAAGCCGCTCCCCTCCTTCGCCAGGAGGCGGAGGACGGCCAGGTTGGAATTGGCCTTCACGGCATAGCAGATCATGGGATCGACCGGCGCCATCGCCTGCCGCAGGCGGCGGAAGTGGTCCAGGATGGTGTTGCCGGAATAGACGTAGAGGGGGGTGCCGTGCTTCTTGGCCAGGGCGTCAAGGGAGACTCCCTCCACGTGCAGGCCGCCGTTCTGAAGATGGAAATGGTGCATGAAAAAGGAAGCTAGGTTTAGCAAACCGGCCCCTGGGTGTAAACAGGCCCGCACGGGTCTTGTCAGCCGGGCGCGGGACGGCATGATGCCGCCGATGTTCGGTGGATTATTTTCCGCCTGGTGCGCCCCCGTCCTGGCCGCCGGGCTTTTTTCGGGGCTCTTCGGCAAGCATGCCGACGTGCCCGTGACCCAGGCCGGGGGCAGCCCTAACCCGTGGTTTTGGATGGCCCGCTATGACGGGGCGCTCACCCGCTCCCAGTTCGAGGCGTCCCTGCGCCTCTTCGACCCCGGCCGCGCGCTGGTTCCCCTGCTGAAGATCGACGACCAGGGCTTCACCCTCTACCCCAGCGGCGCGGAGCGGCGCGTGGAGCAGTTCCACCTGGCCTTCGCCACGGCGGGGAAGGAAAAGGCCCCCTGGCGCTACCGGACGCCCGCCCAGTTCCGCGCCGCCCCGAAGCCGGAGGGCAAGCCGCTCCAGGGCCTGCGCATCGCCATCGACCCCGGCCACATCGGCGGGGACTGGGGGCAGGTGGAGGACCGCTCCACCCTCTATCCCGGCGTGGGCCGCATCCAGGAGGGGGACATGAACCTCATCACCGCCCGCCTTTTGGAAAAGCGGCTGACCGCCCTGGGCGCCACCGTCTTCCCCACCCGCCGGGACACCGACCCCGTCACCGACCTGCGCCCCGCCGACCTGCGGGAGGAGGCGCTGGCCGCGCTCCTGGACTGGAAGCCGCGCTGGAAGGTGATCCCGCCGAGCCAGCGGGAGCGCGTGCTGCGCGGGCACATCGAGGAGATGAGCCACCTCCTCTTCGAGCGCAAATACGAGTTCCTGGCCCGCGGGGCGAAGATCCGCCGCTCCTTCCAGCCGGACGTCACCCTGGTCCTCTACATCAACGCCACTCCTTCCAGCGGCCGCTGCCGCCTGGTCTCCGACAACCGGAACATCTTCTTCGTCGAGGGGGCCTACACGCCGCAGGAGGCCCTGGACCCGGACGAGCAGCTCCGGCTTTTCTACAAGGTCCTGGACCGGGTCACGCCGGTGGAATACGAGGTGGCCGCCTCCATCGCGCGGGCCTTCACCGCCGCCACCCGGCTCAAGCCGGTCGAATACGGCAACACGGCGACGACCCGCCTGGTCGACCCCGGCAACTATTACGTGGTGGCCCGCAATTTGGGCGCCAACCGGCAGTACGACGGCCCGGTGGTGACGACGGAGCCCTATTTCATGAACAACGCCACGGTGGCCCGCCGCCTGGTGGCGGGCGATTACGAGGGGGAACGCCTCTTCCGCGGCCGCTTCTACCCGAGCATCTTCCGCGAATACGCCGACTGCGTGGTGGCCGGACTCCTGGACGCCTACGGCCCGGCGGGGGACAAGGGCGCGGCCTCGAACTCCGTCGCCAGCCTGAAGTAGCCCGCGAAGGGCGATCCAGCCCGGGGCAGCGGCGCGCGCGTCACCTCGAACCAATTGAGGTAGTCGCCGACGCGGCGGGCCAGGTCGGCCGTTTCCCGCTCCCCTTTCCGCGCCAGCGCCAGGCGCTGCGGGAAACGGTCCGCATGACCGCGGACCAGGGCGTCGAGCGCGTCGCGGTAGAGCGCCAAGACCGGCCGCCAGGCAAACTGCGCGCGCATTTCCATGACCTCCATCCGGGCGATCTTCGCCGACGCCGCCGCGCGGAAGCGCGGGTCGTCCCGCAGCTTGGGCAGGTCCTCCCAGGCTGCGCTCTTTTCCGGCAGCTTTCCCTCCGCGGGCAGGACCAGGCCGGTCTCCCGCTCCGCGCGGACGCCCTCCACCGTCTCCTCCCAGGACGCGAGCGGACCGGCGGGCGACGGCTCGCGGGCGAAGGCCTGCCACGCCTTCTCCAGCGCGGGATCGGCCGGGGCGGGCTGCCACCATTTCGCCAGGAAATCGGCGCGGGCCGGATCAGCCGCCAGGAAGGCGCGCGCCCGCCAGGAGAAGGCCTGCCGCCAGGCGGAAAAGAGCGGCTCCTCTCCCGGGCCGGCCCATTGGAAAATCTCCGCCAGCGGCGGCACCTTCCCCCCTTTCCCGGCGCGGCGGACGATCTGCGCCAAGAGAATTTCCTGCCCGCCGACGGCGGCTTGGACCGCGCCTTCCGCCAGCCAGAAGGGGGGGGTCTGGACGCCCTCCGGCAGGCCCGCCTGCGCGGCGTCCCGCAGGAGCCAGCCGGACATCAAGGGGCGGACCCACGCGGCGTCGAGCCGCGCCGGGCCGGAAAAGGTGACCTGCCAATCCTTCCCGCGCCGAGTAAAAATGGCGGGGGCGGGGGCTTGGTCCTCCACGCGGAGGAGAAGCCGCCCGCCCGGCCCCGCGGCGGGAAAGCCCGCCTGCCGCCGGACCTGCTCCGCCAGGGCGGCCAGGTCGTCGCTCAGGACGGGATCGCGCGTCTCGGCCAGGCAGAGGCCGCCCGCGCTTTCGGAGCGGAACCAGCCCTCCGCGCGGAGGAGGGCGGGCAAAAGGAGGACGAGGAAAACGGCCGCGCGGAAAAAAGCCCGCATGCTGGGGCTAGGCCTGCTTCTTAAGCTCGGCCAGGAGCTGGAAGTTTTCCAGCGTGTAGGTCACCCCCAGGAAGATGAGGGAGAGCAGTTCCCGCGCGTGTTCCAGCTGCCGCACCTCATCCGGATGGATGATGCCGACGAACATGCCCAGGGTGCGGCTGCGCGTGGAGAGGCCGTTGAGGAAAAGGGTCTGGCCGGTCCGCTGGTGGTTGACCAGGACGGCGCGGGTCTGCTGAAGCGCCCAGGCGAAGGTGCCGTCCCCGATCTCATCCGCCACGACTTCCTGCAGGGGGCGGGCGGCGGCGGCGGGATAGCAGTGGCCGGGGACGAACTCGAGCCGTTCCGGGTCGACCATCCAGAAGCCGAGCTGGTAGAAGGGCACCAGGCGGCGGACGTGGTCCGCGGTGATCTCGATGACGCGCTCCTGCGTGTCGCACTCGCGCAGCTGGCGCTGGAAGACTTCCAGCGCGGCCAGCTTCTCGATCAGCTTCTCGTAGGGATTCGGCCGGCGGCGGAGATCGGTGTCGTTCAGCGCGGCGGAAGGAAACATGGCCTTGGGTCCTTCCTTAGTTTTTCAGGGAAAGGAAGATGCCGCTCACCTCGGCGAACTGGCGGTCGATCTCCTTCATCGCGCTGTTGAAGACGGTGGGCTCCCGCTTCCAGGCCCCGGAGGCCAGCGGCGGGACATAGTGCTCGCCGCTTTTGCCCAGCTCCATGCCGTGGGCGAAGATGTCGGCCAGGTGGATGATGGCCGCGTCGTTCGGGGAGGCGGTGTTGATGAGGGGGCGGTGGTGGTAGGAGACGGCGTTGACCAGCGGGGCGGGGAGGTCCCACGCCTTCAGGAGGGCGGCGCCCACGTCGGTGTGGTCGTAGCCCATGAACTCCCGCTCCACCTTGTGCAGGGGCTCCTTTTGCTGGCGGGCGCGCTGAAGGATGTTCCGCATCGCCTCCGGCTGGCGGAGGCAGAGGACCAGGCGGCCCACGTCGTGCAGGAGGCCGGCAACGAAGAAGCGCTCCAGGTTCGTCTCCCGCTGATGGGCGGCCAGGACGCGGGCGGCGATGCCGCAGCCGACGCTGTGCATCCAGAAGGGGGTGGTCTCCAGGAGGTCGGCCGGGATGCCGCGGAACATCTCGATGACCTTGGTGCAAAGCGCCAAATCCCGCACCTGCTGAAGGCCGATGACGGAGATCGCCTCGCTGATGGTGTCAATGCGGCGGGGAAAGCCGAAGAAGGCGCTGTTGGCCAGGCGCAGGAGGCGCAGGGTGAGGCTCTGGTCCTTGCTGATGACCTCGCCGATGCGGGAGAGGGAGGAGGCGGGGTTGTTCACCTCCCGCTTGATCTCCAGGTAGCTCATCGGCAGGGACGGCATCTCGTCCAGGTTGTCGATGAGGTCGATGGTGCCGCCGCGGGCGGGCGCCTCGATCGAACTCGAGCTGGGTGAAACGGGCTGGCTCATGAGGAAGGGGCTAGCTTCGCCTTGCGCGCGACGCACTGGCGGTAGATTTCCTGCATGACCGGATCGTCCGCCTGGGCCAGGGAGAAGATTTCCAGCAGGGAGGTCTCCGCCTTGGCCAGGTTCTCCTGGCTGAGCTGCTGGCTGTCGGCCAGCTCCTTGGCGGCGGCGCCGCTGGCGGAGACGGGAACCTGGGTGACGCCCCAGGACCGCAAAAGGGTCAGGTGTCGCTCGGTCAGCGTGGTGCCGGCGGCGACCAACAGCTGGCCATGGCTGTTTTTCACGCTGTCTTCTAGCACGAGGCCCGCTTTGGCCTCCTCCACGCTGATAAATGCCATGTCGGATGGGACTTCCCATCAGAGTGGCAAGGCCCGGCCCCCCCGTCCAGTCCAAAGCATGATTGACATCGGCTTCCCGCCCTTCAATCTATGGGCCGACTCTTATCGAGAGCAGCGGAGGGACTGGCCCGACGATGCTGCGGCAACCGGGAAGGCGGCGACGCCTTTCCGCCAGGTGCCAAACCCAGCTCCGGCCCCCATTTCGGGCGTCCGGGAAGGATGAGAGAGGCGGGCAGCCCGGTCTCCGGCAGCCTCCTCCCCTCTCCGTCTCTCGATCCAGGGCCGAGAAAACGAGAGATTATGGAATTCTTCAGCAACTTGAAATGCCGCGAGTGCGGCCGCCTCTATCCGAAGAAGGCGATCCACGTGTGCGAGTTCGACTTCGGCCCCCTGGAGGCCGATTACGACTACGACGCCATCAAGCAGCATATCAGCCGCAAGGCCGTGGCCTCCCGCCCGGCGGGCATGTGGCGGTATCGGGAGCTTTTGCCCATCGACGGCGACCCGACGGTGGGCCTCCAGGTCGGCTTCACCCCCCTGGTGAAGGCCGACCGCCTGGCCAAGGCCCTGGGCATCCGCGAGCTCTACATCAAGAACGACAGCGTCAACTACCCCACCCTTTCCTTCAAGGACCGCGTCGTCGCCGTGGCCCTTTCCCGCGCGCGGGAACTCGGCTTCGAGGTCGTCGCCTGCGCCTCCACCGGGAACCTGGCCAACAGCGTGGCCGCCAACGCGGCCAGCGCGGGGCTGAAGAGCTACGTCCTGATCCCCGCCGACCTGGAGCAGAGCAAGGTCCTCAACAGCCTCGTCTACGGCACGGAGGTCATCGGCATCCGCGGCCCTTACGACCAGGTGAACCGCCTTTGCTCCGAGATCGCGGGCAAGTACGGCTGGGGCTTCGTCAACGTGAACCTGCGCCCCTACTACGCGGAGGGGTCTAAGACCATGGGCTTCGAGATCCTCGAGCAGCTCGGCTGGAAGATCCCGCGCCACACCGTGGCCCCCATGGCCTCCGGCTCCCTGTTGACCAAGATCACCAAGGCCTACCAGGAAGCCGTGAAAGTCGGCCTGGTGGACGAGGCGCCCTTCTCCGTTTACGGCGCGCAGGCCACCGGGTGCAGCCCCATCGCCGCCGCCTTCAAGGGCGGGACCGACCTCATCAAGCCCGTGCCGAAACCGGACACCATCGCCAAGTCCCTGGCCATCGGCACCCCGGCCGACGGCTACTACGCCGTCCACGCCATGCGGCAGACCGGCGGCGCGGCGGAAGACGCCAGCGACCCGGAAATCATCGACGCCATCAAGCTGCTGGCGGAGACGGAGGGCATCTTCGCCGAGACGGCGGGCGGCGTCACCGTCGCCTGCGCAAAGAAACTCATCGCCACGGGCAAGATCCCCCGGGACGAGGCCGCCGTGCTCTGTATCACGGGCCATGGCCTCAAGACCGCCGAGGCCGTGGCCCAGCACATCGGCGCCCCCCGCGTCATCCAGCCCTCCCTGCGGGAGTTCGACGCCCTCCTCACCGGCGAGGCCGTTCCCGCCGCCGCTTAACCTCAGAATTTTATGTCCATACCCGTCACCATCCCGACCCCGCTCCGCAACCTCACCCAGAACCGCGAGACCGTCGACGCCGAAGGCGACACGATCGGCGACCTCCTCTCCAGCCTGGAGAGCCAGTTCCCCGGCATCGGCGAGCGCCTGCTCGACGCGGAGGGGAACGTCCGCCGCTTCGTGAACATCTACGTCAACGGGGAGGACATCCGCTTCCTCCAGGAAAAGGCGACGGCCGTGAAACCCGGCGACGAGATCAGCATCGTCCCCGCCATCGCCGGAGGTTGATTATGGCCCAGGAAAAACAGCGTTTTTGGCTCACCTTCACCGGCGTCCTCGTGGAGAAGCCGCTCATCTGCCTGATGGGCCGGAAATTCGACGTCATCTTCAGCATCCGCAATTCCAGCGTCACGAAGGACGTCGGGATCATCGCCCTGGAGATCGAGGGGGAGCGCCCCGTCATTCAGGCCGCCGTGAAGTGGCTGGAGAGCGAGGGCGTCCAGGTGGAGCCCGTCGAGATCAACACGATCGAGGGTTAAGGAACTAAATCCCGCCGCCCGGGAGGACCAGCCCCCCCTCGGCGCGGGTCAGGGCGCGCGCCTTGTCCAGGAGCGCGCGGAGGGCGTCCTCCGGCGAAAGCTCCGCCGTCTTCAATTCCAGCTCCGGCTCGGCGGGCGGCTCGTAGGGGGAGTCGATGCCGGTGAAATTCGGGATCTGGCCGGCGCGGGCCTTCTTGTAGAGCCCCTTCGGGTCGCGGGCCTCGCAGGCTTCCAGCGGGGCGTTCACGTAGACCTCCGCGAAGGGGATGCCCGCCTCGTGGCAGAGGTGGCGGACTTTCTGCCGCTCCGTGCGGAAAGGGGAGATGAGGGAGACAACGACGACGAGGCCCGCCTCCGCCATCAGCTTGGCCACCTCCCCGGCGCGGCGGATGTTCTCCGCGCGGTCCTCCTCCGAAAAGCCAAGGTCGGAGGCCAGGCCGTGCCGCAGGTTGTCCCCGTCCAGGACGAAGGCGCCGATCCCTTCCCGGAAAAGGGCCCGCTCCAGCCGGGAGGCCAGGGTCGACTTGCCCGAGCCGGAAAGGCCGGTCAGCCACAGGACCGCGCCCCGATGGCCGAAGTGGAGGCGGCGCGCCTCCGGCGTCACCTCCCCTTCCGTCCAGCCCAGGTTGTCGGCGCGGACGCCGTCCCGGTCCAGGGCGGCGTATTCGCCCCCGTGGATGATCCCGCCGCCGCCGATCCGGTCCCCCTGCAGGAGGACGAAGCGGCCGGTTTCCGTGATCCGGTCGACGTTGTCGAAGGCGATGGGGCGGCGGGTGCGGAAGGTGACCTCCGCCACCTCGTTCTTCCGCACCTGGGCGGCCTCGCCCGGGGAGACTTCCAGCGTGCCGGAGTCGACGACCCGCTCGATCCGCACAATGCGGGCCTCCGCCTCCTGCGTGCCGAGGCGCAGCGGGTAGGAGGCGCCCGCGCGAAGCGGCGCCTCATGCAGCCAGAAAAGGCGGGCGGAGAAGGTCTGCCCCTCGATGGGGCCTTCCTGCGGATGGCTGGCGATCTGCCCCCGCTCCACGAAAATCTGCTCTTCCAAGGTGAAGGCGGTCGACTGCCCCGCGACGGAGCGCTCCGCGCCGGGGCTGCCCCACAGTTCCAGGGACTTGACGCGGCTCCGCTTCCGGTCCGGCCAGAAGACGACCTCGTCCCCCACGGAGAGGGAGCCGGACTCGACGCGGCCCGCGATGATCCGCCGCGCGTCGAAGCGGTAGACGTCCTGCACGGTGACGCGCAGCGGCTGGTCGGCGCGGGAGGCGGGCAGGGCGAAGGCGTCGAGGGCCTGGAGGACGGCGGGGCCCCGGTACCACGGCATCTCGGCGCTGGGGCCGGTGATGTGGTGGCCGTGCTTGGCGGAGACGGGAATGAAATGGGCGGGAACGACGTCCAGCTTCCCCAGGAATTCCCGGTATTCCCGTTCCAGCGCCTCGAAGCGTTCCTGGCTGAAGCCGACCAAGTCCATCTTGTTCACGGCCACGATGACCTGCCGCACGCCCAGGAGGGAAAGGAGGAAGCCGTGGCGGCGGGACTGCTCCTGCACGCCTTCCTTCGCGTCGATGAGGAGGATCGCCGCGTCGGCGCTGGCCGCGCCGGTGATCATGTTCTTCAGGAACTCCTTGTGCCCGGGCGCGTCGATGATGACGTAGGGCCGCCGCTGGGTGCGGAACTGGATCTGCGTCGTGTCGATGGTGATGTTCTGCTCCTGCTCTTCCAGGAGGGCGTCCAGGAGGAAGGCGTATTCGAAGTCCATCCCCTCCGCCTCGCAGGCCTTGCGGATCGCCTCCACCTTCCCGTCCGGCAGGGAATGGGTGTCGAAGAAGAGCCGCCCGATGAGGGTCGACTTGCCGTGGTCGACGTGGCCGACGATGACGATCTTCAGCCGCTGCGCGTCGACGTCGGCCAAAAGGCCGCTTGCGCCGTTTCCGTTCGCGCCGCTCACATGAACCCTTTCGCCCGCAGCTTCTGCATGGCGTTCCGCTCGTGGTGGTCCTGGGCGCGGCCGGCGCGCTCGGAGGTCTTCGTCGTCCGCAGTTCCTCGATGATCTCCGCCACGGTGGCGGCGTGGCTGGGGACGGGGTGGGTGATGGGCCAGCAGCCCAGGGAGCGGTAGCGCTTCCCCTCCCGGGAGAAGTACATCCGCGGCACGGGGATCGACTCCCGCTCGATGTAGCGCCAGATGTCGATCTCCGCCCAGTCCAAGAGCGGCTGGATGCGGACGTGCTCCCCCGGCTGGATGCGGGTGGTGAATTGGTTCCAGAACTCGGGCGGCTGGTCCTTGTAATCCCACTCGAAGTCGGCGTTGCGGGGGGAGAAGTAGCGTTCCTTCGCCCGGGTCGAGTCCTCGTCCCGGCGGATGCCGGTGATGAGGCCGTCCCATTGGTGCTCCGCCATGGCCTGCTGAAGGGCCACGGTCTTCAGCTCGTGGGTGACGGTGATGGGGTCGTGCGTCTCGTAGCCAACGCCCCGGGCGCGGGCCTCCTCGTTGATCTTTACGATGAGGTCGAGGCCGTACTCCTTCGCCGCCCAATCCCGGAAGGCGATCATCTCCGGGAACTCGTAGGTCGTGTCGACGTGGAGGAGCGGAAAAGGGATGTGGCCGCCGAAGGCCTTTTTCGCCAGCCAGATAAGGACGTTTGAGTCCTTGCCCATCGACCAGGGCATGGCAATCTTGCGGAAGGCATGGTAGGCCTCCCGGAAGATGAAGATGCTTTGGGCCTCGAGTTTGTCGAGATGGCTCACAGAGCTACAATGACGGAGCCCGCCTGCCTGGCAACCTGGAATTTTTAATAGCCTATCGGCTAAGTAGACTTTGAGCGTGCCTCTCTTTTCACCCTTGAACCTCGATCTTCCCGCCGCGCAGGAGCGCCTGGCCGGGATGACGGCGGAGGCGCGGACCGCCTGGGCGGTGGAGACGCTCCAGCGGCGGATCGTCCTTTCCTCCAGCTTCGGCGCGCAGGCGGCGGTCTGCCTCCACATGGCGGCGCAGGTCTGGCCGGAGATCCCGGTCGTCTTCCTCGACACGGGCTACCATTTCCCGGAAACGCTCCGCTTCGTGGAGGAGCTGACGGGCCGCCTGAAGCTGAATTTGAAAACCTACCGCGCGCTCCCCTCCCCCGCCGAGCTGGAGGCCCGCCACGGCAAGCTCTGGGAGCAGGGCGTGGAGGGGATCACCCGCTACAACGAGATCGTGAAGGTGGAGCCGATGCGCCGCGCGCTGGAGGAGCTGGGCGCGTGGGGCTGGATCGCCGGGCTGCGGCGGCAGCAGGCCTCGACGCGCCGGGAGCTGGGCTTCCTGGGCGTGCAGGACGGGCGGCTGAAGGTTCATCCCATCCTGGACTGGACCGACCGGGACGTCGGCGCCTATCTCTCCAAACATCAACTTCCCTACCACCCCCTTTGGGAGCAGGGCTACGTCTCCATCGGGGACACGCACAGCACCCGGAAGCTGACGGAGGGCATGACCGAGGAGGAGACCCGCTTCGGCGGGCTCAAGCGGGAATGCGGCCTGCACGTCGGCGTGGAAAAAATCTAAATGGCTTATTCCTCAACCCGCGACTTCATCGCGAAACTCGACGCCGCCGGCGAGCTGCGCCGCATCACGGAACCCGTCCGCACGGAGCTGGAAATCACCGCCCTGGCCGACCGGGAGATGAAATCCCCCGGCGGCGGCAAGGCCCTGCTCATCGAGAAGCCGGTCCTGCCGAACCGGATGGCCTCCCGCTTCCCCGTCCTCATCAACGCCTACGGCTCGGAGAAGCGGATGGCCCTGGCCCTTAGCTCCCCCTCCGTGGACGAGGTGGCGGGCAAGATCGCCTACCTCCTCAAGGCCAAGCCGCCCCGCTCCCTTTCGGAAGGGTGGGAGCTTTTCCGCGCGGGCCTCGACGTCCTCCTCCACGCCAAGCCGACCCGCGTGAAGAGCGGCCCGTGCAAGGACGTCATCCTGCGCGCGGAGGACGGCGGCATCGGCCTGGACGCCCTGCCCGTCCTCACCTGCTGGCCGGAAGACGGCGGCCCCTTCGTCACCCTGCCGAACGTCCACACCCGCGACCCCGACAGCGGGGAGCGGAACATCGGCATGTACCGGATGCAGGTCTTCTCCCCCTGGACGACCGGGATGCACTGGCAGGTCCACAAGGTCGGCGCACGCCACGGGAAACGCTATTACGAGACGGGCACGCGCATGCCCGTGGCCGTCTGCCTGGGGGCCGATCCGGCCCTGACCTTCGCCGCCACCGCGCCGATGCCAGACGGCTTCGACGAGCTGCTCCTGGCCGGGTTCCTGCGCGGCAAGTCGATCGACCTGGTGAAGTGCGAGACGAGCGACCTGGAAGTTCCCGCCGATTCCGACTTCGTCATCGAGGGCTACGTCGACCCCGCCGAGCCCCTCCGGCCGGAGGGCCCCTTTGGCGACCACACCGGCTTCTACACCCCGGTGGACAATTACCCCGCCTTCCACGTCACCTGCATCACCCACCGGAAGGACGCCGTTTACCCCGCCACGATCGTCGGAAAGCCGCCCATGGAAGACTTCTACCTGGGGACGGCCAGCGTCCGCGTCTTCCTGCCGGTCTTCAAGATGAACTTCCCGGAGATCGTCGACATGGCGCTCCCGGCGGAGGGGGTCTTCCACAACCTCGTCTTCGTCAGCATCAAGAAGCAGTACCCCTACCAGGCCTACAAGATCATGCACGCCCTCTGGGGAATGGGGCAGATGATGTTCGCCAAGATCATCGTGGTGGTCGACGAGGACGTGAACGTCCACGACACCAGCGACGTCCTCTTCCACCTCTGCGCCAACATCGACCCGCAGCGGGACAGCCTCTTCACCAAGGGGCCGTGCGACGCCCTGGACCACGCCCCCACCGTGGCGAACATCGGCTCCCACGTCGGCTTCGACGCCACGCGGAAGCTCCCCGGCGAGGGCTACACCCGGGGCTGGCCGGAGGAGTGCAGGCTCCCCGCCGGCCTCCTGGCGGAGATCGAGCGGAAATTCCCCCGCTAAATAGCCGAATTGACAACAACCATGAGCACCCAACCCGTCCCCGAACCCACCCGCACCAAGTGGACCATCCTCAACGACGCCATCGCGGGCCTCCTGGTCGGCGTCTCCATCGCCGGAGGAATCACTGCCGGAATGGAGAACCGGGCACGGACGCGCCATGACGCCGCTCTGGACAAAGCCCTGGCCCCCGTCAAGGATCAGGCCGCTCAGGCCCAGCTAGCCTCCGGGACCCTCACCGTTTCCACGCCCAAGGGCGACGTCACCGTGCGCTGCGCGCCCCTGGCCGACGGAGGCCGGGACTGCGGCGCGGGCGGTAAGTTTTCCAAGGAAGCCTTCGCCCAGGCCGTCCGGGCCGACGCCGGAAGCCGGATCGACCGCCAGTTCGCCCAGGTCTACTCCCTCCCGCAACGCTAACCGCATTTGCCTTTGACCCCGGGGCGGCCCTGCGCTTCGATGGTCAGCCCATGAAGGCTCTCGTCACTGGCGCCGCGGGATTCGTCGGCGCGCACGTCGCCCTCAAGCTGGCGCAGGCCGGGCATGAGGTCGTCGGCGTCGACAACCTGAACGATTACTACAACCCGCGCCTGAAAGAGGCCCGGCTGGCCGAGTTTCCCTTCCCCAAGAACTTCCGCTTCCAAAAGCTCGACCTTTCGGAGAAGGAGCCCACGGCGGCCCTCTTCGCGAAGGAGAAGTTCACCCACATCGCCCACATGGCGGCGCAAGCCGGGGTCCGCTACAGCCTGGAAAACCCCCACGCCTATACCCAGAGCAACATCGAGGGCTTCCTCACCGTCCTGGAGGGCGCCCGCCGCACGGAGGCCCGGCACCTCGTCTACGCCAGTTCCAGCTCCGTCTACGGCCTCAACCGCACCCTCCCCTTCCGCGTCGGCGAAACCGTCGACCACCCCGTTTCCCTTTACGCCGCCACGAAGAAGGCCAACGAGCTGATGGCCCACACCTATTCCCACCTCTACCGCATCCCCACCACGGGGCTGCGCTTCTTCACCGTCTACGGCCCCTGGGGACGGCCGGACATGGCCTACTACAAGTTCACCCGCTCCATCCTGCGGGGGGAACCGATCGAGGTCTACAACGAGGGAAAGATGGAGCGGGACTTCACCTACATCGACGACGTCGTGGAGGGCGTCTGCCGCTCCCTGGAACGGCCCGCCGCGCCCGATCCCGCCTGGGACGCCGCCCGGCCCGATCCGGCCACCAGCAGCGCCCCCTTCCGCCTCTACAACATCGGCAACCACAGCCCCGTGGCCCTGCGCGCCTTCATCGCGGAGATCGAGCGGGCCACCGGCAAAGCGGCCCAGCTCCGCTTCCTCCCCATGCAGCCGGGCGACGTCCCCGCCACCGCCGCCGACGTCGAGGCCCTGGAAAAGGCCACCGGCTTCTCCCCCAACACCCCCCTTTCCTCCGGCATCGACCGCTTCGTGGCCTGGTACCGGGAGCGCGGGGCCGCCCTGGAAAGCTGATTTCCGGGGCATTTCCCCCTCGGATAGCCGAATTATAGGGCATGGAAACTTACCTCGATTACATGTCGGCGCTGGCAAATGTGGCTCGCACGGCCCGTGATTCCGCGAAGGAAACCCCGAAGGCCAAGCTGGAAGCCGGCAGCATGACCGAGGCGCAGCGCTCCGCCCACGCCCGCAAGACCGAATCCCGTCTGCACAGCCTGGAAATCCTGAGCGCGTGCCGTCTTTGAGCCAAGGAGAAGGCCATGCGGAAACCGCCCGCCCTTCTTCTCGGCATCGCCCTGGCCTCCGGCGTCGGCGGCCTCGTCGCCGCCCGGCAACATCTCCTGCCGGGAATCGACGCGGAGCTCCATAAGTCCTCCGCGCCCGAACCGACCTTCCAACGCCTCCCCGATCCGCCGCCGAAGGATGCCGCCACCCTGGCCCGCGAGCACGCCGCCGACCGGGGCGGGAAAATCGACCTGACCACCACGGCCCCGCGCATTCCCCTGACCGCCACCTGCGCGCCCGATCCCGCTCCTCTCAGCACCGTGGAGCATTGCACGGCCCCGGTTTCCCGGCGCAACGTGGCCGACACCGGGGAATACGCCCCTTTCGTGAAGGAAGACCTGGCCAAGCCCGCTTTCCCGCTGGAGATCGAATACTACATGCCGGTCGAAGCCGCCTGCTCCCCGGCCCGGAAAGGCTGGACCTGCTCCTTCGAACTGGAGCGGGAAGATCTGCAAGGAGCCGCGCGCGCCCAGGCCGACGCGCGGGCCTACCTGGAAAAACAAGGCCTCACCCCCACCCGCAATCCCTATGAGCTTCCTTAAGAACCAAGCCGAAACCTTCCGCTTCCTCTCCGCCCAGCGCCATGAAAAGGGCTGGAGCATCGGCCAGTGCCTAGACGAATACGCAGTCAACCGCCATCCCGCCGTCGGCATGCCCGCCCTCCTGCTGGCCGTGACCGCGCTCGGCGCCTCCACGCTGGGCGGCTTGGCGAAGGGAGCCGCCTACCTGGATGCCCGGGATGCCAGGACGCAGCCCGTGCTCCACGTCGAAAGCGCCGGGAAGCCCTTGGCTCTAAACTGCCATTCCTTTAGCAAGGGGGAAACCTGCACCGTGGCCCTGGGCAAGGACGACTTCAAGGCCCTCCAGCGCAGCGGCGCCGTCACCATCGGGCGCGCGCCGGAAGGCGCGGCCCCGCAACGTTAATCCCGCATCCCACCCCATCCATGAAAAAGACCGACCTCCTTCTTTGGACCGCCGTGACCGCCGGATCCGCCGCCCTTGCCGCCGCCGTCTGGCAGGGAGAAAAAGCCATCGCCCGGTTTGACGCGCAACGCGCCTGCGCGGGCGAGCCCGTTTACTTCCCGCCCAAGCTCACCGGGAAAGGCCTGGAAGAGGCCAAACGCAGCGGCACCCCTTGCCGCACCGGCTCTCCCGACTCCAAGGCCCCGGTCCGCTAACGTCCGGACGAGCGGGGATCAAGGGCGTCCCGCAGGCCGTCGCCCAGGAAGTTGAAGGCCAGAAGCGTCCCCGCGAAGGCCACGCAGGGGAAGACGATCAGCCACGGGTATTCCTCCATGCCGTGGATGCCCGCGTTGATCAGCGATCCCCAGGAACTCATCGGCGGCTGCACGCCCAGGCCGATAAAGCTTAAGAACGCCTCCGCCATCATGACCGACGGGATCATCAGCGCCGTGTAGGCGATGACCGGCCCCAGCGTGTTGGGGATCAGATGGCGGGAGACGATCCGCCAGGGAGAAGCCCCCAGGCTCCGCGCCGCCGCCACGAATTCCTGGTTCCGCAGCGCCTGCACCTGCCCGCGGACGATGCGCGCCATGGTCAGCCAGGAGACGCCGCCGATGGCGACGAAGAGGAGGATGAAGTCCCGCCCAAAGAAGCTCCGCAGCAGGATCAGGAAGACGGTGAAGGGCAGGATGGAGAGGATGTCGACCACGCGCATCATGCCGGAGTCGATCCACCGGCCGTAATACCCTGCCACCGCGCCGTAGGCGACGCCGATCACCAGCGCCACGGAGGCCGCCAAGGCCGCCACGGCGAAGGAAATCCGCCCGCCGTAGAGGAGCCGCACGAGCAGGTCGCGCCCCAACATGTCGGTCCCCAGCCAGTGATGAACGGTGGGGCCGTGCGCGCCGAGCTTCAGGTCGTTCACCGCGTAGGTGTAGGGGGAGAGCCACGGGCCGACGACGACCAGCAGGAGCATCGCCGCCAGGAACCAGAGGGAGGCGACCGCCAGCCGGTTCGCCCGGAAGCGGACGCGGAAGAGCTGCCAGGGGGTCAGGTGACTACCGCTGCTCATTTTTCAGGCGGGGGTTGAGGGCGACGAGCACCAGGTCGAAGACCAAATTGAAGAGGAGAAGCAGGAGGGCGTAGAAGAGGGTCGAGCCCATCACCATGGTGTAATCCCGGTTGAAGGCGGCGTTGACGAAGAGCCGCCCCAGGCCGGGAATCTGGAAGATCATCTCGACGGCGAAGGAGCCGGTGAGGACGTCGGCCAGGACCGGCCCCATGGCGGCCAGCACGGGCGTCATGCCGCTGGGCAGGGCGTGGCGGAAGACGACGGCCCATTCGGAAGCCCCCTTCGCCCGCGCGGAGCGGATGAAGTCCTGGGAGAGGACCTCCATCATGCTGTTGCGCGTCAACCGCGCCAGGCCCGCCGCGCCGCCGATGCCCAGGGTGAGGACGGGGAGGACACGGTCGCTCCAGGAATACCACCCCGCCGCGTCGAGCCACCCCAGCCCGATGGCGAAGAGGACGATGAGGAGCGGCCCGACGACGAAGGCCGGGATGCTCATCCCCAGCAGGGCCAGGCCCATGGGAACGTAGTCGTAGCGGGTGCTCGGCCGCAGCGCGGAAAGGAGGCCGATGGGGAGCCCCAGGAAGATGGCCAGCGCCAGGCCCCACAATCCCAGCTCGGCGGAGACGGGAAAGGCCTGGGCGATCAGCTCGTTGACCGTGCGCGTGGGGTATTTGTAGGAAGGGCCCAGGTCCCCTTTCAGGAAGTGGCCCAGGTAGAGGAGGTATTGCTTCCAGACCGGCTGGTCCAGGGCGTAGTGGTGCTCGATGTGGGCCAGGACCTCCTTCGGGATGGTCCGGTTCTGCGCGGCGGAGAACGGCCCGCCGGGCACGAAGTGGATGAGGAAGAAGGTGAGCGTGGCGACGATGAAGAGGACCGGCACGATCTCAAGCAGGCGGCGGAAGACGTAGCGCGTCATGTCAGTGGCCGATGCGGGCGGGACCGGCGGTGGCCGGGTCGAGCCAGACGTATTTCAGGGGATGGGCGCCGAGGACGTTGGAATACCAGCCCTTCACGTCGGGCCGCCACAGGGTGCGGCCCACGGAGAAGAAGAGCGGGATCATCGGCATCTGGGAGACGAGGATCGCCTCGCTCTTTTGCAAAAGCTCCCGCCGCGCGGCGGGGTCGAGGGTGCGGTTGGCCTCGGCCAGCGCCTTGTCGTAGGCGGGATCGGCCCAGCCGGTCTGGTTGTTCCCCCCGTTGGTGACGAAGATGTCGAGGAAGGTGTTCGGGTCGACGTAGTCGCCGATCCAGCCGTAGAAGCAGATCTGGTATTTGAGGTTGCGGAGCCATTCCTCGTAGACCTTCCCCTCCTGGTTCACGATCGCCACGTCGATGCCCAGGTTCTTCCGCCACATCTGCTGAATGGCCTCCGCCAAAAGGCCGCCCGCCCCCGCGCCGGGCATGAGCAGCTCCAGCCGCGGGAAGCCCTTGCCGCCGGGATAGCCCGCCTTCGCCATCAACGCGCGGGCCTCCGCCACGCTCTCGTCGAAATGGGCGCGGCCGGTGTAGCCCGCCATGTCGGGCGGGGTCAGCCGGAAGGCGGGGACCTGATCCCCCTTCAGCACGGTGCGGACGATGGACTCCCGGTCGATCGCCATGGCCAGGGCGCGGCGGACTTCCGGCTTGTCCAGGGGCGGCTTGGTCACGTTGACCTTCAGGAAGGTGGTGGCCATCTGCGGGAAGGCATGGAGGTATTGGGGATACTTCTTCCGGTAGAGGTCGAGCTTCGCCACCGGCACGGCGGAGACGTGGAGCTGGCCGGAGCGGAAGGCCCGCTCCTCCGCGTCGCCGTCGTCGTAGGGGAGGAAGCGGACGGCCCGGAGCCGGACGCGCGCGGCGTCCCAGTAGTAGGGGTTCTTCTCCACCTCGACCAATTCGTTGACCTTCCACGCCTTGAGGCGGAAGGGCCCGTTGCCGACCATGTTTCCCGGCAGGACCCAGCGGGTGCCGCGCTCGTCCATCGCGCCGAATTTCTCGATGCACGCCCGGTGGACCGGGATCCAGGTGTGGTGGGTGATGAGGGAGGGGAAGTAGGGCACCGGATGCTCCAGCCGGACGCGGAAGGTGTAGGGGTCCGGCGCCTCGTAGCCGACCTGGGAAAAGTCGGCGATCTTCCCGGCGTTGTAGGCCTCCGCGTTCTTCACCATGAAGTGCATGTAGGCGTACTCGGAGCCCAGGGCCGGGGAAAGGATCCGGCGGCAGGAGTAGAGGAAGTCGGCGGAGGTGACGGGATCGCCGTTGGACCAGCGGGCGTCGTGCCGCAGGTGGAAGGTGTAGGTGAGGCCGTCCGGCGTCACCTCCCACCGCTCCGCCACGCCCGGCACGGGAGCCAGGGTCTGCGGGTCGACGGTGAGGAGCCCCTCGAAGAGGGTGAAGTCGATGTTCGCGTCCGACTGGCCGGTGACGAGGTGGGGATCGAGCTGGGAGGGCTCGCCGCCGTTGCCCAGGAGGAGGACGCCGTCCCCGTCGCCGCGCTGGACGGGGGTTTCCCGCCCCTTGCAGCCCGCCAGGAGGAGGGCCGCGCCCAGGATGACGGCGGCGATCCTCATCGCTTCGGGTCGATCCCCAGCTCCGCGCAGAGGAAGGCGTACATGTCGGCCTTCTGCTCGACGGCGGAGCGGACCAGGTCGGCCCCGCCGTGGCCCGCGTTCTTCTCGATGCGCAGCAGGATCGGGGCGGGCCCCGCCTGGTCCGCCTGAAGGGCGGCCACCATCTTCCGCGCGTGCATCGGGTCGACGCGGTCGTCGCTGTCCGCGGAAAGCATCAGGACGGCGGGATAGGCGGTACCCGGTTTCACGTGGTGGTAAGGGGAATAGGCGCGCAGGGCCTGGTAGTCCTGCGGGTCGCGCGGATCGCCGTATTCCTCGATCCAGGTGCGGCCGCTGCCGAAGAGGGGATAGCGGAGCATGTCCAGGAGGGGCACGGCGCAGACGACGGCCCGGTAGAGGTCGGGCCGCTGGGTCAGGGCCGCGCCGACCAGGAGCCCGCCATTCGACCCGCCCAGGATGGCCAGGCGGTCCGGGGCGGTGTATTTTTCCGCCACCAGGTATTCGGCGGCGGCGATGAAATCGTCGAAGACGTTCTGCTTCCGGCGGCCCATGCCCGCCTGGTGCCACGATTCCCCGTATTCGCCCCCGCCGCGCAGGTTCGGCACGGCGTAGGCGCCGCCCGCCTCCAGCCACGCGTAAAGGCTGGCGGAAAAGCCCGGCTCCATGCTGACGGAGAAGCCTCCGTAGCCGGTCAAGAGGAGCGGCTGCCTCCCGTCGCGCGGCGCGTCCTTCCGCCGGACGATGAACATGGGGACGCGCGTGCCGTCCTTGGATTGGAAGAAGACCTGGCTCACCTCATAGGGCGCGGCGTCGACGGGGGCCCGCACCTGGTCCCATAGCTCCTGCCCGCCGGTGGCGGCGTCCAGGCGGAAGATCTCCAGCGGCTGGGTGAAGGAGGTGAAGCCGTAGAAGACCTCAGGATCGGCGGCGCGGCCGGAGAGGCCGCCGCAGCTCCCCACGCCGGGGAGCGGGACGGGGCGCGGATTCTTCCCGTCCAGATCGCGCAATTCCAGGTAGCTGGCCGCGTCGCGCACGTAGGCCAGGACCCAGCGCCCGCCGAGGAGCTGGGCCGCGTGGAGTGTCCCCTCCCCCTCCGGCACGATGCATTCCCAGTTCTTCCGCTCCGGCCGGGCGGCGGGTACGCGGTAGAGCGCGCCCCGCATATGAGGCGAGCCGTCCGCCGTCTGGATGTAGAAGACGTCCCTCCACGCGGTGACGCCGGTCTGACCGCGCAGGCCCTTGGCCAGCGTTTTCCAATCGCCCTTGGGATCGGCCAGGTCGCGGTAGAAAAGGTCGACGCTGTTCCAGCCATGGCTGACGCTGACGAAGAGCCAGCGCCCCTCCTCCGCCAGCTCGACGCCCAGGAAGGTCTTGGGATCGCCCGTGGCCGGGTGGATGAGCGGGTCCTGCCCGGGATCGGTGCCCAGCTTGTGAAAGCGGATCTCCGCGCGGCCCGGGCGGTCGGCGACGGGGATCGCGGGATCGACGGGGAGGCGCGTGTAGTAGAATCCGTCGCCGGAAGGGGTCCAGGAGGGGTGGGCGTATTTGGCCCCCGCGATCTCCTCCCCCTCCCGCGTGCGGCCCGTGGCGACGTCGAGCAGATGGAGCGTCGCCTCGTCCGAGTTGTTGCGGCGGAGGGCGTAGGCGACCCACTTTCCGTCGTAGCTGGGCGCCCAGACGCCCAGGGAGACGCTGCCGTCCGGGCTCAGGGCGGCGGGATCAAGAAGGACGCGCTCCGCTCCGTGCAGGCCCTGGCGGCAGACCTGGACGTATTTTTCCTGATGGGCTTCCTTCCGCTCGTAGAAGTAGGTGTCGCCCCCCTTTTCCGGCACGGTCAGGGCCGGGGTGTAGAGCAATTCCTTGAGCCGCTTTTCCAGGCGGGGCCGCGCGGGCAGGCCGTGGAGCCAGCGGCGGGCCAGCACGTCTTGCTCCCGCATCCAGTCCCGCACGCGCGGGTCGCGCACGTTTTCCAGCCACTGGTAGGGGTCGGCGATCGTCTCTCCGAAGTAGGCTTCGGAGACCGGCTCCTTCGGCGTGGCGGGATATTTCAACGGAGCCTCCAGGTCGGTGGAACGGCCGCAGGCGGCCAGGAGCAGGGGAAGGAACAGGAGGAGAAGGAACCGAGGCGGCACGCTTCCACAATTAGAAGAGCGGGCTCTAAAGCGCAACGGGAACCGGCGCTTCCGCGGAGGCCTCGCGCACGGGGCGCACGCCGTCCTGGAACCAGGCGATGGCCTCCCGCACGGTTTCCCGCAGCGGGCGGACGGGCTCCCAGCCCAGCTCGCGGGCCGCCTTCTCGCAGGAGAAGAACTGGACGCGGCGGGAGTGGTAGGCCGTTTCCAGGCAGATGCGGATGTCGCGCCGGTCGCCGCCGGGCAGGAAGCCCTGGAGGAAATCGACCGCCTCGCCCCCGGCGCCCGCGGCCCAGATCACGCCGCCGGGCAGGGTGAAACGCGGCGCCTTCAGGCCGGTTTCTTCCTGGAGAATGTGAAGGAAATCCCGCAGCCACATGTTCTCGTGGCCAAAGAGGTAGCGTTCCCCGGAGCGGCCATGGCGGGCGGCCAGCTGAAGGCCCGCGCTCAGGTCGTCGACGCTGACGAAGTTGAGGCCCGCCCGGCAGGAGAAGGGGAAATTGCCGTCCAGGAAGTCCCGGATGATCCGGCCCGTGGGCGTCGGCATCTCATCCTCGGCCCCGATGGGGCAGGTGGGGCTGGCGATGGTGACGTGCAGGCCCCGGCGCGCCCATTCCAGGACACGGCGCTCCGCTTCCCACTTGGAAAGCTTGTAGGAGGAAAAGGGCGGCGGGGTGGCCGGAAAATCGGTTTCGTCCATCAGGGGCTTCCGCCGGTCGGAACGGCGCAGGATGCCGCCGGAGCCGATGTAGACGACTTTCTCCACGCCCGCGCGGAAAGTCGCCTGGAGAAGGTTTTCCGTCCCGTCGACGTTGACGCGCCAGACTTCCTTCCGGTGGCGAAGGCCGAAACGGTAGGCCCCCGCGATATGATAGACCAGGGAGGCGCCGGTACAGGCCCGGGCCAGGAGGGCGGCATCGGACAGGTCGCCGGTAAAGATCTCCACCTGGTCGCCGAACAGCTGAAAGGCCTTTTCCGGACGGCGAGCCAGCACGCGGACGGTATGCCCCGCCGCGCACAGCTCCCGCGTCAGGGAGCGGCCAATAAAGCCGGTCGCACCGGTGATGAAGATCACTGCCATCGAAGGGTTAATATATCGAAAGAATGGCGTCCGTAAACTTACTTAGCTCATTTTTGAAATTCTTTTCGTGCAAGGAGATGCCGCGATTTCTTCATTTTGCACAGATTCGCCGTTCCCCTTACTCACAGGCTCTGCGGGAAAACCAATTTTCCTCGTTGATGGGCAAGCGCCTAGGAAAAAGCGTCCAGGCCATGGCATCGAATATGCATTTCTTTTTCAGCCCGTTTATTTTATGCCCTTCCACATCCAAGAAGCGGACCCCCATTCCGGACCCATTCTTCGGAAGCTTTCGGCGGCGCTTCCTTCCCGGGCTGCGGCGCAAAAGGCGGTAAAGGCACTCCGCAAAGCGGGCTATCCGGCCCGAAGCATCCGCGTTATCCATGGGCCGCCGCCGGGGAGCGGAGCCTTGCAGGAGGAGCTTCCCTACTCCCTCATTTCCAAGTTCATCCGCCACCTGGGGGACTCCGGCCATGTCCAAATCGGCGTGACCCATCATGACATCACCACCGCCTCTTTGATCTTTCACGAGATGGGGATCGAGACCGAAGTAAACCATTTCTTCCACCAAAACATGGCCCAACCGCCCGACATGAAGGGAGAGAAAAACGGCAACGGCCAGCTCCCCTCCCGCATCTGGACGGAGTGAGGTCTCTTTCTTTTTCGCTTTTTCTCTGAAACGCAAGAGGGGCGGCCCTTTCGGGACCGCCCCTCAAATTTTTTATCCCTCAACACTCAGGCCATCGCCATGGCGCCGGAAATCTTCCGCTTCCGCGCCTTGGGGGCGGGACGCTTGGACTCCGGCTGCAACCAAGCGCGGAGATTCTTCCGATCGGATGCGGGAGCGCGGGCAATGATCAGGTTAGTCAGGAACGAGTCGAGTTCGTCGAAAAGGCCGGAGTTTTTCATTGTCGGAGTAGGGGTTGGTTGCGGTCCCGCCGGGAAAGGACACCCCGTCCTTCCCGCCCGGGACCTAAAGGAGAATCTCAGTCGCTTCTCAGACGGACGGGCGGCGCCCACCAAACAGCAGGGAGACGACAAAGAGCACGAGGAAGACGAAGAAACAAATCTTGGCGATGCCCGCCGCAGTACCGGCGATACCGCCGAATCCGAGGGCTGCCGCGATGAGGGCGATGACGAGGAAGGTGACCGTAAGACTCAGCATAAAAACTCCTGGTTAAGTTAAGAATGAAGGTGCACCCCCCATGCCAAGGCATTATTAAACACCCGTTAATTACTTAACCGGAGCGACTTATAAAATTTTACACCTTTGCACCCCCAAAAAATAGCCCTCCGTGCAAATTGCAAAATGCATGCTTAACACATGCGAATCGTGCGTTTGCGCCTGCTTACTGCACTTCCCGCCGGGCTTCCGCCCATAACGTGACGGGATGGACGACGCGCAAGGAGAGCCCCGCCTCCCGAGCGCCGTTTTCCAGCTGGAGAAGGCAGCCCGGATTGCCCGTGGCGACGATCTCCGCCCCGCTGGCGCGCAAATGGGCGATCTTCCGGTCCAGGAGCCGCTGGGCGGTCTCCGGGTGGGTCAAATTATAAATGCCCGCGCTGCCGCAACACCACGTCGACTCCGGGATTTCGACGACGGCCACGCCCGGCACCGCGCGGAGGACGGCGCGGGGCGCCGCGTCGATCTTCTGCCCGTGGCAGAGGTGGCAGGAGGCGTGGTAGGCCACGGCCCGGCGGGGCACGCAGCCGCCCGGCGTGGCGGGCTCGATGCCGACTTCCGCCATCCATTCATGGATGTCCCGGACCTTAGCCGCCCACGCGGCCGCGCGGGCGGCGTAGGCGGGATCGTCGGCCAAAAGGCGGCCATATTGCTTCAAATGGGAGCCGCAGCCGCCCGCGTTGGTGATGAAGGCGTCGAACTGGTCCGGGGGAAAGAGGTCGATCATCCGGCGGGCCAGATCCGCCGCGGCGGCGGGCTCCCCGTTGTGGGCCAGGAGGGAGCCGCAACAAGGCTGGACGGGCGGCGTGTGGACCTGGCAGCCGTGCGCGCGGAGCGCGTCGGCGGTGTCCCGGTTCACCTGCGGATAGATCAGGTCCTGGACGCAGCCGGTGAGGAGGCCGACGCGGAAGCGGGCCTCCGCTCCGCCCTCCACCGGCGCGATGAGCTGGTGGGAGAAGCGCCGGGAAACGCGCGGCGTCTGGCGCTCCAGCTTCCGCAGGCGGGCGGGGAGGAGCGCGGTGAGGCGCAGCGCGCGGGCCAGGCGGTCCAGGCCCAGGCGCTGCCAGAGTTCCAGCAGGCGCCCGGCCAGGCGCAGGAGCCGGGGCCGCATGAAGAGGCCGCGCAGGAGGAAGGCGCGCAGGACCTTCCGCCCCGGGGAGCGGGCGGCAAAGGCGGGGGAAGCCTCCGCCTCCGCACGGGCGGTTTCAAACAGCGTGGCGTAGTCGACCCCCGCCGGGCAGGCCGTCTGGCAGGCCAGGCAGCCCAGACAATAATACATCTCGTCGCCGAAGGCCGCGCCCGCCTCCAGCTCCCCGTCCGCGATGGCGCGCATGAGGGAGATGCGCCCGCGCGGGCTGTTCCGCTCCGCCTTGGTGATGTCGTAGGTGGGGCAGGTCGGCAGGCAAAGGCCGCAGTGGATGCACTGCTGAAGGACGGAGTAGTCGAGCTCGCGCAGGCTTTTCATGCGGGGTCGAAGATTTTCCCGGGGTTGAGGATGCCCTGGGGGTCGAAAGCGGCTTTCAGCGCGCGCATGACGCGGACGTTCCCCTCCCCGACGGCGCGGGCCAGGTAGGGCTTCTTCGCCAGGCCGACGCCGTGCTCCCCCGTGATCGTGCCGCCCAGGGCCAGGGCCTCCGCGAAGATTTCCTCCATGGCGGCCTCCACGCGGGCCATTTCTTCCGTGTTCCTCTCGTCCGTCAGGAAGGTGGGGTGAAGGTTGCCGTCCCCCATGTGGCCGAAGGTGCCCACTTTAAGGCGGTGGCGCGCGGCGATCTCCGCGATCTTGGCCACCATGACGGCCAGCGCGCTGCGGGGGACGGTGGCGTCCTCCAGGAGGGTGGTGGGGGAAACCCGCGCCAGGGCGGAAAAGGCGGAGCGCCGGGCGGAGGCCAGGGCGGCGGCCTCCGCCTCGTCCCGGGCGCGGCGGACGGAGAGCGCCCCATGGGCCTGGGCCAGGGCGGCCATGGCGTCCGCCTCCTCCGCCACGGCGGCGGGGTGGCCGTCCGTTTCCATCAGGAGGAGCGCGGCGGCCCCGCGCGGCAGGCCCACGGCGGTGAAGTCCTCCACGCAGTTGAGGGTGACGTTGTCGAGGAACTCGAGGGTGCAGGGAATGATCTTCGCCGCGATGATGGCGGACACCGTCTCCGCCGCGGCCTCCATGGAGGCGTATTCCGCCAGGACAGTGGCGCGTGCGGCGGGTTTTGGCACCAGCTTCAGCAGCACCTCCGTGACCACGCCCAGGGTCCCTTCCGAGCCGATGAAGAGGTCCTTCAAGGGATAGCCGGCGACGTCCTTCACGCACTTGTTGCCCGTTTCGATCACCGTGCCGTCCGCCAGGACGGCGCGCAGGCCCATGACGTAGTCCCGCGTCACCCCGTATTTGAGGCCGCGCAGGCCGCCGCTGTTCTCCGCCACGTTGCCGCCCAGGGTGGAGATCTTCATGGAGCCGGGATCGGGCGGGTAGAAGAGGCCCTCCTTCTCCGCCGCCGCCGCGACGGCCTGGGTGACGGCGCCCGCCTCGCACCGCAGGGTCAGGTTCCGCGCGTCGAGTTCCAGGATGCGGTTCATCCGGGTCAGACAAAGGACGACGGAGCCGGGCGTGGGCACGCTGCCGCCGCTCAGCCCCGTGCCGGAGCCGCGCGTCACCACCGCCGTGCGGGTGGCGGAGGCCCAGCGGAGCAGAGCGGCGACCTCCTCCGCCGACTCCGGCAGGACGACGGCGGCGGGCATCCGCCGCAGGGCAGCCGTGCCGTCAAAGGAATAAGGGATCAGATCTTCCGGCGCGGTGAGGACCCGCCCCGCGGGGAGAGTCTGAAGCAGGCCGGAAAGGGGCATCGCCCCCCAGCCTAAAACATAGAACTGGTTTCACAAGCCGGAGCGTGGCAGCTTTCCGTCCCTGCATATGAGCAAGATGGAATGGCCCCGCCTCCTCTCCGCCAAGCGCCTGGGGAAAGACAAGGAGCCCGTTTACGATCCCTCCCGTTCCCCCTTCCAACAGGACTTCGACCGCATTATCTTCTCCACCGCCTTCCGGCGCCTCCAGGACAAGACGCAGGTCTTTCCCCTGGCGGATAATGACTTCGTCCACACCCGGTTGACCCACAGCCTGGAGACCTCCTGCGTGGGCCGCAGCCTAGGCACCGCCGTGGGCCACGCCCTGAAGGACCGTATCGGCAGCGTCCACCCCTCCGACATCGGCGCGATCGTCGCCGCCGCCTGCCTGGCCCACGACATCGGCAACCCACCCTTCGGCCACTCCGGAGAGGACGCCATCCGCCATTGGTTCCAAGGCTGGCAGGAAAAGGCATCCTTCCTCACTCCGGCACAAAAAGAGGATATTTCCCGCTACGAAGGCAATGCTCAAGGCTTCCGCCTTCTCACCCGGCTCCAGATGGTGATCGACAAGGGCGGCCTCCAACTAACCCACGCCACCCTGGGCGCCTTCACGAAATATCCGGGCGTCTCTCTGCCGGAGAATAAGGGACCGTGGTCGAAGAAGTTCGGTTATTTCCAAGCGGAGGCCCCTTTCTTTGACGAAATCGCCGCGAACCTGGGTCTCCTGAAGCGCGACGGCAATTGGTGCCGCCATCCACTGGTCTTCCTTGTGGAGGCCGCCGACGACCTGTGCTACGGCCTAGTCGATCTCGAGGACGGCTTCCGCCTTAATTACGTAACCCATCAGGAGACGTTCGATCTCCTCTCGGCCACTATCGGCAATCCGAAAACCACCGACAACGCTCTCAAAATCGAGGATAAAAAGAACCGGATCGAGTTTCTCCGTGCCAAGGCCATCAGCGCCGTCATCGATCAAGTCCGCGACCGCTTTCTGGAAGCGGAAGATGAAATCCTGACCGGGACGCTCACCCAGGCACTCACTAAGCAAATTCCCGCTCAAAGCGCTCTCAAGGAAATTCAAAATATTTCCTCCTCCCAGATCTATCGCGCGAGGGACGTTATCGAGATCGAAGCCGCTGGCTTCGAGGTTCTTGGCGGCTTGCTCAACGCCTTTGCTGCCGCTGCGCTTACTCCTCCAACCGACAAGAAGGATCACAACACAAAGCTTCTTCAGCTCGTTCCCAAGCAGTTCCTCGACAAAGCCACGCCCTACGAGCAGCTCCTCTCCATCCTCGACTTCGTCTCCGGCATGACGGACAGCTACGCCGTCGGCCTCTACAAGAAAATCAAAGGAATCTCCCTCCCCGGATCATGAGCAAACCCACCGTTCCCTTCCACGGCATCGACGCCATCGAACTGCGCCGCGGCGCCGACCGCGCCCGGCTGGCCCCGCAATACGGCGGCCTCCTCCTGGACTGGCACGTCGGCGGCCAGGAAGTGGTCCGCTGGCCCGCCGGGCCGACGGACTGGGAGAAGGTGACGAAGGTCCGGGGCGGCAACCCGGTCCTCTTCCCCTTCATCGCCCGCCACTTCGTGGACGGGGTGCTGGGACGCTGGAAGGATGAAAAGGGCGTCGTCCGCGACCTGCCCATGCACGGCTTCGCCCGCAAGATGGCCTACCAGGTCCTGCCCGAAGGGGGCGAGGACAGCGTGCGGCTGCGGATCGAGTCGACCCCGGAGACTCTGGAGATGTATCCCTTTCCGTTCGTCTTCGAGGTCGCCTACCGCCTGGCGGGGGATGGCGTTCTGGAAGTGGAACTGGCGACGACCAATACCGGCTCCGCTCCCCTTCCCTACTACGCCGGGCACCACTTTTACCTGAATATCCCCCACGCGGAGCGGCCCGCCTGGACGCTGGAATTCCCCTTTGAAAAGACCGGCATGCGGAAAAGCGAGGAAGGCGGCGAGGTCGTCTTCGGCCCCGCGCCGGAGGCCTCCTCCACCCTGGACAACCCGGCCCTTATCGACCGCTTCCAGATCGGCCCCAAGCGGAACCGCTTCTCCCTGCGCCACCAGGACGGCCGGACGATCGAATTCGACCTGGCCCCGCGCGAGACGGTCCCCTGGCACACGGTGACGACCTGGAGCGAGACGCCGACCTCCGACTTTTACTGCGTGGAGCCGTGGCTGGGCCTGCCCGACGCGATCCACCACGAGGGCTACGGCTTGCGCCACGTGGCTCCCGGAGCCACGGAACGCGCGGTCTGCGCCCTGCGCTACCGCGCGGCCTGATTCCGGGCAAATCGCCCGGACGGCGGCCTGCCTCTTTCAAAGGGCGCGCCGCCGGATTTCATTCTGCCTAAAGGGTTAAAAGCCCGACGCTTCGCGGCTGGCATCCTTCCCGCAGGGTGAAGGAATGAGAGCCTTCTTCACCGACGATGAACAGAAACAACGCGGCGGGACGCTGACCTACGTCCTGCTCTGGCTGCTGGGCATCCCTTTGCCGATCCTGCTGGTGGTCGCCCTCCTGCGCGGCTGCAAGTAAGGGAGGGAAGGAGTGCCGGCGGTCGGACTCGAACCGACATGGATTTCTCCGGATGATTTTGAGTCAACTGCGTCTGCCATTTCGCCACGCCGGCGGCGTCCCATCCTTGTAAAGGATGGTACGGAAGGCGGCAAGGGTGGATATGATCCGGCCGGGCGTCTATATTGGGCGCAGGCGATCAGCCTGCCCTCTATGGACCCAGCCTCCCTGCTTTCCAACGTCACATACGCCGGACTCTTCTTTTGGGTGCTGGCGGAACAAGGGGGCCTGCCCATCCCCTGCTTCCCGATCCTCCTGGCGACCGGCACCTTCATTTCCTCCGGCCGCATGGGGCTGCTGCCATCCCTTTTGGCAATCGTGGCCGGATCATTGATCGCCGACTTCCTCTGGTTTGCCGTGGGGCGCTCTCACGGAGTGCATATCCTTCACTTCCTGGCGCGCCTTTCCTGGAAGCCGAACACCTGCGTGGCGAAGACGAAGGCGATGTTCAGCCGCCACGGGGCGCAGGTGCTTCTCTTCGCCAAATTCGTGCCGGGCCTCAACACGCTGGCTCCGCCTCTCGCGGGGGCGGCGGGACTGCCGGCGCGGCGCTTCATCGCCTTCGACATCGGCGGCATTTGCCTATGGTGCGCGGCGCCCCTCCTGGCGGGAATGGGCCTATGGAAGACGCTGCCGGACCGCTCTCTCTGGTTCGGCTTTCTGCGGGAGCACTTCGCGCTGATTTTCGCGGGGCTGGCCGTCCTTTTCCTGCTCTGGCGCTTCGTGCGGCGCCGGATCTACCTGCGCGACCTCCACAGGGAGATCCAGCGGAGCATCACGCCGCGGGAGCTGAAGTCCATGATCGAGCGGGGGGAAGACGTCGCGATTCTCGATATCCGGCACTCCCTGAACTTTCAGCGGCATCCGGTCCTGATCCCGGGGGCGCGCCACGTCCCCCACGATTTGCTGGAGCAGTACCTGGCCGAGGTGCCCCTGGAGCACGACGTGATCGTCTACTGCGACTGTCCCGGAAGCCAGGCCGCCTTTCACGCGGTGCGGCTGCTGCGCCAGCTGGGCGTCAAATCGCTGCGCGGGATGCGGGGCGGCCTGGAAGGATGGGAGGCGGAAGGATTCGAGACCGTGCCCGCCCAGGCATGAAGGGAAGAGTGCACCCGTTGGGATTTGAACCCAAAACCCCTGCCTTCGGAGGGCAGTACTCTATCCAATTGAGCTACGGGTGCGAGGGGAGGAGGGACTATCGCGACGGAAGCGCCGCACCGCAAGCAAGATCGCGCGGCCCCGCGGCCTAGCGGCGGAAGGCGTCGCTGGTGTCGACCCCTTCGTAAAGGGCCTCGCCCTTGGCCGTTTCCTGGGCGGGCGCGCCGCTGCGCCGGAAGGCCTGGCCACGGAGGCTCTCCATGAGTTCGGAGGCGTCCGCCGGGCTCAACTCGCCGTTTTTAACGAGGTCGGCGGCGTATCCTTCCAGTTTCTCGAAGGTCTCGGGCTTCATAGCATTGCCCTTTTACATCAAGAGGCTAAGGAAAGACACCATGTTCTCCCCGCCCCCCATCGATTTCTGGATGATCGCCGGGATGGTGATCCTGCTGCTGGGGCGGCAGGTGTTCTGGATTTTCATCTGCGGCCTGTGGGCGATAGCGGGGGCGGAGCTGGGCGCCGTGGCCTTCGCGGAACAGCCGGGCTGGCTCCAGGTGGGGGCGATTCTCATCGGCGCGATGACGGGGGCGCTTTTGGCGCTCTTCATCCAGCCGTTTGCCGCCGCCATCGCCGGGTTCTTCGCGGGCGGGTCGGTGTGCTACGCCATCGCGCAGCATTACCATTACGTCCCCGGCGCTTCCTACGCCTGGATTCCTTTCACGACGGGGGGGATCCTGGGGGCCCTGCTGATGCTGATCTTTTTCGACTGGGCGCTGATCGCGCTTTCCGCGGGCTACGGGGCGATGCTCATCGTCCAGCAGCTCCATCCCCGGCCCGATTTCACGCCGAATTTCACCGTCCCTCCCACGGCGGACGTGCCTCTCTTCGTCGGCCTGGCCGTGCTGGGAATGCTCTTCCAGGCGCTGATTTACAAGCGCGGCCTGGTGGTTAAATAGCGGGCTCGATCTGGGCGACGCGACGGGCATGGCGGCCGCCCTGGAAGACGGCGGCGAGCCAGGTGTCGACGATTTCCAAGGCCAGCTCGACGGAGACGGTCCGCTCCCCGATGGAGATGCAGTTGGCGTCGTTGTGTTCCTTTGCCCAGCGGGCGGTGTCCAGGGAGAAGCAGACGGCGCAGCGGATGCCGCGCACTTTGTTGGCGACGATGGCCTCCCCGTTGCCGGAGCCTCCCAGGACGATGCCCAGCTGCGCCTCCCCGCGGGCCACGGCCTCCGCCGTGGGGCGGATGAACACGGGATAGTCGCACGCCTCCTCGGAGTGGGTGCCAAAGTCGCGCACGGCATAGCCCTTGGCGGCCAGGTGGGCGCGGATCGCCTCCTTGTATTTGAATCCGGCGTGGTCGGAGCCGATGGCGAGGGTGGGAAGCGTCGACATAAGGACCCCGATATACGGGCCGCTTCCTTAGGGGGAAAGTTTATATTGCGCGCCCACGCGGGAAAGGACCTCGTCCGCGGCGTGGACGGAGCTTTCCTGCGGCGCGGCCTCCGCGGCGGCCGCGCGGGTGGAATAGACGCGGATGTACAGCTCCGTGTAGCGGGCGGGCGCGGCGTAGCTCTCCGGGATGCCGGAATACCAGCCGGGCTGGGAGGTCCAGGAAGTGCGGGGGCCGGCCACGTAGGGATTGGGGTAGAAGACGGGCGGCTCCGGCGCGCCGACCTGGAGGCGGCGGGTGGTGCCCTCGTTCCGCCGGACGACGACGAACCACGCTTTCCCGTGATCCCGGCAAACCTGGGCCGCACGGTAAAGGGCCAGGTCCCGCACTTCCTCATCCTTCATACCGCCGGAGTCGGTGAAGGCGACGCGGTAGAGGTTCTTTTCCACTGGGCCGTCCTGGTAGCCGCCGTAGCCGGTGTCCCGGCTGTACGGCGTCGCGCAGGCGGCAAGGAGCAAGGCGGCCAACAGGGTCAAGAGGCGCATATCCCTTAAGATATAAGAGTACCTTGCCATGCCAAACCGGAATCTTTACGGATGAAGGGGATGAAACGTCTCGTTGCCTTGATTATCCGCGACGGGTGGGGCGTCAGCCCGACCTCCCCGGACCGTTCCGAACCCCGCTTCCTGGAAGCCGCCCAGAAGGAGGGGAATTCCACCCTCCTGGCCAAGACCCCTTTCCACGACCAGCTTTACGCCACCTATCCCCAGAGCCGCCTTTCCGCCTGCGGACTGGACGTGGGCCTGCCGGAAGGGCAGATGGGCAATAGCGAGGTGGGCCACCTGAACCTGGGCGCGGGCCGGATCGTCTTCCAGGACCTGACCCGGATCAACCAGTCGATCAAGAAGGGGGACTTCTTCCAGAACGGCGTTCTGGTCCCCTTCCTGGAGAGCCTCCGCAAGGGGGGCAAGGCCCTCCACCTCTGCGGCCTTCTTTCCAACGGCGGCGTCCACTCCCACCAGGAGCACCTCCACGCGCTGCTCCGCGCGGCGAAGGAGCAGGGCCTCTCCCGCGTCTACCTCCACCTCTTCATGGACGGCCGGGACACCTCCCCCACCGCCGGCGCGGGCTACGTGGAAAAGCTCCAAGCGGAGATCGGCAAAATCGGCGTGGGCGCCATCGCCACGGTGGTGGGCCGCTACTACGCCATGGACCGGGACCACCGCTGGGAGCGGACCCAGCTGGCCTACGACCTGATGTTCTCCGGCGTCGGCAAGCCGGTGGACGACCCCGTCGCCGCGCTGAAGGAATGCTACGCGGAGGGAAAGACCGACGAGTTCATCCCCGCCCTGGTGGTGGCGAAGGAGCCGCGCCCGCTCATCGCCGACGGGGACGGCCTCCTCTTTTTCAACTTCCGCTCCGACCGCGCCCGGCAGCTCTCCCAGGCGGTCCTGGAAAAGGACTTCAAGGGCTTCCCCCGCACTGTCCATCCGGCGGTCACCTACATCACCCTGACCGAGTATGACGCGACCTACGGCGTCCCCACCCTCTTCCCTCCCCAGGGGATGACGAAGATCCTGGGCGAGGTGGTCAGCGCCGCGGGCAAGACCCAGGTCCGCATGGCGGAGACGGAGAAATACCCCCACGTCACCTACTTCTTCAACGGCGGCGTCGAGACGCCTTACCCGGGCGAGGACCGGGAAGTGGTCCCCTCCCCGAAGGTGGCCACCTACGACCTCCAGCCGCAGATGAGCGCGCCGGAGCTGACGGAGAAGGCCCTGGCCCGCATCCAGTCCGGCAACTACGACCTGATGATCCTCAACTTCGCCAACACCGACATGGTGGGCCACACCGGCATCCTCTCCGCGGCGGTGGAGGCGGTGGAGACGATCGACCGCTGCGTCCACCGCCTGCTGGAGGCGATCCTGGCCCAGGGCGGCTGCGCCCTGGTCACCGCCGACCACGGCAATTGCGAGCGGATGATCGCGGAGGACGGCACCCCCCACACCGCCCACACCACCAATCTGGTCCACTTCCTCTACGTGGGGGCCGATCACGACAAGGTCCGGCTGAAGGACGGCATCCTGGCCGACGTGGCCCCGACCCTCCTGGACCTGCTGGGCGTCCCCCAGCCGCCGGAAATGACCGGCCACAGCCTCGTCGAGCGGGTTTGACCCTGCCGCCCCGGGGCGGTATCCTTTAGGTAGTGAAGAAAGGCGCCCTTCCCCGCGCCGCGCGCTTCGTGCGCGCCGGGACGGCCTGTGCCGTTTTCGGCCTTTCCATTCTGACCGGACGGGCGGAAGAGGCCGCCCCCGCGCCCCAGGCTGCCCCGCCTCCGCCCAGCTCCCTCCAGCCGCCGTCAATGCCGACGCTGCTCCTGCCCGCGCCGGAGAGCGCCCCGGATATCCAGGCCCCCGCTGCCGCCGCCGCGCCGGAACAACCCGCCAAGGCGATGTCCAAAGACAACGACAAGAACTGGCTCCTCAAAGGCGTCCAGACCCAGCAGGCGCAGGAAAAGGCGGCGGCCGACCAGCTCCAGACCAACGCGGCGACCGCCGAGGCGGCGGGGCGCCTACGCGAGCCGGGCAAGTCCATCGACCCCCTGGCCCCCGTCACGCCGGGCGACGCCGCCACGAAAACGAACGCCGCCTCCAAGACCGGCTACAAGCCGCTCATCACCGGCCTGAACAGCGACACCTCCAAGCCCCTGCAGGAGAAAGACGGCCAGGCCAAGGCCGCCTTGAAGAAGGAGTCCGCGGCGCCCAAGGGAATCAATCCCGACCTGATCCGGCCGATCGATTTCGGCGAATTGGAAAAGCCGTCCATGGCGGCCAACGACATCACCGCCCCGAGCCCCTCGGCGGCGGGAACAAGAACTCTCGGCTCCGTGGCGATCAAGGTGCCGGAGGGCTCCATCGCCAATCCAGCCCTGCCCGCCATTCCCGCCCTGGCGGGATCGGCGGCGCCCACCGCTCCCGCGGTGCCCCAGGCGCCCACGGCCCGGACTTTATCGGGAACGACGCTCACCACCCCCCGCCCCATCGCGATGCCCGCGCCGGTCAAACCGATCACCCGCCCGGCGGCGCCGGCCCTACCCTCGATCCCGAGCCAGCCGCGGCTGGCCGACCCGAACGACGAGTGGTTCCACCGCCGCTAGGGCTAGGGCTCGACCTCGCCCGCATAGGGCTTCAGCGCGATGACCTGGAGCGGGATGCGGGCCACCATGGAATCGTCCATCATCACGTCCAGGGAGTATTGGCCCGGCGAGGCGAAGGGAAGCCCTTGGAGGTTGAGGATCAGGTTCCGGGAAAGGAAATAGAGCTCCTCCGGCAAGCGCACGTCCATTTCCATCCGCATTTCCGGGATGGAGGCGGCGCCGTCCGAATCGATCAGGCGGACGCAGAAGACGTGCCGCCCCTCGTCCGGAGCGCGGAAGAGGAGGCGGAGGGCCACGGCGCAGTGCGGATGGGCCACGGGGAACTGGTGCGCCATCAGGGTGTCAAACGCGCCCAGGACGCAGAGCTTGCCCTGGTAATCTTCCGCCGCGTCGCAGACCAATGCCGAGAGAACTTCCATGAGGGCCGTACGCTACGCGTCCGGCAGGAGGTCCCGCAAGCGCCGATGGGCGCTGGGCATGGAAAGGGCCTCCATCTCCGCACGGGAACACCACCGGCCCGGCGGAAGCGCCGCCCCTTTCTGGAAGGAGGCCTCCCAGGCGGTCAGGGTGACGCGGTATTTGGTGATCGAATAGAGGAAGGACGCCAGCTGCTTCCCCCGCGCCATGGTAGCGGCATCCCAATGGGGGAAGCGCCAGAAGCCGCCCAGGCGGCCCTTTTCCGGGGCCTGCTCGCACCACCACTTCCCTTTTTGGGCGATGACGGCGATCTCTTCCTCCCGCCGCTCCACGGCGCGCGGCGCCTTGTTCGGCAGGCGGCTGCCGGGAACCCGGCAGACCTTCCGCAGGGGGCAAAGGAGGCAGGAAGGGTTCTGCGGCGCGCAGACCAGCGCGCCCAGCTCCATGAGGGAGGAGTTGTGGTCGGCGCAGCGGGCGGCCTCCGGCAGGAGCGCCTCGGCGATGGCCCACATCCGCAGCTGCACGTCGCGGCGGCCCACTTCCTCCTCGATCCCGAAGACGCGGGCGAAGACCCGGATGACGTTCCCGTCCAAAAGGGCCGCCCGCTTCCCCAAGGCCAGGCTGGCAACCGCCCCCGCCGTGTAGGGCCCGATGCCGGGCAGCGCGCGCAATCCCTCCACTGTTTCCGGCAACCGGGCTCCCGGCAAGGCGGCGACGGCTTGGGCCAGCTTTTGCAGGTTGCGGGCCCGCTGGTAGTAGCCCAGGCCCTCCCATTGCTTGATGACTTTTTCCGGCGCGGCGGCGGCCAGGGCCCGCCAGTCCGGGAAGGCGCGGAGCCACCGCTCGTAATAGGGGATGACGGTGGCCACCTGGGTCTGCTGGAGCATGAACTCGGAGACGGTGATGGCGTAGGGATCGGCCGTACGGCGCCAGGGCAGGTCCCGCCGGACGCAGGCGTACCAGGCCGCCAGGTCCCGGTGAAAGGCGCGGACGACCTCCGGCGGCAAAGTGCTGGCAGCCGGGGAAGCGGGACGCTTTAATTTGCGGGAAACCGGCATGACGACGCCCAGCAGCTTCACCTTCACCCTCGATCCGGGTCAAGTCGCGAAGCTGCGCGAACGGCTGGAGGAACAGGGCTTCGCCTTTTCCGAGCTCCCCTACGGCCACTTCCGCGCCGAGCGGAAGGAGAAGAAAGTCGGCGTCCAGGCCTACCTCTCCGGCAAGCTCCTGGTCCAGGGGAAGGGCGCGGCGGAGCTGGTCGAGTTCCTCATCGAGCCGGAGATCGTCGGCGAGGCCCGCCTGGGCTACGACGCCGTCCACCACCCGGAGCATTTCGAGCCCCACCTGGGCATCGACGAGAGCGGCAAGGGGGACTTCTTCGGCCCCCTGGTCGTCGCCGGGGTCTACACGGACGGGGAGACCGCCCGGCGGCTCCTGGAGGCCGGGATCAAGGACAGCAAGCTCATCGGCAGCGACAAGCGGGCCAAGGAACTGGCCGAGGCGGTGCGGGAGATCGTCGGCCCCCGCTGCACCGTCATCACGATGAACCCGGAGAAATACAACGAGCTGCACGGGAAGTTCCGCAACCTGAACCGCCTGCTGGCCTGGGGCCACGCCACGACGATCGAAAACCTGCTGACCGCCATCCCGCACTGCCCGCGCGCCGTTTCCGACCAGTTCGCCAACCCGGCCATCCTCCAGCGCGCGCTGAAGGAGCGGGGGAAGAAGATCGAGCTGGTGCAGCGGACGAAGGCCGAGTCCGACGTCGCCGTGGCCGCCGCCTCCATCCTGGCCCGGGCCGAGTTCCTCCTGCGCCTGGAAAAGCTGGGAGACCAGATCGGCCGCGCCTTGCCGAAGGGGGCCTCCGCCGCCGTCCTGGCGCTGGCCAAGGAAATCCACGCCAAACAGGGGGAAGAGGCCCTGGCCCGCGTGGCCAAGCGCCATTTCCGCACCTTCGCCCAGGCCTGCGGCCATCCCCTCCCCGAGGCCGAATGAACGGCTCCAGCGACGACACCCCCCTGGCCGCCGTCTACGGCATCGGTCCGCAGCGGGCCGACCTTTTCGCCCACCTGGGTCTCCACACCCAGCGAGACCTTCTTTTCTACGTCCCCCGCCGCTACGAGGACCGGGCCCATTCCGTCCCCCTGGCCATGGCGGCGGAAGGGGAGGCGGTCACCATCCAGGGGCGAATCCTCCAGGCCCGGCAGAGCCGTTGGCGCGGCGGGCGGACGGTTTTTGAGGTGGTTCTCTCCCCCAGCGGGTCCTCCGTCATCCGGCCGGAGGATGCCCTCCACGCCATGTGGTTCAACGTCCACTACCTGCAAAAGCTGCTCGTTGCCGACAGGGAGGTGGTCTTCCACGGAAAGCTCAAGAAGGGAAAGAAGCACTGGACCATGGTCCACCCGGAATTCGAAATCGTGGAGCGGGACGACGAGGAATACATCCATCTAAGCCGGATCACCCCCATCTACGGCCTGACGGAGGGCCTCTCCCAGCGCGTCCTGCGCCGCATCCTCTACTACGCCACGCAGAAGGCCCCCCTGGACCTGCCCGATCCCTTCCCCGTCCCGGCGGAGCTGATGGGCCTGCCGGAGGCGGTGCGGGAGATCCACTTCCCCACCAGCTGGGAAAAGCAGCACCAGGCCCGCCAGCGGCTGGTCTACGACGAGTTCTTCCTCCAGCAGTGCGTCCTTTCCCGCCGCCGGATGAGCCGGGAGAAGGTCCGCCGGGAGCGCCAGGCCCCGTCCTCCGCGCTGGCCGCCGCCTTCGTCCAGAGCCTCCCCTTTTCCCCCACCGGGGCGCAGCAGCGGGTGATGGGGGAATTGGCGCGCGACCTGGCCCTGCCCACGCCGATGAACCGGATGCTCCAGGGGGACGTCGGCTCCGGGAAGACGATGGTGGCCGTCTACGCCATGCTCTGCGCGGTGGAGCGCGGGGAACACGCCGCCCTCATGGCGCCGACGGAAATCCTGGCCGAGCAGCATTTCCTCAACCTGCGCCGCTGGCTGGAGCCGCTGGGCGTCTCCGTGGGCCTCCATACCGGCTCCAAGAAGAAGGGGGACCGCTCCCCCCTGGACAGCGCGCCGATGCTGGAGAGCCTCTTCGGCGGCAAGGGGGCGATCACCGTGGGCACCCACGCGCTGCTCTACGATTCCTTCGCCGCCGACAGGCTGGGACTCATCGTCATCGACGAGCAGCACAAATTCGGCGTCATGCAGCGGCTTTCGCTGGCGCAGAAAGGGCGGCACCCGGACATCCTGGTCATGACCGCCACGCCGATCCCCCGCACGCTGGCTATGACGGTCTACGGGGACCTGGACGTTTCCATCCTGGACGAGCTGCCGCCCGGCCGGGGCCGGATCATCACCGCCTGCCGCTCGGAAAAGGACCTGCCGAAGGTCTGGAAATTCGTCCGGGAGGAGGTGGCGGCCGGCCGCCAGACCTACGTGGTCTACCCCCTGATCGACGAATCGGAGCGGGTGGAGGCCAAGGCGGTGCAGAAGGAGTTCGAACATCTCCAGGCGGAGCTTTCCCCCGCCGTCGTCGGCCTCATGCACGGGCGGCTCAAGCCGGAGGAAAAGGAGCGGGTCATGGCCCGCTTCCGCGCGGGGGAGATCCAGGTGCTGGTCAGCACGCCGGTCATCGAGGTGGGTGTCGACGTCCCCAACGCCACCATCATGGTGATCGAGAACGCGGAGCGCTTCGGCCTGGCCGCGCTGCACCAGCTGCGGGGCCGCATCGGCCGCGGGGGGAACAAGTCCTACTGCGTCCTCATCGGCCAGCCGCGCAGCGCCGACAGCTGGCGGCGGCTGAAGATCATGGAGGAGACGACCGACGGTTTCCGCATCGCGGAGGAGGATCTGCGCATTCGCGGCCCGGGGGACATTTTGGGAACCGACCAAAGCGGCCTCCCTCCCCTGCGCTTCGGCGATCCGGTGCAGGACTGGGAGATGCTGCGCCGCGCCCGGACGGACGCGGAGGCGCTCTTCCGGAAAGACCCGGCGCTCAAGAGCATGCCCGCCCTGCGCCGGCTCTTAGACCGGGGAGTGGCCGGGCATCACTCCCTGGCGGCCGTCAGCTAGTTAGCTGCGGTGCAGCAGCCGGTCCAGGAAGCTGGGCTTCTTTTCGGGCTCCACGGAGACGGCCTCGGCCCGGCGGGCCTGTCCGTTCATGGCGGCGGCCAGCTCCTTCCCCTTTTCCGTCTCGCGGAAAGCCCGGTAGGCGTCATGCCGCAAGTGGAGGAAAAGCGCAGCCTGGTCCCACAAAGGCAAGGTCGGGTATTGGAGATAGGCCTTGGAACCGTGGGGGTGCCAGGGCTCCTTGGCGTGGGCCCGCATGGTTTCCTTGCCGACGATCTCTTCGGCCTTTTTCGCAAGGAGTTGATGCGCGTCCACCACCGTCCAATCCGGGAAGTCTCCGCGGGAATCATAGACCGCCTTCAATAAATTGTGGGCCGCGGTATCGAGGCCGTCTGGATAGTGCCCCCCCGTCTGAATGCTCTCCTGGGCCGCCCCGATGGAGACCTCCGCCAGGGCGTCGGCCAATTCCCGGGGCTGGTTGCGAAGCCGGTTGGCTTCATGGGGCTCGGCAAAGCGAAGGGCGTAAGAGGCTTGGAATTTCATAAGGGGTGATTGGCTATGAGTGGCTAGCTGGCGGCCGTCAGCTAGTTAGCTGCGGTGCAGCAACCGGTCCAGGAAGCTGGGTTTCTTTTCGGGGGCGACGGCCTCGGCCCGGCGAGCCTGTCCGCTCATCACAGCGGCCAGCTCCTTCCCTTTTTCCGCGTCCAGGAAAGCCCGGTACGCATCGTGCCGCTGATCGAGAAAGTGCGAGGCCTGGTTCCACAAAGGCAGGGTCGGGTATTGGAGATGGGCCTTGGAACCGTGGGGGTGCCAGGGCTCTTCGGCGTGGGCCTGCATGGTTTCCCTGCCGACGATCTTTTCGGCCTTTTTCGCAAGGAGTCGATGCGCGTCGACCACCGTCCACTCCGGGAAGCCCTCGCGGGAATCATAGACCGCCTTCAATAAATTGTGGGCCGCGGCATCGAGGCCATCCGGGTGGCTCCCCTTTAGGATATTCTCCTGAGCCGCCGAGATGGAGACCTCCGCCAGGGCGTCGGCCAATTGCCGGGGATGGTTGCGAAGCCGGTTGGCTTCATGGGGTTCGGCAAAGCGAAGGGCACAAGAGGCCTGGGATTTCATGAAGGGTAATTCGGCTATCGGAGCGCCGTTTTCCCTAAAAAGCCCCACCTTGCCAATTTTCCCGGAACCCCTAGGCTAAGGGAAAAGGAGGATCCCCACCATGTCACCGACCAAGAAAAAACAGGGCGAGCATACGGGCGAAGGTTCCCGAAAGAACCAGCCGGTGGTGAAAATCAGCGAGACTCCCGGCCCCCAAAAGCCGGTCGAAGAGCTGGAAAAGGAATCCTTTCAGGCCAGCCGCAACGGGCGGCCTGCGCCGGAAAAAGACCTTTAAACGATAGAAAACCGCGGCAGGGCCGGGGCCTTTTACTGGCCCATCATGCTGCCGAGCGCCCCGCCCGTTTCCCAGGATTGGGGGCGGTTCCACGGAATCGTCGAGACGGGCTGGCCGCTGGCGTCGACGTCGTTGGAGGAGGCGCTGGCGGAGTCCCCGGAGCTGGCGCAGCCCACGGTAAGGGCGGCCAGGCAGGCGAGGCAAAAGAGGCGGAATTTCATTTCGGCTAGTCGAGGACGTCGTCCCCGGTTTCGATCTGGCCCTGGAGGGTGTTGACCTCGATGTCGGCCACGGCGGTGTTGGCCTCCGTGGAGACGATGCGGACGCGGCCGATGACCTGCTTGTTGCGGGAGACGATCAGTTCGCCGTTTTCCACCAGGCCGTCCTTCTCGCCGATGTTGAGGACGACGAAGTTCCAGTTCCGGTTGACGCTGACGATCTTCCCCATGATGCCGGGCGGCAGGGTGCCGGTCTTGGAGCGTTCCATGACGTCCTTCAGGCGGGAGGCCTCCGCGTTGGCTTTCTGGAGCTGGTCTTCGACTTCCCGGCGCTTCTTTTCCAGGTCGTCGGCCTTTTTCTTGGCCTCGGCCACGGCGGCCTTTTCGGCGCCGACCTGCTTTTCGGTGTCGGAAAGCTTGGCTTGGGCGGCGTTGGCCTTTTCCTCGGCGGCGGAGGCGCGGGTTTCCAGGTCGGCGGCCTTGGACTGGGCGTCCTTCAGCTGGGCCTGGATGCCCTGGTTCTTGGTCGTCAGGTCGGTGATCTTGCCGTTGGCGTCGGTCAGGCTGACCTGGACGGTCTTCAGGTCCTTGGAGGTCTTGGTGAGCTCCGTCTTGGTGGTGGAAAGGGAGGTCTCCGCCTGCTCACGCGCCAGTTCAGCCTCCTTCTTCTTGCCATTGGTGAGGAAGCCGAAAACGCCGGTAATAATCCCGCCCAATATGGCCAGGATGAGGAGGATGCGAACCATCTTGGCCGTGCTTATAATGTAAAAGCACCGTCCCGACAACCCAGGAGTTGATAAAATCGGCCCACACCCTAGCGTGGGCGGCTCGATGATCGAACGTTACACGCGCCCCGCCATGCGGGCCTTGTGGGAAGAAAAGACCAAGCTGGACCACTGGCTGGAGATCGAAATCCTGGCCGTGGAGGGCATGGCGCAGCTGGGCCAGATTCCCGCCGCCGACGCCCGCACGGTGCGAAAGAAGGCCGCCTACCGGATCGAACAGGTCCGCGAGAATGAGAAGCGGACGCAGCACGACGTGCTGGCCTTCCTGGAGGAAGTGGCCGTCCACGTCGGCCCCCCGGGCCGATGGATCCACCAGGGCCTGACCTCTTCCGACCTTCTGGACACCACCCTGGCCCTGCAGCTCCGGGCCGCCGCCGACATCCTTTTGGACGGCCTGCGCTCTCTGCGCCGGACGATCGCCGCCTCCGCCAAGAAGCACGCCTACGTCCCCATGATCGGCCGCTCCCACGGCATCCACGCGGAGCCCCTCACCTACGGGCTGAAGCTGGCCCTCATGTATGACGAGTTCGGCCGCGCCGAGGCGCGCCTGAAGGAGGCCCGGGCGCAGATCGCCGTGGGGAAGCTTTCCGGCGCCGTGGGCACGCACGCCCACCTGGACCCGCGGGTGGAGGCCTTCGTCTGCCGCAAGCTGGGCCTGACGCCCGCCGCTTTAAGCACCCAGATCATCCAGCGGGACCGGCACGCCCACTTCATGACCACGCTGGCCCTCATCGCCAGCAGCGTCGACCGCTGGGCAACGGAGTTCCGCCACCTTCAGCGGACCGAGGTTCTTGAGGTGGAGGAATACTTCGCCCCCGGGCAGAAGGGCAGCAGCGCCATGCCGCACAAGCGCAACCCGATCATCGGCGAGCGCCTCAGCGGCCTGGCCCGCCTGATCCGCGGCCATTCCGTGGCGGCGCTGGAAAACGTGGCCCTGTGGCACGAGCGGGACATCTCCCACTCCTCCGTGGAGCGGGTCATCTTCCCGGACGCCACCACCGCCCTGGACTACATGCTCTCCAAGCTGGACGGCCTGGTGGCCAAGCAGGTCGTCTACCCGGAGCGGATGCTCCGCAACCTGGAGCTGACGCGCGGCCTCTACGGCTCCCAGAGCCTGCTGCTGGCCCTCACCGACCACGGCACCCCGCGCCGGGACGCCTACGAGGCGGTGCAGGAAGCCGCCATGGCCTGCTGGAAGTCGGGCCGGCCCTTCGTGGAGCACGCGCGGGAATCGGCCGCCATCACGCGCCACCTCTCCGCCAAGGAGATCGCGGAGGCCTGCTCCCTCGACAAGCATTTCCGGCACGTCGCCGGGACCTTCCGCAAGCTCGGCCTCGGAACCCCCAAACCGCCCAAGAAAAAGAAATAGCCATGCCCATCGCCCGCATCATCGTCACGCCGAAGAAAAGCGTCCTGGACCCCCAGGGAGAGGCCGTCCGCCGCGCCATCGAGGCGCAGGGCCTCGTCGGCGTCTCCTCCGCCCGCGTGGGGAAGTTCATCGAGCTGGAAGTCGCCCAGGACGACGCGGAAACGCGCCGCTGCCTGGAATCGATCTGCCACGAGCTGCTTTCCAACCCCGTGGTGGAGGACTACTCCCTCCGCATCGAGGCGAAGTAAATGCGCTGGGCCGTCCTTCAATTCCCCGGCTCCAACTGCGACCAGGACTGCCTCCACGTCCTGCGCGACGTCCTTAAGCAGGACGCCCGCTACCTCTGGCACAAGGAGGAGAGCCTGCACGGCGCCGACGCCGTGATCGTCCCCGGCGGCTTCTCCTACGGCGACTACCTGCGCTGCGGCGCCATCGCCCGCTTCGCCCCCGTCATGGCGGCGGTGAAGAAGGCGGCCGCGGAGGGGATGCCCGTCATCGGCATCTGCAACGGCTTCCAGATTCTGTGCGAAGCGGGCCTCCTGCCCGGCGCCCTCCTGCGCAACCGCGACCTCCACTTCCGCTGCGAGACGGCCCGCGTCCGCGTGGAGCGGCCCGACTCCCTGGTCACCCGCCGCTACCGCACCGGCCAGGTCCTGGAGCTGCCCATCGCCCACGGGGAAGGCAATTACTACGCCGACCCGGCCACCCTGGCCGAGCTGCAGCACCACGGCCAGATCCTCTTCACCTACTGCGACGCCGACGGCAAGACCGTGCCGGACGGCCCGCTCAACCCCAACGGCTCCGCCCTCGGCATCGCGGGCATCTGCAACCGCGCCGGGAACGTCGTGGGCCTCATGCCCCACCCGGAACGCGCGGCGGAGCCCATCCTCGGCTCGGACGACGGCCTGGGCTTCTTCCAGTCCGTCCTCGACGCCGCCTCCGCCGGAAAGGCCCGCTCATGATCCAGGAACCCGCCATCACCCCGGAGCTCGTCGCCAAGCACGGCCTGACCCCGGAGGAATACCAGCGCATCGAAAAGATCCTGGGCCGCGCGCCGAACTGGACGGAGCTGGGCATCTTCTCCGTCATGTGGAGCGAGCACTGCTCCTACAAGAACTCCCGCCCGGAGCTCAGGCACTTCCCCACCACCGGCCCCACCGTGCTGGTGAAGGCCGGGGAGGAAAACGCCGGCGTCCTGGACATCGGAGAGGGCTGGGCCGTGGCTTTCAAGATCGAGTCCCACAACCACCCCAGCGCGATCGAGCCCTTCCAGGGCGCGGCCACCGGCGTGGGCGGCATCCTGCGCGACATCTTCACCATGGGGGCGCGCCCCATCTTCGGCCTCAATTCCCTGCGCTTCGGCGACATCCGGGGGGATTCCCCCGCCGCGCGGCACAACCGGCGGCTCCTCTCCGGCGTGGTGGGCGGCATCTCCCACTACGGCAACTGCATCGGCGTGCCGACCGTCGGCGGCGAGGTCCAGTTCGACGACTCCTACCAGGGCAACCCCCTGGTCAACGCCTTCTGCCTGGGCATCCTGCGCAAGGGGGAGATCCGCCTGGGGAAGGCCACCGGCATCGGCAACCCCGTCTTCTACGTCGGCGCGCGCACGGGCCGCGACGGTCTGGCCGGGGCCGCCTTCGCCTCCCGCGACCTGACGGAGGGCTCCAAGGCCGACCGCCCCGCCGTCCAGGTGGGCGATCCCTTCCTGGGCAAGCTCCTCTTGGAGGCCTGCCTGGAACTCTTCGCCCATCCGGAGGCCGTCGTCGGCGTCCAGGACATGGGCGCGGCGGGCCTGACCTGCTCCACCTGCGAGACCGCCGCGCGCGGCGGCGCCGGGATCGAGATCGACCTCCAATACGTCCCCCAGCGGGAGCCCGGCATGGTCCCCTACGAGGTCATGCTCTCCGAATCCCAGGAGCGGATGCTCATCATCGTCCGCAAGGGGCATGAGTCGACCGTCCGCGCCATCTTCGAAAAATGGGACCTTCCCGTGGCGGAAATCGGCCGCGTCACCGACGACGGCATCATGCGCGTGAAGGACCACGGCAAAGTCGTGGTGGAAATCCCCGCCCGCTCCCTGACGGACGAGGCCCCCATCTACCACCGGGAAGCCCGCATGCCCGACCACCAGGAGGAGCTCAACCGCTTTGACCCCTCCATGGCCCCGGAACCCGCCGACTACCGCGCCGCGCTCCTGCGCCTGATTTCCGCCCCCTCCCTGGCCAGCAAACGGTGGGTCTACCGCCAATATGACCACACCGTGCGCGTCGGCACCGCCGTTCCGCCGGGGAGCGACGCCGCCGTCATCCGCCTGAACCTGGACGGCAAACAGCGGTTCCTGGCCGCCACCGTCGACTGCAACGCCCGCTACTGCCTGCTGGATCCCCGGCGCGGCGGCCTGATCGCCGTGGCGGAAGCCGCGCGCAACCTGGCGGTGAGCGGCGCCGTCCCCCTGGGCGTCACGGACAACCTCAACTTCGGCAACCCGCACCACCCGGAGATCTTCTGGCAGCTGAAAGAGGCCGTGCAGGGCATCTCCCAGGCCTGCCGCTTCTTTGAAGTCCCCGTGACGGGCGGCAACGTAAGCCTCTACAACCAGTCTCCCGCCGGCCCCGTCGATCCCACGCCCACCATCGGCATGGTCGGCCTCATCGCGGAGGAAAAGCAGATCACCACCATGCCCTTCAAGCGGGAGGGAGACGCCATCGTCCTCCTGGGCGACTGGGGCTGGGAAATCGCCGCCACCAGCTACCTGCAGGAAATCCACGGCCACAAGCGCGGCCGCACGCCGGAGATCGACCTGGAGCGGGAGCGCCGCCTCCACCGGACGATCCTGACCCTCATCGGCTTCGGCTGGGTGCGCAGCGCCCACGACCTGAGCGAGGGCGGCCTGGCCCTGGCGGCCGTCGAGTCCTGCCTGGGCCTGCGCCGGGACCGCGCCCTGGGCGCCGTCATCGAGCTGCCGGAACATCAGCGCGCCGACGTCACCCTCTTCAACGAAAGCCAGAGCCGCGTCCTCCTCAGCGTGGCGGAGGAAAACCTCTGCCAGGTGCTGGAGCACTGCTCCGCCGCCGGGGTGCCGGCGTGGAAGATCGGGACGGTGGGCGGCCAGGAACTGGCCTTCCGCCACGGCGGCAGCCGGATGGCCTGGACCCTGGACGAGCTGGAAGAGGCCTGGGGCGGGACGATCGACCGCATCATGGCGGCCTAGGTGGCTTTAGGCAGGGATTAGCCCTGCTTCTCTTCGTCCGGGTGGATGGCCTGCTCGGCCTCCTTCTGGCGCTCGATTTCCTGCATCAGCTCCATCACCCGGTCGCCGCGCGCCTGCGCCTCGTCGAAGTGAAAGTGGAGCTTCGGCGTGAACTTCGCCCCGATGCGGTGGCCCAGGGCGCTCTGCCAGGCGGCCCGCGCCTTGTTCATGGCGGCCAGGATCTGGCCCTTGCCCATCTCCTGCTCGATCGCGCTCACGTAGACGTAGGCGTGCTTCAGGTCGGGGGAAGTCTCCACGCTGGCGATCGTCACGATCTGCCCTTCCAGGGAGGCCTCCCGCTGGATCAACGTGCTCAGTTCCCGCCGGATCACCTCCGACATACGATCGGTCCGTTCGCTCATATCCCTTACCTTATAAGCTGGCTTGAAATTGGCAACCGTCCCGCCAGTTTGATGCTTCCCTCATGAACGCCCCCGCCACCGCCATCACGCCGACCCGCTCCGCCGATTTTCCCGAATGGTACCAGCAGGTCATCACCGCCGCCGACATGGCGGAGAATTCCGAAGTCCGCGGCTGCATGGTCATCAAGCCCTGGGGCTACGGCATCTGGGAGCTGATCCAGCAGCAGATGGACCGGATGATCAAGGAGACCGGCCACAAGAACGCCTACTTCCCCCTCCTCATTCCCCTCTCCTACCTGGAAAAGGAAGCCCAGCACGTCGAGGGCTTCGCCAAGGAGTGCGCCGTCGTCACCCACCACCGGCTGGAAGCCGGCCCGGACGGCAAGCTGGTCCCCTCCGGCAAGCTGGCGGAGCCCTACATCATCCGCCCCACCTCGGAAACCATCATCGGCGCCGCCTACGCCCGCTGGGTCCAGTCCTACCGCGATCTGCCCATCCTCATCAACCAGTGGGCCAACGTCATGCGCTGGGAGCTGCGCCCCCGCGTCTTCCTCCGCACCACCGAGTTCCTCTGGCAGGAAGGCCACACCGCCCACGAAACCCAGGCCGAGGCGGAGGAGGAAACCGAGAAGATGCTGGGCGTCTACGAAACCTTCGCCCGCGAGCACCTGGCCCTCCCCGTCCTGACGGGCGAGAAATCGGCCAACGAACGCTTCCCCGGCGCCGTCCGCACCCTCTGCATCGAGGCGATGGTGCAGGACCGCAAGGCCGTGCAGGCGGGCACCTCCCACTTCCTGGGGCAGAACTTCGCCAGCGCCTACGGGATCAAGTTCCTGGGCCGGGACAAGAAGCAGGAAACCGCCTGGACGACCAGCTGGGGCGTCAGCACCCGCCTGATCGGCACCATGATCATGGCCCACAGCGACGACGACGGCCTGGTCCTCCCCCCGCGCGTGGCCCCCACGCAGGTGGTCATCATCCCCGTCATCCCGAAGGAGGACCAGCGCGAGGCCGTCCTGGACGCCTGCCATCAGCTGGCCGCCTCCCTCCGCGCCCAGAGCTACGCGGGCGAGGCCGTGCGGGTCGAAGTCGACGCGCGCGACCTGACCGGCAGCGCCAAGGGCTGGGAATGGATCAAGAAGGGCGTGCCCGTCCGCGCGGAGATCGGGCCCCGCGACCTCGCCTCCGGCAGCGCCTTCGTCGGCCGCCGGGACAAGGGAGCGAAGGAAAAGGCCTCCGTCCCCGTCGCCGAGCTGGCCGCGAACATCGCCGCCATCCTGGCGGAGATCCAAGGCAATCTCTACGCCCGCGCCGAGGCCCACCTGAAAGAGCACACGAAGCGGATCGACACCAAGGAGGAGTTCTACACCTTCTTCACTCCGCAGAACGCGGAGAAGCCGGAGATCCACGGCGGCTTCGCCCTCACCCACTTCGCCGGGGACACCGCGCTGGAAGAGCAGCTGAAGAACGACCTGAAAGTCACCATCCGCTGCATCCCCTTCGACAAGGGCGAGCCCGGCACCTGCCCCTTCACCGGAAAGCCGAGCGCCCAGCGCGTCGTCTTCGGGAAATCCTACTAGGACCCCTCGCCGGCCCGCGGCGTCACCTCGATGGTCGGCGCCGTCGGGGCAGGGGCGCTCTGCGGGGACAGGGAGGGCGCCTGCGGGCTGGCCGTGGGGGCCAGGGGCTGGAGTTCCTCCTCCTGGGCCTGCGGCTGATGAATGCCGTAGGCGGGGGCCAGATGGTCCAGCTCATCGCCGCGCTGGTGGAGGAAAAACCACAGCGCGGCAGCAAAGACCGCCAGCGACACCAGGTAATTCTTCCCCAAGCTCATGCCGCGGCGGGAAAGGCGACTTCGACGCACTCCAGGATGGAATGCATCGCCCACGTATGGAGCTCCTGGACGCGCGGGGAACCGCCGGGGGCGATCCAGGCGATGTCGGCCAGCGGGGCCAGCTTCCCGCCGTCCTTGCCCAGGAAGGCCAGGACCAGGATCCCCTTTCCCTTCGCCTCACGGGCGGCTTCCAGGAGATTGGCCGAGTTGCCGCTGGTGGAAAAGAGGACCAGAACGTCGCCGCCGCGGCCCAGGCCTTCCACCTGGCGGGAGAAAATCTTGTCGAACCCGTAATCGTTCCCGATGCAGGTCAGGGCGGTGGCGTCGGCCGTCAAGGAGATGGCGGGAAGGGAAACCCGGTTCGTCCGGTAGCGGCCCACCAGCTCCTCCGCCATGTGGAGGGCGTCGGCGGCGCTGCCGCCGTTGCCGGCGCAAAGAATTTTATTTCCGGCCCGCAGGGCGGCGACAACCGTCTCCGCCATCAGACGGACGGTGTCCAGGGTCTCGGCCAGGCGCCCGGCGGCGGCTTGCAACTCCCGCATCTGCGCTTCGACGATTGACCCGAACGGGACCTCTTCGCTAGCCATAATAGTTCGGGATCGTACCGTGAAGATTCTCCTGCGCTACCTTTTTGTTGCCCTCCTCCAGGCATTTATTTTCTGTGCGGTGGCGTGCCTTTTCCTGCCCTTCATCTTCGACCTCTTCAGCTCCCTCAACGAGTTCCTCCAGAACCGGAGCCAATACGACCTCCTTTTCAGCTACTACGAGGCGTTCTTCCCCTACATCCTGCCGATGGTGCTGCCGCCCGCGCTCCTCTTCGCCACGCTCTACACGCTGCTTTCCATGAACCGGACTAGCCAGCTGGTGGCCATGCAGGCGGGCGGGATCAGCGCCTTCACCCTCTTCACGCCCTTCCTGGGACTGGGGCTGGTGGCCACCCTCATTCTCTACGGCATCTCCCTGACCGTGGGCGGATCGGCCCGCGCCCGGCAGCGGGAAATCATGAACACGCTGCGGAACCCGGAGATCGCCCAGGGAATGCATCAGGCGCAGGTCTACCGCAACCGCGCCTCCCACCGCACCTGGTACGCGCAGACCCTCAACCCCCGGAAGAACAACGCCACCGGCCTCGACGTCGCCGACCAGGACGACGACGGCCGCGACGCGCAGAAAGTCTTCGCCCGCTCCGGCTCCTGGGACGGCAATTACTGGACCTTCCAGGACGCGCTGGTCGTCACGTATAATCCGGACGGCACCGTCGCCAGCCGCCAGATCTACGAGAACCTGCCGGAGCCCGACTGGCACGAGTCGCCCAAGGAGATGGTCCGCATCCTCCTGCGCCCGGACGAGATGACCGTGGCCGACCTGCGCCACACCCTGCACGACGGCGATGTGGAGGCTGCCCGCTCCGCCCCCTACCGGACGCGCCTGTGGGAACTTTTCTTTTCCCCGCTCATCGGCTTCATCCTCATCGGCTTCGCCTTGCCGCAGGGGCTCCAATACGGCCGCCGGGACGTGAGCTCGGGGGTCTTCAACGCCATCTTCCTGCTGCTCGCCTTCTACATCGTCTGGAACTTCTTCCTGGCCCTGGGGGCGGGCGGGCGCTTGCCCGCGCCGCTGGCCGTCATCATCCCCATCCTCGGCTTCGCCGGGCTGGCCCTCTGGCGGCTCGCTCCCCACGTCGGCTGGCGCCTGCCGGCCAAATAAGATGGCTTCCCAAAAAGTCGGCGGGAAAGCGCCCGCCTTCTCCGGCGAGACGCAGGACGGCGGGAAAATCTCCCTGAAAGACTTTGCGGGAAAGCCGCTCGTCCTTTTCTTTTATCCCAAGGACAACACCCCCGGCTGCACCGTGGAGAGCTGTGACTTCCGCGACCGGCACGACGCGCTCCTGACAGCGGGCGCCGCCGTCGTCGGCGTCAGCCCCGATCCGGTGAAATCCCACCAAAAATTCGCGGAAAAGTTCGGCCTGCCTTATCCGCTTTTAGCCGATGTGGAGAAGAAAACCTCCGAAGCCTACGGAGTCTGGGTGGAAAAATCCCTCTACGGCCGCAAGTACATGGGCATCGCCCGGACCACCTTCCTCATCGACCCGGCTGGGAAAATCGCCCGCATTTGGGAAAAGGTGAAGCCGGAGGGGCACGCCTCCGAGGTTTTGGCCGCTCTGAAAGACCTCTCTTAGCCTTCGGAAGGGCGGCTCGGCCTTGGGAATAGCCGAATTACTCTTTCATGCCCGGTGAAAGAGCCAAAAAATCCCTGCCTTTGAGTCCCAGGACAGCGGAACTATTGGTCAGATCCCTCAAAAACGATGCGTTTCTCTCCTTCAACCAGGACTACGCGCTTTCCCTGGAACATTTTCTCATCGAAAACCAGAACGGTCACGGCGACACCCCTTTGCATCAAGCCGCCTGGCATCGCCGCCTCGACCAAGTCATCGCCGCCCTGAAAGATTCCGGGGAAACATTCTCCCCGACGCATTTCCTGGTCAAAGACGATCATGGTTACACCGCCCTGCACGGCGCGGCCCGGGAAGGCCAGCTCGATCAAATCTTCCAGCCCTCCCTTTGGCAAGGCCGCCTGACGGAGATGCTCCAGCTCTGGAGCCACGTCCCGGAAAAAGACCGCTCCCAAATCGATTTTGAGCAGGTTTCCGGCGAAGCCTCCCTTTCCAGCCGTCCGGCGCTTCCCCGCCCCGCCGCCGACGCCTTCCGCGCCGCCCGCCGCCCGGGTTTCTCCCCGCCCGACGGGGAATCCCCCTCCCTTCAACGCGGCCAATAGCCGAATCAAGGTTCATGGACGCTCCCATCGAAAAAATCGTGCCGCTTCCAACCGTGGCAACCTCCACACGGTTAAGAAGCGCCATCCTGAACGGGGAGCTGCCCGCCTTAACCGCCGAGTTTGCCTTTTCCCGGGAACACTTCCTCTCCCTGGACGGGGACGGCTATTACCCCTTGGTGTGGGCGGCCCAGGAAGGGTGCCTCCCGCAGGTCGCTTCCGCCGTAAAGGAAGCGGGGCAAAGGCTCATCCTGGAAGATTTTCTTACCCCCACGCGCTTCGGAGACTCCTCCGTCCATCCCGCGGCGCTTACGGGGCACCTCGACCAAATCGCCGCCGTTGTGAAAGAGTCCGGCCAACGCCTGACACTGGAGCACCTCCTGGCCGGCAACGGATCGAATAGCTCCCCCCTCTATTGGGCGGCCCACGGCGGCCACCTCGATCAAGTCGCCGCCCTTCTTAAGGATTCCGGCGAAACACTCGCCGCCGAGCACTTCCTGGCACCGAATGCTTCCGGCAAGACGCCGCTGATCCAAGCGGCGGAGCATGACAACCTCCGCCAAGTCTTCCAACCCTCCCTCTGGCATGGCCGCGTGCCGGAAATGCTCCGCCTCTGGTGCCATGTGCCGGAAGAAAACCGCTCCCAAATCGACTTCCCCAAAATCACCCGGCAGACCCTTTTCTTAAGCCGCACCGTTCCTCCCCGCCTGGACCCCGACGCCTTCCGCGCCGCCTCCCGTCCGGCCATTGCCCTTCCCACCAGGGAAACCCCCGTCCGCGAACACGGCCAATAGCCGAATTGAGTCTCATGGCCGACGCACCCGAAAAAACCGCGCTTCCCCTTTCCCGGGAAACGGAATGGCGGATCTACGAGGCCATCACCGAATACGAGCTCCTCCCGTTCGCGGAAAAACACCAGCTCACCCACGCCCACTTCCTCCTGAAAAGCAACAAGGGGTACACGCCCCTGCATTGGGCGGCCCGGTATGGTTGCCTGAACCAGGTGGCCTCCATCCTGGAGGACACGGACCACCCCCTCTCTTCTAAGGACCTTTCCCTCCGGGACAGCGCCGGCGACACGCTCTACTATTGGGTGGCGATGTTCGGTCACTTCGATCAGGCAGCAGCCATCTTGAACCAGGACGGGGAAACCCTTTCCCTCCACCATCTGCTGACCCACGGCAGCCGGGGCAGGACTCCCCTGCATCAGGCGGCGGAAGAGGGGCACCTCGATCAAATCGCCTCCCTTTTGAGTCCGGGCCAGAAATTGACTCCCGAGCACCTGCTCCTCCCGGATGGCGATGGGTGGACTTCCCTGCATGCCATGGCCAGCAACGGGCACCTGGGACAGGCGGTGGCTATCCTGGGGCCGCAGCTGACCGCCCAGCACTTCCTGACCGCAAACGACGCCGGGCGGAGCGTTCTAAGCACCGCCACGCACGCGGGAAACCTGGAGCAGATCTTCCAGCCCGGCCTTTGGCAGGGCCGCATCCCGGAAATGCTCCAATTGTGGGAACAGGTGCCGGAGGAAAGCCGCTCCCAAATCGATTTCGGCCAGATCGCCGACGAGACGCTCCACCGCAGCCTCCCTTCCCTGCCGCGCCTGGAGAGAGGCGTCTTTCATGCGGCCGCCCGGGCCTCCCTCCCCGGCGTGGAGGCGGCGCTCCCGCCGCAAAAAACAAAAGGCCGTTAAGCCGTCATCTGGCGCCAGTCGACGCCGTTGGCCTCTGCCCAGGCCTTGTAGGCCTGAGGGGCGATTTCGGAGGGCTTGATCTCGCTCCGTCCGCCCCAAAAGATGTTGGTGTAGCTCACCGGGATGCCCATTTCCCGGAGATGGGCGTCGATGGCCGCCTTGTGGCCCTGGACCTTTTCCTTATCGGTGCCGTGGGCCACGGCCATGATGTTGACGTGGTTGAACTCCGGCCCGCCCTCCCGCCAGTAGGCGTGGGTGAGGATGTGGAAGCGGCCCACCTGGCAGCCCGCCTCCAGCTCGCGCCCCTTGGGCACGGCCCAGTGGAAGAGGGCGTTGAAGCGGGTGACCCGCTCCCCGGCCGCGTTGGCCTTCACATGCTCCAGGAAGGTGGAGAAACGGCCGACGACGCCGCGCTTCACCAGCCCCTCGGCCACCTCGTAGAATTTCTCCAGGGAGATCCCGGCCTCCGCCGCGCGGGCGGCCCAGAGGTCCGGCACCAGCTCCTCGACGGCGAATTCCCGCTTGAGGGCGACCAAGACCTGCCACTCCAAATCGGAAAGGGCCTGCACCTCGATGGCGTGCATCGCGGCGGGGGCCTCCCCCTTCGAGCCGAAGGGGATTTCCCGCCGCCGGACGTGGCCGACGCCCAGGACGAAGATGCCCTTGGCGGGCATCAGCTTGAAATGGTCGGCGCCGATCTGCCGGGCCAGGTATTCCCCGTGCTTCTGCATGGAGAAGCCCTGGGGAACCTTGAGGGTGGTCCAGAGCTTGTATTGGGAACCGGCCGTCTCCGCGTCCGTGGAGCGGACGACGACGTGGCCGCTGAAGGGGTCCTTTTGGAAGAGGTAGTCGAAGGCCGCGTCGAGCCGCTCCTGCGGCACCCGCCAGGCGACGAGGGCGCCGGGGGCCAGGTCGTTGGCCATCAGGGTCTGGCGGACGCGCCGGATGGTGCCCGCCTGAAGCATGGCGCGGATCCGCTCCACGACGGTTTCCAGCGGCACCTCGGAAAGGCGGGCGATCTCGTGCAGGGGCTGCCGGTGGAAGCCGCCGATGCGGTCCTCGGAAACGGCCAGGATCTGGGCGTTGACGGGGTCGTGCGTGCTGACAGGGACGGATTCGGCGGCGGCGGTCATGAATGGCGTTTTAGATTCGTTCCAGGATGGCCTGGCCCATCTCCACGGTGGAGACCTTCTTGGTGCCGGGGCTGTAGATGTCGCCCGTGCGGTAGCCGTCGGCGATGGCGCGGCGGACGGCCCCCTCGATGGCGGCGGCGGCCTCTTCCTTCCCCAGGCTGAAGCGCAGGAGGAGGGCGGCGGAAAGGATCTGGGCGATCGGGTTGGCGATTCCCTTCCCCGCAATGTCCGGGGCGGTGCCGCCGGAGGGCTCGTAGAGGCCGAAGCGGCCCTCGCCCAAAGAGGCGCTGGGCAGGAGGCCCAGGGAGCCGGTGACGGCGGCCACCTCGTCGCTGAGGATGTCGCCGAACATGTTTTCGCACAGCAGCACGTCGTAGGCGGCGGGGTTCTTCACCACCTGCATGGCGGCATTGTCGACGTAGACGAAGTCGAGGGCCACGTCCGGGAATTCCGGCGCGATCCGTTTCACCGTCTTGCGCCACAGGAGGCTGGTTTCCAGGACGTTGGCCTTGTCCACCAGGGTGACGCGCTTGCGGCGGCCCCGGGCGGCCTGGAAGGCGGAGCGGGTGATCCGCTCGATCTCCGGCGTCTCGTAAACCATGGTGTCGACGGCGCGCTCGCCGCGCTCCGTGGCGACGGTCTCCTTCGGCTTGCCGAAGTAGAGGCCGCCGGTCAGCTCCCGGACGACGAGGATGTCGAAGCCCTGGGGGATCAGCTCGTTCTTGATCGGGGAGGCGTGGATCAGCTCCTGGTAGCAGATGGCCGGGCGGAGGTTCGCGTAGAGGCTAAAGATCTTCCGCAGCGGCAGGAGGGCGGCGCGCTCCGGCTGCTCGTTGGGGGGGAGGTGTTCCCACTTCGGCCCGCCGACGGAGCCGAAGAGGATGGCTTCCGCCGCGCGGCAGGTTTCCACGGTGGCCTCCGGCAGGGCCTTGCCCGCCGCGTCGATGGCGGCGCCGCCGACCAGGGCCTCCGTGAACTCGAACGAAACGCCGAAGCGCCCGCCGATCTTTTCCAGGAGCGGCAGGGTAACGGACATCACCTCCGGGCCGATGCCGTCGCCGGCCAGCACCGCGATCTTATGCGCGCCCATGGACTAGGCGGAGGGGATCATGCCCGACTGGCGGGCGTAGTTGAAGATGCCGCCCGCCTCGATGACGGGGCGGACGTCGCCCAGGGGCTTGAGCTGGTAGGTCTTGCCGTTGGCGCGCAGCTGGTCCTTGTCGAAGTCGATCTCCACGTGGTCGCCCGTCTTGATCTCGTCGACCAGGCGCTCGTCGATGTCGTAGGGGAAGACCTCGCCGGTGGCGATGCAGTTGCGGAAGAAGATGCGGGCGTAGGACTGGGCGACGGCCACCTTGCACCCGGCGGCGCCCAGGGCGATGGGGGCGTGCTCGCGGGAGGAGCCGCAGCCCAGATTCTTTCCGCCGATGAGGATCGGGTACTTGGTCTTCGTCTCCCCCGCGGCGATGAAGCGGGTGGGGTATTCCCCCTCCGGCAGGCCGCACAGGGCGTAGGAGCCGAGCTTGTCGTATTCGGCCGGAACGGTGGGGACCAGCATCAGGTATTGGGCGGGGATGATCTGGTCGGTGTCGATATTGTCCTTCACCACGAAGGCCGGACCGGAGATGACTTTGGAGCTCATGGAATTGGGGAGGTTCCAGCCTACCCGTCCCCTACCCCGCCCGCCACGAAAAAATCCGGCGCGGGGAGAGCAGCCAGACTCGGTCCTCCCCCTTCAGATGGGGCGTCCAATCGGTCCCCGCCGCCCAGGGGGAAAGGGCCGGGACGATCCACCGGCCCGGTTCCTGGACCAGGACGGGCAGCTTCAGCCGCAGGCCCGCCCCGTCCCCCCAGGAGAGAGCCGGGTGGAAGTGGCCGACGACCTCAATGTCTCCCTCCCGCCGGGGCTCGGAGAATTTCTGGTGGCCATGGTGGAAAACGTAGCGTCCCAGGCGGCAGGAATCGGCCGTGACGGCGGGCCAACCCCGGTCGTGGTTGCCGGAAAGGACGACCTGCTCCAGCGAAGGGTCGAGGGAGGCGAGGAACTCCTCCGCCGGTTCCCGGCCCGCCGCGTCGTGGAGGGCGTCCCCCAGCCAGATCATCCGGGCGGGGGTGTAGGCTTCCAAAAGTTCCAGAAGGGCGGCGCGCAGCTGGGCGTCTCCCCAGTGGGGATAGAGATGCCCGCGGGCCCGGAAACTGCGGGCGTAGCCCCAGTGGAGGTCGGCCAAGACGAGGGTCCCGTGCTCCTTGAAGTAAAGGGCGCGCGCGGCGTCGAGCCAGACGCCGGGGGCGACTTCCTGGCGGACGCGCTTCGGCTCAGGCGGCATCGGCGGTCCTTTCCAGGTCGTGATAGAGCTCGTGGTAGAGGCGCTCGATGGCCGTCTCCGGGTCCTCCATCATCATCGTCTCCTTGATCCCGCTCACGTAGATGCCGAAGGAAAACGGGCTGACCCGCTCCACCGGCACCCAGCGGACGGGGAGCGTCAGCGCCTCCTCCATAAATGCGACAGCCCGCTTGATGTCGAGGAATCCGTGGGTGGCGTCCTCGTAGGCCTGTTCCAGGAGCGGGTGGTCGGGCTCGTGCTTCTGCAGGACCTCGAAGAGGATGTCGCTGCTCCACTGAAGGACCTTGGGCCGCCGCGCCTCCCCGCGCACCTGGCGCGGGACCATGAGGCCGGTCTGGGCCACGCCGCGAAAGTGCCATTTCACCAGGTCGGCCTCCCGCAGGGACTCGCGCAGGTCGGCCTCCGCCCCTTCCGGGTTGAGGAGGGCGCGCCAGTCCTCCGCGTCGAGGGCCTGGAAGTCCCTTAAGGAAAGGAGGAGACCGTAGTCGTCGACGGTGACCAGGGCGTTGCCCCCCTTCCGCCGCCGGACGCGCCAGGCCAGCACGCGGGAGAGCGCGTCGTTGGCGGAGCGTCCGATGAGGGAGTGGAGGAAGTAGTGGACCTTGTTCCCCTCCCGCACGATCTCCGCGACCAGCTCCCGCGTGGTGGGGATCACGGAGACGCGGGCCTGCATCGCCATCTGGCGGGCCAGGGCCTCCGCGTTGCGGACGGTGATGCCGTATTCCTCGACCAGCCATTCGATCGCGGGCGCCAGGTCGTGCGGGCCGCCCCCCTCCGGAAAGAAACGGGCCATCCGCTCCCGCATTCGCGCCACCTCCCGGGCCAAGCCGGAGGCCAGAGGCATCTTGTTGGCGAACCAGCGCGGCACGTTCGGCACCGCGCCGCGCGCATCGACGACGGTGGCGGTGAGGAACTGCGTCTTCACCAGCCGGACGGTCTGCCCGTTGAGGACGAAGACGCCGCCCGGCTCGACCCGCTTGATGAAGTTCTCCTCCACCTCTCCCAGGTTCCGGCGGCCCTTCCGCACGCGGACCATGCTCTCCGAGACGATGGTGCCGACATTCTGGTAGAACTGCCGCGCCACCTGGGGCCGGGGCAGCGCCAGCGCCCCGCCTTCCGCCAAGGCCACCTTGCCGAAGGTTTCCGTGTAAGCCTGTTCCAGGCTTTTCCCGCCCCCTGCCAGGTAGCGGAGGACGCGATCGAACTCCCCGCGCGGCAGATCGCGGTAAGGATAGGCGCGCCGCACCAGCGCGAAGGCGGCGTCCGGCGTGAAGCCGCCCCAGGCGGCCAGGGCCACTAGGTGCTGCGCCAGCACGTCCCGGTTGTTCCGCGGAATGCGGACCGGCTCCAATTCCCGGCGCTCCGCCATGCGGGCGGTGACGCAGCACTCGGCCAGATCGTTAATGTTCGTCGCCACCAGGATGCCCCGGCTGACGCGGTCGACGGCGTGGCCGGAGCGGCCGATCCGCTGCAGCGCCCGGGCCACCCCCTTCGGCGCGGAGATGAGGACGACCAGGTCGACCGAGCCGATGTCGATCCCCAGCTCCAGCGTGGCGGAGCAGACGACGGCCCGCAGCTCCCCGCGCTTCAGCCGGTCCTCCACGTGGAGGCGGATCTCCCGGTCGAGCGAGGCGTGGTGGACCTCGATCCGGTCGGCCAGATCCGGGGCAGCGTTTTTCAGCCCGTAGCCGATCCCTTCCGCGCCGCTGCGCGTGTTGGTGAAAATGAGCGTCGTCCGCGTCTCCGCGACCAGCGCGGCCAGCTCCTTCATGACCCGTCCGGCGGTGTACCCCGCGGACGGATAGGGATCCCGGCGGAGCGGGGAAAAAACCTCGATGAGGGTCTTCCGCTCCGCCTCCGCCGGCGGGGCGACGATGACGGGCCGCTTCCCCCCGCCTCCCAGGTAGGAAGCCATTTCCTCCAGCGGCGCGATGGTGGCGGAGAGGCCGATGCGGACCAGGCCCCGCGGGGCCAGCGCTTCCAGCCGCTCGGCGCTCACCATTAAATGAACGCCCCGCTTGTTCTCCGCCAGGGCGTGCAGCTCGTCGACCACCAGGTAGCGCAGGGAGGCGAAGGAATCGGCCAGCTTCGGCTGGGAAAGGAGGAGGAGCAGGCTCTCCGGCGTCGTGACGAGGATGTGGGGCGGCCGCCGCCGCTGGGCGGCCCGCTCCTTCGCCGTGGTGTCCCCCGTGCGGGAGCCGACGCGGACGAAGCCGAGGCCGATCTCCTCCAGCGGGCCCTGGAGGTTCTTCTGCAGGTCGTAGGCCAGGGCACGCAGCGGGGAAACGTAGACGGCGACAATGCCGGAGGGGAGCACCTGGGCCTCCTGCGCGCGCAGGAGGTGGTCGAAGACGCCCAGGAACGCGGCCAGGGTCTTCCCCGTTCCGGTAGGGGCGGAAAGAAGGACGGAGCGCCCTTCCAGGATCTCCGGGATCGCTCCCGCCTGTCCGGCGGTGAAGCGGCCGAACTTCCCCTCGAACCAATCCAGGATGCGGGGATGGAGGCCTTTCATGCCGGGGCCGCCGCCTCCATGCCCGCCGCCAGGCGGCGGCAGGTTTGCAGGGTGTCAATCTCCGCCGGGCTCTTGTCCGGCCGCAGGCGGGCGATACGCGGGAAGCGCAGGGCGTAGCCGGAGGCGTGCCGGTCGCTCGACTGGATGCCGTTGAAGGCGACCTCGATCACCACCTGCGGGTCGACGATCCGCCGCCGCCCGCGCGTTTCCAGGGTGTGTTCCAAAAAGAACTCGGTCAGCCGGGCGATCTCGGCGTCGGTCAGGCCGCTGTAGGCCTTGCCGACGGGCAAGAGCGCGCCGGTCTCCTCGTCCCGGACGGCGAAGGTGTAGTCGGAGAGGACGTCCCGCCGCTTGCCGTGGCCCAGCTCGACGGCGACGACGACCACGTCGAGGGTGGCGTAGGCTTTCTTGAGCTTGATCCAGGAGAGGCCCCGGCGGCCCGGCGTATACGGGCTCTCCGGGTCCTTCGCCATGAGCCCCTCGTTCCCCCGCTCGCGGGCGCGGAGGAAGGCGGCCTCCACCTCCACCGCGTCGGCGGCCAGGGAGCGCGGGGCCAGGCCCACGCCGGGCGGCAACGCCAGCTTTTCCAGCCGGGCGCGCCGCTCGCGCAGCGGGAGCTTGAGGAGGCTCTCCCCGTCCTGCCAGAGGAGGTCGTAGAGGAGGAGGGTGACCGGGATCTCCTGCCCCAGGAAGAAGTCGTCCCCCTGGCGGCCCAGCCGCTTCTGCAACGAGGCGAAGGGAAGGGCGCGGCCCTTTTCCCAAGCCAGGATCTCCCCGTCGGCGATCAGCTCCCCCGGCAGCCCGGCGGCCGCGCGGACGATCTCCGGGAACTGGCCCGTCGTCCGGCGCAGCTCGCGGGAGTAAAGCTCGACGCCTTTCGCACCTGCTCCTTTATGGATCTGGCAGCGGATGCCGTCGTATTTCTCCTCCAGCCAGACCGGCGCGCCGAGCCGCTCGACCACCGCCGCCGCGTCCGGCTCCGGGCTGGCCAACATGAGCTGGAGCGGATGAAAGAGGGAGGGCTGAAGGGAAGCCAGCGCGTCGCCCAAGGCGGCCCGGGCCACGGCGGACAGATCGCCCGCCAGGAGATTGGCTTCCCGCACCGCTTCCAGCGGGCGGCCCGTGGCCCGCGCGAGGGCCTCCTCCACCAGGCCTTCCTTCAAGCCGATGCGGAGGTCCCCTGTGACGATCTTGGAAAGATACTTCCCTTCCCGGGCGGAGAGGCGGCGGAGCATCGTCTCCAGCCGCTCGACCTTCTGCGCGGGACCGGAGGTGGCGGCCAGTTCCCGGAACCACCCTTCCAGCTCCGGCAACGGCAGCGGCGCGGGCCGGGTTTTGCCTTGCAGGAGCGCCTCCACAGTGTCGCCCGTGTCGCTGAAACGGCGATAGAGGGCGCGGAACTCTCCCTCATGCGTCCCCGCAATCGCCAGGACCGCCCGGCGGATGAGGGAGCTGCCCAGGTTGAGCGTAAGGTGGGCCGAGGAAGGGAAAGGCCGCCCGGTGAAGAAGACCGCCGCGGCGGCCAGGCCGTCGGCATCGAGCTGCCCCAGGTAATCGGCCAAGAGATCGCGCTTCTCCAATTTGCCGGAAACCTTGCCCACCGCCTCCGCCGTGGCGGCCAGCGCGGCGAAGGTCCCCGGCGCGGCCTCCGCTTCCGGGACCAAGGGAAAGGCGACCGGCACGGCGGGTTCCGGCGCGGCAAGGAACAGCTCGGTCTGGTTGTCCCCTTCCAGGGCCCAGGCCTCGATCCCCTGCGCGCGGAGGGTCTGCGCGAACTCGTGCGCGTAGCCGTGGACGGTGTAGACCCGTCGGGGACCGACCCGCTCAATGAATTCAAGGAGCTGCGGGAAATCGGCGTGGTCGGAAAGGGGGAAGGCCGCGTCGCACTGGTAGCGGTAGACGGCGTTGGGATCCATCGCCCAGCCGGTCACCGCCGCGACGCGCCGGGGCCGGATCCTTTTGAGCCACGCGGAACCGTTGGCCTGCGGCGGGCAGATGACGACGCGCCCGGCGCATTCCGGCAGGTCGAAGGAGCGGTAGGGCGGGAAGACGATCCCCATCGCCTCGTAGATCTTGGTCATCCGCTCCGTCTGCGGGTGGAGCATGAGGGGGAGCCGGGCCTCGGCCAGGCTGGCCAACAGCTCCTGGCTCTTCCCCAGGGAGTAGCCCAGGAGGACCGGCACCTCCCCTTCCTCCAGCGCGGCGCGGCAGAATCCGGCGATCCGCTTCAGGACTTCCTCCGTGGGCGGGAAGACATAGTGGGGAAGGCCGAAGGTCGTCTCCAGGATGGCGACGTCGGCTTGCGGGACGGCGCACTTTTCGGCGGAGCGGCCTTCCCGCAGCTTGAAGTCGCCGGTGTAAAGGAGGCTTTCCCCTTCCCGCCGCAGCCAGAGCTGGGCGGAGCCGTGGATATGCCCCGCCGGGTAGAGGCGCAGCTCCGTCTCCGCGTCGAGGGCGTAGGGCGTGTCGTAGGGCAGGACGATCTCCTCCCGCTCCGCGGGCATCCGGGCCGCCATGAGGCGGGAGGTCCCCTCCGTCAGGATGACCCGCCGATGGCGGGCCATGTGGTCGAAGTGGGCGTGGGAGACGAAGGCCCGGTCGACGGGAAAGGGGGGATCGAGCCACAGGTCGACCTGCGGCAGGCGAATCCCCCTTTCATGGACGACCTGCCAGCTCACTCCCTTAAGTTAAATCGCCCCGGGAAAAGGGCAAACGGGAGGGGCCGCCGCTAACCCTTCGCCAGCGTCTCGGCGATCTGGACGGCGTTCCAGGCCGCGCCCTTCAGCAGCTGGTCGCCGCTGATGAAGAGGGCCAGGCCGTGCGGGTGGGAGAGGTCCTCCCGGATGCGGCCGACCAGAATGTCGAGCTCGCCGCTGGCCTCCAGCGGCATGGGGAAGTGGTTGGCGTCCCGGTTGTCGACGACGCGGACGCCAGGGGCCTGGGAAAGGATCTCGCGCGCCTCCTCCGGGGAGAGTTTCTTCTTCGTCTCGATGACGACCGATTCCGAGTGGGCGCGGAGCACCGGCACGCGGACGCAGGTCGCGCAGATGGGCAGCTCCGGCTCGTGGAACATCTTCCGCAGTTCCTCGCGGACCTTGTTCTCCTCCTCGTTGTAGCCGTTCTCGCCGATCGGCGTGTTGTGGGAGAAGACGTTGAAGGCGATCTGGTGAGGAAAGACGCTCTTTTCCAGCGCCGCGCCGGCGGCGTAGGACTTCACCTGCCCTTCCAGCTCCGCCATGGCCTGCGCGCCCGCGCCTGAGGCGGACTGGTAGGTGGAGACGACGATGCGGGTGATCTGGGCCTTTTGGTGCAACGGCCAGAGGGCGGTGCCCAGGATGGCGGCGGTGCAGTTCGGGTTGGCGACGATCCCCTTGTGCTTGGCCAGGTCGCCCGGGTTGATCTCCGGGACGACGAGGGGGACGTCCGGGTTCATCCGGTAGGCGGAGGAGTTGTCGATGACGACGGCCCCGGCTTTCACGGCCAGCGGAGCGAAGTCGCGCGAGCGCCCCGCCCCGGCGCTGAAGACGACGAAGTCGAGCCCCGCCATCCCCTCCTCCGTCAGGGGGAGGAGCGGCAGCTCGTGCCCGCCAAAGCGCAGGGTCTTCCCCGCGGAGCGGGAGGAGGCGAAGAGGCGCAGCTCGCCGATGGGGAAGGCGCGCGTCTCCAGAAGGCGCACGACCTCCTGGCCGACCGCGCCGGTCGCCCCGACGACGCCGACGTTGTAGGTCCGGCTCACGGGACTACTTGCTCTTCGTCTTTTCCCAGTCTTCCAGGAACTTCTTCAGGCCGCTGTCGGTCAGGGGGTGCTTGATGATCTGCTGGAGGACGGAGAAGGGAGCCGTGATGACATCGCTGCCGATCTTGGCCGCTTCCAGGAAGTGCATCGGGCTGCGGGCGGAGGCGGTGAGGATCTTCGTCTCGTAGCCGTAGTTGTCGAAGATGACGCGGATGTCCCGGATCAGCTGCATGCCGTCCGTGCTGATGTCGTCCAGGCGGCCGACGAAGGGGCTGACGTAGGTGGCGCCGGCCTTGGCGGCCAGGAGGGCCTGGTTCGCGTTGAAGCAGAGGGTGACGTTGGTCTTGATGCCTTCCTCGGTAAAGCGCTTCACGGCCTTGAGCCCCTCGGGGATGAGGGGGACCTTCACGACGATGTTCTTGTGCCAGGCGGCGTATTCCTTGCCTTCCTTGACCATCTCGTCCGCGTTGAGGCTGACGACTTCCGCGCTGACCGGGCCGTCGACGATCTGCAGGATCTCGTGGATCAGCTCCTTGAAGTTCTTTCCGCTCTTGGCGGCCAGGGAGGGGTTGGTCGTCACTCCATCGACGGTGCCCCAGGAGGCGGCTTCCTTGATTTCTTTCGTATCCCCGGAATCGATGAAGATTTGCATAAGGCATCCAATCTATAGGCACGTTGGAATTAGACAAGGCCGTCTTGGCGAATTACCCTGAGGGGAAAATGGGAAACCGGGTTTTGATCTTTTCCGCCAGCGCGGGAACCGGGAAGGCGAAGGCATGAGCAGCCGCCGCCCCCCGGAAACTGTCTGGCCGGGAAACCTGCCCCATCCCGCCAGCACCCACGCCGCCTCCCAGCACGACTTCCTCTGGGGCGTCTCCTCCTCCGCCGAGCAGCACGAGGGCGGTTTCAACGGCCCCCTGCAGCCGCAGACGAACTGGGCCTGGGCGGAGCGGGAGGGGCGCGTGGCCCCTTCCGGGGAGGCGGCCGGGTTCTGGACCCGCGCGGAGGAGGACTTTGCCCGCTGCCGGGAGATGGGGCTCAACGCCTTCCGCCTGGGCCTCTCCTGGTCCCGCATCCAGCCGGGCCAGCCCGCGCCGGACCGCCTGGCGCCCCCTCCCCGCACCGCCCCGCCCTTCGACCCGGAGGCGCTCCGCCGCTACGCGGAGATCCTCACCGCCTGCCAGGCGGCGGGGCTGGAGCCGGTCGTCACCCTGCACCACTTCGCCCACCCGGCGTGGCTAGGCCTGGACGCCTGGCTTTATCCGGAAACGATCGACTACTACCTGGACTACGTGCGGGAAACCGCGCTCTACCTGCTAAAGCATCTCCGCCGGGACCTGGACGGGCGCGGCGGGCCGCCCCGCTACTTCATCACCATCAACGAGCCGAACGTCCTCTCCCTCTGCACCTACCTGAGCAGCGCCTTCCCCTCCGGCCGGCGCGGCCCCCGGGCCGCCCTCCGCTGCATGGCCCACCTGCTGGAGGCCCACCTGCGCGCCCGGCGGCTCCTCCACGCCCTCTACGCGGAACACGATCCGCTGGGCCCCGCTCCGCAGGTTTCCTTCAACAATTACTGCAACGACCTCTACTGGTTCGACCAAGGGTGGCTCGACCTCCTCTTCGCCCGCGCGCAGGGGGTGCCCCGGGGGCGCCTGTCGGCGCACCTGCGGGAGCAGGCCGGCGCCTTCGAGGCCTCCCTCCTCCGCGCCCGGATTCCCATCCGCTCGCCGCTGCGCCGGTGGCTGGGGGAGGCCCTCAAGCGCGCCCACCACGGCCTGGCCCGCCTCTGCGCGATCGACGAGAGCTGGGAGCGCCTGGCCGACCTGGTCTATGAATCGCCCGACGCGCCCGTCGACTTCCTGGCGATCGACTACTACGACCCCTTCGTCGCCCACGCCCTGCGCTGGCCGCATTGGAACGACGAGGACCCGCTGCAAAAGACCCGCCGCCGCCCCTTCCGCGAGCGCCTGTTCGACGGCATGATGGCGAAGTGGTGGGACTGGAAGGTCCTGCCGGAGGGGCTCGACTTCTTCCTGCGGGCCGTGGAGCGCTTTCACCTCCCCGTCCTCATCGCGGAGAACGGCATGGCCACGCGCTCCGACCTGGAGCGCCACCACCCCCGCCCGGACGGGCTGCGGCGGAGCGACTACATCCGGCAGCACCTCGCCGTCGTCCGGCGGATGAAGCGGGATGGCTGGCCCCTCATCGGCTACCTTCACTGGTCCCTGGTCGACAATTACGAGTGGGGCACCTACGCCCCGCGCTTCGGCCTTTTCACCACGGCGCGGGAACCCTCCCCCGGGGACGACGCGGCCGCCGCCTACGCGGAGGAAATCGCCGCCACGCGCCTTGACTTCTCCCGCCCGGACCCCGACTTTTTCCCCCGCCCATGACCCAACCGATCCTCTACACCGGCGGCGCGCTGGAAACCAACGCATACCTCCTGCCCGGCGCGGAGGGCAGCTATCTCTGCTTCGACGCGCCGGAAGGGCTGGCGGAGGCTGTAAAAAGGCAGGGATTGAAGATCGAAGCCCTCCTCCTTACCCACGGCCACTTCGATCACATCTGGGACGCCGGACGGATCGAGGCCGACCACCACTGCCCCGTCTACCTCCACCCGGCCGACCGCCCCCTGGCGGAGAACATCGACTACCTGGACCGCTTCGCCATCGTGGAGCGCTTCCCCCTGGTCAAAAACCTGACCGACCTGGCCGTCCCCGAACAGGGCAGCCTGGCATGGGCGTGCGGGGGGCGGGACTTCCAGCTCTTCCACATCCCGGGGCACTCCCTGGGCAGCGTCGCCTTTTACGACAAGGCGGAAGCCCGGGTGCTGGGCGGCGACGTCCTCTTTGCCGGAGCAGTGGGCCGCTGGGACCTGCCCGGAGGCTCCCAAAAGACTTTGCTGGAAGGCATCGCACGCCATTTGGTCCCGCTGCCGGACGAAACCGTGGTCTATCCCGGCCACGGCCCGGCGACGACGATCGGCCAGGAAAAGCGGACCAACCGCTACCTTCAGCCCCCCTACATTCAGAGCTAACTCTCTCTTGGGGAGCAATTCCGGACAAAGGGGGGTGGGGTAATTCCCTTGCAATCCCCCGGGACCTCCATACCCTGACCCTTTAACCCATACCCGCCCCGCGCCCTTTTTTATGTTTGGAATCACCAAAGCCCACGAAATCAATTGGACGACGACCCTCTTCCTCTTCGGCACGTTCCTGATCGCCGCCGTCGGCACCCCGCTTTACCTCGCCCACTACGGCTGGAGCTGGTTCCTCTTCGCCTTCTTCCTCTTCATGTTCTCGGCCTGCGCCATGAGCATCACCCTGGGCTACCACCGCCTCTTCTCCCACAACGCCTTCAAGGCCTCCTGGCCGGTGAAGATCGCCACCCTCCTCTTCGGCGCGGCCGCCTTTGAGAACTCCGTCCTCATGTGGGCCTCCGAACACCGCCGCCACCACAAACACGTCGACCACGACGACGACCCCTACGACATCAGCCGGGGCTTCTGGTACGCCCACATGGGCTGGCTCTTCCTCCGCTACACCCCGGAAGTGCCCCTGGACAACGTGGGAGACCTCCGCAAGGACAAGCTGGTCATGTTCCAGCACACCTACATCCAGCGCCTGGCCTTCCTGATGGGCTTCATCATGCCCATGGCCGTCGGCTGGTTCTGGAACGGCTGGGCGGGCGTCCTGGGCTGCCTCATCATCGTCGGCTTCCTTCGCGTGGTCTGCGTCCACCACGTCACGTTCTTCATCAACTCCCTTTGCCACACCGTGGGCAACCAGCCCTACTCCGCCAAATGCAGCGCCAAGGACAGCTGGATCATGGCCATCTTCACCTTCGGCGAGGGCTACCATAACTACCACCACGAGTTTCAGCACGATTACCGCAACGGCGTGCAGCGCTGGCAGTGGGATCCCACCAAGTGGACCATTTGGCTGCTCCACCGCCTGGGCCTGGCCGAGAACCTGCGCCGCGTGCCGAACGAGAAGATCATGCTGGCCCAGATCGCCGAGAAGGAGCGCCTCCTGCGCGTCCGCATGGAAACCAAATCCGAGACCCTTTCCGAAGCCAGCCACCGCCTGCTGGAAGCCGCACGCGCCCACCTGCACCACGCCGCCGAGGCGTGGGAAACCCGCCGCCAGGAATACGCCCGCGCCACGGAAAAGAAGCTGGAGCACTCCCGCCAGCGCCTGAGCGAACTTCGCTCCGAGCTGCGCGCCTCCACCCGCGAGCTGCGCGCATCGATGCGCGCCTGGCACCGCGCCTACCGTCAAGCTTCCCTGGTCCCCGCCGCGGTCGCGGCGTAAGACCCAGGCAGAGTGTTAACGGCCTAATCCGCCCGGCCGCCCTTCCGGCGGGACGCATGCGTCCCTTGCGTCTCGTCCGGATGGAGGCCCAGCCTGCCCGGCTTGCGGAAGGCCACCCCGTTCAGCCGCTGCCAGTCCAGCGCGTCCCGCTCGTCCCCCAAGCGGTCGCTGCGGAAAAGATGGCCCGCATGGCGCAGGAGCGCCGCCTGGGGCGACTTCACGTCCGCCTTCATTCCCTTTAAATTATCCCATTCCAACGCCTGGAGGAACGTCCGGCTGTAGTGCGGCGCCCGTTCCCGGTAAGCCTCCAGCAGTGGCCGCAGCGACTTGGCGTGGCCCGTCGCGGCGCCGATCTGGAGCAGGCGGCCCAGGAGTTCCGGCTCGGCCTTGGCGGCCATCCGCTCCCACTTCTCGTCCGACCAATGCTCCCGCACGGGAGCGGGCGGGCGCCACAGGCGGCTGCTGACGCCCATCTTCTCCGCCAGCTTCCGCCACTGGGCCGGATTGGGGGAGGAAAAGTGCTCGAAGAGAATCTGGTCGGCAATGTTCCGGGCATAGACCGGGCTGGCGGGGAAACCCATCTTCACCCGGCCCCGGGGATCGCCGTAGAACTCAAGAAGGGTGCCGTACATCTCCGGCACCGCCGTCTTGAAAAAGGCGGCGCGCCGGTGCGGCTCCTTAAGGCGGCTGAGGACGCCCTCCCGGATGTCGAGAGCGGCCTGCCAGGCGGCGACGTCCTCCGGACGGCCCTGGGTGCCGGGAGCGAAGGAGCCAATCTCTTTTTTCCCGCCCAGGACGCCGGAGAGGGCCACCAGCTCCCGCCGGTTCTGCGGCGGCTCGTGCCCCTGCCGGACGTAGGAAGCGACGATCTGGTGAAGCCGGGCCTGGTTTTCCCGGTAGAGGAGCGGATAGATCTCATGCCGTTCCCCCTGGTCCTTGCCGGCCAGGGTACGGCGCAGCTCGGCGTGGCGCTGGGCGGTCTTATGCTCGCTCTCTTCCCGCGCCAGGAGAGGCTCCAAAACCGGCCCCACGCCGCCCCAGCGGGTCTTTTCCAGCGGCGTCTCGTTCCGGTCGACGCCTAGGATAAAGTCGAGGTTGGCGGCATGGAACTGCATGAGGTGGATCGTCTCATGCGCCAGGACGGCGGCGTCCAGCTCCCGGGAGCCCCGGCGGGAGAAGGAAGAGGTGATCGACGGTTCGAAGTCGTAGATCTCCCGCAGATGCCCGCGATCCAATTCTCCGGGATGCTCCGGCAAGCTCAGGAAGCCCCGCGCGACGGCGAAGGTCCCCTCTCCCCGCGCCTGGTTGCGAAAGATGAAGCGCTGCTGAAGCAGGGCATCCGGATCGTGGTCCGGCACCGGCCAACGGCCCAAGTCGAGGGACAAGACGTCCTTCGGCTGCGCGTGGCCCCGGCTCAGAAGAGCGGCCAATTTCTTATCGACCGACATGTTCCCGCCTTTCCAAAACGCCCGCCCGGACCAAGCCGTCCAGGAAAAGCCCCTCGCTGATGGGGTCGTTGCCGGTGGGAAGATCGAGGTTCACCTGGGCCTTCCAAAGGTCCCGGTTCCATTCCTTCCACTCTTCCAGGGAGCACTGCCATCCCTTTAAAGCCTCGCCATGAAGGACTTGCAGCACATCACGCGGGGTTTCCCCCTCATACGTGCCTAAGTGGTTGGCGTAACGGAGCATGGCCTTTTCCTTATAGCAGGAAAAAGGCCGAAAGACGGTAAAAACTACTTCCGGCGGCGGACGCCGAGCTTCCGCGCGGGCCGCTTGGCGGCGGGGGAGGTGCTGAAGAGGGCGGTGTAGCGGTAGGGGAAATCGTCCAGCTTCAGGCGGGGAACCTTTTGGCCGATGAAACGCTCGATCGACTCGACGGCCTTCTGCTCCTCGGCGGTGACCAGGGTGAAGGCGTCGCCCGTGCTCTGGGCGCGGCCGGTGCGGCCGATGCGGTGGACGTAGTCCTCCGGGTGGAGGGGGACGTCAAAGTTGATGACGTGGCTGACGCCCTGGACGTCGATGCCGCGGGCCGCCAGATCGGTGGCGACCATGACCTCGTACTTGCCGCTCTTGAAGCCCTCCAGGGCGTCGAGGCGCTCCCGCTGGGTGCGGTTGGAGTGGAGGACGGTGACGGAGTGCTTCATCTCTTCCAGCCGCGCGGCGATCTTGTCGGCGCCGAACTTTGTCCGGGCGAAGACCAGGACGCTGTCATAGTTGGTCCGGTCCAGGAGGGCCTGGAGGAGATCGTACTTCTGAGAGACGGAAATGGGGTAAAAGGCGTGGGTGACCGTCTCGGCCGGAGAGCGGCGGCCACCGATCTCGATGGTTTCCGGGTCCTTGAGGACGAAGGAGGCGAGGCGCTCGATCTCCGGCGGCAGCGTGGCGGTAAAGAGCAGGGACTGGCGCCCTTCCTGGCGGCACTGGCCGACGATCCGGCGGACGTCGGGGATGAAGCCCATGTCGAGCATGCGGTCGACCTCGTCCAGGACGAGGAAGTCGATCTGGCTCAAGTCGACGACTTTTTGCTCCATGAAGTCGAGGAGGCGGCCCGGCGTGGCGACGATGACGTCGACGCCCTTCTGCAAATCGGTCTTCTGGGGGCCGTAGCCGACGCCGCCGTAGAGGGCGACGGTGCGGAGGTCGTTGAACCGGCAAAAGTCGCGGAAGGCGGTTTCCACCTGGGCGGCCAGCTCGCGGGTCGGTTCCAGGATGAGGCACCGGGGCCGGCCCTCCTTGTGGGAGCCCAACTTGCTCAGGATAGGGAGGCCGAAGGCGGCCGTCTTACCCGTGCCGGTCTGGGCGGAGCCGATGAAGTCCTTTCCTCCCAGAATGAGCGGAAAGGAGCGGAGCTGGATAGGCGTCGGATCGACGTATCCCATGCACTGCACCCCGTGGACGATGCTCTCGGAGAGCCCCAGATCTTGAAACGACATAAGCGAGGCCGAAACTACCCGACCCGCCCGGCGGCGCAAGGTTTCCTTTGCGGCGCGCCCGCCACGGCCTACCGTAGGGGAATGCTTTGGCTCACCGCACTTGCCGCCCTCCTCCTGGGAGCGGCCATCGGCTACCTTTACGCCGGACGGCGCGTGGCCGTCCTGCAAACGCGCCTGGAAGCCGCCGCGGAAAAGGAAGCCGCCCTCCAGGACGCCCAGCAACGCCTGAGCGATTCCTTCAAGGCCCTCTCCGGCGAGGCCCTGGCCGCCAACAACCGCAGCTTCCTGGAGCTGGCCAAGGAAAATCTGGAGAAATTCCAGGAAGCGGCCCGGGGCGACTTGGAAAAGCGCCAGATCTCCATCCAGGAGCTGGTCCGCCCGGTGCGGGAGAGCCTGGAAAAATTCGAGGTGAAGATCGGCGAGATCGAGAAGACCCGCGCCGGGGCCTACGAGGGGCTGCGCCAGCACCTGGAAAACATGGGCCAGAGCCAGGAACGCCTCCGCACGGAGACGGCCAACCTGGCCACCGCCCTCCGCTCCCCCTCCGCCCGCGGGCAGTGGGGGGAACTGCAATTGCGCCGCGTCGTGGAGATGGCGGGGATGCTCCGCCACTGCGACTTTTTGGAACAGTCGGTCGGCGGCGGGGAAAACGGCCGCCAGCGGCCCGACCTGATCGTCAAGCTCCCCTCCCAGCGCACCGTCGTCGTCGACGCCAAGGCCCCCCTTTCCGCCTACCTGGAAGCGATCGAGGCGCCGAACGAGGAAATCCGCCGCCAGAAGCTCAAGGAGCACGCCCGCCAGATCCGGGAGCACGTCACCGCGCTGAGCCGGAAGAAGTATTGGGAGCAGTTCTCCCCCAGCCCGGAGCTGGTCATCCTCTTCCTGCCCGGGGAGCACTTCTTCGGCGCGGCGCTGGAGCACGATCCGGCCCTGATCGAGGACGGCGTGAAGGCCCGCGTCCTCATCGCCACGCCGACGACCCTCATCGCCCTCCTCCAGGCCGTCGCCTACGGCTGGCGGGAGGAACACCTGGCGGAAAACGCCCAGGAAGTCCGGGACCTGGGGGCGGAGCTCTACGGCCGCTTCCTGACCCTGGTGGAGCACTGGAACAGCCTGGGCAAGAGCCTGGGGCAGTCGATGGCCGCCTACAACAAGGCCACCGCCTCCCTGGAAAGCCGCGTCCTGGTTTCCGCCCGCAAGCTGAAGGAGCTGGGCGCCTCCGACCACGGGGAAGAGCTGCCCGCCGCCCAGATCGTCACCGACGCGCCGCCCCGCGCCCTGCCGCTGGAACTCTTCTCGCTTTCGGATCGACCGGAGGGGAAAAAGGGTTAACTTGCGGGCATGATTTCCCGCGGATTCCTCGTCCTCGTCGGCTTCTTCCTGCTGGTCTGGCTCTGCGCCTCGGGCATCGCCCGCTCCGCCCGGAGCCAATCGGCCGACACCTCCACCCTGGAGACGAGCGGCGAGGGCCGCGTCGAGCTGGCCGCCAGCCGTGCGGAAGCCACCGTCGCCATCGTTCTCCATGAGGCGACGCTGGAAGACCTCAACGCCCACCTGGGCCAGGCCTCCCACTCCCTGCAGGAATTCCTCTCCGGCCAGCGCGCGGAAAAGATCCGGACGGAAACCGTCTCCGTCAATCCGCACAACGACTTCGTCAACGGCGCGGCCAAGCCGAACGGCTTCGACGGCCGGATCTCCGTCCACTTCGAGGTCCCCGTCGAGAAAGTCGGGGAACTGGTCACCGGCTCCCTGGCCCACGGAGCGACCGCCGTGGAGGGAGTCCGCCCCTTCGTCTCCGACGCCGACCGGACCGCCGCCCGCGGCCAGGCCATCGCGCTGGCCGTCCGCGACGCCCAGGCCAAGGCCCGGGCCGCCCTGGACGCCGCCGGCCTCAAGGAGGGCGCCATCCGCCACCTGAGCATCAACGCCGACCAGCCCGGCCCCCGCCCCTTCCTCCGCGCCATGGCCCTAAAGGCCGCCCCCGCCTCCGCCCCTGTCCCCATCGACGTCCAGGGGGGCACCCAGGAAGTGACCGCCTCCGCCCAGCTGACGGTCGACATCCGGTAAACTACTCAGAGAAAACGGCTTTTCTCCCCCCTGTTTTAAACAAGGGGACGCTTGATCCCCCCGGGCCGGAGTGCTTGAATCAGGGCTTCTTTTATGCCCCTCGACCTCAAGGAATTGGTGACCACCCGTCTGGGTGAGAATTACGATCTGCACGACAAGTATCTGAACCGCACGCTGGTCAAGGTCCAGCGGATGATCGGTTTCGACAAGGTCTACGCCCGCGCCGAAGGGGCTTACCTGTACGACATGGACGGGAACGACTACCTCGACTTCCTCTCCGGCTACGGCACCTACAACATCGGCCGCAACCACCCCGTCGCCCAAAAGGCGATCCGCGACGTGCTGGAAATGAACCTGCCCAACATGGTGCAGATGGACTCCGCCCTCATGAGCGGCCTGCTGGCCGAGGCCCTGGTCAAGCGCCTGGCCAAGCAGGGCGCGCCCCACCTCAACTCCGTCTTCCTCTGCAACAGCGGCACGGAAGCGGTGGAAGGGGCCCTCAAGTTCGCCAAATGCGCCACGGGCCGCCCGCGCATCGTCTCCCTCAAGAACTCCTACCACGGCCTGAGCTACGGCTCCCTCTCCGTCACGGCCAACCCCTACTTCCACGAGGGCTTCGGGCCCTTCGTCCCCGGCGCGGCCAATGTGGCGCTGGAAAACCTGGCCGATCTGGAGGCCGAGCTGAAGAAGGGCGATGTGGCCGCCCTCATCGTGGAGCTGGTGCAGGGCAAGGGCGTCTTCTTCTCCAAGGGCGACACCTACGCGCAGGCGCAGGCCCTCTGCCGCAAATACGGCACCCTCTTCATCTGCGACGAGGTGCAGACCGGCCTGGGCCGCACGGGCAAGTGGTTCGCCTTCGAGCACTGGAACCTGGAGCCGGACATCATCACCCTGGCGAAGACCCTCAGCGGCGGCTACGTCCCCGCGGGCGCCGTCATCACCCGCCGTTCCATCTACCAGAAGGTCTACTCCCGCCTGGACCGCTGCATCGTCCACTCCACGACCTTCGGCCGCAACAACCTGGCCTGCGCCTGCGGGTTGGCGGCCCTTGCGATTCTGGAAGACGAGCAGCTGCCGGAGAACGCCGCGCGCCAAGGCGCCGAGCTGGAGCGCCAGCTCCTGGCCCTCAAGGAAAAGCACGAGGTCATCAAGGACGTCCGCGTGAAGGGCCTCATGGCCGCCATCGAATTCGGCGAGCCGAAGTCGATGATGATGAAGATGGGCTGGAAGGCCGTCCACGCCATGGATGAGAGCCTCTTCCCCCAGCTGCTGGTCACCCCCATGCTGACCAAGCACCGCATCCTCACCCAGGTGGCCGCCAACAAGAGCGACACGGTGAAGATCCTCCCTCCCCTCATGATCGGGCAGAAGGAAGTCGACCGCTTCATCACCGCCTTCGACCAGGTTTTGACCGACCTGCGCAAGTTCCCCGGACCGCTCTGGGAAATGGGCGCCAACTTCGTCAAGGCGATGAAGGCCGGCGCGCCCAGCGACGCCAGCGAGGAAACCGTCGCGGCCTAGCCCGCGGCGCTACTTCCGCAGCGAAACGCCCCGGTCGGGACTCTGGCCGGGGCTTTCTTTTTGCCGGGGCCGCTCGAAGAGCGCGGCAGCCCGGTCAAGGGCGCCTTTCCAAAGCGAGGGCCGCTCGGGAACGGCCAGCGCGTAGCGGTTGTCGCGGATCGTCTCCCCCATGCGCGTGTAGGGCACCGCCTCCACGGCGACGCCGTTGAGGACCCGGCAGCGGTTCAGCCAAACGCCGGGGCCGACGCGGCTGCCGCCCTTCACCGTGGTCATGAAAAGGTCGGCCTTCGCCTCCACGATCCCGTTCTTGATCTTGGAAGCGCTCACCAGCGCCTGGCCCGTTACGGTGGCGCGGCGCAGCTCGGAGCCGTGGATGTAGGATTCCCGCACCGTCGAATCGCGGAGATAGGCGTTCGCATCCCGGCTGCCGGTCACATAAGAGTCCTCGATCCGGCTCTTCCCCAAAATGCGCGTACCCGGCCCGATGACCGAGCGGCCCGTGACGGCCACGCCCGGCCCCAGGACGGTGAAGGCGTCCTGCGTCTTGAAATCGAACAGGTGGTCCAGAGGGGCGTTCGGCCCGAAGACGATGACGTCCTTCCCCAAATGGGCCTGAGGGGAAACGGAGCGCCCCGGCTCCGCCCATCCGTCCTGCACCCAGCCGCCCGGCTCGCCGTCCGGGTTGATGTGCCGGTGGAAGATGGCGTGGACGGCGTCCTGCGGATCGGCCAGGCGGCGGCGGATTTCCTCGCCCACCACCTGGAGGGTGGCCAAGTCCGTGCCGCGAGAAAGGGTGTGCCGCAAAAGGGCTTCGGCGCCGGCGCCCCCCCGAATAAGGCTCTTTGCGTCTTCCAGTCGATGGTTGGCCATTTTATTTCCTTAAGGGAAGCGTTCCCCGGTCGGGTTCCTGGCCGGGGTTCTCTTTTTTCTTCGGCCGCTCGAAGAGCCCCGCGGCCAGCTGAAGCGCGTCCTTCACCAGGGAGCGGGGAGGCCGCGCCACCAGGGCGTAGCGGTTGTCGTCGATCTTTTGATCCACGACCTTCTGCGGCACGTCGACGGAGACGCCCTTGGTCACCCGGCACCCTTCCAGATGGACGTCCTGGCCCACGCGGCTGCCGCCCTTCACCGTGCTGTCATAGACGACGGCGCCGTCCACCTCCCCGTTCTTGATTTGGGAAAGGGCGACCCACGCCTTGTTCTTCACGTCGGCGCGGCGGAGCACGGAACCGGAGACGAAGCTCTCCTTCACGGACGAGTCATGGAGGATGCACTGGTCGACCGCGATAAACGAAGTGATGGTCACCCGGTTGCTGAAGATGCCGAAATGCCGCGCGATCCCGTTGCCGGTCCGCGCGCCGCAGAGCGCCGAGTCTTCCACCCGGCTCTTTCCGTGGATCTGGACGCCTGGCCCGATCGCGGAGTGGCCGGCGATGACCGCTTCCGGCCCGACGGAGGTGAAGGTCATCCCCTCCCCGAGGGCAAAGCCGCTGGGGCCGAAGATGATGGCGTCCCGCCCGACCTGGGCCTTGGGCGAGACGGACCGATGGGCCAGGCCGTCCTGCACCCAGCCGCCCTGCTCCCCGTCCGGGTTGATGTGGCGGTGAAAGAAGGAGTGCACCGGGTCCTGCGGATCGGCCAGGCGGCGGCGGATCTCCCGCGTGACCACCAGGAGGGTGCCCAGATCGGTGCCGTCCTGGAAGGTGCTCTGGAGAAGGTCCCAGGCGCTCGTTCCCTGGCGGATGAGGCCCTCGGCGTATTCTTGGGAGTGGCTCATGCGCGCTCCTATTTCTTCAGGGGAACCGCTTCCCGGACGGGAGCGGAGGGGGCGTCTTCCTGCCGCAGCTTCAGGAGCTGGGGCATGACGCCGATGCTGGTGACCAGGCACATGCCGACGCCCAGGAACATGAGCAGGCCCAGGCTGAAGAGCCCCGGATAGGCGCTGATCATCATGGAGCCGAAGCCGATCATGGCCGTCAGCGCGGAAAGGACAATGGCCTTCCCCGTGCTGCCGTGGAAGAGGGAGAGGCGCTGGTCTTCCCGGTAGCGGTCGACGGTGTAGACGCCGTAGGCCACGCCGATGCCGATCACCAGAGGCAGGGTGACGATGTTGGCCGGGTTGAAGGGGTAGTGGAACGCGCCCATGAGCCCCAACGTCCAGGCGATGCCCATGGCCAGCGGCAGGAGGGTGAGGAGGATGAGCGAGGGCCGCCCGAAGTGGAGGCAGATGAGGATGACGATGGCGACGGCAGCCCACTTCGCCGCCTGCACGTAGCTGGCGCGCAGCAGGTCGATGTACTCGAAGTTCTGCACGGGCGCGCCGGTGACGCGGGGGTCGACGGTGCGGAGGTCGCGGACGAAGGCGGCGTCGGCCTCCCGGTTCCAGACGTTTTCCTTCGGGGAGATCTCGATGAGGATCTTCCCGTGCGGGGAGAGGTAGCGTTCCCGCAGCGGCAGGGGGATGTCCTCCACGGTGATGGCCCCTTCCGCCTTCTGCCCGGCCAGGAAGGCCAGGTTGCGCCGCATGGTGCCGAAGACGTTGACCTGGTAGCGGTTCAGGCGGCGGCCCAGCTCGGCTTGGGAGAGCCCTTCCATGGCCTTCTGCGCCCGTTCCAGGGGCGGGATCAGCTTGCCGAAGACCTCCACCGCCTCCCGCGCCTGCGGGATCAGCCGGTATTTGCGCGCCTGGGCGACGCCCTGCTGGCAGTCGTTCAGCAGCTCGCCGATCTTCACCCGCGCGCGGGCGACGTCGACGGTGTCGGAAACGTCGGTATTCAGCCGGACGCCTTCCAGGGAGGCGGCGATCTCCCGCACGATGGGCCGCTTCGAATCCAGGTCGCGCGGGGTCATGTCGACGATGGGGCAGCGGACGGCGGCGACGGTGGGCAGCGCCTGGAAGCGGGCGATGCGGGCGCGCGCGTCCTCCACGTTGTCCGCCACGGAGACGCCGAAGAGGATGGAGTTGCCCGGCGCGTTGAGGACCAGGGCTTCCCGGACGGACTCCAGCTTCGGGCTCTGGAGGTTCAGGAGATTGTAGTCGAAGCGGACCTTGGGGATGAAGAAGGCCGCCGCCACGGTGGCCGCGGCCGCCGCGCCCAGGACCAAGCGGGGATGGCCGAAGAGGACGGCATCGATCCGCTGGCCCGGCAGGGAGGAAGCCGCCGCGCGGGAGCGGAGCACCTGGGGGGACTTCCGCCGGTCCATGAGGACGTAGACGGCGGGCAGGAGGACAAGGTTGGCGACCAGGCAAAGGACGACGCCGGAGCCCGCCACCACGCCGAACTCCGCCAGGCCGGTGAAGTCGTTAAAGCACATGGTGAAGAAGGCCAGCGCCGTGGTGGTGCCGCCGGTGACGACCGCCGCGCCGGTGTAGCCGACGCCCGCGACGAGGGCGTTTTCCAGGGCGGAGCCGCGCGCCAGCTCCTCCTCATAACGGCCCATGATCTGGATGCCGAAGTCGATCCCCAAGCCGATGACCATGGCCACGAAGGCCTGGGAGATGATGTTCAGGTGGCCGACGGTGAGGACGGTCAGGCCCAGCGACCAGCTGACCGCCATGAGCAGGACCAGCAGGGCGATGACGGGCCGGGTCCGCTCCCGGTAGCTGACAAAGAAGAGAACGGCGATGAGGGCGAAGGCCAGGGCCCCGGCCTCCGCGCTGTCCTTGGCGCTCATGGCCACCTCGTCGTCGGTCAGAACGGGCTCGCCGGTCAGGCCGATGTCGACGTCGGGATAGGCTTGGCGCGCCTCGGCCAGGACTGCGCGGATCTTCGGAATGACGACTTCGTAGGGGCGGCCTTCCTTCTTCCCTTCGGCGGGAGAGGCGGTGATGACCAGGGTGCGGCCTTCGTCGAAGCCGGGATACTCGTTCTCCTCCACTTCCTTGGAGATGTCGGCCAGCTTGCCCTGGGCGGCGGCCGCGCCGGGCTTCACCTTGGCGCCCTTGGCCTTGGGCGCGTCGGCCTTGTTCTCGATCTGGTCGGCCAGCTGGTCGAGCATGTCGGCGAAGCGGTCGACGAAGGGCTTGAACTCCTTCCAATTGCTCTTCTTGCGGAGGTACTTGTCGTTGAACATCGCGTCGGCCTGGTCGAGCATCGAGTTGAGGTCCAGGCGGACGTTGTTCTGCCGGAGCTGCGCGGCGTAGCCGCCGACTTCCTGCCGGATCCCTTCCAGGTCCTTGGCGTCCAGGAAGAGGAGGAAGTGGTCCTGCAGCTTGGAGAAGTCGATGTGATAGAGGACGCGCCGCAGATCCGGCTGCATCGCCTCCAGGCGGCTGCCGATGAACTGGGCGGCCTGGCGGTTCTTCGCCACGTCGTTGGAGCGGATGACGACGACGAAGTCTTCCGTGACGTTGAACTCCTTTACGTAGTCGAGGTAGTAGCGGTTGGCCGGAGACTTGGCGCTGACCAGGTTATCGGTGTTGGCGCTGACGGTCAGCTTGGTCACGGTCAGCCAGATGGCGGCGGCGGTGAGGACCACCCCCGTGAAGGCGATCAGCCGCGGCCAGCGGTGGATGAAGCGCGCCAGGCCGACGAGGAAGGATTGCAGGAGGCGATGGATCATGGGGAAAAGATTAGGCGGCGGGGGCGGCGCCGATTTCGGCGAGGACGGACCGGGCGGCGCGCTCCCCGGCTCCGGGGGGGCCCAGCTTGGCCACGGCCTCCGCCATCTGGCCGCGCATGGCGGCGCGGAGCCCTTCGTCGTCCAGGAGGTTTTCGGCCCGGTTGGCCAGGGATTCCGGGGTGAGCCCGGCCTGGATCATTTCCGGGATGATCTCCTTGCCGGCCAGGATGTTGACCATGCTGACGAAGGGGATTTTCACGACCATGCGGCCGATAAGGTAAGTCAGGGGGTGGACCTTGTAAAAGACGATCTGCGGAACGCCCACGCAGGCGCACTCCAGGGAGACGGTGCCGGAGGCCAGCAAGGCCAGGCCGCAGCGGCTCATGTGGGAAAGGGGGTAGCCGACGTAAGCCTCGATGGGCGGCCCGCCGGGATAGTCTTTGAGGATTTCCAGGCCGAGGCGCTGCGCCTTGGCGTCCGGGGCCAGCCAGACGAAGCGGAGGTCCCGCCGCTTCTCGTAAAGGTGGCGGGCGGCCTCCAGCAGGATGGGGAGGTGCTTCCTGATCTCTCCCTGGCGGCTGCCGGGCAGAAGGGCGACGCGGCGGACGGGACCGGAGTCCCCTTCCCGCTCCTGGACGAGCATGCGGTCCCAAATGGGATGGCCGACCCACTCGACCGGAAGGCTCGGCGCGTGCTGGGCGAACCATTCCTTTTCAAAGGGGAAGATGACCAGCAGGCGGTCGAGGAGGCGGGCCATGGTCTTGGCCCGTCCGCTCTTCCACGCCCAGACCTGCGGGCTGATGAAGAAGATGAGCTTGGTCTTCGGCGCGGCGCGGCGGAGCGCCTTGGCCAGGCGAAGGTTGAAGCCCGGATAGTCGATGAAGACGACGGCCTCCGGCTGCGCCTTCTTCACCGCGCGGACCGCTTGGTTAAAGAGGCCGCGCAGGCGGGGGTAATGGCGGAGCACCTCCACCAGGCCGACGACGGCGTGCTCCGTCAGGTCGTAGAGCTGCTCCTGCCCGGCGGCCTGCATGCGGGGACCGCCCGCGCCCAGGCAGCGGACGTCGGGCCGCAGGCGGCGGAGGGCCTCGATGAGGGCGGCACCGTGGGCGTCGCCGCTAGCCTCCCCGGCGAAGAAGAAGACGGAGGGGGAATCGCTCATGGAAGGGCGGGCATGCCGTTGCCGGAACCGATCTGCTCGACGATGCGCAGGGCCACCTCCAGCGCGTCGGCGGCCTGCGCGCCGTCCACCAAGGGGCGGCGCTTGGCGCGGACGCATTCCAGGAAGGACTCCAGCTCCAGCTTCAGCGGCTCTTCCTTGCGGACGGGGATCTTGTCCCGGGTGATCTTCCCATCCTGGCGGCGGTAGATTTCCCCGCTCTGGTTCTGGTAGTCGAGGGAGAGGTAGGCGTCGTCCTGGAAGACGCGGATCTTCCGCAGCTTCTCCGGGCTGATGCGGCTGGTGGTGATGTTGGCCACGCACCCGTTCTGGAAGCGGAGGCGGGCGTTGGCGATGTCCTCGCTGCGGCTTAAGACCGGGACGCCGACGGCGTCGATGCTCTCCAGGGGGGAGCGGACCAGGTGGAGGATGATGTCGATGTCGTGGATCATCAGGTCGAGGACGACGCCGATGTCGATGCTCCGGCCCGGATAGGGGGAAAGGCGGTGGGCCTCGATGAACTTGGGATGCGTCAGCATGGCCTCCAAAGCCTGAAAGGCGGGATTGAAGCGCTCGATATGGCCGACCTGAAGGACGGCCCCCTTCCGCGCGGCGATCTCGACGAGCTGGCGGGCCTGCTCCGGCCGGTCGGCGATCGGCTTCTCGATGAGGAGGTGGCGGCCCGCTTCCAGCGCCTGCGCGCCGATCTCGAAATGGGTCACCGTGGGCGTGGCGACGCTGAGGGCCTCCGCCCGGGCCAGGAGGTCCTCCAGCCGGTCGTAGGCGGGGACCTTGTATTGGGCGGCGATCTTCCGGGCGGCGTCCCGGTTCATGTCGAAGACGCCGACCAGGTCGGCCCCGGGCGCCTCGGCATATAAGCGGACGTGATGGCGCCCGATGTGGCCGACGCCGACGACGCCGACGGCGACTTTCTCGACGGCCGTCTCTTTAGGGACCGCGCGGCCCGAAAAAATGTTCATCTTTGGCAAAGCTCTCTCTAGACGGCCCCATAGGAGCCGAAGGGGTTATAGCGAAGGCGGGTTGGGGGAAGACGTCAAGCGCAGCCTTGCCCTCAAGGCGTACGGCGCGTAACCAAGGCGGGATGTCGTCGCAGAATCCCCTGGCTGCCGCGGAGGGCCATTCCCGCCTGGTGCCGCTGGAGGCGTGCCGCGGCTTGGCGGCCTGCATCGTGTTCTTCCACCACTTTCTGCTGGGCTTCGCGCCGCGTCTTCACGGGGGGCTCTATGAAGGGATCGGCCCTGGATCCCTGGCGGGCACGCTGGCCTTCCCCCTGGTCAACGGCACGGCGGCCGTTTCCTTCTTTTTTGTCCTCTCCGGCTACGTCCTGCCCTACCGCTATTTCCACACGGGGCGGACGGGAATGCTGGAACGGACGGCCTTTAAACGCTTCTTCCGGCTGGCCGGTCCGGCGGTGCTCAGCACCTTGCTGGTGGGCCTGGCGCTCGCCGCCGGTTTCGGTTTTTTCCGGGCGGCAGGCCATTTAAGCGGCTCCGGCTGGCTCATTCAAATGGCCAACCCGAAGACGGCGCCGGTTCCGTCTGTCCCCGGCGCCGTCCTGGACGGCCTGAAGGCCTTCTTCACGGGCTGGTCCTCCTACAATTCCAATCTGTGGACGATGCGGATCGAGTGGATCGGCAGCCTGCTGGTCTACGCCCTGGCTTACGGCGTCGCCCGCTGGCCGCAGCGGGCCGGGTGGGTCCTCTTCTTCGGCGCGGCCTGCGTCATCGGCAGCCCGTTCTATCTCTCTTTTCCCCTGGGCGCGGCGCTCTGCTGGCTCCACGCGCGACGCGGCACCCGGCTGGCCGCCGGCTGGGCCCTTCTTTTCCTGGCGGGAGCCTATTACCTCTACGGCTATCTCGTCTCACAAGGGCCTTACAAGGCTTTTGCCTCGATCTTACCCCTCTCCACGCCCGCGCTGCCGCGCCCCAGCCTTCACAGCTACCTCTATCTGCTGGCCTCCCTTTTAGTGATGCAGGCCCTCACTGGCTGGCGGGCGCTCTACCAGATGCTCGACCGCCCGTGGGGCGCGTTCCTGGGCCGGATCTCCTTCCCCCTCTACCTGATCCATCCGTTGATCCTCTTCACCTGGTCGAGCTGGCTCTTCGTCCATCTCCACGGGCGGGTTTCGGACGCGGCGGCGCTCTGGCTCACGCTATTGGGAACCCTGCCGCCGCTGGCGCTGGCGGTCGCCGTGATGACGTGGTTCGACGAGTTTTGGCTGGCCCGGGTGAACCGGATCTTTAAAGCGCGGAGTCGGAAGGACTGACGCCGACCAGGGAGATTTTAAACTCCCGGGCCAGGGCCTCCAGCCGCTCCCGTTCCAAAAGAAGGGTGCGGCCCGCCTCGCAGGCGATGGTGCCGATGCCCGCCTCATGCGCGGTCTGAAAGGTGTGGGGGCCGACGACCGGCACGTCGAAGCGGAAGTCCTGCCCCGGCTTGCTCACCTTGACCAGGACCGCGCCGCCCCGGCCCAGCGCCCCGCCGCGGCGGGCGGCGGCGTTGGTCCCTTCAAAGGCCTCCACGGCCAGGACGGTCCCGCGCTTCACCACGACGGTCTGGCCGATGTCGAGCCGGGCCATCTCCTTGGCGATGCGGAAACCGTAGGCGATGTCCTCCCGCTGGCGGCGGCCCGGGCGGGGACCGGCCAGAGGGCCGGGAGCGGCCAGGCAATCCTCCAGGAAAGTGGTGGCGGGCAGGACGATGGTGCCGCCCTCCCCCAGCTTGTCCGCGATGGCGCCGAAGATCGTCTCCGCGTTGCGTTCCTTAAGCTTGGCCAGGAGGAGGAGGGCCCGCCAATCGGGCTTCAGGTCAAAGAGGTGGCCGGGGGAGATCTGCCCCGCCATGATGGCCGCGGGGACCGCCTGGTCCCGGCAAAAGCGGAGGAGCTTCCCCAATTCGCCGACCCGGATGGAGAGGGACTCGTCGGCCAGGGGAAAGAGGGCGGGATCGGTCTCCCGGTCGAAGGCAACAAGGGAAAGGCGCTTCACGCCCGCCGCCCGGGCGGCCCGGGCGACCAGCAGGGGATAGCTCCCCTTCCCGGCGATAAGGCCAAGATGGTCCGGCAGAGGAGCTTGGGCGGGGGGATTCAATTTCAGGCCTTGACCCTCTCTCTTAAGTTGATAGGATCACTTGCTTTTCGCTCACCGGTTTGTTCGGAGCCGTGGAAACTTTCGCTAGTTTCCACTTTTTTGTCTCCGGATCCGAAAGAGAGAGAAGCAAGAAGCAATAAGAAGGAGGCGACCATGAGTCAAGAAATTGTAGCGATCATGGAATACATGGAGAAGGAAAAGGGGATCAAACGGGAGATCCTCATTGAAGCGATGCAAGCCGCATTGCTCGCTTCCTCGCGCAAAAGCTTCGGCCCGGCCAAGGATCTCCGCGTGGAGATCGACCCCAAAAGCGGCAAGCTCCGCGCCTTTGCCCGCCTGGAAGTGGTGGAAAAGGTGACCAACCCGGCCGACCAGATCACCCTCCTCAAAGCCCGCGACATCGACAAGGAAGCCCAGCTCGGCGGCGCCGTCGACATGGAGGTGACGCCGAAGGAATTCGGCCGCATCGCCGCCCAGGTCTTCAAGCAGACCATCAACCAAACCCTCCGCGGCATCGAGCGGAAGATGATCTTTTCCGAGTTCAAGGACCGCGCCGGCGCCATCGTCACCGGCACCGTCCGCCGCTTCGAGCGGAGCGACGTCATCGTCGACCTCGGCAAGTTCGAGGCCATCCTCCCCTCCCGCGAGCGCGTCCCCACGGAAGAATACAACCCCGGCGAGCGCATCCGCGCCTACGTCGTGGCCGTGGAAGAGGGCGTGCGCGGCCTGGAGATCATCCTCTCCCGCAGCCACCCCAACTTCGTCCGCAAGCTCCTGGAGCTGGAAGTCAACGAGGTCAACGACAAGACCGTGGAGATCAAGGCCATGGCCCGCGAGGCCGGCTACCGCACGAAGATCGCCGTCTGGTCCTCCAACGAGAAGATCGACCCGGTGGGCGCCTGCGTCGGCATCCGCGGCGCGCGCGTGAAGAACATCGTCCGCGAGCTGAACAACGAGAAGATCGACCTCTTCAAGTGGTCCCCCAACATCCGTGAGCTGGCCGTGGAGGCCCTCAAGCCCGCCAAGCTGAAGAGCCTGGAGGTCGACGAGGCCAACCACCGCCTGAAGGTCACCGTCGACAGCGAGAACTACTCCCTGGCCCTGGGCCGCAAGGGGCAGAACACCCGCCTGGCCACCAAGATCACCGGCTGGGAGATCGACATCCTCAAAGAGCACACCGCCGCCGAGAACTTCGCCGAGCAGATCACAAAGGCCGCCGGCGAGCTGGCCGCATCCCTCTCCATCGAGCAGGCCGTGGCCGACCAGATCGTCCGCGCCGGCCTCGTCAGCGTCGAGGCGATCGCGGAGGTCGACGAGGAAGACTTCCTCGGCGCCGTCCCGGGCCTCGAGCCCGAGGCCGCCAAGGGCATTCGCCAGGCCGCCATCGAGAAGACCAAGGCCGGGGCCGACCAGCCCGCGAACGCCTAAACCCGCATCCCACGCTAAGATCCACCGCCTGCATGCCTAAAGAAAAAGCCGCCACCGTCGAGACCAAGAAGACCGCCGACAAAGCCGCCGCTCCCAAAAAGAGCGCGGCTCCGAAGGCGTCTGAGGCCCCGGCGACGGAGGCCCCGCAGGCCGCCTCGACCGAGCCCGCCTCCGCCGAGGCTTCTGAACCCGCCCCCTCCGCCCCCGCGGAAGGGAACGTCACCTCCTCCCCGGCGGACAAGACGATCGCCATCAAAGGCCCCATCGTCGTCAAGGATCTGGCCACCCACCTCGGCCTCAAGCCCTTCCAGCTCATCCACCACCTGATGGAGCTGAACATCTTCGCCACCCTCACCCAGGTCCTGGACGAGGAATCGGCCAAGAAAGTCAGCGCCAAGCTCGGCTTCAGCTTCCAGACGGAAAAGCGGGACCGCGTGGCCCATCCGCCCGCCCCCTCCAAGCCCGTCGAAAAGCCCAAGCCCGCCGCCGAGCTGGAGCGCAAGCTGGAGCACCGCGACCCCGTCGTGACCTTCATGGGCCACGTCGACCACGGCAAGACCTCCCTCCTGGACGCCATCCGCAAGACCCGCGTCGCCGCGGGCGTAAGCCGGCGGCATCACCCAGCACATCGGCGCCTACACCGTGAAGCGCGGGGAACACGGCATCACCTTCATCGACACCCCGGGCCACGCCGCCTTCACCGCCATGCGCGCGCGCGGCGCCTCCGTGACCGACATCGTCGTCCTGGTCGTCGCCTCGGACGACGGGCTCATGCCCCAGACCCTGGAGGCCATCAGCCACGCCAAGGCCGCCGGCGCCCCCATCATCGTCGCCATCAACAAGTGCGACCTCCCCGCCGCCAACCCCATGCGCGTGAAGGGCCAGCTCCAGGAGCAGGGCCTCGCGCCGGAAGAATACGGCGGCCAAACCATCACCGTTGAAGTCTCCGCCACCAAGGGGACGGGCATCGACAAACTTTTGGAGATGATCACCCTCCAGGCCGAGCTCATGGAGCTCAAGGCCCACTTCCGCGGCGAGGCCAAGGCCCGCGTCGTGGAGGCCCAGACCGAGGTCGGCCGCGGCCCCACCGCCACCGTCCTCGTCCAGGACGGCATCCTGAAGGTGGGCGAGCCCGCCCTCTGCGGCCCCTTCTACGGCCGCGTGAAGGCCCTCATCAACGACCTGGGCCAGAACGTCAAGGAAGCCGGCCCTTCCACCCCCGTGAAAGTCATCGGCCTCTCCGGCGTCCCCTCCCCGGGCGAGGAGCTGGTCACCATGGACAGCGACAAGAAGGTGCGCGAGATCGCCGAGGAGCGCGCCGCCTCCCTCCGCCTCAAGAAGATCGAGGCCGCGCCGAAGGTCACCCTGGAAAACCTCTTCGACACCATCGCCGACGGGCAGAAGAAGACCCTCAACCTCATCATCAAGGCCGACGTCCAGGGCTCCATCGAGGCCGTCGTGGGCCAGCTGCGCAACATCGACAGCAAGAAAGTCGACCTGGAGATCGTCCACACCGGCGTCGGCCCGATCGCCGAATCGGACGTCATCCTGGCCCGCGCCAGCTCCGCCGTCGTCATCGGCTTCAACACGAAGACCGACAACGCCGCCGCCAACGCCGCCAAGCGCGAGGGCGTTCAGATCAAGCTCTTCTCCATCATTTACGAGCTGGTCGACCAGATCAAGGAGGCCATGGCGGGCCTCCTCGACCCCGAGCTGCGCGAGACCCAGCTGGGCACCGCGCTGGTCAAGAAGGTCTTCGAGCTTTCCAAGTATCCCGTGGCGGGCTGCGCCGTGCAGACCGGCCGCATCGTCCGCAACGCCCGCGCCCGCGTCATCCGCAAGAAGCAGCCGATCTACGACGGCGGCATCCACACCCTCAAGCGGTTCCAGGACGACGCGTCCGAGGTCCGCTCCGGCCTGGAGTGCGGCATCCGCCTGGGCGATTTCACCGAATACGAGGAAGGCGACGTCATCGAGTGCTACCAGCTCGAGAAGGTCGCCCAGACCCTCTAGCCGTTTCCCCGAAAAAGCGGGGAATCCGGGGGGCGGAATAGCCGAATTAGAAGGATATGCCGTCCCGCCCTTCCATCACGCTCAAGACCCAGGCTGACTGGGACCGCCTTCAGACGACCGCCCGCGGCCAGGCCCGCCTGAACCGGATTCCCACCCCCCTCGTCCACATCCAGGGGGATGTGAAGATCCATACGGATTCCTCCCTCAACTTCGTGATCGAAAAGGACGCCAAGCCGACTCTCATCCTTCAGGGCGGCGGCCGCGCCACTGTCGACGTTCAGGACAACGCCCAACCCCTCATCTCCGTCACGGAAGGCGCCGCGCCGGACATCACCGTTTGCGGCAAACAGGGGAAGGAAACCACGATCGTCGTGGAGGCTTCGGAAGTCAGCATCTACAGCCGCCGTCCCAATATCGTCACCAAGGGGGAGGCAAAGCCCAGCATCGTCCTGTCCGACACGATTTCCATCGTCTCCTGCGAGGAGAAGTCCGCCCCCCACATCACCGTCCAGCCCACGGCCAGCATCGACATCCATTTTAAGGATAACGCCCGCCCCACCGTGGCCGATCCTACCGGCAACAAGCACACCACACTCTCCGGTGCCGGGCGCCTCCTGACCCGCAGCACCGGCAAAACGGGCACCGATTGGACAGTGGAACGCCCGTTCCGCGCTTACTAGTTCCCGAACCTAGGGAGCGGGGCTTTCCTTCGCCCCCGCGGTGTCCCCGCCGGTGTTTTTCTTATACTCGTCATACGCGCGGCGGGCCGCCGTGTTGCCGCCCACTTTCACGCGGTAAAGGGCGCCGTTGGAATAGATCTCCAGCACGTAGCCCTGGTAAACCGCCCCGCCAAACCAGGTCACATGGTGGGTCGAATCGCCCGTGACGCTCGACTTCACCTCGACCGATCCCATTTCGACCTCCTGGGAGGCTCCGGCGGGCAGGCTGGCCTTTCCTTCCAGGATCTCCTGGATGCGGCCCTGGCGCTGGTCCTCCGTTTCCGTGCGGATCCAATTGTGGGCCACGGCCACGTAGAGCTTCAGGGTGATGTTCGGCATATCGTCCATGCCGGTGTTGGAGAGCTTGACCGTGAACGTGGGCGCGGTGACCGTTTCCTTCCCTTTCCCCTTCGTGCCGCGGTCGATGTCCCCCGTGCTTTCATGCATGAGGACCTGGACGGAGGCGTCCAGATCGTCCGCCCAAACCGGAAGAAGAAAAACCGCCAGCCACAGTCCCGCCGCCGCCCAGATTTTCATCCCGGGAGATTAGGCAAAGCCCCTGATCCAGGGCAAGGCCGTCAACGCTCCTCTTCCCCGCCCAGCTTGGCCTCCAGGGACTCGACCAGCTTCCGGTGGGCCGGATGCTGGGGCTGGAGGCGCAGGCTCTGCTTGGCCGCCTCCAGGGCCACGGACCAGTCCTTCATCTGCACGGCGCACAGCTCGATCCCCTGCCAGGCGCCGAAGTGGTCCGGCTTCATCGTCACCACGCGGCGGCAGAGGCTCAGGCTCTCCTCATACCGCTTGGAGAGGTAGCAGAGGGTGGCCAGCTTGTTGACCGCCTCCGCCCAATCGGGATAGTCGTTCATCAGGCGGCGGAAGAGCCTCTCGGCAACGGGAAAATCGCTTTTCTCCATGAGCTGGACGCCTTTTTCGATCAGATGGCGCGCGGCGGGGCCGGCCTCGTTCAGCCAGCACTCCCACAGGCCCTGGCTAGCCAGCTGGGAGACGGCGGTTTGCTCCGAGGCGAGGAGGGCCGTGAAGACCGGTTCCGCCCGGGCCTGGACCAGGGCGTGAAGCGCCACGGCGCGCGCGGCGGCGTCCCCTTCCGTCAAATGGCGGACGTAGACGCGGAGCGCGGCCGACTCGTTCGGCAGAGCGGGAGCCTTCGGCGCCGCGAACTGCTGCGTCTTGGGCGGAGGGAGGATCGCCGGAGGCGGGGATTGGGGCGCGGGCAGCGGGCCGCGGTTGCGCAGGGGGGCCAGGTCGGGATCGTTCTGGGCGTTCTTGGCCAGCTTGGGGTCGAGCCGCAGGGCCTGGGCCAGGTGGCGGGCGGCCGCCTCGCACTCGTCGAGCTGGGCGGCGTAGCAGGCCAGGTTAAAGGAGATGAGGGCTTCCGCCGGGTGAAGCCGCAGGGCCTTTTCCAGGATTTCCCGCGCCGCCGGGATGGAAACCTCCCGCCGCAGGGCGTAGGCCCAGGAAAGGAACCAGGCGGGCCGGACCGGCTCCCGTTCCGCCGCCCGGGCGGCGATCTCCCGCATGGTGGTCCATCGCTCCGCCCGTTGCAGAATATTCAGGCGCAGCTCGTCCAGCTTGGCGGAGGGGCCTTCGGCCTGGCGGCTTTCGGCCTCGTCGACCTCGGCCAGCGCCTCGTCCCACATCCCCAGGTCGCAGTAGCCCAGGACGGCCTGCAACTCGTGCTTGATCGAATCGGGATCGCTCATGACGGACTTCCCTTAAGATTAGCCCGCCGCCTCCCCCGATTCAAACCGGCGAAGACGAATTTGTTTTCCCTCTTTCTTCCGCCGGTTAAATATTCAGGACCGGATGAAAATCGGCCTCCTCCAGCTCAACGCCACCATCGGCGATTACGCGGAGAATCTCCGCCAATTGGGGGAGGGATACCGGAAGCTGGCCAAGGAAGGGGCGGAGATCGTCGTGGCCCCGGAGCTTTTCCTGTGCGGCTACCCGCCGCGCGACCTCCTCCTGCGGCCCGACTTTATCGAGGCCGGGGAGGCCGCCCTGGCCCAGGCCGCCGCGCTGACGGCGGGCGGTCCGGCGCTCTGCGTCGGCTGCGTCCGGCCGAACGCCCAGCGGCCCGGCCGCCCCCTTTGGAACGCGGCCGCGTGGCTGGAGGACGGGCGCATCCAGCACACGGCGCACAAGGCCCTGCTGCCCACTTACGACGTCTTCGACGAGGACCGTTACTTTGAACCGGCCGCCGCGCCGACTTTGGTGGCCTGGCGGGGAAAGAAGATCGGCATCACGATCTGCGAGGATATCTGGAACGACGCCGACTTCTGGCCCGACCGCCGCTACCGCCTGGACCCGGTTTCCGAGCTGCGCCGGTCCGGGGCGGAGGTGATCCTCAACCTCTCCGCCTCCCCCTGGTATCGGGGGAAGGAAAAGCTCCGCACGGAGATGGTGGCCCGCGCCGCCAAGGACGAGGGCGTCCCCATCGTCCAGGTGAACATGGTGGGCGGCAACGACGAGCTGATCTTCGACGGCCAGAGCGCCGCCTTTGACGCGCACGGGAAGGTCCTTTTCCAGGCTCCGGCGTTTGAGACGGGCGGCTGGGTCGTCGACCTCAAGGGGGCCTGCCCTCCCTCCGCCTCCCGCCTGGACGAGGAGGAGACGGTCCGCCGCGCCCTGGCCCTGGGCATCCGGGATTATGTGGGAAAGTGCGGCTTCCGCTCCGTGGCGCTGGGCCTTTCCGGCGGGATCGATTCGGCCGTCGTCGCCGCGCTGGCGGTGGAGGCTCTGGGGCCGCAGGCGGTCTTCGGCTTCTCCCTGCCCGCCCGCTATTCCAGCCCCGGCAGCCTGAGCGACGCGCAGGCGCTGGCGCACAATCTGGGCATCGCGCATGAGGTGGTTTCCATCGAGAACGCCTTCCAGGTCGTCGAGAAGGAGCTGGGGCCGGTCTTTCAGGGCCGCGCGGCGGACGCCGCGGAGGAGAATGTGCAGTCCCGCCTGCGGGGCCTCATGCTAATGGCGGTTTCCAACAAATTCGGCCACCTGGTGCTGACGACGGGGAACAAGTCGGAGCTGGCGGTGGGCTACTGCACGCTCTACGGCGACATGTGCGGCGCGCTGGCCCCCATTGCCGACCTGACGAAGAGCGAGGTCTACGGCCTGGCCCGCGCGATCAACCGGCAGCGGGAGCTCATCCCGCAGAACTCGATTTCCAAGCCGCCCAGCGCCGAGCTGCGCCCCAACCAGACCGACCAGGATTCCCTGCCGGACTACGCGGTGCTGGACCAGATCCTGGAGCTATACGTGGTGCAGCACCGGAGCAAGGCGGAGATCGTGGCGGCGGGCTTTGACGCGGCCGTGGTGGCGGACGTGCTGAACAAGGTGACGTTCAGCGAATACAAGCGGCGCCAAGCGGCGCCGGGTCTGAAGGTTTCCCCCCGCGCCTTTGGCATGGGGCGGCAGATCCCGGTGGCGCAGCGGTTCAGGACTTAGCCTGAATGTGCTCCCCGGAGCCGGGGGTCTTCGGCACCTCGCCGGAGCGGGTGGCGCCCAGTTCGCGCAGCGCCTCGATGTCCTGCAGGTGGGCCCGGCCGGGCGCGTTGCCCTTGCCCAGATTGTTTTTCACGGCGCGGGCCTGGTGGTCCAGGGACATGTCGACGGGCACGACGCGGAAACCGTCCGCCGCGGTGCGGACGTGTGTCGCGGCGAAGGCATCGGCGGAAAAGCCGTCATAATAGGTTTTTCCCGCCGCGTCCTTTTGCTCCAGGAGCATGTCGCCCGGGGCCAGCTTGATATCCTCTCCCCAGGCGGTTTGGAAGGAAACGGCTTCTTTCACCCGGACGGCGCGGAAGGGCGCGCCGAGGTGCTCGTGGGTTTCCTCCTTGTCGGTCAGATGGAGGTTTCCGTATTGCCGGCGCAGGACGTCGAGATCCTCGACCTCCACGCGGCCGTCCCGGTCGGTGACGATCCCGGCGATGCTCTTCAGCACCTGCGGCCCGTGCGCCGTCTCCACTCGCTGACCGGGGTGCCCCAGAGAGATGTCGACAACGGTTTCCCGCGCGAAAAAGGCGGCTTCCTCAACATGGGCGGCAAAATAGGCCTTGGGATCGATGGGCGTGCTCATAGGGAATCTCTCTTGTACTAATTCGGCTATTAGGACGGGGAATGCCCCATTTATTCACCCGCGTGAAGGACTATTCCCGGACGCCGACCAATTCCGGGTAAGCGGCGGTCCAGGCTTCCGGCACCGGCTGGGGGCGGCCCGTCGCCAGGTTGACCGTGACCATGGTCTGGTGGCTGCGGGCCAGGAGGACGCCATCGGCGTCGCGAAAGAGCTGGAATTCCAGGTGGAAGCGGATTTTCTCCAGCTTCGTCACCCGGCCCTCGATGCGGAGGGTGTCGCCCAGGCGGGCGGGCTTGAGGTAGTCGATCTCCGTGCGGGCGACGACGGGGACCAGCCCGGTGCGCCCCATTTCCTCCAGGGTCCAGCCCATGGCGTCGGCCAGCTCGGTACGGGCCACCTCCACCATGCGGAGGTAGGCGACGTTGTGGACGACGTTCCCTGCGTCCGTATCGAAGTAGTAGACCTTGATCCGGGTGGTGTGGGAGGCGGGCGGGCGGCTCATTTGAGCTGGCGGTCGAGGGCGGCGACGATGGTCTTGAGCACCTTCAGCCGGGCGAAGGACTTGCTGTTCCCCTCCACCAGATGCCAGGGGGCGTGGCGGTGGTCGGTCTTGTTGACCATGTCCTGGGCATAGTCCAGGTAGCGGTCCCACTTCCGGCGGTTGCGCCAATCCTCCTCCGTCATCTTCCAGTATTTGGCGGGGTCGGCCTCCCGCTCGCGGAAGCGCCGGAGCTGCTCCTCCTTGCCGATGGAGAGGTAGAACTTGAGCAGGATGGCGCCGTCGTCGGCCAGCTGGCGCTCGAACTCGTTGATCTCCCGGTAGGCCCGCTTCCACTCCGCGTCGGTGGCGAATTTCTCCGCCCGCTCCACCAGCACGCGGCCGTACCAGGACCGGTCGAAGATCGCGATCTCCCCGTAGGCGGGCAGCCGGGTCCAGAAACGCCACATATAGTGGTGGGCGTATTCCTCCGTGGTCGGCTTGAGGACGGAATAGACGCGGACGGAGCGGGGGTCGAGGTGCTCGGTCACGCGCTTGATGACGCCGCCCTTGCCGGAGGCGTCCGGCCCCTCGAAGACGAGGATGAGGGAGCGCTTGTCCTGGCGGAGGCGCAGCTGCCGCTCTAAGAGCCGCAGCTGCAGCTTCTTAAGGGTGGCCTGGTATTCGGCTTTGCTGACGTCTTTTGAGAGGTCGAGGCGGCGGAGGCGTTGCATCGGAGACCTATTGGTTAAGCCACCGCGCCCGGGGGGACAAGCGGGAAAAAAGGGAGTGGCCTTGCCGGAGAAATTGAGGCAGAACCATCTTCCCTACTTTATGAATCCCACCGCTGACATCGGCCTGATCGGCCTGGCCGTCATGGGCCAAAACCTCGTCCTGAACATGAACGACCACGGCTACACCGTCGCCGTCTTCAACCGCACGGTGAAGAAGGTCGACGAGTTCCTGGCCAACGAGGCGAAGGGGACCAAGGTCGTCGGCGCCCACTCCATCGAGGACTTCGTGAAACTGCTCAAGCGCCCCCGGCGCGTCATGCTCATGGTGAAGGCCGGCGCGGCGGTCGACGAGTTCATCGAGCACCTCCTTCCCTACCTGGAGAAGGGGGACATCATCATCGACGGCGGCAACTCCCACTACCCCGATTCCGTCCGCCGGACGAAGTATCTGGCCGAAAAGGGCCTCCACTTCATCGGCACGGGCGTTTCCGGCGGCGAGGAAGGCGCGCGTTTCGGCCCCTCCATCATGCCCGGCGGCGCCAAGGAAGCCTGGCCCGCGGTGAAGGAGATCTTCCAAGCCATCAGCGCCAAGGCCGACGGCGAGCCCTGCTGCGACTGGGTGGGCGAGGACGGCGCGGGCCACTACGTTAAGATGGTCCACAACGGCATCGAATACGGCGACATGCAGCTGATCTCCGAGGCCTACCACATCATGCGCGAGACCCTGGGCATGACCGCGGACGAGCTGGCCAAGACCTTCACCGACTGGAACAAGACGGAGCTGGACTCCTACCTGATCGAAATCACCAGCCAGATCTTCGCCTACAAGGACACGGACGGAAAGCCGCTGGTCGACAAGATCCTCGACGCCGCCGGCCAGAAGGGCACGGGCAAGTGGACCGTCGTCTCCTCCCTCGACACCGGCACCCCGGTGACCCTCATCGCGGAGGCCGTCTTCGCCCGCGCCCTCTCCGCCATCAAGGACGACCGCGTGGCCGCCTCCAAGGTCCTCAGCGGGCCCAAGGACAAGTTCGCCGGCGACAAGGCCGCCTTCGTCGAGGACATCCGCAAGGCCCTCTACGCCTCCAAGATCGTCTCCTACGCCCAGGGCTACATGCTCCTGCGCGCGGCGGCCAAGGAGAACAACTGGCACCTGAACTACGGCGGCATCGCCCTCATGTGGCGCGGCGGCTGCATCATCCGCAGCCGCTTCCTGGGCAACATCAAGACCGCGTTCGAGAAAAACCCGGAGCTTTCCAGCCTCCTCTTGGACGGCTTCTTCCAGGCGGAGATGGAGAAGTGCCAGGCCTCCTGGCGCAAGGTCGTCTCCCAGGCCGCCCTCCTGGGCGTCCCCTCCCCGACGTTCTCCACCGCCCTGGCCTTCTACGACGGCTACCGCTCCGCCAACCTGCCGGCCAACCTCCTGCAGGCCCAGCGCGACTTCTTCGGCGCCCACACCTACGAGCGCCTGGACAAGCCCCGTGGCGAATTCTTCCACACCAACTGGACCGGCAAGGGGGGCACCACCTCCTCCACCAGCTACAACGCGTGAGCATCGACTTCCCCACCCCCGGCAAGGGCACCTTCATGAACCAATCCCCCAAGGTTCCCGCCACGGCCACCGTCATCTTCGGCGCCACGGGCGACCTGACGCACCGGAAGATCGTCCCCGCCTTCTACCACCTGCAGAAGAACGGGCAGCTGCCGGAAGGCTTCACCATCATCGGCTTCGCCCGCCGCCCGAAGACGGACGAGGAGTTCCGCAAGGACCTCAAGGAAGCCCTCGACAAGTTCTCCCAGACCAAGCCCGTCGACGAGGAAGCCTGGGCCAAGCTGGCCCCCCACATCTACTACCAGCAGGGGGACCTCCCCAACCCGGACGACTACAAGAAACTGGCCGAGCGGATCAAAGGCCTCCCGGAAGCCGCCCAATACGGCGAGAACTGCCTCTTCTACCTGGCCACCGCGCCGAACTTCTTCGGCGTCGTCGCCGACAATCTGGCCAAGGCCGGCCTCAACCCCCAGCCCGGCGCCAAGCACCTGCGCCGCCTCATCGTCGAAAAGCCCTTCGGCACCGACCTGGAGAGCGCCCAGAAGCTCAACACGGAGCTGCAGCGGTCCTTCCCGGAAAAGTCGATCTACCGCATCGACCACTACCTGGGGAAGGAAACCGTCCAGAACCTGCTCTACTTCCGCTTCGGCAACTCCATCTACGAGCCGCTCTGGAACCGCCGCTACATCGACCACGTCCAAATCACCGTGGCGGAGACCGTCACCGTGGAGGGCCGCGGCGGCTACTACGAGGAGGCCGGCGCCTCCCGCGACATGGTGCAAAACCACATGATGCAGCTCCTCTCCCTCCTGGCGATGGAGCCGCCCGCCTCCCTTGACGCCGAGTCGATCCGCGACGAGAAGGTGAAGGTCCTGCGCACCATCTCCACCCCCACCCAGGAATACGTCCGCCGCAATTCCGTCCGCGCCCAATACGGCGGCGGGCAGCTGAACGGCCGCCAGATCCCGCCCTACCGGCAGGAAGAGCGCGTCGCCCCGGACTCCATGACGGAAACCTACGTCGCCCTCAAGCTGGAGCTGGACAGCTGGCGCTGGGCGGGCGTCCCCTTCTACCTGCGCACCGGCAAGGGACTGGGCCACCAATACAGCGAGATCAACATCGTCTTCAACCGGCCCCCGGGCGTCCTCTTCGCCAACACGTCGAGCCGCATCCACCGGAACCGCCTGCGCATCCGCATCCAGCCGAACGAGGGCATCCACCTCCACTTCAACACCAAGACCCCCAACCAGGCCACCCTGCAGACCGTGGGCATGGACTTCCACTACCGGAAGGACGGCGCCCACTACTTCCCGGAAGCCTACGAGCGCCTCATCTGCGACGCGCTGCTGGGAGAGTCGACCCTCTTCACCCGCAGCGACGAGGTGGAGCAGGCCTGGCGCGTCATCGACGCCGTCCGCGGCGCATGGGCGGCGGAGGACGACTCCTCCCTGCCCCTCTACTCCCCCGGCTCCATGGGCCCCGTGGAGGCCGACGAGCTGATGCGCCACGACGGGCGCGGCTGGGCTCCCCCCTTGGAAGCGTAACGCTTATGAAATCACGGGCCGTCCTGCTGGTGCTGCTGTGGGCCGCCGCGTGCCCCGCGCTCCCCTGCCGGGGCGCGGAGGTCTACGCCGACGCCCTGGCCGCCTACAAGACCGAGCACTACGCCGACGCCGACACCCTGTGCCAAAAGGGCCTGGCCACCCTCTCCCCGGACGCCAACAAGGAGCGTGTCCGCTACCTGGTGCTCAAAGGGCGCATCGCCACCGGCGCTAAAGACTACGCCAAAGCCAAGACCGTCCTGGAAGAGTCCCTCCATCTCGACCCCAGCAGCATCGCCGCCCGGCGCTCCCTGGGCGACCTCGCCTTCCGCCAGCGCCATTACGCCGACGCCCGCATCGCCTACCAGGACGCCGCGCACTACCAGCCGGGCAACGCCGACCCCGACCTGGTCCTGGCCCTAACCTACTGCGCCCTGGGACAAAAAGACCTGGGCGAGGCCCTGCGCCAGGCCTCCCAGCTCAACGCCTTCGACGACAAGACCCCCGCCGCCTATTTCGCGCAGGCCGCCATCGCCCGCTACAAGGGGGACACCGCCACCGCCGCCCAGACCCTCCAGACGGCGGCCACTCTCTACGGGCCCCAGGCCTACGCGGACTACGCCCGGGACTACCTCTTTCTCTTCGCCAATTCCTAGGGGGAATCGGCGCTCAAAAAGCCGGGCCGCGCGTAGGCCGGATCGGGATACTCGTAAAATCCCCGGCCCGCCTTGGTTCCCAGCTTCCCTTCCGCCGTCATCTTCTTGAGAAAGGCGACGCGCCGCCGCCCGGCGTCGTCATTTAGCGTCTCCGCCCAATAGGCGGAAATCTCCGCGATCGTATCCAGGCCGATGTTGTCGAACATCCCGAACGGGCCCAGCGGCATGCGGAAAATCCCCATCCACGCCCGGTCGACGTCCTCCACCGTCGCCACCTCCCCCAGCACCAGGTCGATCGCCTGCCGCTGCATGGCGCCGAAGATCGAATTGAAGATATAGGCGTGGGACTCCCGATCATAGCGGATGGGGATCTGCCCGATCCGGCGCGCGAAGGCCTCCAGCTCCGCCATCGTCTCCGGCGACGTGCCCGGGTGGGGCATGACGTCGACGATGTTGGAGGTCGCCACCGGCAGGTGAAAATGGAAGGCGGCCAGCCGCTCCGGCCACCGGCAGCTTTCCGCGAACATCGACGGGACCAGGGAAGAAGTGTTCGTCGCCAGGATGGCCCGGTCGGAACACGCTTCCGAAAGCTGCCGGAACACCTTCCGCTTCAGCTCCGGATTTTCCGGCACGCATTCCACCGCCAGATCGGCCTCGGCGGCTCCTTCGGCCAGGGTTTCCACGGCCCGGATCCGCGCCAGCACTGCCGGGAGATCGGCCTCCGTCAAAAGTCCCGGAGGAAGCGTGGCGGCCAGACCGGCCAAACCGGACCCGATCCCGGCCCTTACCGCCGGAGAGGCATCGAAAATGGCCACCTCGCATCCATGCCGGGCGCATTGAAGGGCGATCTCCTTCCCCATCGTTCCTCCGCCGACAACCAGGACTTTTTGAATCATGCCTTAGCTTAAGGGTGTGATTCCGGGTTTGCCAGCGTGGCCGAAATAGGCCACATTCTCCGCTCTTCCTCTGGCGGGATAGCCAAGTGGTAAGGCCGGGCTCTGCAAAAGCCCCATGCGCCGGTTCGATTCCGGCTCCCGCCTCTCCTTTTTATTTTCGCGGAGCCATTCTCTCCCTCTCCGCCTGTTCCAGCAGCCTGGAGGTGGGGAACGGGGCAAAGGTGGAGGTGATGACGGCCAGGTTGTGCAAATACTGGAAGGCCATGGGATCTCCGGCATCCCGCGCGGCCAAATACTCCTGCCAGCGGGGAACATAAAAGGCCGCCGCCTCCAGGCGCTCCCGGGAAAAACGCTGCTGAGGGGTCGCCGTCGCACTGTAGACCACCGCCAACAGGCCGTGGAGTTCCGCCCTCGTCGCGTCCAGGTCCCCGGCCTCCGCCGCCATGATCACGGCCGTATTCGCATCGTCTAAGGCCTGCCTGATCTTTTCGTCGGAAGGCTTCTCCTCCTTAGGAGCCTCGTTTTTCGGCCCCGGGATCGTGCGATGCCAGACGCCGCTATAACGGACTGTCCCATCGGGGAGCTTGAAGGAGTCGATGTAAACCAGCGTGCAATACTGGTCCTCCATCTCAAGCAGATGATCGTGAAAACTTTCAGGACTCTGGTTGTACCACCACCACCACCAATACCCCCCTTTTGCCGGGGCATCCCCGATCCGGTAACGGTATTCGGGTTTTCCCTTGTGCCAGCGCCCTTGGACGGCCGTTAGCCAATGCCGCCGATCCCAAAAATTCTTCCCCTGAGCATCCTTTATCCCCCGCTCCTCGAAGAAAGCTTCCTTTTGGGGGTAATCCATCCAAGGAGTAAAATCGCGATTATCCCGGTAATAAGAAATCCCCTCCCACGCCGCGCCTGCCGCCAGGACAAGCGGCAGAAGGATCCACAATGCCTTTCTCATGGAAAGGGTATGGGAGCATCCCCCCACGGGCTTCAAGCAGGAATTCCAGCTCCCGCCCCTCTTTCGTCATTCCTACCCCCCGGCGGACTGCCAGCTCACCGTGATCGCCTTGGGTGTCAGCGCCGTGATGAACCAATGTTTGGAGGGGAGAGCGGGAGCTGCCTTGGAACCCTTGGCGGGAGCCGGGGCGGCCCCGGCCGATTTGGCCGTGTGGGCGTCGATCTTCGCCGCATAGCCGGCCTGGAAGGAATCGGGCGTCACATAAGCCCGCATCCCTTTTTTCAGCTGTGAAAAAGTCGCGTCCTGGCCGTCTATGCGGACGACGGTGAAATCCCCGACCTGGAAGGTGGACGACTTGCTTGAGGCATCGGCGGCCGCCCAGCACAAAGCCGCGCCGGACAGACTGCCAAGAAGGATCAGGGAGAAGAGCAGGGAATGGATTTTCATGAAAACAGGGGCATCCTGCCCGATTTCCGCGCCCCAAACTATCAGAGAAAATCCCTAGACGGCCGTAGGGATTATTTCGTCGGAAAAGTTTTCTCGGCCGGTTGATTCGGCTTACCGCTTCTTCTGCCGACGGCGAGCCCAAATCGCCCGCTCCAGCTTGAAAAACGGCGTGGCGATCTTCCAGACCAAAGAGCGGGTAATCCGGCGGCGGCGGACGACTTCCTCGCGGTAAAGCCGGGCGTTCTCCTCCTCTTCGGGACTCCGCTCAGGAGGAGGCGGAGGAGGAGGATTCTCTTCCCGCTTCTCCTCCTCGGCACTGCGCAGAGCCTCGGAAAGACTGTTTGCCGCGCCCGTCAGACCCACGACATGGCGGAAGAGCGTTTCCAACGACCGGGCCAGCGGCCCGGGAAACTGCTCCGCCAATCGTGTGAGGGCCGCCAGGCGCGTCTCCGACATGTGGTCCCAATCCGTGCTCATGCTGCCGGGCTGGCGCGTGTAATAGGCCAGCCGCTCGTCGAGGTAATAGACCTGCTTGCCGCGGGCGGCGGCGCGCATCCACAGGTCGTAATCGGCATGGCCATCCAGGTCGGGGGTAAAGACGCCCACCTCCTCCAGCAGGCTGCGGCGGACCAGCGCGACGTGAGGCGGGAAGTAGCCGCCGATCAGGAGGGAGGGCAGAATGTCTCCCCGCACGATGGGCCGGGCTTTTCCGATGGAGTAGTCGTCGAAGAAGCTGCCATCCGGATGGACCTGCTGCATGTCGCAGTAAACCCAGTCGTATTCGGGATTGTTTTGCAGGACGAGGACCTGCTTCTCGATCTTCTCCGGTGCAAAATAGTCGTCGGCGTCGAGAAAGCCGATGTATTCCCCCCGGGCGATGGCGATGCCGTTGTTCCGGGTGCGGGCCAGGCCTTGGTTTTCCTGGCACAGGACGCGGACGCGCGGCTCCCCCTCGTATTTCCTCAATATTTCCGGCGTCGCGTCGGTCGAGTTGTCGTCGACGACGATGACTTCCATGTGCGGCCAAGTCTGATCCAGGAGGCTGCGGATGGCGCGGTCAAGGTAGGGCGCGTGGTTGTAATTGGCGATGATGACGCTAACGAGTGGCATAAGTGGGGTTCCTAGTGGCCCATGGTTTCCCAGGCGGCGATGGTTTCGGCCCGCAGGCGGTTCCAGGATGGCCAGAAGGGCTCTTCTTCTGAAAAGGCCGCCTGCCAGAGCGCGTCGGCGGGCTCGCCCAAGGGGCCCGTTTGATCGGCGCCCGCGGCAAAGGCCAGAAAGAGCCGCAGGCTGGTGAAGTAAAAGGCCCGGCGGGCGTCGCCCTCCGGGGTCTGCGCCAAGTAGGCCTGCCAGAGAGGCCCCGGCGCTCCGGCGGCAAGCCGCTCCCGGTCCCCCTTGTCGCGCTCCGGCTGCGGATGGAGGAAGCCTAGGCCGTTCATCGCCTCCGGCAGGAGCCGGGCCGTGCTTCCCTCAAGCAACAGGGCCATGGAGCGGAGCGCCAAGCGGGGGGCTTTTCCGCCTTCCGCCCACGCCTCCCGCACGGGCAGGTAGACGGGCTCCAGTTTCCAAAGATAGGCGTCCCGCACGGCTTCCAGGAGTTCCTCCGGCAGGGAGGCGGCACGGCCCATGTAGAAGAAACGGCGGGAGCGGACCTCGTAGGAGACGTCATAGGCCTTCCATTTCAGGAGCCACGCATCGCCCAGAGCCATGAGGAGCTTGTTCACCTGGTTCTGGAGGTAGCGCCCGTCCTGCGGGAAAACGCCCGCCGCAGCCGCCTCGAAGGGGACGGTGAGGAAGCCCGCCATGCGGTTGAAGACGATGAGGTGGCCCTCCTCCAGCGGGATGTCGGCCGCGCCCATCGGCGGCAGGTCGTCGAGGAGAGAGGCCGGGCCGTGGAGAACCTGGGTGCCGTAGCGCTGGTCGAAGCGGGATTGGGTGGGGTGGAAATCCTCCGCGCGCAGCGGGGCGTAGTGGACGTCGACGTAGTCGATGCCGATTTCCCGCGCCAGGCGCTTCCCCAGTTCCAGGCCGGAGCGGGGCTGCCGGGTGGCGACGAAGATGTCGTAGTCGTTGACGGCGCGGAGGCGTCCGTCAACGAGGGCGACGCCCCCTTCCCCCCGTCCGAAGGAGCCGCCCAGGAGGATGCCATCGACGTCGGGGGTTTCCTGCAGGATGGCGGCGCAAATCGTCTTCAGGTCCCGCCGCACCATCTCGTCCGCGCCGGGGAGGCGGGACTTGGTGAAGGGGGAGGCCGCGTCCGGCTGCGGCATGGGGAGGGACACGGAGGTGTGGTCTCCCGGAGAAAGGCCCAGGCGGTCCAGCAGGAGGGGGTAGATCTGCGTGGCGTCGACGGGGCCGAAGGCGGAGCCCGCCGGAGTCCCGGGGCCGTGGCAGATGAAGACGCCCTCGTTGTCCGGCTCGGCCGGATCGTAGCCGTGCATGCCCGCCGGGGGCGCGCCGTCGCGCTGGAAGAAGTTGGGATGGACGGCCACGCTGGGGTCCAGGAGGAAGATCAGCTCGCCGTTGCGCGGATCGCACCCGCGGATGGCGAAGCGCTCGATCTCCGCCTCGTCCTCCACGATGTGGCCATGGGGCTGGGAACGGAGCACCCGCTCGACGGCCTCCCGCGCCTCCGTCCGGTGGAACCAGAAGCGGGCCATGCTGGAGTCGAGGAAGTAGACGTAATCGTGCCCGAAGCGGAAGGGCAGCTCCCTGAGCCGCGCCCAGAGGTCGATGGTGCGGTTGACGGTGAGCATGCCATGGTCGGCAAAGAGGATCACCTCGCACTGCGGGTCGATCTTTCGGCAGTGCTCCACCAGGCGGCGGGCCAGGGCGTCCGTGCGGCAGATGCCGCGCTGGATCTCGATCGACTCCGGCCCGTAGGCGTGGCCCATGCCGTCCAATTCCGTGAGGTGGACGAAGGCCAGCCGGTGCTCCGGCCCGATCTCCCGCAGGGCGCGCTCCGTCAAGGCCTCGTCGCCGTGCTCGGGATAGGCAAAGCTCAGGGGCCAGATTAGCTCATACCACTTCTCCCCTTGCTCCCGCAGCAGGTCGTAGAGAGAGCGGTAGCCCTTGCGCTTGTCGTCCGGGGCGTGCCGCTCGGCCAGATCGAAGTAGGGCAGCCAGGGTATCGGAATCTGCAACGTGGAGACGTAGCTGGCGGCGAAGGACGGGAGGAGCCCCTTGGCGTTGTCCACGATCCGCTCGCGCAGAAACTGCTCCCGCCGCAGTCCGTCGACGTCCTTCAGTCCATGCGCCATGAGGAACGGGCTGTTCTCCGGGTCGCAGCGGAACATGTTCGTGTAGCCGTATTCGCCCGGGGTGAGGCCGCCCAGATAGGCGGCGCGGGGCACGAAGCCAAACGGCTCCCGCAGGGTGCCGAGGCCCCCTTCACGGGCGAGTTGCCGCAGATAGCTGGAGCGGGGCAGGTAGTTGGCGCGAAAGGCGTCGAGGAGCAGGAGCAGAACCATCAGGAGAACTCTTCTAACGCGCCGCGTACTGGCGGATCAATTCAGGAAGCCGGTCCCCGCGGATCCCGGAAAAGTGGCAGATGAAATCGCCCGGCTGCCAGCTGTTGCGCTGGTCAAAGGCCTCGGAGAACGACTCAACCCGCTCCGGCGGGAAGCTGTTGAAGGCCCGTCCGTCGGCCACGGCCAGGACATCGTGGACCGCACGATAGTTGTTGAGCAATTCGCGCAATGCCCTCTGCTCCCAGTGGCCGTGCCGCACGTCCATGTCGTGCAGCCACATGAGGTCCAGGAGGCGGACCGCCTGCGGGCATTTCCGCAGGAAGAAGACGCCGCAGTTCACCCCGCCGTCTTCCTCCGCGGCCAGCATGGCCTTCCCCTCCGCGTCGAGCCGCTCGAAAAAGGGCTCCAGCCGGACGGAAGGGTTGGTGATCATGGCGTCGGCATCGATCACCAGGAGCCGCTCGTAGCCCGCCTGCATGAGGCGGAAGAGGAGAGGGAGCTTGTACCAGGAAAGGGGGCGGTGAACCCAATTGGGCTCCATCTCCATGTCGATATAGTCGTAGCCGTGGTCGCGGCAGTAGCGGCGGTGGCTTTCCAGGCAGGGGGCCACCTTTTCCCGGTATTCCTCCCCTACCGCCACCGTGCATACCACGGTGCGGGAGCGGTCCGGCGCGGGCTCCGTCCGGAAGCGCAGGCTCTTCACCGTGGCGGCCAGGTTGGCGCCGATCTCGTTCTCCTTCGGGAATTCGGAGGAATGGAGGCGGGCCAGGTGGTTCTTGAAGATGTCGTTCCCCAGGTAGAGCTGGATCTGCCGCAGGAGGGACTCGCTGGCCGCCGTCGAGGCGGCGGTGCGGCTCATCTTCTCCTGAATCCAGCCGACTTCCTCCCGCGTCTGCCCGGCCAAGGCCCGGATTTGCTCCGTGGATTCCTTGACCTGGCGGACTTGGTCCTTGAGGAGGTTCAGCTCATGAATGAATGGAATTTTCATGCGGGAAAAATCTGGCTGTTATTTCTTCGCAATTCAGCGACGAGAAATAAAATACAAATTAACACAAAGAATATAGGATAACCCAATGGAAAAACCCGCCGCCTGCCCTCAATGCGAGATGCCCGACATCCTCGAATTCCCCGATCGGTGGGAGTGCGTCACCTGCGGGCATGAGTGGCCGCGCGCGTCCGCGCCGCAGGAAGGCCGCGTGGTGAAGGACGCGCACGGCACGCCCCTGGCCGACGGCGACACGGTGGCTCTCGTCAAGGACCTGAAGCTGAAAGGCTCTTCCCAAGTCATCAAGGGCGGCACGAAGGCGAAGGGCATCCGCCTGGTCGACGGGGACCATGAGATTTCCTGCAAGATCGACGGCATGGCCATCGGCTTGAAGGCGTGCTTCGTCAAAAAGGCGTAGGCCGCCATGGACGCCTTCCAGACTTCCCCCGGCGCGGCAGGCGAGCTGAAGGCCCGTTTTTCCGCCCTCCTGGCCGCGCGGCCGGAGGCCGATCCCGCCCTCCTTGGCGCGCTCCTGCGGGAGGCCGACGCCCTCCGCGTGGGCGAGCCCCAGCTCCGCCAATGGCTGCGGGAAGACGGCGCGGGACCGGAGCGGGAGCGCCGCTTCGCCGAGGCCGCGCTCCAATTCCGCATGCGGGACAACCGGGATGTCCTGCGGCGGGCCGCCGCCGAGGCCGCCGCCTTTGAACGGGAGCTGGCCGCGGGCCGGGAGAAAAATCTGGCCGGGATCGAGGGATTCTTTTCCGTCCCCCGCGCCGGGCTCCTCCGCGCGGTGGAGGCGGAGCGCGCCGCCCTTGAAAAGGCAGAGGACCCGGCGGCCCATCTCCGCGAAATCGAATCCCGCTGGCGGCAGGAGCCCCGGCAGCGGCGGGAGACGCCCGCCTGGGCCGCCCGCCACCACCTCCGCTTCCTGGCCAGCCAGCAGGAGGAGCGGGTGGAAAAGGCCGCCCAGCTCCTGGACGCCGTTTTGGAGCCCCGGGGCCTTTCCGCAGAGCACTTCGAGAAATACCTCCGGCAGGAGCAGATCGACCCCCGGCAGCGCGCCGCCTTTCACCGCGCCCTTGTGGTCGCTGCCTCCCCGGAAGGGCGGCGCGCCCTTCCCCGGCCCGCGCCGTTGCCCGCATCGGAGCCGGAAGACTACCGCCTGGAACTGGAGAACGAGCGGGCCGCTCAGGCGCACCGCCGCCTGGCCGGGAGCCTCGGCCCGGAGCTGCACGCCTTCACCGGCGGGCGGTTCCGTCGGGAAATGGCGCGGCTCCATGCAGTCCGCCCCCACGCGCCGGAGGAAACGCTTTCCGCGGAACAGCGCCGCCTTCAGTCCGAGGTGGCCGAGGAAATACGCCTCCTGCGGGAATCCCAGGCCTTTTCCCGGGAAGCGGCCTTCCCCTCCGCCCTGCGCAAGATGCTGGAAGATACCGAATTCCGGCGCGCGCCCGGCGCCCCCTCCCCCGGCGCGGGTCCCGAGCGGCTGCGATAATCCGCCGCCGGATCGTGATCGAAATATCACGGCTCCGCCACGCGTTCGTCAACTTCCGGGCGTTCACTTCCGCCCGGCATGATCATCCACCGCCAAACCTCCCCGGAGGTCCTCGACGGCGAGCGCCTGGCCGCCCTCCATCCCCTCATCGACATTTGCGAATACATCCGCTGGTTTGACGATCCCTCCCTCATCGCGGACTGGAAGCCGGAACGGGAACCCGCCGCCGCCTTCGCCGCAGCGGAGGCCCAGGGGCTAAAAGCCCATCTCTTCAAGGGAGCCACGGAAGCGAACAAAGACCGCTGGGTCCTGGCCTTCGAGCCGACGAAGAGCGTGGAGCAGTGGAAGTCGAACCTGCGCCAGGCCTTCGGGCAATACACGCCGGACTACCAGGCCGCCCAGGATCTGGCCCTCCTGGTGAAGCAGGAGGCGGAAAAGGCGGGCAAGCAGCTGGTCCTCACCGGCAACTCGCGCGGAGGCGGGGAGGCCATGTTCGCCGCCGCCAAGGCACGCGTGCCCGCCGTGGCTTTCAACCCCGCCTCCCTGGGGCCTAAGACGCAGGAGCAACTGAGCCTGGAGGACGTCGCCTGGGCGGATCAAAACGTCATCCTCCCGATCATGAAGCACGAGCTGCTCGACAAGCTCAACCGCGCCGCGGCCCGCTTCGCCGACCAGGCGTGGGTCGGCACCATCCACACCGTGCCGCAGCCGGAAGGCCTGGACCGCTACATGATGCCGCAGGGCCTGAGCCGCACCCTGCGCGTGGCGCTGGAGGGGCACACCAGCCACTCCCTGCTCCAGGTCGTCCGGGACAAGCTCTACCGCCTGGACCCCCATTTCTTCACCCACGTGCCTAAGGAAGTCCCCGTTCCCGCCCACCCGGTCATCGCCCACCGGGGCTCCTCCAACGAGCATCCGGAAAACACCCTGCCCGCCTTCCGCGCCGCCTTCGCCGAGGGGGCCGACGGCATCGAGATGGATATCCACATGAGCGCGGACGGCAAGCTCATCGTCCATCACGACGCGACGACCAACCGCCAGACCGGCGCGGCCCACCGCATCTCCCAAACGCCGTGGGAGACTTTGCGCAAGCTCGACGCCGGAAAATTCAAGGGAGAGCGCTTCGCCGGCACGCCCATCCCCCTGCTGGAGGAAGTCCTGGCCGAGCTGCCCGCGGGCAAGAAGGCCTACATCGAGATCAAGGGCAACGCCAAGATCGTCCCGCCGCTGCTCAAACTGCTGCGCGAGTCCGGGCGCGACCCGAAGCAGTTCACGATCATCAGCTTTTCCCTGCCCGTCCTGGCCCAGGCGCACAAGCAGGGACCGGAATTCGAGACTCTCTGGATCCCAGGCGAGCGGCCCGCCCTGGCCCGCAAGGGCTTCGGCCCCTTCTACGTCAACGCGCAGGGCGGCCTCCTGAGCCGCGGGCAGATCATCTCCCGCGCGAAGGCGGCGGGCGTGACGGGCATCGACATCGACGCCTCCCAGATCACCGCCCGGCAGGTCGACCACCGGCTGATCCGCGAGGCTCAGGCCGAGGGGCTGAAAGTCGCCGCCTGGACCGTCGACTCCAAAGTCGGCACGCCGCTGGAGCGGGAGGCCGCCGCGGCCAAGATCCGCCGCCTGAACAGCCTGGGCGCGGAGGTGACGACGAACGCCCCCGGCCTGGCCTGGGATGCGATCCGCCCGAAGCCGAGCGAGATCCGCCAGCGCCACGGCATCATCCTGGAACACGCCGAGCTGCGCCGCCCCGCCAACCTGCGGGAAGCCGGACGCCTGGTCCGCCAGCTCAGCCGCATCGCCCTTTACGTATGAAGGCCGATCCCGCCGAGTTTTTTCCCGACCCCGGCCTTTTGGCCTGCTGGAAGATCGCCGCGCGCGGCCACGGCGAGGCGCTGCGGGAATTGGCGCAAAGGGACTTCGACATCGACCGGCCCGGCCTGGAAGGGGTCACGCTCCTCCACTTCGCCGTGGCGGCGGGGGACTTGGCCGCTTTTTCCGCCCTCCTGGAGGCGGGCGCCGATCCTCTGCGGCAGGTGGAAGAGGGGGAGAGCGTCCTGGGCTACGCCGCCGCGGTCGCCGATCCCCGGTTCCTGGCCGAGGCGCTTCGCCGGGGCATCCATCCGGACGGGGCCAACGCCGCGCTGGAAACGCCCCTGCATCTGGCCGCCCGGCTGGGGCGGCGGGAACACGCGGCCCTCCTCCTGCGGCACGGCGCCTCCCCGGACGTTCAGGACGAGGAGGGGGCCACTCCCCTTCTCCGCGCCCGGGAGGAAGGCCACGAGGCCGTGGCCGCCCTGCTCCTGGAACAGGGGGCCGATCCGGCCCTGCCCGATTACGCGGGCCGCCGTCCCGCCGATTTCGCCGCCTCGCTTTCCGCACGGGTCTAAGTCAATCTGCCTCCATGCGGACGGCCCTGCTGCTGTGGTGCCTGCTGGCGTGGCGCGCCGGGGCGGAGGAAGCGGTCACCTTCACCGACCTGACGTGGCACGACGCCGCGCGCGACCGCGACGTGCCCGTGCGGATCTACGCGCCCGGCTCCCAGGCGGGCCCGCTCCCCGTCCTTTTCTTCTCTCACGGCCTGGGCGGCTCCCGGGAAGGCTACGCCTACCTGGGCCGCTATTGGGCGGCCCACGGCTATCTCTCCGTCCACGTCCAGCACCTCGGCTCCGACGCCGCGCTCCTCCACTCCCCGCTGGAGCTGAAAGCGGCGATGGCCAATCCGAAAAACTACATCGACCGCCCCCGGGACATCTCCTTCGCCATCGACCAAGTCGCCGCGCTCAACGCCGCCCCGGGGCCGTGGCAGGGCCGCTTCGACCTCTCCCGCATCGGCGCGGCGGGCCACTCCTTCGGCGCGTATACGACGATGGCGCTGGCGGGCGAAACATTCGCCTCGCATCGGAATCCGGCGTTGGACCATGTGGCCGATCCCCGGGTGAAAGCCGTCGTGGCGATGAGCCTGCCCCATATCGACGGCCAGCAATTCTCCGGCATCCACCAGCCCGCCTTCCACTTCACCGGCACGGAGGACCGGGGCCGCCTGCGGGAGGAGGACCCGAAAGACCGCCGCGCGGTCTTCGACGGCTCATCGGGGCCGGACACCTACCTCGCCGTTTTTCAGGGTGGGGACCACATGGTCTTTTCCGGCCGCCCCCGGCTCATGCGGCAGGGCGGGAAGGGCGACCACGACGCCGATTTCCAACGGCTGGTCTGCGAAGGCACGACGGCTTTCTGGGACGCCTATCTCAAAGCGGACGCCCGCGCCAAGCAATGGCTGGCGGGCGGGGGCTTTACCCAAGCGCTGGGAAGCTTGGGCGCCTTCGAGCAAAAGTAGGCGGTCCCCTCTTTTCTTCCGCTTCGGCATCACGCGCCTCAACCCTTAACGCGCGTGAAGATCGGTGAGTGGAAACCCTTAGCCGGGCGCCCTTTTTGGCACGCTTGAAGCTTCCTTTCCCTCCGGAGTTTCCCCGCATGCCCATCCTCGCCTCACCCGTACTGGAAGTGGAAGAAACGCCGCTCTGGCAGCGCCGCCGCCTGGCTTTCCTAAAGCTGGCGGAATCGGCCCGGCGCAACGAGCCCGGCGCCCGCGCCGACTTCGAGGCCACGCTCTCCCACTTCGAGCGCCGCCCCTTTTTCCACACGCCGCCGGAGGTGATGGACATCATCGGCCTCTTCTATATCCCGAAGGACGGAGCCAGCGCGGCGCTTCCCATGGTCGTGGCGGCTTCCGTGCTGGGCTGCCATGACGTGCTTCGCTTCGCCTCCGCCTCCGGCCGGGAGGAGATTTTCTTTAACGAGCGGTTCCTCCAGCGCGCCTACCTCGTGGCGGGGCCCCAGACGCTGCAAAGCGTGGAGGCTCTCGTCTCCAGCCATCGCGCCCAGGTAAAGCGCCTGGTGGAGGAAGGCCTGCGGCTGGCCGAGGGCTTCCGCATGGAAACCGAATACGAACCCCGCTGGCCGGAAGCCTACGGGCTGGAACACCTTCTTGGAGAAACGGAGATTCCCTCCGCTTCGATCGCGTCCTGGGAAAACCTTTGGGGAGAAGCCAAGCGGCAGGTCGCCGCCTACTACGGAGCCCGCTAATGCCTGCCATCCACCCTCTCGTCGCCACCCGCCTTTCCTGGGCGGCTTACATGGATTGGGACCTCTTCGCCAAACGGGAGGTGCCGCTGCCTCACGGGTGGGAGGCCGACCTTTCCAGCTCCGGCAAATCGGCGGACGGGAAAAACAGCTTCGTCACCTTCCACAACGCGGAGGCGAAGCAGGTCGTCATCGCCTTCAAGGGGACCGACAGCCTTCCCCAACTGCGTTCCGACCTGCTCAATTCCGGCGGCGCAGCCTGGGAGGCGATCAAAGGCCCCTTCGAGGAAAAGCTGCCGCAAATCCGCAAAGCCTACTCCGGCTTTCAGATTTCCACCGACGGCCACAGCCTGGGCGGCGGCCTGGCGCAGACCGCCGCGCTGGAGCACGGCCTAAGCGGCTACGGCCAAAACGCCCTCCCCATTTCCCGGAGCGCCCTGAAGGACCAGCCCCTGCTGGGAAAAAGCCTGCCGCAGGCCATCGCCGACTGGCGCGAAAAGGGAGGCTCCTTCATCGAGACGAACCGGAGCGGGGACATCGCCACCTTTTTCTACTCCCATCTGCGGCATCAGCCCTACCTGAATACGGAGACGCAAACCCTGCCCCGGCGGGTGGACCGGCCCACGCTCCTGCCCCACCTCAGCTCCTCCATCCTGTGGCACACCGTCCGCCCCCATTCGATCCGCACCATCGCCATCGACCTGGCCCTGCGGGAAAACAGCTCCCTTCCCGCCATGCCCTCCCAGAGTAAAGCCGGCCTGCGGCACGATTTCGCTCGCCCTGTTTCCCGGCAGCAGGCCAATGTCGAAGGCGCTGTTCAAGCCCTTTAGCGGCATTCCCAGGGGGAATAGCCGAATTATCCTTAACACCAGGAGACATTATGGCCGATATCAACAAGATTCCCCGGGAACCCAGACTTCTTAAAAACATCGCGCTTGTCGCGCTGGGAGCCAGCATCACCGCCGGCATCGTCTATCGCGACCGGGTTGAAAAAGCCGCCGGCGACCTGGCCCATCAACCCCAAGCTACGGAACCCGTCTCCCGCACCGATGTCCGGCAAGCCCCCGACCGTCCGTCGAAGGGCCAATCCAAGTCCTCTCAAAAGAAGTCCCCAGCCTACGTGGCGGAGGAAAGCGCTCCATCCCCCGTCCCCACCCAGTCTGCGTCGGCTCCTCTTCCCGCCTCCGCACCCGCGCCGCAAGCGGCTCCAGTCCAATCCCCCACTCCGCAACAGCCTGTCGCCAACGCAGCGCAAGCCGCCCCGGACCAAACCGCTCAGCAAGCTCCCCAACAACCGGCAGCGCAGCAGCAGCAGCCTGCGCAGGTGGGCAGCAACGCGACCACCGTGGTCGTCGCTCCGGCCCGCCGGACGTATTCCGTCGTCATTGATCTCTTTCCCGGTCCTGTCTGTTCCTACGATCCCTATTTCTACATGCCTTGCGGCCCTGGCGTGATCTTTTATCCCCGCGGGCCCTACTACCATCCCAGCTACGACCACAACCGCTACGGCAACCGCGGCTGGCATCCTTCTCCCCCCCGTCATTACGATCCGCCTCAGCGCGGGGACTTTCACCCCCCCACCGTCCATCCGGGCGGCGGCGGCCGCGGCGACTTCGGCGGCAGCCGGGGCGGCTTTGGTGGCGGACGCGGCGGCGGGGGCGGGGGCGGCGGCCATCACCGCTAAGACCGCTAGGTAACCTCCCTCTCTTGCCGGAGCCCCGCTTCGGCTCCATAGTACAAGGGTGGCCGCCACCCCATTGGAAGAGAAGCTGCGGACCCTTCCGCACCGGCCCGGGGTCTATCTCTATAAGGACCGGCTGGACCGGGTGATCTACGTCGGCAAGGCGCGGGACCTCCATCGCCGCGTCAGCCAGTATTTCCATCCTTCCCGGCGGGATTACGCCGACCGGAAGACCCGCGCCCTGGTCGACGCCATCTGCGACCTGGAATACCACGTCGTCAAATCGGAGCCGGAAGCCCTCCTCCTGGAGAGCAAGCTCATCAAGGAATACCGGCCCCGCTACAACATCAGCTTCCGGGACGACAAGCGCTTCCTCCTGGTAAAGGTGAACCTGAACGATCCCTACCCGCGCTTCCAGCTCACCCGCACGCGGCGGGAGGACGGGAGCCGCTACTTCGGCCCCTTTCCGCACTCCACCTCCCTGCGCAATTCCCTAAACCTCATCCGGCGGCAGTTCAAGCTGCGGACGTGCAGCCCCGTGGTGCCGGGCGAGGCCGATTTCCGCCACTGCCTGGACCACGTCATCCGGAACTGCTCCGCCCCCTGCATCCATAAGATCACCCGCGCCGCCTACCTGGCCCAGGTGAAGCAGGCCTGCGACTTCCTGGAAGGCCAGTCCACCGAGATGCTGGCCAAGCTGGAACAGGAACGGGACGCCGCCGCCGCGCGGCTCGACTTTGAAAAAGCGGCCCAGATCCGCGACCTCCTGGAAGACCTCCGCCGGACGACCAAGCCGGTGAAGCGCTTCCTGCGCGCCTTCAACGGCCGGGCCCTCAACCCCCAGCAGGACATGGAGGCCCTGGGCGCGGAGCTGAACCTGGCGGAGCCGCCCCGGCTCATGGAGTGCTTCGACATTTCCAACATCTCCACCACGCACAAGGTGGCCTCCATGGTCGTCTTCCGCGACGGCAAGGCGGACCGCTCCGGCTACCGGCGCTACCGCATCCGCAGCGTGGAGGGGCAGGACGACTTCGCCAGCATCGCGGAGGCCGTCCGGCGCCGCTACGGGCGCGTGCTGCGGGAGAACCTGCGGCAGCCCGGCCTCATCATCGTGGACGGCGGCAAGGGCCAGGTCAGCGCGGCGGCGGCGGAGCTCCGGGCCCTGGGCCTGGAAAATCTCCCCCTCATCGGCCTGGCCAAGGAGAACGAGGAAATTTACCGCCCCGGCATTTCCGAGCCGCTGGTCCTGGACAAGTCGACCGGCGCGCTCAAGCTCCTCCAACGCATCCGGGACGAGGCCCACCGCTTCGCCAACGCCTACCACTCCATCCTCCTCAAACAGCGGATGACGGAGAGCCTCCTGGACGACTGCCCGGGCGTCAGCGCCGCGCGGAAAAAGGCACTCCTGCTCCACTTCGGCTCCGTCGACCGTCTCCGCCGCGCCACGCCGGAAGAAATCGGCGAAGTCGAGGGCGTCGGCCCGAAGCTGGCGGAGGGAATCGCCGCCTATTTTGTCCGGCTCGACCGCCGGGAAGACGCGGAAGAGATTGCGGAAGAAGAGGTTTAGCCATCCTGGCGACTTGGTATGCGCCCTGCTTTTCTCCCCGCATGACCGAGTTTGCCGTCCTGATCGAACGCGACCCCGAAGGGGTCTATCTGGCCACGGTGCCCGCCCTGCGGGGCTGCCACACGCAGGCCGATTCTTTAGAAAGCCTGCGGGAGCGCGTCCACGAGGCGATCCACCTCTGCCTGGGCATGGGAAAGGCGGCGCACGATCCGGCCTTCATCGGCATCGAGAAAGTGGAGGTGTAAGATGGCCCGCTTTGCCCGCCTGACCGGCCCGGAATTGGTCAAAGTTTTGGAAGAGTACGGCTTCGCCGAAGCCCGCACCCAGGGGAGCCACCGCTTCATGAAGCACACGGACGGCCGCTGCACCACCGTCCCCATGCATGCCCGGGAGACGATCGCCCCCGGCCTCCTTTCCAAGATCTGCCGGGACACCTCCATCGGCAAGGACGACATGGTCCCGGGCCGCGGAAAGGAACTGGCCAAGGCGCAGGCCCGCCAGGTGATCGCGGAGGCGGGCAACGCCGGCCTCTTCCGCCAGGCGACGCGCTACACCGCCGGCGCCCAGGGCCAATACGCCCAGCAGGGCCGGGCGTACTAAGAAACCGCGCGGGCCACGTCCCAGCCCGCCTTTTCCAGCCGCTTTTCGGCGGCGGCCGCGTCGACCTTCGCCAGCGTCATGACCAGCCGCCGCGCGCGGTCGCGCAGCTTCCGGTTGGTTGGCTGCACGTTGACCATCAGGTTGTCCTTCACGCGGCCCGTGCGGATCATCGCCACGGTGCTTAGGATATTGAGAGCCGCCTTCGTCGCCGTGCCCGCCTTCAGCCGGGTGGAGCCGGTGACCAGCTCCGGGCCGGTTTCCAGGACCAGCGGCAGCGCGCCGGGCAGGCGCTTGTGGTCCGGGTTGCAGGTCAGGAAGACCGTCTTGGCGCCCCGGCGGCGCGCCTCTTCCAGCGCGCCCCGGACGAAGGGGGCGGTGCCGCTGGCCGTGATGCCGACGACGACGTCCCCCTTCCGCACGCCGCGCGCCTGGACGCTGGACGCCCCGGCACCGGCGTCGTCCTCCGCCCCTTCCTGGGCCTTGAGAAGGGCGGCGAAGCCCCCGGCAATGATGCCCTGGAAAAGATCGGGCGCGACGTTGAAAGTCGGCGGCATCTCGCTGGCGTCCAGGACGCCCAGGCGGCCGCTGGTCCCCGCGCCGACGTAGAAGCACCGTCCCTTCCGCGCCACGGCGGCGGCGACGGCGGAGGCGGCGGCCGCCAGCTGGGGCTTGGCCTTCCGCAGCGCCTCCTCGACGCGGCGCTCCTCCGAGACGAAGAGCTCGACGAGCTGCGCCACGCTCTTCTTTTCCAGGCCGCGCGAGCGGGGGTTGCGCCCCTCGGTAACGAGGCCGCCGTAGGACTCGGCGGGCGCTTCCTTGGGCGCGACCACGGGCGCGGGGCCCGCCAGGCCGGAGACGAGGCGCGCCGCGCCGACGGCGCCCGGCACGCGGCTGACGAAGATGGGGCCCACGGCCACCCGCTTCCGCACCTGGCGGGTGAAGAGGCGGACGTATTCCGGCACCTTTTCAAAGAGGCCGCCGATGAGGCCGACGGGGGGATTCTTGAGCTTCATCCGCCGCGCGATGTCGGCGACGCGGTCGGCCAGGACTCCGGAACGCTCCTCCAAGAGGCGGCGGGCCAGGCGGTCGCCCTTGTGCGCGGCGGCGAAGACGGCCTCGGAAAGCGCGGCCACCTCCGTCTTGCCGCTGTGGGAGAGCATCCAGTCGACCAGCTCCGCCATGCCGTTCTGGCCGGTGCGGCGGAGGTATTCGTGGCCCAGGGCGGTGATTTCCTGGGTCTGGTCGAAGTGGACGAAGGCGGTTTCCAGGCCGCGCCGGGCAATGTCGTAGGCGCTGCCGGGATCGGAAAAGAGCGCGCCCCAGCCGCCCGCCTTTTCCCAGCGGCCCCGGGCGTGGCCCTGGACGTTGGCCCCGGTGCCCGCGATGACGATGATCCCCTCCCCGCGCCCGTGCGCCCCGGCAAAGGCGGAGCGGGTGTCTTCCCCGATGACAACGGGGCCCACGGCGGGCCAGTAGCGGCGGACCCAGGCCTCCACGCGGCGCTTCTCCTTCGGCAGGTGGCAGCCGGCGAAGGCCCCGCCGACGGCGGAGACGTCGGCCCCCGCCGCCAGGCGGATCGACTGGATCATCTTGCCCAGCTGCGCCTCCGTCAGATGCTCCAGGTTGCCCGCCGTGGTCCGGCCTTCGCGGACGATCTTCTCCTCCTTGTCCAGGAGGGCCCAGGTGGTCTTGGTGCCGCCCCCTTCGATTCCGAGGACGTATTGCGGGGCGGAGGCTTTCTTGGCGGTCTGGGGCATCGGGAAAATATGGAAGGCCCCGCCGGGGGCGGCAACGGGAAAACGGGTCCGGCGTTGCTTTTTGGGACGCTTCTCCCAAAATCTCCGGTCTTGAGCTTCCGCGACCGCCATCACACCCTCGCCGCCCGCATCCGGGAGCTGGACCGCGCCTATTACCTGGAGGCGGCCCCCCTCGTCCCCGACCAGGAATACGACGCCCTCTACCGCGAGCTGCTCGACCTGGAGGCGGCCCATCCCGAGCTGGCCACGCCCGATTCCCCCAGCCAGCGCGTCGGCGGCGCGCCGCTGCCGGAATTCGCCTCCGTCCGGCACGCCCTGCCGATGCTCAGCCTGGACAACACCTACTCGGAGGAGGAGGTCCGCACCTTCGTGGAACGGGTGGGAAAGAACCTACGGGAGATCCCCCACACCTTCACCGTGGAGCCGAAGATCGACGGCGTGGCGGTGAGCCTCCGCTATGAAAAGGGGCGCTTCGTCCAGGGCGCCACGCGCGGCGACGGCCAGACGGGCGACGACATCACCGCCAATCTGCGCACCCTGCGCAACCTCCCCCTTTCCCTGGAAGGAAAGGGACTGCCGGAAATCTTGGAAGTGCGCGGGGAGGTCTACTTCCCCACCGCGGCCTTCGCCGCCCTCAACCGCCAGCGGGAAGCGGCGGGAGAGCCCCTCTTCGCCAATCCGCGCAACGCCGCCGCGGGCTCCCTCAAGCAGCTCGACCCGCGCGTGGTGGCCAAGCGCGGCCTGGCCATCGTCCTCTACGGTCCCGGCCACTGCGAAGGGCTGGAATGCGCCAGCCAGGTGGAATGGATGGAAAAGCTCAAGTCCTGGCACCTCCCCATCCCCGGCTGGCATCCGCAATGCGCGGACGCCGAGGCGCTCGTCGCCGCCATCGGCGAGCTGGACCGGCTGCGGCGGGAGAGCCGCTTCCCCTACGAGCTGGACGGCGCCGTCATCAAGCTCAACGAATGGCCCCTGCGCGAGCGCCTGGGCCTCACCTCCAAGGCCCCGCGCTGGGCGATGGCCTATAAGTACGGCGCGGAGCGCGCCCGCACGCGGCTGAACGCCGTCACCTTCCAGGTGGGCCGCACCGGCACGATCACCCCCGTGGCGGAACTGGAGCCGGTCCCCCTGGCGGGCTCCACCGTCGCCCGGGCGACGCTGCACAATTTCGACGAGGTGGAGCGCAAGCAGATCCGCATCGGCGACGCGGTCTGGATCGAGAAAGCCGGGGAGGTCATCCCCGCCGTCGTCGAGGTCGACCTGGCCGCCCGCACCGGCGCGGAACGAAAGATCGAGCCGCCCGCGGAATGCCCCGGCTGCGCCGCGCCCCTTTCCTGGGACGGCATCTTCCTGCGCTGCGTCAATCCCGCCTGCCCCGCCCAGCTGAAGCGGCGGCTCCTCCACTTCGCCCAGCGCAGCGCGATGGACATCGAGCGCGTCGGCGAGGTCCTGGGCGGCCAGCTCATCGACCGCGGCCTGGTCCGCGACCCGGCCGACCTCTACGCCCTCACCCTCGACCAGCTCCTGACCCTCGAGCGGATGGCGGAGAAGTCGGCCCAGAACGTCCTGGACGGCATCGAGGCCAGCCGCCGCCGCCCGCTGGGACGCTTCCTCTTCGCCCTGGGCATCCTCCACGTCGGCGTCACGGCGGGACAGGAACTGGCCGCCCACTTCGGCTCCCTGGACGCGCTGGCCGCCGCGGAGAAGGAGGAGATCGAGGCGGTGCCGAACGTCGGCGCGATCATGGCGGAGAGCATCCACGCCTGGTTCCGGGACGAGGGGAACCGGGAGCTCCTCCGCCGCTTCGCGGAGCGGGGCGTCGATCCCCAGCCGCCGGAAAAGCCCGCGGCGGGCGGCCCGCTGGAGGGGAAGACCTTCGTCATCACCGGCACCCTCTCCGCGTCCCGGGAATCCTTCGTGGAAAAGATCCGCGCGGCGGGCGGCAAGGTGGCCAGCAGCGTCAGCAAGCTGACCGACTACGTCCTCTCCGGCGAAAGCGGCGCCGCCAAACCCAGTTCCAAGCTGACCCAGGCCAAGAAGCACGGCGTGGCCGTCATCGGGGAAGAAGAGTTCCAACAGCTCCTGCAATGAGCCAGGGCCGCCACCTCCTCTGCAGCGATCCGGCGGACCTGGGCGAAACCCTCCTCCGGCTCTGGCAGACGTGGCGGCCCCACCACGACGCGGCGGCGGCCCCGGTCACCCTCGTCGTCCCTTCCCGCGCCCACCAGGCGGCCTGGAAGCGATTCCTTCTGGAGCGCGGCGCGGTCCTCTTCAACGCCCACTTCGTCCTCCCCCGCGACCTCCGCCCCCTTTTGGCCGAACCGCTCCTGGGAGAAAAGCCGCCCCTCTGGGGCCGGGAGGAGCTCGAGTTCCTTCTGCGGCGGATGGCGGAGCGGATCGACTTCCCCCTTTGCCAGGCTCTGGCGCGGGACGCCGCGCCGCTGCTCCGCGCGCTCGACGAGCTGGCCGCCGCGGGCCACTCCGCCGGGGCCCTCCTGGCCGGGCAGCCCGCCACCCACCGGCGGGACCTCGACGCCCTGCGGCGCGGCTGGGAAGACCTGGCGGGCCATCCCGTCCTGGCCTCCGGCCTCCGCGCGCTGCAGGACGCGCGGCTGCGCGCCTCCGCCCAGCGGCAGCCCCGCTCCGTCCCCGGCCGCCTCCTGGTCCTGGGCTGCGGGCTGCGGCAGGCCGCCGATTTTCCCCTCCTGGAAGCGGCGCTGCGCGCGTGGGAGGAGTGCGCCGTCCTCACCCTCCTGGCCGCGCCCGGCCAGGAAACGACCGAGCAGCCCTGGCACGACCTCGTCGCCGCCGCCCTGCCCCAGGCGGAGACGGCGCTCCCCGGCGGCGTGCCGGAGGAGGGCGAAAATCCGGCCCCGCCCGCGCCCCGCTTCTTCCTGGCCGCCGACCGGGAGGACGCCGCGCAGGGCCTCCGCCGCCAGGTCCGCGCCTGGCTGGCGGCCAAGCCCGACGCGCGAATCGGCCTCGTCTTTCCCGCCGTTTCCCCCGGCCTCTCCCGCGCCATCCAGCTCCTGCGGGAGGACGGCATCCCCTTCCATTCCGACTTCGAGACGCCGCTCCCCCTCCGCTTCGAGCAGGAGCTGCTGCGGGACTGGCTGCGCCTCCAGCAGGACGGCCTCTGGCTGGAAAATTTCCTGGCCTTCTGGCGGCGGGCCTCCGCCGTGCCCGCCTTCCAGAAACGCTTCGGCGCGGACGACGGGCGGCTGGAACGGAAGCTGGCCGAGGCCCGGCGGCAGACGATGAGCGACGACGCCGCCGTCCTCGCCGCCTGGCTGCGGGAGCGGGAGGAAGGGCTGCCCGCCCTCCACGCCTTCATGGCCTGGTGGGAGCGGGAAGGCCGCTGGCCGGAAAACGCCCCGCTGCGCCAATACCTCGACCGCCTGGGCGCGCAGCTCGACCTTTTGCTTAGGGAAGGGCTGGGCAAGCCCGTTCGCCGCTTCCTGGCCCAGGAGCTCGACCGCCTTTCCCGCGCCTGGACGGCGCCCCTGGGCCGCGCCGCCGCGTGCGAGATCCTGGAAAGCTTCGCCGCCCGGCCGGAACGGACGCGCGACTTTTCCGAATGGTCCCCCGTCCGCTTCCTCTCCCCGGAATCGGCGCGCGGCCTCGCCTGGGACCACCTCTTCCTGGCGGAGGTGGAGGAAGGGGCCTGGCCCCGCATCGACCTCCCCGCCAATCTTTTGGAGGACGGCCTGCGGGAGCGGCTCAACCGCCAAGCCCAGGTCCCCTCCCCCTCCGGCGGGGAGGAAATGTCCTACGCCACCGGCTACGCGCCGCTCCTCACCGCCGCGGAGCACCGCCGCCTGACGCGGGAAACCTTCACCCTCCTCCTGGAAAGCGCGGGCGGCGGAACCGCCCTCTGCGCCGCCGCGCGGGACGAGCTGGACGGCGGGCGGGAGGTTTCCCCTTCTCCCTTCTACCGCCAAGCCTGGGAAGCCGCGCGCGGCCCTTGGCCGGAAAAGCTTCACCCCTCCCCCGGGACGGAGCCCGCCGCCTCCGCCCCGATGGAAGACGCCTCCCTCTCCGCCCTGCGCGCCGCCCGCGCCGCGCGGACCGACGCGGAATCTCCCTTCGGCCCCTTTCAATTCGCCACGGACGGAAAGCCCCACGCCCACCCGCTGACCGCCGGGGCGGCGGAAAAGACCCTGCAGGATCCCGCGACCGCCTGGTTCGAGGCCCTGCTGAAGATGCGGCGGCGGGAGGAAACGGCGGACGACGATCCGTGGCCCCTCTTCCGGGGCTTCTGGCTCCACCGCTGGATGGAGCAGCTGGTCCTGGCGCTGGGCGGCGCGTGGGCGGCGCTGCCGGAACGGGCGGAGTGGCCCGGCCTCTTCGCCGCGCTGGAAAAGGAATGGCGGCGAAGCGGGGAGGAAGTCCTCCGCGCCCACGCCGCCGCGCAGGCTCCCGCCCCCACCTGGTGGAAGAGCGAGTGGCCCCGCCTGGGCGCGGCGGCCCGCAGCCTCCTGGTCCGCCTCCAGGCGGAACTGCCCCCGGAGTTCACCCACCTGGCCTCCGAGTTCGCGCTGGAATTGGAGCCCGCCGGCGGCCCGCTGCCGGAACTGCCCTGGCGCGGGCGGGCCGATCTCATCGCCCTCGACGCGCCCGATCCCTCCCAGGCCGCGCGGGCCTGCATCATCGACCTGAAAACGGGGCTCCTGGCGGCCGACTTCGACGCGGGGGCCGCCGCCGACCCGGAGAAGGCGGCCTACTTCCAGCTGGTCGTCTACGCCGCGCTCCTCCGCGCGGCGCGGCCGAACCTGCGGGAAATCTCCGTCCTGGTTCTCCACGCCGGATCGGGAAAGGCGGCCGCCCCGACGCCCGTCGATCCCGCAGACCCCGCCTTCGCCGACGCGTGGCGCGTCCTGGAAAAGGCGTGGAAAGAAGGCCTCTTCGGCCAGACGCTGCCCGTGCGCGACCGCTTTCAAAAAAGCAGCCGCCTGCCGCTGGCCACGCTGGAAATCCCGGAGGAGACCCTCCGGGAAAAGTGGAACCGGACGCCGGGGCTGCCCCCGCGCGGCGACTAGGCTGCCGCCTTTTCTTTCTTCTTCGGCTCGCCCTGGAGGAGCCGCTCGGCCAGGGCCAGCGACTCCTTGCTCTTGCCGCCGAGCATGCGGGCCAGCTCCGTGATGCGGCCCGGCTTGTCGAGCCGCTGGAGCGCGGTGGCGGTGCGGCCGTCCCGCACTTCCTTGGCCACGTGGAAATGGGGCTCCCCCTGCGCGGCGACCTGCGGCTGGTGGGTGATGCCCAGGACCTGGTGGGTCTTCCCCAGCCGGGCCAGCTTCCGCCCGACGGCCCAGGCCGTCTCGCCGCCGACGTTGGCGTCGACCTCGTCGAAGACGAGGATGGGAACGGAATCGACCTCCGCCAGCGTCGTCTTCACCGCCAGCATCACGCGGGCCATCTCACCGCTGGAGGCGATGGCGCGGAGCGGCTGCGCTCCCTCCCCGACGTTGGGGGCGAAGAGGAACTCGATCTCGTCCGCGCCCGCCGGGCCGGGCTCCCGCTCCTTTAGGGAAACGGAGAAGGCGGCCTGCTTGAAGCCCAGCTCGCGCAGCTCCCGCGTCACCGCCTCACCCAGGCCGGGGGCGGTCTTCCGCCGGGCCGCGCCGAGCTTGGCGGCGGCCTGCTCCAAGGCGCGGCGGGCCTGCGCCTCTTCCTTTTCCAGGCGGGCCAGCGTTTCGTCCCCGGCCTCCAACGCGCGCAGTTCCTCCCCGGCGGCGGCGCCGTGGGCGATCACGTCGGCCAGGGTGGGGCCGTACTTTTTCTTAAGGGAATGAAGGAGGCCCATCCGCTCCTCCAGCTGCTGGAGGCGGGCGCCGTCCAGGTCGACCCGCTCCGCGTAGGAGGAAATCTCCGCGGCCAGGTCCTGCAATTGGGCCACGGCGGCGTGGTTCTGCTCCGCCCAGGCCGCGGCGGCGGGGTCGATCTTCTGCCAGGCGGCCAGGGTCCGCTCCACCTGCGCCAGGGCGGTGAGGGCCGCGCCCTCCCCCTCGCTGATCTGGGCGGCGACGGCGGAGGACCACTCCAGGATCTGCCGGGCGTGGTGGGCCAGCTTGAAGTCGCGCTCCACCTGGACGTCCTCCTCCGGCTGGAGGCGGGCCTGCTCGATGTCCTGGTGATGGCGGCGCAGGCGCTCGAGTTTTTCCTCCCGCTCCCGCTCGCTTAGCGTCAGGGCGGCGCGGCGCGCGCCGATTTCCCGCCAGGCCTCGTACGCCCGGGCGGTTTCCTCCCGCAGGCCGGTGGTCTTGCCATAAGCGTCCAGGACGCGGAGCTGCTCCTCCGTGCGGAGGAGGGACTGGTGGTCGTGCGGCCCGTGGACGTCGACCAGGAGATCCCCCAGCCGCTTGAGGCCCTGGAGGGTGACGGGGCTGCCGTTCACGAACTGGCGGCCGCCGGAGGCGGCCAGGGTCCGCTTGAGGAGGAGGACGCCGTCCTCGCACCTTTCCGCGCCGATCTCTTCCAGAAGGGCGCCGACGCGGGCCAGGAGCGGCGGCCGCAGGGCCACTTCCGCCTCCACCGCGCAGCTTTCCGCGCCGGAACGGATGAGGGTCTTGTCCGCCCGCTCTCCGGCCAGAAGCATGAGGGCGTCGATCAGGATCGACTTCCCCGCTCCGGTCTCGCCGGTCAGGGAATTGAATCCCGCGCCCGGCTCCCACCGGAGCTCGTCGATGAGGGCCAGGTTCTTGATCCGCAGGGCGCTGAGCATGGGACACCGATTTACCGCTTCCGGTCCGCCCTGCCAACTGATAACAAAATTTCCTCCCATGGCCGCTCCCGTCCGCGTCACCGTCCTAGGCTCCGGCACCTCCCAGGGGGTGCCGATGATCGGCTGCCCCTGCGCGGTCTGCCGTTCCCCCGACCCCCGGGACCGCCGGACCCGCTCCTCCCTCTACGTGGACGACGGGGTCCTCCCCTTCCTGATCGACACCACCCCGGAGCTGCGCCTCCAGTGCCTGGCCGCCGGGGTAAGCCGGGTGGAGGCCGTCCTCTTCACCCACAACCACGCGGACCACGTCTTCGGCTACGACGATCTGCGCCGCTTTTGCGAGGCCAACGGGCGCCCCCTGGACATCTACGGCTCCCCCGAGACCGTCGCCCTGCTCCGGCAAACCTTTTCCTACGCCTTCGACACCTCCATCCAGGTGCCCCACTACGTGCGGACGACGCCCCACGTCTTTCCCCCCGACGCGCCGCTGCGGCTGGGGACCCTGACCGTCTGGCCCCTGCGGGTCGTCCACGGCCGGGCTGAGACGCACGGTTTCCTGATTGAGCGGGAGGGCCGGAAGCTCCTGGCCTACATTCCCGACGCCAAGGAAATCCCGGAAGCCGCCCGCGCCCGCCTGCAGGGCGTGGAGCTGGCCATCACCTGGACGGCCTGCGGGACGACCTCCACCCCACCCACATGAACACGGCGGAGGCCGTGGCCGCCGGGCGCGCCATCGGGGCGGGGCGCACCGTCCTGACCCACCTGACCCATCACAAATCGCACGCCGCGCGCGAAGGGGAGTTGCCGCCCGGGTGCGAGGTCGCTTATGATGGCCTGACATGGGCCTTATGACCCGTTTTCTCCTGGCGCTGGCACTCCTGGCCTGCGCCGCCCCGTCCCTGCGCGCCGAGCCGATGGCGCTCCACACCCTCGTCGTCTACAACGACATCCTGCCGGAAAGCTCCTCCCTGGCCCGCTACTACGCGGAGAAGCGCGGCATCCCGAAGGACCACATCCTGGGCATCCGCTGCTCCACGGCGGAGGAGATCGACCGGAACGAATACCGCACCCATATCGAGGAGCCGATCCGCGCCCACCTCCTGCGCAAGAAGTGGATGACCCTGGAGGAGAGCGTCTCCCCCTTCGGCAACCAGACCCTCCCGATCAAAGCGGCGACGCACAACGACATCTGGTGCATCGTCCTCATGAAGGGGATCCCGCTCAAGGTCGCCAACGACCCGACGGTGAAGGAAGTCCCCACCGCCAACAGCCAGCTGAACACGAACGCCGCCTCGGTCGACTCGGAGCTGGCCCTCCTCCCCCTCGTCGGCCTGCCGCTCATCGCCACGATGCCGAATCCCTACCAGCTCCTGGGATACGAGCGGGCCTTCGACAGCCTCGACGCGCGGGAGATGATCCTGGTGGGCCGCCTGGACGGCCCCACGGCGGAAGACGTCCGCCGCATGATCGACGACGCCCTCTACGCGGAAAAGCACCGCCTGACCGGCATCGCCTGCATCGACGCGCGCGGCCTGGGCGACTCCAATTCCGGCTACTACCAGGGGGACAAGCAGCTGGTCGACAGCGCCAGGGAACTTTCCAAGGCGGGCTGGCTCGTCACCCTGGACCACAAGCCCCCCCTCTTCGCGGAAAACCTGCCCTGGCGCAACGTCGGCATCTACGCCGGGTGGTACCAGGAAAACGCGGGCGGCCCCTTCATGCGGCCCGGGCTGAAGGGCTCCGTCTTCATGCGCGGGGCGATCGCCTACCACATCCACTCCTTCGGCGCCTTCACGCTCCGCTCCACGGACAAGAACTGGTGCGGCCCGCTCATCGACAAGGGCGTAGCCGCCACCATGGGCGCGGTCTACGAGCCCTACCTCGACTTCATGCCCCACTGGGACGTCTTCATCCGGCGCCTCCTGCAAGGCAGCTCCTTCATTGAGGCGGCCTACGCCTCCCAAAAGGTCCTTTCCTGGATGACCACCTTCGTCGGCGACCCGCTCTACACCCCCTTTGCCGTGCCGCTGGACCAGGCCGTCGCCAAGGCCGATCCGGAGAGCGTCTGGAAAGACGAGCTGCGCGTCCAGCAGGCCGCTGCCGCCCTGGCCGCCGGAAACCTGGACGAGTGCCGCGCCGCCCTCAGCCGCCTGACCGCCGATCCCCACCTGACCTACGCCGGCTGGGAAGGCTTCGCCGACCTCATGAGCGACCCCAGCCTGCTCCCCGCCAATTCCAGCGTGGCGGAGGCCTACGAGCGGGCCTTCAACATGAGCCCCACCCTGGAAGACCAGATGCGGAACAACATGAAGGCCGCCACCGCCTATGAAAACCGTTTCCGGGAAAAGGACGCCCGCCGCCTCCTCTCCCTCCTGCTCTCCCGCTACCCGAACGAGGCCGTCTACTTCGGCCTGCAAAAGATGGTCAAATCCATCGACAGCACCGGCGGCATCCCCGCCCCGGACGCCGACAGCGGCATCCCGCCCAATGGGCCGCCGCCGAAAATCCCCCTGACCGGCCTGGGGAAGCAGCCGTGATCCTCGAGACGCACGCGCACCTCTACTACCCCGACTTCGACGCCGACCGGGGCGAGGTCGTCGCCCGCGCCCGGGAACAGGGCGTCACGGAAATCATCGCCATCGGCACCGGCCTGGAATCGAGCCGCAAATGCGTTGCCCTCACGCGGGAGTATCCCGGCGTCCTCTGGGCCACCGTGGGCATCCACCCGTGCGACGTCGGCCCCGGCTCCCTGGCGGAATTGGAGGAGATCCGCCCCCTGCTGGCCCAGTCCGGCGTCGTCGCCGTGGGGGAAATCGGCCTCGACTACCACCGGCTGCCGGAAGACCCCGCGCAGGTGGCCGCAATCAAGCGCCTGCAGGCGGAAGCCTTCCGCGCCCAGCTGGAAATGGCCGCCCAGGCGAAACTCAACGTCGTCATCCACCAGCGGGATTCCTGGGACGACACCCTGGCCATCCTCAAGGAATTCACCGGCCGGCTGCGCGGCGTCTACCACTGCTTCGGCGGCACCACGGCGCAGGCGGAAGAGCTCTTCGCCCTGGGCCACCTGGTTTCCTTCACCGGCATCGTGACGTTCAAGAACGGCAAGGGGGTCCTGGAAACGGCAGCGAAGATCCCCCTGGATAAGTTCATGGTGGAGACCGATTGCCCCTACCTGGCCCCCGTCCCCCACCGCGGCCAGCGGTGCGAACCGGCCCACACCCGCCTCATCGCCCAGACCATCGCCGACGCGCGGGGCCTTTCCCTGGCCGACCTGGGCGCCGCCACCACCGCCACGGCGCGCGGTTTCTTCCGCTTTCCTGAAAAATAACCGGCCCCCGGCCTTTCCTGTCGGAAGCGGTCCGTCCTTTTCCCTCGGGCTAATCCAAACGCCTTGCCCGTTTGAAGCCCTCCTCGCTACGCTAAACCTCCCGTGAGAACCATCGACGATCCCAGCCGCAAGCCGACGAAACCCCTGCCCCCCGCCCACCGCCTTTTTTCCGCCTCGGTGGTCGACGGCGTGGAGCGCGCGCCGAACCGCTCGATGCTCTACCCCACCGGCTTCCAGCACGAAGATTTCAAGAAGAACCTGATCGGCGTCGGCTCCGCCTGGAGCGAGGTCACCCCCTGCAACATCCACCTGGACAAGCTGGCCGAAGAGGCCGCCGGGGGCGTCGACGCGGCGGGCGGCAAGGCCATCTCCTTCAACACCATCACCGTCTCCGACGGCATCTCCATGGGTACGGAAGGGATGAAGTATTCCCTGGCCTCCCGCGAGGTGATTGCCGACTCGATCGAGACCGTCGTCGGCTGCCAGGGCCTGGACGGCTTGGTCTTCGTCGGCGGGTGCGACAAGAACATGCCCGGCGCGCTCATGGCCATCGGCCGCCTGAACCGGCCCGCCGTCTTCGTCTACGGCGGCACCATCCTGCCCGGCTGCTTCAAGGGGAAGGACATCGACCTGGTGAACGTCTTTGAGGCCGTCGGCGCCCGCGCCAACGGAAAGATCCCCCAGACCGAACTCGACGCGATCGAAAAGTGCGCCATTCCCGGCCCCGGCTCCTGCGGCGGCATGTACACCGCCAACACGATGGCCTGCGCCATCGAGGCCCTGGGCATGAGCCTGCCGAACAGCTCTTCGGCCATCGCCGAGTCGAAGGAGAAAGTCGACGAATGCCGCCACGCCGGCGCCGCCGTCATCCCCCTCATCGCCAAAAATATCCGCCCCCGCGACATCATGACGCGGAAGGCCTTTGAGAACGCCATCACCGTCGTCATGGCCCTGGGCGGCAGCACCAACGCCGTCCTCCACCTCCTGGCCATCGCCCACGCCGCAGGGGTGAAGCTGGAGCTGGACGACTTCACCCGCATCGGCAAGCGGGTCCCCGTCCTGGCCGACCTGAAGCCCAGCGGCCGCTACGTCATGGCCGCCCTCTGCCGCATCGGCGGCCTGGTGCCGCTCATGAAGCGGCTCCTGGACAAGGGCCTCCTGCACGGCGACTGCCTGACCGTCACGGGCAAGACCGTGGCCCAGAACCTGAAGAACGCCCCCGATTACCCCGCCGGGCAGGACATCATCCGCCCCTTCGAGGACCCCATCAAGCCGGACGGCCACCTCGTCGTCCTCCGCGGCAACCTGGCCCCGGACGGCGCCGTGGCGAAGATCAGCGGCAAGGAGGGCCTCTCCTTCCGCGGCAAGGCCCGCTGCTTCGACTCGGAAGAGGAGGCCCTGGCCGCCATCCTGGACAACCGCGTGAAGAAAGGGGACGTCATCGTCGTCCGCTATGAGGGGCCGCGCGGCGGCCCGGGCATGCGGGAAATGCTGGCCCCCACCTCCGCCGTCATGGGCAAGGGGCTGGGGAAGGACGTGGCCCTCATCACCGACGGGCGCTTCTCCGGCGGCAGCCACGGCTTCGTCGTCGGCCACATCGCGCCGGAAGCCTACGTCGGGGGCCCACTGGCCCTGGTGAAGAACGGGGACCCCATCCTCATCGACGCGCAGAAGCGCGTCATCGCCCTGGACGTGCCCGTCCGGGAGCTGGCCGCCCGCAAAAAGAAGTGGAAGACGCCCGCCCCCCGCTACACCCGGGGCGTCCTGGCCAAGTATGCGGAACAGGTCAGCTCCGCCCACCTGGGCGCGGTGACCGATTTGCACTTTGCCCCAAAGCGGGGTAAGTAAACGGAAAGGAACGCCCGATGGAACCCGCGCATCCCAAAAAACACGGCGTCCATCGGGCCCTCTTCCTCACCACGCTGGGCCTGCTGGTCAACGCCGCGCTGGCCGCGGTGAAGATCACCGCGGGTGTCCTGGGCCACTCCACCGCCCTCTTTGCCGACGGCATCGAGTCCTCCGCCGATACCCTCACCTCCCTGATTATCTGGGCGGGATTCCGGCAGTCCCTCCGGCCTCCGGACGCCTCCCACCCCTTCGGCCACGGGAAGGTCGAGTCCCTGGCGGGCTTCCTCGTCGCCCTGGCGCTGCTGGGAGCCTCCCTGGTCATCGCCGTGCAGGGCGTCGGGCAGGTCCTCCATCCCGGGCCGGAACCCCACTGGCTGACCCTGCCCGTCCTGGCCATCGTCATCGTCATCAAGGAATTCCTGGCCCGCCGCGTCCTGAGCACGGGCGAGGATCTGCAAAGCCGCTCCCTCCATAACGAGGCCTGGCACCACCGGGCCGACGCCCTCACCTCCATCGCCGCCTTTGTCGGCATCTCCGTGGCCCTGCTGGGCGGCCCCAAATACGTCGCCGCCGATGGCGTGGCCGCCCTGGTGGCCTGCGTCATCGTGGCGATCAACGGCCTGCGCCTCCTGGGCCCCTCCTTGGACGACATGCTGGACGCCGCCCCGCCCGCCGCCCTGCGGCGGAAGATCCGGGAACTGGCCGAATCGGTCAAAGGGGTGGAACGAATCGAGAAATGCCGCGTGCGGAAAAGCGGCCTGGAGCTGCAAGTCGTCATCCACGTGGAGGTCGACGGGCAGATGACAGTGGAAAAGGGGCACGCCATCGCCCATGACGTGAAGGACCGCCTGATCGAATCCTCCCTGGGTGTCGCGGAGGTCGACGTCCACATCGAACCCGCCGGACAGACCGAAGGGCGGGAACACACGCCCCCTCCGTCCAACTAGCAGACGCCGGTTAGATCGGCGTGGTCGGCGGGGGATTCGTCGGCACGTTGATCGACTGGCCGGTGGCGCCGTCGATCACGGCGGAAGGATTCGTGCGCACGTCCGGAGTCACCGGCAGGGCGCTGGGCGGGGCCACGGGATCGAACGCGCCTTCCGCTCCGTAGGGCGTGGCAAAAACGTCGGGCTTCTGATTCGTCGGCCCCGGGATCAGGGCGGGAGCGGGAGCGTAAAGGGCCACGATGGAATCGGGCGTCACCGCGCCGGGAGAGCCGGCGGAGGTGGCCGCCGGGGCGGCGGCCGGAGACGCGGCAGCCTCCGCCGCGGCGGCGGAAGCGGGAAGCGGGGCGGGAGAGGCCGATACCTGCGCGTTGGACGCGTTTCCATCCACCCGCACGCCGCCCAGCGCGCCGCCTTCCACGCGGACATCCCCGCTGGCGGCCAGAGTCATGGTGGCCACGCCGGTGGAGTCCACGTTGACCTCCCGGCCATTCATGGTGAAGAAAAGCGGGGTGGCATGCTCACCCGCCGGGGTGACGATGACGGAGAGGTTCCCCTCCGCGTCGCGGCCATAGCTGACCTGGAAGGAGTAGGAATCGATGTCGATCTGCCGTCCGATGGTGCCGGTGGGCAGCGTCGCCACCACGTTTCCGGCCGTGTCGTAGACGTAAAGGGTGTCGTTCGTGCCGACCTTCATCGAGAAGGGCTTGCCGGCGGCAAATGCCGCTCCCGCCCAAAGAAGGGAACAGGCAGCCCCCAGGAGGAGAGCCTTATGAAGTTTCAGGAAACGGGAGTTCATGGGATAGTTCATGCCGCGATCCTCCATCTGTCGTATTTTCGTCCCAAACGCCTTGAGAATCAAGAGCATAATAGACTCGTCAGCAGGAATCGGGCCCCTTTATAGAGGGATTTTTAGGCGCAACGCGGCCTTTTCAAAGCGCAGGACAGGCTCTAATCGTCATTTTCCATGCATTTTACCCTCGGCCATTCCCCCGACCCGGACGACGCCTTCATGTTCTACGCCCTGGCCAAGGACAAGATCGACGCCCGCGGCCACACCTTCGAGCACCTGCTCCAGGATATCGAGACGCTCAACCAGCGCGCATTCCGGGAAGAGCTGGACATCACCGCCTTCTCCATCCACGCCTACGCCTACCTTTCGGACAAATACGCCCTGCTCCCCAGCGGCGCCAGCATGGGGGACAACTACGGCCCCCGCCTGGTGGCCAAGCGGATGTATTCCAAGGAGGAGCTGGCCAAGGCCAAGATCGCCATCCCGGGCAAGCTCACCAGCGCCTTCCTGGCCCTCCAGCTCTACCTGGACCAGACCGCCGAGCAGTTTGACTGGATCGAGGTCCCCTTCGACCAGATCTTTGACGCCGTGAAGGACGGCCGGGCCGACGTCGGCCTCATCATCCATGAAGGGCAGCTGACCTATCAAAAGGAAGGCCTCGTCCTCTGCGAGGACCTGGGCGCCTGGTGGCACCGGGAAACCGGCGGCCTCCCCCTCCCCCTGGGCGGCAACGGCGTCCGCAAGGCCCTGGGGAAGGAAACCAATCAGGAGCTCTCCAAGATCCTCAAGGAAAGCATCTCCTACGGCCTGGCCCACCGGAAGGAGGGCGTCGACTACGCCCTGCCCTTTGGCCGGGGCCTGGATACGCAGCTGGCGGACGACTTCATCGGCATGTACGTGAACGAGCTGACCGTCGACTACGGCGAGCGGGGCCGCGCGGGCATCCGGGAATTCCTGAGCCGGGCGGAAAAGAAGGGCCTGATCCCGAAGCAGGGCCCCCTCGAATTCGTCGAATAGGTTGTGCGGGCGATCCGGCGGGCGTAGAATAGCCCCCTGATGATTTCTCCCCAAACCTGGCAGATCGCGGGCCGGACGTTCCGTTCCCGGCTCCTGGTCGGCACCGGCAAGTTCTCCTCCAACGCCGCCATGATCGCCGCGCTGGAAGCGAGCGGCGCGGAGATCGTCACCGTCGCCCTGCGCCGGGCCGACCTCACGGGGAAGGAAGACCCCTACGCCGACATCCTCACCGCCATCGACCCGGAGAAATACCTCCTCCTGCCGAACACCTCCGGCGCGATGAACGCGGAGGAAGCCGTCCGCCTGGCCCGCCTGGCCGCCAGCGCCGGGCTGCCGAAGTGGGTGAAGCTGGAGATCCACCCCGATCCCCGCTACCTCCTGCCCGACCCCATCGAGACCCTGGCCGCCACCGAAATCCTGGCCAAGGAAGGTTTCACCGTCCTTCCCTACATCAACGCCGACCCCGTCCTGGCCAAGCGCCTGGAAGACGCCGGCGCGGCCACCGTCATGCCGCTGGGCGCCCCCATCGGCTCCAACCGGGGCCTGGAAACCCGCGCGCAGCTGGAAATCATCGTCGAGCAGGCCACCGTCCCCGTCATCGTCGACGCGGGCCTGGGCGCGCCTTCCCACGCCGCCGCCGCGCTGGAGCTGGGCGCCTCCGCCGTCCTAGTGAACACGGCCCTGGCCGTCGCCCCCGATCCCGCCGCCATGGCCCACGCCTTCAAGCTGGCCGTGGAGGCCGGGCGGATCGCCTACGAAACGGGCCTCGCTCCCGCCCACGTCCAGGCGGAGGCGACCAGCCCCCTCACCGGGTTCCTGGAGCCCGCCGGGACGCGATGACCTTTTCCGAATCGTTCCGCGCCGGGCCGCCTCCGGCCGCTGCGCTCCGCCGCTTCGCCGCGCTCCTGGAACCGGACGCCGACCTGGAAGCCGCCGCCCGCGAGGCGCAGCTGCTCACCCGCCGCCACTTCGGCAAGACGATGCGGCTCTTCGCGCCGCTCTATCTTTCCAACGAGTGCATCAACATCTGCAAGTATTGCGGCTTCTCCCGCGACAACCCGATCCTCCGCACCACGCTCACCGTCGACCAGGTGGAAACGGAGGCCCGCCACCTGGCCGCCGAAGGGTTCCGCAACCTCCTCCTCGTCGCCGGGGAGCATCCCAAGTTCGTTTCCGAGGGCTACATGGCGGAGTGCGTCGCGCGCATCCGCCCCTTCGTCCCCTCCGTCTCGCTCGAAGTCGCGCCGATGGAGACGGAGGCCTACCTGCCGCTGACCGCCGCCGGGGCGGAAGGCCTCGTCGTCTACCAGGAGAGCTACGACCGGGAAGCCTACGCGGAACTCCACACAGCCGGTCCCAAGCGGGACTTCGACTGGCGGCTCGACACCCCGGAGCGGGCCTACGCCGCCGGGTTCCGCCGCCTGGGCATCGGCGCCCTCTTCGGCCTGGCCCCGTGGCGCACGGAAGCGATGGCCTTGGCCGCCCACGCCGCCCACCTGCTGAAACATTGCTGGAAGGCCTCCCTCACCATCTCCCTGCCCCGGCTCAAGCCCGCCGCGGGCGACTTCGCCCCGCGCCATCCCTTCACCGACCGGGACTTCGTCCAGCTCCTCTGCGCCCTGCGCATCGCCTTCCCGCAGGTCGGCCTGGTCCTCTCCACCCGCGAGCGGCCCGCCTTCCGCGACGCGCTGGCCAACCTGGGCGTCACCATGATGAGCGCCGGCTCCCACACCGAGCCCGGCGGCTACACCGGCGCGGGCCGCGACACCCTCCACCGCACGGAAAAAGGCCGCGCCGTCTCCCTGGCGGAAAGCGAGAAGGAGGCGACCGCCACGGAGCAGTTCTCCGTCAGCGACGAGCGGAGCCCCGCCCAGGTCGCCGCGCGGCTGCGGGAGCTGGGCCTGGAGCCGGTCTGGAAAGATTGGGAAGTCTGCCTCGGGGCCTGATGATCGGCATCGTTCTCAACGGGCAGCCCGTCGAGGTGGCGCCCGGCACCCTCCTGAAGGATCTGGCCGCGAAGTTCAGCCTCCCTGCCAAGGCCATCCTCGTCGAACGGAACGGCGAGGCCCTTCTCCATTCCGAGTGGCCGGAAACGCCCGTCGCCGCGGGCGACCGGATCGAATTCATCCGCATGGTGGCCGGGGGATGAGCCGCCTCCCCATCTACGAGATCGCCGACGCGCTGGCCGAGGCCCTGCGGACGGAGAACCGCCTCATCCTCCAGGCGCCCACCGGATCCGGCAAGTCGACCCAGGTCCCCCAGATCCTCCTGGACCGCGGCCTGGCGGGGGACGGGGAGATCGTCGTCCTCCAGCCCCGGCGGCTCCCCACCCGCATGCTGGCCGCCCGCGTGGCGGCGGAGCGCGGCGGGCAGCTGGGCCAGGAAATCGGCTACCAGATCCGCTTCGACCGCGTCGCCTCGGACAAGACCCGCGTCCGCTTCGTCACGGAGGGGCTCCTCCTGCGCCAGATGCTGGCGGAGCCGACGCTCCCCGGCGTCTCCGTCCTGGTCTTCGACGAGTTCCACGAGCGCCACCTCCACGCCGACGTGACGCTGGCCCGCGCCCTCGACCTGCAAAAGCGGCTCCGGCCCGACCTGAAGATCGTCGTCATGTCGGCCACCCTGGAGGCGGCCGCGCTGGAGAAATACCTGGCCCCCTGCGTCACGCTCACCTCCGCCGGGCGGACCTTCCCCGTCACGATGGAATACCTCGACAAGCCGGTGGAGGGCGACCGCTACCCCGTGTGGCAATTGGCCGCCGACGAATTGCAGCGGCTCCTCCCCGCCCATCCGGAGGGGGACGTCCTCATCTTCATGCCGGGCGGCTACGAGATCGACCGCACCCTTTCCGCCCTCCGCGCCGTCCTGCCGCAGCAGGAATGGATCCTTCTTCCCCTCTTCGGCGAGCTTCCGGCCAAGGAACAGGACGCCGCCGTGGCGACGTACGACAAGCGGAAGGTCGTCGTGGCGACGAACGTGGCGGAAACGTCCCTCACCATCGACGGCATCCGCCTGGTCATCGACTCCGGCCTGGCCCGCATCGCCAAGCACGATCCCTACCGGGGCATCAACACGCTGCTGGTGGAGCCGATCAGCCGCGCCTCCGCCGACCAGCGCGCGGGCCGCGCGGGCCGCACCGCGCCGGGCCACTGCCTGCGCCTCTGGACGGCCAAACAGCACGAGCACCGCCCCGTCTCCGAGCTGCCGGAGGTCAAGCGCCTCGACCTTTCCGAGGCGGTCCTCTCCCTCCGCGCGGGCGGCATGGAGGACCTGCGGGCCTTCCCCTGGTTCGAGCCGCCGGAGCCGCGCGCCCTGGAGCGGGCGGAAGGGCTCCTGCAGGACCTCGGCGCGTGCGACGCGGCGAACCGCCTGACCGCCGTGGGCCGCCGGATGAGCGCCTTCCCCATGCACCCGCGCTACGCCCGAATGCTCCTGGAGGCGGACGGGCGCGGCTGCGTCCGCCCCGTCGCCCTCATCGCCGCCATCATGCAGGGGCGCCCCCTCCTCCTGCGGGAGACGGACAAGAAGATGGGCCAGAACCGGGACGACTTCCTGGGCGTGGAGACGGAATCCGATTTCTTCCTCCTCATGCGCGCCTGGCGCTTCGCGGAGAAATCCAATTTCGACCTGGGCCGCTGCAAGATGCTGGGCATCCACGCCCAGGCCGCACGGCAGATCGGGCCGCTTTTGGAAAACTTCCTCCGCCTGGCCGGACAGCAGAAGCTGAACGTGGAAGAAAAGCCCGCGCCGCCGGAGGTGATCCAGCGGTGCCTCCTCGTCGGCTTCGCCGACCACCTGGCGCGGCGGCTCGACGGCGGCACCCTGCGCTGCGACATCGTCCACAACCGGCGCGGCACCCTGGTCCGGGAAAGCGCCGCGCACGACGCCCCCTTCTTCGTCGCCGCCGAGGTGCGGGAGGTGAACCGGGGCGGCCAGCTCGACGTCCTCCTCTCCCTGGCCACCACCGTGAAGGAAGAGTGGCTGCGCGACGCCTTCCCGGACGATTTCTCCGAGAAGGCCGAGGTCTTCTTCGACGAGAGCCTCAAGCGCGTCATCCAAAAGCGCCGCACCGTCTTCCGCGGCCTGGTCTTAAAGGAAACGGGGGAGGAAGCGCCCGATCCCGACCGGGCCGCCGCCCTCCTGGCCCAGCGCGTCCTGGAAGGGAAGATGCCCCTCCACGGCTGGGACGACGCGGTGGAGCAGTGGATCGTCCGCCTCAACCGCCTGCGGGAATGGATGCCGGAGCTGGAGCTGCCCGCCCTGACCGAGGAGGACCGCGTGACCCTCTTGGAGCAGCTCTGCCACGGCGCCACCAGCTACCGGGAGATCAAGGACCGCCCCGTCTGGCCCGCCGTGAAGGCGTGGCTCTCCCCCCAGCAGCAGGGGTGGCTGGAAAAATACGCGCCGGAGCGGGTGCCCCTGCAAAATTCCAAAGGGGAGCGGAAGGCGAAGATCACCTACGCGAAGGAGGGCAGCCCCATCCTGGCCGCGCGCATCCAGGATCTCTACGAGGTGGGCGGCGACCTGCGGATCGCCGGGGGAAAGGTGCCGCTGGTCATCCAGGTCCTGGCGCCCAACCACCGCCCCATCCAGGTCACCCAGAACCTGACGACCTTCTGGAAGGAATCCTACCCGAAGCTTAAGCCCGAGTTATCGCGGAATTACCCGAAGCACGAGTGGCGCTGACCTGGTGCGCCCGCTTGAGCGCCGTGACGTAGGGTTCCGTGTCCTGGTCCAGCGCGTGGAGTTCCAAAAGGCCGCGCACCTCCCGGCAGGCTTCCTTTTGGTCCGGGGCTTCCAGAATGTAGGCCAGCGGCGTCCGCTCCTCGAAAAGCGGGTTGCGGTTCTTCCGCTGCATCCACTCGTCGGCCAGCGGCGGATTGAGGGCGATGTGCAAATTCTTAAACATGCCCAGCACGTAGCTGATCCGCTCCAGGGCGTCCTGGGAAAGGACCGGCTTCTCCTCCGCCTTGAGCGCGGCATACTCCTCCGCCGTGGGGAGGCCCAGCAGGCGCCGGGCGTCGTCTTCCTGAAGGTGCCAGCAGTCGGCAATCTTTAGAAAGCCCTGGCGGGCCGCCGGGCTGATCGCCTTGCGCTCCTCCGGGTTGGTCAGGTCAAGGGGGGCGGCCATCTCTCTTGGATTAGGAGATCACCTCGCCCTCGACAAACCCCTTTTCAGGCGCGATTCTAGGGAAATGGGTTCCCCCCTTGTCCTCAACCCCGCCCGGATCTACGACGATCCCATTTTCATCCAGCAACAGCTTCCGCCGGAAGTCATTGATATCCAAGACTCCGCAGTCCGTTCCAAGGGCCCCGTGCAAGTCGATCTCACCATCCAGCGGGATGGCGAGTCCCTGATCGTGACCGGAAAGGTGGGCACCGTCCTTTCCACCCAATGCGGCCGCTGCGCCGACTGGATCGATTGGCCTGTGCAGATCGACGAATTCATCCACCTCCTGGAGGCTCCCCTCCCCGATTCGGTGGACTTGACACCCCTGGTCCGGGAAGACATTCTGCTCGACTTGCCTGTGGTGACGGCGTGCCGTCTCACCCCGGACCGAAAGTGTCCGATCAGCGGGAAAACCTATCCCGAGGCAGGCGAAACGCCGTCCCCAATTCACGGCGCCGATGTTTGGAAAGAATTGGACAACATATAATTAGAGTAACAGGAGTTTTATGGGAGTTCCCAAACGGAAGACCTCGAAGGCCCGCATGCGTTCCCGCAAGGCGGCGAACAAGTGGACCGCCCCCGGCCTTTTCACCGACAAGAAGACCGGCAACCGCCATCTGGGCCACACCGTCGACCCGAAGACCGGCATGTACCGCGGTCGCCAGGTCCTGACGAAGACCGCGGGCGAATAACGCCCACGCCCCCTTTCGTCCGGTTTTGAAAATCGCCCTCGATGCGATGGGCGGGGACTTTGCCCCCGCCAATCCGATCGCCGGCGCCATCCAGGCCCTCCGCGAGTATCCTGAGATCTCCCTCGTCCTCGTGGGAGACCGGGCCCGCGTGGAGGCCGAGCTGGCCAAGCACGACGTGCGCGGCCTGGAGGGGCGCTACGAATTCGCCCACGCCTCCCAGGTCGTGGAGATGCACGACAACCCGCTCGACAGCGTCCGCCGCAAGCGCGACTCCTCGATCAGCGTCTCCGTCGACCTGCTGAAGGAAGAGAAGGCCGACGCCTTCGTCTCCGCCGGGCACACCGGGGCGGCCGTGGCCGCCTCCGTCATCAAGCTGCGCACCCTCCCCGGGGTGGAGCGCCCGGGCATCGCCACCGTGCTGCCCACGGAGACGAACCTCTTCGTCCTCATGGACTCCGGCGCCAACATCGGCGCCACGCCCCGCCACCTGCTGGACTACGGCATCATGGGCAGCATCTACTCCCGGGAGATCCTCGGCTTCGCCAACCCGCGCGTCGGCCTCCTGTCCATCGGCACGGAGGACGCCAAGGGCAACGACCTGACGAAGGAGGCCTTCCGCCTCCTCGCCGAATCCGGCCTGACCTTCAAGGGGAACGTCGAGGGGCACGACCTCTTCGAAGACCCCGTGGAAGTCGTCGTCTGCGACGGCTTCGTCGGCAACGTCGTCCTGAAGACCTCCGAGAGCCTGGCCAGCGCCATCTTCCACTGGCTGCGGCACGAGCTGGTGAAGTCCCCCCTGCGGAAGCTGGGAGCCTGGCTGGCCCGCGCCGCCTTCTACGCCATCAAGAAGAAGACCAATTACGAAGAATACGGCGGCTCCCTCCTCCTGGGGGTCAACGGCGTCTGCGTCATCGCCCACGGCTCCTCCAGCCCCAAGGCGGTCAAGAACGCCATCCGCGTCGCCAAGGAGGCGGTGGCCCACCGGGTCAACCCGATCATCATCGAACAGATCCAACGGCACCATGATCGCGCCCAGAAAAACTCTCAAGATTCATCCGCGGCAGTCTCATCCGCGTCGTAACGCGTCGATCTTCTCCACCGGCGCCTACCTGCCGGAGAAGGTGCTGACGAACGCCGACCTGGAAAAGATCGTCGACACGACCGACGAGTGGATCACCACCCGCACCGGCATCAAGGAACGCCGCATCGCCGCGGAGGGGGAGATGACCTCCGACATGGGCGCCGCCGCCGCCCTTCAGGCCATGCAGGAAGGCGGGATCAAGCCGGAGGAGATCGACCTCATCATCTGCGCCACCTGCACGCCGGACACCATCTTCCCCTCCACCGCCTGCCACATCCAGGAGAAGATCGGCGCCAAGCGCGCCGCCGCCTTCGACATCCAGGCGGCCTGCTCCGGCTTCCTCTACGGCCTCATCGTTGCGGAGCAGTTCATCGCCTCCCACGTCTATGAAACCGTCCTGGTCATCGGCGCGGAAAAGCTCTCCTCCATCGTCAACTGGAAGGACCGCAACACCTGCGTCCTCTTTGGCGACGGCGCGGGCGCCGTCATCGTCCGCAACCGGCAGGACGGCCACGGCCTATTGGCCAGCGACATGGGCGCCGACGGCTCCCAGACCGACATCCTTTCCCTCCCCGCCGGCGGCTGCCGCCTGCCCGTCACGGCCGACGTGATCGACCAGCAGCTCCACACCCTCCAGATGTCCGGCCGGGAGGTCTACAAATACGCCGTCAACGCCATGAACGACTCGGCGGAGCGGTGCCTGGCCAAGGCGGGCATCGATTCCTCCGAAATCTCCCTCATCATCCCCCACCAGGCCAACGTGCGGATCATCGAGTCGGTCGCGCAGAAGATGAAGGCCCCCCTCTCCCGCTGCTACATCAACCTGGACCGCTACGGGAACATGTCGGCGGCCTGCATCCCCGTCGCCCTTCACGAGGCGGCGAAGAAGGGCATGCTCCACCAGGGGGACATCATCCTCCTGGTCGCCTTCGGCGGCGGCCTCACCTGGGCCAGCGCGGTCCTGGAGTGGTAAGGGCTACTTCGTCCGGCCGTCCCCCGGCCGGATCTCCGGTCCTCGGGACCGCAGACCGTTCTTCGGGAAAATCGCCTCGCCCAGGTTCCTGAGCTGGTCGGCCCGCTCCTCCGCCTGGAAAAACTGGGTAAAGGTCATCGCCTCCCCCTGCGGGCCCTTCAGGACATAGTAATCCAGATCAGTCCCCTTCCTGGCCGCCGCGATGGCGGGCTTCAGCGCCGCGGCGATCTCCTCCTGCGTCTGATCCTCCGCGCGGACCGGGTAATGATGCCAGCCTTTGCTGCTGTAAATGAGGGTGGCCAGGAGATTCCATTTTCCCTCCCGCGTCCCCGGCGCGGCGGCCAGGACAGCCAGGTCATGGTATTCCTTCCGCTCGATAAGCGCGGTGGCCAGGCGGAAGGCGCTCCCCGCCTCGTGCAGGGGGAAGTTTTCCTTCTGCGCCCGCTCGGAGAGGATGCGGATGACGTGGCTGCGGGCGCCGCGCGGGCAGCGGTCCTCCAGCGTCTCCCGCAGCAGGGCCGCGGGGGCGTTGAAATGGGATTGGGGCGGGCGGATCTCCTGGGCCGCGCGCACCCAGGCGTCGTCGGGCAGGTGATGGGGCCACCAGCCGGGAGCCAGATCCTTCTTCATGCCCCGGATCGTCGCCGTTTTCCGGCCCGGGGAAAAGGTTTTTAGACCCGCGCCCGCGCCGGACGCTCCCCCCGCTCCCGCGGAAGCGCGGCCGAGGCGCGGAAACCCAAGCCACTCAGGTTCCGCCCCTTCTCCTCCCGGTAAAAATCGCCCAGGGTCAGGTCCCGGCCCAGGTTATGGCCGTCCCGCTCGGTGTAGTAAGGCACCTTCGGGTCGACGTGGGGGGAGGCGGCCAAAATCATCGGCTTCAAATCGCTCTTCATCGCGGCCCGCTCGGAAGAGCCCATCTCCATGACGGACGCATCGTAAAGGGTGTAGAAGCGGACCATCGCCCCCACCACCTCTCCCCGGGCGCGGCGGGTGGGCTGGGCCTTCAGGAGGGCGCCCAGCGTGGAGTAGTCGTGCTTCTGGATCAGGCGGGAGGCCTGACGGTCGAGTTCGCTGTTCATCGCCGCCGACCCTGGCAGCCCTTTTTTAAGAAACCGCGTACGGGAAGTGAATTCCCCGTTTCTCCCGTGTGACGGGAAGATGGCGCAAAAAAGCCGCGCCTCTCTCCCCCAAGGGAGAAAGGCGCGGCTGAAAGCGCGTCAGGAACGGTTAAATCGCCGCCTCGATCGAGCCCGTGCCGGCCTCCGGCGCGCGGCCCAGGCCGTTGCGGGAAGCGGTGAAATCGGCTCCGGCCAAGGATTCCTTGGCCCGCAGCTCGCGGGAATGGGGGGCGAAGCCCGGATGGACCTGCGGCGGATTATAAACGGCGTCCTTTTGCTGGTAGAACTTCGGGTCGGCGTCAAAGCCACCAAAAACGAGCTCATCGGGATCCGGGCGGTCAGAAGGAACGTAGTTCATATCTTTTATTTAATTCGGCTATTTTTTAACCGGCACATGCGGAAAACCGGCGGCGCTTCGGTTACGTTTCCTGAAACGCTTTGTTACGGAATTGCGACGGCAAAGCCGCTTTACTCCCGCCCCTGCTTCCATAAGGTGAAGGCCTCCCGATGGATCCCGCCGATTCCGCCTATTTCCCCTCCCACGAATGCGGCGTCTTCGCCGTCTACGGCCACCCCAACGCCGCCGAGCTGACCTACTACGGCCTCTACGCCCTCCAGCACCGCGGGCAGGAGAGCGCGGGAATCGTCAGCGCGCCGGGGAACAGCCTCCCCTTCGAGGTCCACCGGGGCATGGGCCTGGTCTCCCAGGTCTTTCCGGAGGCGGAGATCAAGCGCCTCACTGGCACCCGCGCCATCGGCCACGTCCGCTACTCGACGACCGGCTCCAGCAACATCAAGAACGCCCAGCCGATCACCGTCACCTGCTCCAAGGGGCAGCTGGCCATCGCCCACAACGGGAACCTGGTCAACGCGGGCATCCTGCGGGAGGAATTGGAGGCCCAGGGCTCCATCTTCCAGACCACCACGGACAGCGAGATCATCGTCCACCTCATGGCCAAGCTGGGCCCCGCCGGCGGCGGGCCCGCCGCGCGGGAGCAGAGCATCATCGAGACCCTGGGCCGCATCCAGGGAGCCTTCTCCCTGGTCGTCATGGGGGAAAGCGAGATCATCGGCGCGCGCGACGCCTTCGGCTTCCGCCCGCTGTGCATCGGCAAGCTGGACGGGGCCTACGTCCTCTCCAGCGAAACGTGCGCCCTGGACCTCATCCACGCCGAGTTCGTCCGCGACGTGGAGCCGGGGGAGATCGTCGTCATCGACGAGCAGGGGCTGCGCTCCCTCAAGCCCTACGTGCCGAAGCCCCGCCAGGCCCTCTGCGTCTTCGAGTTCGTCTACTTCGCCCGGCCGGACAGCACCCTCTCCGGCCACGGCGTCTCCCAGGCCCGCATCCGCATGGGGCAGGCGCTGGCCCGCCTCCACCCGGTGGAGGCCGACCTGGTCGTCCCCATCCCCGACTCCGGCAACTACGCCGCCCTGGGCTACGCGGAGGAATCGGGCATCCCCTACGGGCAGGCCTTCGTCCGCAACCATTACATCGGCCGCACCTTCCTGCAGCCCTCCCAGCTCACGCGCAGCTTCGGCGTGCGGGTGAAGCTCAACCTCATCAAGGCGGCGGTGAAGGGAAAGCGCGTCATCGTCGTCGACGACTCGATCGTCCGCGGCACCACCGCCCGCGCCCGCGTGGTGAACCTGCGGGAGGCCGGGGCCAAGGAAGTCCACATCCGCATCAGCTGCCCGCCCCACCGCCATCCCTGCCACTACGGCATCGACTTCCCCGACCCGGCCGACCTGATCGCCAACCAGATGGACGCCGAGGCGATCAAGAAATACCTGGGCGCCGACTCCCTGGGCTACCTGGACACCGCCAGCATGGTCCGCGCCTGCGGCCTGCCGGAAGACCGCTTCTGCCTGGCCTGCTTCAACGGGGACTACCCCGTGGAGGTGAAGGACGAGGCCGACAAGCTCCGCCTGGAGCGCCACGCCACCACCGGCGCGGGCCCCCTCCTGGATGAGGCCGACGTCTGGCAGGAACACCTCATTTGATGAAGAAAAAGCTCTACAGCCGGGCCGGCGTCGATGTCGACCTGGGCAACCGCGTCAAGGGCGGCATCGGCGCCCTGGTCGCCGCCGCGCGGCGGCCGGAGGTCCTCGGCTCCATCGGCGGCTTCGGCGGCCTCTTCCGCGCCAAATTCCCCAAGATGAAGGACCCCGTCCTCGTCGGCTCCATCGACGGCGTGGGGACGAAGCTGAAAGTCGCCGAGATGGCCGACCGCCACGACACGATCGGCGAGGACCTGGTGAACCACTGCGTCAACGACATCGCCGTCCTGGGCGCGGAGCCCCTCTTCTTCCTCGACTACATCGGCACCTCCAAGCTGGAGCCGAAGCGCTTCCGGCAGATCCTCACCGGCCTGGTCCGCGGCTGCAAGGGGGCGGGCTGCGCCCTCATCGGCGGGGAAACCGCCCAAATGCCCGGCCTCTACCACGGGAAGGATTACGACCTGGTCGGCTCCATCGTCGGCGTCGTCGACCGGAAAAAGATCGTCGACGGGCGCTCGATCCGCGCGGGGGACGCCCTCATCGGCCTGCCCGCCACCGGCCTGCACACGAACGGCTACGCCCTGGCCCGGCACATCCTCTTCGACAAGCTGAAGCTGACCCTGAAGAGCCGCCTTCCCGGCCTCAAGGGGACGCTCGGCGAGGCCCTGCTGGCCGTCCACCCCAACTACCTGCCCGTCCTGCGGAAAACGCGCCGCGCCGTGACCGTGAAAGGCATGGCCCACATCACCGGCGGCGGCCTCCTGGACAACCTCCCCCGCGTTCTGCCGAAGAAAGTCGACGCGCGGATTGACCTCGGCTCCTGGGAAATCCCGCCCCTCTTCCGCTTCCTGGTGGAAAAGGGAAAGATCGCCGGGGAAGAGCCCTACCAGGTCTTCAACATGGGGATCGGCATGGTCCTCGTCGTCGCGGAAAAGGACGCGGCCCAGGCGGCCCGCCTCTCCGGCGGCAGGGTGATCGGCCGGATCGTCAAAGGGACCGGCCGGGTGCGCCTCGGTTAAGTCTGGCGGCCGTGCCAGCGCACGTCCGGGTTGCGCACCATCGGCAGGCGGCCCCGTTCGTCCCGGCCCCGCAGCGATTCGGAAACCCAGACCGCCGTCCGCAATTCGGCCTTTTGGGCGTTCGGGGCGGCCTTGGCCAGTTTGACCGGGGTTTCCTCCGGCAGGAGATGGTAGTGGCGCATCGTCCGCACCATCTGCTCCAGCGCCTTGGCACGGACGCTGTAGCGGTGCTTCTCCTCCATCTCCATTTCGCCGAAGGTGCGGGGGCGGCCCGCCTGGCCGTTGGGCAGGAAGAGGCGGTCGTAGGAAAAGCCCTTTTCCCCCTGCACCTTGCGGGCGATTTTCCCCCGGCAAACCGACTCGACCGTGATGAGAACCTTCCCGTCGCGGACCAGGGAGAGGACCGTGTGGAATTGCGCGCCGCGGCGGCGGACCGGGACGTGCTTTAAATCGGAAATCATTCGGCGGTTGTTCTCTACCTCACGCTCGGCGGGGGTGATGCTGTTTTCCTTCACCGTGCGGGGGTCCCAGGCCTGGCGGGTATTGGCCATCTGGCAGTAGCGGGCGGAAAGGACGCCGGGACGGCCCTTCAGCGCGTCGACCTGGATGCCGGAATCGTCCGCCAGGACGAAGACGCCGGGGTGATTCAGGTGCTTGCTGATGGCCAGGGACTTGAGATGGGCGTTTTTCTGGAAGGTGTTTCCGGTTTCCTCGACCTCCGGCAGATCGGGCGGAGTGGCCAGGTGAACCGCGTCGCCGACGAGGTTCTTCAGCTCCGCGATCTTGCCCGCGTTGCTAGACGCCAGGACCAAGACCGGCTTTTCCGTGCTGAAATGGAGGGAGGCATCCATGCTTCTCTGTAATTCGCCTATTTTACAGAGAGGCTGCCCAACTTTTTCGCCAATCCTTCCAACGCCCGCGCCCGGTGGCTGATGGCGTGCTTCGCGGCGGCGTCCATTTCGGCAAAAGTCTGGGAAAAACCCTCCGGGACAAAGAGCGGATCGTAGCCAAAGCCCTCCGCCCCGCGCGGCGCCTCCAGGATCGCGCCCCGGCAGACCCCGTCGCTCGCCGCCGTGACCTCCCCGCCCCGCGCCAGGCAAAGGGAGCAGCGGAACTGGGCCCCGCGTTGAATGGCAGGCACCCCGGCCAGGGCGGCCAGGAGCTTCTCATTATTCCGGGCGTCGCTCTTCGGCTCCCCGGCGTAGCGGGCGGAATAGACGCCGGGCGCGCCGTCCAGGGCGTCGACTTCCAGGCCGGAATCGTCCGCCAGGACCGCGACCTCCGGCCCGACGTGGGCGGCGATGGTCAGGGCCTTCTTGGCCGCGTTTTCCTGGAAGGTGGCCCCGTCCTCCACCGGCTCCGGCAGGTCGGGATGGTCGAGCAGGGTTTCCACCCGCCATTGGCCGCCCAGCATGGCGGCGAATTCGCGGGCCTTTCCGGCGTTCCGGGTGGCGACGAGGAGGCGGGGGAGGGTCGGCATCGCTCCATGTAACCCGCCGGGCGGCCCATTTCCAGGGTGTTTTTGATTGAAGCGGCCCCCGTTTGCCCGTGTACTTCCGGCCCCCATGCAGACGACGCCGGCCCGCAAGCAGTTCCCCTTCGCCGAATTCGAGCCCAAATGGCAGCGCCTTTGGGCGGAGCGGCAGACTTTCCGCACGCCCAACCCGGGCGAGCCCGGCGCGGACAAGCCGAAGTACTACGTCCTGGACATGTTCCCCTACCCCTCCGGCGCGGGCCTGCACGTCGGCCACCTGGAAGGGTACACCGCCACCGACATCGTGGCCCGCTACAAGCGGATGCGCGGCTGCAACGTCCTGCACCCGATGGGGTGGGACGCCTTCGGCCTTCCCGCGGAGCAATACGCCATCCAGACCGGCACCCATCCGCGAGAGACGACGGCCAAGAACGTGGCCACCTTCAAGCGGCAGATCGACTCCATGGGCTTTTCCTACGACTGGAACCGGGAGATCGACACGACCGATCCGAAGTATTTCCGCTGGACCCAGTGGATCTTCCTTCAGCTCTACAAGAAGGGCCTGGCCTACGTCTCCGACGCGCCGGTCTGGTATTGCCCCAACCTGGGCACCGTGCTGGCGAACGAGGAGGTCCTCCAGACGCCGGAAGGCCCCCGCTCCGAGCGCGGCAGCCATCCCGTCGTCCGCCGCCCCTTGCGCCAGTGGATGCTGAAAATCACCGCCTACGCGGAGCGGCTCCTGGCCGACCTCGACCTACTGGACTGGCCCGAGTCGCTCAAGGAAATGCAGCGGAACTGGATCGGCCGCAGCGAGGGGGCGGAGGTCGACTTCGCCCTGGAGGACCGGCGGAAGCTGACCGTCTTCACCACCCGGCCGGACACCCTCTTCGGCGCGACGTATCTGGTCCTCGCTCCGGAGCATCCGCTGGTCGACGCCGTGACCGCGCCCGCGCAAGCGGAGGCCGTCCGCGCCTACCGGGAAAAGGCCGCCACGAAGAGCGACCTGGAGCGGACCGACCTGGCCAAGGAAAAGACCGGCACCGCCACGGGCGGCTTCGCCGTCAATCCGGTCAACGGGCAGAAGCTCCCCATCTGGATCGCCGACTACGTTTTGGCCAGCTACGGCACCGGAGCGATCATGGCCGTCCCCGCGCACGACGAGCGGGACCACGAGTTCGCCGTCGCCTTCGGCCTCCCCATCGTGGAGGTGGTGCAGCCGCCGCAGCCCGTGGAGGGCTGCTTCGCCGGGGAAGGCGTCGCCGTCAATTCCGGCTTCCTCGACGGCCTGGCCACCGCCGAGGCCAAGAAAAAGATCACCGCCTTCCTGGAAAAGGAAGGGACGGGCAAGGCCAAGGTGCAGTTCAAGCTGCGCGACTGGCTCTTCTCCCGCCAGCGTTACTGGGGCGAGCCCTTCCCCATCCTGTGGAAGGACGGCGAGCACCGCGCCCTGGCGGAGGACGAGCTGCCGCTGCTGCCGCCCGACCTCGACGACTTCAAGCCGAGCGCCGATGGCCAAGCCCCCCTCACCAAGGCGAAGGAGTGGCTCCAGCTCCCCGACGGCTCCACCCGGGAGACGAACACCATGCCCCAGTGGGCGGGCTCCTGCTGGTATTACCTCCGCTTCTGCGATCCGACGTATGCGCAGGGCCCGATTTCCCCGGAGGCCGAGCGCTACTGGCTGGGCGGGAAGGGCGGCGGCGTCGACCTCTACGTCGGCGGCGCGGAGCACGCGGTGCTCCACCTCCTCTACGCGCGCTTCTGGCACAAGGTCCTCTTCGACATCGGCGTGGTCACCTCCCCGGAGCCGTTCCGCAAGCTGGTGAACCAGGGCATCATCCTGGGCGAGGACAACCAGAAGATGTCGAAGTCCCTGGGCAACATCGTCAACCCGGACGAGATCATCGGCGAATACGGCGCCGACTCGGTCCGCCTCTTTGAAATGTTCCTGGGCCCCCTGGAACAGATGAAGCCCTGGTCCAGCCAGGGCATCGAGGGGGTCTACCGCTTCCTGGGCCGCGCCTGGCGCCTGGTGGCGGAGGAAGACCAGGAAGGCCGCTGGCAGCCCCACCCCAATCTGGCCGACGTCCCCGCCCCCGAGCCGCTCCTGCGCCGCCTGCACGAGACGGTCAAGAAGGTGACCGACGACCTCGACCGCCTCCAGTTCAACACCGCCATCGCCCAGATGATGGTGCTGGTGAACGACCTGACGAAGGAGGAGAAACGCCCCCGCTCCATCGTGCGGACGCTGGTCCTGCTCCTGGCTCCCTTTGCCCCCCACCTGGCGGAGGAGCTGTGGGAGCGGCTGGGCCACACCCAATCCCTGACCTACGAGGCCTGGCCCGTGGCGGAGGAACGCTACCTGGTGAAGAGCGAGGTCGAGATCGTCGTCCAGGTTTCCGGCAAGGTCCGGGGCCGGGTCACCGTCCCCGTCGCTGCGGAACGGGAAGCCGTCGAGGCCGCCGCCCGCGCCGATGAGACAGTTTTACCCTGGGTGGCGGGAAAAGAAGTCCTTAAGGTCGTTTACGTTCCGCAGAAGCTGATCAACTTCGTGGTTCGCTAAATCGGAACCCGCCCCACCTAGTTATAATACCTAGAAAGCACGCCAACCCCTTCCCCACGTGAAGGTTAACCTCTGGCTTACCCGGCGGGAACAGGGACTTGTCCTGTTTGTTCTTGCCCTCCTCCTCCTAGGTGGCATCGTCCGTGCTGTGAGGAACGTGATGGAAGCGCAAGCGACCCACCCAACTCAACCTTCAACCCCCCTGAATCCGGCCCCCCAGCCGGAAAAAGCCGACTAACTATGGCCAAACGGGATTTTGCTCAAGTCATTCAGGAGATCTGCGAGGCCGACCCCCGCTACACGGCCGATTGCTACGGCTTCGTCCGCGAGGGCCTGGACCACACCCTCAAGAACCTCAAGCGCGCCAGCCACGGCCCCCGCGGGCACGTCAGCGGCCAGGAACTCCTGGGCGGCCTGCGCGACTACGCCCTGGACGAGTTCGGCCCCATGAGCAAGGCCGTCCTCAACGAGTGGGGCATCACCCGCTGCGAGGACTTCGGCGAGATCGTCTTCAACCTGGTGAAATTCGGCATCCTGGGGAAGACCGACACCGATTCTCTCAACGATTTCCGGGAAGGGTTCAACTTCCACGACGCGTTCGTGAAGCCCTTCCGGCCCCACCATCAGGACCCGCGCGGCTCGCTGACGAAGCTCCCCCGCGTCCCCCGCCCCCGGAAGAACAAGCCGGGGAAAAAGTCCTCCGGCGCCACGAAAGAATAGTCGTTGATCGCTTCCCTGGTCCCAGGCTCCCTCCCGCGCGCGGGCGGCTCCCTCCTTCCGGAGATCGTCTCCTCCGAGCTGCCCAACGGGCTCCAGATCCTGGCCGCCGCCGACGCCTCCGCGCCGGTCGTCTCCATCCAGTATTGGTGCGCCACCGGCAGCATCCATGAGGGGCGCTGGCTGGGCGCGGGCCTCTCCCACCTGCTGGAGCACCTCCTTTTCAAGGGCACGCCCAGCCGGGGCAACTCCGGCATGGCCCGGGAGATTCAGGACCTCGGCGGCCACCTGAACGCCTACACCTCCTTCGACCGCACCGTCTACTACGCCGACCTCCCGGCGGAGAACTGGAAGGCCGCCCTGGCCATCCTGACGGACGCCGTGCAGCACTCCCTCATCCCGGCGGAGGAATTCGAGCCGGAGAAGGAAGTCATCCGCCGCGAGTTCGCCATGGGGGACGACAATCCCGACTCCGTGCTGATGAAGCTGGCCTTCCGCACCGTCTTCACCACCCATCCCTACCGCTTCCCCGTCATCGGCCACATCGACCTCTTCAACCGGCTGACGCGGGACGACGTCGTCTCCTACTACCGGGAGCGCTACGCCCCGCAGAACCTGACCCTCGTCGTCTGCGGCGCGGTCGACGCCCAGGCCGTCGCCGACGAGGCGGCCCGCCTGTGGAAGGAAGAGCCCCGCCGCTTCCTGCCCGACGTGACGCTGCCGCCGGAGCCCGCGCAGCAGTCCCCGCGCGCCGTCCGCCGCCCCTTCCCCACGGAGGTGACCCGCCTGGCCCTCCTCCACCCCATCCCCGGCTTCCACCACCCGGACATCCCGGCCCTGCAGCTCCTGGCCGTCATCCTGGGCGGCGGACGCAGCTCGCTCCTGCACCAGCTCCTCGTCGAAAAGGAAGGCCTGGCGGAGGAGGTCGACGCCTTCGCCTACGCGCCCGGGCAGGCGGGCCTCTTCGGCGTCGACGCCCGCTGCCAGCCGCAGAACGGGGACAAGGTCGCCGCCCGCCTCCGGGAAGAGCTCCAGCGCTTTGCCGAGAAAGGCCCCTCCCAGGCGGAGCTGGACCGCGCCCAGCGCCTCTGCCTGACGCAGCAGATCCAGCAGCTCAAGTCGATGTCCGGCAAGGCCTCCGCCATCGGCGGCGGCTGGCGCGTGGCGCGCGACCCGCGCCTGAGCCAGACCTTCCTGGACCGCCTCCAGGCCGTGACCGTCGCCGACGTGGCCGCAGCAGCGCGCCGCTACCTCGATCCCCGGACGGAAAGCCTCGTCGAGCTGGTGCCGCAGGAAAAGGAGGCACCCGCCGCCGCCGGCGCGCCCGCCGCGGCAGCGGAGCCGCCCCTGCCGCAAAAGCTGGCCGCCGCCACGCCACGCTCCCTCTACCTGCCGCAGGACCGGCTGCCCCTCTTCACCCTGCGCGCCGCGCTGCCCGGCGGCCTCCTTTCCCAGCCGGAGGGGAAGAGCGGCCTCTGCCGCCTGGCCAGCCAGCTCCTCCTGAAAGGGACGAAGCGCCGCAGCGCGGAGGAAATCGCCCGGGAGGTCGAGTCCCTCGGCGGCTCCCTCTCCGCCGACTCCGGCAACAATAGCGCCAGCCTCCACCTGGAACTCCTGAGCCAGGATTGGGAAACCGGCCTCGAGCTCTTCCTCGACGTCCTCACCGAGGCCCGCTGCGACGCAAAGGAACTGGAGATCGAGCGGCGCAAGCACCTGGCCGCGATCGCCCTGGAACAAGACCAGCCGATGGCCCTGGCCCGCGACCTGGTACGCGGCGCGCTCTATCCCGGCCACCCCTACGCCCACGGCATCCTGGGCGCGGCGGCCGAAGTGGCCGCCCTCACGCAAAAGGACGTCGCCGACTACGTCGCCTCCGCTTTCCGGAGGCCGGAATGGGTCCTGGGCGTCGCCGGACCGGTTCCGCCGGAAAAATGGATGGAGTCGATTTCCCGCCGCGCCGCCTTTTCCGGCGGCACGCCTCCCGTCCTCCCTCCCCTGCCCGCCTTCCCCGGCAAGGGCCCAATCCGGGTCTTCAAAGAAACGCCGAAGGAACAGGCCGTCCTTCAGATCGTCTTCCCCACCGTGCCCGCCGCCCATCCGGACCAGATTCCGCTCTCCCTCATCGCCGAGGCGCTCTCCGACCTGGGCACCCGCCTCTTCGTCCGCATCCGGGAGCAGCTGGGGCTGGCCTACTTCGTCAGCGCCACGCGCTTCCTGGGCGCGGCGGGCGGCTACTTCTGCTTCTACGCCGGGACCGATCCCAAGAAGAAGGAGCTGGTGGAGGCCGCCATGCTGGAGGAAATCGCCAAGCTGGCCGAGGGAGGGCTGACCGCCCCGGAGATCGAGCGCGCCCGCGCCAAGCTCCTCTCCGAGGAACAGATCGACTCCCAGAATCCGGGCGGGGTCGTCGCCGCCTCCGCCCTGGACGAGCTGCTGGGCCTGGGCTACGACGAGGCCCCCCGCCGCCGCGCCCGCCTGCGCGCGCTGACGGCGGAGGAGATCAACGCCGCCTGCCGGAAATACTTCGGCACCCAGGAATTTGTTGTCGCCACGGTCAGTCCGGCCTAACGTTACGCTCCCATGAGCGATTCCCCTTCCGTCAGCCCGCAGGAGCTTTCCCAGCGCTTCGCGCAGATGGTGATGATGCAGGCCCAGAACGTCCTTTATCTCCTGGGCCGCCTCTCCCCCCCGGGAGAAGGGCCGCCCCCGCAGCTCGCGGAGGCCAAGATGCTCATCGACCAGCTGGAGATGCTCCAGGTGAAGACGCAGAACAATCTCACCGGCCAGGAAGCCAAGCTGCTGGAGAACACCCTGACGCAGATGCGCCTGGCCTTCGTGGAGACGACGGGCGGCACCAGCCCCGCCATGATGCCCCGCTCGACGGCCTACGACGACTTCGGCCTGCCGCCGGAAGAGGAAGAGGCCGCCGCGCCCGCGCCGGAATTCTCCGCCGTGCCGCAGCAGGCTCCCGCCGCCCCCGCCGACGCTCCCAAGCCGGAGCCGGTGGAGGATAAGAAGAAGTTCTTCAAGAGCTATGGGTAGACGCAGAGGGAGGGGCTTCCCTCCCTCTGGACTCCCGCCCGCCTGAAGGCCGGGTCTTTCCGAATTATCAACGCCCCTTAAAACGGCGCAGCTCTTCCTCGAAATCGCCGAGGACGCTCTCGATCTCCATTTTCAGCCAGTCGGGCGACATGCAGAAGGCGCCCAGGCCTTCCACGACGCTCCGCTCCCCGCCGTCGGCGGTGATGACGGTGATTTCCCCCGGCTGCGCGTGCCGGGCGACGAGGGCCTCGATGATGCTGTCCGCACTCTGCCCGGCTTTGGAATAGAAGACCTCCATGTCCCCCGGATGGCCGCGCATCGCCGGGCCGCCGGTCTGGCCGTCGTAAATGAGCGTGACGTTCCAGTTCCCCGCGTCGTGAAAACGGCGGAGATGGGCGATGAGGGTTTCCCGCGCCTGGCGCGGGTTGCGCTGATGGAGGGCGCGCAGCTCCGGCCACGCGTAGAGAACGCTGTGGCCGTCGATGAGAAGGGGGCGCGCCATGGCGCCGCTCCTTACTTCTTAGCCTTGGCGGCGGGAGCCTTGGCCGGGGTGGCCTTGGCCTTCTTGCGCTTGAGGTATTGCTTGCGGCGGTTCCGCTTCTGAATCTTGTTGGTCTGTTGGCCCATGCCGTTTTTCTAGAGGGATTTTTTCAGAAAGCAATCTGTGTCCGCACGCCGATGACGGCGGCGTTCGGCGCGCCGGACTGGCCGCCGGGGGTCCAGATGTATTGAAAATCGGGCTGCACGTTCCACCACGGGGTGATGGTGACCTTGTACGTCGCCTCCAGGACGGTTTCCGCGCCGTAGGAAGGGGTGCCGTTCACCGCCTGCTGGTAGGCGCCGTAGGAACGGCTGATGGAGGACCAGGCCATGGCGATGCCCACCACGTCGTTCGTACGGCCGGGCATGAAGCCGGTCAGGTCGAGGCCGGCGTCGAGATACCAGTCGACGATGTTGACGTCCGGCGGCGCGTAGCCGAGGCGGGTGAAGCCGGAGAGGACCCGGCCATCCTTCTTCCACAGCTCATGGTCGGCGATGGCGTAAAGGCCGAAGTCGGCCCCCTCGCTCCGCAGGGTACCGGTCCCCAGCGCGGCCGCCTCCCGGGAGCCCCAGTCGTTCCAGTCGTGAGTGTGGACGAAGGAGCCGAGCTTATAGCTGCCTTTCAGCCCTTGATCGGGATTCACGACGTAGCCGACCTCGCTGTAGAGGGCCAGGCCGTCGTGGCCGTCGACGGGAAAATCGGTGCCATACGGGTTGAGCGTCTGGCTTTCGGAACTGCCGTTGTAGAGGCCGCTCATGAAGTAAAAGGCGGGAATCGGCTGGACAAGGAAGCGGACGCCGGGCGCCGCGATGGGGTAATTGTTCGCGTCATAGGGAGTGGCCAGGTTGGTGGCGGCCAGGTTGAACTCGCCGAAGGTGCCGTTGAGGAAAAGGTTGGCCGTGTCGGAAATCATGAATTCCGAATCGGTCGCCAATTGGCCGAAGCGGACGGAGGCGCGCTCCCCCCAAAACGCCTGCTGGAACCACAATTCCTGGAGCCGCACGGTGTTGTAACCCTGGATGCTGCTGACGTTGCCCAAGTCGCCCAGGTAGGCGGGGGAAAGCCCCGGCCCGGCGATCCAGAGCACGTTGACGTGGAAGGTGGCGCCTTGCCACGCGGGGACAAGCCGGTGGAGGTCGACGTCGAGCGGGACGTTGAGCAGGTGATCGTACATCACGGCCCGGCCCCGCCCGTCGTAGCCGCCCGCGCCGCCGCTCACGTTGCCGAAAACCTCGCCGGTGTAGACCGGGTTGATCGAAAAGCCCTCTTCCGCCATGTCGTGCCGCAGCGGCGGTACGCCCAGGAGGACAGGGCGTTCCCAGAGCCCGTCCGAGGGCTCGCCGCGCACCGGCTGATCCGGCAGGCCCGCATAGGGGCTGGGGGTGTTTCCGAAAACATGGGCCCCCGGCACGGAAGGCCCTGGCTGGGCGATGGGCGGGGAATAAGCCGGGGCGTCCGCCGCATGCGCGCGCAAAACCGTCCCCGCCAAAAACAGGGCGGGCAGCAGCCGCCGGAGTGGGAAGCGCACGGCCATGAAAGCCCTGGAAGCTACTCGATTCCCCCTAGACATAAAGCCAGTTTTGGACAGACTCGCCCCTGAAATGGGTCTCTTTATCCGGGCGGCCGCCTTTGGGTTCCTTTTTGCCCTCTTGGGCGGCGCGGCGGCGTCCGCCGAAACGCTGAAGGAAATGGGCCGCCGGACCGACCAGGAGGCGATCGCCTGGAGCGGCACTTTCAACGAACCCCATCTGGCCGCCTTCGTCCGCGAAAGCCTGGCGCGCAACGACGAGCCCGCCCTCCTCGTCGCCAATGTGACCGCCGCGGCGACCCACTCCCAGCGGGCCGTTTCCCTCCTGCTCCCCATCCTGCGCCAGACGTCCGGCGGGGCGCGGACCAGCTACCTGGCCGCCTCCGGCAATCCCCTGGCGGGCACGGAGGCCCCGGCGCTGGGCATCTTCTTCGCCGTCGGCTGGGAAAAGGAGATGTGGAAAACTTTTTCCGAGCGCCGCGACTTCCCCGACGCCGATTACGGGGCGTTCCGCTGGTCCCTGGCGGCGCAGTCCCTCAAGGCCTGGACGCTGGCCGTGGAGGCCCGCATGGAGCAGAAGCTGGCGGAGCGCGCCGTGGACGCCTCCAAGCAGATCCTCCAGACCGTCCAGGCCCAGCTGGAAGGCCGCGCCGCGCTGCGCGGCGACTTCGACCGGGCGACGGCCGACCTGGCCGAGAGCCGCCAAAACGCCGCCGACGCCGACCTGGCCGCCCGCGCCGCCGTCCGCGGCCTGGAGACGCTCCTGGGCCGCTACCCGGAAGACCTCCTGGAAAAGGTCCGCTTCTTCCAGGCCTCGCCGCCCGCGCTGCCCGCCGGCCTTCCTTCCTCCCTCCTGGAGCGGCGGCCCGACGTGCGCCAAGCGGGGGAGGCCCTGGTGGCCGCCTTCCCGGACCAGGTGGGCAGCGCCCGCCTGCCCCTCCTCCCCCTCACCTCCGTCACCGGCGGGCCCAGCGAGACGCTCGACCGCCTCTTCGACGAGGGGAACCCCTTTTCCTTCAGCGGCAGCCTCCTGGACGCCCTGCGCAAGGGCGGATACAGCGACGCCGAGTTCGACAAACTCGACGGCCGCCAGCAGGAAGCCGTGACCCGCTACGACGCGGCCGCCCGCGCCGCCTTCCGGGAAGTGCAGCGGATGCTCGACAACGAGATCTCCCTCCGCGCGCGGGAGGAATCGCTCCTGCGCATCGTCACCAACGACGAAACCGTCCGCAAGGTGGCGGAGAAGCGCTACCAGAACGGATCGATCGACCTGACCGACCTGCGCGCCGCCGAGATGCAGGAAATCCAGACCGGCGCGGCCCTCATCGCCGTCCACGCCTCCCGCCTGAGCAACCGGGCCGACCTGACGCTCGCCCTGGGCGGAGCGGTCCCCCGCTAGGGGATCAGCCCCACAGGCCCTCCAGCTCCTCCAGCGTCTTCCCCTTCGTCTCCGGGACGAAACGCCAGACGAATCCCGCCGCCAGGAGCGCCATGCCCGCGTAAAGCCAGTAGGCGAAGGCGTGGTGGAAAAGGGCGACGAGACGCGCCTGCCCGTCGAAGATCGGGAACGACCAACTCACCGCGTAATTGGCGATCCACTGCGCGGCGACCGCCACCGCCATCGCTTTCCCCCGGATCGAATTGGGGAAGATCTCGCTAAGCAGCACCCACGTCACCGGCCCCCATGACACGGCGAAGGCCGCGATGTAGGCCAGCATGGCGGCCAGCGCCAGCACCCCCTTCTCCTGCCGGAAAAGGGCCAGGCCCAAGACGCCCATCGCCGCCGCCATGGCCAGCGCGCCCCCGATTTGCAAAGGCCGCCGCCCGCAGCGGTCGACCGTGACGATGGCCGCGACGGTAAAGAGCGCGTTGACCGCGCCGACCAGGATCGTCTGGAACAGGGAGGCATTCGTGTCCAGGCCCATGCCCCGGAAAATTTCCGGCGCGTAATAGAGCACCACATTGATGCCGACCAGCTGCTGGAAAACGGAAAGGAGGACGCCGATCGCCACGACCGCCCCGCCGAAGGAAAAAAGCCGCCCCGAATGGCCGCGCGCCGTGGCCCGCATCGCCTCCAGCTCCCGCGCGGCCTCCTCCGGCGCGGCCAGGCGCAGCAGCACCGCCCGGGCCTCCGCCTCCCGCCCCCGCAGCACCAGCCAGCGCGGCGTCTCCGGCACGAGAAAGAGGAGCCCAAAAAAGAGCGCGGCGGGCGCCGCCGCCGAGGCGAACATCCAGCGCCATCCCACGGCGTGCAGCCACGCCTCCCCGCCGCCGTACGCGGCGATGCCGTAATTGACGAAGTAAACGGAGACGATCCCCGTGACGATCGCCATCTGGTTCCAGGCCACCAGGCTTCCCCGCAGCCGCGCGGGCGCGATCTCCGCGATGTACATGGGGGAGAGCATCGAGGCCAGTCCGATCCCGACGCCGCTTAAGACGCGATACAAGAAGAACACCCAAAGGAACTCCGCCCCGCCGCTGCCGACGGGCGCCAGGCCCAGCTCCGGCGCCGCCGAGCCGAGCGAGGAGAAAAGAAAGATCAGCGCCGCGAGCAGGAGGCCCCGCTTGCGCCCCAGCCGGGCCGCGACCCAGCCGCCCGCCATCCCGCCCAGGACACAGCCGATAAGCGCGGCGGAAACCAGGAGTCCCAAGAGCGCGTTGGCCGCATCCGGTGCCAGCCCGCGGGGCGCGATGAAATGGGCACGGAGGCTGCCCACCGCGCCGGAAATCACCGCCGTGTCATAGCCGAAAAGGAACCCGCCCAGCGCGGCCACCCACGCCAGAAAAACGACGGGGAAACGCATTCGGGGTTTTTACCTTAAAATACGCTAAAATTGCCAAAGAATAAAAACCTCTAATTTTTTCACCGCGTTGGCCTTCTTCTTGCTTTGTTAGCCATCTTCCCAGATGGGATAATATTGATAGATAGATTAAGTAGACTTTTAACAGCCGCCATTCTACCGTCCCCCCCTCATGAGCGACTTTACCCACGCCTCGGATAAGGTGATCGAGAACACCGTCTTGGAGGCCTTCCAAATGGGTCATGGGCAAATTGAGCTGGAGCACCTCTTCCTCGGCCTGCTGCGGACCCGCTACGGCATGTCTACCCAGCTGCTCAATCAAATGAGCAAAGGGGAACTGGGCATCGTGCGGGAAGAGGTCAAGAAACAGCTGGAGCTGCGCCACGCACGGGCGGGGACCACCATCCCTCCCGTCGTCACCGGCGTGGTGCCGTCCCACACCCAGGCGCTGCGGCATGCCATGTTCCGCGCCGGATTCCGGGCCAAGCAGCGCAACCACTTCATCGACCCGGACCACCTCCTCTACGGCGTGGTGGAAGAGACCATCGACGGTCCTTCCGACTCCCTGCAGGCGGTCTTCAACACCTTCCACACTCTCGTTCCCAACCTCAAACGCACCCTGACTATGAGACTCGACAACGGCAAGTACCCCTCCCCCATCCCCCAGTCGAACGGCGACCTCGATATCCTCGAGGAATTCGGCATCGACATGACCGCCATCGCCGCCAAGGGCGGGTATGACCCGATGATCGGCCGCACCGAGGAACTCGACAAGGTGATCAAGGCCCTGGGCCGCCGCACGAAGAACAATCCGATGCTCATCGGCGACGCCGGCGTGGGCAAGACCGCCATCATCGAAGGCCTGGCCCAGGCCATCGTGAAGGGCGACGTTCCCGAGGAACTGCGCGGCCGCCGCATCTTCTCCATCCCCCTGGCCAACCTCGTGGCGGGCACCAAATACCGCGGCCAGTTCGAGGAGCGCCTCAAGGGCGTCATCGAGCAGGCGGAAGCCGCCAAGGCGATCCTCTTCATCGACGAGACCCACACCCTCGTCGGCGCGGGCGACGCGGAAGGCGGCCTGGACGCCTCCAACATTCTCAAGCCCGCCCTCGCGCGCGGCAGCCTGCAGGTCATCGGCGGCACCACTCCTAACGAGTTCCGCCGGATCGAGAAGGACAAGGCCCTGGGCCGCCGCTTCCAGGTCGTCGACGTGCCGGAGCCTTCCCAGAAGGAAACCCTCCAGATCCTGCAGGGCCTCCAGCCGAAGTATGAGGCGCACCACAAGGTGACCTACACTCCGGAAGCGCTGGCCTCCGCCGTCCGCCTCTCCGCCCGCTACGTGCAGGACCGCTTCCTGCCGGACAAGGCGATCGACCTCATCGACCAAGCCGGTTCCAACGCCCACGCCGACTCCAATCACCGGCCGGAAGCAATCAAACAGCTGGAGGCGGAACACGCCCTCGTCCGCAAGCAAAAGGACGAGGCCATCGCCCTCTCCCGCCACGACGACAGCCCGGAAGTCCTGCGGCAGTGCATCGAGCTCCAGGAAAAGGAGAACAACGCCAAGAAGGAACTCGACCAGGCCAACTCCGCCTGGAATAGCCAGCGGGAAAAGAACCCCGTCGTCATCGGCGAGGACCAGATCCGCAACGTCATCTCCAAGTGGACCGGCATCCCCGCCGACCGGATCGGGGAAGACAACAAGAAGCGCCTGAGCCACATCACCGAGGAGCTGAACAAGCACGTCATCGGCCAGAAAGAGGCCACGGAAGCCGTGGGCCGCACCGTGAAGCGCTCCGGCGCCGAGGTCGAGGTCAACAAGGGCCCCCTGGGCTCCTTCCTCTTCCTGGGCCCCACCGGCGTGGGCAAGACGGAGACCGCCCGCGTGCTCAACCGCGTCGTCCTGGGTAACCAGGACGATAAGGACATCATCCGCATCGACATGTCCGAGTACATGGAAAAGCAAAGCACCTCCCGGCTCATCGGCTCGCCTCCGGGCTACGTCGGCTACGAGGAAGGCGGCCAGCTGACGGAGCGCGTGCGCCGGAAGCCCCACTCCGTCGTCCTCCTGGACGAGATCGAAAAGGCCCACCCGGACGTCTTCAACCTCCTCCTCCAGGTCCTGGATGACGGGCGGCTGACGGACGGCCAGGGCCGGACGGTCGACTTCAAGAACACCTACTTCATCATGACCTCCAACCTGGGCACGGAAGACCTCCGCGCCGAGCTGGAGCGCGCGGGCGCCAAAAACCACGGCTTCACCAAGGGGGAAAAGCCCGTCCAGACCTTCTCCCAGGAGAAGATCGACAACATCATGCTTGGCGCCGTGAAGAAGGCCCTGCGTCCGGAGCTGCTCAACCGCATCGACGACGTCGTCGTCTTCCACCCCCTGGAAAAGAACGACGTCAAAGAGATCCTCGACCTCCAGATCGCCCGGATCAACAAAGGCCTGCAGACCTCCCACGGCATGAAGCTGCGCCTGACCCCGGAAGCCTCCGAATTCCTGATGGAAAAGGGATACGACCGGCAGTACGGCGCCCGCCCCATGGAACGCGCGCTCAAGAAGAACGTGCTCGACCCCCTCAGCGACGGGATCCTGGAAGGCACCCTCACGGACGGCCAGACGCTCGACCTCGGCGTGAAGGACGGAAAGATCACCTTCCGCGACGCGAACGCCCTGCCCACCCCGGCCCCCACCAACATCCTGGGCCTGGACCGCTTCCGCCCGCCCGTTACCGACCTGCTGGACGGCGGTCTGGACGGCGCCAGCCGCAGCTCCCTGCTGGGCGGCGAAAGCAACGCGCCCGAGCGCGTCCGGCTCCAGTAACCGGTTGGGATCCCTCCCGGACGCCGCCGTCGGTCTTTGCACCGGCGGCGGCGTTTCCGTTTGCCAGAACGGGGCCGACCTTCTACAACGAAAGGTCGCGCCAGGAGCTGTGGCTGAGTGGCCGAAAGCGGCGGTTTGCTAAACCGTTATACGAGTAAAATCGTATCGGGGGTTCGAATCCCCCCGGCTCCGCGCGTTTTCAATTTCTTCCGCATGAAATGGTGCTTATGGGGCACCTCATGCCATCAACACGCGATGTTGCATGAGTAGCAATCGCGGGATGAGTGCCTCGAATAAATTGCACTAAGTTGCACTTGAGGGAATCTGCCCCATTCCATACCCTCACCCTATGGGACGCCCCAGCAAAATTACCATCCAAGCCGCCCGAGGAAAAATGATGCTCCGGGTACCATCGAAATTCAGCCAGAGCGGTAAAGTGGAAAGGTATTTCTTCCCCACACGGCGGGCTGCCCAGGACGAAAAAACCCGACTGGAAGAGTCGATTGCCGAGCATGGACGCGGAGCTGCCATCTCCCAGGACGAGCGCCTGGCGTTGTCGATGGCCAGGAAGGAGGGGCTCTCTGCCGACCAGCTCCTAGATGCCATCCGACGCTTCAAGGATACCCCCATGGCCGAGAATGCCGTACGGGTGAGCGACTTGATCGACCTCTTCCTGAAATTCCATGCCGAGGTGAAGCGGAGCGGCTTGCGTCACCGTAGCACGCTAAAGTCGCGCCTGGCATCATTTGCAGCCAAGCACGGGGCCTACTCCTCCGACGCCATCGGGCCGGAAACGATAACCCGCTATCTCGACGCCATCCCCGACCAGCAAAGCCGCCTAAACCACTACCTCTCCCTATCTGGCTTCTTCAATTTCGCAATAGAGCGTGGGCACATTGGCCAGCACCCAATGAAGGTGCCCAATCGGATCGTGCAGCGGCCTACCGTCGAATACCGGCCACCCGATATCCTAAAGGAATCCGAGGCTGTCGATATGCTGGAGGCGGCCGAGGGAGTAAATCGCGTTGTCCTGGCGCTCGGATGCTTCGCCGGGATTCGCTCCTGCGAGATGGTGCCCCCCGGATGGAAAAGGCCGGTCCTGGAATGGTCCGACTTCGACTGGAAGGAGGGAACCATTCACATCCGCCGTGAGGTGGCGAAGAAGACTAGGAAACGAGACAATGAGAGATGGGTTCCAATCACCGACGCTCTGCGCGCCTGGATCGAGCCCATGGCGAAGAAATCCGGTCGAGTCGTCGACTGTCCAATTCGGGAGTTCTACGCCGGTCGTGGGAAATTGGTCGAGGCGGCTGGCCTGAAGGAATGGCCCGACAATGCGCCTCGCCACTCCTACGCGAGCTATTTCCTGGCCGCCTATCCCGAGAAGGGAGCAGCCGCCTTAGCGCAAAACATGGGGAACAGTGAGACGGTGGCTCGCCAGCATTACATTCGCGCCCTGAAAAGGACGGATGGAGAGGCCTGGTTCGCGCTGCGCCCCAAATAGGAAATCCGACCAGTGAACATGTCGGGGGTTCCTGCTACCCCGCCATTAATTCGTCGATCCGCCGCTGACGATTCCCTCAACGTTCGACGTCGACGACAGGTTGATAGCGTCCGCGGTGGCATCCGTAGCTTTTTCCTTCGACCGCTTCTTCTCGGAAATCACCTTCGTCTCGTAGCCTCGATCTTTCGCCAGGGTGTGCTGCACGGCGGTGATGATCCAGTCCTTTTCGATGGCGGAGGGAAAGTCGCCGGTCAGGGTCAGGGTGCCCTCTGCCATGAACTCCGGGTGCCCTGCCAGCGTCACCTCGATGTTGTGCTCCCCGCGTTCCGATTGATCGAGCATTGAGTCGGCGGCCGCCGCGGCCGTTGCCGCGTCGGGATAGGGATGAGGATGCTGGTAGTCCGCGCCAGCGTCCGTCGTATCGTCCTCGTAACCTGCGCCGTCGATGCTTGTAGTGCTGGCAGGGGTTACCGAGCTGCCGCTCACGACGGATTCCACATTGCTAGATCGGGTTAGGGTCACGGTCTGGCCGAGGTTGTTGTCGTGGTAGCGGGTCGAGACTGTGGCCTTGCGGGTGCGTCTGCCAATTGTGGCCTGGTAGGAGATGACGTCTTCCCGGTCGAGGGTGATACCTTTTAGGCTCTTTCCGTTCACGCTCTTTGATGTGCCGCGCTTGGAGAAAACCAGGCGGCCCATCATGGGCTTGAAGACGGCTCCGTACTCACGTGATAGACGGGTAAGTAGGTTCATGTCGCTTTCAGCCAACTGGTCGATATGCGGAATCGGAACCTGTGCCATCTCGTCGTCTATGGCCGCCTGGAGGCCGTTGTCTTTTGCGATAGTCTTGAAGATTTCCCCGATTGTCATGCCGGACCAGGAGCGCGTCTTGCGGCTTTGGATCGGTTTTTGCCCAGCCGCTCCGGTGAAAGGCGCGGCCTTGCCCTGTACGCGAACCATGTCGGGCGGCCCGGAGAGAATCACCGCGTCGATCATGTAAGACCCCATGACGCGAAGCTGGCCGGTGTAGCCCAGGCTGACGGTGAGGATCGCCCCCTTGTCCGGGATGATGAGGCGGCGGTCTGCGTTGGAGAGGGAGATGTCGAGCGCGTCGGAGACCTCCGCCGCGTTGTCGGTGACGGTGAGGCTGATGAGCCGGTCCCGGAAGTTGTCGGTCAGATCCCCTTCCTGGCCGGTGACTTTGAAATCCGGCGTCATGCGTCAGGAAAATAGACGGACGACTTCCTGGGTTTTCGGCGTCACGTCCGGCAGGGTGATGAGGAGTCCGGCAGGGAGCGTAACGTATTGGCCGAGGTCAAGGGGGCGGTTGGACTCCAGCGTGGCCTCCACCTGGCCGCTGTAGGTCGTGCCGTAATAGCGGTAGCAGATGGCATCGACGGTCTCGCCCTCTTTGGTGCGGTAGGTCATACGAGAAGCCCCATTAGGCCACCCACAGATACGGGGAATCCCGCGATTTTGACCGTTAGGTCGTCGGCCTGGACGAGCTGCACGGTGAAGTCGAGCTTGCGAGGCACGCCGTCGGAGAAGAAGTATTCCTGCCCCTCGCGGACGGAGAGGACAGACCAGAGGCCCAGATAAACACCCCTCCCCGTGACCAGCGTCAGCTTGGTGCCAAGACCGGCCTGGGTACGTAGGAGGTCGAGTTGGGTGGCGCTCCCCTTGAAGCCGGGATAGATGATTCCCTCCAGGGTGATCGAGTCGGACGATGGGCCCGTGCTTTGCAGGAGAGGCAGCTTCCCGAAGCGTTCGCTCTGCGGCCAGCGGTAGGAGGTCTCCCGCTCAAGCCGCTGATAGGCCGCGGTGTCGAGGGAGAAGCGGAAGGCCCCCAGGGCCATCATGATAGTTCCGATTGCCATAACCTAGTCGTGGAGGGCCCCGGCCGCGTTTGCCGCTTCGTCACCCTGCATGCGCTGGACGACGAGGTCGGCGATGGACTTGGGGTCCTGGCCCGGCTGGGCGTTGATGGTGATCCGGTACTGCCGATTGTCGGTCATGGCCTTGTGGGTGGAGGACGGGGGTGGGGCCATCACGAAGCCGCTTGTCGACGCCGAGGGCGGAACATAGTCCATGCTGGAGCCGAGTAGATTCGGCGTGCCGGAGGAACCAACTCCAGCGAAGGAAAGGCCAGGCAGCCCGATCCCTCCGCCTCCAAACAATGAAAAGAATTTAGAGATGGAATCCCACCTGGAAATTAGGAGGTCGATAGCAGCAACTAAGGCGATGATTGCCCCGGTTATCAAAACAATGGGCCAATCAAGGAGACCCAAAGCAGAAAGCAAAACCCGGGATCCGCTGAAAACGCTTATCAGACCGGCACCAATCTCCCACAGCCCCTTCACCAGGCCACTTATCTTAACAATAAGAGAGGACCCAATGATGATGCCTAGCCCCCAAAAAACAGCCTTCAATCCGCCGATGTGGTCGAAGACCCAATTTACCGCCTTGCCTAGAGATAAAATCGCGTCGATCAAATCGGAGATTCTCTGCCCCCATTCCTCCGCGGCCTTTTTAAACCCTCCGTTATTAATGGATGCCTCAATGCCGTCCAGAATCTCCTTGAGCCTGGCCTTCAGCTTCTCAAATGGCCCGGACTGCATAATAGCCAGGCCGAAGCGAACGGCGTAGTCCTTGAGGTTGGAGATCATGCCGTACCAGGTGCTCATCTGCTCGGCCATAAGGCCGCCGTAGCGATCCTTCCAGATGGCGAGATAAAGGCGCTTCTTCATCTCCATGTCGTTTTTGTCGATCAAGACCTTCATCTGGTTACCGAGATGATTGGTAAACTCGACCATCGCTTTCCCCTGGCCGACGCCTTCCTCGATCACCTTGATGCCAAAACCGGCGATCATCCGGTTCTGGTTTACCATCGCGTCATCGAAAGCCTGCACGGCCTCATCCATGCTACGCCCGCTGCCAGAAGCCGCATCGCCAATGGTCTTAAGTAGATCGTCTTTGGTGGGATCAAGCCCGCGGCTTTTCAGGCGAACGAAGGCGCTCCGCACCTCTGGAATCTCGAATGGGGTCGTGTAAGCAAATTTGTCGATCCAGGCCAGGTCTTGCTTTCCCTTTTCCTTGCTCCGGTCCATGACGGATAGAGCGATCTGGGCCTGTTCCTGCTCGGCCTCGGCGTGAAGCATTCCCTTGAATCCAAGACCGAGACCTGCTGTTGCGGCAGCAGCGACGTAGCCATTTCCGATGCCGAATCGAGAAAGACCGCTGCCAATCCCGGCAAAGCCTCGCTGAATGGCGTAGAGGCCCTTGATGGAGCGGCTGGTGCGCTCAATCTTGGCATTCAGAATATCCAGCTGCTTCCCGGCTAGATTCGCGAAGCTCGTGTTCAGAAATCCGCTAGTGAGCTTGGCCTGGTTCTGTAGCTCCTTGAGGTTCGCCGAGAACTTCTTTGTCAGCGCGCCCAAGACATCGAAGGAAGCTTTGATGCTCCCGTCGAGCTTCCCACCGATCTCGATTACGCCCTTGTACCGTTTTTCAGCCATGCTTGGAGAGGGCTTTCACCAGAATTTTATGATAGTCCGCGAAATCCTGCACCGTGAGCCGATCAATCTCGCTCGGCTGCCAATGAGTGTGCAGCGCCAGCGCCATTACGGCGTTTAGGAGGCCGTCTCTTCCGAGGGCAAAAAATCGCCACCCTCCGTGGCGTACTCCTGAAAGGCTTTACCAACACGGCCATAGTCTACCAGAGAAAGGGAGTCCGCCTCCTTCGGCGTGATCTGAAGAAGATTGGCAAGTAGGACGTGCTGGGCATCCTCCGGGGTGCGGCCCTTTTGGGCCACGCGAAGATCGCCGACGCTAGGCTCACGCATTTCGAGCGTGTCGACCAGGGTGCCGGAGACGGTGATGGGCTTGGACAGGATGATTTTCTTGCTCATTTTATTGGGGGTTTAGGTGCCAATCGCGTCACGCTGGCTTTGCAGCGCATCGACTCCATTGACTAGCCGAATCATATTGACGACATCGATGTCGTGGATGACCACGCCGTTCTGCTCGTACTTGTAGGCGCGGAGGTCGACAGTGAAGGGCACGGAGGACTTGTTGCCAGCCTGCCAGGCGGCGGGCTCGATGGAGCGGATGGTGCCACGCATGGTCACGATTACGGGCTCTACAGTTCCGTCTAGGTTCTGGACCGCGCCGCGGGCCACCAAGGGAACGGAACTCCCCTCGCCCACGCCCCAAAGAGCGAGCGCGGCAGGCTCATAGGCGGAGAGGGTGAACTTAAACTCCATTTTCTCCTGGCCCATCTCGATGGCGATGGACGAATCCATGCCGCCCGCCCGGAAGTCTTCCATCTTGGTCGTCAGCGGCGGAAGCGTCAGCTCGTCGATGTTTCCGGCGTAGCCCTTCCCGTCGATGAAGAGAGAGAAGTTCTTGAGGATGCGATTTGCGGTAGCCATGGGTGGATGTGGTGGAGGGTGGGTTTAGGACTCGGTCGAGACGATCTCGCTAAGGTAATCGTTGTTAATCGAGACCCGGAAGGTGATGTGCTCCGCCGGGTAGGTCGGCGCGAAGTCGAAGTCGAAGAACACCTCACCGTTGGAGATGTTCGCGGGCGTGTTGAGGTCCGGGTCAGCCCAGCACTTTCCGTCGATGATCGCTCCCTGATTCTTGAGATCCCGAAGGTAGGCGGTGACCCGCTCGGTGACATCCTTGACGTAGGTCTTTGTGATCGGCCGGTCGATTGCCCACAAGTGGGCTCGCTGGATTGAGTCGATGATGATGTCCGCCGTGCGGCGGACGCAGAGGAAGGCGTATTTCGGATCACTAGAGGTCGTACGGTTTCCCCACAGGCGGAAGCCGTCCTGGCGGATGATGGTGGCGATGTTGCTCTCGTTAAGGAGGTTCGCTTGGCTGTTGGGATCGCCCAGGGAGAAGTTGATCGGGCGCTCGGTGCCCACAATCCCGGCGATCTCCTGGTTGGAAGGGCTCCACCAGAAGCCGCGTGCGTTGTCCCCCAGGGAGATGATGCCCGCCACGCGGGCCGAGGCGGGCCGGATGACGGTCACCCCGTCCACAACGACCTTGACGGCGGGGTCGACCACGTAGAGTCGGTCGGAGCCGAAATTCTGGATGTACTGCACGGCGTCCGAGTCGGTCATGCTCGGCCCGTCGGCGATGACCACTGCACGTAGGCGGGCCGCCACGATCAAGAGTTCCTGGACAACGCCGTTGGTGGGATCGTCCGTGAACTCCGGGGCAACCAGGATGCGCGGGGCGACGCCGACCGCGCTTTCGGCCCCCAGGAAGGCGTAGACGCCGGAGGAGGCGGCCGCCGACCCGACGATGTTGGCGGCGGTCTCCGCGGCGTCATCCCCCTCCTCGACGCGCACGACCACGATGGCGGCTCCGACCTGGTCGAAGATGTCGTCGATGGCGGCGGGCAAGGTGCCATTCGAGCCCAGGGCGGCCGCGGCGGTCGCCGAACCGGCAATGAGGACCGGGGTGTTCAGCGGGAATGCCTCGTCAAGGCCGCCAGAGAGGTAGCTGGTGGCCTGGTAGCCCAGGACGCCCGCTCCGGTAGAAACTCCGGTAGATGCCACCGTTACCAAGGCGTTAGCCGAAGCGTTTGCCGCGATGGCAGTCTTCAGCAGCGTGGCGGTAGTGGTGATCGCCTTGGCCGCGCTGGTGGCAAGGGAGACAATGATCGCCTTGCCGGAAACTGTGATAGAGAGAGGTGCAGAGGCCGTTCCTGGCGAACGCATGGAGACGCTGATGTCGTTCCCCAGAGCCCCGGCAAGCTTGCTCGTCCAGGTCAGGGCGGTGTTGTCGCCGACGCTTCCGGTCGCCATGGAGGCCGTTACAGCTTCCTGCGAGTCGGGGGCAGTGCCGATCAGGCCGATTACGGAGGATTTTACCGTACTGATGGCGCTAGTTCCGTCGGAGACTTCGACGACTTCGACGCCGTGGAGAAATTGTTCGGGCATGGTGGATGTGGTGGTTTTCCACCGATTTAAGAGCCACCCGCCATACTCCTCTACTGGTCGGATTTCCGCGCTCTAGGAGCCCTGTAATGCGTAGAGGAGCTGCTTGCAGTAGTTCCCGTAGGCGACCAGGACCGGAATCAGGTCGGAGGTCTTTTCAGAGTGCGTCGTCCCGGCGTTGTCCTGGATCGTCTGCACGGAATTGAGGATGGCCGCCCTAGCTGCATCGTCCGTAGCGACGAGCAGAGAGACGTTAAGAAGGGATACGGTATTAGCGAGGAGAGACTGCGTGGATTGATCGCAAGCCAGGGTGTAGCCACGGCCCGTGTCGAACCCGGCGGCAACGGCCTCATCGTAGACTTGCTGGGCGGATTTTTTAGTGGAGTCGTGGGCCGAAACAAGCGCGTTCAAAGCCGTAACCTGATCGGCTGTGAGAGCGCCGTCCGCATAGTAAACGCCGTTTGCGTCCCAGGTGAAGGGGCACCCGGAAACGGACGATTTCAGAACTTCTTCCGCGAAGGAGGGGCCGATTGATTTTTGAATAATATTCATTTTTTAAACCATGGTGCTTCCCCAAACGGTGCCCCATCCAGAATATGAGCCGGACGCCACATACCCGAACGCCGAAAAGTAATTAATGCCCGTGCTGCTTGCCTGGACCTGATTTACAGGCTGGGTTATTTCCCTGGCGGTATATTGCTTACAGGTTGTTGGGCCTCCATTCGTAGCGCCGTTAATGCCCATTGCGAAATAACAGAAAACGTCATTCGCGGTTTGAATATATTCTATGGTCGCGGCGGCCAACGAATCCCCCGATTTCCCGTCCCCAAGAAAATAGACTCGGGAAGACGAAGATAATTCAACCCACGAAGTGGATGAGGTTGAGTATGTGAAATAGGCATACAACCCCATCCGTTTCTGATTAAAGAAACTCTTTACGAGCCGAGCGGTAACGCTGTCCTGAAAGAGACCAGAGGAGTCCGTGCCGACCATCCCAACAAACGTTTTCGTGGCATCACCGCTTAAAACGAGCACCCCGTTCCGAGGGTCTGTGGCATACCCTGTAGTTGAGGAGGAAAGAGTCATAACCCCGGACACCATCCCCACATACACGTATCGGGCCGTCAAATTCCCTATGCCGGAATTGGAAAGAGTCGGGGCCGTGGCGGGGATTTGCTGCGCCACGTTGTCGATAATGATTCGGTTTCCATTAAACGGGGAAAGCTTAACCTGCGTCGAGCTGACAAAATCTAGGCGGCATTGACCGTGTAACTGCTGGTTGGCGATGGAGGCGGCGGAAGCCGCGGCGGCCGTAGCCGAACCTGAAGCAGCAGTAGCCGACGCAGCGGCATTCGCCTCCGACACCGCAGCAGCCGCAGCGGAAGTTGCGGAATCAGAGGCCTTACCGGTAGCAATACCGGCCTCCGTAGTTGCTGTGGCCGCCGACGCAGCGGCATTCGCCTCCGACGCCGCAGCAGCCGCAGCGGAAGTTGCGGAATCAGAGGCCTTACCGGTAGCAATACCGGCCTCCGTAGTTGCTGTGGCCGCCGACGCAGCGGCATTCGCCTCCGACGCCGCAGCAGCCGCAGCGGAAGTTGCGGAATCAGAGGCCTTACCGGTAGCAATACCGGCCTCCGTAGTTGCTGTGGCCGCCGACGCAGCGGCATTCGCCTCCGACACCGCAGCAGCCGCAGCGGAAGTTGCGGATGCGTTGGATGCCGCCGTCGCCGTAGCAGCCTCGGGATAGCCGGGCGTCACCTCCACGACGACCTGCGCCGGAGGGGTGACGATCACTTCAATGTCTGCCATGGCTAGCGGGTAACTGTGGGGGTTATGGTGACGTTCCCGGCGACCATTCGGTAGCTGATCCCGGCGTTAGACATGAAAAGATCGTAGACGCCACTGGCGAAATCGAGATCGGCGGTCTGCGATCCCGTCAGGGAAATCACGACTCGCCCAGGGGTCTCCCCGTCAACGGTGACGGTGAAGGTTGCAAGAATTACGTTTCCCTCCGCGGCTTCCCGAATCTGCGCCTTAAAGGTGGCTGCGATGATGTTCAGAGGAGTTCCATTCCCGTCCTTAAATACGAGTGGAAGGGAGTAGTCGGCTCCGCGCTCGATGGTAATGTCGTAGGATGCGGCTGGCATGGATCAAGAGGGCAATTCCGGCCACTCGACATTGGCCGGATCTTCGGTGTGCTCGGGAAGGTCGCGGAGTTCCTGGCGGTAGATTTGCCAGGAGTTCTTTGCCTCTGAATCGAGGGGCGCATCCGAAAGCTGGGTCCAATCGGATGCGGTCAGCAGGGCATTGCGTGTCGTCCGAAGGTATTCCATCGTGCCCACCTCCGAATCGACCGCAGGCGCGGAAACGGCTGGGATTTCGATGAGGGACCACGCGGTGCCGCTCCACTTTGCGATTTTCCCGGTCACGACCGACGGAGGAGCGACCGACGTGGAGGCGTAGGGCATGAGAATTAAACCAGGCTGGATAGGGCAATCCATCGCCACGGTTTCCCCGGTATATAGGTGGGTGGCGGGATCGTAGCAGTAGACGGTGTGCAGGCTCATAAATTTGGTTGCCTAGTAGTGGATGCAGGGAAGGAACGCCACATTGCGCGGGCGGGTTTCTGCGCCGCCTGTGGCCTGGATGCTTACGTTGCTTCCGTTGGTAGTCGTGGTAGTCGAGCCACCACCAGCCCTACCTGGCCCACTAAATCCAAAAATGGAATTTGCGCCGTCGTTAAAAAACACGGTGTGATTGTGGCCGGGATCGTTGACACCGTGGGTGTGGGATGCGAAGGAATCGGCCTGCCAAGATCCAAGGATGCGCCCCGAATCGATTCCTCGACCGCCGTCGAATCCACGCAGGAACTCGCCGCGAAGGTCGGGGATTTTGAAGGTCGTAGTGCCGTCGCCAGCGCCGTAGGTCGTGCCGATGGCGGTGAAGAGATTCGCGTAGGTGGCGCGGGAAATCAGCGAACCGTTGGCGATGATCCACCCCGGGGGAGGTGTCGCCATGGGAAAGAGGCCGATGAGGCCAACGTAAGTCGCGGAAAGGGCCTGAATTAGGCTGTCGACGTAGTTTTTATTGGCGGCCTGCGCAGGGTCGGTCGGGTCACCATAGAGAGCAAGCGGACCTACCATCGTTCCGCCGCTTTTAAGGAGATACCCTGCAACACGGTCTGCCAGCTTCTTCGGAGTTACAATGGTTTGATCGTCTGTCCCGGCAGTGACCAGGGAGGTAGTTGCGATGGCGGCCACACCCAGCGTTGTCTCTGTGGCGGCCGGGTATGAAAAGCCGGTGTCCCCAACGGTGATGGAGTCAGGGTCTGCCCCTGAAAGGGCAAAATCGAGGGAGAAGAGAAAGTCAGAGTTGGCACCCTTCACCAAGATGTTGCTTCCCTGGGAGTAGACCGCAAATAGCACGCCGGTCGAGGTGATGAGGCCAATCTCGCCAACATTGTAGGCGTCTTGGGAGCTGTCGACCGCGGTGATGTGAATCACGCCTGGCGCTGGCACCGTAGAGCCGCTGGGGGTCAGTTGCTTGGTTTGGCTTTGCAGTGCGGTTTGCGTCGCGCTGGGCGTGTAGAGGCCTGTGCCGATAGCCACCTTGGAAATCGTGACGGGGCCTAGGCTTCCCACGTTGGCCAGGGCGGCCAGTCCGGCGTTGGTGATGACGAAGGGGATTGCGGACATAATCAGGAGGTCGATGCGGTGGCGGTTCCAGAGATGCGGGTGAAAAGGCAGGGCCGCACGATGGCGGATAGGTAGGGCGTGGCGGTGAAGCCCTGGGTCGTAAGCAGGGTCATTTCAGAGCGAACCGGCTTAACCTGGTCGACAGCGGTCGCTATGGCGTCCTGAACGTCCGAAGGGGTGTTGATGATGGCCAACGTGACGGTGAAGGTATGGGGCGTGCCGGGCGGCGTGGTCTGCCACCATTCTCGAATGGCACCGGACAGCCCGAAGGGCTCCAGCACACGGCGCACGGCCCCAAGGGTGCCCTTGTGCCGGTGAACATCGACGCTGGCCTTGATGACGGCCCGTTTCTGCGCGTCGGTCCAGGAGGAAGACCAGGTGTCCACCTCAAGGGCCCAAGCCAGCCAAGGAAGGAACGCCGCCGGGCAGGTATCCGGGTTCCAGAGCGTGCGGAGGGGAACGGGCACGTCGGAGATTCGAGACGTGACGGTCTCGACGTCCTGCTCGAACTCCGTTGCGTTAGGGGGGAGAAGGCTTTCGCTCATTCCGTCGTCCCCCCGAAGGTCACTTCGATGCCGCTGCAATACGGCGTGGACTGGTAGTCGGTGGCGAGGTCGGAGGCGGGCGTCGTCAGCACGACTCGCTCAACACCAGCGACATGCAGGGCGGCGTAGAGTCCGGACAGGGGAACGGAGGCTCCAATCTTGTGCCGGGAGTCCGCAAACGTCTGGGCTGATGCTAGCGCCGACTGAAGGACCACGTTGGAATCCGGCCCGCTGGATGTGTAGATGGTGGCGACGATGTTGTAGGGGACGGGGGTAACGCTCTGTACGGTGACGTGGTCGGTGATCGGCCGTACATCCTCGGCGTTGAGAGCGTCGGCGACCGCCTGCACTGTCGTCTCGTTCACCGCGCCGCTTGGGGTGGTGCCAAGCAAGGTGACCAGAACCTCTCCAGGAGAAAGCGTCGGGGGCCCGGTGATGCTGGCGTCCTTCACCCCATCGACGGAAAGGGCGTGGAACAGATAGGAGCCGGAGGGGCCTGCCGTGGAAAGGCCCTCCAGGGAAAGCTGGGTTCTATAGCGAAGGTCAGTATCCGCCTCGTCGGTCTTTCGCGTGACGCCGAATAGGGCTGCCAGCTGCTCAAGGTCGCCGCCCGTGGCGGAGGCGAGCATGACAGCCCGGGCCGCATCGTTGACCCGCTGACGCAGAAGCATTTCGCGCATGGCGCACACCTCCAGGGCTTTAACCACCGGCTCGGAATCTAGGTAGGCATTGAAGTCGGGCAGAAGTTCCACCATCTGATCCTTCATCGCCTGAAGGATTGTTAGGTAGTCGATGTTCTCGACGATGTCCGGCGCGGCGACGGTGGATAGGTCGATGGGGGTGTAGCTCATACAACAAGGCCATCCATGACGATTTCCTGTCCGTCCGGCAGATAGTTACCCTCTAGTGAAAGAGTGAATTTACCGTCGATCACGCTCTGCACCTGAACCCGAGTTGTCTTAAAGCGCGGCTCCCATTTGTTCAGGGCCTCCACGGTTGCGACGAAGATTTCTACCTTCGTCGCCTCGTTCATAGGGGCATCGACGAGGTCAAAAAGGCGGGAGCCGTAGTCGCGGAGCATCACCCTGGACCCAAGTGGAGTGGTCAGGATATCCCGGATCGACTGGCGCAGATGGTCGATGCCGGATAGCGATTTTCCGGTATCGGCAGAGCTTCCGTTCACGGCGAAAGGGTAGTTCGCCGCGGCGAGGCGGTTCTACTGGTCGGATTTCCGCGTCCTAGTGATTCTCGAACCCCGACGCGCTGGCGGCGGCCAAGGTGGCCCCGCCGGAGGAGAGGTTCAGCGCGGTTCCCCCGCAGGTCAGTACGATCCCGCTGGAAGACACCTCGATTTTCGACGATCCGACGGCTAGGGTGACCTTTTCGGACGCCACCTCGGCGTAAGCATCGCCCGCGGTGGCCTTGACGGTTCCGCCGCCCGGCACGTCGATGGAATAGGCGTGGGCAGCCCTGTCGTAGGAAACGGAGGCTCCGTCGCCGTAGACGGTCGTGCTGACGTCGGCGGAACTGGCCGGGGCCGGAAAGGAAGCCCTATAGATCGACCCCAAAACGTAGCCCATCCGGGTATCGCCAGACGGAGATAGTACGAGAACTTGCTCTCCAACCTCCAGGGCTGACCAAGTTCGATCCCCGGCCGCCCGCGTGACCAGCCATGGGAGCCATGCGCTTTCCGCGTCCCCCAGCTTCACCCGCACCAAGGCATTCACGTAGTCCACCTGTGATACCAGGCCGGGCCGGATCATGCAGGCCAGGCGGCGGTCATTGTCGGAAATTTTAGCCGCGCTCATTCGGGGAATATGACCTGTTCGTAGGCTATGGCCGAGGAGGGATCATCCGCGTCCCCTCTCCCGGCGAATACCTCGGTAACAAGGGTGCCCATCGGCTCCCACACGTTGTCGCCCAAGGCGGCCTCATGTGTCCAGGAGACGCGCCAGGTCTCGTAGTCGGTACGCTGGTCGGGGAAGTTCTGGTGTCCGTATTGGAAGCTCTCCGGGTGGGATGACACGAAGACCCCCGGTCCAACAGGCTTACCCCAGCGGTTGTTGGTGATGAGCTGGGCGAAGGCGGCAGCCAGCTGCCGGATGGCGAGCTTATTCCCCTTTTTATAATCGAAAACCAGGATAGCCGACCAACGCAGGGTGACCTCCAGCTGCTCCGTTCCAGTCTGCGGGGGATCGGACGGCTCGAACTCCTCCAGCTCTAGGTAGATCGCCTTCGGCATCTTGAAGGACTCCTCCGGGCGGGGGTAGTAGTCGACCGCAAACCCTGGGAAGGCTGCCTGGACTTGCGCCTTGATCGCCTCGTGCAGGGCAGCCAGGTCTACGCCGGGAATGCTGGGTGTGCTCGCTTCGGTGGTCATCGGCTTCGTGTCTCCTTGATGCGCTGCCAGTTGAGTTCCCGCTCAAACTCATTCCAGATGCGGGGTTCCAGATCCGGGAGGATGGAGTCGATGGCGGACTGCCCCTCGTTTTCGATATGGACGCCCTCGGCCTTCTCAATGGGGAATCTCCCTTTCCCGACACGGGTGAATACGTTTTTCCCGGCCTTGGGGATAAAGAATCCCCCAGGAACGGTTACCGGCCCCGCCTTGATGCCGGAATTTGTTTTTTTGGGGTTCAGCCTAGAAAGGGAGATCGGGTCCATGCCGAAGAAAACACGGGCTTTGTCGACCTGTAGGAAGAGACCCATGCGCCCCTTAATGACCCGGCCGGTGACGCGGACCTTCCTTGCCGACCTGCGCCGCAGTTCACCACTGGCCCAGCGCGCCGTCCGCGTGATTGCCTTCCTCATTGCGGGCTGGATGTCCTTTTCCTTCGCCGTGAGTGCAGCGGCCTTGTCGACGATCTGGCTGGCGTCGAAATAGATGCCCTGGAAGCTGCTATTCATAGGCGAGGTGGACCGTCGCCGTTCCGGCTCCATCCGGCCAAACCTGCACAACCGAATATGGCTTCCCGTTCAATGTGACGGGCGTCTCGCTCTTGATGTCGGCGACGTCGGAGAGCTTGCAGGAGAAGCGGGGCTGCACGGATGCGGGAACGATCTCGCCGATGGATTGATCGAAGAACGATTCGTCGAAGAATCCGCGCACGACTCGCGACTCTCCGTCGACGGTGAAGGTCGCCTCGACGGAATCCAGGCTGGAGAAAAATACGTCGAGGTTTTCCTGGAACATGGGGACGTTACCTCAAGGCGCTACATAGGGCCATAAGTGCCCGCAGGTTCCACAGCAACCAAAAGACACACACGGCGTTTTCAATCACTTCTGCCATCGGGAATCTCAAGTTTTGGCGCTTGGCCGCGCCGGTTGGCTCGGCGGATCGCAATTAGGGTTGCTACCCCTACGGCTATACCCACGAAGAGGGATGTGATACGGAGGAACTGCTCGACCTTGTCGAGATTGGAGATGCAAACCCCGGCGACAGTCGATGCCACCCCCACCATTCCCCTCTCGTAGACCGAGGCGGCGGCCGGGGGAAGCATTACTTTTTACCTTTGCCCTTCGCTGGAGCGGAGGGTTCTTCGGCTTGCGCCTGTTCCTGCTCGCTCTCTTCGGAAGTTTCGCCCTCGATTTCCTCGTCGTCTTCCTGCTCACCTTTGGGGTCGGTCGGAGTGGAGGGCTCGATGTGATGCGCGGCGGCGCTTCGGTTGATGAGTTCCCGGCCCAGGCTCTCGTTGACCTCTGCAACCTGGTTGACCGAGTGATGCACGCCGCCGATGCGGATGGATTTTAGGACTTTGATCTTCATGATGGATTACGTGATAGAGGGGCGGGAAGCCCCCAGACTTCCCGCCCCAAGTTTGTTAGGCCGTGTGGGTGGCCATGACGAAGGACTCGGGATGGCGCACCGCAAAGTCGACATCCTGGAACCCGACGATCTGCAAGCGGCCCTTGTCGCTGCCGGAGTAGGGATCGACGGTAAGTTCAAGGCCGCCCCACAGACCGATGAGGAAGTCGGCGAAGTTTCCGAAGAACAGATCGCCCGCGGTGATCTGGTTGGTAACCTGGACCTGGTAGCCATTCAGGGTGTTGCCAGGTTCCCACAGGGTCGCCGAGTCGGTGGCAGTCGCCAGACGACGGGTCGTCTTTGCATAACCGCGCTGGGCCGGATTAATGACCCAGCTGATGCGGCCAATGTCGGCGTTAGCGGACGCCATCGCGGTCTCGCACTGCACGAGTTCCGCAAAGGTCGGCGCGCCCGCTGCGGCCAGATTGACCGAGCCGATCCCGGCAACATGAGAGAGGCCAGTCGGGGCATTGCCCGTACCTGCTCCGTAATAAGCCGCAATATCGATGGCAAGGCCGATGCCGCGGGAGAGATCAGTGCGAACCAGGCTTTCTACGCCTAAGGAAGGCTGCTTAAGCATTTGCCGGGTAATGATCGCCTTGGCGGCAACAGTCTTCGGACGCAGGGAGACAAGGCCAAATCCGAGGGAGTCGGTCGGGGCCGAGTCATCTTCACCCACCCAATAACCACCAATCTGGCCGGACTGCTTGGGGATGTCCACATTACCGACCAAACCGGAGAGATCGGTGGCCAGGTTCATGATCGTGGCGTGGTTTTTCAGCATTCCGATGAAGGAATCCGCCAGAAGCGAAGTCTGAATGGCATTGGCTCCCGTTCCGGTGTAGCCGGTGCCAGACTTTTCGGAGATGACATTGCCCGAAGCAGCGCGCTGACCAACCACACGAAGCACGTCGATTGGAACCAGAAGGCCGCTTACGGAGCGGTGGCTCATGTTCTTCGCTGCGGCTTCGCAGACTTCAAGCTCGAAGGCTGCTTCTTCCCGGAACTTGTGATCCGTCGGATGAGCGAGGACTCGCAACGCCTTGACGAAAGAGAAATCCTTGGCCTCCCGCTCGCTCAAGCCGACGGGCTTGTTCGCGTCGGTGACCTTGGTGTTACGCTTTTCCAGGGCCTCGTAGATGGCTTCGCGGGCCTGGTCGATGCTGGCACCTTCCGTCAGTAGATCGGTGGCCTCCTTTTCGAGGCCGAATTTCTTGCCCAGCGCGGTGATGCTGCGGACGCGGTCGTTCTCCTCCTTGCGGATGGCGGCGCGTTCCTGCTCGATGGAGATGGTCGGCGTGGGCTTCTGTTCGACTTCGTTCTTGGGTTCGGTGTTCATGGGTTTTTGGGTAGATTGAGTGGGTTGGTGGGACATCGACCGACCGACGCCGACGGACATGTCGGCCGGAATCGTGACGATTGAGATTTCGTAAGGCTCCCACTTGGTGACGGTGTAGACGTCGGGGCCGCCCTCACGTTCCTCCGTGAGTTTAAGCTCTAAGATGCGGTAGCCGACCGATACCTTGGTCAGAATCCCGTCTTGAACGTCCTGCCATTTCGCAACGGCTTCGGGAGAGTTGCCGAACCGCACCAGGGCGCGGCCAACTCTATCCTTGTCGATGCGGGCTTCTTCAACCACGCCAAGTGGGCTATCGGGGTCGTGGTTGAAAAGGATGTTTGCCCCGTCGTTGAGGCGAGAGAGGTCACATGCGCCGGAGTCGTGGGATAGAACCTCCAACACGCCAGGCCATTGCTCGACCGGCTTGTCCGAAGAGAACGCCAGTTCAACGGTGCGCTTGCCCGCGTCGGCCACGCTCAAGGTGGCGGAGCGATGGAGCTGCTTCCCGATGAGTTCCTCGATCTTCGGCTTCATTTGCGCCGGAGTGTGCTGGGATTCTAAAAACGGCTCTACTGGTCGGATTTCCGAATCGGCTATGGCGTCAGAACCAGCGAGGCCTCGGCATCACGGCGGACCCGTAGACCGGCGGAATCCGGCCAGAGCCGCTTCATCGTCCGCATCTGCCTGGCAATCTCGTCATAGTCCTCACGTGGCACGGCGTCGCGGATTGCCCGCATCTCTCGCCGGGCTGGACCCGACATTCCCGGGCCGCGGTTGAAGACAAGCGAGACGAGAGCGGCCTGCGCGTTTGGCCGAAGGCGGTCGAATCCGGGGAACGCCCGGCGGGTTACGAACCAGAACCGCGTGACGTCGACGCGGTCAAATACGTCGAGGGCCAGGGACCAGGAAACTAGGATGTCGGCGACCTGGGCGGCCTTGGGCTTCGCGGAAGGCCCGTGGAAAGGCTGGGTGGCGACGAGGCGATCCAGCGGATTGGAGGGAATGTCGTGCCAGTCCTCCCGGATGATGTCCGGTTCGACGGTGGACAGGTCGTAGCCGACGCCGATGGTTACGCCAGAGCTTTCCCCTGGCCAGCTGGGCCGCTGAAGGAAGCGGTCATAGTAGGATCTGCCACCGCCGACCTCGTAGTCCAGTATGAGCTGGTGCCCTGCCTTTGATAGCGCGGGAGGGGATGGCAACTCGACTAGGGCGGCCGTCGCCGCGGCGATCAATGAGCCAAAGCCCAAAGCGCCGACAAGAAAATGGAGATGGTCTCGCATGAATCGAGGAGGACGCGCCAACGGGGAAGCGTCCGCGTCTCATCATCGGTCAGGGGGGAGAATAGCCGCCGCTTTGCCAGCATGGTGAAGGCGCTGGCGATGACGAGGGTGAGAGCCTGAACGCCAAGGCCGACGATTCCGCCCAAGTCCTCCCGGTCGGCACGACCTGTAAGGGCTCGGAATAGAAAGGCCATCGCCACCAGGAATCCGATGACGCCGGGAAGGTGAAGATAGGTTTCCTGGTATCGGCGGACATGGTCGATTGGCGATTTCATAAAACGCCGACGAGGTGGAGTAGTCCGGCAATGGCCGAGAACACGACGAATCCTAGAAACGCGGCGACGACGCGCTCGGCGGTTCCAATAATGCCGCCCAGGATTGGGATGGACGATAGGAATGCCCCGTATCCGGTAGCTGCGGCCAGCCACGGACCGATGATCGCCATAACGGCGGCCAGAACGAAGCCGAAGAGCGAAAAATAGAGCCAGTGCTTCCGTTTTGCGTCACCGGCTGCAATTTGCTTTGCCTGCTTGGTCAGGTCGGAGTTGACCTTGGCGACTTGCTTGCCCGCCGCGAGGTCATGGGCGGCAAGAGCGGCATCCGACTCGGCGGCATGGCGCTGGGCTGCGGCCAAAGTGGACTGTAAGACGGCGGACTCGGCACTTCCGGCCCGGGTGCCCCGTTTGGCGATGGCCGAGGCGGTCTGCTGGGCCTGGGCGAGGTCGACTCGGGTTTCCCGGAGACCATTCCTCACCTCCCCCGTGGAGACGGGAGCGTAGTATCGAGTGGTCCCAGCGCATCCGGCCAGGAGGAGGACGGCAAGAAAAGCAAAACGGGTCATTTTTGGATAGGCTCGCCCGCAGGGGCAGGCGCTTCCTCTTCCGGCGGCAGCGTGACCCCGGGGGGAAGGGCTGGGATAATTCCGCGACGGGCAAGTTCCTTGTTCTCGGCCTCGATTTCGGCAAAAACCTCTTCGGGATCGCGGTTGCTGGTTTCCCGAATGACCTGGGAGCGGCTTTTGAAGCCCTGGGACACTGCCCGCTCGTTAGCAGATTGATCGGAGCTTGGATCGATCCACGCCCAGCGGGTGCCTATGAAGTCGACGGCCTTGTATTTTTCGAGCGAATCGACACGCAGAGGCTTTTCGTTGATGAGGATGGAGCCGGTGACCAGGACGGAGAACTCCAACCACGCCTCGAACATGGGGCGGCAGACGCCCTCCACGAAGGAGTCTTGGAGGCTGCGCCAGACGCTCCGCTCGTCGAGCGTACCTTGCCGGATGGAGGAGAAGTTGACGCTGGTGAGATCGTTGGAGAGGTTGTGGTAGGAGACGGAAAGGCCCGCGCCGATGCTCCGCAGGATTGTGCGGATGAAGGTTTCGATGGCGGCGTCAGGAAACTGCGGGTCCCACTTCACCAGTTCCCGGTTGCCGATGTCTTCCATGGAGCCAGGGTCGGCGTCGATCACAAGATCCTCGTCGTCTGCGCCTCCTTCCGCATCGGGGTTGTGGAAGAAGCCCATCTTAGACGATCCAATTCGGGCATTGATGATCGCCGCGTCCTCAAAGCCGGATAGCATCCGCATGCGGGAGAGGGCGGTGCGTCCCGGGCAGATTCCGCGCTTTTGGCCCGGCTTCTCCGGCACGAACCAATGGATCACGTCCCGGGCGTCGACGACGGTGAAGTCGTTAGGACCGTAGCCAGCAAGGTATCCGCATCCGCGCTCGTCCGACTTGCGGAAGTAGTAGCGCAGGGGGCGGTTGTCCTCGTCCATCTCGATGCCGTGCCGGATGTGGTTGCCGTTCGGCAATCGCATGTAGTGGATCGGGTCGAGGCGTACCGGGTCGATGAACTGGAAGGCGATGCCGTGGGGAAACTGTTTGCCGTAACGCTTCACGACGATGACCTCGCCGTCGGTCGCCCAGGTGTTCAGCGCCATGCGCTCGGCGTCGGCGCGGGAAAGTGTGCCGCTGACGTCGAAGTTCCCCTTCTTGGAGAAGTCGTAGTAGGCGCCCTCGATGGCGCGGATGGCTCGGGTATCGACAGAGCCGGAGGGGTCCCTGATCTGCGCGTTGAGGTTCATCCCGTTTTCGCCGACGACGTTGGCGCGGACCAGCTGGGCGAATTTACGATAGTGGTCGAACTCCTCGTAAGCCTGGCGGGCGCGGGCGGTGGTGGCCGTCCACGCCTGGTAGATCAGGTCGTCAGCGGTGTAGGGAGTGGAGCGCCAGGACGACTCCAGGCGGCCGGTGCGGGCTGCCTGGATGATGCTCCGCACGTTGACGGCGGCCTTTTTCTTCTGGCCTGGCTCGTTGCGCGGGCGGGGGAATCCGGGATTCGTGGGAATGGCCGTTCGCTGGAAGGAAGGGGTTCGGCCAGATGCCGGAAGGTTGCGGATGTTCATGCGCTAGACGGTGAAGACGATCCGGGGAGCGCGTCCGCCGTTGGCGCGGCGGCGTTCTTCGGCGAGGATTCCCCGCCACTCGGCCAGGAGGGCGCGCAGGTCGGCGATGGGATAGTTTTCCAACTCGCGGTTGTTGATGCGGTAGCGGCGCACCATCGGCGTGGCTGCGCCGCCTAGGCCCAGCATGGCCTTAAGGTTGGCGACGGCGATTTCGGCCTCGGACCGGACCTCCGCGCCCACGGGAATGTCTCCCGCGGCCTGCTGGAGGACGAAGGTTTCGCGCAGGATGACCTTTTTCTCGGAGTCGGTCGCCTGCATCACCTCCATGAGGTAGTTACCGGCGGCCCAGCCGGAGGTGTCGGCGATGATCTCGAACCAGCCGTCCTGGCTGGCGGTCGCTGCAACGGTGTGCTTCGAGGCTCCGGCGAAGACGGCGGTGATCGCCGAGCAGGGAGCAGCAGAGCGGCAGACCTTGATCGTCTCGCCGGAGGTGTATCGGGTCATCGCCATGAATTGATCCAGCCGCCTCCCCCTCGCCTGCGGCGCCGGGGCTTCGGCTTCCCCGCACTATCGGGAGGAGGTTGCTCGCTTTCTACTGGTCGGATTTCCGGCTCCTCTTCCTCGTTTTTTACGGAAACTACTTTTAGCGCAGGCCTCGCCGCGACCTCCTGGGCGCGCTGTCTCATGCGCCAGGCCACCTTGTCGAACTGCGGGGCGCGGAGGATGAGGGCGGCGAAGGCGTAGACGCGGCAGTCGAGGGGTTCGTTCCTGGCCTTGTCGGGCTTGAACCACTCCCGCTTTGGCATGCCTTTGACGTAGCGCACTCGCATTTTCTCGCATGTGAGGCCCCGGAAGTAGTCGGCGGATCGCCCGGCCGGAAAGTGCGGATAACCCGGCCCAGGAGCCTCCATTTGCAGGCGCTTGTAGATGATGGCCTTGGCCTGGTCTACACCGACGATGTAGACGTCGACGGGCCTCTTTGTCTTTTTGCCAGCCCGCTTTCGGGATGGATTGCCGACGATGGGAATCCCCTCCCCGCCACGGCCTTTGATGGCGAAAACGCGCTCCCCGGAGTGCTTTTTGACGTATTCGTAGACTGCCTGGGTGTTGTGACCGCCGGAGTCGATGCAGGTGGACTCGATAGCTACTTCCAGACCGCTCTCGTGCTTCCATTTCCGTCGGATGTGGTCGGTCAGGTCGCTCCATGGAGAACCCGGGGCCCCTTCCTTGATCTCGGGGTCGCCGTGGATGACGTGGTAGTCGATGCTCCAGCTTTCCTCTCCGCCCGCCCAGGCGACTACTTCGACTTCCAGGCGGTCCGGCTGCGTATCGACGCCGCAGGTCAGGACGAGGCCGCGGGCAGGAACGTCGATTCCCTCCGGCCATGGCTCGCACCGGCTCAAAAGGTCATGCTCGTCGATCTTTTCGCCCGTGTCGTCGTAGGTTTCGCCCAGGGAGGTGTTGACCCACACCTGGTAGAGGGCTGGGTCGTCCTTCGCTACTAGGTAGTCCTCGGCGATCTGGGCCAAGGTGCGCCAGGGCGAGTAGAGTTCGTTGAGGTGGAAGCCCGCGATCCCGTTGAAAGGAGCGGTGGCGATCCATCGCCCGCGGCTTACCGCCACGTTTTTCTGCGCGTTGGTGATGCTACCACTGCACGATACGCATCGTAGCACGGCCTCCTTGGGCCTTCCTTCGGGCCAGGTGACGTTGCCCCATTGGAGACGCTGTTCTTCCTGGCAATGAGGACAAGGGACGTAGAAGAACCGCTTGTCCGAAAGCTCGAACTCCTTCTCGATGCGGGAGAATCCCTTCACCGTAGGCGTCGACGCCATGACGATGCGGCGATTCCAGAAATTGTTGGTGCGCTTGATGGCGAGCTTGACCGGGTCGCCCTCCTCTCCCGCGCTGGCCGGGTATCGGTCGACCTCGTCCATTAGAAGAACACGGATTGGCCGAGATGCCAGGGTCGCCGGGGAGTTCGCCCCAGCCATCGTGAGGTGGCCACCGTGAAATATCTTGTGAAGCTTGGTGCTGCCAGCCCCACGCGAGCGCCCTTCCTTCACCTTTCCCCGCAGCGCTGGCGTGTCCCGGAGCATCGGCTTGAGTCGATCCTCACTGAACGCCTCGGCCATCTGAACCGTCGGCTGGAGGAGCATGAGCGGGGACGGGTCGAAGTCGATGTGGTAGCCGGAGACGTTGAGCAGGATCTCCGTCTTGCCCACCTGGGCGGAGGTCATGAAGACGACGCGCTCGTTTTTCGGATCGGTAACGGCATCCATCATCCCGCGGGCATATTCGGCGCGGCTGGTGCGCCAGCGGCCCGGCTCCGCTGATGCCTCGCTGGAAAGTCGGCGCCGTGCGTCCGCCCATTCGGAAAGAGTCCAGGCAGGAGGAGGAGCCCAGGTGCGGGCTATAGCCGCGGTGAGGTCGACCAGGGCATTCACGGAACGGAGGGCTTGGGGGCCCCCGGCTCGGTGATTTCATCGTCCGGGTCGCCCACGTCGTCAGACTCAACCGGAAGGGGCTGCTGAAGTTGCCGGGCTACCACTTCCTCCGCTGGATAGTCCGACAGCTCCTCAAGCGCCTCGTGGACGGCATCCTTGAGGATGTCGAGGATTTGGTTCGGGTCGGAGATGTCGGCCACTTTCGGGGCGCATACGGTCGGGATGGAAAGGAGTTTGGCGCGAGAGCGGGCAACCATGTCGTTCATCACGGCGGCGACGACCTCGGCGTCGTGGACGGTGCCACTCATGCGGGCGGCGATGATTTCCTGGGTGTCGGCTCTGGCCTTGTAGAGCCGGGTGCGCTGGGTGTCGTAGCCGTTGCCGCCCTCCCCTTCGCCGGATTTTCCAGCGGCGAGACGCCGCAGGTAGCGGATGTAGCCCTTGATCGACTCGTATAGTTCATACTCCCCCCGCTTCGCCTTGCGGACGATTCCCTCCTTGGCGAGTTGCTGAACGCGGATTTCCGTCAGCTCGAAGAGCTTTGCCAGGCTGGTGACTGGAACGGTGGCGGGAGAGGACTTCTCGGCCATCGGGTCACTCCTTCAGAGTGAACCACCGCTTGCAGTGGGGGCACTCGACTTTCTTCTCGCCGTCTAGGCCGCCGTCTCCGGGCAGGTTCTCCTCCTGGGTGGAGTTTTCGAGGAAAGCGGCCAACTCTGCCGCGCCGAATCCGGTGAGGGATAGGTCGAATCCCTCCTCCCGAAGGTCAAGGAACTCGGCCTTCAAAAGCTCGTCGTCCCATCCGGCGTTTAGGGCGAGCTTGTTGTCGGCGATGACGTAGGCCCGTTTTTGTTTTTCGGTGAGGTGGCCGAGGCGGATGCACGGCACCTCGGAGAGGGCCAGCTTCTTCGCCGCCATGACCCGACCGTGGCCCGCGATGATGCCGTTTTCGGAGTCGACCAGTACCGGGTTTGTGAATCCGAACTCCTTGATGCTGGCCACGATCTGCGAAATCTGGTCATCGGAATGGGTGCGGGAGTTCTGCGCGAACGGGACAAGCGCCTCGGTGGGGAGAATTTCGATTTTCAGGGCATCGGCCGCCGCGGGGATGATCTTCTTGGTTTGCAAAACAAAGTCCGGTTTTTTGGTTCGTGCTTAGGTGAAAAATGGGGTGGTTTCCGCCCCCGCATACCCCCCGGCTCGGAAGAACCTATGGGGTGGGGGTGGCGGGGTGGCCGCTACAAGTCGCGCAGGATGCCTTGCACATGGCGCACGGTGAGGCCGTAGCGCGTCGCAATGAGCGGGATAGGGTCGCCGTGGCGCGCAGCCTCCTTGATCGCCCTATTGCGATCCTGGACGTAAAGACGGTGGCAACTCGCCAACCATAGTTGCTCACCCCCGAACGCGCGTTGCAGGCGCTGGGCTAGGACCGGCCCGATAGTGAGGACAATCCAGTGGGAAAAAGGGAGGGTTGCCTTTGGGACGTAGATGGTCCCGTAGGGGCATTTGCCCGCGAGGGCTATCGTCGCCTCACGTCCGATTACGTTGGCGATTACCTGCGCGGTCGAAGGCAGGGGCGTGGATTCGAGGGTCGAGCTAGAGAGTTCCGGCCGGTTAGCGTGAGTCGTCACGCTTCCCCATCCTAATCACACCGGAAAAGTGACAAGGAATAATTTACGGAACTCCTTCGCTCAAATCACAGTGACCACAACCCCATCCACGACGACCGCCTTATGCCGAGCGGCGCCGTAGGTGATCGGGTATTTGCCGTTGATGAGGCGCGTACGCGGCAGCTGGGCGAGGATGTGGGATCGGAGCATTTCCTCGTCCAGGCCGACGACGCGCTCGGCGAAGCGCAGGACGGCATGGTCGCTGACTACTTTCATTTCGGATTTCACTCTGCCTCCTTCTCCACCAGGGCGATGGCGGCTTCCGCCTGGTTTATCCAAATTTGAGGCTGATAGAACCCCAGCTCTTTGTTGGAACGCATGACGGCAAGACCGTTTAGTGCCGCCTCCAAGAGCTGCGCGTTGAGCGCCTCGGCCTTTTTGATCTCTTCGTTTTTGATTTCGTTAAAGCAAGTGGCACAGACATACCCGTATTCGCCATCCCTCCACGGCGTGTGTTTTCCACATCCGCATTTCCCGCATGTTGAAACCTGGCTATCGACAAACTTCTGGCTTTCTATCAACTGCGCGTTGAGGGCGCCGAGGCGGTCGAGTTCTTCGGCCATTTTCGGCGCAGCAGAGATAAGCTCCGCGTTCTGACGAGTAACCTCAATGCCACATTCGCCATACCCTGACCAGGCGCCTAAGACCGTATTGCCCTCCTGATCAATAAGGACGTTCCTATCACATCCGTATTCGTTCCAGGTCGGCTCCTTCCAGTTTTCCTTACTATTCCCGAAGCAGCTTATCTGCTCAGCCCATTTCCACCGTATTCCATTCATCTCATTCTGCTCGTTAGGGGTCATGCCTCCTCCGTTGTTCCGCGCTTAAATGCGTGGCGGTCAAATTCAGGTCCCCACGCTTCCCTAAAATATTCAAATGAGGCCTTCTGACACTCGGGGTGCCATCGGTGACGCTGAATATTTCCATCGTATACCGACCGCTCGTCTTGATAGGTTTCTCCAGTCAAAATGTCCTCCCTGCACCAGATGCAGTCGTGGTTTTTCCTTGCCTTGCGGGTGTCGGAACTGAACAAGTGGAATCTCATTCCCCACCCTCCTTATCCCACCCCTTGGAGGCGATGTAGCCTTCCGCGAAATGATAGGCCCTCATTTTTGGATAAACGCCATCTTCCTCTTCGCGCTCTGCGCTAAGCTTGGTCATACACCATACTCCTGTGTTGCTAGGCTTTCTGCGGATCGTAGGGATTGTAAAAGCCCGGTTACTTCTAAAAGTCTCCCTTTCAGCGAGTGCCTATCCTCATCCGGCATAAGATGTCTCCCCTCAAACAACTCCATAAGATGCCGTTGCCTCTTTTCTAAAATCTGAATCGCTCGTCTCATTCCCCCTCCTGTTTGTGCCATCCTTTGGCGATGGCGTAGGCTGTTCGATGAAAATCGATTGGCTCAAGGCTGAAATAGCTCACTTCGGTTTTTGTAAAACAGTCATGCCACAGGCGTTCGGAATATTTACTGGGGTAGTTCTCATTCCACGCCTCGCGCACCTCGTTCTCCTGCTCGGGGGTTAAGGGGATCATTTTGAATCCCCCTCAGTCTTGATTTTTTGCGCCATTTCGAGCGCCTCCTTTGAAAGCCGATTCAGCCGTATGATGCGAAGCTTCGGATTTTTCCCTCTGCACGCCATGTGCAAATCCCAACGCATGTTTTTCCACGCGCTCATTCCTTCCCCTCCGTCGTCAGTACAAGCGGGGGCTGGGGTTCTTCTTGATAAAGCGGCACCCGTTTTCCCTCATACACAATTTCCACCAACCCCCGATCACGCATGGTGAGTAAGTCCCAATCAGACCAATATCTACTCATCCATCCCGGCAACTCCTCCCTCCGCAACGCCCTGCGCTTCGGTGGGCGGGGGATAGTGATGCGGACAGACTTTCCCCATCGCATGAACTCCTTAGTCTGAGTCGGTGGATGGCCTCCAACTCCGAACCAATCAGTTACTTTTTTACCTTCCACTCCCTCAAATGACTGAAAGGCTTCAGGAAATGCCTGAGAGTGCTTAAGAGCCAGCGATATGGCTGCCTCAATATCCGTCTCCGCCATCCTCCCATCCTCCAGCAGCGCCACGATCTCGGCGTCGTTCAAGGGTCTGATGTCGGGTGACATGTTAAAAAATCTCCATTCGGAGCCTTTCGACAGCCGTTTCGGCGATGGCTGTGTCTTGCTCGATGCCAATTGCTCTACGTCCGCAAGCCCGGGCGGCGATTAAGGTAGTTCCAGAGCCTGCGTGGCTATCAATAATCAAGTCGCCTTCATTGGTTAGGGTCTTAATTAAATAGATCATGAGTTCAATCGGTTTTTGATTTGTGTGCCACCTACACATACTAGAGTGCTTCGCATATTGTATTATGGAGGTGGGATATTTCATTCCTGACAAGTCATCGGCTGCGCGCTTGCTTATCAATCTATAATCCGAAACGTTTTCCTTGGACTTGCCTTGGGAGTGATTCACGGAACCTTTCGTCATCTGTGGGTGGTAGGTGGGTTGCCGATCACAAAAAACCAAAACGTCCTCATGGACCTTCAGTGGCTGTCGCTTGGCATTAGGGAAGTTGGTGGGGTTCTTCTTATCCCAAACCCAAGCCCACCTGAACCACTCGGGCCGTGACATAACAGCCTTACTCGTGAATGGCTGGCTAGATGTGAATGCAGCTGTCCCTCCGGGTGTAAGCGTTTTGTTGATCCATACCCACCATGCCGAAAGGTCCAGGCCCTTGTCCCATTTTTGATAGGTTGTTCCATAGTCGGGATCGGTGATGATGTGATCAGCGTTTCCGATGAAATCCTCCCACTTGCCATTCAGCACCTGGACTTGGCCGTCACTAAATAGCTCTTTCACTCTCCCCCTCCTTCCCGGCGCGGCTGGCTTCGTAGGCAAAATGAGCCCCAATCAGATCGCTCATGGCTGAAGCCCTTTCTTCTTGCGAGCCTTCCTTTTTTTCCCAGGCCCAGATTTGCCGCTCCATCGCCTCAACCAACCTCACCGCAGCCGCTTCGCGCTTTTCCAGCCGCTCGATCTCGGCCAGAGCATCTTCCAAGCACTGCTTCTGATACCACGGAATCCGGTCGTCTCCCAAAAGCGCCACGAGGTTGCTCTTAACACTCATTTCTTCCCTCCCTTCTCCACGGGAATCTCGATCACGACCTTGTGGGCGCGGTTGCCGAGGCGGTCCGGGCCTTTAGCCTCATCAGCCTGCCACTTTGTTGCATACGCATAGCCGCATAGAACAGGTCTCTCATAGACATTCATCCACAGCGTGACCTTCCTCGTCTTCGGCTTGGGCTTTCCTGACACAAAGTAAGGAGGAATCCCCGGCTCGGTTTTCAACAGCCGATACCCCTTTCCGGGGTTGGGTTTGGTGGTCATTATTTGACCCTCCAAATTCTGACTTCGTTTTCGGAAATCGCTCTGGATTCAAACCTCTTACCCGTTTTGGAAGAGTGCGAGGCGGAGCTTAGGACTTTTCTGTAGTTTTTTTTCTCAAACACAAAACTGTCCCCAATCTCCATTTCCAAAAATGGATACTTCGTGACATTTTTCCTCTTAGCCGAAATCTCAATTCCTTTTTCGATTTTGTATTTCATTTCTCTTTTCTGATTCTGGTTTTTATATCCGATATTTTTTGTTGGTTTTTTTATCAACACCATCTGTGGGCTGGTTGCATTTGACGCAGGCGAGCCACAGCGTTTGGCCGTTGTAGGCGCTGTATCCGGGCCGCTGGCCCTCCAATCGCAATTCTGCGCCGCAGCATTTGGATACCAGCGTAATCGTCACTTCGCTCATTTATCCTTCTCCGGCTCCGGCTCCGGCTCCGGGAATGTCACGTCGCATACCCGGTCGCAGCTCGTGCATTCACTCCATGTCACGTAGGTGTCGGGCGTGATGTGGGGGCGCTTCTCCGTGCGGATTTTGGCGCGGCAGCACCTGGAAACGTAGGGGGTATCGTTCATTTCCCTCCCTTCGCCATCTCCCACAGGAGCATGCCCAGGATGATGGCCGCGACGATGAGCGTGGCCGCGATGATTTCCAGGAGGCACTTGGTGACGAACGCCAGCACCAGCCCTTCGGCGATGTCGATGGCAGTCATTCGCTTTTCTCCATGTACCCAAGGCGAAATAAAATAAGGGCAATCCCCCAGGAAATTAGATCGCCTTCCGTCAATCCTTGGTCCGTGTTCATTCGGCGAAGAACGGCAAAGGCGAAGGCGCACTCGGCGATAAACTGGATGGCTTCCCCGATTAGACGACAGGCCTTCATTCCTCATCCTCCTGTTCGTTGTTGTAGCCCGCCTTGAGCCGTTCCTCCGCACCAGCAACGCGGGCCTCGTGCAATTTTTGCTGCACGTAGGGATCTCGCGCTAATTCCCTAGCCTCCTCCAATCGAGAGATGCATCGCGTGGGAGGCGCTGGGTCTTTGAAGGTTTCGTCGTAGATCATGGTGTGGTCGTTACTTTCTTGGTTGTGGTTGGTTTTCATCTGCGGAAATTGATGGCCGCACAAAACTCGCGGAGTCGGCGGAGCAGAGGCTCGGCCGCGTTCTGGTCCTCGAAGCGTTCCTTGAGGCGTTCGCCGACATCGTTCGTCGTGACGATGAGCGGTCGGCCCGCGGCGGTGCGCCGGTCGACGATCTCGAAAAGCGCCTCGGCCACTCGGGCGGTGATCTTCGCCTTGCCCAGGTCGTCGATCACCAGGACGCCGACGCTTCCCGCCAGCGTGCTGACGAACGCTTTCTCGGTGCCGTTGCGGTAGGCGTCGCTGGCCTCCGCGCTGAAGTCGAAGGCCGAAAGAACCCGAACGTGGATCGCCTCGTCGACCACCAGCCTCCGCAGGAGCAGCCAGAGCGTGCGGGTTTTCCCGCCGCCGGTATCGCCGTAGAGCACCAGGCCCGTGGGGCCCATCTGCCAGGACAGCACCTTGTCGACCAGGTCGGCCCGCAGGCGGGCGCGGTCGGTCTCCTGGAACGCCGGGGGGCACAGCTCCACAAACCGATCCTCCCTCGCCTGCCGATCTCCGGCCCGCGCCTCGTCGACCATGTCCTGCTGCCGGGCCCGCTCCAACTCCTGAACGACCGGGTTGGTCAGGTCGTAGCGCGGTAGCTCGGTCAGTCCGTTACGGTCGAGTACCGCCTGCATCCGGGGGAAGATCGGCTTCCTGGGCTGGGGGGTTGTGCCCCTCACGACCTCCTGGTAGGCCCGGGCGTCCTGCTGGGGGTTAGAAGCCTCGATCATACTCCTCCTTCGTTGTGGCGGGTCTGACAACTTTCCCGAATGGCCCGTTTTGGGCCCTGGCCGCCACGCCCCGCGCGTTTTGCTCCCTCCATGAACTTTGCTCCCTTCCCCACCGCCCCTTCACGTAGGGCCAAAAAGCCAAAATGGGGTTGCCGTAGCCATCCGATCCCCCTCGTCCTTCTGCCTCGTTCCAGGCCATAAGGGCAAATTCGGGATGGATTCCGGCTGTTGCCGCACCCGTTTTCACCTCCCCCTCGTCCTTAGGCCAACCGCTCGCGCGCTCCTTTTTTTCTCTATGACTGAAGTCTGTAGACGAAGACGAAGACTGAAGAGCATCCGTTTGGCATGAGGGTTTAGGGAGGGTACCCTCTGCCAACCCTTGAGGCTTGGCATTGCCCCACCTGCGCCGACCGTGGACCGCTTGCTTCTCCCTAAATTCTTTCTGCTTAACTCTTTCAGATTCTAAGCGAGCGTTCCTATAGCCCTCTTCCGTGCGGTCGAATTTGCTCAAGACGGGCGCAAGTCTCGAAGGACGAGCGGCGCAAATTCGCGCCACAACTTTGATGTCGAGCGGCACAAAACCGCGATCCCACTGGTGGCAGAGGAGTCGAATGTAGGCCCCTACCTGCTCGCAGGTGAGGTCCGCCGTGCCGACCAAAAAGTCGGCGGCGTAGAATTGAAATGCAGGTGGTTTCATGGTCAAAAAATCTCGATCAACGTGCCTTCCTCGCTGCGCGTGCCGACACGCTCCTGTCGGAATTGGAAGTCGATTTCGTGGGGGTTGTCGTCGCGGATGAGGCCGCGATACCGGATGGCGTCGAGGAGCGGCTTGCAGCCCCCTGAACCGTTGTCGACGTCGAGGAGGCGGCGCGCGCGTCGAGTAACGCGAACGACAAGGCGCGGACCGCGTCGTTTTTCATCCTGTGCAGGCGCGGCCAGGGCTGGCCCAGCATGCGGTTGAGGCTTGGCGTCAGGTATCGGGGCAGCCAGAGGCGCAGGGGCTTTCGCCCAGCCGCCGCGGCCATCAGGCCGGAAGCCTTTTTTGAGGAGGTCGTCATGATTCATTGGAAAGAGAGTTCTTGAGGCAGGTCCAGACGGGCTGCGGCCCTCGGCGAAAACCAAAGGACCTCCCGCCTCTTGGCGGCGCCATCGGCCAGGGCCGACCGTTCGATGCGGTGCCAATCCGGGAAAAGCTCCTCGTCGTAGAGCGCGGAGGGATAGCCGCTGATGACGACACACCCCTTCAACTCCCGGAGGGCGGCCGCCAGGGCCCGGTGATCTTCCACCGTCATCTCGTGGCGGTAATCGCCGCCCGCATCGCGCGTCTCCGGCACGTAGGGCGGGTCGCAATAGTGAAGGGTGAATGGCGAGTCGTGCTGCCGCATCACCTCCACCGCGTCCCGGTTTTCGATGACGACCCCGCGCAGCCGCTCGATGGTATGGGCCAGGGCTTCGGGGTAGTTCCGCCAATCGTGGGCGGGCGTCGTCCCCGAGCGGTTGGAGCAGGAGCGGAAGCCGGTGGCCTTGGTGTGGCTGTTGCTGCCGAAACCCATGAAACTGCGGACCAGCGTTCGCCGCGCTTGCTCCATCGGATCGCTGGATGGCTCGTAGCTGTCCTGGAACTCGTCCCGGCTGAATGGGGTCAGTTCAAGAAGGCGGCGCAGCTCATCCCCATCATCGCGGACAACGCGAAAGAGATTTATCAACTCCCCGTCGAGGTCGTTATAGACCTCGGCATAGGAGCGCGGCTTTTGCAGGAGTACGGATGCGCCCCCTCCATACGGCTCATCGTAAATTCGGTGATCCGGGAAATGGCTGATGATCCAGCGAGCCAGCCTCCACTTGCCGCCGTGGTAGCGAAGAAGGGGTCGGGGCTTCATTCAGCGGCCCCTTTCGAGGTCGAGATAGGCTCTAATGAACGCTTGCGCCTGCTCCTTGTTGATGGCGTTGCCATAGGCGCGCAGGCGTCCCACTCGGGAGGCAGCCCCATGAGCCAGCGGGAATGTGCCGGGTTCAACAGGCCGGTATTTGCCGTCTCTGCACCAGATCCATTCGGCGTTTCCCCAGAATCCGCGTAGAGGGTTTGCCTCGATAAGGGCTGCCCCTTCGATCCGTAGAGGCCTTTGCTGTTCATTTTGGACCGATCCGATTTCCAGTCCCGAGCTGATGGGGTTGCCCAACTCGCCACTGTATTGAGCGCTGCCCCCCCCCCCAGACGATTCGGCGGAATTTTCGAGCCGTTTCCGTCGCTCGTTCTTGGAGTCGGCCACGAGGTCAGGGACGCCGCCGCTGGAAGATCCAGGCCGTAGCCCTTTCTGATCCTTCCCATCCCCGAAGACTTCTCTGAATCGTTTTGGGAAGGGCAAGTTGGCGTTGGCCATCCAGTAAATTCGGCTTCGGATGTGTGGCGCACCGACGCTCGCAGCAGGGAAACCAACCGCCCCGAAGGCATAGCCTTCTCCTTCCAGGTCATCTTGAACAAGATCGAGCCAGCCGAACCCAATCGCCTTTTCAACCTGCTCACCAAAGAGGACGCCAGGGCGGCAGACGCGGACGAGGTGGAAGAAGTGCGGCCATAAGTGCCGCTCGTCATCAAATCCAAGCCCCCGGCCTGCCGAGGAGAAAGGCTGGCAAGGGCACGACGCTGTCCACACAGGCACATCGTCCGGCCATCCCGAGCCTCGGAGCGCTGCCGACCAGACGCCGATACCAGCGAAGAAATGGCACTGCGTGTAGCCGCCGAGATCGGCAGGCCGCACGTCGCGCACGTCTCGTTCGTCGACATCGCCAGGGGCAATGTGCCTTGCTGCGATGAGGTTGCGGAGCCACTTCGCGGCATAGGGTTCGATCTCGTTGTAATAAGCACGGCTCACACCCCCCCCATTTCCAACAGCCGATACCCGACGAAGATCGGGCCGGAGATGTAGACCTTCACCGCGACACCTCCTTATTAGCGTGTTTGGTCGCCATGTGACGGGCGAGGTTCGAGAAGGTGCGGTTGCAGCAAGGGCAGACGCCAGCGCTGATGCGCTTTTTGACCTTCACCAGGGCGCCCTTCGTCCCGTGAAGCTGATGCCTAAGCGAAGCGCTCTCGCAAGCGAGCTGCGTGGCGCGCTTTTCTGAGTATTCCGCTCGTTCTCTGGCCCGCTCTACGTCGGATTTTCCAGGGAAATGTTGGCTGTGTCCTGACGGGCAGTAGAAGGACGAATGGTCCCGCCTGCGCTCAGTCATGATCCGCTGCGGGAAGGCGAACATGATCCCGCAATTAGCGCAGGTAACGGCTTCGAGGGTCTGCTGTTCAATAAATGTGAGACTCATAGTGGGGGTTTGGTTAAGTCGCGGCCGCCTAGGCGATCCGCGTCACGGTGTAGGTGAAATCGGGTTGCCGGATATGGGACGCCTTGCCGCCCCTCCGGTAGATGTAGTTGCGAACGGCTGCCGCTTTCCCCTCGGGAAGGCCGGTGATGGATTCGCCGACCTGGAGTCGGGCAGCCAGCGCGGTGTGCTCACAGACCTTCATGCCGCGAGTCCCAGGTCGAGTTGGCCGACCGTGTTGAGGTGGGCGATCTGGCGGGCGCGGTCCAGGTTGACGGTCTTGTAGAGGAAGATCGTGCGGCTGTTGCCGCTCTTGCTCTTCGACCGGCGGCACTCGAACGGCTGCGCCTTGGCGATCACGTCCAGGTGATCGGTCAGGAGCTTATAGGCGTTGCCGATGCAGTTGACGTCGTCGGGCGGCAGGTCGACCAGCACCTCGTCCGGCCAGAACGATCCGGCCAGGGCAGCGCGACAGATGGCGATGCACGCGGTGCGAATCGAGTCGGTCTTGAAGACCCACTGGAGATTCGCCATCTCGGCGAGGTGCTGGTCGACGTCCGGCTTCATCGTCGTCTAGTCCTCCGGGGAGTAGATGACCTCCGCGTCCTGCTCACGAGTCAGGGCGTACCGAGGGATGTTGATGGCGCGGAGGGATTGCTCGTAGGCGGGCCAGGCGTCCTTTTCGACGCACTCCTTGTAGAGGGCCAAGAGCCTCGCGCACTCCTCGTCGCCCTTTGCCAGGGAGGCGGCGCCGATCTCGAACGTATTCACGCCGTAGGGCGGCTTCGCCTCGACCGCGATGAAGATGAACCGCTCCGGCGCCAGGCCGAGGAGGGTGGCGATCCGCATGTAGTGGGCCGCCTGGAGGTGGTATCCCATCTGGTCGATGATCTTGGCGAACTGCCAGTCGGAGGCGTCGTAGGTCGTCTTGATGTCGACCATGACCACACCGCTAAGGAGGTCGACCCGGCAGCGGATCGGCAGGCCGGTCACCGGATCGTCGATGAAGAGGGAAACCTCGGTGCGGTATTCCGACCGGAAGATTTCCCCGGCGATGCGGTGGCCGAGGACCGCCATAGCCATCTTCTCGATGTTCGAGGCGTCGGTGGCGGAGATGATCTCCTTGCCCTCGGTCTTCGCGTCGAAGTCGGCCCACCAGGCGATTTGCTCCAGGGTCTTGGGCGAAGGCTTGGCGGCGTTCCGCTGGGCCTCCGTGGGCCGCTTGGGAGCGTCCGGCGGGATGATGACGATCTCGGCCTTGTACCGCTCGGGTTCGAGCATCCTACGGTGAAAGATGGTGCCGAAGGGCGTGTCCTCGTCCTCCCGGTCGGCCAGCTTCACCCGCATGTGGGCGGGCGAGCGGCGCATAGCCTTGAGGATGGTGGCGCTGACGCCGGGGGCAGAGTGGTATTCACCCTCCGGCATGTCGTGATAGATACCGGGCGAGATCACTTCCCGCCCTCCATGAGAGCGTCGAAGCCCTTTTCAAGGGTGTCCTGGAGTTCCGCCGAGAGGTCGGCGTACCGCTTGAAGCGGCGGTCATTGAATTGCGCCCACCGCTTCCCGGCGAGTTGAATCACCCCAAGCTGCTCTTCGATCTCGTCCTTGCCGTAGTCGGCGGCCTTGACCAGGAGACGCTGGAGCGGGGTTTCAGGCGCGGCGGATTCCTCCTCGAAGCGGAGATTGTCCTGGGGTTCGGGAGCGGCCTGATCGATGCGCTCGACCGCCGCTTCCACCGACGCCTCTACCGGCTCGGCGGCCTTCTTTCCCAGGGAGTCCTTGAAGGAGGGCTTGCCAGTATCGACCACCGTGCCGGAGACCGGACGAGCGGCCTCGACCGGATCAATATCGCGAGCTTCCTCGGCGGTCAGCAGGCCGCGCAGGGCATCTCCGAATTGATCGCGCAGGCCGAAGGACCGGGCGCGGAAGCGAAGCATCCGGGCGGGGTATTGGCTCCAGGGGCCTGTCTTGCCCCACAGATTCGCCCGCTTGGCGTCCTCCACCGAGAAGGCCGTGATCTGCGCCTGGGCGTAGCCCTTGCGCCGAACCCGGCAGACGGCGGCGGTGGATTCGTCGAACTTGGAGGGGTTCCGATCAAGGCGTTCGCCGCCCTGCTCAAACCACTCCTCAAACTCCTCCAACTCGCCCGTAGCGCGGACGATGCCAAGCTGGGCGTCTCCCCAAACGGAGGGGCGACCATTGATGACGGCGATGTTCTGAAGCGCCGCCATCGGCGGCAGGCCAAGCTCCGCACCCATTTGCAGGGCTACGGTGATCGACTCCGGCGTGTCGATGCCCTTCGGGGCAAGGCCAGATTTCGAGACGGCGGTGGCGAAGCGCCAGATCTCGTCGAGGTTGGAAAGCTTGAGGCCGCGATCACCGGAAAGGATCGGAGCCTTGGAGGAAGCGGGGATTAGGGAATTTTCGGACATGGTGGGGTGGTCGAGGGGTGGGACTTAGAGCGCAGCGAACTGCGCCTTCTTCTCGTCGAGGCGGCGCTGGAGAAGGGTGGTGAGGGCGGAAGCGATGAAGTCGAGGTCAGCCGGATCAATCTCAACGGTGCCCCCGGTAAATTCGGTGCCGATGCTAAGGCCGATAGACCTTTTCAGTTTCCGAACGGAGTCGATGTGAAGGAGGGAGCCCTCGATGGCGCGGATCTCCCGATCCAGGATATTTGCCTTGAGAAGATTTTCTTTAGTCATGGGGTGATGGGTTGAGAGCGGGGGTCGGACCCGCCCTCGGGTTGCGTTAGGAGGCCGCCTGGGTAGAGGCTTCGCTGCTGGCGTCCGCCGGAGCGGGCGTTTCGGTGGAGGCGTCGGTCGAGGGCGCGGGAGCGTCCGTCTCGGCGGGAGCCGCCTCCGGTTCCGGTGCGGGAGCTTCAGCCTTCGGCACGGGGATGATGGTCTTCTTCTCGCCGTGCTCGACGATGGCCAACTCGATCTTGTGGCCGAGAGAGTGGAGATAGCCCGCGATGTCTTCCGCCGCCGCGGCGGCGTCGTCGACGATGCTTTCGGCCAGGGATTCCCCGGCGATGACGATGCTGAACTTGCTCATTGGTTGGTCCTTTTGTGGGGGTTTATTCGCGGGGCTGATGGTTCAGATCCCGCACCTCCACCTCGAAGAGGCGGAGGGCTTTCTTGCCGCGCTCGGTGAGGCTCACGCCATCAGCCGCCACGCGGAGAAAATCGATTTGGAGGAGCCAGCCGACCGTTGAGTCGAGCTTCACGGCTCCCAGGTCTTCCGCGTTCTCGACGAGCGCAGAGAGGGATAGCGGCTGTCCGCAATGCCCCCTATGGGCAAGGCGCAGGACGATCACGTCGGACGCGTCGAGCTGATATTCCTCGACATCCTTCGGCCCCTCCATGGCGGCCAGGCGGGCGCGTGCCACGCGGCCCTGGCGGTGCTGGTTCCAGCGGTCAAGGCTCACTTCGAGCCTTTCTCTTCCGGGTTGGGAGCGCCGTTATAGGCAGCAGCCCACCAGACCTTAACCTTCGATGATTCGAAGCGCCAATGGCGCGCGCCCTTGCGGCGGTGGGCCGGAATCTTCCCAGCCTTGGCCCATCGGTTGATCGTCCAGCGGCTATGTCCGGTGTGCTTTACGACCCACTTGATGCCAACCCACACCGGATCTATGGAGGGGGTAGTCATTTCCGGCGACGCTTTCCGGTGGAGTCCTTGACGAAAAACTTATCGGGAATCACCTGGCGCAGTCCGCGCCGCATCACCTGGGAGGGGTAGAGGTCTTCCGATTCGCAGTAGGAACGGAGGGCTTCGCCGATGTTTTCCGGGACTCGAAACGTGAATCGAGTTTTACAAGACATGCCGCTCTAATGCCAAATGTCGGACAATCGCGCAATATGGAAAATTGACAAACCGCGCTTTTTGTCCGACAAAGTGAAACAATGAAGAGTGATAAGCTCACCGAGAGAATCACGGTTCGCCTGTCAGAAACCGATCTGGAGGCGGTTAAGAAATACGCCCAGTATCACCGCCTGGACCCCAGCGACGTGCTTAGAATGGGAACCGTCTCCTTCTTGAGGAGTCAGGGAGCCTTAGACATCGAAGAGCCAAAGCAGGGATTCTATTTAATCGAGCGCGGTTCCGTTCCCGCCGGAAGCCCGATCCATGAAGAGGAGTCCGGCGGCAAGCGGATACAAATCCCCGAAAACATGCTCCCCCCTAACCTGCGAAAGGACGCGTATGTTCTTCGTGTAAACGGAAAGTCGATGGAGCCGGATATCCCGGACGGGAGCTACATCATCGTGGTTCGGAAAGACCCAAAGCCGGGAGACATCGTCGTCGGCCATGTGGACGGCGATGGAGTCACGCTGAAAAAATACATCATGAAGAAGGGCATCCACCTTCTCCGGTCGATCAATCCTCACCCGCGCTTTCGGGACATCATCCCCCGCGAAAAGCTCGAAGCGCAGGGAGTCTTCCACGCCATCGTTCCGAAGGCATAGCCATTAGATTCTAGGCCGGGGCCAGGAAGTCAGAATGCCCAAAAGGCAAAGGCGGCCAAAGAAGACCTTGGCCGAATGGGAGAGGGAGGCGCAGGAGGGATCTCCAGATGATCCGCCCCCCGGGAAAGTCTTAAAAAAGAATCTCCCATCCATAAAGCAAGACCTCACGCCGTGTCATGGCGTGGTGATTTATAGAATGCCTACGGCGAATATTGCCGCTTTACGTAGGCTAGATAACTACAGGGCCGAGCAAGCGGGGCATCCCGTCCATCAATACGCCCCAGCCAATCCAGCATCAAACGCCTGGAGAAATGATCCAGCTACCGATAAGCAGCGAGAATATCTCCTCAAGTCCCGCGGCATATGTCTGCCAGCGAGCGCAACTAAGGGGGACGCCTCTCGCATAATCGATGACATCATTCATTCTGGCGTCACCCCCAAGCAACGCGCCTGCCTAGAATACCACGGCTACGACTGGCGTAATATGCGGAGAGAGGAATGTTATGAGGCGCTCGATCTCATCCACATCAAGCCACGCTCCTTCCACGTTCCCGAACCCTGGGAAACCGCGAAATACCGACTCCATCCGAATCTTTATATCCAAACACAAGACACCCGATCATCGAAGATCACCGTAAAGTTGAAGAGCCCTCCGAGCAGGGATAAGCGGAGCCGATCCTACCTTTGGGTAATTCTTGTTTGTGTGGGGGTGCTGCTGTTGCGGAAATGGCTGTCATGGGCTGCAGCGGGGTTTAAATAATTTGAAAATTGCATTGCGTAATTCAAATAAATGCGCAATAGTCCACTCATGCGGATGGAATGGGACGAAGACAAGAGCGCCAAGGTCAAGGCCGAACGCGGAGCCTCTTTTGAGGACATCGCAACAGCCTTGCACGAAGGTGGATTCATCGACCTTATCGATAATCCCGCCCGCACTGGTCAGAGCTTCCTAATCGTGCGATGCAAGGGCGATGTGTGGGCAGCGGTGATCGAATGGCGCGGGAAAGTTGCTAGAATCGTGACGGCCTATCCCAGCCGAAAAATGAGGAAAAAATATGAAAAATAAGAAATTTAAACTGACTGCCGAAGAGCGGCGCATTGAGGAAGAAGTGCTGCGCGGAGAGTGGAAGCCAGCTTCTGCCAAGAGCAAGGCCGCGCTCCTGGAAGCCGCCAGCCGCAAAGTAGCCGAGATTCGGCGCGGTGGCGCTCGTCCTGGGGCGGGCAGGAAGCCAAAGCCGGTCGATCTCCTACGGGTTCCGCTCTCCTGCCGGGTAAAGCCTACAACCCTGCGGAAGCTTCGGGCCAGGGTAGGGAAAACGAAGAAAGTGCTCTCCATAGGCTCCCTCATCGACGACCTGGCCGAACGCCTGTAGGAAGCGCATCACCCAAATAATAAGTTGCACATAAGTGGCACTTGCTCCTTATGCTACTTGATATGCAATGCTTTAACTCGGGTTTTAAACGGTTTGCTAAACCGTTATACGAGTAAAATCGTATCGGGGGTTCGAATCCCCCCGGCTCCGCGCGTTTTCCCTTTTCTTCCGGCTCAGGCGGCGCCCGCAAAGACCGCTTCCGTCGGCTTGTTCAGTTTCTTCAGCGCCGTGACCGGAGCCAGGCGGCCCAGGAAGTTGAGCGCGTTGCTCATGCCCGGCCGGATCTCAAACGTGTCGTTCCGCAGGCCATCGACAGCCGCCTTCACCAGCGCCGGCACGGTCGTCTTAGGAATATCCTTGGCCCCCTCCGCGCCGAAGGCGTCCGTCAGCATCGCCGTATCCGTCGGCGGCGGGGCCAACTCAAACACCCGCACCCGGCTCCCCTTAAGTTGCACGCGCAGGGACAGGGTGAAGGAATGGACCGCCGCCTTGGTGGCGCAATAGACGGGGGCAATCGCCATGGGGACGAAGGCCAGCAGCGAGGAAACGTTCATGATGGCCGCCTCCGGCTGCTTTTTTAGCAGGGGCAGGAATTGGCGCGTCATGCGGATCGGGCCCGCCAAGTTCGTGTCGATTTCACGCGTCAACTCCGCCAGGTCCTCCCCTCCCTGATGGAAGTTGATGGCGCGCATCTGGCCGGCGTTGTTGATGAGGACGTTCAGCGTCGGATACTCCTGCGCGACCTGCCGGTAAAGCGCGGCGATCGCCGCCGGATCGCTCACGTCGCTCTGGATGCCCCTTACCCCGGGGAGCTTCCCCGTGGCGGAACGCAGCCTGGCCGCATCGCGCCCCGTGATCAGCACGGTGTTCTCCCGGCTGAGTGCGCGGGCCAATTCCAGGCCTATGCCGCTGGTGCCGCCGGTGATGAGGATCGTGTTGCCTTTCATTTTCATCTTACTTTTCCTTTCGTTGGGTGGGTTTGGGGGGAATCTGCAGCTTCTCGATCGGGGCGTGGCCGGCGGCGTCCTGCGGCAGGGACCCGTCATGGGCGGCGCCTTCCCGGATTTTGAACCAGATGGCGTAAAGCGCGGGCAGGAAGACCAGGATCAAGGCCGTCCCCGCGGCGGTCCCGCCGATCAGGGAATAGGCCATCGACCCCCAGAAGACCGATTGGGTCAGCGGGATGAAGGCCAGCACGGCCGCCAGCGCCGTCAGCGCCACGGGGCGGGCCCGCTGGACGGTGGCCTCCACGACGGCATGGAACGGGTCGAGGCCGTCGGCCTCGTTCGTATGGATCTGCCCGATGAGGATCAGCGTGTTGCGCATGATGATGCCGGCCAGGCCGATGAGGCCCAGAATGGCGTTGAAGCCGAAGGGCTGATGGAAAAGCAGCAGCACGGGCACCACGCCCACCAACCCCAGCGGGGCGGTGAGGAAGACCATGGCCATGGCGGAAAGGGAACGGACCTGGAAGACGATCACCGTCAGCGTCAGGGCGATCATGATGGGGAATATGGGGGCCAGGGCCGCGTTGGCCTTGGCGGAGTCTTCCGTGTTCCCCCCCACCTCGATCCGGTAGCCGGGAGGCAGCTGGGCCACGATCGGCTGGATGGCCTTTTCGATCTCCGCGGAGACTTGGGGCGGCTGGAGGGCTTCGTCGATGTCGCACTGCACGGTGATCGTCGGCAGCCGGTCCCGGCGGCGGAGAATGGGGTCTTCCGCCCGGGTTTCGACCCGGCCGATCTGGCTTGCGGACACCAGGCGGCCCGCGGAGGAAACCAGCGTCAGGTCGCCGATGCGCGCGGGGTCCAGGCGGTCGCCGCCCGCGCTCCGCGCCACCACGTCCACGGAGCGGATGTCCTCCCGCACCTGCGTCACCGCCACGCCGGTGAGGAGGAACTGCAGCTGCTGGGCCGCCTCGCTGGGCGAAAGGCCGATCAGCCGCAGGCGGTCCTGGTCAAAGACGAAGTGGAGCGTCGGCTGCCGTTCCGACCAGTCCAGGTTCACCTGCCGCGTGTGGGGATTGGCCCGTTCCACGGCCGCCACCTGCTCGGCGATCTGTCGGATTTTCCGGGCGTCGGGGCCCATGACCCGGAAATCGACGGGGAAATGGTCATACGGGCCGAAGACAAGCTGCGCCACGCGGACCCGCGCCTCCGGCGCCAGCCCGGCGGCCACGCGCTGCCGCAGCCGTTCCTTGAGGGCGTCGCGCTCCTTGTCGTCGGCCGTCAGGACGATGATTTTGGCAAAGGACGGGTCCGGCAGCTCCGGATTGTAGGAAAAGAAAAACCGGGGCGCGCCCGCGCCAATGTAGGAGGTGACGATCTTGGCCTCCGGCTGGCCGCCGAGCCAGGCCTCCACCTTCGCCGCCGCCGCGTCGGTCGCCTCAAAGCTGGTGCCCTCCGGCATCTGCACCTCGACGAGGACTTCCGGGCGGTCGGAATTCGGGAAGAACTGCTTTTTCACCGCCGCCATGCCGCCGCCCATGAGCAGGAAAATCGCCGCCACCGCGCCGACAACGGCGTATTTGTGGCGGATGCTCCATGTCACCAGGCGGCGAAAGCGCCGGAAATTCGGCGTGTTGTAGATGGCCTGGTGGCCTCCTTCGGTCTTGGGGATCTCCGGCAGCATCTTTACCCCCAGGTACGGCGTGAAGGCCACCGCGACGACCCAGGAGGCGAGGAGGGCGAAGCCCACGATCCAAAAGATGTTCCCGGCGTATTCCCCCGCCGTGGAGCGGGCGAAGCCGATGGGGGTAAACCCGATGATCGTCACCAGGGTCCCCGCCAGCATGGGCGCGGCGGTGTGGCTCCAGGCGTAGGCGGCGGCCTCCGCCCGGGCGAAGCCCTCCTCCAGCTTCACCACCATGATCTCGATGGCGATGATGGCGTCGTCCACCAGGAGGCCCAGGGAAATGATGAGGGCGCCCAGGGTGATGCGGTCGAAGACCCGTCCCGTGGCCAGCATGATGACCAGGACCACCGCCAGGGTCAGGGGAACGGCGGCGGCCACGACGAGGCCCACGCGCCAGCCCAGGCTGACCAGGCCGACGATCATGACCACGGCCAGGGCGACGCAGAATTTGAGCATGAACTCGTCCACCGCCTCCCGGATGTTCACCGCCTGGTCGGTGATCTTGGAAAAAGCCATCCCTAGGGGCAGGGAGGCGGCGATTTTGGCCGCCTCCGCCTCCAGGGCCTTGCCCAATAGCAGGCCGTTCCATCCCTCCCGCATCACCACGCTGAGGACCAGCGCCAGCTGCCCGTTGTGGCGGATCAGGAACGTCGGCGGGTCCTCATAGCCCCGGCGGACCGCGGCGATGTCGGAAAGCTTGAAGGAGCGCCCGTTGGCCGCGATGGGAGTGTCCCGGATTTTTTGCAGATCGTCATAGGCCCCGTCGATCCGGACGTAGACCTGGGGGCCGGCGGTGTCGATCGACCCGGCGGGCGTCAGCGCGTTCTGATGGGCCAGCGATTCGAACACCTGCTCGGGACGGATGCCCAGCGTCGTCAGCCGGGAGTAGGAGAACTCGACGAAGATCTGCTCCTTGCGCTCGCCCAGGATGTCGACTTTCTTCACCCCCGGGACGCCCAGCAAGTCCTGCCGCAGCCCCTCCGCCTGGCGGACCAGGGCGCGCAGGGGCATGCCGGGCGCCTCCAGGCTGTAGAGGGCGAAGGAGACGTCCGAATACTCGTCATTGATGAACGGGCCCAGGGCGCCGGGGGGAAGCTTGTGCGCCTCGTCTCCCAGCTTTTTGCGCAGCTGGTAAAACTGCTCCGCCACGTCCGCCGGGGGCATCCCGTCCTTCAGGGTGACCAGCATCACGGCCAGGCCGGGCCGGGTGAAAGTCTCCACGCGGTCATACCACTGCAGTTCCTGGATCCGCTTTTCCAGGGGTTCGGCCACCTGGTCCTGGATCTCCTGCGCCGTCGCGCCCGGCCAGACCGCCGTCACGGTCAGCACTTTGATGGTGAAGCTGGGATCTTCCGCCCGCCCCAGCTTCGTGTAGGCCACGATGCCCGCCAGGATGATGACGAGGATCAGGAAGGAGGCGACCGCCCCTTGCTTCACCATCCATGCGGAAAGGTTGAAGCCTTTCATCGCCGGGCCCCCTCGTTCATGGCCACCTGGACCTTGCCCCCTTCCGCGACGCGGACCGTGTCCCCTTCATGCAGGAGATTGGCCCCCAAGGCCACGATGCGGGCGCCGATCGGCGGCCCCTGGGCCAGCAGGGCTTCCTCGCTCCCCAGCGCGGCGACCTGCACCCGCTGGAAGGAGACTTGGGACGTCTTCGGATTCCACACCCAGACGCCGGGGCCTTCCCCCGCGTCGTAAAGCGCCGCCAGGGGCACCTGGACGGCCCCGGGCTTTCCATCCTCCGCGATATAGACCGTGACCGTGGCCCCCAGCGGGGCCAGCGCGGCCTCCCCTTCCAGCACGTAGCGGGCCTCATATGTGCGGGTCAAAGGGTCGGCCGAATCGGAAAGCTGGCGGAGAAAGGCGCCGCAAAGCAGGGACGCATTTCCGTAGAGGGAGGCCCGCGCCTTCTCTCCCAGGACGGGGCGGACGGTTTCCGGCAGGTTCACCGCCGCCTCCCGCGGTCCGGCATGGGCCAGCTTCACCACGACCTGCCCCGCCGTCACCACCTGGCCGGGTTCCGCCAGCGTTTCCATCACCACCCCGTCGGAATCGGCCCGCAGCTCCGTGTAACTGTCATTGTCCCGGGCGATCTGCAGGCGGGCCAGGGCGGCCTCCAGCAGGGACTTGGCGCTGTCCGCCTCCGCGCCGGCCGCATCGTATTCCTTCCTGGAAACCGCGTCGGCCGGCAGCAGCTCCGCGCAGCGCTTGAGATCCGCCTGGGCGTTGACGTTCCGCGCCGCCGCGGCGGCGACCGTCCCTTCCTCATCGGCGATCGAATGGGCGTAATCGGCCCTGTCCAGCCGCATGAGCGGCTGGCCCGCCTTGACCGCCACCCCGGCGTCCACCAGGCGCTCCACCACCTTCCCCGGCACGCGGAAGCCCAGATCGCTTTCCACCCGCGCCTTCACCGTCCCGGTAAAGGCGCGCCGCCCCCCCTCCCCGGACGCTGCCACCTCCGCCAGCCTGACCAGGGGCGCCCCCACGCGCGGATCGGCCTCCGGCGGCCTGGAACATCCGGCCGACACGGCCAGGAGCGCGGCCAGAAAGAAGAGGGGGAAGAAAATTTTCATATCGGTGAGGGTGCGATTGTTGTTTAAAATACGATCGTATTTTAATATAATACGGTCGTACTGCAATAAAAACTTTCAATCCCACACCCACCATGCGCTACGCCAAAGACCACAAGGCCGAGTCCCGCAAGAAAATCGTCGCCGCCGCCTCCCGCACTTTCCGGTGCAACGGCATCGCGGCGACCGGCATCGACGAAGTCATGCGCAACGCCGGCCTGACGAAGGGGGCTTTCTCCGCCCACTTCCGCTCAAAGGACGATCTCGTCACCGCCGCCCTGCGCGATTCCATGGAGCACAGCCCCCTCTTCTCCCTGACCGCCGGGGAGGACACGCTGGAGGGGCTCATTTTCCATTATCTGACCGCGGCGCACCGGGACCACCCGCAGGAAGGGTGCCCCGCCGCCGCCCTGGCCCCCGAAATCGCCCGCCTTCCCGGAGCCATCCGGGAGACCTTTGCCGAAGGGCTGGGGAAAATGGTGTCTTTCGTGGAGGCCCGCCTTCCGAAGGGAAAGACTGGCGCCGCCCGGCGGGAAGCGGCCCTCTCCGTCCTGGCCACCATGCTGGGCACGCTCCAGCTGGCCCGGCTCGCCGGGGAGACCGAAACCTCCAACCACATTCTTAAAACGGGCGCCCAGGCCGCGCTCAAGCTGGGCCGGGAAGCGGCTCCCGCCGCCCCTCCCCGCGGCAAGAGAAACGCCCGGAAAGGCTAACGGCGGCGGCCTTGCCTATCCCCCGCGCCAGGCCATACAATCGCCCCTGCAAAATCCATCACGCTTTGGCCAAGGAAGGGCGAGTCTCCCTGCCCCGCCAGCCCCAGGATAAAGCCATGAAGCTGGCGATTTTCGACACCCACCAATACGACCAAGAATCCCTGGAACAGGCCAACGAAGGGCTGGGCCACGAGCTGAAGTTCTTCAAGCCCTGCCTCTCCCCGGAGACGGCCGCCTTGGCCGCGGGCTACCCCGCCGTCTGCGTCTTCGTCCACGACCAGCTGGACGAAGCGACACTGGCCGTCCTGCACGAAGGGGGGACGAAGCTCGTCGCCCTGCGCTGCGCGGGATTCAACAACGTCGACCTGAAGGCCGCCGCCCGCCTGGGCATCCGCGTGGTGCGGGTGCCGGAATACTCCCCCTACGCCGTGGCGGAGCACGCCATGGCGCTGCTCCTGGCGCTCAACCGGAAGCTGCCCCGCGCCTACAACCGGACGCGGGACGGGAACTTCTCCCTGGACGGGCTCGTCGGCTTCGACCTGCACGGGAAGACCGTCGGCGTCGTCGGCCTGGGGCGGATCGGCGCGGCCTTCGCCCGCATCGCCAAGGGCTTTGGCTGCCGCCTGCTGGGCTATGACGTGGTGGTGAACGAGGCGGTGCGGGAGGAAATCGCCCTGGAATACACCTCCCTGGACCGCGTGCTGCGGGAAGCGGACATCGTTTCCCTGCACGTCCCGCTCTTCAAGGAAACCGCCCATCTCATCAACGCCCAGACGCTGGGGAAGATGAAGCGCGGCGCCCTCCTCATCAACGCCAGCCGCGGCGGCCTGATCGACGCGGTGGCGCTTCTGGAGGCGATCAAGAGCGGCCACCTGGGCGGCGCGGCGCTGGACGTCTACGAGGGGGAGGAGGAGCTCTTCTTCCGCGATCTTTCAGGCCAGGTGCTCCAGGACGACGTGCTGGCCCGCCTCCTCTCCTGCCCGAACGTGATGGTCACCGCCCACCAGGCCTTCCTGACCCAGGAGGCCCTGCGCGAGATCGCCCAGACGACGCTGGGGAACGTCACCGCCTTCGAAAAGAAGGAGCCCCTCCGCCACGTGCTGGCCGCCGCCTGACCATGCTGCACCGTCTTCTTCAACCGGGCGAATGGGGGTTCTGGGGCTGGATGCTCTGCCTGGGATGCCTGCCGCCCCTCCTCTGCGCGGCGCTCTGGCTGGTGCCGTTTTGGCTCCTGGCGGGCGTCTTTTCCCTGGGCGGGCTGGCTCTTTACTTCTTCGGCGCGCCGCGCCCCTCCGATTCATGACCCCGCTGCGCCTGGAAATCGTCACCCCGCAGGCCCTGGTCTTCGACGGGGAGGTGGAGATGGTGACTTTGCCGGGGGAGGAAGGGGAGTTCGGCGTCCTTTACGGGCATACGCCCCTGCTGGCCCGCACGGCGGAAGGGGTGGTGGAATGGATCGCCCAGGGAAAGCGGCGGCGGCTGAAGGTTTCCCCCGGCTTTGCCACCGTCTCCGAAAAGGGCGTCTCCCTGTTCATTTCCGACCGGAAGGACCCCGACGCCACGCCCGCCTGCGAGGAGCTGCCGGCGGCCGACGCCGCGCGGCTCAACCTTTAGCCGAGGCCTTTCGGCGATAGGCGCTGGGGGAAAGCCCGGCGATCTGCTTGAAGGTGCGGTTGAAATGGCCCAGGGAGCCGAAACCGCAGGCGAAGGCGATCTCGCTCACCCGCAGGTTCGGGTTCAGCAAAAGGTTGCGGGCCTTTTCCACGCGCGTGCGGGAGAGATATTCGGTGAAGGTCATCCCCGTCGCCTTCCGGAACATCTTGCAAAAATGGAAGGTGCTGACGTGGAGCGCCGCCGCCATGTCCTGGAGGGAGATTTCCTCCCCCACCCGCTCCTCGATGTATTGCTTGGCACGGGTGACCAAGGGGGGCTCCGCATGGCTCTGCGCGGTCAGGAGCTGGTTGGCGAAGAGGGAGAGGTGCTGGGCAAAGATCTCCAGGAGCCGGACCATGGCGGCGTATTGCTCCTTCCCCAGCACTTTGGAGTGGAAGTAGGCGTCTTCCAGCCGGGTCAGGTCGACCTCCATGCCCCATTCCACCAGCTGGCGGGCGACGCGGGAGAAACCGGCCCGGGTCGGCTTCTTGAGCGCCACCTGGCCGGTCTGCAGAAAGCCGACGACCTCCGTCCCCACCCGCAGGGGGACGGCCGTATCGCACAATCCGGCGAAGCAGGTGACGGTGGTGGCCCCCTCCCCCTTCCCTTCCACGATCTTCTGCTGCACCTGAAGGCAGGCGGCACAGCTGGCGTTGGTTTTGGCCAGAAGGGCGCAGAAAGGGTTTTCGTGCTTCTTCCCCTCCAAGGCATGACGCCAGATCTCGTGGGGGCGAAGGCTGAGGGGCAGCTCGGTGGAACGGCTGAACGCCTCCTCGTAGTCGCGGTAGATTTGCGACTTGGAGAGCTGCTCCAAAATGGCCTCCCGCTGCAGCATGGCAGCTCCCACGCTATCAGGAGCGGCCGGGGAGAAAAGCCTACTTCTTTTCAGCCAACTGGGCGATGAGCCCCGCCGCCGCCTCGATAGAGACGCGGTCGGTGTTGATCAACAGGTCGTATTGGAGGGGGTCCTGGGCCCGGACGTGGAAGTAGTGCCAGGCAAAGCGGTCACGGTCCCGGTCTTTCTTGGCGATCTGCGCGCGGGCCTCCTTTTCCGTCATCCCCTCCTCTTCCACCAGCCGGGCCACCCTTTTTTCAAGAGAGCCAATAATCCGCACATGGAAAGCATCCGGACAGCTGGCGGTAACGATATTCGCCGCCCGGCCGACGAAGATGACGTGCCCCAGCTCCGCCATGTGGAGGATCGTCTCCGCCATCTTCTCGACGAGGGTCCAGCGGGAGGGGTGGAGATTGGCCAGTTCCTCGATGACGTCAGCGATGGTCGAGACGTGCTCCTCGGCCAGGAATTGCTCGATCCGCTTTGGCAGGGCGTGGTCCTGCACCACGCGCTCGGCCAGGGCCTCGTCCATCACCAGCCAGGACTGGCGGCCGCCGCTGCGTTCCGTCAGAAGGGAGGCCACGCGCCGGGCGATTACGGCGCCCTCCGCGCCACGCTGGCGGGAAATGGTGACCACCGGGCGGCGCGTCTCCCCCGGATGGGAGCGCAGCCGCAGGTGCGACTCCAGATAGGTTCTCAGGGGGGCCAGGGTGTCGAACACGGCTATTCGGGGTGAAGGGTGGGTCCGGAATCGCGCAGATGGAAAAGCGCCTCGGAAGAAGTCGCCGCGGCGTCGGAGGCCCGCTTCTTCCTTCGCGCCGGGGAAAGGAGGACGTCCTTGTTCACCTCAAAGTGCATGTAATTCTCCGGCGTGACGCACTCGACCCGCTCCACGCGGGTCCGCACCACGGCGCTGCCCCGGTCCTCCCCGCCGCTGCGCAGGAAGTAGGCGTGCTTCTTGTCCCGCACGCGGTTCCACATCTCGCGGATCGATTTTTCGTCCTCCAGCACGTCGGCCCGGCCGATCAGGTTCACCACCATGCTCAGGTCCTGGTTGAAGAACATCCAGCTGACCTGGGGATTGGCGCGGAGCTGCGTCACCTTCCGGCTGGCGGGGGAGGTCAGGGTGTAGAGGTAGGGGAAATCCTCGCAGGAGAGGCTGGCCATCCAGCGCATGCGGGGAAACCCCTTTTCGTCGACGGTGGCCAGGATGCCCGGGTGGGCGCCGCTGACCAGCGTCCGCAGGACGCGGAAGAGGTCCTCGCTTTCCTCGATCTTGTAAGGGACCGGATTGAAGAAACCGCTCGATTTTTTGTTCATGGTTTTTGGCTCGTTCTCCTGGCCCTAACATCGCCCATTCGCGGGCTTTCGGCTTCCCCTCGATTGGCAAAAACATGACGTCTTTTGCGCCTTTTCCCCGGAGGGCCGTTGCGGCAGCTTGCCTTCCGAAGATGTATCGAGGCCGCATCGCCCCCACCCCCACCGGCCGCCTGCACCTGGGCCACGCCGCCACCTTCCACGCCGCCTGGCGGCGGGCCCGGGAGCGGCGGGGACAGGTGGTCCTGCGCATCGAGGACCTGGACCCGCAGCGGTGCCGGCCCGAGTTTTCCAAAGGGATGATCGAGGACCTCCGGTGGCTGGGCCTGGACTGGGACGAGGGTCCCGTCCACCAAAGCGCGCGCCGCCCCCTTTTCCTGGACGCCTGGCGCCGCCTGCGGGACGGAGGCTGGATCTACCCGTGCGCCCGCTCCCGCCGGGACGTGGCGGAGGCCGCCCTGGCCCCGCACGAGGAGGAGCCGATCTACCCGCCCGCCTGGCGCGCCGCGCCGGAGGAGGCCCTCTCCTGGGCGGAACCGCGCGGCGTCAACTGGCGCTTCCGCGTGCCGGACGGGGAAACCCTTTCCTTCCCGGACGGCGCCCGGGGCGAGGTGCGGCGGACGGCGGGCGCCGACTTCGGCGACTTCCTGGTGTGGAACCGGGACGACGTGCCCGCGTACGAGCTGGCCGTCGTCGTCGACGATCTGGCCATGGACATCACGGAAGTGGTGCGGGGCGAGGACCTGCTGACCTCCACCTGCCGCCAGCTCCTCCTCTACCGCGCCCTGGGCGGCGCGCCGCCCGCCTTCTACCACTGCCCGCTGGTGCGGGACGCCGAGGGGAGGCGCCTTTCCAAGCGCGGCGGCGCGCTGGAACTGCGCGCGCTGCGGGAGGCGGGAAAAACGGCGGAAGAGGTCCTGCGGGAAGCGGCCGCGGGACTCTATATCTCCAGCTCGGCGAACTCTTCCTTCTCGATCGCCTCTTCCTTGGGCGGCTCCAATTCGCGGAAGCGCTCGGCATTGTAGCCGCGCTCCGGGTGGGGCGGCTTGTTGGAAAGGGGATTGTGAAAGCCCATGAGGTAGATCGTCACCTCGATCTGGCCCTCGCGGGCCTGGTCGATCGTCGTGCGCGGGGACATCCCCATCACCACGTTGCGGACGACGTAGACATGCCCCTTCACCGGCCAATGAAGGTAAAACTGGCGCAGACCCAGGGTGTCGCTGTCGTCGACGCAGATGACTTTGGAACCGACTCGCATAGCTTCCGGCACTGTCGCAGCTTTAGCGCCGTTCTGCAATCGACTCTTGGGGGAGAACGCCTTCCGACTCTTTTGCCGCCCCGCCTCGACAGGGGATGCCCCTTTTTTTAAGCTGAAGAGGTCATGCGAGGCGAAGTCATCTACCTGTACGCGTTCGACGTCGCCAACGAGATCCTGACGCCGCGCGTGCAGGAGATCCTTTCGGAAAAGCCCTTCCCCTTCGAAATCCGGATGGACCGGACCCTGCCGAAGGACATGCCCCTCTACAAGCCGCTGGCGATCGAGCCCCACCTCGTCACGACCCATCTCTATGGCGCGCCGGTACGCCTCCTTATCCGCATTTACGACGTCGGCGTGGTCACGGTCATGATGCGCGTCGCCTTCGAGGCGGACACCCTGGGCGACCTGATGCGTTTCCACAACCCGCGCATGGAAAACGGCGGCACCCTGGACGGGCTGGCCGTCGAATTTTGCAAGAAGGTCTGCGACAGCCTGCGGGACTCGGTCGTCGGCCCCACGGGATTCGCCCTGCCGCCGGAAGCCTACACCGTTTTCTGCATCAACGACCTGGACGGCGGCAAGGACGCCAACGAATGGCTGACCGGCCAGCGGAGCGAGGTGGCCGGTCTCCTCACGGAGACCGCCACCGACAAGCTGAGCGAGGCGCAGATCAACGAGGTCCTCCGCGTCCAGCGCTCCTTCGAGAAGAGCGACCTGGCCGTCATCGACTGGGACGCCGCGCTGGTCGTCGACCTCTCCGGCTACATCGACGACGTCCTCTACGCCCTGGAGCTGGCCAACCTCCAGCTGGAAGAGTTCCGCATCATGGACCAGCGCCTGGACAAATACCTGGACCGCGCCTACGAGGACCTGGAGAAGCGGGGCTGGGCCATCTTCGGCACCGCCAACAAGACCCTGCGGCACCTGCGCAGCTTCCGCGTCGACGTGGCGAAGCTGACCGACCAGATCACCCACATCACCAAATTCTTCGGCGACTGGCACCTGGCCCGCATCTACCTGGGCGCGCGGGAGCGCTTCTACCTGGAACAGTGGCGCACCAGCGTGGAGCAGCGCCTGGCCCAGCTGGACAAGCTCTACAGCGTCGTCCACGCGGAGGTGAACGAGAAGCGGATGCTCTGGCTGGAAGTCATCATCGTCATCTTCTTCGCCCTCGACCTCCTCATCATGCTTTGGGGCAAGCGCTAGAAAATTAGCGCAGGATATCCAACCGCATCAGGCGACTTTGCTCAAAGCGAAACACTGGTATCCATATGCGTTTCGCTTCGGATCATTTCGCTCAAACTGCTTTCTCAATAGTGACTTAAAATTTGGGCTCTCGTTTTTTCACCGCCCTAAACAAAAACTGCCTTGAAATAAAATCCACCGCCTTCCGCCATTTCGTTCTAGGACTCCTCACTTGAGGCACCATCAAGCACTTAAGGATATCCTGAACATATATGTGGTGATATCCTCCAAAACCATCAACCAGAACAAAATATATCCATCGGCCAAAGTGATGGGACGGATTACCAGGATCCGTTTGGTTTTTTATTAAACCTTCAACGGTTAAGGGATAAAACTTAATAGTATTCCCAGCATTAAGGCATACTGGAAAAACATCCTTAGCCACCCCATAAGCAGCAGCAGTCGGATCCGTATCACCCATATGATACAATCCATTTTTCGCGATTGCTTTAAATGCGGTTAAGGTGATCGGTCGAAATCCAATATTACTTACTTTAACTTCTACTTGGTTGAATTCTTTTTCCCCATTTACCCGCTGAATTACTCTGCAAAATGTAAACCGCAACCGCGGCCTTTCTCTCCAGGATCTCCAGGCCGATCCAAAAAATGAAAAGATTGAAATAGCCGTTGCCGCCATCGAGAGCATTAATGATAAATTGGTTTTATTCACAACCCTTTTTCCTACGAAAAACGTGGTCCCGGGCGGAGTCGAACCGCCGGCCTAGGCTTTAGGAAAGCCCCGCTCTATCCATCTGAGCTACGGGACCGCAGAACCCCGCCACTCTCGCAAAAACGGACGGACGGTCGAGCCTTGAAAGAGGCCGCCGAAACGGCCATTCTTTCCCGCAGATGCCCTTCCCCGTCGATAAACCGGCGGCCGATCCCGAGGTGGAAGCCTTTCTCGACTTCCTGCGGACCCAAAAGAGCTATTCCCCCTACACGGAGCGGAACTACCGCCAGGCCCTGGCGGAGTTCTCCCGCGGCGCGGCCCTTTCCTCCTGGTGGGCGGCCCAGCCCGCCGACTTCCGCGCCTATCTCTACCGGCTGGCGCGCGACGGCAAGCACAAGCCCTCCAGCATCCGCCTGCGCTTCGCCGCCCTGCGGGCCTTTTACAACTGGGCCGTCCGCACCCGCCGCGGCGGCCTGACCGAAAGCCCGGTGAAGGCCGCCGCCCTCAAGCTGCCCCGGCTGCCCCGCCGCCTGCCCACCTTCCTGAGCGGGGAGCAGGTGGCCGCCCTTCTGGACGCACCCCGGCAAAAGTGGGAGGCGCGCGGCAAGGAGAAGAGCGCCGGCCGCCCCTGGCGGGAGTGGCACTACCGGCGGGACCGGGCCTGGCTGGAGACGCTCTACGGCGGCGGGCTGCGCATCGGCGAATTGACCGGGCTGGAACGCGCCGATTACGACCGGGCGCGCGGCATCGTCCGCGTGCTGGGCAAGGGGAGGAAGGAGCGCCTCTGCCCGATCGGCGACGCAGCCGCCGCGGCCATCGACAACTACCTGGAACTCTGCCCGCACGCGGGGCCGCGCCTCTTCGTCTCCGGGACGGGCGCCGCGCTCACCCCGCGCTTCGTCCAGCTGGCGCTCAAGGACTACCTCCTGCGCGCGAGCCTCGACCCGAAGCTGACTCCCCACAAGCTGCGCCACAGCTTCGCCACGCATCTCCTGGACGCCGGGGCCGACCTGCGCAGCGTGCAGGAGCTGCTGGGCCACGCGCAGGTCACCACCACGCAGATCTACACCGGCGTCTCCACGGAACGGCTGAAGAAGGTCTACCGGAAAGCTCATCCCCGGGCGTAATTTTTACTGACGCCTCTCCACCCAGCCGTTACGTTTCCCCTGCTTGGCCCCTTCCGCCGCCAATCCCCCCCGGCCCGACCTGCGCCTAGCTTGCCTAAGCGGCCGCGGCGCGTCTCTTCTTCCCTCCGGGCTGTTCGAGGTCCTGCGCGCCCTCAAGCGCCACTATCAGACGCGGGCCTTCCCGTTTTTTTTCGTTCCCTCCTCGCCGGACGACGCGGATGAAAACTTTCCCGACTGCGCTTTCCTCCATTATCAGCCCCAGCCGGAAGCGGACCTGGCGGCGCAGGCCACCCGCTGGCTGGAGGCGTACGGGCCGGAGATCGTCGTCGCCACCGACGCCTTTTCCCTGAAGGCCTCGCTGGCCGCCGCTCCCCGCCCCGCCGCCATTCTCTATTATCCCGCGGGCGGGGAGGAAACGGCCCCCTCCGGCGTGCTGCGCTGCCCGAAAAACCCCGCCGGCCTCGCAGAACTTTTCCCCCGCCTGCCGTCCCCGCCGCCCGCCCGGGAAAAACCCCAGCTCATCTACTGCGATCCCACCTTGTACGACGAGAAGGGCCACTATTGGAAATACGCCCGGAACGTCTTCAGCGGGCTGCGGGCCGCCGGCGCGTCCGTCACCGCGGTGACGAACCGCATGCTCTCCGTCCCCCTCGCCGAGGCGGACCTGATCCTGCCCCTCTTTTGGGTCGACGCCTGGTGCAACACGACCTCCCTTCCCGGCCACCCGGGCCATCCCCAGGCGATCGAGCTTTGCCAAGCCCACCTGGAACTGGCGCTGCAAGCCGCCCAGGCAGGCCCGGGAGACCACGTTTTCCTCCCCCCGCTGCAGGACAAGCTCTTCGTCGGCATGGCGACGAAGGTCCGGGAGCTGGCCGCCCGCTTCCCCGTCACCTGGCACTTCCTTCTTTGGGATCCCTTGACGGTGGAAAGTCTGGGCCGCCTGGGAGCGATCAAAGCCCTGCGCCTCTCCATCCCACAGGAGCGGCTGCGCTTCTACGCGGACACCGCCGAGTTCTGCCGCAGCCACGAGCAGCTCACGCGCACCCCCTTCGCCCTTCTGCCCGTTCCCATCGAGCCTTCCGCCGCGGACTTCAAGATTTCCCCCATCCGGGACGGCCGCCTGCGCGTGAGCTTCCTGGGCAATGCCCGGGACGAAAAGGGCTTCCTCCTTCTCCCCTCCCTCGTGGCGGCCTGCCGCGACTTGGTGGAGGCGGGCCTCCTGGAATTCCACATCCAGCTCTACCAGCTGAATTTCCACCCCATCATGGTGGAAGCCGCCCGGCAGCTGCGGGAGCTGGGCCGCCAGGGACTGGCCGTCCTGGTGGAGGGAACCCTCGACGCCAACGAATACGCCCGCATGGTCGACGAGGCCGACGTGCTCCTCTGCCTCTACAACCCGAATCAATACAAAGAGCGCAGCTCGATGATCTTCTTCGAGGGCACCTGCTCGGAAAAGGCGGTCCTCATCGCCCGCGGCTGCGCGGTGGCCAATCTCCTGCCCTCCGGCTGCCCGTGGGTTTGCGGCACCCTTGGCGAGGCCGTGGAGGCGCTGCGCACCCTCTGCCGCGACCATGAGGAGGGGGGCCGCCGCTGGGCCCGGCAAGTCGGCCCGGCCTTCCGCGCGGAGCACAATGGCCGCCGCTTCGCCGAAATCCTCCTTTCTCCCCGCCCGTGAACATCCACCTTTTCTCCTCCTGCCCCCGGGCCCTCTGGATCTTCCACTCCCTTACCTGGCCTGGGAAGGAAGCCTATGCGCGGAAATGGGGACACCAAGCCGCCTTCTACGTTCATCCGGAAAACATGGCCCAGACCTGGGACCGCCTGCGCGTCTGGCAGGAGGCCCTGGCGGCGATGCCGGAGGGGGACTGGCTCTGGCATCTCGGCCCAGGCTGCTTCATCGCCACGCCGGACGTCGACATCCGCTCCCTCGGCCCCTTCAGCGGGGACATGGTCGTCGGCGGCGACGGCGGCGGCTTCGGCCTCGATTCCTTCCTCCTACGCAACACGCCGGAAACCCGCCTGTTCCTGGAGCGGGCGGCCAAGCTCCGTTCCCTCCTGGGCTCGGAGGAGGAAGCCCTGGTCATCCTTTTGACCGCGGAGCTGATCCGGCTGGAGGTCAGGCCCCGGCGCCAATTCGCCTCCCTTTACGATCCCACATCCCCCGCCCCTCCGGAAACCGCCTACCAGCCGGGGGACCTGGTGGCGCAGATTCCCGGCTGGCACGCCAGCCACCTCCTGCTGCTGCAAAAACTCACCGCCCCCGCCCGGAAAGCCGCGCCGCCGCAGCAGGGCCCGGAACACTGCACCTATTGCGTCCAGGCCCTGGGGGACAACATGGCCCACGTCCACTTCCTGCGGAAACTGGCGCAGCGCCACCCGGAACGCCGCTTCGTCCACCAGGCCCAGGCCCATTACCTGCCCCAGCTCCAGGAAATGGCGGAGGATCTGCCGAACCTCTCGCTGGAACCGATGCGCCGCGTCGAGGCGGGCGCCGTGGACGGATGGAAGAACACGGAACGCCACTGGGAAACCCACCCCCTCCGGGACCAATACGCCGCCTTCTTCATCGACTTCTTCCGCCATCTGGCGGGCCGCATGGGGCTGGAAAGCCCCATCGAAAAGCCGGAAGACCTCCTCTTCGACTATCCCGCCCTGCAAAAACCGACGCCGCTCGACGCGCCCTTCGACTTCCTCGTCGTCAATTCGACCCCCTTGAGCGGCCAGCTTTCCGACGCCTCCGGGATGGACGCCCTCATCGCGGAGCTGGCGGCGCGGTATAAAGTCGTCGTCACGCAGCCCACCCCGGTCCCCGGCGTCGTCTGCACCCAGGACCACGGCCTTTCCGTCTCCGGCATCGGGCGGCTCTCCACCCTCTGCAAACACATCGTCATGATCAGCACCGGCTCCAGCTGGGGCACGTTTAATGTGTGGAATATCGACTCGATTGCGTTTAGAGTAATCCTGATCGATCGAGAACAGATCGGCTTATCCAAAAACACGGTGCAGGCCGCCACGATATCCGCCGCCAGGCTTCTCCTGCAGGAGAAAGGACTGTTATGACCTATCGGGAAGCCCTTACCCACTCCATGGAAGAGATGGCGCGCGATCCGGCCACCTGCTTCATCGGCTACGGCGTCAAATACGGGGGGAAGGCCGCCGGCACCCTCAAGAACGTCCCGGACAGCCAGCTCATCGAAACCCCCGTGGCGGAAAACCTCATGGTCGGCGCCGCCATCGGCATGGCCCTGAAGGGGCGCAAACCGGTCGTCTTCATCGAGCGCTTCGACTTCATCCTCAACGCCGCCGACGCCATCGTAAACCATCTGGACAAGATCCACGCCATCTCCCAGGGGGAATTCTCCCCCAACATCATCCTGCGCGTGGTCACCGGCAACCGGAGCAAGCCCCTCTTCACCGGAGAGACCCACGTGCAGGACTTTTCCGAGGCCTTCCGCAGCATGGTCGCCTTCCCCGTGCACGCCCTGCGCTCCGCCGAAGAGGTGAGCGGCCGGTATCAGACCGCATTTTCCGGCCTAAATAAGCACTCCAGCATGCTAATCGAATATAAGGACCTCATTTAGGCCTCTCCTCCTTCTCCGATGAGACAAAACAAATACAGCGACCTGAAGATCGTTCAGTTCCCGGAGAAGATCCAAAGCTTCCACGACGGCGTCATCACCGCGCCCATCTACGTCCGCATCAAGCCCATCAACCGGTGCAACCAGGACTGCCACTTCTGCTGCTACGCCCAGAGCTGGCGGAAAACCTCCTCCGAGACGGACGAGATCAACCACATCGTCTCGGACATGCACACGGACATGAACGAGTCCGACACCATGCCCACGGCCAAGGCCCTGGAGCTCATCGACGACCTCAAGGAAATGGGCGTGCGCGCCGTCACCTTCTCCGGCGGCGGGGAACCCCTGCTGCACAAGGACATCGTCACCATCATGGAGCGGGTGGTCGAATACGGGATCGACCTCTCCATCATCACCAACGGGCAGCTCCTGCGCGGCGACCGCGCCGCCGTCCTGGCCAAGGCCAAATGGGTCCGCGTCAGCATGGACTACACCAACGCCGAGCAGATGATCCTCTCCCGCCGCGTCGGGGAAAAGGCCTTCACCGACACGATGGAGAACCTCAAAACCTTCTCCGCCCTCAAAGGGGAGAGCTGCGACCTGGGCATCAACTACATCGTCCACAAGGCCAATTACGAGGGGCTGGTCCCCTTCGCCACCCTGCTGAAGGAGTCCGGCGTGGAAAACGTCCGCTTCTCCCCCATGTGGATCCCCAACTTCGTCGAATACCACACCCCCATCAAGGCCCGCGTGGAGGAGCAGCTCCGGGAAGCCCAGAGCCTGGTGGACGAGCGCTTCAGCATCAATTCCACCTACGAGCTGAATTCCTCCACCAAGAGCATCCACCGCAAGTACACCAAGTGCCTCTTCATGCAGACCGTCCCGGTGGTGGGGGCGGACCAGGTCGTCTACGCCTGCCACAACAAGGCCTACGACAAGACCGGCGCCATCGGCCACATCCGCGACAAGCGTTTCAAGGAGCTCTGGTTCAGCGACGAGGCCAAGCACGTCTTTGAGACCCTCAATCCGCAGAAAGTCTGCCGCCACGAGTGCGCCAACGACAACAAGAACCTGATCTTCCACAACCTGGCCTCCATGCACGCCGACAACTTCGTATGAACCACATGACGGCCGAAGAACTGATCGCCTTCGAGGCCCACATCCAGCAGCTGTGGGAAACGGGCGAGCTGCCCTTCCTGGTCCATCTCTGCGGCGGCAACGAAAAGGAGCTCATCTCCATCTTCAGCGAGGTGAAGGAGGGCGACTGGATCTTCTCCTCCCACCGCGCCCACTACCACTACCTGCTGGCCGGCGGCCCGCCGGAGCGGCTCGAAACCCTCATCCGCAACGGCCGCTCCATGTTCGTCTTCGACAAGAAGCGCCACTTCCTCTCCTCCTCCGTCCTGGGCGGCACCTGCGGCATCGCCGCCGGGGTGGCCTGGCAGCTGAAGGAGGAGGGCTCCTCCAACCGCGTCTGGTGCTTCCTGGGCGACGGCGCCGAGGAGGAAGGCCACTTCTACGAGTCGGTCCTCTTCGTGGAGGGGAACGAGCTGCCCTGCACCTTCGTCGTGGAAGACAACGACCGCAGCGTCGACACCGAAAAATCCAAGCGCCGCGGCAAAGCCCAGATCGCCTGGCCCTCCTGCGTCCGCCGCTACCACTACATCTCCACCTGGCCGCACGCCGGATCGGGCTGCAAGCACCAGATCGTCTTCAAGGAAGATATCGTCAAAAGGCTCCTGGAGCCGGTTGAGATCAGCGCGAAGTAAGCATGGCCAACCACTTCTTCGATGTCGGGGCCAACGTAGGCCAGACCTTCGACGACTTTCTTCTTAACCACCCGCAATTCGACGGCTGGGATATCTGGTGCTTCGAGCCGTCTCCCCGCCATGTGCCCGCTCTCATCGAGAAAGCGCGCGCTCTTACCTCCCGCTACCGGATCCATATCTGCCCCTTCGGGCTCCGGGGCCGGAGCGGCCCCCAGACCTTTTTCCAGAAGGACGACGAACGGGGGGATTCCTTCGAGTCCTATCTCGCCAGCGATCATGAGACGGTCAATCTCGACACAGGCTACCTTCTCCACTCCGCCGCGTATGAGGCGGGTCAATTTATCCTGCAACATACCGCCCCGGATGACAAAATCTGGCTCAAGCTCGATTGCGAGGGCTCCGAGTTCGACCTCCTCTCCACCTTGATCGGCAACACCGAGGCGCTAGCCCGCGTTGACCAGATTCTCGTCGAGTGGCACACCATCCAGTCGATCGCCCCCATCCGCAATATCCGGGAGCTTCACCTGATGTATCTTTCGATCGGCAAACGGTTGGAGCGGTGGGCATTCTAGAACGGGCCGCTCCTCCTCCCCGCGCGCACTTCTCTCTCGCCCACGGTCCTCTGCCTACCTAGAGTCGGCGTTTCCCCATGAACGTCCTTTGGCAGATCGGCTACAACGTCCTCTTCGTGGTGGGATTCCTCCTCTCCTGGCCCTATTTCACCTACCGGCTGCGGAAGCGGGGCCACCTTTGGCGGGACTTCGGCACCCGGCTGGGCCTTTTCGGCAAGAAGCTGCGGCGGAAGCTGGCCCCAGGCGTCGACCTTTGGATCCACGCCGTCAGCGTGGGGGAGGTCATGCTGGCCTCCGTCCTCCTGCGCCAGATGCGGGAGGAGAACCCCGGCCTGCGCGTCGTCATCTCCACCACCACCCAGACCGGCCAGCGCCTGGCCAAAAAGCTGGAGGACGAGCGCACCACCGTCATCTACAACCCGACCGACTTTTACTGGGGCGTCCGCCACGCCTTCCACGTCATCCGGCCGAAGGTCCTCGTCCTGGTCGAGGCGGAAATCTGGCCCAACTACATCTGGCAGGCCCGCCGCCGGAATATCCCCATCTGCATCCTCAACACCCGCCTCTCCCCCCGCACGGAAGCCCGCTACCGGAAGCTGCGCTGGTTCTGCCGTCCCGTCCTGAGGCTGGTGAATCTCGTCTTCGCCCAGCACCCCTCGGACATCGAGCGGCTCGTCGCCGCCGGATTCGCCCCGGAGGCGATCTTCCCCGTGGGCAGCCTCAAATATGAGGTGGCCGACCTGCCGGAAGGCGACGGCACCTCCGTCGACGCCTGGTGGAGCCGCCTGGGCTGGGGGCCTGAGAACCTCATCTTCCTGGGCGGCAGCACCCACAACGGAGAGGAAGAGATCCTGGCCCGCATCTACCGCGAGCTAAAGCCGGAGTTCCCCCACCTGCGCCTGGTCCTGGCCCCCCGCCACGCCGAGCGGGGCGGGCAGGTGGCGGACATCTGCCAGAGCCTGGGCCTGAACTGGGCCCGCCGCAGCGCCGTGGCGGAGGAAACCATGCCTGTCAATTCCCCGGACGTCCTCATCCTCGACTCGACGGGGGAGCTGCGCGCCGCCTACCGGAAGGCCGACATCGTCTTCATCGGCAAGAGCCTCCGCTCCAAGGGCGGGCAGAACTTCATCGAGGCGGCCCGCGTCGGCGTCCCCGTCCTGGTGGGGCCCAACATGCAGAACTTCGCCCATCTGACCGTCGAATTCCTCACCCGGGACGGCATCGTCCAGGTCCTCGACGAATTCGAGCTGGCCCAGCGCCTGCGCGAGCTGCTCTCCTCCGCCGCGCGGCGGCAGGAGCTGGGACGCCAGGCGCAGGAGATCTTTTCCAGCAACCTGGGGGCGGGCCGCACCTCCGCACGGATCATCGCGGGATGCCTGGCCCATAGCCGGGCGTAGGCCCAAGGCTTAAGGCTTGCGCCGCCCGGCCTCCGCGCCATCCTGGCGGGGACATGGAACCCTACCCCGATTCCCCCGTCTTCCTGGACGAGCCCTCCTCCCTCCGCACCCCCGTCCTCTGGGCCATCGCGGCCATTCTCTTCGTGGCGGTGATCACCGGCGCCGTCCTTCTTTGGCGCAACACGGCCACCGACCAGAAGACGGCCCAATTCCTGAACGCCGCCGCCGCCGCGCCGGACAACGCCGCCCGCCTGGCCCTGACGAAGTCCCACCTCTCCGTCCCCGCCTCCGCGCCGGAGCTGCTCGCCCTGGGCGGCAGCTTCCTGAAGGCGGGCAAGCTCGACCAGGCCGAGCAGGCCTTCACCCTCTTCATCCAAAACTTCCCGCGCCACCCCCTCATCGCCGGGGCGCAGCTGGGCCTGGCCCAGGTTCTGGCCGCGCAGGGAAAGGCGGACGACGCGATCCCGCTCCTGCAGACCATCGCCGCCTCCCATGAAACGGGCGCGGAGGGATTCCAGCCCGCCGCCCTGCTGGCTCTGGCCGAACTGCGGCAGGCGAAGAAAGATCTCCCCGGCAGCCGCCAGGCACTGGAGGAACTGATCGCCAAGTATCCGGGCAGCGCCTTCACCGCTCCGGCCCAGGCCCTGCTGGGATCCGTCGCCAACTAAGCCCAGCCGGCTTTGGCGCTTTAGCGCAACAAGCCGCCGGAGGCGGGCTCCGGGGAAAGGTATTCGCCCACCGGCGGGCGGAGGAAGGCCTGCACGGCGGGCTCGTCCAGCTTCTCGGACGTGATGGCCACGCCCAGGATCGTGTTCCGCATCAGGACCTGCTTGCCGGAAAGGCTGTCCGCCAAAACTTCCACGGCGCGGTTGCCGATCTCAAACGGCGTCTCCGCGACGATGCCCGCGATTTCCCCCTGCCGCAGGGCGTCGATGAAAGCGCGCCGCTGGCCGCAGACGACGAGCGGCACGCGCAGGCCCGCCTGCTGGAGCGCGTCGCGCGTCGCGTCATAGGCATCCGGATCGGTGACCAGGACGCCGGCCACCCGCGCGCCCTGGCGGCGCAGAATGCCCTCGACCGCCTTCGGCGCCACGACGGGCAGGGCCGCCCCGTAATCGCCGGAGAAGACCGGCTGTACGTTGGGATAGCTGAAGAGGCCCTGGATGAAGCCCTTCTCCAGCTGGGAAACGGAAAAGGAAGCTGCGGGATCGCCGACGATGAGGACGCCGCCCCGTTCCCGCATCAGCTTGCAGAGCAGGTTGGCGGCGGCCTGGCCCGCCTGGTAGTGGTTGGAGCCGACGTAGGCGGTGATAAGGGGGGAGGAAAGCGGCGTCTCGACGACGACGACGGGAATGCCCGACTGGGCTGTCCCCTCGATGGCGGCGCGGAGCTTCTCCGGATCGCGCGGGGAGACGATGAGGCCGTCCGGGCGCGGGGAGGCGGCGGCCGCCGCCTGCACCGCCGCCGCCTGGGCGGCGGCATCGGCCCCCGCCGGAGGGGCCCATTCCAGAACGATGTCGACCGGCGTCTTCGCCTGGCCGAGCGTCCGCACGGCCTTGAGCATGCCGGCGTGGAGCGCGTCGGCCTCCTCGCCGCCGGCCGCATCGGGCAGGACCAGGAAGTGGAGCGTCTTGGCCGTGGCGCCGCCCGCCGCGGCGGCCCAGCAGAGCGCAAGGCAAAGGAGACGGGAAAGGCGCATAAAAGAGGTCTATTCCCGGGTGACGGTGAAGGTGCCGAAGGTGGCCTGGAACTCACCCCGCCAGGGGATGCGGCGGGCGTCGTCCCCCAGCCAAACAGTGGCCCACTCTTCCTTGTTCTTCTTGGGATCGGGATCGATCGGGCGCATGTGGAGGACGTGGCAGGAGACGGGGGGCGCGTCGTCGTTCATGGGATTGTCGATCTTCTCCTTCCCCTTCCGCACCACCTCGATCTGCAGGACCTTCTTCCCGTAGTAAACCGGGATGAAGCGGCGCTCCGGACCCTGCGACCAATCGATCTGGCGCAGGTGGTAGAAAAGGGATTGCGCGTCGTCGAGCCCCTCGCCCTTGAAGGAGAAGGATTCGGCGCTCTTTTTCAGGAGATCCCGGTAGACGGCCTGATGGGCGGCGTAGTCGACGTCGGTCACCCGGTGGCGCAGGTGCCTCCCCTCGCTGCGATCTTCCTCATAGCGCACGGACCGCCAGGGGGCGGAAGGGGAGGCCTCCTCCGCGCGGGAGTCGACGTTGTCCCGGATCGGGTGGACCGCCTCGATCGGGCCTCGGGAGCGGAGGTCGAGGTGGAGGGCCCAGAGGGCCCCGTCTTTCCGGGCCGCGAACTCGGCGTGGGCGACGGGGAGCAAGCCCCAGCCGATGCGGTAGGAGAGCTTTTCCCCGTCCTGCCAGGGAATGCCGGCATGGGCGGCGAGGACCAGGATGGCCCACACGCACCAGACCGCGCCGAGCCTTTTTAGCCTCTTCAACTGGCCAGGGCCTTGGCCGCGCCGAGGTCGAAGGCGTCGTGGGCGGCCTGGGTGCCCCGGCCTCCCTCCGTCTCGTCGATGACCACGGAGATTTTGATTTCGCTGGTGGAGATCATCTGCACGTTGATCCCCGCGCCGGAAAGGGCCCGGAAGAGGGCGGCGGCGATGCCGCTGTGGGAGCGCATGCCGATGCCGACCACGGAAAGCTTGGCGATCCCCTCCTTCGACTTGAAGCTGCTGGCGCCGACTTCCCGCACCAGGGGCTCGACGACGCGCTGCGCCTTCGGCAGGTCGTCCTTGTTCAGGGTGAAGGTGATGTCCGTCGTGCCCTGGGCGGAGATGTTCTGCACGATCATGTCGATGTTGATCTGCGCCTCGGCCAGAGCGGTGAAGAGGCGGGCGGCGGCGCCGGGGCGGTCGGGCACGTCGGTGATGGTCACCTTCGCCTGGCTTTTCTCCAGGCTGACGCCGCGGACGACGACCTGCTCCATCGATTTGGTTTCTTCTTTCACGAGGGTTCCTGCGTTTTCATTGAAGCTGGAGCGCACCTCGAAGAGAACCTTAAATTTCTTCGCGAACTCGACGGAGCGCGCCTGCATCACCTTGGAGCCCAGGGCGGCCATCTCCAGCATCTCGTCGTAGGCGATCTCCTCGATCTTCACCGCGCCGGGAACGATGCGCGGATCGGCGGTGTAGACGCCGTCGACGTCGGTGTAGATCTGGCAAAGGTCGGCCTTCAGGGCGGCGGCCAGGGCGATGGCGGTGAGGTCGGACCCGCCGCGCCCCAGGGTGGTGATGTGCCCCTCCTGGTCCTGGCCCTGGAAGCCGGCGACGATGACGACCTTCCCCTGCGCGAGGAACTCGTGGACGCGCTTCGGCGTGATGTTGGCGATCTTCGCCTTCGTGTGGCGCCCGTCGGTGACGATGCCCGCCTGCGCGCCGGTCAGGGAGACGGCGGGAATGTCGAGGGCGTGGAGGGCCATGGCCGCCAGGGCGATGGTGGTCTGCTCCCCGGTGGCCAGGAGCATGTCCAGCTCCCGCTCGGCCGGTTCCTGGCAGACGTCGCGGGCCAGCTTGAGCAGGTTATCGGTGACGCCGGACATGGCGGAGACGACGACGACGATCTTGTGCCCCTGGCGGTGCCAGCGGGAGACGCGCTCCGCCACGGCCTTGATCCGCTCCGGGTTGGCGACGGAGGTACCGCCGTATTTTTGGACGATGAGGGACATGAATTAAGGGAAACGGACCGTCACCAGCTCGGCCTCCTCGGAGGCCTCGACCTGGTAAGCAGGATGGTCGGCGGTGACCAGCCAGCCCTGGCCGGCGCGGAAAGTCCGCCCTTCCTGGGTGACCGAACCGCGCGCGACGAAATGGTAATGGAAGCTCTCCCCGCCCGGCTGAAAGTCGCGAAACTCCCCCGGCCAGAGGAAGACGCGGCCCACCTTGAAGTAGGCGCAGGTGACGACGTTTTCCCCGTGCGGCTGGGCAAAGAAGGGTTCCGGATCGTCGATCCAGGCGGAGGCCAGGGCCTGCTCCTTGTGCAGTTCGCGCGGCTTGCCGGAGGCATCGACGCGGCCCCAGTCGTCCAGCCGGTAGGTGGTGTCCGAGTTCTGCTGGATCTCCAGGATGACGTTCCCCGCCCCGATGGCGTGGACCCGGCCGGAGGGGAGGAACATCGCCTCGCCCGGCGCCGTCGGGAGCTGGTGGAGGGACTCGGCCAGCTGGGGCGTGCCGACGGAGGCCCGCAGGCTTTCCGCCGTCACTCCTTTCCTGAACCCGGCGTAGATCTTCGCCTCCGGCTCCGTGTGGAGGAAATACCACATCTCCGTCTTCGGCTCGCCGCCCAGGGCGGCGGCCTTCTCGGCGGGCGGGTGGACCTGGACACTCAGGGTTTCCCGGCAGTCGAGCAGCTTGACGAGGATCGGAAAGCGCGGCGCGTCCGGCGCGCGGCGGCCGAAAGCCTCGACGCGGCGCTTCGCCCAGAGATCGTGCAGCGTCCCTTCTTCCCCTTCCAGGGGGCTCTCGATATTGGGCCGGTCGACCAGTTCCCAGCTTTCGCCGATCTGCTTTCCTTCCGGCAGCGCGCGGCCGTAGAGTTGGCCGAGGGCCTGCCCGCCCCAGATGCGCTCCTGGTAGAAAGGGCCGAAGGTATGGACGCTCACCCCGGCTTTTTACGCGCCCGGCGTGGGAGAGGCAATCGGAAGATTGCAGCCCCCTCCGGCCGCTGCTATGCCCGGGAGATGCACTTCCCCCGACTGGTCGTGGCGGCCTTTCTCCTGCTCCTCTCCGCCTGGCCCGCCCAGGCCAAGGTCCCCACCTGGAAATGCACCCTTTCCGGCGGGAATTACGAGGTGGCCCTTCCCTACATCACCTCCGTCAGCACCCAGCAATACATCGTCGACGGCGGCGGCCATATCACGGAGCTGACCATCGACACCCTGGGGAATACCCAGGCCCGCTTCTATTGCATGCAGACCGGCGCCCAGGCCGCGGCGGCCGCCGGCGCGGGCGGCGCGGCGCAAAGCCTCCTGGAGGAAGCCCAGCAACGGGTCCAGGACGCCACCGACCACGTCACCTCCGTGATGGGCGGGCCGCCCGCCGCGCAGACGGCGAATACCACGGTCATGAAAACGTATCCGACGACGACCCACGCCCACACCGTCGAATACCGGCTGGAAACCCCCGCCGAGGTCGACGCCCTCTTCCAGAGCGTGAAGAACGCGTGGGAAAACGGGACGACGACGACCTACACGCCGACCACGACCGGCGGCGCCGCCACCGGCCAATAAATCTAGTGTATTAAACGGCGGAAGAGATCGACCGCCGATTCGACACCCTGCTTGACCTTCTGCTCCACCGCCTGGCGGACCGCCGTGGTCAGGCGCGGGCTCAGGTCCTCAGTCGGCTGATCGAGCGTCCCGCCGACATGGACCGGCGCCCAGAAATAGAGGCCGCGCGATTCGGTGAAGACCTGGCTTTGCGCTCCGGGCAGCGCGGACAGGGTCGATGCGGGCAGCCCCAGCTGCACCTGCCCGTCCAGCGCGTTCCCGGCGGAAAAGCTGCAGGAAATGGCCCCCTCCGCCCGGGCCAGCCCTTCCGACTCGATTTCCAAGTCCTTGACGTCGGCCTGTCCCGGCACCAGCGCATAGTCGAAGGAAAAGGCGCGGAACTTGAGCGTCCGGTAGGCCGCCGTGCGGGTGAAGGCGGCGAATTGGTCGAGAATCGGCAATCCCTCCAGCCGCGCCTCCTCCAGATGGGCCTGTCCCTCCAACCGCCACGGCCCGTCGCCCAGCCGGGGCGAGGTGAAGCGCCAGAAGGAAAAGAGATTCCCATAAAAGCGGGCGCGCCAATCGGGCGGCAAAAACGGCGTCACCGGCACGCCGGAAACTTCCCCGCGCAGGTCGACGTCGGAGGCGTCGCCGATCCCCGCCTCACCGGAAAGGGACAGGGTCCCCTGCCCCGGGTTTTTCAGCGCCGCTTCCGTCAAGTAAAGCCGCCCGGGGCGGATGCGGAGGGAAACCTTCTGCACTTCCTGCACGGGCAGCGCGGCCAGGGCCAGGGTGCCCTTTTTCCCGTCGACACGCCATCCCTCCTCCTCGTGCCGCACCTCGACCGCCACGTCGGAGGCGGAGCCGCCCCCGGCCAGCTCGGCGGGCCACGCCACCGTCACGGAGTGGAATTGGAGGCGGTCGACCTGGAACTTGGAGGGAAGCAGCGAACGGCCCGCCGATTCCGGCAAAGGGACTTCCGCCGGCGTGACCGCTTTCCCCGCGTCGGCCTTTTTGAGGGAAAGGTGGAGGCGGCCCACCTCGATCTCGTCGACCTTCCAGACGCCGCGAAAGGCGGCGGCCAGGCTCAGGCCCGCGCGGATATCCTGGACCAGGAGCCGGTCCACGGCCGAGCCCGGCCCGCCCGCCGCCGAGAAGGAGGGGCTGTAGAGGGAAAAGCCCGACCAACGCAGCCCCTCGAACCGCCCCTCCACGCCCAGGGCGCGGGAGGCGGCCTGGGAGACGCGCTCGCGAAAATCGGAGCTGCCCAGATAGCGGTTGATCCAGACATAGCCAGCCGCCACGGCCAGCGCGGCCACGGCCATCACGGCCGCCAGGGAGAGGAAGACGAGGCGCGCGGTCTTGTTCATGAGGCGGCGGGCGGGGCCAGCACCGGCGCGTCGCTGGGCCGGAAGAGGCGGTCCCAGAAACTCAGCCACGGCGGGCGGAAGTAACCGCTGCGGTACTCGGCGTAGCGGGAAAGGATCGTGTCGACATAGCGGCGCGTCGCCTTGTAGGTGATGCGCGGCTCCATCGCGCCCGCGTCGAGCGGCTTGGCCGGATCGACCCAGCGCAGCACGTTGCTGCGGCCCGCGTTGTACTCCGCCAGGGCGAAGGCCTCCGGCCGGTCCGCTCCGTTCCAATGGTGGAGCATGCGGGCGAAGTACCAGGAGCCGATGGCGATGTTCACAGCCGGTTCATACAAGAGATCGGGATCGATGGGGGAGAGGCGGTGGATCTGCGCCCATTCCGCCGCCACCCCGGGGGTGACCTGCATGAGGCCGCGCTCCTCTTTCAGGCCCCGCGCGCGGGGGTCGAAGCGGCTCTCCCGCCAGATGATCGCCCGGACCAGGAGAGGGTCGACCCCCAGCCGCGCGGCGATGGGGACGATGATCGGGTCGTAACGGCGCTGCAGCGCCACGGCCTTCCGCTGCCAAAGCCAGGCCGCCGCCCCCAGGAGGAGGACCGCCGCCGCCAGGACGAGGAGGATCTGTTGCCGCCGCACGCGCATTGCCGAAAAAGGTACCCCCACGCCCGGGGGCTACGCAAGACTGAGGGGATCGACGTCGATCGACATCTGCACCTCGTCCGGCCAGGCGGGCTCGTCCAGCAGAGGGCGGAGGGCCCGGGCCGCCGCGGCGGCCTTCTCCACGAGCAAAAGGAGGTGGAAGCGGAAACGGTCGTCCACCCGGGCCACGGGCGCCGGGGCGATCTCCCCGCCCTCCAGCGGCGTGACGGCGGAGACCAGGGAGACGATCCGCTTGGCCACCTGCTCGGCGACGAAGCGGGTCTTCTCCTCGCTCCGGCCCCGCCAGCGGACCAGAATGGCGCGGCGGAAGGGGGGGAAATTGAGCTGGCGGCGGAAGTCGAGCTCCTGCTCGGCAAAGCCGTCATAGTCGTGGTGGCGGGCGTATTGGATCGCCGGGTGGAAGGGGGTGCGCGTCTGGATGAAGACCTCCCCCTTCCGGTCCCCGCGTCCGGCACGGCCCGCCACCTGCATGAGCTGGTGGAAGACCCGCTCCCCGGCGCGGAAGTCGGGGATCTGCAGCGCCCCGTCCACGCCGATGACGCCGACGCAGGTGACGCCGGGGAAGTCGAGCCCCTTGGCGATCATCTGCGTGCCGACGAGGATATCGATCTCCCGCCGCGCGAAGGCGGCCAGGGCCTGGTAGGGCGCCTCCTTCCCGCGCAGCGTGTCCGAATCGAGCCGCTGGAGCCGGGCGGCGGGGAAGGCCTGGGAGACGGCCTCCTCCACCTTCTGCGTCCCCTGCCCGCTGTAGCGGTAGCCGGGAGAGCGGCATTGCGGGCAGACGGAGGGAATCGGCGCGACCCCGTCGCACAGGTGGCAGCGGAGGCGCTGGTCGCTCCGGTGGTAGGTCATGGCCACGCTGCAGCGGGGGCAGTTTTCAACGTGGCCGCACTCGGGGCATTGCAGGGCGGTGGAGTGGCCGCGCCGGTTGAGATAGAGGAGGACCTGCTCCCCCTTTTCCAGCCGCGCGGTGACCGCCTCCCGCAGGCGGGGGGAAAGGAGCGGCGCCGCGGCGGGGGCTCCTTCCTGACGGCGGGCCTGCCGAAGGTCGACGACGTGGACGGTGGGCATCGGCCGATCCGCCGCGCGGGAGGCCAGCTTCACCAGCCGGTATTTGCCGGTCTGGGCGTTGTGGAATGACTCGAGGGAGGGCGTGGCCGAGCCGAGGATGACCGCCGCCCCTTCCAGGTGGCCGCGCAGAACGGCCAGGTCCCGCCCGTGGTAGTAGGGGGCCTCCTCCTGCTTGTAGGAGGGCTCGTGCTCCTCGTCGACGACGATGAGGCCGACATTCTCCAGCGGGGCGAAGACGGCGGAGCGAGCCCCGATGACGATCCGCGCCCGGCCGGAGCGGATCCGTTCCCACTGGTCCCGCCGCTCTCCCCGGGAGAGGCGGCTGTGCAGCGCGGCGACGCCGACGGGACGGCCGAAGAAACGGGCCCGGAAACGGTCGATCACCTGCGGGGTCAGCGCGATCTCCGGCACGATGAGCAGGGCGCTCTTCCCCGCGTCGAGGACGGAGGCGATGGCCCGCAGGTAGACCTCCGTCTTTCCGCTGCCGGTGACGCCGTGGAGGAGGATGGGCCGCCGCTTCTCCGGCGGATGGGCGCGCTCCTCCTCCACCGCGGCCAGGGCGGCCTGCTGCGCCGCGTTGAGGTCGTGCGGGGGGTGGGGCTGGATGGGCAGGTCGGCCAGGGGGTCGCGCTCCCGCGCGGCGGGGGCGATGACGGCCAGGGAGCGGTCGTGCAGGCCCTGCCAGACGGCGCGGCCAAAACCCGCCGCCATCAATTCCGCCAGCCAGCCGCCCTCCTGCTCCCGCAGGTAGCGCCAGGCTTCCAGCTGCCGCTTGGCCTTGCCCAGGACGCGGACGGCTTCCTCCTCCGTGACTCCCTCCCGGGGAGCGACCCAGAGACGCGTGAGGGCGGAAGTTTCCTTCCGCACCGGCTCCGGCAGGACGCAGCGGAGCGCCAGCGCCAAGGGGGCGCAATAATAGTCGGCCAGCCAGCGGGCCAGGGCGAAGAGGGAGGGCGGCACCACCGGCTCCTTCCCCACCAGGGAAATGATAGAGCGGAGCCGGTCGAAGCCGCTCTCCTTCATCGACTCGATGACGATGCCCGTCGTCTCCGACCGCCGCAAGGGGATGCGGACCTTCATGCCGGGGACGACGGCGGCGCGGAGCGTCTCCGGCACGGCGTAGTCGTAAGCCCGGTCGTATTCGTCCTCCGGGACGATGCGGGCGTAAGGGAATTCCATGGGCGTTCCCACGATAGAGGCGGCCGGGCCGCTTGAAAACCCCTTCCGGCGGTGGGTAGTCTGGCGGCCCGCCATGGACGCCCCCACGATCATCGCCCTAGCCACCCCGCCCGGCGCGGGAGCCCTGGCGCTCCTGCGCCTCTCCGGGCCGGAGGCGACCGCCCTGACCGACCGCCTCCTGCGCCGCCCCGTCTCCTGGGAGCCCCGGCGGCTCTGGCACCGGGAACTGCACGACGGGGAAATCCTCCTGGACGACGTGGTCCTTTCCTACTGGCGCGGCCCCCGCTCCTACACGGGAGAGGACGTCGTCGAAATATCCTGCCACGGCAACCCCTTCCTGGTCCGGCGCGTCCTGGACGCCTACCTGCGCCTGGGCGCCAAGCCCGCCGGGCCGGGGGAATTCACCCAGCGGGCCTTCCTCAACGGGAAGGTCGACCTGACCCAGGCGGAGGCCGTGGCCGACCTCATCGCCGCCGCGACCGACCGGGAGATCGCCGGGGCGCAGGCCCTCCAGGCCGGACGGCTGGGCGCGATGCTCCAGGAAGCCCGCGCCGCCCTCATCGACCTTTTGGCCAACCTGGAGGCCTACATCGACTTTCCCGACGAGGACATCTCCCCGGAAACCGGCTCGGCCTTCGCCGCCCGCGTCGAGGCGCTGCGCGCCGCCGTGGCCCGCCTTTTGGAAACCGCCCCCCTGGGCCGCATCCTGCGGGAAGGCATCGTCACCGCCATCGTGGGAAGGCCGAACGTCGGCAAATCGAGCCTCTTCAACGCCCTCCTGCGGGAGGACCGGGCCATCGTCTCCCCCCAGCCGGGCACGACCCGCGACGTCCTGGAAACGGAAACCCGCGTCGGCCCCTGGCGGCTGCGGCTCCTGGACACCGCGGGCCGCCGCGCGACCGACGACCCCATCGAGGCCGAGGGCGTCCGCCGCGCCGCCGCCGCCGCGGAACGGGCCGACCTGGTGATCCACCTCGTCGAGGCCTCTTCCCCCGCGCCGGAGGACTACGCCCCCGCGCCCGGCCAGCGGGTCCTCCGCATCGCGGCAAAGGCCGACCTGGGCGTCGCCCCGGAAAACGCCGCCCTGCCCCGCCTCTCCCTCCGCACCGGCGAAGGGCTCGACACCCTGCCCGGCTGGATCGAGGCGGCCCTCGTCGCCGACGGGCGGCCCCTTTCCTCCCTGGACGGGATCACCGTCAACGGACGCCAGGAAGCCGCCCTGCGCGCCGCCGAGGCGGCCCTCTCCCGCGCCCACGCGGGCCTCCTGGCCCACGACGCGCCGGAACTGACCAGCCTGGCCCTGCGCGAGGCGCTGCGCGCCGCCGGGGAAGTCGTCGGCGTGGCCACCGACGAGGAGATCCTCGACGCCCTTTTCCTCAAATTCTGCATCGGCAAATGAGCCTTTATAAAACCTGCCTCCGCCCCCTCCTCTTCCGCCTTCCGCCGGAAGCCGTCCACCACGCCGCCCTCCGCCTCCTCTCCAGCCCGGCCGCCCGCCTGCTGGGCGGGGGCGCCTACCCCGGCCCGGAGCGGAAACTCTGGGGCCTGACCTTCCCCAATCCCCTGGGCCTGGCCGCCGGTTTCGACAAGAACGGCGTGGCCCTGGACGGATGGGAGGCCCTCGGCTTCGGCTTCATGGAACTGGGCACCGTCACCCCCCTGCCCCAGCCAGGCAACCCGAAGCCCCGCATCTTCCGCCTCCCCGGCCACGGCGGCCTTATCAACCGGATGGGCTTCCCCAACGAAGGGGCCGCCGCCCTGGCCGACCGGCTCCGCGCGCGGAAAGAAACGGGCCGCTGGCCCTCCGTCCCCGTGGGCATCAACCTGGGCAAAGGAAAGGCGACGCCGCTGGAGGAAGCCCCCGCCGACTACCTGGCCTGCTTCCGCGCCCTGCGGGAGCTGGGGGACTACTTCGTCGTCAACGTCAGCTCCCCCAACACGCCCGACCTGCGCCGCCTCCAGGACGGCGCCGCCCTGGCCCGCATCCTCGACGCCCTCCAGGCGGAGAACGCCCAAGGAACGCCGAAGCCGATTCTGGTCAAAATCGCCCCCGACCTGACGGACGAGGCGCTGGCCGAGGCCGTCGCCGTCCTGCGCCAGCACGGCGGCGCGGGTATCGTGGCGACGAACACCACCCTGGACAAAAGCGCCGTGCCGCTGAAGGAAGCGGGCGGCCTGAGCGGCGCGCCGCTGCGCCGCCGCAGCACGGAGGTGATCCGCTTCCTGGCCCGGGAAACGGGCGGGGCGCTCCCCATCATCGGCGCGGGCGGCATCTTCACCGCGCAGGACGCCCGGGAAAAGCTGGAGGCGGGAGCCAGCCTGCTGCAGGCCTACACCGGCCTGATCTACGAGGGGCCCGGCTTCGTCCGCGCCGTCTGCGCGGGGCTCCGGGGCTAAGGCTGGGAAGGCTGGGCCACCGGGAAAAGGCCCAACAGGCTGGCGGGCTCGCCGCGCTCCTCCTGGAGCACCCCATTGTAATAGAGACGGAAGATGTAGCCGTAGTAATGCTGCGCCGAACTGCCGGCGGGACGGTCGTAGGCGGCCCGCAGGGTCTCGACGCGGCCGTGTTCCCAACTCGCCCGGGAGTTGGTGAAGGCCACCTGGAGGCGCGCGTTGGTCGGCACGACGATCCCTTCCCGCGTCTGGTCGTAGAAATAGAATTTGATGCTTACCTTGCCCGGGTCGATCGCCATCGCCCCGGAGAGGGGCGCGATGGGAAGGCTCAGAGAAAATCCGGTGCCGTCGATCGGCACCCGCTCCGTAGGCCCGACGCGGAACGTGATGCCCCCCGGCGCGGCGGGAACCGGAACCGCAGGAGGCACCGGAATAGCCGCCAGCCGGTCCTTCGCGATGACGCCCAGGGCTCCGGCCTCGTCGCCAAGGGAGATGAGCCCCTTCCAGGCGTTGGCCGCCTCCTGCCAATTCTTTTCAGCTTCCGCCAGCTCCGCCTTCGCGCGGAACGTTTCCGGGAAACGGGGGTTGAGGCTCTCCGCTTCCAGGAGGGCGGCGTGGGCCAGCTCGTAACGGCCCTGATCCATGTTGAGCCGGACCTGCCGCAGGTCGGCGGCGATCCGTTCCGCCGGATCGGCGGGCACGGGGATGCGGGCGGGCCCCAGCTTCGGCTGGAGGGCGGCGGGCGCGGGGGGCGCAGCCGGGGCCGGGGGAGGCACGGAGACGCCCACCTGGAGGGGCGTGGCCTGCGGCGCCAGGAGCTGCGGGGAATTCGTGTCGATATCGACCCGGTGGCGCAGCCAGAAGACGGAGACGACCGCCGCCAAGGGGATCAGGGCCGCCCCCAGGGAGAGATAGACGGCCAGGACGTAGGTCTTCGGCCGGACGCGGCGGCGCATGCGGCGGGAGGCGAGATCGGAGGTGTTTTCGGAAAATTCAGGAAGGGCCACGAACGGCTCCCATGGTCTCACAGCCGCCCCCGCCGGGCAAGCGGGGAGGTCTATTTGGCGGCGGCAGGAACGGGCGGGTTCTTAGCGCCTAAAAAGGGATTGGCCACCAGCTTCTTATAGTCGTCTTCGGAAAGGACGAAAGCATACGGCGCCCCCTCGATTTGCATGGCATAACCGCCCTCCACTTTGCCTCCGACCAACAACGTGAAGGGCGCGGCATCCTTAACCTCCGCCGCGGGCTGCACAATGGCCTTGGCCGGCTTTGACAAACCGTAGGAGGCCTGGGCCGGCCCCAGCCAGCGAACCGCATGCAGATGCCCCAGGAGCGCCCATTTTCCCGCGGCGGCGCCGGCATCAATAATCGCCCCGGGACGGTCGCAAGTGTAGAGCCCGTTCGTTCGTGCGATCCGCAGGACCGACCCATTAGCCCCCATAAGCGTGATGCTGCCGATCTGATCGGCGCTCAATGGGCTGACGTTTGTATCCAGCCACGTCCAGGGCTGGCCGGGCCATTTCTCCCGAAAGGAGGGATCGAGGCCGTAGATGAAGGGCAGCGCGGCGTTCTTGGCGTAGAGCACGGGCTTACCGTTCGGACCCTTGCCGATTTTGCCCAGGAGCAGGGTGACCGGGGCGGGAGCGGGCGCGGGTGCCTCCTTCTTGGCGTCCGGGGACGTTTTGGCCTTTTCTCCGGACTGATCGGGAGCTTCCGGCTTCGCCACGGCGAGGGTGACGGTCAGCGTGGCCGAGGGATGGTCGAGGCCGTAGGCCTTCAGATCGCTGGTAGTGTCGCTAACGAACTGGGCCGCCTCCAGCGCGGCGAGATCGTCAACCAGGCCCAAGAGCGCCGCCCGGTCGACCGGCAGATCCTTGCCGCCCGCGGCGGCGGGGGCGGCCAGCCACTTGTCCCCTTCCTTGCGGGCGGAGAAGGCGGCGGGCTTGGCCGGATCGAAGGACTGCTCCGCGCGGATCGCGGCGGCCTCGGCCGGATGGAAGGGGAGGACGCGGCGGTCGCGCGTGGCGGGCAGGTCCGCTGCCAGACGCTCCACATCCTGCCGGGCCAGGGTGAAGACCGTCTTTTCGTCGAGCCGCTTCGCGTAGACCTGCGGGGTATCGCTCTTCATCTGGCCGGGGACGGGCTGGCCGATAAGGAGAATGGAGGGATTCTTGGACGCCTCCTCCTTCACCCAGAATTGGGCGGCGGGGGTGTTCAGGCCGTAGGGGCTCAGATCGGCGGCGTCGTCGCTGATGAACTGCTGGACGCGCAGGCTGCCCAGGTCCCCCAGCCAATGGAGGACCCGCTGCGTGTCGGCGGCGGCGCTCAGGGGCTTTTCCAGCTTCCACGCGCCGTCCTGGCGGCCCAGGGCGTATTCCGGCGCGGCGCCCGCCTGGCGCAGGCCCAGCTGGCGGACCTGGGCGGGATCGAGCCGCAGGGCCTGGCGGCTGCGCAGGTCGGCCAGCTTGCGGTCGATACCGTCGCGGGCGGCGGAGGAGATGAGGATGACAGGAGAGTCGGCACTATTGGAGGCGCGGGCGTAGAGCATCTCGCTCACCGCCGTCTTGCGGCCGATCCGCAGCACCTTGGAGAAGCCGGGGCCGGAGAACTCGACGACGACGTTGCCCGGCACCAGCTCCCATCCTTCCAAGGTTTTGGTCCCGCCGGGGATCTTGGCCAGGGGAATGGTGCGGCGGGCGCCGAGGAACTGCAGCTCGTTGAGCACGCCCTCCACCGCGCCCGGATCGGCGGCGGTGACGATGGGGGCGGTGATCGTCCAGGCGCCGCCCTTCTTTTCGAGGGTCAGGAGCCCTTCCGGATCGGTGATCTTCACCGAATTGATCTGATCGGCCTTGGCGTCGTAGAAGACCTGGATGCGCGCCCGCTCCGCCTCCTCCGTGCCGCGATGGTGGCGGTCCAGGAAAAGATAGGCCGCCATCCCCAGGACGACGAGGGCCAGGACAAGGGTGGAACGAAAGTTCCTCATGGGCATTTTAAAGGTGGGCCTAACGGCGGCGGGAGAACCAGACGGCCGTCCCGGTGAGGAAGGCCAAACCGGGCGCCAACGCCAAAGCCAGGACGATGATGGTCGACTTCTGCAGCGGGCTGACGTTGAGGCCGAATTCCTGGGCCGCCTTCGGCGAGATGCCGATGGCCAGGTTCTTCTGCAGCTCCCAGTTGAGGAGGGAGAGGAAGAAATCGAGGCCGGTCATATCCAGCTTTCCGTTGGTGAGGAAGGTGGAGCCGCCGACAACCACCAAGCGGGAACCGACGAGCTTGGCGCCGTCCCCGGGGATCTCCCCGCCGTCGTAGGCCACGGCCAGAATGAGCGGGCCGGGGATGTCGGCGCCGGGATTGAACTGGGGATTGGGGTCTTCCAGATTGGTCTCCCCCCAAAAGCCCGCCGGAGTCTTCACCAAGGCGGTGGCCTTGGAGACGTTGGGGCTGGCGGGGTCTTTCAACAGGGCCAGGGAACGGGCGTTGTCCATCTTCAGGTTCATCCCCTTGAGGAGGCGGACGGCGGGATGGTCGGCGTATTCGGTGCCGATGGCGGTGTTGAGGAGGTAACGCTTGCCCGCCATGTTCAGCGCGCCCAGCACGCGGGTGTCCTGCAGGACGATGCCGTATTGCTGCGCCACCGGCTCCAGGCCGGTGACGGCCTGCGGGTCCTGAAAGAGGATGACCTTCCCCTTGTCCGCCAGGTAGGTAGCGATGGCCTGAACCTCGTTGGCCGTCAGCGGGCTGCGCGGACCGGCGATGACGAGGGCGTCGGCGTCCTTCGGGATCGCCCCCTCGTGCGCCAGGTTGAGCGGGGCGGCGGTGAGGTTGTCCCGCTCGATGTAGATCTTCAAGCCGCCGATGCCGACGGGGTTGGTCGTGTCGGCCAGGTCGCGCTCCCCGTGGCCGGTGAGGAAGTAGACCTTCGCCGTCTTCCCCTCCACCAAGGCCTGGATGGCGGCGGTGAATTGGGCTTCGCCCTTGAAGGCCTTCAACTCGCCCGCCTCGCCGGTGAAAGGATTGGGCTGGCTGTATTCGGCCAGGGAGGAGTCATTGATGACCTTGTGGCGGTCCTTGTACTCGATGACGATGACGTTTTCCTGCTTCGGATCGAGGTTGTACTTCCGGATCAGTTCCTCGGCCCGCGGGATGTCGACGCCCGCGTCGATGAACTCCAGCTTGATCTTGCTGCCGCCCTTGTAGCGGTATTCGCGCAGGAGATTCTCGATTTCCGAACGGAGGCCGGAATTGGCCATGAGGGTGGTGATTTCCACCTCGTCCGGGAGGTTCTTGAGGATTTTGACCGTCTTGTCCGAGAGCTTGTAGTAACTGCCCTTGGAGAAATCGTGCCGGACATAGTAGCGGAAGCCGACGTAGTTGGCCATGGCCAGCACGGCCAGCGCCAGGACGATGGTCAGGAGGCTGTTGAGGCCAAGCTGGGAGCGCTGGGCCTTGGCGAAGGTGGGATTGCTCATGGACGAAAAATCACGAACGGAGGCGGCGCGCCTCCAGGATCCGCTCGGTCAGGAAGAGGAAGAAGGCGGTGCCGCTCAGGTAAAGGACGACGGGCCGCGTGTCGAAGATGCCCCGGGAGAACGTGTCCATGTGGGAGAGGGAGGAGAGGTAGCTGACGACCTGCCGCGCCCCTTCGCTCAAGCCCAGGTAGGCCAGGAAGTTAATGCAGAAGATGGCGAAGATGAGCGCGAAGCCCAGGATGGCGGCGATAATCTGGTTCTTCGTCAGGGAGGAGGCGAAGAGACAGATGGAGATGAAGAAAACGCCCAGGAGGAAGACCATCAAGAAAGGCAGCACGACCATGCCCCAGGTCAGGTCGAACTTCTGGTCGCTGAAGGTATAGACGTAGGCCACGTTCAGCGCCACCGGGATCCAGAGCAGGACGAAGAAGGTGACCAGGGAGACGAACTTGGAGAGGACCACCTCCCACTCCCGCACGGGAGCGGTGAGGAGCATCTCGATGGTGCCCATCTTATATTCCTCCGAGAAGGAGCGCATGGAGATGAGCGGCGCCTCCACCATGATGGTGAACCAGAAAACGAAGGCGTTCAGGCAGGCGTAGAGGATCGAGTAACCCCGCATGTTCTGATAGATCATGAGGGCCAGGAAAACGGCGAAGCCCGCGCCCTGGATGAGGGCCGCGCCGGTCATCACCACGTAGGCGATGGGGGAGAGGAAGATGCTGCGCAGCTCCCGCTTGTAGAGGGTCCAGAAATTCATAAGCCTAGTCTTGGGTCAGTTCGACGAAGATTTCCTCCAGGCTCGCCTTGCTCCGGCGCATCTCGCGCAGGGACCAGCCGCGGTGGCGGATGACGTCGTAGAGCGCCTCCCGCACGTCGGCGCCCGCCTTGGGGAACGCCTTCACGGCCAGCCAGCCGCCTTCCTGCTCCTCGATCACCTCCACCTCCTCCACGTCGCGGGCCTGGGAGAAGTGCTGGAGGGCGTCCTCCCGCGAGGCGCGGACCTCCACCACCACCGCCGCGCCACCGCGCACCAGGCGGGTCAGGTTGGCGGGCGTGTCGGAGGCCTCGATCTTGCCGCGGTTGAGGATCAGGACGCGGCTGCAGGTCGCCTCCACCTCGCTGAGGATGTGGGTGGAAAGAAGGATGGTGTGGTGCTGGCCCAGCTCCCGGATCAGATCGCGCACGGAGCGGATCTGGTGGGGGTCGAGGCCGATGGTCGGCTCGTCCAGGATGAGAAGATCGGGATTGTGGACGATCGCGTCGGCCAGGCCGACGCGCTGGCGGAAGCCCTTGGAGAGGGTGCCGATGATCTTGTGCTGGGCGTCCTGCAGGTGGCAGAGGCGCTTCACGTGCTCCACCCGGTCCCGGACCTGGCGGCCCGGCACGCCCTTGAGGCGCGCGCGGAAACGGAGAAACTCGTCCACCCGCATGTCCGTGTAGAGCGGGACATTCTCCGGCATGTAGCCGACCCGGCGGCGCACCTCCAGAGACTCGGTCACCACGTCGTACCCGGCCACGCGGATGTGCCCGTCGGTGGGGGGGAGGTAGCCCGCCAGCACCTTCATGGTCGTGCTTTTCCCGGCGCCGTTCGGTCCGAGGAAACCGACGATTTCCCCTTTGTCGACCCGGAAGGAGATGTCCCGCACGGCTTTGAAGCCGGCATAGGTTTTGGAGAAATGTTCGACTTCGATCATACCTGGGTCAGGTATGAAAAAATCCTTTTGCGCCGATGTCAAGTTTATCGCACCCTCGTCCCCCCGCATGAAGATCTACGCCATCGCGAACCAGAAAGGCGGCGTCGGCAAGACGACGACCACGATCAGCCTGGCCGCCGCCTTGGCGGAGGCGGGCCATCGCACCCTTCTCATCGACCTGGACCCGCAGGCCAACGCGACCAGCGGCGTGGGCCTGGAGCCGAACGAGCGCGGGAGCCTCTACCCCGTCTTCCTGGGGGAACGCCGCCTTTCCGAGCAGATCGTGCCCACGGCCTACCCGAACCTGGACGTCGTGCCGTGCGAGATCGATCTGGCCGGCAGCGAGATCGAGATCTCCCGCCGGGAAAACCCCCTGACCGCCCTGCGCGAGGCCTTCCAGGCCTTCCGCGAGGAGCCCGGCGCGCCCGCCGCGCGCTACGAATTCGCCTTCATCGACTGCCCCCCTTCCCTGGGCATCCTCATGACGAACGCCCTGGCCGCCGCCGACGCGCTCCTCGTCCCCCTGCAGTGCGAATACTTCGCCCTGGAGGGCCTGAGCAAGATCCTCAACCTCGTGGAACAGATCGGCGCCATCCATCCCGCGCTCAAGCCGCAGGTCGCGGGCGTCATCATGACGATGTACGACGCGCGCACGCGCCTCTCCCAGCAGGTCGTCGACGACGTGCGGCAGAACGTCGCCGCCCTCGCCTTCCAGACGATCATTCCTCGCACCGTCCGGCTGGCCGAAGCCCCCAGCCACGGCCAGCCGATCCTGAAGTACGATTCCTCCAGCATCGGCGCGCAAAGCTACCGGCGGCTGGCCCAGGAATTCCTGGAGCGGCAGGGTTTGGCCTAGCCTGCGTGGACGCCCTCGGCGAATTCCTCCACCATCTTCTCGTTGAAGGCGGGCAGGTCCTTCGGTGAGCGGCTGGTGACCAGTCCCTGGTCGACCACCACCTCCTCGTCCACCCATTCCGCCCCGGCGTTTTCCAGGTCGGTCCGGATGGAGGGATAGGACGTCAGCCGGCGGTCCATCACCACATCGGCCTCAATGAGGAGCTGCGGCCCGTGGCAAATCGCGGCCACCGGCTTCCCCTCGTCAAAGAAGTCGCGGACAAAGGAGACGGCGTCCTCCTCCATGCGCAGCGTGTCGGGATTCATCACCCCGCCGGGCAGGAGCAGCCCGTCGAAATCGCCGCTCTGCGCCTGTTCCAGCGCCAAATCGACCGGCACACGGATACCCCACGCGTCGTGGTTCCAGGCCTTCACCTCTTCCCTGCAGGGGGAGACGATCTTAATCTCCGCGCCCGCTTCCTGGAGGGCCTCGACTGGCTTTTCGTATTCGCTCTGTTCAAAGCCGTCCGCGATGAGGACGGCGATGACCTTGCCTTGAAGGGAATTGGGCATGTTCATTCCTGATGAGGATCAGGGGCCATGCCATGCCCCCACAGATCGGACTTAAGTAATTGAATGCCAGATGGTTTTGAAAACGGACATCTTGGAAAATACCGCCCCTCTTCCCGCACTTTGCAGGATCGGCACGGCGGGGCTATTGCGGACTGCCCACCGGAAGCGCCCGCTGCACCGGCTCCGCCCGGGGAGCGACCGGCGTGGCGGCGCGGACCGGTTCCACGGGCTGCGCCGCCTCGACCGGCTCCGCGCCCCCGACAGGCTGGGCCCGCTCCACCGGCTCGGCGGGCTCGACGGCCGCGGCAGCCGCTTCCCCGGCGGAAGGCGGGGGCGCCACCAGCTGGGCGCGGGGCGGCGGAGTCGCCTCCGCGGCGGAGACGGAAATAGTCTCGTCGCCGCCCGTGGAGGGCGCGGCGGGGGCCGTAAAACGGTGATACTGGTCCCGGAGCCAGGTGAAGATGCGCGGCTCCGGCACGTCCGGTCCGGCGGCGACCGGCTGGGCCGGAACGGAAGTGGCCACCGCCCGAGCGCGCGCCGCCTTCTCCGCTCCGGGAGCCTCCTCCCCCACGGCGGTGGCGGGGAGGACCCGGTCGGCGGGCGCGCCGCCGATCGCCAGCAGCGGCCCCCCGGCGTCCCGCTGCTCGGCGCGGAGATATTCGGCCCGGCCGTTCGGCACCTGCTCCGAGCCGAAGAACGTGTCCCGCGTGGTGTAGGTCTGCACCAGGGCCACGCCCGGCGGCGGCTCAAACGTGCCGGGCGGGTAATAGGTCTGCGCCTGCGCCATGATCCGGCCCCAGAGCGGCACGGAAAGGCGGGAGGCGTAGCCGCCGGGCAGAATCTGCACCGGCGTGTCGAAGCCGATCCACAACCCCGCCGTCACCGCCGTCGTGTAGCCGACGAACCAGCTGTCCTTGTAATCGTTCGTGGTGCCGGTCTTGCCGCCCACCGCCCCCTGCACGCCCGCGGCGCGGACGCCGCGGCCCGTCCCCTCGTCCACGACGCCCTGGAGCAGGTCGTTCACCTGGAAGGCGACCTGCGGGGAAAGGACCCGCTGCTCGGAAGGGACATGCTCGTAAAGGACGCGCCCCTCCGGGTCAAGGATTCGCCGGATGAGGTAGGGCTTCTTCTTGATGCCGTAATTGGGAAAGATGGAGAACGCCGCCGCGACCTGGAGCGGCGTGACGGAACAGGCCCCCAGCGCGGAGGAGGGATACGGCGGGATCGTCACCCCCGTGGCGCGGCGGAAAAGGTCGGCGAAATTCTCCAAGCCCCCCGCCACCGCCGTACGAACGGAGGCAAAATTATCGCTCGTCTCCAGCGCCTGGCGGACCGGGATGAAGTCGGGCGGGTTGGCCGGGTCCGGATTGAGGCCCGCCGTGGCCCAGTCCGGACGCCGCAGGTCGAAGTGGCTGCGGTCGACCTGCGTCATGCCGCCGATGTTCAGCACGTTAAAGGCATTGGCGTAGACGAAGGGCTTCACCGTGGAGCCGATCTGCCGCCAGGCCGCCAGCGCGCGGTCGAAGTGGCTCTCGTCGTAATTGCGGCTCCCCACCAGGGCCAGGATGCCTCCGTCCCGGTTGTCGAGGGCGACGAAGGCGCCCTGGAGATACGGCGCCCCCTCCCGCCCCGCCTGGATCGCCCGCGCGCGGGTCAGGTGGCGGTAGTCGGACTCCGCCTCGATCTGCTCCAGCTGCCGCTCCACCTCCGCCTCCGCCTCCCGCTGGAAGCCGAGGTCAATCGTCGTCTCGATGCGCAAGCCGCCCCGGCTCAGGAGGCCCGGGCTCAGGAGGTCCTGCGCCTCCCGCCAGGCGGCGGCCCCGGCGTGGGAGCCGACGGAGGGCTCCAGCGGACGCAGGGCCAGCGGCTCCTCCTCCGCCGCGCGGCGCTCCGCCTCCGTGATGTAGCCGTGGTCCTCCATGCGGCGCAGCGCGCGGGCGCGGGCCGCCTTCGCCTTGGCCGGATTATGCCAGGGGGAGAAGGAATTGGGGCCGGAAATGATCCCGGCCAGCATCGCCGCCTCGGAAAGGGTGAGGTCCTTCGGCGCCTTCCCGAAGTAGGCTTCCGAGGCGGAGCCGACGCCGTAGAGCCGCCCGCCGAAGAAGATCCGGTTCATGTAGAACGTGAGGATCTGCTCCTTCGTGTAAACGCTCTCCAAACGCAGGGCCAGGAAGATCTCCTTCAGCTTCCGCCCATAGGTGCGCTGGGACATGTGGGCGGAATTGCGCGCCAGCTGCTGGGTGATGGTGCTGGCGCCGGAGGAGACGTGGCCGTGGAACAGGTTCCCCGCCGCCGCGCGGCCCATGGAGATGGGATCGACGCCGACGTGGCGGTAAAACCGCTGATCCTCCGTGGCGACGATCGCATCCTTGAGGTAATGGGAGACCTGGTCCCCGCTGACGATCACCCGGTTCTCCTGGAAAATCCGCTGCAGGGGATGGCCGTTCCGGTCGTAGATCACCGTGGTCAGCGGCATGTGGCTCACCTTCTTCAGGTTGAAGCAGAGCGCCCAGCCCGCCGAGTAGACCAGCCAAAGAAAGACCGCCCCCGCGACGAGCGAAAAGAGGATCCCCAGGGCGATCCAGAAGGAATGAAGCAGCGACGGTCTCAAAACGCGGTTACGGTACTCTACTTCTGGCCGGGCACAAAGAGGACTTTCCCTTTCTTCCCCTCCCGCGCCGCATGGGCCAGCGCCTCCCGGTATTGCGGAAAAGCGTAGCGCGCCTCCACCCGGGCGCGCAGGACCCCCCCGGCGAAAAGCCCCGCCAGCTCCCCCTCCATGGCGGCGACGCGGACCGGATCGGCCTTCGTCCGCCAGCGGCTGACCCAGAAGCCGTGAAAGGCGATGTTCTCGAAGATGAGGGCCCGGTTGGAAAGCTTCACCGGCTGGCGGCCCATCGCCCCGTAGGTGACGTGGGCGGCGTCGGGCGCCAGCACCTTGGCCAGGAGGGCCGCGCTCTCCCCGCCCACCGCGTTGAGCGCCAGCACCGGCCGCGCCCCGCCGGTTTCCCGCAGGAGGGACTCCGCATCGGCCGCCGCCGTCACCGCGTCCGCCCCGGCGGCTTTTAAGGGGGCGACGTCTCCCTCCCGCCGGACCAGGTTCAGCGTCCGCCAACCGTAGTGTCGGGCCAGGGCGATGACATGGGCCCCCACGTCGGAAGTCGCCGCGTTCTGGACCACCCAGTCCCCGGGCTGGAGCCGGGCAAATTCATGAAGGAGGCCCCAAGCCGTCGCCGGGTTCACCTGGAAAAGAGCCGCCTGCTCCGCCGTCAGGCCGGGCGGGAACGGGACAACCTCCTCCGCAGGCACCACGGCTTCCTCCCGCCAGTAGCCGCCCCCGCGCAGCCGGACCAGGTCCCCCGGCTTCACCGATTCGACGTCAGAGCCCGTCTCGACGACCCGGGCCGCCCCCTCCACGCCGCCCACGGCGGGCAGCGGCGGGCGGGTGCCGTACGTCCCCTCGATCCGGTTCAGGTCGGCCGGATTGATGGGGCTGGCCTCGATCCGGACGCGGACTTGGCCCGCCCCCAGCGGCCCGGAGGAGGTCTCCCTCCAGGAAAGGACTTCCGCAGGGGGGCCAAAGGCCTCAAAAGCGAGCGCGTGGGGCATCGGCCCCCCATTTTCCCGACCCGCCCGCGCCTTGTCGAGGGCCGAACGAGCCGCTACCCTTTGGGAATGTACCTCCTGGACCAGCTACCCTCCGAATGGGACCTGGGCGACGCGCCGTCCTACCGGCGCGACCAGGTGGCCCGCTGGGTCTTTGAGCGCCGCGCGACCGACTTTGCCGCCATGAGCGACCTGCCGGAGTCCCTTCGCGCCCAGCTGGCGGGCACGTACGACCTGCACCCCCTCTCCGAGGCGCGCCGACAAGGCTCCGGCGACACCACGCGGAAATTTCTCTGGAAACTGGCCAAGGGAGACTTCGTCGAAAGCGTCCTGATCCCCGCCAACGTCAACCTCTTCGGCGAGCGCTCCCACCGGCAGACCCTCTGCGTCTCCAGCCAGGTGGGCTGCGCCTACGGATGCAAATTCTGCGCCAGCGGCCTGGACGGCTGGAAGCGGAACCTCTCCCCGGCGGAGATCGTCGCCCAGGTCGTGGAGGCGGAGCGCGTGGCGGGCAGCCGCATCCAGAACCTCGTCTTCATGGGCATGGGGGAGCCTCTGGCCAATTACGACAACCTCCTGCGCGCGGTGGAGATCCTCAACTCCCCCTGGGGACTGAACATCGGAGCGCGCCACATCACCATCTCCACCAGCGGCCTGGTGCCGCAGATCCACAAGCTGGCGGAGCAGCCCCGCCAGCTCCGGCTGGCCATCTCCCTCCACGGCGCCACCGACGCCGTGCGCGGCCAAATCATGCCGGTGAACAAGAAATACCCCCTGGCGGAGCTCATCGACGCCTGCGCCGCCTACCAGCGGAAGAAGGGGCAGATCATCACCTTCGAATACATCCTCATCGAGGGGATCAACGACGCGCCGGAACAGGCGCGGGAACTGGCCCGCCTCTCCCGCCGCGTCCGGGCGAAGGTGAACCTCATCCCCTACAACACCGTGGAGGGGCTCCCCTGGAAACGCCCGTCGGACGCCGTCATCCGCGCCTTCGCCGACCAGCTCAAGGGGGCGGGCTGCACCGCCACCGTGCGGCACGAAAAGGGGCACGACATCGACGCCGCCTGCGGCCAGCTCCGCCTGCGGGAACTGAAGGCGTGACGCCCCTGCCCGCCCGGGCCCTCGCCGCCCTGCGCTGGATCGTCCCGCTCCTGCGGGAGGAGGCCGTCCCCTTCACCATCACCGGGGGGCTGGCCGCCCGCCTCCACGGGGCCACCCGCCCTCTGGCCGACATCGACCTGAACGTCCCCAACGAGGCCTTGGCCCGCCTGGCGCCGCGCCTCCGGGAATGGACCGTCAGCGGCCCCGCCCGGTACGCGGACGAAACCTGGGACCTGGATCTCCTCACCCTGCGCCGGGACGGCCAGGACATCGACCTGAGCGGCGCCGCCTACCGGCTCCTCGACCGCGCCACGGGCCGCTGGCTCGAGCTGGAGGCCGATTTGAACGACTGGGACGCCTTCCCTCTGGAAGGCCTGGAGCTGCCGGTGGAAAAGAAGGCCGCGCTCATCGCCTACAAGGAAAAGGCCGCGCGGGAGGTCGACTTGGCCGACCTGCGGGAGCTGCGCGCTACGGCTTGATCTGCGCTTCCAGCTGGGAGATCTGGTCGCGGAGGTTGGCCGCCTCCTCGTACTTCTCCTCGGAAATGGCGCGCTGGAGGTCCTTGCGCAAGTCGCGCATCCGCGTGGCGTAGATCTGCTGCTGCGCCAGCCGGGGCGGCACCTTCCCCTTGTGGACGGTGCCCTTGTGCATGTCCTTGAGGATGGAGGAAAGCCCCTCGCCGAAGGTCAGGTAGCAGACGGCGCAGCCGAGGCGGCCGGTCTTCTTGAAATCGGGCTGGGTGAAGCCGCACTGCGGGCAGACCAGCTCCGCCGGGCTGCCGCCCTTCATCTCCTCCGCCGCACCGAGGCCCAGGAGCATGTCGGCCAGGGAAAAGCCGGCCGGATCGGCCACGCCCTTCTCCTTGGCGCACTTCTCGCACAGGTCGATCTTCTGCATCTTTCCCCCCACGATCTGGGTCAGATGGACAGTGGCGGCGTTATTGCAGAATTGGCACTTCATGGGCGTAAACCCCCCTCATCCGGAGGGTTATGTCACTCCGAATATATTGGCACGCCCACGACTCGGGTCAACTCATGGAAGCGGCGCGTCAGGTCGGCCGTCACGGGGCCGGGGCGGCCCTCGCTGATGATCCGGCCGTCGATGTCGATGACGGGGACCACCTCCGCGGCGGTGCCGGTCAGGAACAGCTCGTCGGCGACGAAGAGGTCGTAACGGGTCAGCATCGTCTCCCGGACTTCCAAACCGGCCTCCTTGGCCAGGCGGATGACGGAGCCGCGGGTCAGGCCGCCCAGCGCCCCGGCGTGGATCGGCGGAGTGAAGACGACGCCCTTCTTCACGGCAAAGACGTTGTCTCCGGAACACTCGGCCACGTAACCCTCCCCGTTGAGGAGGATCGCCTCCTGGGCGCCGGCCTGCTGGCACTCCACCTTGGCCATGATGTTATTCAGGTAATTGAGGGACTTGATCGCCGGGCTGAGGGCGGCGGGGGAGACCCGCTGGCTGGGCACCGTGACGACCTTCAAGCCCTTCTCGTAGAACTCCTTCGGATAGAGCTGGATCGTGTCGGCGATGATGATGAGGGAGGCGACCGGACACTTGTCCGGGGAGAGGCCCAGGTTGCCAATGCCGCGGGTGACCACCAGGCGGATGTAGCCCTCCTTCAGGTTATTCTGGCGGCAGGTTTCCAGGGTGGCCTCCTTGATCTCGGCCAGGGACAGCGGGAGCTTCAGGAGAATCGCCTTCGCCGAATCGGCCAGGCGGTCGAGGTGCTCGTCCAAAAGGAAGACGCGGCCGTGGTAAATGCGAATGCCTTCAAAGACGCCGTCACCGTAAAGGAGGCCGTGGTCGAAAACCGAGATTTTCGCGTCCGCCTGATCGTAGAACTTGCCGTCGATGAAGACCTTCATAGGGGGTCCATTCCTACCGGCCCGCGCCGGAAAAGCTAGGCTGAATTAGGCTTTTTGGGCGTTCCCCTGGAAGACGCGGCGGATGATCTCCTCGATGGGAACTTCCTCGATCGTCACGTCGTCCGGGGAGAGCTGGGAAAGGAGCCGCTGGGTGACGGCGATCATCTCCCCGCGCGGCACGCGCAGGCGGATCGCGTCGTCCTCCCGCTCCAGGACCTCCCCCGCCTCCGCGAACGGGAACGCGGGCAGCCCTCGATCCCAGCGCAGAGTCAAAATCTTGTGAGAGGCAAACCGGTCGGTAATCGCCTCCAGCGGCCCGTCGAAGAAGAGCTTCCCGTGATCGATAATCACCACCCGCTCGCACAGCTCCTCGATGTCCCGCATGTAGTGGGAGGTCAGAAGCGTGGTGATCTTCCGCTTCCGGGCATATTCCCGGAGGAACTCCCGCACCTTCTTATGGGAAACAACATCGAGGCCGATCGTCGGCTCGTCCAGGAAAAGCACCTCCGGCCGGTGAAGGAGCGCCGCGATCAGCTCAAACTTCATCCGCTCCCCCAGGGAAAGCTCCCGGACCATGACGCGGAGCTTGTCCCGCACCTCCAGCCACTCCGTCAGCTCATCGAGCGTCCGCTGCGCCTCCGCCCGGTCGATGCCGTAGATGGCGCGGTTCAGCTCCAGCGATTCGGAGGCGGGCAGGTCCCACCACAGCTGGTTCTTCTGCCCCATCACCAGGGCAAAACGGCGGCGGAAGGCGTCCTTCCGCTCCCAGGGGCGGAAGCCCATCACCCGGGCGTCGCCGGAAGTCGGGTAAAGGAGGCCGGAAAGCATCTTCAGCGTCGTCGTCTTCCCCGCCCCATTGGGGCCCAGGAAGCCCACCAATTCCCCCGGCTGGACACGGAACGTGATGCCGGACGCGGCGGCCGTTTCCTCATATTTCCGCCGCCAGAGGCCCCGGAGGGCCCCCCGCATGCCCGGCTCTTTTACATAAGTCCTGTAAACCTTTGTCAGGCCTTGAACGTCAATGATCGGTTCCATGCGCCCAGTTATCCTAATGGCTAGCGTCCCGGTGGCAATTCCTGGCACATCTTATGCTGATTTCCTTTCATGCCGGCGCAGCCTGTCCCCTCCGCTCCTCCGCAGGCACAGCTCCCCTCCCTGAGTGAGCCCGCCCCGGCGGCCTCGTTGAAAGGCATCCCGCCGGTCGTCTTCTTGGGCGAAAACCACATGGAAAATCGCCGTGGAGACGAAACGCAGATTCTAAAAGCCTACAAGGAGAAATACGGCCGAAATGCCAGCCCGCTCCTGGCCGTGGAACTGCCCAACCAATTCCAGGCCTCCTTCAACACCTACGTCAAATCGGCGCGGACCCCGCAGGACGAGGAAAAGTTCTGGATGTCGGCCGTCGCCTCCGTCAATCCCGCCATCACCCCGGAAAAGGCCAAGGGCCTGGCGGACAACTACTATATGGCTCCCGGCCGGGGCGAGGAAACGCGCGGCCTGATCCAGGTGGCCACCCAGGCCGTCGACCAGGGGTACCGGGTGGCCTTGGTCGATCAATACATGCCGCGGGACATGGCCACCGGCCTGCACGGCCTGGAAACGCGGAATTCCATCATGAGCGGCCGCATCGCCCAGCTGGCGGGGCAATCCCCCACCGGCGGCGTGATCGTCATCGACGGGGCCGCCCACAACCAGGCCGACGTCGGCGTGGCCACCCTGCCCCAGCTCCTGGCCAAAAAGGGCTTCTCCAACCAGGTCTCCCTCAACCTGACCAATGAAGACATGGCCGGCGAAATCCCCGTCGCCAATCCCAAGGAGGCCATGGCCGCCATCGACAAGCAGGCCCTCGCCTCCGCTCCCTTCCAGCGCTCCAGCCAGACCGTGGCCCAGGGAGAACAAACCCAGCGCACCCTTGCCGCCCCCATCGTAAGCCGCTGATTTTTGCGCTTCGGGGAAGGTGTGTTAAATTCATTTATGGAAACAACCAACCAAGGCACCCACGTCGACAAAGAGAAGCTTTACCGCGACATCCAGGAGGTCATCCGGGACGCGGAAGCCCTCATCCATGAAACCGCCGGCGATCTGAGCGAAAAAGCCCGCGCCACCCGCGAACGCCTCACCGCCCGCATCACCGAAGCCCGCGCCCAACTGCGTGAATGGAACGGCGTCCTCAAGGAAAAGGCAATCGCCGGGGCCAAGCAGGCCGACCAGACGATCCGCGCCCATCCTTACGAATCGATCGCCATCTCCTTCGGCGTCGGCCTCCTCGCCGGCCTGCTGATCAGCCGCAAGTAAGGTCCGCGGCCTTCCCTTGTGAATACCCTTCAAGAGCCCCCCCTGGAGGAAGGGGACACCTCCGCCGCGCCCAAGTTCCTGGCCTCCATCCGGAAAATGGGACGCCTGGCGCTGCAGAGCGTCCACGTCCGCGTGGAGCTTTTCTCGCTCGAACTGCGGGAAGAGAGCCTGCGGGCGGTCAAGGCCGTCATCCTGGCTTCCGCCTCCATCCTTCTAGGCGCGGTCACCCTCCTATTGGCCACCTTCACCCTCATCTTCGCCGTCTGGGACGATCCGGCGGCGCGGCTGCGGATGCTGTGGGCCTTGAGCGGCTTCTATCTGGGCGTCACGGCCTTGGTCGGTTTCCTCACGTGGCGCTTCGTCCATTACGCCAAGCCGCCCTTCGCCGACACCCTGCGGGAGTTTGAAAAAGACCGCAGTTGGATCGAGGGAAAGAACGCCAACCCGCAGGAGCCGTCATGAAGAATTCCCGCAGCCTTCCGGAACGGAAACAGATCCTCATCGCGCAGAGCGCGGCGCTCCGCCAGGAATTCTCCCACACCGTCGACGAGATCGAGGACAGCGTGCGCGGCGCCCTCGGCTGGATCGAGCACGGCGTGGAAACCGGCCAGAAGCTGAAGAAAAGCGGCACCTGGCTGGCCGTGGCCGGCGGCCTCATCCTGGGCTGGCGCCTGCTGCGCGGGAAGAAGACCGCCTCCGTGGCCGCCACGGCGGTGAAGACCTCCCTTTTGGGCTCCCTCCTCGGCGGCGGTTTCCGCGCCGCGGGCTGGGTCGGCACCGCGGTGAAGCTCTGGAAAAACTGGAGCGCCGTGCGGGAGCATTTGCAACCGGACGAGGCGCACCGCCACGAGAGCGTGACGCCCCGCTTCAAGACCTAGCCGTCCCCCTCTTTCCTCCCGTACGATTCAAGGGGAGCCCCCGTAAGGAGGCTCCCCTTTTTGGCGTTCCAAAAAACAGGACGGGCTAGATCAGGCCCAGCTGCATGCGGCCCAGCTCGCTGATCATCCCCTGGCTCCAGGGCGGGCTCCAGACCAGCTCCACGTTGGCGTCGCCGACGCCGGGAACGCCCAGGATCTTCTCCCGCGCGTCTCCCGCGATGACGGGGCCCATGCCGCAGCCGGGGGCGGTCAGCGTCATCTTCACGTCGACGCGGTATTTGCCCTCCTGGCCTTCCAAGGCGGAAACCTTGCAGTCGTAGACAAGACCCAGATCGACGATGTTCACCGGGATTTCCGGGTCGAAGACCAGCTTGAGCTGGTCGAAAATCTTCGCCTCGTCCGGCGGCGCGCCGTCGCCGGAATCCTCCGGCTGGGCGGCGGCCTCCTTGCCCAGCGCGTCGGCGTCGCGGGAATCGACGCGGACCAGGTAGGCGTTGGCGTAGAGGACGGTGTAGGAGCCGCCCAGGGACTGGGTGATGGTGACCTGGGAGCCCTCCGGCATCTCGATCGGGTCGCCGCTGGGGATCTTCACGCCGCGGGCGGCGCGGCGCAGGGAGACGGTCTCTTCGCTGCTCATAAGAAGGCTAGGCGGTCGCGCGGGCGAATTTCTCCTCCAACAGGCGGTGCAGGGAGGCGGAGAGCTCCGGATCGTTCAGGCGCTCCAGCACCTCGTCAAAGAAACCGAGGACGAAGAGGTGGCGGGCCACCGGCGTGGGGATGCCGCGCTGCGCCATGTAAAAGAGCTCCTCCGGGCTGATCTGCCCGGCGGTGGCGCCGTGGGTACAGCGGACCTCGTTCGCCTCGATCTCCAAGCCGGGCAGGGAGCTGGCCTGCGCCGTGGGGGAAAGGAGGAGGTTGCGGTTGCTCTGGTAGGCGTCCGTCTGCTGCGCGCCGGGGTCGACGCGGATCATGCCCGCGAAGATGGTGTGCGCCGTATCGGCCAAGGCGTTCTTGTAGAGAAGGTCGCTCGTCGTATTCGGCGCGGCGTGCTCCTGGTAGGTGCGCTGGTCGAATTCCTGCGTCCCGTGGGCGGCCGTCAGGGAGAACATCTCGCTGCGCGCGCCGGAACCCATCATGCGGCTCCGGTTCTCCATGCGGGCGTAGTGGGAACCCAGGTTCAGGTGGAGGCTGGCGGCGTGCCCGTCCTTCTCCACCGTGGTGGAGCCAAGCTGGAGGGAAACGGCCTTCTCGTCCCAGTTCTGCACGGCGACGTGGCGGACGCGCGCCCCCGCCCCGGCATAGACGTCGCCCGCGACGCAGGCGAAGCCACCCCGCGCGCCGGTCGTGGAGGCGTAGGTGACCTCCAGGGAGACCTGGGCGTTGTCCTCCGCGATGATGAGGGTGTGCGGGAAGACGGCGGCCTCCGCGTCGGCCAGCCAGAAGGAGGCCTGGAGGGGCGCCTTCACCTCGACCCCGGCGGGGACGTAGAGGAGGATGCCGGCGCGGCAGAAGGCGCGGTGGAGCGCCTCGAAGCGGCGCGCCCCCAGGCCGGTTTCCCGGGCCATGAAATATTTCTTGAGGAGGGCGGACGCCTTGGCGTCGCGCAGGGCCTCGGCCAGCGGCAGGAAGACGACGCCCTGGGCGGCCAGCTCTTTGGAGATCGGCTCGTGGACCAAGAGGGTATCGTTGGCGTAGCAGACACGGCCCGCCGGGGCCTTCCCGTAGAGGGAGCCGCCGGCCTTCTCGATCTCGGCACGGGCCGCGGCGCTCACCGGGAGGGCGGCACGGAAACCTTCCGTGGCCACGCGGGCCAGGTCGGTGAAGCGCCAGCCCTCTTCCTTGCGGTGGGGGGCGGGGAGCTTTTCATAGCGGCCCCAGGCCTCTTCCTGGGCGGCGCGCCACCAAGCTGGCGCGGAGGCGGCGGCGTCGGCCTGGGGAAGGCGGTCGAGGGGCAGGCCCGGCGCGGCGGACGCGGCGGGGCTTTCAAGGGTGGTCGAAGAAGACATGGGTTGGGGAAAGAAACGAAGGGTTAGCCGACGGAGCCTTCCATCTCCAGGTCGATGAGGCGCTTAAGCTCCACGCTGTATTCGAGCGGGAACTGGCGCACCAGGTCGTTGACGAAGCCGTTGACGGAGAGGCTCATCGCCGCCGCCTCGGAAAGGCCGCGCTGCTGCATGTAGAAGATCTGCTCGGCGCTGACCTTGCTCACGCTGGCCTCGTGCTGGACGGAGTTGCGGTTGCCCTGCACCTCGATGGCGGGGTAGGTGTCCGTGCGGGAGTTGGTATTGATGAGCAGCGCGTCGCACTCCGTGTTGTTCTTGCACCCGGAGAGGTGGCTGGGGATCTCCACCAGGCCGCGGTAGGTGGCCCGGCCCGCGCCCACGCTGATGCTCTTGGAGACGATCGTGCTGGTCGTCTCGTCGGCCTCGTGGACCATCTTGGCGCCGGTGTCCTGGTGCTGGCCGTCGTTGGCCAGGGCGATGCTGACGACCTCGCCGCGGGCGCGGCGGCCCTTCATGACCACGCCGGGATACTTCATGGTCAGGCGGGAGCCGATGTTGCAGTCGATCCACTTCACCTCGGCGTCCTCGTAGGCGAAGCCGCGCTTGGTGACCAGGTTGAAGACGTTGGGCGCCCAGTTCTGGACGGTGATGTACTGGATCTTGGCCCCCTTGAGGGCGACCAGCTCCACCACCGCGCTGTGCAGGGTGGCGGTATCGAACTTCGGGGCGGTGCAGCCCTCCATGTAGGTCACCTCCGCGCCCTCGTCGGCGATGATGAGGGTCCGCTCGAACTGGCCGAAGTTCTGCGCGTTGATGCGGAAGTAGGCCTGGAGCGGGTGGGAAACCTTCACCCCGGGCGGCACGTAGATGAAGCTGCCGCCGGAGAAGACGGCGCTGTTCAGGGCGGAAAACTTGTTGTCGCCGCTGGGGATGACCTTGCCGAACCACTTGCGGAAAATCTCCGGGTGCTTGTGCAGGCCTTCCGTGCTGCCGACGAAGATGACGCCCTGCTCGCCGACGGCCGCCTTGATGTTGGAGTAGGCCGCCTCGCTGTCGAACTGGGCCTCTACGCCCGCCAGGAACTTGCGCTCCTGCTCGGGGATGCCCAGGCGCTCGAAGGTGCGCTTGATGTCGTCCGGCACCTCTTCCCAGGTGCGCTTCGGCTGCTGGCCCTGGGAAAGGTAGTAGCGGATCTTGTCGAACTCGATCGCTTCCAGATCCTTCGTCGCCCAGTTGGTGGGCATGGGGCGGTCGCTGAAGATCTTCAGCGCGCGCTTGCGGAAGTCCCGGATCCAATCCGGATCCTTCTTCACGTCGCAGATGTAGTCGACCGTCTTCTCGGAAAGGCCCACGCCCGCGTCGTAGGCGTATTCCATCTCATAATGGAAATCGCCCGCGCTGCGGTCGATATCGATCGCCATTTCCGGCTTCTCTTCGACGGGAGGGATGCTCATACGGTTGCGAGTTCCTCGGCCTGTTTGACGCCGTATTGGGCCAGGATCTTGTCGTAGCCTTCCTTTTCCAGGCGCAGGGCCAGATCCTTGTCCCCGGTGTGGATGATCCGGCCCGCGGCCAGGATGTGGACCTTGTCCGGCACGATGTAGTCGAGCAGGCGCTGGTAGTGGGTGATGACCAGGATGCCGCGCTCCGCGCCACGCAGGGTGTTCACCCCGTTGGCGACGATGCGCAGGGCGTCGATGTCCAGGCCGGAATCGGTCTCGTCCAGCACGGCGTAGCGGGGCTCGAGCATCGCCATCTGGAGAATCTCGTTCCGCTTCTTCTCGCCGCCGGAGAAGCCCTCGTTGACATAGCGGGAGGTGAACTCCCGCTTCATCTCCAGGGCGTCCATCTTCTTGTAGAGAGTCTGGTAAAACGCGGGGGCGTCCAGCTCCTCCCCTTCCGGAAGGCGGGCCTGGAGAGCGGCGCGCAGGAAGTTGGCGATGGTGACGCCGGTGATTTCGCTCGGATACTGGAAGGCCATGAAGAGGCCCTTGCGCGCGCGCTCGTCGGGCTCCATCTCCAGGATGTTCTCGCCGTCCAGGATGACCTCGCCGCCGGTCACGGTATAATCGGGATGGCCGCTCATCACCTTGGCCAGAGTGCTCTTGCCGGAGCCGTTCGGCCCCATGATGGCATGCACCTCACCGGTGGGGATCTCCAGGTTCAGTCCGCGGAGGATCTCCTTTTCTCCGATCTTGGCGTGCAAATCTTTAATAATGAGACTCATAAATTTGAAGCGGGCCATCCTACCCCAACGCCATCCCCAGCGCAAACAAACAGTATTGCGCCGGTCGTCCCCCAGGGGCAGGATGACCCCGTTTCCCTTGAACGGAGCGTAGCTCAGCCTGGTAGAGCGCTAGCTTTGGGAGCTAGATGTCGCAGGTTCAAATCCTGTCGCTCCGAAGGGCAATTCTTTCCCCCTTACGGCGGCAATTCACGCCGGAAAGAATTTTTTTCCGCCCCCTTTAATTTCACAACTCGTTCTTTAAAAGCTTCTTACGAAAGATTCGTCCCCTTGGCACATGCGCTGCTGAAAGAAGTCATGCGGCCCACTAGCTCCTTCTCGGTTTCCTACACCTCCAGTACGGACGGCGCCTCCCTCCCCTTCCTGCAACAGCTGATCGAGCTGGAACAGGCCCTGGAGGTCGAGGACCTCGACGCCGCCCGGGAAATCTGCGCCCAACTTCAAGAGCAATCCCTGGCCCCCCGCCTCTATCAGGACATCGAAATGCGGGACGCGGGCAAGGTCACCGGCGTCGCCACCCTGACGCGCAGCAGCCGCTAGAGAGATCGCCGGGACATGGGGGTGCTCCTGAGCCAGGCAGCCGTCGCCGCCGCTCTCCAACGCAAAGCCGAGTGGGACGCCCAGGGGGTAAAGACCCCCCTGAAGGCCAGCTTCCTGACCATCGACCGTCAGCCCGAATACATCCACGCCACGCTCAAAAGCTTCCTGGAACAAGACCCCCTGGCCGCCTTGCTCCTGCCGGTGAATCTGATCGTCGGCACCACCCACGCCGACTACGTCCGCCCTTACGAAGAAATGGGCCTGGCCCGCATCTTTGCCGCCTCCGAGCAGGAAGCCCGGATCATGGAGATCTTCCCCGTGCCGGACGACCGCCGGGTACACTACAAGACCGTCTTCAACTACTGGCGCAGCCTCTTCCTGGGGCTGGCGGCGGAAGACAAACTCCTCCTCTTCGAGGACGACGTAAGCTTCACCTCCAACTGGCTGCAAAAATTCACCGTCCTGGCCAAAGGCGCCCACGGCATCAAGCCGGACGACTTCGTCTTAAGCCTCTACTCCCCCCTGCAGATCGAGCCCGGCCCCCCGGGCTTCATCGAAATGGAGGCCGTCAATTTCTACGGCGCCCAAGGCATCTACTACCCCCCGCAAGTCCGCCGAAAAATCGCCTCCTACGTGGAGGCAAACGGCGTCCGCCTTTACACCAAAGCCAACGACCTCCTCCTCCGGGACTACTGCGTCACCCGCGAATGCCCGCTGGCCGTCCTGCGCCCCTCCCTCATCCAGCATGAAGGAATGATCACCACCGGCCTCTCCCCCCACCCCACCAAGGGACACCGGGCCCCCAGCTTCATTCCCTAAGGAAACAGCCGAAAGACCGCGTAAGGCGCCGTGCGGGCACTCTTGCCGCCGTTGAAACGCGGCATGTTCTCAACCTGGGAACAGGTGAAGTAAAGACTTCCGTCCGGCCCCGTGGCGAAGGTGTCCGGCCACAGAAACCGCGGATCGCGGCAGACCTCCTGCACAGCCTCACCCGGCACCACACTGCGGATCACACCATCTTCCAGGCAGGAGAGATAGATCCGGCCGTCCTTCCCCAACCCCAGCCCGTCGACCGGCCCCGTGTCAGCCACCGCCCTCACCTGCGCAGCCAACTCCGCGGGCTTGAGCGCCGGGTCGCGCAGCGCCGCCGTCGGCACGCTGTAAAGCGTCCGGCCCGTCAATGCGTGGTAATAGAGCATCGCCTTGTCCGCGCTCAGCTCGATCCCGTCAGAAGCGATCCGGGGCGACTTTCCGTCCGGCCCCCTCAAAACCTTGCCATTCACCTGAAGGGCAAAACCCTCCTCCGGCTGCGTCGAGGGGTGATCCTGAAGCACGCGGCGCGCGCCGCCCTTTTCCAAATCGACAACCAGAACGCCGCCCAGTCCGGAATCGCTTAGGTAAGCCACCTTCCGGGCCGTGTCGATCCGCACGTCATTGATATAGCTCTTCGGCGGCGCCGCCTCCCCACTGAAGACAATCACCTTCTTCGCCCGGCCCGTCGCCAGATCGACGCCGACCAGCTTCGCCTGGCCCGGCACCACCCCCGCCAGCCCGGGCGAGCCCGTATCCAAAATCCACAGCATATCCTGATCGTCGCAAACCACACTCTGCACGCAGAAAAAGGCGTTGGTCGACGGGACACCCGCCGCCGCGCTGCCCGGACCGTCCTGGTCCCACTCCAGCGGGAAAGGCTTGAGCACGCCGCCCGGAAGCACCTCCGCCACGGAGAGATGCTTGAACTCCTCCCAATGGGGAAAGCTGACGAAAAGGCGGCCCGTCCTCGAAACCGTCACCCCCGTCACCTGCCGGTCCGGGAACTGGGCGGCCACTTCCAAATGCGCAGCCTGCGCCAACGGCGCCAGGAGAAGAAAGAAACAGAGAATACGGACCATGCTTCCTTACTTAGACCAAAATGGGGTTTGCTCAACTGCGAAGGGCCGTATCCTACCCCCGCGTGAAAGGCCTCAAACTTCCACTCCAGGCCTACCTGGATCCCGACCCCGTGGCCCAGGCCCGCTTCTTCCTGGGAAAGCAGGTCGTCGTCCAGGGACCGGAGGGCCGCTGCGCCGCCCTCATCACGGAAACGGAAGCCTACGGCGGCGCCCCGGACAAAGCCTGCCACGGCTACAACCACCGCCGCACCCCACGGACCGAACCCCTCTTCGCCCCCGGCGGCATCGCCTACGTCTACCTCTGCTACGGCCTCCACAACATGCTCAACTTCGTCACCGGCCCGCAAGGAGAACCCATGGCCGTCCTCATCCGCGCCGTGCGCGTCGTCGAAGGCCGCGATCTGGCCGCCCGGCGCCGTCCCGGCATCCCCGAATCCCGGTGGGCCGCCGGCCCCGGCATGGTCTGCCAGGCCCTGGGCATCGAACGGGCCGACAACCGCGCCCCTTTGACCGGCGCCCGCCTCTGGGTGGAAGACATCGGCCTCCTGCCCATGAAAAAAGAAATCGCCGCCGGACCACGCATCGGCGTCGCCTACGCCGCGGAATGGGCGGCCAAACCCTGGCGGTTTATATGGCAGCCGCCGGAAGCCGCGCTAAAATAATCCGCATGGACCCGCTGCGCTCCCTCCAGGAAACGCTGGAAACCTACCTGGCCGCCATCGGCGCGCAAAAACAGCCGGAACCACCACCGCTCCTTCCCTCCATGCGGGCGCTCGAAGCGTGGGAAAAGCAATGGGCTTCCCAAGCCGATCCCATGCTCCGCCACTACCTCCAGCGCCGCAGCTACGCCAAAGCGCTGGCCCTCCTCAAGGGAGAGGAAGCCGAAGGCCACTCCTAAACAAAAAAGCCGCCCCGGTTTACCCGGGACGGCTTTTTGAGAGGGGCAATCCCCGGGACTACTTCTTCGGCTCAGGGCCGCGCACCGTGATGCGGAAATCTTCCTGGATCTTCTTGGCCGCGGCATCGCTCGGCGCCAGAGAGACAATGCCTCGCGCCAGCTGATCAAGCTTCTGGGAAACCAGAGCCGCCTGCCGCAGCTGGTTCTGCACCTCAGGGAGAGTCAGCTGCTTCTGGCCGTCGGCCAAGCGGTTCCGCTGCCCGAAGAGGTTGATGAATTCCAGCGTGTTGGTGAAGAGCAGCGTGGCCAGGAGAATAGCCAGGGGAATCTGCCAGCTAAAGCAGTCCATCCAGGCGCACTCGCCGCCGGCGCAGCAGGAAGTCTTCGTTTCGGTAGGGACGGGAGGAATCGTGTCGCTCATATTCAGATAAAATTAGGAGTTAGTGACGGAAAGCTGGAGGCGCTTGAGCAAATCCTTCAGCGGCTGGTCCGTGGCCGCGGCGGAATTGACGCGCTCGACAAGGGCGCCCAGGGCCTGCCGGTTAGAGGGCAGGCTCTGCAGCACCTGCTGCGCGGAGGTCAGCTGGCCGGCCACGCTCGCATTATGGCGGCCCAGGCCAATGTTGGTCAGGACGAGGATGGCCACCAAGGCGGCCGCTATGGTCAATGAGAAGTTAAAAACACGCATGAAGTCTGGAATACCTACTTCATTTGCAGGCAATAGCAACAAAAAATAATACCCAGCAAGCAACGGCGCCGGAGGCTGCCTGAGCCCACCCCAGACAATAAAAAACCCCCGCCCGGACTTTCGCCCAGGCGGGGGATAAAACTGGCAACAACCTACTCTCGCACAACCTATAGAAGCACTACCATCGGCGATGACGCGTTTAACTTCCGTGTTCGGGATGGGAACGGGTGGAGCCACGTCTCTAAGTCACCAGAGGGCTAACTGAATGGCATTCCTGCCATCCGTCAGAATCTCTGGCGGCTCTTGTTACCTTCGTTTTAAAAAGAACAACTACGTTCTCTGAAAACTACAGGCAAAGCGAAAAAGAACATTATTTCCTGCTGAATACCAAAATAAAGCCAATCAGATAATTAGTATCGCTCCGCTAAACACATTACTGTGCGTACACGCGCGACCTATCAACGAGGTGGTCTACCTCGATCTTAATGGGGAGATCTCATCTTGGGATAGGCTTGGCGCTTAGATGCTTTCAGCGCTTATCCTTTCCGAGCATAGCTACCCGGCGCTGCGACTGACGTCACAACCGGAACACCAGAGGCTCGTCATTCCCGGTCCTCTCGTACTAAGGAATGAACCCCTCAAATCTCCTGCGCCCACAGTGGATAAGGACCGAACTGTCTCACGACGTTCTGAACCCAGCTCGCGTACCGCTTTAACCGGCGAACAGCCGGACCCTTGGGACCTTCTCCAGCCCCAGGATGCGATGAGCCGACATCGAGGTGCCAAACCGCGCCGTCGCTATGAACGCTTGGGCGCGATCAGCCTGTTATCCCCGGCGTACCTTTTGTCCGTTGAGCGATGGCAATTCCACTTTCTACCACCGGATCACTTGGTCCTACTTTCGTATCTGCTCGACTTGTTGGTCTCGCAGTTAAGCTCCCTTCTACCCATGTGCTCGGCGCATGATTACCAACCATGCTGAGGGAACCTTCGAACTCCTCCGTTACTCTTTTGGAGGAAACCGCCCCAGTCAAACTGACCCGCTGCCATTGTCCCCCCGCCCGATTCAGGGCAATAGGGGTTAGAATTCTCATGAAGAAAAGGTGGTGTTTCATTGTCGGCTCCATGATCCCCGCAAGGATCACTTCAAAGCCTTCCACTTACGCTAAGTATTCCACATAAAAATCCAGTAACAGCTTACAGTAAAGGTGCACGGGGTCTTTCCGTCCTACTGCAGGAAGGCGGCATCTTCACCGCCATTACAACTTCGCTGAGCTCCTCTTTGAGACAGTCGTCAACTCGTTACACGATTCGTGCAGGTCGGAACTTACCCGACAAGGAATTTCGCTACCTTAGGACCGTTATAGTTACGGCCGACATTCACTGGGACTTGGGCTCAAAGCTTCGCCTTGCGGCTAACCTCTTACCGTAATCTTCCAGCATTGGTCACGTGTCACTCCCTATACGTCGTCTTGCGACTTGGCAGAGAGCTGTGTTTTTGTTAAACAGTCGGTTGACGCGATTAACTGCGGCCCCCTTTCGAGGGCACCCCTTCTTCCTAAGTTACGGGGTTAATTTGCCGAGTTCCTTAAAGAGGTTTCACTCACGCGCCTTAGTCTATTCGACCCACCCACCTGTGTCGGTTTACGGTACGGGCACCTTAGTATACATAGGAGCTTTTCTTGGCACATGCTTTAATGAATCCCCTCAGGATTGCTCCCTTGGGTCACCTTGCGGCACAAGGACATTCAACACCTCGCTCATCTCCGCACATGCGTCCCTCCTACTTAAATGTCGGTGGCGCTGGAATATTAAACCAGCTTGACATCGCCTACGCCTTACGGCCTCGACTTAGTTCCCGGCTAACCCTGGGAGGACGAACCTTCCCCAGGAAACCTTGGGTTTACGGCGGACAGGAATTCAACCTGTCTTATCGCTACTCATGTCTGCATCCTCACTTCTAAGCGCTCCACAGTTGGTTTCCCTCCTGCTTCACAGCCCTTAGAACGCTCCCCTACCATGCGCCAGGATCGAAATCCTGGCGTATCCGTAGCTTCGGTATAGTGCTTAATCGCCAATCATTTTCGGCGCTAAGTTTCTCGATGAGTCAGCTATTACGCACTGTTTAAATGATGGCTGCCTCTAAGCCAACATCCTCACTGTTTTAGAAACTTAACATCCTTTCCACTTAGCACTATTTGGGCACCTTAGCTGACGATCTGGATTGTTTTCCTCTCGACAACGAAGCTTATCCCTCGCTGTCTGACTCCCGTGTTTCACCCTGCGCTATTCGGAGTTTGATTGGATTCGGTATCCGGGTGTGGACCCTAGTCCATCCAGTGCTCTACCCGCGCAAGTCAGCACACGAGGCTAGCCCTCAAGCTATTTCGGGGAGAACCAGCTATCAGGGGGTTTGATTAGTCTTTCGCTCCTACACACAGTTCATCACAGAAGTTTTCAACCTTCACGTGTTCGGCCCTTCATTTCCGGTTAAGGAAACTTCAGCCTGACCATGCGTAGATCACCTCCCCTTCGGGTCTACTGCCAGCGGCTATGGTCGCCCATTTCGGACTCGCTTTCGCTTCGCCTTCACTCCAAAGGAGCTTTGACTCGCCACGGACAGTAACTCGCAGACTCATTAAGCAAAAGGCACGCTATCACCCTTGCGGGCTCTAACACCTTGTAAGCACATAATTGCAGGTTCTATTTCACTCCGCTCACAGCGGTTCTTTTCACCTTTCCCTCACGGTACTGGTTCACTATCGGTCGCTGACTTGTATTTAGCCTTATGCCGTGGTCGGCACAGATTCACACGAAGTTTCACGTGCATCGTGTTACTCAGGGTACCTCTAGGTATGGTCGTGTTTTCGATTAAAGGCCTCTCACCTTCTATGGGGCGACTTTCCATCCGCTTCATCTAACACAACCAAGTCCACGTTGAGGCCCTACAACCCCCAGGAGCAAGCTCCCAGGTTTGGGCTTTTCCGCTTTCGCTCGCCACTACTTACGGAATCATTGTCATTTTCTATTCCTCTGCTTACTGAGATGTTTCACTTCAGCAGGTGTCGCATGACCGGAGCTATGAATTCACTCCAGCATAGCCCGACATAACTCGGGCTGGGTTACCCCATTCAGAAATCCCCGGATCAAAGTGTGCTTACCACTCCCCGAGGCTTATCGCAGTTTGCCACGTCTTTCATAGCCATTCAGCGCCAAGGCATTCATTATGTGCTCTTAGTAGCTTTTTAATTTGGTTCTCGGATCCGATCTGACCGTTGCCGATCAAACCGGACTCTCGCATTCAGCAAAAAAGTTGTAATTCTTTTCCGCGTTACCTGTAGTTTTCAAAGAACGCTGCCCCGTCTTATTGACGGTGCAAATCGTTGCCGTATCGGGAATCGAGACGAGATAGAATGGTGGGCCTGACTGGACTCGAACCAGTGACCCTGCGCTTATCAAGCGCATGCTCTAACCAACTGAGCTACAGGCCCTGGAAGCTTTTTGTCAGGGAGACTACCTTGCCGTGGAGGCAAGGGGATTCGAACCCCTGACCTATAGCTTGCAAAGCTACCGCTCTACCAACTGAGCTATGCCCCCGTAGGTGACTGTTTGGCCAGGATTCTAAACCAGCAAAGTAAAAGACACAAAACTGAATTGTGCGGAACATCAAGTACCTGAGCCCTTTCGAGCTCTAGGTTTTAACGGCATAACCAAAGGTTGCCCTTTGGCGTTAGCCGTCGACCTTGTCGTTCAACCTAGCTTCATGCAGTCCCGAAGGACCGAAGAAGTAGGGATCGACATACTCCTTAGAAAGGAGGTGATCCAGCCGCAGGTTCCCCTACGGCTACCTTGTTACGACTTCATCCCAATCACCGACCATACCTTAGGCGGAAACCGACTTCGGGTACAATAGGCTTTCATGATGTGACGGGCGGTGTGTACAAGGCCCGGGAACGTATTCACGGCGCCGTAGCTGATGCGCCATTACTAGCGATTCCAACTTCATGGAGGCGAGTTGCAGCCTCCAATCCGAACTGGGCCCAGTTTTGGGGATTCGCTCCACCTTGCGGTATTGCTTCCTTCTGTACTGGGCATTGTAGTACGTGTGCAGCCCTGGCCGTAAGGGCCATACTGACTTGACGTCATCCCCACCTTCCTCCCCGTTAAACAGGGCAGTCTGACCAGAGATCCTTTCGGCAACAGGTCATAGGGGTTGCGCTCGTTGCGGGACTTAACCCAACATCTCACGACACGAGCTGACGACAGCCATGCAGCACCTGTGCAATTCGGTCTTGCGACCCAGCGACTTTCATCGCCTGAACAATGCATGTCAAGGCCAGGTAAGGTTCTTCGCGTTGCATCGAATTAAGCCACATACTCCACCGCTTGTGCGGGCCCCCGTCAATTTCTTTGAGTTTTAATCTTGCGACCGTACTCCTCAGGCGGTGCGTTTAACGAGTTATCTACGGCACCAACGGGGTCGAATCCGCTAGCGCCTAACGCACACCGTTTACGGCCAGGACTACTGGGGTATCTAATCCCATTTGCTCCCCTGGCTTTCGTGTTTCAGAGTCAGGAATCTTCCAGGAAACCGCTTTCGCCACCGGCGTTCCTCTTGATATCTACGCATTTCACCGCTACACCAAGAATTCCGTTTCCCCCTCCGATCCTCTAGCTAGGCAGTATCGAATGCAGTTCCACTGTTAAGCAGTGGGATTTCACACCTGACTTACCTAGCCTCCTACACACCCTTTACGCCCAGTGAATCCGAACAACGCTCGGGACCTCTGTATTACCGCGGCTGCTGGCACAGAGTTAGCCGTCCCTTCCTCCCTGCATACTATCAGACTTGGGCGGTATTAATGCCCAAGCTTTGCTCTGCAGTGACAGGAGTTTACAATCCGAAAACCTTCATCCTCCACGCGGCGTCGCTCCATCAGGGTTGCCCCCATTGTGAAAAATTCTCGACTGCTGCCACCCGTAGGTGTCTGGACCGTGTCTCAGTTCCAGTGTGGCTGGTCGTCCTCTCAGACCAGCTACCCGTCATAGCCTTGGTGAGCCATTACCTCACCAACTAGCTGATAGGCCGCGGGCTCCTCGAAAAGCGTCAGGCCTTGCGGTCCCCGACTTTGAAGTTGCCTTCACATGGGGTATTACCCCGCCTTTCGGCGGGCTATCCCCCACTTTCCGATAGATTCCCACGTGTTACGCACCCTTTCGCCACTCAACTTTTTTAGTATTGCTACCAAAAAAGTCGCGTTCGACTTGCATGTCTTATCCACGCCGCCAGCGTTCGTTCTGAGCCAGAATCAAACTCTCCGTAAATAAACGGTTGCTTTGAGCGAACCCAAAGAAACCGAGTTTAAGCGTGAGCTTGAACTGACCTTCACTTGCCAATTGGAACGAGTCCAATTGTCGTTTGGTCATAAAACGTCAACCAGCGATTGCTCGCTGATTAACGAGTGTTAATACTCTTAAGAACTTGACGTTCCGCACAATTCAATTTTGTGCTTTCCGTCTTTGCTGTCTCATCTATCTCGAAATCTTTCGCTCGGTTTTATCAACCGGCGACCGATTCCCAATATTGCCAAAGAACGATCGGCTTCACTTCGGAAACCGAAAATTGTTTTATCCTCACGTTGGCTAGGCCTCCGTGGGAGCCGTGTATCATGCGTACCTTTTTCTAAGTGTCTAGCACCAATTTCGATTTTTTTCGATTTGGCGCTTTCGAACTTTCGAAAGCATCGCGCCGATATCGCGGCGAACAGAACAAGCGGGACGAGGAACATATAAAAACCACCGCAAAGGGCAATGGTTTTTTTGCAGGTTTTTCCGTACAAACTCGCTTTCCGTTGATGGAAAGGGAGATGCGGGACGAAAAAATTCGGCTTATTCGGCGTCTTCGTCGCCGGTGAAGCTCACTTTTTCGAAGCGGCGCACCTGCCGGGCGTGCGCGTCGTAGCTGAAAAGCTCCGCAAAACGGCCCCAATTGAGGATCGTTTTCCAGAGGATGCGCGGTTTTTCGTGCGGGAAAATGGCTCCAAGCCGCTCCACCACTTGATCTTCGTCGATCACCTTCTCCGGCGACGCGTCGATGAGGCGCAGCACCAGCTCGAAGATCTTCACTTTGCGGATCTGTTCCTGCAGGAGGTCCGTCTTCTCCTGCGTGTCGAGCGCGTTGAAGCGTTTACCGAGGGCGGTGAGCACGACGTCATGGCCCGGGGTGTCGACGAAGCCCAGTAATTCCGCGGCTTTGACGACGACGAGGGTGGCGCCGAAGTCTTTGCCGATCTGGCAGGAGAGGTCGTAGATGTCTTCGGGCACGTCGCCCAGGAGGGTGAGCAGGCCCTGCACTTCGGAGAGGAGCGCGCGCGGCAGCGGGCTGACGGGGACGATGTGCGGCGCGGCCTTTTCCTCCGTGGCGGCGTCGGGCGATTCCGGCGTGACGGCGACGGAGACGGTGGTGACGGGCCCGTCCGGCAGGATGGTCTGGGTGAGGATGCCGTGGACTTGGTCGACGAGCTGTTTGAAAGGCGCGCTGTCCGGGTCGCGCGGATAGGGCAGCGGGTTTTCGACGACGGTCTGAATCCGCCCGGGATGGGAGGCCAGGACGACGATGCGGCGCGCCATGAGGACGGCTTCCTGGATGTTGTGGGTGACCAGGACCATGCTGTTGAGGCTGAGGTCGGGATCGGTCCACAGGCGCAGCAGCTCGGTGCGGAGGGTTTCCGTGGTGAGGACGTCCAGGGCGCTGAAGGGCTCGTCCAGACAGAGGATTTCCGGCTGGGCGACGATGGCGCGGGCGAAGCCGACGCGCTGTTTCATGCCGCCGGAAAGCTCCTTCGGCAGGGAATCGGCGTAGCCCTGGAGGCCGACGAGGTCGATGATGTGCTCGAGCCGCTCGAACTGCTCGCGCTCTTCCAGGCCCAGCTTGTGCAGGCCCAGGAGGATGTTTTGGCTGACGGTGAGCCAGGGGAAGAGGGCGAAGTTCTGGAAGACCATGGCCACGCCGGGGTTGATGCCGTGGAGGCGCTCGTCCTTGAAGCGGACCTCCCCTTCCGTCGGGTGGATGAGGCCGGTGAGGATGCGCAGGAGGGTCGACTTGCCGCAACCGGAGGGGCCCAGGAGGGCGACCATGTCGTTCCGCTCGATGGTGAGGCTGACGTCTTGCAGCGCCAGGTCGGTGGTCTGGCCGCCGAAGCGGTGGGTGATGCCGCGCAGTTCGGCCAGGTGGGGTGCGGAAGCCATATTAGAAGGTTCTAGTTGAGGATGCGGCAGCGGGACTCGGCCATCTGCTGAAGGGGTTTCCACAGGAAACGGTTGAGGCCCACGACGACGAGGGCCATGAGGATGACGGAGGCGGCCAGGACGGGGTAGTCGCCCCGGTCGGTGGCCTCGCTGATGATGGAGCCCAGGCCCAGGGTGGTGTGGGCGCCGCTGTTCACGTATTCGGAAACGATGCTGGCGTTCCACGCGCCGCCGGCGGCGGTGATCCAGCCGGTGACCAGGGCGGGGAAGATGGCGGGCAGGTAGAAGTTCTTCCAGCGCGCCCAGCCTTTCAGGCCCAGGACCCGTCCGCAGGCGTGGAGATCGGCCGGGATGGCGGCGGCGCCGGAGATGACGTTGAAGAAGATGTACCACTGGGTCCCCATGAGCATGAGGATGACCGCCCCCCAACTGAGGGACCCGTGGATGAGAAAAAGGAGGGTGAGGATGGTGTTGAAGACCATGGGCGACGGGAAGGAGGCCGCGACCTGGATGATGGGCTGGAAGATCCGCTGGAGCCGGGGCCGCATGCCGATGTAGACGCCGACGGGGACGGTCCACAGGGTGCCCAGGGCCAGCGCGCTGAAGACGCGCGCGGCGGTCAGCCCGGTGCCGCCCAGGATGGTGAGCCACTCCCGCCAGTGGAGCATGAGAACCAGGCGGCAGATTTTCCACGCGCCGTAAAGGGCCAGCCCGCCCAGGACGGCCAGAAAGAGCCGGTAGAAGAAGCGGCTCGAGCGGGAGGGAGGCGCCTCCACGCCGACGACCGGCGCGGCGCTGTCCAGGCCCAGGCGGCTCTGGAGTTCCTTAATGCGGGGACGCTGGAGGAACTCGATGAAGTCGCGGATCAGCGTGGAGCGGACGAGGATGTCGAGGAACCAGGAGTGGTCGGCCGGGCCGTTCTGCACGTCCTCCAGCTTGAAGCGCTGGGTCCAGACGACCAGAGGACGGAAGAGCAGCTGATCGAGGACGACGATCATGAGCATCATCGCCACGATGGCGCCGATCTGCGCCCACCCGTTCCCCTCCTGCTGGGCCACGCTCATATAGGAGCCGAGGCCCGGGAGGCGGAAATCCTTGTTCCCCAGGGTGAAGGCTTCCGTGATGGTGAGGAAGAACCAGCCCCCCGCCATCGACATCATGCTGTTGAAGACCAGGCCGTTGGCGGCCAGGGGCAGCTCCACGCCCCAGAGGAACTGGCGGGTGGAGAGCCCGGTGAGCCGCGCCACGGCGACGAAGTCCTGCGGCACGCTCTTTAAGGAATAGTAGAAGCTGAAGGTCATGTTCCACACCTGGCCGGTGAAGAACATGAGGACGCAGGCCAGCTCCAGGCCGAAGTTGGAATGGGGAAAGAGGCCGACGAGCGCCAGGACCAAGCCCGGCAGGAAGCCGAGGACGGGGATGCTCTGCAAAATGTCCAGGGCGGGGATGAGGATCTTCTCCGCCTTGGCGTCATACGCCGCCCAACGGGCGTAGATGAAGGTGAAGAGGAGGGAGAAGGCGTAGGCGACCAGGCCGCGCGAGAGGGTGTAGAGGGTGTATTGCGGCAGCCGCCAGAAGCTCAGGTCCATGTCGACCTTCGCCCTCAGCGGCGCGCGCCACTCGTGCGCCACGTCGATGGTGCCGAAGAGGAGCGCGCCCACGCCCAAGAGGACCAGGAGGTTGATCCAGATAGAACCCCGGAAAAGGGAGACCGCCGCGCCGAGGGCAAAGCGCGGGTTGAAAGAACTTAAGGTCGACGCCGCCGTGGTAAAGGAGCCGAAGGGGTTGAAAACGCCGAGGAAGCCGGGCGGCGCCGGCTCCTGCCCCTCCTTTTCATGCGCGTGGGGATCAATGGCCATCGTTCAAAGGAAACGCCAACGCCATTATGCCCACATCGGTCAACCCCGCACGGCGCGGCGGGGGCGGGCGGCAGGCGCCTGCGGCCGGCGCGGCGCCCGGGCCGGCACGGGAGCCGGGACGCGGCGGGCGCGCAGCGGCTTCGGCAGGGCGGGGACGGGGACCGCGTCGGCCTCCGCCACGCGGGGACGGGCGGCGGTAAAGTCGCTGAAGGTGATGGGGCCGGTCCAGCCGCGCTGCCAGTGGACGGCGCCCAGCTGGAAGCCGGACTGCGGGAAGCTGGCGGGCATGTCGACCATGCACAGCTCCTTGAAGCCGAAGCCGTTTTCCCGGACGTCCCGTACCCGGGCCTTCGTCCAGGCGTGGTTCACCGTCATGAGGAAGACGATGTCGTCGGCCACCTGCATGCCGTGGAGCAGGAATTCCCGGATGCGGCTCCAGGGAGGATTAGTGAAGACCCAATCGACCCGCTCCGTCCAATCGAGAAAGTCGCGCCCCTCCAAAATTTCACACCAGGGGGAGCCGGGGGGCAGCAAATCGTAAATGTGCCCTTCTCCCCGGCAGGGTTCCAGGACGCGGCCTGCGGGACGGAAGTGGTCGACCAAAAGCTTGGCCAGGGGCCGGGGGGTTTGGACCACGTCATTGCTGACGTAATCCCGATTGGGCTGAAAGCGCATGAATAAGCAGCCTCCCATTTTTTACGTAAAAGTACAGAAAAAAGAAAGGGGGCCCAGCCCCTGAAGGCCGGACCCCCTTTCGAGGATTGTTTTAGGGAAGGGCGCGGGATTTGTTGAAACCCCCCAGCTTCGCGAAATCCCGCGTCCCCTCGCCTAAATGGTGCGACGGTTGCCGACCACGACGCAGGCCACGCCCGCGACGACCGCTACGGCGCCCGCCAGCGGCGGGATCCAAACGTAGTGGCTCCGGTTGGCATCGGCATGGATCGGGCCCAAGTCGAGGACCCGCTCCTTCTTCGTGTAGCTGAAGCCCTGGTACACCAGCGCCACGATGCCGGCTCCGATCAGCAACACACCCGTCAGAAATAGTGCCTTCATGATTCGTTCTCCTTCTTTTGGTTGGTCCTTACTTTCCAGGAAACCCCTGGCTTCCTTGATTGGAATTTAGCCGCCGCCGTGCCAAGCCGCGTTTATATTGCACAACCTTCTTTAAATCAGCCGCTTGCAAATTTAGCCCCTCCGCCGCTTCCATCCCCTTTTTCATGCAGAATGCCGGAAAGAAGGGGGGCCCCATCGAAAAATTGCACTCCCGGCGGGAGCGATTATGGTTCTGCCCATGTCCGCTTTCCATGACGCCCTGACCCGCTGGGCCGAATCGTACGCCCTGGAACACCAACGGAATTCTTCCCTGCGCCGCGGCGCGGAGGCCGATGGCCGCTTTGAGGCGCTCCCCGCGCTGGACGCGGCGGAGAAAGCGGCGGGCAGCCGCTTCGACACGGAGGCCGCGCGGCTGGGCAAGGAATTCAAGCTGGAACCGGCGGCATTTGCCGAGGCGCTGCGCGCCGTGCCGGAAGGCGCGGGACACGTTTTGGCGGCCCGCTTCACCCGCGCGCATTCCCGATAGCGCGCGCCCTTTTGCGCCTTCTTTCTTTTTAGAAGGCGTGAGAGAAAGCGAAAATCAGCAAGGCCTGGAAGGCCAAGGCGTAGAGGATCAGGCGGCCCATGTCGCCCGTCTGAGGACGATTGCGGCCATGATGATTCCGACGCGGACCATATTGCGGCGTCACGATATAGGGGGAAGGAAGCGTGGCGTTCATGCCATGGGAATAGCCGCAGCCGTGCCAGCCACCCCATTTTAGATCACAAGTCACTGAAACCATGCGGGTTATGATAATTTCCAATTTTTCACGTTTTTCCCGTGATTCAGGCGCTTTGCAAAGTTTCGGCCCGAATCGCCGGGACATTTTGCAAAGACCCATCAATCCATTTGCATATTATGATATACAAATAAATGCTTGCCGCATCCCTGTGGCGGCCTATTGAGATTAGGGCGATGACCACGCACATTCTGGGCTATCCCCGCATCGGGGAAAAACGCGAACTGAAGACGGCCAGCGAGGCCTTCTGGAAGGGGAAGATTTCCGAGGCCGAGCTGCAGCAGACCGCCGAGCGCCTGCGCGCCGCGCACTGGCACGCCCAGAAGCAGGCCGGGATCGACTACGTCGCCTGCAACGACTTCAGCTTTTACGACCAGGTGCTCGACACCCTCTGCCTCGTCGGCGCGGTGCCCGCTCGCTTCCACTGGGAGGGGAAGGGCGACGTCGACCTGACGACTTACTTCCGCATGGCCCGCGGCATCCTGGCCGCCGAGAAGGCCTGCGACTGCGGCCACGACCACGGCCCGTCCGAGGGCGTTCCCGCCCTGGAAATGACGAAGTGGTTCGACACGAATTACCACTACCTGGTGCCGGAGCTGGGCCCGGACACCGCCTTCCGCCTGGCCTCCCGCAAGCCCTTCAACGAATTCGCCGAGGCCAAGGCCCTGGGCCTCCGCGCCAAGCCGGTCATCCTGGGCCCCGTCACCTTCCTCTCCCTGGCGAAGGCGACCGCGCCTGGCTTCGACCGCTTCAGCCTGCTGGAGAAGATCCTCCCCGTCTATGAGGAGACGCTGAGGAAGCTCTCCGCCGCGGGCGCCGAGTGGGTCCAGCTCGACGAGCCGGTCTTCGCCCTCGACCTGAGCGCCGCCCAGCGCGCCGCGCTGGAAAAGGCCTACGCCCGCCTGGCCGCCGCCGCGCCGGGGCTGAAGATCCTTTTGGCCACCTACTTCGGCCCGCTCCAGGACAACCGGGATCTCTTCCTCTCCCTGCCCGTGGCCGGCTACCACATCGACGCCGTGCGCGGCGCGGAGGAAGCGGCCGCCGTCGCGGGCCGCGTGCCGGAGGGGAAGGTCCTCTCCGTCGGCGTCATCGACGGGCGCAACATCTGGAAGGCCGACCTGGTCCCCGCCCTGGCCCTGCTCAACGGCGTGGCCGAGCGGCTCGGAACGGAACGGCTCTGGGTGGCCCCCAGCTGTTCCCTCCTCCACGCGCCCGTCTCCCTGCGCGCGGAGCAGAAGATCGACCCGGAACTCAAGGGCTGGCTCGCCTTCGCGGAGGAGAAATTGGCGGAAGTCCGCCTCCTGGCCGACGCGCTGGCGGGCAAGGACGTCTCCGCGCCCCTGCGGGAAAACGCCGCCGCGCTGGAAGCCCGCCGCCAGAGCCCGAAGATCCACCGCGCCGACGTGGCCGCCCGCGCCGCCGCCGTCACACCCCAGGACTTCAGCCGCCAGTCCCCCTTCCCCCAGCGGCAGGCCCGGCAGCACGAGCACCTGAAACTCCCGGCCTTCCCCACCACCACCATCGGCTCCTTCCCGCAGACAGCGGAAGTCCGCGCCGCCCGCGCCAAGTGGAAGAAGGGCGAGCTTTCCAACGAGGCCTACGAGAAGTTCCTCAAGGACGAGATCGCCAAGACCGTCCGCCTCCAGGAGGAGCTGGACATCGACATGCCCGTGCACGGGGAATTCGAGCGGAACGACATGGTCGAATACTTCGGCGAGCAGCTGGAGGGCTACGCCTTCACCGAGAACGGCTGGGTCCAGAGCTACGGCTCCCGCTGCGTGAAGCCGCCCATCCTCTTCGGCGACGTCGCGCGCCGCGCCCCCATGACCGTCAGCTGGTCCCAATACGCCCAATCCCTCACCAAGCGCCCCATGAAGGGGATGCTTACCGGCCCCATCACCATGCTGCAGTGGAGCTTCGTCCGGGACGACCAGCCCCGCCGCCTCTCCGCCACCCACCTGGCGCTGGCGCTGCGGGACGAAGTCTGCGACCTGGAGAAGGCCGGCCTGGCCGCCATCCAGATCGACGAGCCCGCCCTGCGCGAGGGCCTGCCCCTGCGCCGCGGGGAATGGGAGGAATACCTGGGCTGGGCCGTGGACCTCTTCCGCCTCTCCGCCGGCGGAGTGAAGGACGAGACGCAGATCCACACCCACATGTGCTACGGGGAGTTCAACGACATCCTCCCCTCCATCGCCCGCCTGGACGCCGACGTCATCTCCATCGAGGCCAGCCGCTCCGGCATGGAGCTGCTGCGCGGCTTCGCCGACTTTAAATACCCGAACGAGATCGGGCCGGGCGTCTGGGACATCCACTCCCCGCGCGTCCCCTCCCAAAAGGAGATGGAGGACCTGCTCCGCAAGGCGCTGGCCGTCATCCCGCGCCGCAACCTCTGGGCCAACCCGGACTGCGGCCTGAAGACGCGCGGCTGGGAGGAGGTCGTCGCCTCCCTGCGCAACCTCGTCGCCGCGGCCAAGGCGCTGCGGGAAGAGAATTGACCCGGCGGACGCGGGGCCTGATTGCCATCAACGTGGGGGCGCTGCTCTTCGGCAGCGCCGCCCTCTACGGTAAGCTGGCCGCCTCCCCCGTCTGGATCGTCGCCGCGCGGGCCGCCTGCGCGGCGGCGACGCTGGGGCTCATCGCCCGCGCGCGGCGGGAGCACTCCCTGCCGCCCCCGCCGCTGCGCGCCCGCACGGCGGCGACGGGCGCGGCGCTGGCCCTGCATTGGGTCTCCTTCTTCGCCGCCGTGCAGGAAGCGGGAGTGGCCGTGGCCACTCTCACCTTCGCCGTCTTTCCCCTCTTCACCGTCCTGATCGAAAGCCGGGCGCAGCGCCGCCGCCCGCGCGGGGCGGAGCTGGCCGCCGGAGCGGCGATCGTCGCCGCCGTCGCCCTCCTGGTCGACCCGCGCGGCCACGGCGGCCGCCTCGGCGGCGCGTTCTGCGGGCTCTTTTCCGCGCTGGCCTTCGCGTGGTTCAGCCACTCCAGCAAGCGGCTGGGGGAAGCGCTCTCCCCCCTCCGGGTTTCTTTGTGGGTCAACGCGGCCGTCACCCTTCTTTTGGTGCCGTTCCTTTTCTTTTCCCGGCCCGTTCCTTCCGGTCCGGCGGCGTGGCTTTGCCTGGCCTTCCTGGGGATCGTCGGCACGGCGCTGATGCACCAGCTCTATTTCTACGCGCTTAACCGGCTCTCCGCCGCGACGTGCGGCGGCTTCGTGGCCCTGGAGCCGGTCTACGCCATCCTGCTGGCGGCTCTCTTTTTCGGAGAACCGGTAACCGGCTGGGTGGCGGTGAGCGCGGCCCTGATCGTGGGGGCTTCTTTCGCCCTTCTCCGGCTGGAGGGGGCACCCGCTCTGGAATGATATAAAACAGACGTAAACCCGCCCATTTATACGCTTAAGTTGCAATTTAAGCGTTAAACATTATCCTGCCGACTCCTTTGTCGCCGGATTATGTCGCGGGCATTGCTGCGGAACTTGGTGCTGGGCGTTACGTTCCCCTGGGCGGGAACAGGATGGGCCGCGCCGCCGCCTCTCCCCGCCCCGGCTTCCGCCCACTGGCAGCAAGCCCAAGAACTGATCCGGAAGGGCTACGGAGGACGCCTTCCCGCCGGGATGCCGCATGATGGCGATCTGGACCTGGACATCGGCCTTTGGCTCACGGTGAGCCCGGGAGCGGCCGGGACGCCGACGGGGGAAACGTTGAGCCACGCGGCACCGCTTTTCGCGCCGATGCCCACCCTTTTGAGCCCCAGCTATCTGGCGTTCCAGAATTCCCAGTTCCGCACGCCCATCCAGGTCCGGGTCAACGCCCAGAGCAGCCGCTCCTTGGCCACCTACGGGACGGAGATGGGCATGCTCCATCACGAGGGGACGCACGCGATCGACGAGGTGAAGAAATCGGTCCGCCGGATCATCGACCCCGCCGCCGCCCCCACCGACCTTCTCCAGGAACCGGCCGTCGGCTTCGGGCCCGTGCTGGGCCGGATGCTGGCGGAGGGCGACCCCGGCCGCGCCGCGCGGATGAGGACAGATCTGGAGGCCGTCCAGCGGAAGCTGCGGCCGGAGTCGTCCCTTTCTTCCTATCCCCTCCTGGCGACGGAGCGGCTGGCCTACCTGAGCGAGGCGTTCGCCGGGGCGATCCGCCTCCACGCGTGGAAGCGGCTGCCGGAAAACCGGGTGGAGCTGTACGCGGCCGCCTACAATCTCTTCCGCCGCGTCGATCTTGACCCAAAGGAGCGGGATCCGCTCAGCGCCGCGCTGCGGACGCCGGAGGGCCGGGAGGCGCTGCGGCGGTTCCCCGCCTACAATCCCGCCCCCAACGGCCTGGGCCACGCGGTCTTCCACGTCCAGCAGGGCCTGGACCAGCTGACGGAGGCGGAAAAACGGCGCTACTACGCCGAGGTGCTGCCGGAGGATTACGGCGACGTGTTGGAGGAGGTCTACGGGGACCCGCAGGGCCGGGCAAAGCTGGGGCTGGAAACGCGGCCCAATTACGGCATCGCCTTCGCCTATCACGTGATCGCCCGCCGCTACCAGGAGGCCGATTCCTGGGACACGGCCCATTACGGGCGGCTGGCGGAAAAGGTGGAGCCGGAGGTCTTCCTCAACGTCCTGCGGGTGGCGATCCAAAACGGGAACGTGGCGGCGCAGCGGGCTCTCTACGCGACGTTCGACCGGCGCTTCGGCAAAAGAACCGATGCCCAGCGGGAGGCCATGCTCCGGGAAACCGCCGCCGCGCGGGAGGCCGCCAAGGATACCCGGCCGAACATGGCCCTGACGGCCTCCGACCTGGCCGATTATTTCTCCCGGGTGGACCTCTCCCTGGGTTTCCTGGAACGGGCGGAGAGGCCCCTCTTTGCCAAAGGGCCGCCCCCGGGCCGTCCCGGCAACGCCCCTTTCCTCGCCCCCTCCCCGGCGGTTACCCGGGAAGGACGCTAAATCCCCCTTGCCATCGGGCGGGGGAGGACGGCATGATCCCCGTCCCTTCTCCTGGCTGGGTAGCTCAGTTGGTAGAGCAGCGGACTGAAAATCCGCGTGTCACCGGTTCGATCCCGGTCCCAGCCACCACTTTTTCTCAGAGCCTGTCATGAAGCTCGTCGTCGCCATCACCGGGGCCTCCGGCTCCCTCTACGCGCAGCGGCTCCTGGAATGCCTGGCCGCCGGCCCCCACCATGTCGATGTGGTGACGAGCCTACACGCGGAGGAAGTCGCCGCCGCGGAGACCGGCGCCCTTTCCATCCCCGCCCAGTTCCAGGTCTACCAGGACCGGACGATGCAGGTCCCCTTCGTCTCCGGTTCGGCCAAATACGACGCCATGGTTGTCATCCCCTGCTCCATGGGGACGATCGGCCGGATCGCCCACGGCTACTCGGACAGCACGATCACCCGCGCGGCCGATGTTTTTCTTAAAGAAAAGCGCCCGCTCCTCCTGGTCCCCCGGGAGATGCCGTGGAACCTCCTCCAGGCGCGGAACGTGGTCAGCCTCCTGGAGGCCGGGGCCACCGTGCTGCCCGCCTCCCCCTCTTTCTACGGCAAGCCGGAGACGGTGCGCGACGTGGTCGACACCGTCGTCGCCCGCGTGCTGGACCATCTCAAGATCGACCACGAACTGGGCCGCCGCTGGAAGGAGCCCGCCCCGAAGGAATAATCCCCATGCTCAAAAAAATCCGCCCCGCCCTCAAGTTCATCAAATTCAGCCACACCGTCTTCGCCCTCCCCTTTGCCCTCATCTCCATGCTGACGGCGGCGCGCGGGCTGCCCGGCGGGCGCGTCCTGGCGCTCATCCTGGTCTGCATGGTCGGCGCGCGCACGGCGGCGATGGCCTTTAACCGGATCGTGGACTGGGAGTTCGACAAGAAAAACCCCCGCACCGCCTACCGCCACCAGCTCCTCTCCCGGCGGGACGCCCTCCTCCTCTGCGGGGCCAACCTGGGGATCTTCCTCATCGCCGCGGCGGCGATCAATAAGCTCTGCCTGTTCCTGGCGCCGCTGGCCATCCTGCTCATCCTGGGCTACTCGCTGACGAAGCGCTTCACCTCCTTCAGCCACGCCTTCCTGGGGCTGGCGCTGGCCGCCGCGCCGATGGGCGCGTGGGCCGCCGTGCGCGGGGAGCTCTGGTCCCCCGCGCCGTGGCTCCTGGCCGCCGGGGTGCTGTGCTGGGTCTTCGGCTTCGATTTGATCTACGCGACGATGGACGCCGAGTTCGACCGCGCGCACGGCCTTCACTCCTTCCCCGCGCGCTTCGGCATCGGGGCGGCCATCCGGCTGGCCGCCGGGCTGCAGACGATCGCCTGGCTTTGCTTTCTATTCTTCGGCGTCCTGGGCGGGCTGGGGAAGGTCTACCTGGCGGGGCTGGTCCTGGTCGCCTTCGCCCTGGGGGCGGAGCTTTGGCTCTGCCGGACGAGCGACATGAAGCGGATCAACTGGGCCTTCTTCCAGGCCAATGCGATCGTCAGCGTCGTCCTTCTGGCCAGCGCGGCGCTCGAATTCTGGGTTTAGGGTCGACGCAGGAAGCTCCCGCTCATAATTTGAGCAAATACGGGAGAGAGGGAGTCTAATTTCCCATCGGGGCTTTCCTCCGCTAAGTTACAACCATGCCATTGGAGTCTCTTTTCCACCGCGCGGGCCTGGGCCCCATCGCGGAGAAGGTCCACGCCGGGGAGCGTCTCTCCGACGCCGACGCGCTGGCGCTCTACGCCTGCGAGGACCTGAACCTCGTCGGCCTCCTGGCCAACCACGTCCGGGAAAAGAAGAACGGCAACGTCACCAGCTACATTCTCAACCGCTACCTCAACTACTCCAACGTCTGCCTCCTGAGCTGCCAGTTCTGCGCCTTTTACCGGCGCGCCGGGCAGGAAGGGGCCTTCGCCTACTCCGTCGAGGAGCTGGTGGAGAAGGCCAAGAAGGCCCAGGCCGAGGGGCTCACCGAAATTCACAGCGTCGGCGGCCTCCACCCGAAGCTCCCCTTTTCCTACTACACCGACCTGCTGCGCGGGATCCGGGAGGCTTGCCCCGGGCTGCGGCTGAAGATGTTCACCGCCGTGGAGATCCGCCACCTGGCGGAGCGGATCGCCAAGAAGCCGATCCGGGAAACCCTGGAAATCCTGCGGGAAGCGGGCCTCGACTCCCTCACCGGCGGCGGGGCGGAAATCTTCGACCAAGGGATCCGGGACCAAATTTGCCGGGGAAAGGAAACGGCGGAGGAGTGGCTGGAAGTCCACCGCACCTGGCACCAAATGGGGCAAAAGAGCACCTGCACGATGCTCTACGGCCACATCGAGACCCCGGCCCACCGCGTCGACCACCTGCGCCGCCTCCGGGAGTTGCAGGAGGAGACGGGCGGCTTCACCGCCATCGTCCCCTACGCCTACGAGCCGGAGAACAACAAGATGAAGCCCCAGCCCCGCGTCGGCGGGCGGGAGGAGCTGCGGAACATCGCCGTCACGCGCCTCTACCTGGACAACTTCGACCACATCACCTCCTACTGGATCAGCATGACGCTGCCCCTGGCGCAGATCGCCCAGAGCTTCGGCGCGGACGACCTCCACGGCACCATCCAGGAGGAACTCATTTTCCACATGGCGGGGGCCAAGACCCCGCAGGAACAGACCGTCGCCCGCCTGGAGCGGGCGATCCGGGAAGCCGGGCGCGTTCCGGCGCAACGCGATACGTTCTACCGTCCCGTCCCGGCGGTTGCTAAGGAATTGCAAACGTGCTAGTTAACTAAGTTCCCCCCCCCTACTCTCATGCCTCCTACTCCCTCTCCCCGCCGCCGCCCCGCGCGCCGCCGCCGTCCCGTGAACCAGGAAGATCCGGAAAACCGGCCGCCGCAGCCGGAATCCGGCTGGAAGGGCATGGGCCTCCTCATCCTGGTGATGGCGGCCATCGGCATCTTTTTCTACATCAGCAGCGCCAGCGGCCTCCGCACCTCCCAGATGGACGAGCTGACGATGCCCAAGTTCAAGAATGCCGTCCGCGAGCACCGGGTGGAGAACGTCACCTTCTACCGGGAGGCCACCGGCCAGACCTACCTGGAAGGCCGCTACAAGCACGCGAAGAGCGCCACCGACGCGACCGTGGTCGCCAGCGGCTACCACACCAATGTCGACCTGGAATGGGAAAAGAACCTCAGCCAGTTCCTGGCGGAAAACGGCTTCCAAGACGTGGAGACCCGCACGGTGAACAGCTACTGGAGCCAGACCCTCGTCAGCTTCCTGCCGTTCCTCCTCTTCGTCGTTCTGATCTACTTCGTCTTCCGCCAGCAGCTGCGCATGGCGGGCAAGTCGGCCTTCAGCTTCGGCAAGAGCCGCGCCCGCATGCTCTCCCGCGACCGCAACCGCATCATGTTCAAGGACGTGGCGGGGGTGGAGGAGGCCAAGGAAGAGGTGCAGGAAATCGTCGAGTTCCTCAAGGACCCCAAGCGCTTCCAGAAACTCGGCGGCCGCATCCCGAAAGGCGTCCTCATGGTCGGCCCTCCGGGAACGGGCAAGACCATGCTGGCCAAGGCCATCGCGGGCGAGGCCGACGTCCCCTTCTTCAGCATCAGCGGCTCCGACTTCGTGGAAATGTTCGTCGGCGTCGGCGCCAGCCGCGTGCGCGACATGTTCGAGCAGGGCAAGAAGCACGCCCCCTGCATCATCTTCATCGACGAAATCGACGCCGTGGGCCGCAGCCGCGGCACCGGCATGGGCGGCGGCCATGACGAGCGGGAGCAGACCCTCAACGCCCTCCTGGTGGAGATGGACGGCATCGAGTCCCAGGAAGGCATCATCATGGTGGCGGCGACGAACCGGAAGGACGTCCTGGACCCGGCGCTGCTGCGGCCCGGCCGCTTCGACCGCGAGGTGCGCGTGAACCTGCCGGACATCAAGGGCCGGGAGCAGATCCTCAGCGTCCACGTGCAGAAGGTGAAGATCGACCCCAAGGCCGACCTCCACTCCCTGGCCCGCGGCACCCCCGGCTTCTCCGGCGCGGAACTGGCCAACCTCATCAACGAGGCGGCCCTCATCGCGGCCAAGAGCAACAAAGAATTCATCACCCAGCCCGACCTGGAAGAGGCGCGCGACAAGGTGCGCTGGGGCCGCGAGCGCCGCAGCCTGGCCATGAGCGAGGAGGAGAAGAAGGTGACCGCCTACCACGAGGCCGGCCACGCCATCCTGAACATCCTTCTGGAGCACACCGATCCCCTGCACAAGGTGACCATCATCCCGCGCGGCCCCGCGCTGGGCGTCACCATGATGCTGCCGGAAAAGGACAAATACAGCACCCGCAAGCACGAGCTGATCGACGATCTCTGCGTCCTCATGGGCGGCCGCGTGGCGGAAGAGATCTTCCTGGGGGACATCACCAGCGGCGCCGCCGGGGACATCCACATGGCCACCTGGAACGCCCGCAAGATGGTCTGCGAATGGGGCATGAGCGAGAAGCTGGGCATGGTCCGCTACGGGGACGACTCCAACATGGTCTTCCTGGGCCGCGAGCTGGGCCACTCCCGCGGCTACAGCGAGAGCACCGCGCAGGAAATCGACCAGGAGGTCCTCCACTTCATCAACAGCGCCTACAACAAGGCCAAGGACCTCATCCTCAAGCACCGCACGGAGATCGAGGCGCTGGCCGCCGCGCTCCTGGAATACGAAACGCTGGACGGCGCCCAGGTGGAGGAAATCATCCGCACGGGCAAGATGACCAACCCGCCGCCGAAGAATATCGAGCCGCCGGTCCTTCCCACCCCGTCCGAGACGCTGCCTCCCAACCCGAAGCCCGCCGACGACAAGGACGACGGCGGCATGCTGCCCGGCCTGCAGGGCGCGCCCGCCGGGGCGTAGGGGCCAATTCCTGCCAAACGAAAAAGGGGCGCGCCCGGCTGGGCGCGCCCCTTTTTTTCGTTACCGGGAAGCTAGGCTTCCCGGCCTTCCTTGGCGGATGTGATCGAGCGTTGCACTCCCTCCGGGCTTTTCGAGGGGATCATGTAAGGCATGCCGTGGAGGACGGCGTAGATGCTTTGCGCCGCCTCGACCGATTCGGCAGGGCTGATCCCGGGGTGCCCATCCATGTACGCGTTCAAAATCTTGGTGGCGCTGACGGCGGGGCCGACGGTTTCCTTGTTCTTCCAGGCTTCCTGGAAAAGCGCCGCCACCTTCTCGCTATTCTCCCCCGCTCCCTGGATGAGGGAGAAAACGACGCCGGTCAGCGAGGCGTTCTTCGCCTTAGCCTCTTCCGGAACGCCTTGCGGGTAATATGTTTCGACGAGGGAACGCATGACGGCAAAGGTCGTGTCGAGCTGCTTCATTCCGGGGGTAAAAGGGATCGGGTCTTGGGCCATAATTCTAATTCGGCTTTCGCCGCCCCCTAAAAAGCAGTTCCAGTAGAATTACCTACCGCTCTCCCAACGCGTTACGCGCCTTGGCAAGTTCCCGCCGCTGGGCGGAAGTGACTTCCGGAAAATGGAGGTTGAGACCGCGCATCGCCTCGATGACGGCGGCGGCGACGGCCAGCCGGGCGAACCATTTGTGGTCGGCCGGAATGACGAACCAAGGGGCGTGCGGCGCGGCGGTGGCGCGGATCGCCTCCTCATAGGCCTTCTGGTAGGCATCCCAGTAGCCGCGCTCGCTCAGGTCGGCGGCGGAGAATTTCCAGTTCTTCTCCGGCTCCTCAAGGCGGGAGAGGAAGCGCTTCTTCTGCTCTTTCTTGGAGAGGTGGAGGAAAAATTTAAGGATCACGGTGCCGTTCCGGGCCAGGTGGCGCTCATGGGCGGCGATGTCCTCCAGGCGCTCCTTCCAGATGCGGGGGGTGACCAGGCGCGCCGGCAGCTTTTCGTTTTCCAAAAGCTTCGGGTGGACGCGGGCGATGAGGACTTCCTCGTAATAGCTCCGGTTGAAGATGCCGATGCGGCCGCGCTCCGGCAGGGCCAGGGTGGTACGCCAGAGGTAGTCGTGGGCCAGCTCGGCGGGATTGGGCGCCTTGAAGGAGGTGACCTGGCAGCCCTGCGGGTTGACGCCCGACATGACGTGCTTGATGGTCCCGTCCTTCCCCGCCGCGTCCATGGCCTGGAAGATGAGGAGGAGGGCGGCGCGGTCCTGCGCGTAGAGCCGCTCCTGCATGGAGGACAGGAGGGAGACGCTCTCCTTGAGAAGAAGGTGGCCGGCCTCTTTTTTGACGTCCCCGTGGCAGGCCGGGTCGCGGTCCTTCAGCCGGAAGCCCGCGCCGGAGACCACGCGGAAACGGCGGGCCAGCGCGGCGATTTCCGGCGGGACCGGCTTCATGGCGGGCTACTTTTTGGCGGGCTTGCCGGAGAGCTTCTTGAACTCGGCGGCGGAAAGGCCCAGCAGCTCGGCGGCGGCTTCCTCGTCCCCGCGGGACTCGACCAGCGCTCGGCGGGCCAGCTCTTGCTCGAAGCGGGAGAGGGACAGGCGGTCGTCGCGCCGGGCCAGGGCCAGGAACTGGGACATGACGGGCTCGAACAGCTCGGCCGGGTCGGCCGTGGTGGTGACGGCGACGCGGTTGCCCGCGGCGGCGACCCACTCCGGCAGGTGGACGACCTGGATGGAGGAGGCGTTGGCGAAGACCATGGCGCGCTGGATGACGTTCTCCAGCTCGCGGACGTTGCCCGGCCAGGAGTAGGCCTGGAGGCATTCCATGGCCTCCGGGGTGACGTGGACGGGGCCGCCCGCGTGCTTCTGCCGGTGCTTGTGCAGGAAGAAGTTCACCAGGAGCGGGATGTCGCTGGGGCGCTCCGCCAGCCGGGGCAGGTGGAGGTTCACCACGTTGAGGCGGTAGTAAAGGTCCTCGCGGAATTCCTTGTTTTTCACCGCCTCCGCCAGGTTCTTGTTCGTGGCGGCGATGATGCGGACGTCGGTCTTGATCGGCTCGTTGTTGCCCAGGCGGTTGAACTCGCCCTCCTGGAGGACGCGCAGCAGCTTCGTCTGGGTGCCCACGGGCATGTCGCCGATTTCGTCCAGGAAGATGGTGCCGCCGTCGCCCAGCTCGAACTTGCCGATGCGCTGGGCCATCGCGCCGGTGAAGGCGCCGCGCTCATGGCCGAAAAGCTCGCTCTCCAGGAGGTTCTCCGGGATGGCGACGCAGTTGATGGGAATGAAGAGCCGGTTGTTGCGCGGGCTGTTCTGGAAGATGGAGCGGGCCACGACTTCCTTGCCCGTGCCGCTTTCGCCCGTGATGAGGACGGTGGCGTTGGTGGGGGCCACCTGGCCGATGGTCTTGTAGACGCGCTGCATGGCCGCCGCGTTGCCCACGATGGGGTGGGTGTCCATCGGCGAGGGCTTCGGCTGGATGGGGGCGTTATCCGTCTTGATGGCGCGGGCGGCTTCCAGCGCGCGGCCCAGGAGTTCCTTGAGCTGCGGGATGTCGAAGGGCTTGAGGATGTAATCGTAGGCGCCCAGCTTCATCGCCTCGATGGCGGTCTGGGAAGTGCCGTAGGCGGTCATCATGACGACGACCTGCTGGGTGCTGATCTGGCGGATCTGCTTGAGGGTGTCCAGGCCGTTCTGGGCGCCCATGCGGATGTCCATGACGACGACGTCGGCGGGGCGCTGCTTGAGGATCTTCAGCCCCTCGTCGCCCGACTCGGCGCTGAGGACGGTGACCGTGTCGGAAGCCAGAAGGCGCTCGAAGGAATAGTGGACGTCCTTCTCGTCGTCGATCACCAGGATGACGGAGGGAACCGCCGGCGCGGGGGCGGCGGCGGGCGTTTCGGGAGAGGAGGCGGCCTTTTTACTCATAAATTAGGGGCGGCCCGCGGCGCGGGCGAAGGGCGGCAGCGCCTCCATAAGGCGGCCGAAGTGCTCGGGATCGACCTGCTGCTGGCCGTCGCTCCAGGCCTCGGCGGGGTTGGGGTGGACCTCGATGAGGAGGCCGTCGGCGCCGAGGGCGGCCGCGCCCTTGCACAGCTCCACGACCAGGTCGGCCCGGCCGCAGCCCTGGCTGGGGTCGATGATGATCGGCAGGTGGGACTCCTTCTTCACGATGGGGATCGTGCTCAGGTCGAGGGTGTTGCGGGTGTAGGTCTCGAAGGTGCGGATGCCGCGCTCGCAGAGGATGACGTTGGGGTTTCCCGCGGCCAGGACGTACTCGGCGGCCAGGAGCCATTCCTCGATCCGCATGGAGAGGCCGCGCTTGAGGAGGATGGGCAGGCCGGTCTTGGCCGCGGCGGTCAGGAGGGCGAAGTTCTGCGCGTTGCGCGCGCCGATCTGGAGGATGTCGGCGTAGCGGGCGACCAGCTCGACGTCCTTTTCCGCGAGAACCTCCGTGATGACGCCGAGGTCGAACTCGTCGCGGGCGGCGGCCAGCATCTTGAGACCTTCCTCGCCCAGGCCCTGGAACTCGTAGGGGGAGGTGCGGGGCTTAAAGGCGCCGCCGCGCAGGAAGACGGCGCCGCGCTCCTTCACCGCGCGGGCGGTGGTGAAGAGCTGCTCCCGGCTCTCCACGGAACAAGGACCGGCCATGACGCAGAATTTCTCGCCGCCGCCGATGCGGACGCCGCGGGAGACGACGACGGTGTCCGCCGGATGGGCTTCCCGGCTGACGAGCTTGTAGCGCTTCTGGACGCGCAGGACGTTTTCCACCTGCGGCAGGGCGGTGAGGGTCTCCAGGGAATGGCCCTTCCGCTCGTCGCCCAGGGCGGCGACGATGGTTTGGCAGCGCCCTTGGATGACCCGGGCCTCGTAGCCCAGTTTCTCGACTTCCGCCACGACGGCGGCGATGGCTTCCTGGGGCAGTTCCGGCTTGAGGACGACGATCATAGGGGCAGGCCCGGAAGCCTAGCCTCCCGCTCTCTCTCCCGCAAAGAGGAAACTACGCCTGGATGACCAGGCGGCGGCGGCGGAAGGTAGGCTGGTCGAGGTTCTCGCCCTTGTGGATCGTCTCGAAGCTGTTCTCGAAGCGGCCGCTGTTGGCCGCCTCGAAGGGAAGCTCCTCCTGTTTCACGGCCTTGGAGCCGCGGCGGACCTTGGCGGGGCGGGCCAGGTCGGCCACGGGAACGGGGACGGCCTTGCGCTTCGGCTCGGGCTCCGGCGCGGCGGCGGCCAACTCGGGTTCCGGCAGGACCTCGGCCTCGACCGGGGCGGCTTCGTCGACCAATTCAAGCTGCTCCTCGACGGCGGAGGCGTGCAGGGGCTTCGGAACGGGCGCGAGCACGTCGCTGTCGAGCGGCAGGACGACTTCCTGGATGAGGGCCTGCGGGGCGGCTTCCTCTTCGGACAGGGCCGCTTCCTCGATTTCCCGCGCGCGGGTGGCGGCCAGGACGAGGGTGAGGGAGAGGCGCCCCTCGAACCGCTCCGCGGTGCGGGTGCCCAGGGAGACGGCGATGTGAGCGGGCAGCCGCGCCTCGATGGCCTTGGAGACGGCCTGGAGCTGGCTGACGGAGAAGTCGGCCCCGCCGACGAGGCAGGCCAGGCAGCGGTCGGCCTCCTCCCACGCGCCGCCGGAGGCGACGAGGGGGCCGGAGAGGGCGCGCTCGACAAGGGAGAGGGCGTCGTCGTGCGGCTCGGAATCGGCGCGGCCGATCCAGCAGTTTTCCGGGCGGGCGGCGCCTTCCAGGCGGCCGAAGAGGCCGCGCAGGTCGGCGAAGGTCAGGGGGTTGAAGCCGCCCGCGGCCAGGATCTGGGCGACCGACTCGACGCCCTGGGCCAGGGAAAGGTTCATGCCGTGCAGGCCGCGGCGGATATTGTCCGGCGCGTCGGGCCAGGCCTCCGCCCGGTCGTTGGAGAAGGAGAGGACGGCGTCCGCATGGGCGCGCAGGACGGAGAGGGCCTCCTGGGCGGCGGCGCGGCGGGCGTCCGACTCGAAGGAGAAGGGCTGCGTGGCGACGACGATGACGCGGCCGCCGCGCGGGCGGTTGCGGAAGGCCTGGGCGACTTCCATGGCCAGGGTGGTGCCGGTGCCGCCGCCGAGCCCGGCGACGATCACGAGCTGGTCGACGACGGAGAGGCGGTCCAGGAGGCTCTCCCGCTCCAGCTTCCAGACGGCGCGGGCGCGGGCGCGGTCCCCGAAGCTGCCGAGGCCGCGCAGGAGGGGCTTGCCCAGGAGGCGCTTCTCCGCGACCACCGATCCGTCCACGATCGCCTGGTCGGCGTCGATGGCCATCAGCTCGAAGCCGGAGGCCTTGGCGCCGCCGCGCATCACGATCTGGTCGAGGATCTGGATTCCCGCCTGGCCGATGCCCAGGAGGAGGCCCCGGCCGCCGTCTTCGGCCAAGGGGGAACCGCCTTCGGAAAAGTCGTCGCGCATAAAGTTGATCATGGGGGGAGTGGTGGTGAAGAAGATGAGGACTGGGGACTTAGAAGAGGCCGAGGGCGGCCAGGGCCTTGCCGACTTTCTGGCGCATGCGGCCCCACGCGCCGGGGGACGGGATTTCCTCCTCCACGACGCGGGCGTAGTGGAGCAGGCCCAGGACGGTGGAAAGTTCCGGCCGGGAGGCGTAGCCCTGGTCCCCTTCCAGCGGGCAGCCGCCGGCGAGGTTCACGGGGCAGGAGAAGATCTCCGAGGCCAGCTCGATGAGGCCGCGCACCTGGGCCGCCCCGCCGGTGAAGTGGATGGAGCCGGCGAAGTCGGGCCAGAAGGGCTGGGCCTCCAAGTCGTCCCGGATGATCTGGAGCAGCTCCGCCTGGCGGGCCTGCATGATGGTGAGGACGGCCTGGCGGCGGACGGCGCGCTCCTCGAAGCTGTAGCTGCCGGGGATGACGACGCTGCCGCCCAGGTCGCCGTCCATCGATTCCTCGTGGACGGAGCCGTGTTCGCGCTTGAGCTGCTCCGCCTTGACGAAGGGCAGCTTGAGGCCGGCGACGAGGTCGTTGGTCAGGTGGTCGCCGCCCACGCCCAGGACGCCGCTGTGGACGACGGAGCCGTTTTGGTAGACGAGGTAGTCGGTGACGCCCGCGCCGCAGTTGATGACGACGGCGCCTTCCTGCTTCTCTTCCGGGGTGAGGACGGCCTGGGCGGTGGCGTAGATGCTCAGGGCGTAGTTGCGCACGTCGACGGAGAGTTCCCGCACGCAGCGGATGGTGGTTTGGAGGCGGGTGTTGATCCCGGAGACCAGGTGGTATTCCGCCTGCAGCCGCTTGGAGGAGAGGCCGACGGGGTTTTCCGTCACGGAACCGTCGTCCAGGCGGTAGTGCTGGATGAGGTCGTGGATGAGGGCGTAACCGCTGTGCAGGGGCTGCTGGCGGGCCATGGAGGCCAGCTCCTCCAAGTGCTCGGGCATGATCTCGTGCCCCTCGGTGGCGATGTAGGTGGTCAGCTGCGCGTTGGCGGAGCGGATGTGGGCGCCAGAAATGGCCAGGTAGACCTCGTTGATGGTGACGTCGGTCTTCTCTTCCGCGTCGTTGATCGCGTCGTGCACGCATTTCTGGGCGATCTCGAAATCGATAATCTCACACTTCCGCACCTGGTGGGACTGGCTCTCGCCCACGCCCAGGATGACCAGGGAGCCGTCCTCCCGGAGTTCCGCCACGGCGGCGACCACCTTGCTGCTGCCCACCTCCAGGGCGACGACGATGTTGCGATCTTTTTTCCAGAACATAGTTCTTAGGGGTTTTTGGGGTTTGGTGTGGTTGGAGAAGAAAGGGGTTAGTTGCGGAAACGGACGGGGACGTTGCGGTCGGGCGTCAGGTCGACCAGCGCCACGCGCCGCTGCCGCGCCTGGGCGAAGCGGATGATCTGCTGGAGCCGTTCCATCTGCTGGGACAAGTTGTCCAGGCGGAAGAGGATCTGCGCGCCGTCCCGCGTCATGAGGGAGACGGCCAGCGGGTGGGAGAGGTCGAGCCAGGCGACGTCGAAGTCGGCCCGCAAGGGGGTCAGCTCCAGCTGCTTGAGGACGCCCAAGGCGGCCTGGACTTCCGGCTGGTCGAAGCGCTGGCCGGATTCCACGTCGACGAAGGGGCCGCCGACGATTTCCGGCAGGCCGCGCAGGGACTCGTTGGCCTGGGGCTTCACGGCCACGCCGTCCCGGTCCAGGTAGAAGACTTCCCGCATGTTCAGGTCGGTACGCTGGGAGACGATGCGGGCCAGGGGCTGGCGCTCCGTGACCTCCACGCGGATGGTGTCCGGCAGGATGCGCTGCACGCGGGCCTGGGCGATGTAGGGGAGGTTGTCGACGTTCTGCTCCACTTCCTTCAGGTCGACGGCCATCAGGTTTTGGCCGATCTGGAGGCGCGTGGCCTGCACGACCTGCTTGCGCTGCGCGCCGCCCTTTGCGTCGACGACGATCTGGCGCAGGGCGTAGTGGGGATTCTCGTAGAGGGCGCGGCGCAGGAAGCCCTCCACCACGTAGTGGGTGCCCAGGCCGACGGCGGTGAGGCTCAGGCCCAGGAGGAGGACGGCCACGCCGTACTTGGCCAGCGTTTGGCGCGAGGGGCGCTTGCCCGTCGTGGCAAAGAGGATGTGGGCCTGCGAGGTGCGGGGGCGGTTGATGCGGCGGCGGACGGACATGGCTTTAGACGGTTGCGGGGAAGCGCTGAAGCGAGAGGAGGAGGATCCGCTCGCAGAGTTCCGGGAAAGGGATCCCGGCGGCGGCCGCCGCCTTCGGCAGGAGGCTGGTGGCGGTCATGCCGGGGATGGTGTTCACCTCCAGGACGTAGGGATTGGAGTCGGCGTCGAGCATGATGTCGACGCGGGAGTAGACCTCGCAGCCCAGGGCGCGGTGGGCGCGCAGGGAGATTTCCTGCACGCGGCGGGTCAGCTCGGCGTCGAGCGGGGCGGGGCAAAGGTAGTCGGTCTTCCCGGCGGTGTATTTGTTCGTGTAGTCGTAGAAGCCTTCCTTCGGCGCGATCTCGACGATGGGCAGGGCCTCGCCGCCCAGGATGGAGACGGTCAGCTCCCGGCCTTTGATGTAGCGCTCGACGACGGCGCGCTCCCCCAGCTCGAAGGCCTTGTCCAGCGCGGGCGCCAGTTCCTTTTCCTCGAAGACGAAGCTCATGCCGAGGGAGGAACCCTCGCAGTAGGGCTTCACGACCAGGGGCGGCTGGAGGGCGGGGGCCGGATCGCCCCTGCCGACGGTGACGCCTTCCGGCGTGGGGATTCTCTCCCGGCGGAAGGCCTCCTTGCTGGCCTCCTTGTCGATGGCCAGGCGGCTGGCGGCGACGCCGGAGCCGCTGTAGGGGAAGCCGTGCTTTTCCAGGTAGGCCTGGACCTCGCCGTCCTCGCCGAAGGCGCCGTGCAGGGAAATGAAGACGAACTCGACGCCCGCGGGCAGGGTGAAGTCGCGGCCGGCCACGTCGATCTCGTCGACGGTGTAGCCGCGCTCGCGCAGGGCGGCGGCGCAGGCGGCGCCGGTGCGCAGGGAGACCTCGCGCTCGGCGGAGGGGCCGCCCTTGAGGACGGCGACGTGGGAGGGCTTGGCGCTCATTATTCCTCGTCCCCCAGGATGATGACCTCGGGCTCCAAATCGATGCCGCGCGCTTCCTTCACGCGCTGCTGCACCATTTTCATCAATTCGCGGATCTCCATGGCCGATGCGCCCCCATCATTCACAATAAAATTTGCATGTACATCGGAAACTCGCGCTTTTCCGAAATTTAAGTTTTTAAGGCCGGACTCATCAATAATCCGCCCGGCCGAGCCCTCCGCGGGGTTCTTGAAAATGCAGCCTGCGGACGGCGCGGCGGGCTGGCTGGTCCACCGCTTTTTGCTGAAGGTTTTCAGCTCCTCGTCAATCTTCGCGGGCTCCGTGGGCGTGCCGCGCAGGCGCGCGGAGAGGGCGATGTGGTCTTCCAAGAGCGGCACGCTGCGGTAGCGCACCTCCAGCTCGTGCCGGTCGTACGTCTTCACGCGGCCCTCGCGATCGACGACGCGCAGCTGCTCGACGACTTCCATCGTCCATCCGTGCATGGCCCCGGCGTTCATGCGCAGCGCGCCGCCTAGGTTGCCGGGGATCCCCTCCATGAAGGAGATGCCGCCCAGGCCCTTTTTCTTGGCTGCGGCGACGATGGCGCGCAGGGGCGCTCCCGCCCCGGCGGTGATCTGCTCTCCCTCGATCTCGATGCGGGAGAAGTAGGGGTTGCCCAGGTAGATGGAGAGCCCGGCGATGCCGCCGTCCCGCACCAGCAGGTTGGTGCCGCGCCCGATGAGGGTGACGGGCACGCCGTGGCGGTGGGCGTGGCGCAGGCCGGCGATGAGGTCTTCCTCGCTCGCGGGCTCGAACCAGAACTGCGCGGGGCCGCCGACGCGGATGGAGGTGTGCTTGCGCATCGGCTCCTGGCGCAGGAGCTTGCTCTCCGAACTCAATTGGGAGCGAAGCCCTTCATACCAGGCCAGCTCCTCGGCCAGGGCGGTGGCCGTCTCATGGATGTCGCCGGCGCCGAGGGTCAGGACCAGGTCTCCCGGCTCGATCTCCTGGGCGACGCGGCGGCGCAGGCGGCGGAGGCTCTCCTCATAGACGACGGAGGGGTGCCCGGCGGCCTGCACGGCCTCCGCGAGGGCCTGGCCGGAGACGCCCTCGATGGGCGCCTCGCTGGCGGCGTAGATGCCGGTGAGGAAGACCTTGTCCGCTTCCTGGAAGGCGGTGGCGAACTCGTCCTTGAGGGATTGGGTGCGCGTGTAGCGGTGGGGCTGGAAGAGGGCGACGATCCGCTTCCACCCGCCGGAGCGCGCCGCCGCCAGGGTGGCGCGGATCTCGGTGGGGTGGTGGGCGTAGTCGTCGACGACCATGAAGTTCTCGCTGCGGTATTTGGTCTCGAAGCGGCGGCTGGCGCCGCGGAACTCGCCCAGGGCGCGGGCGATGGCCTCCCGGCCCAGGCCCAGCTCCGTGGCCATGGCGATGACGGCCAGGGCGTTGCTGACGTTCTGGGAGCCGGGGATGGGCAGGTGGAAGCGGCCCAGCAGCTCACCCTCCCGCAGCACCTCGAACTCGGAGGAGAAGTCGCGGCTGACCAGGTTGACCGCGCGGTAGTGGGCCCCCTCTCCCAGCCCGTAGCCGATGGCGCGGGGGCGCTGGGAGCAGAGGAGGGCGGTGTTCTGGTCGTCGGCGCAGTAGATGACGGCGCCGGAGGTCTGGTCGAGGAAGCGGGAGAAGGTTTCCAGGATCGCCTTGATGTCGCCGTAGTGGTCGAGGTGCTCTTCCTCGATGTTGAGAAGGATGGCGTGGGCGGGGTGGAAGAAAGTCAAGGTGCCGTCGCTCTCGTCCCCCTCGATGACGATCTCCGCGCCCTCGTCCCACACGGCGCTGGCGCCCAGGACGGGCACCTCCGCGCCGACGTAGTGGCTGGGGCGGCGGCCCGCCTCGCGCAGGACGTGGGCCAGGAGGCTGGTGGTGGTCGTCTTTCCGTGCATGCCGGCTACGACGACGGCCTCTTTCCCGGGGCGGCGGGCCAGGACGGCCAGGACCTCCGCGCGGCGGGCGGTGGGGATGCCGAGCTTCCCGGCCTCGATCCGCTCCGCGTTCCCATCCCCGATGGCGGAGGAGTGGACGACCAAGTCGCAGCCCTGGACCCACTCCCCGCGGTGGCCTTCCTGGAAGGAAAGGCCCAGGGGGACGAGCTTTTCCAGGAGCGTGGAGCCGCGCAGGTCGGAGCCGGAGACGCGAAAGCCGTTGGCCAACAGGAGACGCGCCAGGGCGCTCATGCCGCTGCCGCCCACGCCGATCAGGTGGATGCGGGCGCCGGGCTGGGACAGGATGGACTCGATCTTTTCGCTCACCGCAACTCTCCTTTTTGGATTCCGTTCAGGACCGCCTCCGCCACGCGTCCGGCCGCGTCCGGCACCGCCAGGGCGCGGGCCGCGCGGGCCATTTCCTGGAGGCGGTGCTCCTCCCCCAGGACCCCGCGCACCGCGGCGTCGAAGGCCTGGGGAGTCAGGTCCTCCTGGCGGAAAAGGGAGGCCGCGCCGGCCTGCGTGAAGATCCGGGCGTTGGCGGTCTGGTGGTCCTCCGCCGCGGTGGGGAGCGGGACCAGGAGGCTGGGCAGGCCGTAGTGGGCCAGCTCGGTCAAGGTCGACGCGCCGGAGCGGCCCACGGCCAGGTCGGCCAGGCTGTAGATTTCCGCCATCTGCGCGGAGAAGGGGCGGACGTGGGCCAGGGCCTCGATGTCCTGGTAGGCGCGGGCGGTTTCCTCCGCGTCGGCCGCGCCGGAAAGGTGGATGAATTGCCAGGCGGCCAGCCGGTCTTTCCAGAGGGGGAGCGTCCGGCAGACGAGGCGGTTGAGCGCCCGCGCGCCCTGGCTGCCGCCGGCGACCAGCAGCGTCCGGCGGGAGGGATCGAGGCCCAGGGCGGAGGCGGCCTCCGCGCGGGGCACCTCCCGCAGCGCCCCGCGCACCGGCGTGCCGGTCACGGAGCAGCGGGCCGGGGAAAGCGCCGCCGCGCAGGCGCCGAAGCCGACCAGGACGCGGTCGACCCGCCGGGCGAAGAGGCGGGTGACGCGGCCGGGGACGGCGTTCGACTCGTGCAGGAAGGCGGGGATTTTCCGCCGTCCGGCGATCCAGAGGGGAGCGGCGCCGGTAAATCCGCCCATGCTCAGGACGGCGTCCGGGGCGTAGTCCTGGAAGAGGCGGCGGCAGGCGGAGGCGCTCCGCCAAAGCTTCAGGAAAAAGCCGGGCAGGCGGGGCCCCAAGCCGGGCCAGCCAACGGCGGGCAGGGCGCGGGAGGCGAATTCTCCCCGCCCCTCCAGGGCGGTGCGGTCGATCTCCTTTTCGGAGACCAGGAGGAGCGCCTCGTGCCCGCGGCGGCGGAGAGCCTCCGCCACGGCAAGGCCGGGAAAGAGATGCCCCCCGGTCCCCCCGCAGGCGATCGCGACGCGCATAGGTTCTAGATTCTCACCGTGGCCCCTTGGCCGCGGCCCTGGGGGAGGATGGTTTCGACCGGCTCGGGATCCTCGCAGACGCCTTGGCGCTGGAGGTTGAAAAGCATCCCGACGCATAAGAAACAGAAAAGGAGGTTCGACCCGCCGTAGCTGATGAACGGCAGGGGCAGGCCCTTGTTCGGCAGGAGGGCGGTGACGACGCAGAGGTTGACCATGGCCTGCACGGCCATGAGGGAGGTCAGCCCCGCGCCCAGGAGGACGCCGGTGGGATCGGGCGCGTGGAGGGTGATCCACCCGCCGCAAAGCAGGATGACGAGGAAGGCGAGGACCACCGCCAGGGAGACCCAGAGGCCCATTTCTTCCCCGACGATGGGGAAGATGAAGTCGGTGGGGGCTTCCGGCAGGTAGTACATTTTCTGCCGGCTGTTGCCCAGGCCCAGGCCGGTGGGCCCGCCGGAGCCCAGGGCGATGAGGGCCTGGTAGACCTGGTAGCCTTTCCCCGCCTTGCTCTCCTCCGGGTGGAGAAAGGCCAAGAGGCGGGCGCGGCGCTCCGGCATGGCCAGCGCCATGGCAAAGAGGCCGCCGAAGCCAAGGAGCGGCACGGGCAAAAGATAGCGTTTCGGCGTCCCCGCGACGAAGAGGAGGACGGTGAGCGCGGTGCAGAGGAGGGCGGCGCTGCCCAGGTCGCGCGAGACGACGAGGACCAGGACCAGACCCACCGTGACGGCGAAGGGGACCAAGACCCCCTTCCACAGGAGGCGGCGCTGGTAGCGCCCCAGCCAGGAAGCGGTGAAGAGGACCAGGGCCCACTTCACCACTTCCGACGGCTGGAGGGTCATGCCCCCGACGCTGATCCAGCGCCAGGAGCCGTTGACCTTCTTCCCCAGGTGGGGCACGAAGACCAGGAGCAGGAGGAAGGCGGCGCCGGCCAGAATCCAGCCGGAACGCCGCACGAACCAATGGTAGTCGACGCGGGAAACCACCGCGCAGGCTATTCCTCCCAGGATCATCCAGGCTCCCTGCTTCTGCAGAGCCCCGTAGATGGCCCCCGATCCCTCCGCGGCCAGTTTGCCGCTGATGCTCAGGAGCATCACGATGCCCAGGACCATCAGGCTCAAGACCGTGACGAGCAGGACGTAGCCGACCTGACGCTGGATGGTGCTGGGGTTCATCGGAGGGGGGAGGCTCTTACCGGATTACTTGTTGGCCGCGAGGCTGGAGGCCGACTGGCGGCTGGGGGCCGTGGCGGCGGGCATCACGTGCGTGGAGGATTGCGCGGTGGCGGAGTGGCCCGGGATGACCAGGACGGCGCCGACCTTCAGCTTGCGCGGATCGCTCAGCTTGTTGGCCGCCATGAGGGCGGAGGGGGAGACGCGGAAGGTCCGGGCAATCCGGGCCAGGGTGTCTCCTTTGACGACCTTGTAGCTCTTGCCCGCGGTCGCGGTGGCGGCGGGAGCCGCGGCGGCCACGGCGGTGCCGGCGGCGGAAGCGGCGGTGCCCTTCACGGCCAGCTTCTGGCCGACGCGCAGGGCGTTCCCCTTGAGGCCGTTGAGGGCCTTCACCTGGGCGACGGTCATGCCGTGGGCCTGGGCGACGCGGTGAAGGGTGTCCCCCTTCTTCACGACGTAGGTGGCGGCGGGAGCGGCGGCCTTGGCCGGAGCGGCGGCCTTGGCCGGAGCGGCGGCGACCGCCGGCTTGGCCGGGGCGATCGGAGCCGGGACGGGAGCGGCGGGCGCCGTGGCTTCCGCCAGCGCGGGGGCGGGCGGCAGGGCCGGAGCGGGATCGGCGGCGGCCGGGGCGGCGGGAGCGGTCACCGAGGGAGTCGGGATCGGCGCGGCGGCGACGGCGTTGCTGTCGATCGTGGGCGCGCCGTCCTTGGAGGCTTCCGGCGTACCGGCGGCGGCCAGGCCCGCGGCGGTCGGCTTGTCGATCGTGGCGCCGTCCGGGGCGGCCGCCTCGGGGGTCGTCCCCTCGGCGCCGGTCGTCGTGGCGACGTCAGTCGAGCCCTTGAAGAAGTGGTAGGCGCTGATGCTGCCGATCACCAGGACGTGCAGGGCGAGCACGGCGATGAAAACGGTGACCAGCTTGAGGCCGCCGGTGCCTTCGGACGCGCCCGATTCGACGAGGCCGTCGGACTTGGAGGCGGGCACCTCGTTGCGGAGGCGGAACCGGCCTTTCCGGGCCGCCAGGTTTTTGAACAGGTTCTTCATGTGGTTTCCTTTTGGATTTTGGGTTGGGTTGTTTTGGTTCGGTTTGACTAACGGAGTTTCAAGCTGGAGAGGGCCAGAAGGCCGCAGAGCAGGCTAATGATCCAGAACCGGATGGTGACCTGGGACTCGGCCCAGCCCTTCAGCTCGAAATGGTGGTGGAGCGGCGCCATGGCGAAGATCCGCTTGCCGGTCAGCTTGAAGGAAGCGACCTGGAGGATGACGGAGAGCGCCTCGACGACGAAGATCCCCCCGGCGATGACCAGGAGGAATTCCTGCGCCACGCAGATGGAGACGACGCCGATGGCCCCGCCGATGGCCAGGGAGCCGGTATCCCCCATGAAGACGCGGGCGGGGTGGCAGTTGAACCACAGGAAGCCGAGGCACGCCCCGATGAGCGCCGCGCAGAAGATGGAAAGCTCCCCCGCGTTGCGGATGTGGGAGACGAAGAGATATTGCGCCAGGTCTAGGTTGCCCGCGATGTAGGCGAAGACGGCGAAGACGAGCGCCACGGTCAGCGTGCAGCCGGTGGCCAGGCCGTCGAGGCCGTCGGTCAAGTTCACGGCGTTGGAGGAGCCGGTGACGACGAGGGAGAAGAAGAAGAGCGCCGCCCAGAAGCCGAGGTGAAGGAAGGTCAGGCCGCGGGTGAAGGGGATGTCGACGCGGGCGATCCGGTCGGCGTAGAGGGGATCGGAAAGGAGGACGCCGCCGACCACCAGCGCGGTGCCGACCTGGGCGACGATCTTCAGCCGCCCAGGGAGGCCCGCCGACTTTTTCTTGGAGACCTTCAAGTAGTCGTCCAGGAAGCCGACGCCGCCCAGGAAGACCATCGCGCCGAGGGCGAGCCAGACGAGGTTGGCCGCCTTAAAGTCGACCCATAGGAGGGAGCTGACCGCCACGGAGAAGATGATGAGGAGGCCGCCCATGGTGGGCGTCCCCTTCTTGCCCTGGTGAAGGGCGGCCAGGTCGCGCACCTCTTCCTTGCCGCGCAGGGGCTGGCCCATCTTCAGCCGGGTGAGGGCCCGGATGAGGGCGGGGGCGATGATCCAGGTGAAGATCAGCGCGGTAAGGGTGGCCGCCGCGGCACGGAAGGTGATGTAGCGGAAGACGTTGAACCCGCCGAAGTAGCCGCTGAGGTAGTGGAGGTAGTAAAGCATCTCGTGGGTCTAGTGAGAAAGGGTGGGGGCCTGGCCGAGAGCCGCCGCGACGGCCTCCAGCTTCATGAAACGGGAGCCTTTGATGAGGACGGTGTCGTCCTCCCGGGCCAGGGCGGGGAGCGCGGCGGCGGCCTCCGCCGTCGTGGCGAAGCGGCGGATTTCCTTTAGGCCGCCCTCGCGGGCGCCCGCCTCCAGCTCGGCGGCGTGCGGGCCGACGACGACCAGCAGGTCCGGCGCGGCCTGGGCCGCCGCCGCGCCGACGCGCCGGTGGAGGGCCGGGGCCTCCGCGCCCAGCTCTCCCATGGAGCCGAGGACCGCCACGCGGCGGCCCGGGGCGGGGAATTCCCGGAGGGAGGCCAGGGCCGCCTCCATCGACTCGGGGTTGGCGTTGTAGGAATCGTCGATGAGCCAGCCTTCCCCGCGCGGGCGGACTTCCATCCGGCCTCCGGCGAGGCGGACGGAGGAAAGGCCGGAGGCGATCTCCTCCACGGAAAGGCCCGCCTCCGCGCCGACGGCGGCGGCCAGGAGGGCGTTGCCGATCATGACGCGGCTGTGGACGGGCAGGAGGACCTGCGCGGCTCCCGACGGGCCGCACAGGCGAAAGGCGACGCCCTGCGGGGTGAAGCGGACGTCCTCCGCGCGCCAGGCGGCATCGGCGGCGGAGCCGGTCCAGACGATGCGGCAGCGGGCGCGCGCGCCGTGGCGGCGCAGGAGGGGGTCGTCCCCGTTGAGGATGGCCGCGCCGTCTTCCGGCAGGGCGGCGACGAGGTCGGTCTTCTCCTCCGCGATGGCCTCCCGGCTGCCGAGGTGCTCGATGTGGGCGGAGCCGACTCCGGTGACGACGGCGATGGAGGGGGCGGCCATGGCGGCCAGGGGGGCGATCTCCCCGCGGTGGTTCATCCCCATCTCGACAACGGCGTAGTCGGTCTCCGGCTCGATGCGCAGGAGGGTGAGCGGGACGCCCAGGTGGTTGTTCAGGTTCCCCTGGGTGGCGGCGACGCGGAAGCGGACGCCCAGGACGGCGGCGATCATCTCCTTGGTGCTCGTCTTGCCGCTGCTGCCGGTGACGGCGACGACGCGGGCGGCCCGGGCCTGCCGGTAGGAGACGGCGCAGCGCTGCAGGGCGGCAACGGTGTCCGAAACGGCGACCAGGCCGAAGCGGGGCGGCACGTCCGGCAGGGTGGCGCGGGCGCGGGAGACGATGCCCGCCACGGCGCCCTGCGCGGCGGCGGCGGCCAGGTAGTCATGCCCGTCGAAGCGGTCGCCGACGAGGGCGACGAAGCCGTCCCCGGGGCGGACGGTGCGGCTGTCCGTGTGGAGGCGGGCGACGGGCAGGGTCCCCTCCCCCTGGAGGATCGCCCCGTCCATCATGGCGGCCAAATCGCGGAGAAGGATCGGCTCCATATAATTAGGCGAGGATCTCCCCGACCACGTCGCGGTCGCTGAAGGGGTGGTGGACGCCGGCGATTTCCTGGGTCGACTCATGGCCCTTGCCCGCGATGCAGACGAGGTCGTCCGGGCCCGCTTCCGCGATGGCGCGGGCGATGGCCTCCCGGCGGTCGGCGATCCAGGCGGCCGGGGCCTCGGCGGGGACGCCCGCGCGCATGTCGGCGAAGATCTGCTCCTGGCTTTCGCCGCGCGGGTTGTCGGAGGTGAAGTAGACGCGGTCGGCCAGCTCGACGGCGGCGGCGGCCATGCGGGGGCGCTTGGTCCGGTCGCGGCTGCCCCCGCAGCCGAGGACGACGGCGAGGCGCTTCGGCCGCAATTGGCGCAGGGTGGCCAGGGCCTTGCGGACGGCGTCTTCCGTGTGGGCGTAGTCGACGACGACGGAGGGCTGCCCTTCCTTCCCGAAGCGTTCCAGACGGCCCGGCACGGCGGGCAGGCTTTCCAGGCGGGCGGCCAGCTCCTCCACCGGGCGGCCCAGGGCCAGGCAGGCGCCGAGCGCGCCGAGGACGTTGGCAACGTTGAAGTCCCCCAAGAGCGGCATGCGGACAGGGAGGCGAAGCTCCTTCCAAACCAGCTCGAACTCGGTGCCGCGCGGGGTGGTGCGGACGTTCTCGGCACGGAGCGGCGCGGCGGCGGCGCCGGAGGGGCTGAAGGCGATGACCTCGCCCGCCAGCTCCCCGGCCAGGCGGCGGCCGTAGGGGTCGTCCAGGTTGACGACGGCGGCGCGGGACTGGGAGAAGAGGAGCCGCTTGGCCTCGAAGTAGGCCTCCATCGTCGGGTGGTAGTCGAGGTGGTCGGGCGTCAGGTTGGTGAAGACGGCGGCGGCGAACCCGATCCCGGCCACGCGGCCTTGGTCGAGGGCGTGGGAGGAGACCTCCATGACGGCGGCGCGGCAGCCGGCGGCGACCATCTTGGCCAGCATTTCCTGGAGGTCTGAGCCCTCCGGGGTGGTGCGGGAGGCGGGGAGCGTCTCCGCGCCGGTCTGGTAGTGGACCGTGCCCAGGAGGCCGATTTTCCCGCCCAGGAGGTGCTGGACGACGAAGGCGGTGGTGGTCTTCCCGTTTGTGCCGGTGACGCCGACCATTTCCAGCTTGGCGGCGGGGTTGCCGTAATAGCGGCCCGCCAGGAGGGCCAGGGCGCGGCGGGCGTCCGGGACGCGGACGAAGGCGGCGTTCTCCGGCCGTTCCAATTCCCGCTCCAGGACGACGGCGGCGGCGCCCCGGCGGCAGGCGTCGGGGACGAACTGGTGGCCGTCGAAACCGGCGCCCTTCCAGGCGAAGAAGATGTCGCCCGCCTCGACGCGGCGGGAGTCGTAGCGGAGGGCGGAGAGGGGCCGGTCGACGGGGCCCTCGACGCGGGCCTCGGGCAGGACGGGGAGGAGGTCGCCCAGGGTCATGCTAGAAGCTCCCCCGCTTGGCCACGGGCCCCGCCATCTGGGCCGGGGCGCTCTGCGGCGCCAGGTTGAGAATGTCGGCGATCTGCGCGCCCATCTCGGAAAAGGCGGGCGCGGCGACCTGCCCGCCGAAGTAGTTGCGGGTCCGGGGCTCGTCGACCATGACGAGGAGGACGAACTGCGGGTCTTCCTCCGGCACGTAACCGATGAAGGAGGCCAGGTATTTGTCCGAGGAGTAGGAGCCGTGGATGAATTTCTGCGCGGTGCCGGTCTTGCCCGCCACGGTGAGGCCGGGGATGGCGGCCTTCACGGCGGTGCCGTCCTCGACGACGCCCGCCAGGGCGTGGGAGACCTGCACGGCGGTCTCCGGCCGGATGACGCGCTGGACGACCTGCGGGGGGAAATACTTGATGACGCGGCCCTGCCCGTCGGTGATCTCCTGGATGAGGCGGGGGCGGACGAGGCTGCCGCGGTTGGCGATGACCGACATGGCGGTGGCCATCTGCAGCGGCGTGGCGGCGACTTCCTGCCCCATGGGCACGCGGGTGGGTGAGAGCTTCGACCAGGCGGAGACGGGGCGCAGGACGCCCATGGCCTCCCCCTGGTGCGGGAGAAGGCCGGTCTGCTCGCCGAAGCCGAAACGGCGGGCGTAGTCGTAGAGGCGGTTTTCCCCCAGCTCCAGGCCGATCTTGGCAAAGCCGATGTTGCTGGAACGGGCCAGGACCTGGGCGACGGTAAGGGTGCCGCTGGGCTCGGCGTCGTGCAGCCAGTGGTCGGCGTAGAAGAAGCTGCCGTTTTCGCAGAAGATCTGGGAGTCGAGGTGGAAGAGCCCCTCGTTGAGGGCGGCGGAGAGGGTGACGATCTTGAAGGTGGAGCCAGGCTCGAACATGTCGGTCATGCAGCGGTTGCGGAAGGCCGCCATGGGGACGCCGGAACGGTGGTTGGGGTCGAAGGTGGGGCGGTTGGCCAGGCCGAGGATCTCGCCCGTCTTCGGCCGCATGCAGATGGCGTAGACGCCGGCGGGGTGGTATTTCTCCACCAGCTTGTCCAGGCCGTCCTCCAGGACGTGCTGGACGGCCATGTCGAGGGTGAGGACGACGTTGTAGCCATCGACCGGCTGCTGGTCGCGCCCGCGGTAGCCCGCGATTTCCCGGCCGCGCGGGTCTTTCTCGATCCACTGCTCCCCGGGGATGCCGCGCAGGAAGGCGTCGCCCGTGTTCTCCACGCCGGAGACGCCCTTTTCCTCCCCGCCGAGGTAGCCGATCAGGTGGCTGGCGTGGGAGCCGTTCGGGTAGGTGCGCAGGTAGTGCTCCTCGATGGTGAGGAAGGCCTGGGGCTTGAGGCGGGCCTTGTCCCAGGCGGCGCACTTGCGGCGCTGGAAGTCCTTGAGAGAGGAGACCTGCTCGTCGGTGACGTCGCGGGCCAGGAGCTGGTAGCGGTTCTCCGGCTTGAAGATCTTGGAGAGGCTGCCCGGGGCGGCGCCCAGGAGGTGCTCCATCTCCGGCAGGGTTTGGCCGGGCTGGAGGAGGTTGCGCCCGTCGACGCGCACGTCGTGCAGCACCTGCGTCTCCGCCAGGATCTGGCCCTGGCTGTCCAGGATCATGCCGCGGCGGGCGGGAAGCTCCACGCGGTCGCAGTGGTTCTCCATGGCCAGCAGGCGGTAGTGCTCATGCTCCGCCAGCTGGATCTGGACGAGGCGGTAGGAGATGAGGGTGAACCCGAACGACAGGAACACGAAGACCCACAGGGCTCGGTTCCGCAGCATCATGGGGCCACTCCGCCGACGCGGGGCACCGTGGTGCTGGCCATGCCGAAGCTCTCCATGCGGACGATCTCCAGCTGGCCGATGTTGACCAGGCCGCTGCGCAGGCCCAGCCGCTGCTGGAGGGCCTGGAAGGAGGTGATGCGCGCCAGGTTGCATTGGAGCTGCTGGTTGCGCTTCTGCCAGGAATCGAGCTCGACCTCCCGGTCGTGGACCTCGGCCGCCAGGCGCAGGACCTTGTTCTTCAGCACGACGTAGCTGCCCAGGAGGGCGCAGGCCAAAACGAGGATGGCGATCCAGCGGGTTACCGCCGCCCAGTGCAGGGTGTGGGTGGTGCGGACGCGGTTGCGGCTCATGCGGGGAGCCCTCCCTTCTTCCACGCCACGCGGAGGCGGGCGCTGCGGGCGCGCGGGTTTTCGGAAAGCTCGGCCTCGTCCGGGAGGGCGCGCTCGACACGGGAAAAGACGTGGCCGGGATTCGGCTTCGGCACGGGGTCGAAGGCGGGGGTGGGCAGGTGGACGCGCGCGCCCTCCCGCATGAAGTGCTTCACCACGCGGTCCTCGCCGGAATGGAAGCTGATGACGGCCAGGACGCCGCCGGGGCGGAGGATTTCCGTGGCGGTGGGCAAAGCCTTTTCCAGGGCCTCCGGCTCGCGGTTGACCCGCATGCGAAGGGCCTGGAAGACTTGGGTGGCCGGATGGATGCGGCCGTGGCGGCGGCGCGGGAGCGCGTCGGCGACGACTTCCGCCAGGTCGGCGGTGGTGGCGATGGGGCGGTCGAAGCGGCGGGTGATGATGGCGCGGGCGATGCGGCGGGCGTCGCTCTTCGGCTCGTCGCCCAGGGTCATGAAGAGCTCGACCAGCTCCTCCTCCTCGAGGCGGCCGACGAGCTTGGCCGCGGTCTCCTCCTGCCGCTGGTCCATGCGCATGTCGAGCGGGGCCTCGTGGCGGAAGCTGAAGCCGCGCGCGGGATCGTCAAGCTGGGGGGAGGAGACGCCGAGGTCCAGGAGGACCCCGTCGACCTCGTCCCAGCCGATCTCGGCGGCGCGGGCGGCCAGGTCGCGGAAATCGCTATGCGCCGCCTTCATTTGCGAGGGAAAGGAGTCCTGCAGCCGGGAGGCCGCCGCCATTGCCGCCGCGTCCCGGTCCAAAGCCAGCACCAGGCAGCCCCGCTCCAGGAGCGCCCGCGTGTGCCCGCCGCGCCCGAAGGTGCCGTCCACCCAGCGGGAGCCGGGCGCCGGCTTGGCCAGATCCAGGAAGGCGGCCAACAGAACGGGAAGGTGCGAAGGGGAGGGCATCGGTGCGGCGCATGGTTGGTGCGGGAACGCGGGGTTAGAGGCCGAGGGCTTCGGCCGCGTCCTCCAGGGTGGTGATCCGCGGCTCGAAGCGCTGGAGCGCCTCGGGGCTTTGGATCGTGAAATGGTCGAGGCAGCCGATGAGGGCGGCTTCCTTCTTGAGCCCGGCCTGGCGGCGGAGCCTCTCCTTGACGGTGATGCGGCCGTTCGGGTCGAGCGTGGCGGCCTGGGCCAGGCGGGCGAGGGCCTCTACGTGGAGGCGCTGGGGATCGCCCAGCTTCAGACCCTGGCTCTGCACGGTCTTCTGCAGCCGGGAGAGCCACGACTCCGGGTAGACCTTGATGCCGCCCTCGCGCGAGGGGAAGAGGAAGAGCCGGCTTTCAAAGGGCGCGCCGCGCCATTCCGACGGAATGGTGAGCCGCCCCTTCTCGTCGAAGGCGTGCTCGAAGGCATCAGTGTAGCTGGCGCGCAGCTCGGGTTCCATGGTCTCTCTTTTGTATGGGCCAGACTGCTCTTTTTACAGCCTTAATTACCCACTTTAGCCCATTTCTACCCACTTCCCTCCCGGACAGTCAAGGTTATTACATCAGAAATCGCTACCCATGAGCTGTTTGAGCGCGAAAAAACTTTTTTTACGTCTTTTTTCGAGAAACCCGCTTCTTAGCCTCTTTTTTGGCCTTTTCAGGTCCTTTTGAGCCCCGCTTCGCCTTGAGGTAGGCGGCGCGCCGTTCCGGGGTCCAAAATTCGAGGTCGGTGGTCTGGGAAAGGAGGGCGTCGAGCTCGCCGAGGTCGATCAGCCACTTGTAGGGGGTGGGCCGCTCGACGGTCTTCAGGAAATCGGCGACGATGTAGTTGTGAATCGTCTGCACGGAGATGCCCTTGGCCTTGCTCGCGTAGGAAATGGGCACCATCTGCCGCGGACGGCGGGGGACCAGCTTGTATTCCCCGCCGCCGATGGCCAGGCACTCGTACTGGGAAAAATTGAAACGCGCGCCGGGATCGCGGCCGGGCACCCCCGCGGAGCGGAGGGCCCAGGCCGGCGAGCGGGACGAAAGAAGAAGATGGAATTTCATAATTTGCACTGCATATTCAAAAAATGAAAAAGAGTCAACCCTCTCCCGCCGATTTCATCGACCGCGCGCTGCGCCTCACCGGCCTGGACCTGGCGGGGCTGGCGGCGGAACTCGGCCTGCGCGAGGCGACGCTCTACAAGGCGCGCGGCGGCCACATCCCCCTCTCCTCCCGCGCGCGGCGGGCGCTGGAGCTGCTCCTGGCGGGCCGCGCCCCCGCCGCCGGCGCGCTGCGCTCCGCCGCCTCCGGGCGCTCCGCCGACGCGGAGGTGGCCGCCCTTTCCGAGCGGCTCCACTTCCTGCGCCGCCACGCCACCGCGGACGAGTGGCGCATCCTTTCGGAGACGGTGGAGGCCTTCCACCGCCGCGCCGCCGCGCGGAAGTAGCCGGAAAATAGCGCGTTGACCCGCGCTTCGGCGCGCGCGGTTTCCCCCATCAAGGACCGCGCGGGCCCGATCGGATACGGTCGGGCCCCATGATTCTAAAGCCCCTCGCCCACTCCGCCGCCGCCATGGCGGCCCTGGCCCTCCTGGCTTCCTGCCTGGTCGGCTGCGCCAACACCACCACCACGAAGGTCTACCGCGACGCCAAGGGCGCGTGGGTCGTCGAGTCCCCCAAGGACATCGAGGCGCAGGGCATCGACCTCTCCACCGCGCAGGGCACCCGGCTGAAGGTGGACAAATACGAGAGCCACCCCAACGCGGCCGTCACCGCCGCCCAGGGCGCGCGGGAGGCCTCCGACGTCGACGCCGCCTCCACCCTCGTCGGCGCGGCGGTTTCCGCCGCCGTCCGCGGCCAGATGCAGACGACGACCACGGCGGCCCACTAGGCCCCGCGCGCAAGTTCCCCCCACGGCATCCCCCCAATGCCCCGCACCCGCTTCTATCTTTTCATCAACGGCATCCTCACCGTCCCGGACGGCCGGACCGGCTGGACCGACCGCGCCGTGACGTGGACCGAATCCCACTTCAACCAGCTGGCGGAGAAGTACGAATACTTCTGCGGCGCGCTGACCCGGCGGCTCTTCCAATGGCTGCGCGTGAAGCGGTGCGTGGAGCTGCTGCGCCACTACTCCGGGCATGACCTGGTCCTCGTCGGCCACTCCAACGGGGCCGACATCGTCTGCCGCATCCTCAAGGAATACCCGGAGATCGAGGTGGCGGAGATCCACCTCGTCGCCGCCGCGGCCGACGCCGACTTCCAGGTCAACGGGCTGAACATGGCCCTCCTCACCGGCAGGCTGGGCCGCGCCACCCTCTACGGCAGCCACCGGGACGGCGCGCTGCGGTTGGCGCAAGTGAGCGAGGCCTTTTCCTTCCTGGGCCTGGGCTACGGCGCCCTGGGCCGCACCGGCCCGCGCAACGTCGACGAGCGCATCGGCGACCGCGTCGTACAGGTCTGGCGGGACGACTTCGACCACTCCACCTGGTTCAGCCCCGCGCAGTTCGCCGCGACGATGGACCTCATCGTCCAACCCTCCCGCGCATGATCACCACCGCCTCCCAGCTTCCCCCTCCGCCACCTCCCAGCGACGCGACGCTCCTGGCCAAACTGGCCGACGTGGCGGAGGGGGAACTAGGCGTCGCCGAGCGCCCTCCCGGCAGCAACCGCGGCCCGCGCGTGGAGACGTACCAGGCCGTCTGCCACCTGGCCGATTCCGAGCCGACCGGCTGGCCCTGGTGCGCCGCCTTCGTCTGCTGGTGCGTGAAGCAGTTCGTCTCCTTCCATCCCGGCTTCCTTGCCGCCGCGATCGAGGCGAACCCGCCCCGGGAAGCCTCCGTCTACGGGCTGGAGGACTGGGGACGCCGGATCGGGCTCCACTTCTCCGACGATCCGCACCGCCCCTTCACGCCGCAGCGCGGGGACCTGGTATTCTACCGCTTTTCCCACGTGGAGATCGTCCGCCGCGTCCTGCCGGACCATTTCGAGACGGTCGGCGGCAACACGAACGCCACCGACGCGACGGGGCGCGGCGGGGAGGTGGCCGTCCGCACCCGCAGCTTCCAGCTGGCCCGCTGCTTCGCCCGGCTGACGCCGCGAGCGCCGCAGCTTTCCACCCCCCTCTCCGTCGTCACCCGATGAAACGGCCCACCCATCTCCGCGCCCGCCTTTTCGACCTGGCCTACGCCTCCCGCCCCCTCTGGAAGAGCTCCTCCTGGTTCCTGCACGAGCTGCGCTACGAGGGCTACGAGACAACCTCCCTGGAGGTCGAGTCGGAGCTGGCCTACCTCCTGGGCAAGGGGCACCTGGAAATGAGCTTCAACCTGAGCAACCAGAAGTCCTTCCGCCTGACCGCCAGCGGCATCGACGCGCACGAAAGGGGGCAGTCGTGAGGGGCGCTGGCAGCCGCATCGGCCGCCTCCCCCGCGAGCTGCGGGACGCGGTGAACCAGATGATCGCCGAGGCGCTTCCCGCCGAGGAGATCGCCAGCCGCCTGCACGCCCTGGGGCGGAAGGAGGTCACCAAGGCCAACGTGGAGAGCTGGCGTCAAAGCGGCTACCTCGACCACCTGGAGCAGGTGGAGCGGCTCAACGAGATCCGCCTCCGCAGCGAGGCGAGCGTGGAGATGGTCAAGGCCATCGCCCGCAACGGCAAGGTCCCCATCACGGAGGCCAACGACATCCTCCTGGCCTCCCTCATCTCCCAGGCGCTGGAAAGCTTCGACCCGGAGATGCTGAAGGAAGCCCTCCTGGAAAGCCCCAGGCGCTTCTTCAACCTGGCCTCCGCCGTCACCGGCCAGGCCGCCGAGCGGGTGAAGCGGGAGCGGCTGGAGCTGGAATTCGAGAAATTCCGCGAGCTGGCCTCCCTGCGCCGTCAGAAGCTGGAGGCCTCCCTCCAGGAAGCCTCCCGCAGCGGCGGCATCACGCCGGAGACGCTGGCCAAAATCCAGGAGCAGCTGAGCCTCCTATGAGCTTCTTCCTCCCCTACCAGGCCGCGTGGATCCGGGACAACTCCCGCATCAAGATCATGGAGAAGAGCCGCCAGATCGGCATGTCGTGGGCGGCCGCCTACCGCGCCGTCTCCACCACCGCCTGCCAGGGCGCGCGCTTCGACACCTGGATCAGCAGCCGGGACGAGACGCAGGCCAAGCTCTTCGGCGAGGACTGCGCCCGCTTCGCCCGCGTGCTGAACCAGGCCGCGCGGGACATGGCCGTGGAGGTCGTCGACCGGAAGGAAAAGGTCACCGCCCACGTCCTGCCGCTGGCCAACGGCCGGGCCATCTGCTCCATGAGCAGCAACCCCAACGCCCAGGCGGGGAAGCGCGGCGCCCGCGTGCTGGACGAGTTCGCCCTCCACCCCGACCCGCGCCAGCTCTACGCCATCGCCTACCCGGGCATCATGTGGGGCGGCACCCTGGAGATCCTCAGCACCCACCGGGGCTCGGCCAACTTCTTCAACCAGCTGGTCCACGAGGCCAAGCACCTGGGCAACCCGAAGCAGGTCAGCCTCCACACCGTCTCCATCGAAACCGCCGTGGCGCAGGGCCTCCTCTCCCGGCTCAAGAAAAAGTGGCCGCAGGACGACCCGCGCCAACAGCTCGACGACGACGGCTTCCTGCAAAGCCTGCGCAACCAGTGCCCGGACGAGGAAACCTGGCAGCAGGAATTCCTCTGCCAGCCCGCCGACGACCAGGGCGCATTCCTTTCCTACGACCTCATCGCCGGCTGCGAGACGCCGGAGGGCGAGGCCTGGCGGACCGACCTGCGCGCGGCGGCCGGCCCCCTCTACGTCGGCGTCGACCTGGGCCGGGAGCACGACCTGACGGTCCTTTGGGTCGTCGAGGACCTGGCCCCCCTCCGCGTCACGCGGCGGATCGAGGTGCTGGATCGCCAGACCTTCGCCGCGCAGGAGGCCGCGCTCGACGCCCTCCTCTCCAACCCAAAGGTGCGCCGCTGCTGCATCGACCAGACCGGCCTGGGCCGCCAATTCGCGGAGCGGGCCGCCGCCCGCTACGGCGCGCACCGCGTGGAGGGGGTCTCCTTCACCGCCGGGACGAAGGAAGAGATGGCCTATCCCGTCCGCGCCGCCTTCGAGCAGAAGACCCTCCGCATCCCCGCCGACAAGGCCGTGCGCGCCGACCTGCGCGCCATCCGCCGGGAAACCGGCGCGGGGGGCCGCAGCCGCTTCGCCGCCGACCGCGGCCCCGGCGGCCACGCCGACCGCTTTTGGGCGCTGGCCCTCGCCCTCCACGCCGCCCGTCCCGTCCAAACCACCGCCTACACCGGAGCCCTCCTTTAATATGAAAAACCTTCGCACCCTCCTGGGCCGCCTCCTTCCGCAGGCGACCGTCCGCGCCTCCTTTCCCTGGAACACCTTCGCCTCCTCCCTGGCCACCACGGAGCCGCGCCTATGCGATCCCTACCGGAACAGCGCCTTCGTCCAGGCGGCGATCCGCACCATCGCTCAGCCGATCAGCGCCGTGCCGCTCCGCTTCTACCAGGCGCGCGGACGGCGGGAGACCCTCCTTTCCCACGGCCCGCTGGTCGACTTCTGGGCCCGCCCCGCCGGGGACCACATGGACTTCCAGGACTTCATCGAGGCGACGGTCGGCTGGCTCCTCCTGCAGGGCGAGGCGTTCTGGGTCGGCGACGACACGTGGCTCCTGCAGACTGCCACGGAACGCCGCCCCCTCTTCCTGGCCCGGCCCGACCGGATGCGCCCTATCCTGGACAACGGCCAGCTCCAGGGCTGGGAGTGGACCGACGCGAACGGCACCGCCCACGCGCTGGTGCCGGACCAGGTGGCCCACCTCAAGTTCTGGAACCCCTACGATCCCGTCCGCGGCCTGGCGCCCTACCTCTCCGCCGCGCTGGCGGCGGAGGCCGACTGGCTCGGCTCCCGCTTCGTCCGCACGCTCATGCAGAACAACGGCGACCTGGGCCAGTTCCTCATCGCCAAGGGAGCCCCGCCGACCGACGAGCAGCGGGAGCAGATCATCCGCGCCCTGCGGGAAAAGAAAGAGCTGTCCCAACGCGGCGTCTATAAGCCGATGTTCCTCACCGGCGACATCGCGGTGGAGAACCCCCAGGTACAGGCGGCCGACGCCAGCCTGGTGGCCACCCGGCAGCTCCTGCGGGACGAGATCGCCATCGCCTTCGGCATCCCGCCCAGCCGCTTCCACGTGAAGCAGAGCTACTCCATCGGCTCCGCCAGCGACCGCTTCCTCCTCATCGAGGAAACCTGCATGCCGCTCTCCATCAAGATCGCCGGGGCGGTGGAGCGCCTCTCGGAGCGCGTCGCCGCCTGGCGGCCCGCCGGGGGCCGGATCCACGCCGCCTTCGACTGGAACGAGCACAGCACCATGCAGGCCGCCCGCCGGGAGCGCTTCGCCGTCCTGGACAAGCTCTGGAACAAGGGCGTCCCCCTGCGGACGTGCAGCGAGGTCCTCGACCTGGGGCTGCCCGCCGTCCCGGGCGACCACGTCGGCTACCTCCCCGCCGGGCTTTCCCCCGTCGACGCCCCCGCCGAGGCCCCGGAGGAGGAGGCAGACCCCTCCCCCGCCTGGGCCCGGATCGAGTCCGCCCTCCGCCGCCGCAACCCCAACCCCCGCGCCTAACTCCATGACCGCCCCCCTCCGCCGCCAGATCGTCTCCCAGACCCGCGTCCTCGACGCCCAGCAGGGCCTCGTCGAATACGTCGCCAGCGACCAGACCCTCGACTCCTACCAGGAGGTCGTCCTGGCCGCCGGGTGGAAGTTCTCCCTCTTCGGGAAGAACGCCCCCTTCGTCGACAGCCACGACTACTCCTCCATCGAGCGCCTGCTGGGCCGCGTCGTCGATTTCCGCGTGGAGGGAGACAAGCTGGTCGAGACCGTCCAGTGGGCCCACGACGTGCCGGAGAACGCCCTGGCCCGCCTGGGCTGGAAGATGACCCTGGCCGGACACCTGCGGGCCGTCTCCGTCGGCTTCGTCCCGCGCCGCACCCTCTCCAAGTTCGACGCCGACCCGCGCCCCTACCAGGAGCAGGTCCGCCGCCTGGGCATGGCGGAGCGCCCGCCCGTCCGCATCTACGCGGAGCAGGAGCAGATCGAGCTTTCCGCCTGCCTCATCGGCGCCAATCCCAACGCCCTGGCCCGCGCCCACGCCGCCGGTGTCCTGACCGACGGGGACCTGGAGTCCGTCGGCATCGGGGAGGAGGACGCCGCCTTCCTCCACCAGGCCTGCGCCCTCTTGGAGCGGGCGGAAGAGCCCCACGCCTCCCGCTTCCGCGCGGGCCTGGCCGCCCGGCTGCGGGAACAGATGCGGCGGCACCCCCTTTTCCGTGAAACCGGCCCCGGGCCGGCCGCGGAGAATCCGAAGCGGCCGGTCCGGCAGTCCGCGCGCCGGGAGTTCCTGCGCGCCCTGCGGGCCACCCTGCGAACCTAAACCCAAAAAAAACCAGAACCCAGACCCACAATGAAATCCCACCAAAACGACCTGGCCGCGCGCGACGAGGCCGAGTTCCAGTCCGAAGTCCTGCGGGGCGTCTCCGCCCTCATGGACGACATGGGCCGCCTCTCCGGCGAGACCCGCTCCGCCATGGAGGAGCTGACCCAGGTGAAGAACCAGGTGCAGTCCCTCGACCAGACCCTGGCCGCCCTCAAGAAGGTGCAGGTCAGCCTCCAGCACGAGCAGCGCATGGCCCACGGCGACCCGCGCCAGCGCATCCTGGGCAGCGAGGAAAAGCGCGCCGCCTTCTCCGCCGCCGTCCGCAACGCGTGCAAGGTGCCCGTCACCGCCCGCGACCTGGGCGAGACCAGCTCCCCCGGCAGCACCCTGGTCAACCCCGCGCTGGCCAAGGAAATCTACGACACCCTGGAGCGCTACGGCGCCTGGAGCACCCTGGGCGTCCGGCGCCTGGGAACCCAGGTGACCAAGTTCCCCGTGAAGACCGCCCGCGCCAACGCCGGCTTCGTCCTCACGGAGGGCTCGGCCATCCCGGCGGACACCGCCACCGCGGGCTCCTCCGTCTCCCTGACCGTGCAGGTCATCGGCGCGCTCATCTCCGTCTCCCGCCAGCTCCTGGAGGACTCCTCCTTCGACCTGACGGCCGACGTGATGGACGACTTCATCGAGGCCTTCAACCTGCGCCTGGACCACGCGGCCTTCGCGGGCACCGGGGCCAACGACTCCGCCAACGGCGGCATGACCGGCATCTTCGCCGCCGCCACCACGGCCACGGCGGCCACCGGCCACACCTCCGTCAGCGCGCTGACCCTGGACGACTTCATCAACGTCCTGACGACCGTCGACCCCGGCGTGCTCGACCGGCGCTGCGCCTGGTGGATCCACCCGCAGGTCCTGGCCCGCATGGTCGGCGTGAAGGACGCCAACGGCCGCTCGGTCTTCCTCACCTCCACGGAAGCCCCGACGCCCAGCGGCATCGGCTCCATCCTGGGCTATCCCGTAAACCTGGTCCACGCCGCGCCGTATGACAACACGGCGGGCGCGAAGGTCGCCGTCTTCGGCGATCCCCAGGCGGCAGTCGTCGGCGTGCGGAGCGACTTCAGCTTCGAGGCCTCCGACGAGTTCCTCTGGAACACCTACCAACGGAGCTTCCGCGGCATCGGCCGCGCCGGCGTGGCGATCCGCAAGGCCTCCGGCCTGGCCGCCCTCACCCTGGCCGCCAGCTAAAGCCAACCCGGGAAGGGGTCCGACCCCCCTTCCCACCCCCTTTCCCCCATGAACGCCGGATTTTCCAACCTCGCCACCCTCAAGGCGCGCCTCCTGCCGCCGCAGAGCCTTTCCCAGACCGACTGCGACGGGCGGATCGCCGCCATCGGCCAGGGCGTCGCCCGCTGGTTCGAGAAGCTTTGCGACCGCCGCTTCGCCCGCGCGGAGGGCGACGCCTACCTCTGCCGGGCCGACCGCACCTACGTCGTCCTCCCTCGATACCCCGTTGAGGCGGTGAGCGCCGTCGACAACCTGGCCACCGGCGGCACCCTCTGGAGCCCGGCCACGGCCACCTACCTCCTCTACCCGGAGAGCGGCCTCCTCGACTTCGCCGAGGCCCTGGGCAGCCCCGCCGCGCAGCTGCGCGTCACCTACACCGGCGGCTACTGGTGGGACCAGACGGAGGACGGCACCGGCACGATGCCCGCAGGGGCCGCCCCCCTGCCCGCCGACCTGCTCCAGGCCTGGCTCGACCAATGCGCCTTCCTCTTCGAACGGGAGACGCGGCTGGGATTGGAAAAAATCACCGGCTCCGGCGGCAGCTTCACCCTGGAACCGACCCACCTCCTGCCGCACGTGACCGCCGTGCTGCAGGGCTACCGCCGCCAGGCCCTGACATGAACCCGACCTCCCAGACCAGCCAGGCGGAGGCGATCCTCGCCGCCGTCCTCGACCGCTTCGCCGCCCAGGTCGCCCCCGGCGGCACGCCCGGCCCCGCCGCGCCCCTGTCCGGGGTGAGCGTCGGCCCCTACCTCGGCCTCGTCCAGGGACGGAAGCTGCCCTGGCTCACCGTCGACCTGATCGGCGCGGCCCGGCGCCGCGTCACCGCCGACGACGGCCAGGTGGAGACCCGCGCCACCCTCGACCTGACGCTGGCCGACGCCGCCCACGGCGGCCACGCCGCGCTGGCGCTGGCCTACCGCTGGGCGGCCTGGCTGGAGAGCGTCCTCGTTCCGGAAGGGGAAGCCGTCCCCCTCGACGGCCTTGTCGACTGGATCGAGCCCGACGCCGTCGCCGTCCACGCGGGCGGCGCGGGCTTCGCCGACTTCTCCGTCCAGGCCCGCTTCATCCTCCGCTACCGCACGCCGCTGGGCGCGCCCTTCACCACCTAATCCCCATGCCGATCCACAACTACCGACCGATCAAGGACGTCACCTACACCCCGCCGGGCGGCAGCGCCCTGCCGCTGACCGGCATCCTCTCCATGAGCGTGACCGAAACCAGCGACAACCTGGTGGAGGCGACCGACGGCTACGCCCACGCGAACAACGCCGTCCCCCGCGCCCGCACCACCCAGGTCACGCTCCGCTCCCGCGATCTGGCCGCGCTCCGCGCCATCGACCGCGCGGCCCAGGGCGGCGTCCTGCGCTACACCCTCATCGGCCTGGGCGGGGCGGCCGACATTCTGGAACAGGTGGGCCAGTGCCACAGCCGCGGCGTCCGCGCCTCCGCCACCGCGCCCCAGCCCTACACCTGCGAGGTGACCTTCGACTGCGTGACCGACCAGGACTACGCCGTAGGCACCCAGGAATAGCCATGACCCGCCTCCCCCTCGACCCCCGCCACGCCATCGACGTGCCCAGCCTCGGCTTCGGCCCCCGCTGGCGGCGCGCCCGCTTCCTTTTGGGCGAGCTGACGCGCGTCCGCCGCCTCGGCTTCGACCCGGCCACCCCGGCGGAGCGGGCCCTTCACCGCCTGGGCCTTTGGAAGGGGCCCGTCCGGCGGCTGGAGCAGGAGAACCGCCTGTGGCGCGCCCTTTTCACCGAGTGCCAGGGCCGGATCGGCTACGAACGGCGGCGCTGCCGGGAACTGCTGGACGGCCCCGTCACCTACGCCCACCGGCACGAATACGAGCAGGTCCTCCTCTACGGCGAGGCGCCGCACGACCACCGGGGGCTAAAAAAAAACTCCGCACGCCCTTCGCGGCGGAAAAAGAAAGGCTCCTCCTGGCGCAGCAGCTGGAGCGCCTGCGCCTCCTGGATTGCGGGATTCTTCCGCAGGGAGAGATCACGGAAGCCGACCGCCGCGCCGCCCTCTGCGGAGACGCCCGCCGGCTGCGCGCCCTCGTCCGCTTTCTGGATCAGGCGCTCGCGGTCACCGATGAGGAAACCGCCCGCCAAATGTATTCCCACCTCTACTAACCCCCAGCCATGAAATCCCCCCTCCCCGCACCCAACTTCGCCCCCTGGACCGACGCCGCGCCGCCCGCCGCCTCCCCCGCCGACGCGGGCGGGAGCGACGCCCTCCTGCGCGCCGCCGAGGAGCTGGCCGAGGCCGCCGCCCGGCTGGCGGAGACGGCCCCCGCCTCCTCCGCCGCGGACGGCGCCGCCGCCGCGCCCGTCCCGCTCTCCCTCCAAATCACCGTCACCGACGGGACGGGCAACTCCCTCCCCTTCACCACGCCGGACGGCCCCGACCTCTCCCTCTTCTCATGATCCTGCGCGAACACTACGCCGAACGGCGCACCGGGGGCGAAGACGGCAGCCTCCTGGAACTGGTCTACACCGCCACCCTCCTGCCCCAGACGGAAACCCTGGCCGCCCTCCTGCGGGCGGAGGGGGCCCTCTTCACTGTCACCACCCCGCTGGGCGCGGTCTATCCGCTCCTGCGGAAAGACTCGATCCTGATGGAGGGCGCCCCGGGCCCCGCCGGGCACGTCACCGCCCGGATCCGCTACGTCCAGCGGCCGGAGGACACCCTTTCCGGCACGGCGGGCGTCGAGGTCCATCCCGCCCCCGTGGCGGTGCCGCCCTACCCGGCCGTCAGCCCCGCGCCGATCGGCCTGCCATTGCAAAGCCATCACTGGACGCTGCGGGTCAGCGATCCCTTTTCCTCCCCCCGGACGGAACTGCGTTGCACCGGCCTGTGCGACGGCCAGGACGCGACCCTGGCGGTCCTGCGCCAGGGCCTCGGCTCCGCCTTCGGCAGCGTCGCCACGCCCCAGTTCGGCGTTCTATCCAACCTCGTAAAAGAAGAGGCCCGCTTCGAGCCCCAGGGCACCGGCGGCGCGGCCCGCGCCACCCTTACCTGGCGCGGGCAGGCCGCGGCCTCCTCCTCCTTTCCCCTGGCGGAAATCCGCCAAACCACCGGCGCGCGGCCCGGCTCCTGCACCGTCACCGTGACGCGGCGCGGCAGCCCGCCCGTCCTCTCCCAGGGACTCGGCGATCCCTTCTCCTTCGAGGGGATCTTCACCGGGCGCGTCTGCAACATCGACCGGCACGCCAGCTCCGGCGGCCTCTACTCCGCCAGCCTCACCGCGCTCGACGCCCGCTGGGAGATGGCGGGGGCGATCGTCGGCTCCCCGCCGCCGAGCGGCGACGGCAGCGCCTCCGCCAGCGCCGCCGCGCGCGGCTATGAGTGGGTGTTCAACCGGGGCGGCCAGCCGGACAAGGCCCCCGGCGCGCCCCAGTTCCAGGACGGAACCGACGCGGCGTTCTGGACCTTCGGCGACATCCTGGACCTCCTCTGCCGCGCCTACCTTCCGGCCTCCGTTTCCGCCCCCGCATGGGGCGGCCTGGCCCACGCCTCCAACGTGCCGGGAGAGGTCGACCTGCGGGGCCGGGACCTGGCGACGGCGCTGGACGGCCTCCTGGCGCAGATGGGCTACACCTGGACGCTGCGTTACGGCGGCGGCAGCGCCACGCTCCATCCCTTCAACGCGGCGGACGGGACCATTTCCGCCCCCGCCGGCCCGGCCTCCGCCAACGCGCTGGCCGCGCCGATCGCCTCCCAGTCGGAAACGATCCAGGACGCCTACGACGAGACCGAGGCTCTCAGCGGTCCCGCCGCCTGCCAGTGCGGCTTCTCCAGCGCCCCCTCCGGCCCCTTCAGCGCGCTGCCCGCGCTGATCCTGCGGGAATCGCTCGACGCGGACTCCGCCTACGAATACCGGCCCGACTTCTCTTCCATCAGCGGACTCTTCCCCTTCCTTTCCGACCGTCCGGGCCGGGGATATCCCCTGCGGGCGGAGCTGGCCAGCCGCCTGGGGGACGAAAGCCCCGCGGCCTCCTACGCCCCGCCGCGCGTCAGCGGGACGAGCGGGTCCTCCCTCCTGGGCCTGGCGCTGCCGGCCTATTTCTGGGCCACCTGGGACGACCTCCAGGGGGAGTGGCGGCGCGTCCTGGGCGGCGTCGAGCTGCGGCGGCACCCGGCCGCCGTCCTCGTGCGGCGCAAGATCGTCGTCTACGCCTCCGGGGCGACGCGCCAGCGGCCGAAGGCGGAGCAGGTCGAGCCCCTGGCCCATAGCGGCTTCCAGATCGCGGGCACGCTGGCCTTCACGACCGACTACCGCCTCAGCTCCGTGGCCTCCGGCGGCGGGGCGGCGCTCTCCCGGCGGCGGGTGGTGACCCACCGGCGGATCGTTCCCGCCTACGCCGCCTCCTGGATCGGCGAGAGCTTCGACCCGGACGACCTCAACGGCTACGCAGTCCACGGCTCCCTGGTGACCCTGGTCGACGCGCAGGCGCAGCTCGACGCCCTGGCCGACGCCGCCCAGGCCGGCCAAACGGCGGAGCGGGCCCAGAGCGAGGCGCGCCTGGGCTACTGGCCCGGCGCCGACGCCGTGGGGAAGACCCTGGCCCTCGACGGCTCCTTCTTCACCGGGCCGCAGGGAATCGTCACGGAGGCGGTCTTCCGCCGGGGCGCCGCGCAGACCTGCCTCCTGCGGGCCACCAACCAGCCCCTTTCCGACGCCCAGCGCCGGATGGAGCCCGTGGCCGCCGCGCGCCGCCAGTTCCTCAGCCAGCTCTCCCCCTCATGAACTTCTCCGCCCATCTGACCCGCCTCGCGCAGGGCACGCGCGACCAGCTTGCCGACCTTCAGGACGCCCCGCCCCCGCCGCAGGAGCGGATCCACAGCCACGCCTTTCCGCCCTACGTGACGACCCAGGCCTACGACACCGGCCAGGCCACGGAAGGGTCCTGGATGCTGGGCCGGGGGGAGGAAGGGCAGCTTAATGAGGACAAGGCCTGCCTGCTGCAGAACTACTGGCTGCGCGTCGACCGCGACGCCACCCAGGGCCAGGCCCTTTTTGCCGGGACGCTGGAAGGACGCCTCGACCTGCGGATGAACGGGGAGGACGCCGTCCTCTACTGCCGGACGCTCGACACGGCGGCGGGGACCGAGTTCGTCACCCAGCTCGACTTCCTCCACGCCTCCTTCCTCATCCAAAAGGGGACGGACGAGAGCCGCCTGCAGTCCTTCCAGGTCAGCCTGGAGGACCCGAGCCAATACCTCCTCTCCCTGGCGCGGGACGAGTTCATCTACTGGAACGTGACCCTGGAGGGGGACAACTCCACCCTGGCTCTCTCCCAGAACGAGACGACCGGCATCGTCATGACCGACGCGACGAGCCTGACCTCCATGCAGCTGCGCAACACCGGCGCGGGGGCGAAGGTCAGCCTGCAGGGGGAGGCGGCGATCGACATCGCCACGGCCGACATCGGCGGCAACGACTGCCGCTTCCACGAGTGGACGAAGGACGGCCAGCCCGCCAGCCCGCCGCTCTACGTCCTTTCCAGCCAGGCCGCCGACCTCAGCGCGCTGCCCTGCATCTTCGAATGGGTGAAGGAGGAGAACTTCCTGGGCATCGGCACGAACGCCGACTGCACGGCGCTGCAAAGCCTCAAGGTCGAGATGGCCTACGGCTTCAACCTGGAGGCGGGAGACACGACCAGCCACCTGCAGCTCGACGGCGGCTCCGGCTATTTCCGCGTGGCCGTGTCCCCGGACGAGAACGTCTCCGCCGTTTGGCAGATGGGCAGCGCCTTCGTCAACGTGGGCCTGGGCACCTCCGCCGACGGCATCACGATCGACTACGGCACGGGGCTGACCGTGGCGCTCCAGTCCGGCCCGCCCAGCACCTTCGGCGACGGCCACCACGCCATCCAATTCCGGGAGATCGACGTCTGCGACAACGGGACGCCGAAGAAAATGGTCGTCCTAGCCAGCGCCCCCTACGACGCTTCATGAAAATCCACCTCCTCCGCCTGACCGAGAAGAACCTGGCCCTCCTGCACCGCCTGCTGGGCCGCGCCGACCTGAAGGGGCACGAGGTGCCCGACTTCGTCCAGCTCCTCCAGGAACTGCGCCCCGTGGCCGACGAGGCTACTTCAAAATCTGAGCGAGGGTGACCTTCCCGTCGTAAAGCGCCTTGCCGACGATGGCGCCGTAGGGCGGCTTGGGCATGGCGCGCAGGGCGGCGATGTGCTCCGCCGCGCCGATGCCGCCGGAGGCGATGACCGGGATGGAGACCGCCTCCAGCATCTCGCCCAGGGCCCGGTAGTTGGGCCCGGTGAACATGCCGTCGGTGGCGATGTCCGTGTAAATGATGAGTCCGGCGCCGGCCCCTTCCAGCTCCCGCGCCAGGTCCAGGGCGCGGCGGGTCGACTTTTCCGTCCATCCCTTCACGGCGACGAAGCCGTCCTTGGCATCGATCCCGACGGCGATCTTCTCCCCGCCGAAGCGGGCGACGAGACGCCGGACGAAATCGAGGTCCTCGCACGCGCGGGTGCCCAGGATGACGCGGGCGACGCCGGATTCCAGGGCGCGGGCCACCGTTTCCTCCTCCCGCATGCCGCCGCCCAATTGGACGGGGATCGAAAGCTCCCGCGCGATGGCGGCGACGACGTCCAGGTGGCGCGGCACGCCGGAAAAGGCGCCGTCCAGGTCGACGACGTGGAGGGCCTCCGCACCCTCCTCCCGCCATTGGCGGGCGAAGGCGACGGGGTCGGCGCCGTAGACGGTGCGGGCCTCCCGGCGGCCCTGTTCCAGGCGGACGACCTGGCCTTCCAAAAGGTCGATGGCGGGGAAGATGATCACGAGGCGAGGGCGGTGAAGTTTTTCAGCAGGCGCAGGCCGGCGGCCTGGCTCTTTTCCGGGTGGAACTGGGTGGCGAAGAGCCGCCCGCGCCCGACGGCGCTGGCGAACGGCCCGCCGTAGTCGGTCGTCATGGCGACGAGGCCTTCGTCGGCGGGTTGCGGGTAGTAGCTGTGGACGAAGTAGACGTGCTCCCCGTCGGCAACGCCCTCCGTGACGGGGCCGGGACGGACGACGGTGACCGCGTTCCAGCCCATCTGGGGGACTTTCAAGGGAAAGCCCGCGCCCTTTTGCGGAAAGCGGACGACTTTCCCGGCATAGACGCCGAGGCCCTCCGCGCCGGGGGCCTCCTCGCTGCTCTCGAAGAGCATCTGGTAGCCCAGGCAGATGCCGAAGAAGGGCCGGTCGGCGGCGATCCACTCCCGGATGGGCTCCCAGAGGCCGGTGGCGCGCAGGTTGCGCACGCAGTCGCCGAAGGCGCCGACACCGGGCAGGACCAGGCCGCCGAGGCCCTCCAGGCCTTCCGGCCCGGTGACGAAGCGCGTTTGCGCGCCGACGGACTGGAGCGCCTTTTCGACGCTCCGCAGGTTGCCCATGCCGTAGTCGACGACGCCGATCATTTCGTGAGGCTCCCCTTGGTGCTCGGCACGCCGCGCACGCGGCCGTCCCGCCGCAGGGCCACGTCGAGCGCCTTGGCCAGGCCCTTGAAAACCCCCTCGATCAGGTGGTGGACCTCCGCCGTCTCCAGCACCTCGACGTGGAGGGTGAGGCCCGCGTGCTGGGCCAGGCCGCGGAGGAACTCCTCCGTCAGCTGGGCGGGGAAATCGCCCGCGCGGAGGCGGATCAAGGGGACCCCCTTAGGCACCTTGAAGCGGACGAAGGGCCGTCCGCTGAAGTCGAGGGCGACGCGGACGAGCGTCTCGTCCATCGGCAGGAGGAAAAAGCCGTAGCGGGCGATCCCGGCGCGGTCGCCCAGGGCCTTGCTGATCGCCTGGCCCAGCGCGATGCCGGTGTCCTCCACCGTGTGATGGAAATCGACCTCCAGGTCCCCCTTCACCTTCAGGTCGAGGTCGAAGAGGGCGTGCTTCGAAAGAAGGGTGAGCATGTGGTCGAAGAACGGGATGCCGGTGGCGATCTTCGACTTGCCCGTGCCGTCCAGGTTCAGGGTCAGGCGGATATCGGTTTCGGCGGTCTTCCGCTGGAGGGTGGCGCGGCGGGATTTCATGGGAAATGCCATATATAGATGCCGCCAGAAGGGGAAACCACCCGTTTTTTGGGGCATTGCCATTCCCGTTAGCCGAATTACTCTGTTAAAGATGGACCCGCTTTCCGACCTTACCGTCAGCGACCATGCCCTGCTTAAGGGGTTCCAGATCTCGACCAAAGAGCTGGGCACGCCCTATCCGGACCCCCTGGTGGCCCTCGACCTCTCCGCCGAGGACAACGTCTTTCTAAAGGACCTGCGGGTCCTGCCCCCCGCCTATGAACGGGGCGGCGGCCTTTGCTCCCATCTCATCCCCGCCGGCCCCTCTCCCAGCCACCGGGCTCCGGAGCGCCCCCCCTTCACCCCGGCCGACCGGGACGCGCTGGGGGCGTGGTTCGAGTCCCAGCCGTGGTTCCGCGCCGCCCACGCGCCGCGGCAGGAACAGGTAAAAAGCGAGCCCCTGCTCCAAAAATAGCCGAATCATCCCTATGACTCCGAAGCAGCTCTTCTCCACCCGCGCCGACCAGCCGCCCGTCCATCCCCGCTTCAATCCGAAGGACATGCGGGACGCCCGCACGGCCCGCGTCGTCGACGCCCAGACGGGCGAGGCCAAGCTCGTCGCCCTGAAGCTCACTCCCCAACGCACCCGCTAATATCCCATGCAAGACGCCCAACACATGCTCCTGACCCGCTGGTCGGAGGAATACGTCCCCCTTTACCTGAAGGACGTGAAAGCCGCCGAGGCGACGATCCCCGACCTGGCCGTCCTGCGGACGAAGGGCGTCTCCGACCGCGAGATCGTCACCGTCTTTTCCAAGGGGAAAACCTTCAACACGCTCCCCTTCGGCGAGCGGCGCGACCTGCTGGACACCCTTTCCGCGCAGCTGGAAGCGGCCAAGGCGGCCGGCCGTTCCGTCCCCGCCGACGGCCTCTTCCCCCTGCGGGACGCCCAGCGCTCCGGCCGCACCACGCTGAACGCGGGCGGCGAGGGCCAGCACACGCTGGGCCACTAACTTCCTACGCCTGCCGGATCTCCGCCGAGCGGGCGTGGGCTTCCAGCCCCTCCAGCCGCGCCAGAGTGGCGATGGCCGGGGCGGCCTTGCGGATCGCGCGCGCGTCGTAGGCCACGTGGCTCACCCGCTTGAAAAACTGGTCGACGGTCAGCCCCGCGAACGATTTCCCCGCCCCGCCCGTGGGCAGCACGTGGCTGGGCCCGGCCAGGTAATCCCCCGCCGCCACCGGCGAGAACGCCCCCAGGAAGACCGCGCCCGCCGTACGGAGTTGCGCGGCCACTTTGACCGGCTCCTTCACGAAGAGGGCGACGTGCTCCGGCGCGTAGCGCTCGCACAGCTCGACGGCCTGCGCCAGGGTCCGCGTCTGGACAAGGCGCGCCTGCTTGGCCAGGACCTCCGCCAGGAAGGGCTGCCGCGGTAGGGAAGGAAGCTGCCGGGCGATCTCCTTTTCCACCGCCCGCAGGACGGCGGCGCTGGGCGTGAGGAGGACGATCTGGCTGCCCGGCCCGTGCTCCGCCTGGGCCAAAAGGTCGGCGGCGATCCAATCGGCCCGCGCCCCCGCCTCCGCGATGACGGCGATTTCACTGGGCCCGGGTAAAAGATCGATGGCGACCGCCCCGACGACCTGGCGCTTCGCCTCGACGACGTAGGCGTTGCCGGGGCCAAAGATCTTTTCCACCCGGCGGATCGATTTGGTGCCGTAGGCCAGGGCGGCGATGGCCTGGGCCCCGCCCGCCTGCCAGATCTCCGTGGCGCCCGCCAGGCGGAGGGCGTAGAGGAGGTGCTGGTTCACCGGCGGCGGCGTGCAGACGGCGATTTCCTTCACCCCCGCCGCCTTCGCCAGGCCGACGGTCATGAGCGCGGTGGAAACCAGCGGCGCGGTGCCGCCCGGCACGTAGACGCCGACGCGGGAAAAGGGGTGGTAGACCTCGCCGACGCGGGCCCCTTCCTTGTTTTTCAGGAAACGGGCCTTCGGACGGCCCGCCTTGGAAAAGGCGGCGATGTTCGCCAACGCGTGGCGGCAGGTCCGCGCGACGGCCGGGGCGACGCGCGGCGCGGGCGTGCGGAGGAGAAGCGTCTTGGGCGTCAGGGCCGTGCGGTCGAACTTCTTCGTCAAACGGCAGAGGGCGGCGTCGCCGCCCGTGCGGACCTCCTCCAGGATCGCGCCGACCGCCTGGGAAAGGGCCCGGGGCGGCTCGGCAAAGCGGTCCAGGTAGCCCTCGGGCAGCCGCGCTGGGGCTTTCTCGATACGCAGCTTCATTCCCACTCGATCGTGGCGGGGGGCTTGGAGGAGATGTCGTAGACGACGCGGTTGACCCCGTCGACCTCGTTGATGATCCGGGTGGAGATGCGGGCCAACAGGTCGTGCGGCAGCGGGACCCAGTCCGCCGTCATGCCGTCCTGGCTGTGGACGACGCGGACGGCGATGGTGTAGTCGTAGGTCCGCTCATCCCCCATGACGCCCACGGAGCGGACGGGGAGCAGCACGGCGAAGGCCTGCCAGACCTTGTAATACCAGCCGGAGTTCATCATCTCCTCGATGATGACAGCGTCGGCCTCCCGCAGCATGGTGAGCTTTTCCTTGTCCAGCGGGCCCAGGCAGCGCACGGCCAGGCCGGGGCCGGGGAAGGGATGGCGCCAGACGACCTCCTTCGGCAGGCCCAGCTGGCGGCCCACCTCGCGCACCTCGTCCTTGAAGAGCTGGCGCAGCGGCTCGACGAGGGCGAAGCGCATCTTCTCCGGCAATCCGCCGACGTTGTGGTGGCTCTTGATGAGGGCGGCGGGATTGTCGCCGATGGCGACGCTCTCGATCACGTCCGGGTAAAGGGTCCCCTGCCCCAGGAAGCGGGCCTTGCCGACTTTCTTGGTGGCCTGCTCGAAGACGCGGATGAACTCGGCGCCGATGATCTTCCGCTTCCGCTCCGGATCGGCGACGCCGTGGAGCTTCTTAAGGAAGCTGGCGGAGGCGTCGACGGTGGTGATCTTCAGCTTCATGTTCCGCCCGTAGAGGGACTCGACGTTCCGCCGCTCGTCCTTCCGCAGGAGGCCGTTGTCGACGAAGATGCACTGGAGCTGGGAGCCGATGGCGCGGTGGAGAAGCGCCGCGGCGACGCTGGAGTCGACGCCGCCGGAAAGGCCCAGGATGACCCGTTCCTTGCCCACCTGGCGGCGGATTTCCTCGCACGCGTGGTCGATGAAGGAGCGCATGGTCCAGTCGGCCTTGGCCTTGCAGACCTTGAAGACGAAGTTGGAGAGGATCTCCTGCCCGCGCGGGGTGTGGACCACTTCCGGGTGGAACTGGAGGCCGTAGAGGTCCCGCCGCAGGTCGGCGATGGCGGCCTGCGGCGCGTTGTGCGTCTTGGCGTAGGTGGCGAAGCCCTTCGGCAGGCGCGTCAGGTGGTCGCCGTGGCTGTTCCAGACGTCGAGCTTCTTAGGCAGGCCGGTGAAGAGCGGGCACTTTCCCGTGACGGAGATCTGGCCGCGGCCGTATTCCCGCCGCTTGCTGCGCTGGACGGAGCCGCCCAGGAACTTCCCCATGAGCTGCAGGCCGTAGCAGATGCCCAGGACCGGCACGCCCATCTCGAAGATGCGTGGGTCGGGCATGGGGGCGTGCGGGGAATAGACGCTGGACGGGCCGCCGGAGAGGATGATGCCCGCCGGCTCCAGGGCCTCCAGCGTCGCCACGGGGGTGTCGTAGCGGACGATGTCCGAGTAGACTTTCATCTCCCGGATGCGCCGGGCGATGAGCTGGGTGTATTGGGAGCCGAAGTCGAGGATGAGGATCCGGGAGGGCATCGCGCGAAAGCCTTACTTGGTGCCCATGCCGACGGACTGGACCATCTGGAAGAGCTTCCCTTCCGACTTGATGGAGGGGGCGATGATGATTTCCGTCTCCTGGAACTCGCGGATGCTGGCCGCGCCGACGTTGCCCATGCAGGTCATGATGGCGCCGACGAGGTTCTGCGAGCCGTCGTCCACCGTGGCGGGGCCGAAGAGGATCTGCTTGAGGGAGCCGGTGACGCCGACCTGGATGCGCGTGCCGCGCGGCAGGTTGGCGTGCGGGGTGGCCATGCCCCAGTGGTTGCCGCGGCCGGGGGCTTCCTCCGCGCGGGCGAAGGCGGAGCCGACCATGACGGCGTCCGAGCCGGCGGCCAGCGCCTTGCACACCTCGCCGCCGCGGGACATGCCGCCGTCGGTGATGATGGGAACGTAGCGGCCGGTCTTCTTGAAGTAGGCGTCGCGGGCGGCGGCGGAGTCGACGGTGGCGGTGACCTGCGGGACCCCGAGGCCCAGGACGCCGCGGGAGGTGCAGGCCGCGCCGGGGCCGACGCCGATGAGGACGCCGGAGACGCCGGCCTCCATCAGCTCCAGGACGACGCCGTAGGTGACGGCGTTGCCGATGATGATCGGCATCTTCACGTCCCGGGTGAAGGCGGCGAGGTCGAGGGACTTGTACTCCGAGGAGACGTGGCGGACGGTGCTGACGGTGGACTGGACGACGAAGACGTCGGCCCCGGCCTCCTGCGCGATGGCGGCGAAGCGCTCCGCCTTCTGCGGGATGGAGGAGACGGCGGCCATGACGCCGGCCTTCTTCAGCTCCTCGACGCGCTTGGAGATGAGGTGTTCCTGGATGGGGGCGGTGTAGAGCTTCTGGATCTTCTCGGTGACGTGGGCCTTGTCCTCCTTGACGATCTGTTCCAGGACCTCGTCCGGGTTCTCGTAGCGGGTCTGGACGCCTTCCAGATTGATGACGCCCAGGCCGCCCAGCTTGCCCATCTCGATGCAGAAGCGGACGTCGGTGACGCCGTCCATGGCGCTGGCCAGGATGGGGATCTTCAGCTTGAGGGGCTCCAGGCCCTGGTTGTGGCGCGGGATCTCGAAGGAGGTGTCGACCTCGTTCGGGTTGATGGTGACGTCGCCGGGGACGAGCGCGATCTCGTCGAAGCCGTAGGTGACGCGCGCCTTGCGATTAAGTCCGATCCACATGCCCATGATTGTTTTCTCCTGGTGAGGGGTTAGATGAGTTGAGTTTTCGCGGCCGGATGCTGACGCCGCAATGCGGGCAGCGGACGCGGAAAAAGGGGTCGCGAAGGACGAGAGTCTCTCCGCAGGAAGGGCACGGCCGCGCGGGAAGGGAGGCTTTTTCGAGTCGGCGGCGTTGCCATCCAAGAAAGAACCACGCGCCAAAAATCCCTGCAAGAAAAACCGCCGGATAGGCGCAAAAAAAGCCTCCCAAAGTGAGGGTCATTGCGCCTCGCCCGTGAAGTTCCAAAAGACGGTGGCCCGCCCCCATGCCAGGGGAGCGCCCGCCTTCGCCTGGAAGCGGAGGCGCCGGGCGGCGTCCAGGGCCAGGGAATCGACTTCCGCCTTCCCCGCGCTCTGCTCCACCAGGGCGTGAACGACGGCGCCGGAGGCGTCGACGGCCAGGGAAAGGACCGTCACCCCCGATTCGGCCAGGAGCCCGCCCGCGGGGGAAGGGAGGTCCCAGTCCTTCGGCGCGCGGGCGGCCAGGGATTCCCCCCAGGCGACGCGGGTTTTTCCCGCCGCCGGGAGGAACGGCACGGGGTGGAGGGAGAAGCGGAAGGAAAGGGCGGCGGGAGAGGAGGCGGCCAGGTCGGCCCGGGCCCGCTCCGGCAGGGGCGGCAGGCGGTCCGGCAGAAACTGGAGCGCCGGAGGCAGCGCCACGGTGGTGGTGCCGCCGGGAGCTTCCTCCGCCCAGATCGGCTGGGCCAGGGCCGGGTGCGTCCCGGCCAGGGAAAGGAAATCGGGCGGGTAGATGACCAGGCTGGGATCGCCGATCCGGCTCCAGAAGCCGGGGTCGCCCCGCGTGGCGGAGGGCGCGGCCTCCGCCGGGGCGATCATGAGGACGTGGCGCACGGGAAAGGCCGCCCCCTGGAGGGAGGCCTCCGGCGGCGCGGCAATGCGGACGCCGAGGAAAAGGAGGAAGTGGACGAGGGCCGCCGCGGCGACCAGGAGGCCCAGCCGGCGGCGCTCTTCCGGAACGGCCTCCAGCGCCTCCCCCAGGAAATGGAAGTACCTGGCCCGGAAGGCGGAGAAGGGCGAGGCGCTCATGAGCCGTCCGGCCGCCGGGTGGCCAGGACGACCGACCACTTCTGCGCCATGGCGCGGTTCATGATCTCGACGAGGACGCCGTTGGGCACGTCGCGGTCGGCCTTGATCATGAGGGCGCGGCCCGGGCCGGGCGCGGCGCCGTGGCCCAGCTTCTCCAGCCGCTCCTCCAGGTCGGGCATCTGGATGATCTCGTCATTGAAAAAGAGCATCGGCCGCCGGGGCTGGGCCACGCCGTTTTCGTCCGGCTGCGGGCTGCTCATGAAGACGGTGACGATCGGGCTCTGCGCGGAGACGCCGCTGCCCCACGGGCTGCGCGGCAGCTCCACCTTGATCCCCGGCTGAAGGACGAAGGAGGTGGAGAGGATGAAAAAGAAAAGAAGCAGCAGGACGACGGTGACCGCCGGGGCGGCCTCCAGAGGGCCGCGCAGGTAAGGGAGGCGACGGGGGAGCCGCATGCCGCTACTCCTGGGCGGGGGCGGGAGCCTTTTCTTCCAGCTCCGGCAGGGGGACGTTGACCCGCGTCAGGACATGGATCACTTCGATAGCGGAGCGTTCCACGTCGGCCACGATGGCGTTCATCCGGGAAACCAGGAAGTTATAGGCGAGGTAGGCCGGGATGGCGACCATGAGGCCCGCCGCGGTGGTGATGAGGGCGGCCCAAATCCCGGCGGCCAGGTCGCTGACGGCGGTGCCGCCGTTGTTGATCTCGATGAACGTCTCGATCATCCCGCTGACCGTGCCCAAAAGGCCCAGGAGCGGAGCAATCTGCCCGACGCTGGCCAGGATGCCCAGGTGGGCCTCCAGCCGGGGCAGCTGCAGATGGGCGACCTCCTTCACCACCTCCCGCAGCTCGGCGGGAGGGAGGTTCCGCGCCAGGACGGCCTGGCGGACGACGCGGACGACGGGGCCGAAGCCCTCCTCGCACCTTTCCAGGGCCTCCTGGTATTGCTGGCGGCGCAGGAGATGGGTGATGCCCAAAAGAAACTCGCCGACGGCGATCTGGCAGCGCCGGTAGTAGAGGAGCCGCTCCACCAGCACTCCGGCGGCCAGGATGCTGCAAAACAGGATCGGCCACATGAGCGGGCCGCCCTTCTGCATGATGGCAAAGAGGCCGACAGTCTCCGTCAGGGAGCCCAGGGTGGCGGGGACAGCCTCGGCCAGGAAAGGAAGGGATGCCATGGCGCCGGTCACCAGACGAAGGACTTTTCCTGCCCGACGACCAGGCCGTTCCGCAGGATGCTTAGGCACCAGCCCTCGACCGGGCCGTCCTTGTGGTATTCGTCGCCGATGACCTGGAAGATGGAGCGGACGTTCCCCTTGGCGCCGCGGTAGGAAAGGGTCTTCACCTTCACCAGGTCGTGGGAATTCTGCTGGCGGTACTCGAAACGGACGACGAAGTCGGAGGCCGGGGCGCCGTTGCGCCAGCTGATCACGTAGATCTGGCCGCGCTTGGCGTTGCGCTGCTCTTTCGTCACCGCGCCGTAGTTCCAGTATTCCTTCTCAAACTCGAGCGCGTCGTTGCGCATCGGATGGAAGTCGTCCTCATTCCGGTGGATGCGGGTGGAGTCGTTCCGCACCTCGTGGATCTTCGTCACCGTCACGTGGGGGTCGAGGGTCGAATGGCGGGCGGGAGCGGAAGCGGACGAGGGTTTCTGGACAACCGGCGCGGCCGAGGCCGGCACCGGCTCCGCCGGCGGGGGGAGAGGCGGGGTCGTGCTGCTGTCGTCGCTGCCCGGCAGCGGCGGCATGAGGGGCGGGGCGATGACGCGGGGCGTCGGCGAGCCGTCATCCTCCGCCGCACGAGCGGCGCCCAGGAAGAGGATCCCCACGGCAAGACTAAGAGAAAGGGCGCGCCAGGACATCGGAAAGGCCACTAGGGAAACGGTTTACGGCCCTTCTTTCCAGCCTTTTTTAGTCCTGGCCCCGAATGACCAGGCAAATTTCCCCCTTGGGGGGATGGGCCGTGTAATGGGCGTGGAGCGCCGCGGGCAGGCCCCGGCGGATTTCCTCGAATTTCTTGGTCAACTCCCGGGCGACGCAGACCTCCCGGTCCGGCAGGGTGCGGGCCGCCTCTTCCAGGGTGCGGACGAGCCGGTGGGGCGACTCGAAGTAGACCGAGGTGCACTCCCGCGCCGCCGCCGCGGCCAATTCCTTCTGCCGACCGCCCGACTTGACCGGCAAAAAGCCGCCGAAGTGGAAGGGCACCATCGGAAACCCCGCGCCGACCAAGGCGTGCAACACCGCCGAGGGGCCGGGGACGACCTCCACCGGCACGCCGTCCTCGATGCAGGCGCGGATGAGCCGCTCGCCCGGATCGGAGACGCCGGGCATGCCCGCGTCGCTCACCAGGGCCACCTTCTGCCCGGCGCGGAAACGCTCGCGGAACTCGGCCGTCCGTTTCGCCTCGTTAAACTGGTGGTAGCTGACCAGCGGCTTCTGGATCTCGAAATGGCGGAGGAGGTGGACGGTGTGGCGGGTGTCCTCCGCCGCGATCACGTCGGCCTCCTTCAGGATCCGCAGGGCGCGCAGCGTCATGTCCTCCAGGTTGCCGATGGGCGTGGCGACGACGTGGAGGCGGCCCGGGGAGGGCGAGGAATCACCTTGGGATTGCATGGGAGCGGACACCCGCCCATCGTGGCAGGCGCGGCGGGTGTTTCAATCCCGGGCTCGTGGCGAAATTGGCAGACGCGCCAGACTTAGGATCTGGTTCCGCAAGGAGTGGGGGTTCAAGTCCCCCCGAGCCCACGTCCGCCTGCGGCGGCGCTGGGACGGACCCGCTCTACGCGCTTTCCGCCTCGGCGCGGAGGGCTTCCAGCTCTTCCCAACGGGCGTAGGCCTGAAGGGTTTTGGCCTCCAGCGCCTCCAAATCGGCCTGGAGTCGGGGCAGGGCGGCGGGGTCTTTCTGGTACAAAACGGGATCGGCCAGCTTTTCGGTCAGCGCGGCCTGTTCGGCCTCCAGCGTGGCGATGGCCTGGGGCATTTCCTCCAGCTCCCGCTTTTCCCGGTTGAGGAATTTGCGCGCGGGCTGCTTCGCGGACGCCGGCGCGGGCGCGGGATCGGCCTTCTTTGCCGGAGCCGCGGCGGCGATCGCCCGCTGGCGCAGCCAGTCGTCGTAGCCGCCGACGTATTCGGTCACCCTCCCCTCCCCTTCAAAGATCAGGGTGCTGGTGACGACGTTATTGAGAAAGGCGCGGTCGTGGGAAACCAGGAGGAGCGTCCCGTCGTACTCGACCAGGAGCTCTTCCAGCAGTTCCAGCGTCTCCGCGTCGAGGTCGTTCGTCGGCTCGTCGAGGACCAGGACGTTGGCGGGCTGGAGGAAGAGGCGGGCCAACAGGAGCCGGTTGCGTTCGCCGCCGGAAAGGACCTTCGCCTGCATGCGGATGCGGTCGGCGGGGAAAAGGAAGTCCTGCAGGTAGCTGTGGATGTGGCGAGAGCGGCCCTGGAAGGTGACGTTTTCCGCGTCGCCCGCGACGTTCTGGGCCACGGTCTTCTCCCCGTCGATCTGCGCGCGGAGCTGGTCCAGGTAGACGACCTGGAGGTTGGTGCCGTGCTTCACCGTCCCGTCCTGGGGCTCCAATTGGCCCCAGGAGGAGCTTGAGCAGCGTGGTCTTCCCCGCGCCGTTCGGCCCGACGATGCCGATCTTGTCCCCCCGGCAAAGGGTGGAGGTGAAGCTCTGGACGACCGGGCTGCCGCCGTAGGAAAAGGAGACGTCCTGCGCCTCGATGACCTTGTAGCCGGAAGGGGTGCCGCCGGAGATGCCCAGGCGGGCGGTGCCCTCCCGCTCCCGGCGCTGGCCCCGCTCCACGCGCATCTTTTCCAGCGCGCGGACGCGGCCCTCGTTGCGGGTGCGGCGGGCCTTGACCCCCTGGCGGAGCCAGGCCTCTTCCTGGGCCAACTTCTTGTCGAAGGCGGCCCGCTGCTTTTCCTCCGCCTCAAGGGCGGCGGCCTTGCGGACTAAAAACTCGTCATACCCGCAGGACCAGCTGGTCAGCTTGCCCCGGTCGAGCTCGACGATGCGGGTGGCCAGCTTCCGCAGGAAGGCGCGGTCGTGGGTGACGAAGAAAAGGGTCGGCTTGAGGGAAAGGAGCGCCTTCTCCAGCCAAAGGATCGAGTCGAGGTCGAGGTGGTTGGTCGGCTCGTCCAAGAGGAGGACGTCGGGCTTGCCCGCCAGGGCCTTGGCCAAAAGGACGCGGCGCTTGAGCCCGCCGGAGAGGGAGGAGAAGGGGACCGTGAGGGGCAGCCCCATCGCCTCGGCCAGCTCCTCGATCCGCACGTCGCTCTCCCACTCCTCCTCGTGCCGGTCGAGGCGGAGGCCGGAGTGGATGACGTCGAAGACGGTGCCGGGGATCCCCTGCGGGACCTCCTGGTCGAGCCGCGCCACGACGGTGCCGGGAGGGCGGATCACCTCGCCCGAGTTGGGCGTCTCCTCCCCGGCCAAAAGGCGCATGAGGCTGGTCTTGCCCGCGCCGTTGCGGCCGACGAGGCAGACCCGCTCCCCCTCCTCCACCTGGAAGTCGGCCCCGTCGAGCAGCGGATGGGCCGCGTAACGGAGGACGATTTGGCGGAGTTGGAGGAGGGGCATGGCCGGAAGAGTCGCGCTGGCGTTTAGTTGCGTCCGGAACGCCCGCCGCCGAAGCGGGAGCGGCCTTGGCCGCCGGGACGCCCGCCGCCGAAGCCGCGGGGGCGCATGCCGCGCCCGCCGCCGCCGCGCTGGATCGGCTCGGCCGGGGCCAGATCGCGCTCCTCCTTGGCGTAGGGGTGGTCCTTCACCACGCGGACGGTGCGGCGGATGACCCGCTCGATGTCGCGCAGCAGGCCGCGCTCGGCGCGGTCGCAGAAGGAGATGGCCAGGCCCTCCGCCCCGGCGCGCGCCGTGCGGCCAATGCGGTGGACGTAGGATTCCGGCTCCTCCGGCAGGTCAAAGTTGACGACGAGGGCCACGCCCTTCACGTCGATGCCGCGGGCGGCGATGTCCGTCGCCACCAGGACGCGGGTCTTGCCGGAGCGGAAGTTGGCCAGCGCGCGCTCGCGGGCGCCCTGGGACTTGTTGCCGTGGATGGCTTCCGCCATCACGCCGCCATGGCCGAGCTGCTCGACGAGGCGGTTGGCCGCGTGCTTCATCCGCACGAAGACCAGGACCAGGCCCTCCGCGTTCTCCTTCAGCACGTGCTGGAGAAGGGGGAGCTTGTCCCCGCGGTCGACGAAGCAGAGCCGCTGCTCCACGCGCTCCGCGGTGGAGGAAACGGGCGCCACTTCCACCTTGCGCGGGTGGTTGAGCATCTTGTTCACCATTTCCTGGATGGCCGGGGGCATGGTGGCGGAGAAGAGGAGGGACTGCCGCTTGGCCGGGATCTGGGCCTGGATGCGCTTCACGTCATGGACAAAGCCCATGTCGAGCATGCGGTCGGCCTCGTCCAGGACGAAGATCTCGATCCCGTCGAAGCGGACGTGCCCCTGCTGCGCCAGGTCCAGGAGGCGGCCCGGCGTGGCGATGACCACGTCGACGCCGCGCTGCATGGCACGGATCTGGTTGCCGAAGCCGACGCCGCCGAAGAGGACGGTGTGGGTCAGGTTCAGGTGCTTGCCGTAGGCGGCAAAGCTCTGGCCGATCTGGCCCGCCAGCTCGCGCGTGGGGGTCAGGATGAGAACCCGCATCCGGTTGCGGCCCGCGGGCTTCGGGCTGGCCGCCAGGCGGTGAAGGATCGGCAGCGCGAAGGCCGCCGTCTTCCCCGTGCCGGTCTGCGCGCAGCCGACCAGGTCATGCCCTTCCAGCAGGATGGGGATGGCCTGCGCCTGGATGGGCGAGGGATGGGTGTAGTTTTTTTCCCGGAGGGCGCGCTGGATCGGCTCGCACAAGGCGAGGTCGGCAAAGCTGGTCTGGATCTGGGACGCGGCGGGAGCCGCGGGAGTTTCGGTCGTCATATGCGTTACTTTCTGTTTTCCAGCCCCTGCATGCGGGCACGGACAGGCTGGGGGCGCGGCGGAGCCGCGCCGGTAATTCCCGCTATTCGGGGAATCCAATGATCTTAAAAAGCCCTGAAGAATCTCTCACTGGTGAAGACAACCAAGGGGGCGGCAACTGCTGGGAACCAGGAGGAAACCGGCGGGCATCTGCCCGCGAACCAGGGTCAACTTATCCGGATTTTTCCACAGAACAAGGGAAAACTTTGAAAAACCTTCCGCTCAGATCGCCGGCCCGTCGAAATCGAGCTCGTACTTGTTGATCGTCTCGTCGTCCTTTCCCTCCTGGTCTTCCTCCCGCCGGACCTCCGGGCGCAGGGGCCGCGCGGCGGCGCGGGCATAGCGCAATCCCGCCGGGACGGCCTCCCGCCTGCCGCCGCGGAGGCGGGGCGGAAACGGAACCGGGTTGTACCCAAAGCTACATTCTGAACCAGACATTGTCAGATTCCTTATTTTCCCTTTAGCTGGCGCGATGACGAAGAAGGCCCAGAAGCCCGGCGCGCCCGCCCCGGAAGCGGCCCGGCACCAGCGCCTGACCCGCCATCAGCACGCCCAGGAGCGGGCCCAGGATTACGTGGAGGTGATCGCCGACTTGATCGAGCGCACGGGGGAAGCCCGCGCCACCGACATTGCCCGCCATTTGGGCGTCTCCCACGTCACCGTGATCCGCACGGTGGCCCGCCTCCAGCGCCGGGGCCTGGTCACCACCCGCCCCTACCGCTCCATTTTCCTGACGGAGGCGGGCCAGACCATGGCCGCCGAGTCCCGGGAGCGGCACCAGACCGTCATCCGCTTCCTCCTGGCCCTGGGCGTCCCCGCCGCAGCCGCACAGGCCGACGCGGAGGGGCTGGAGCACCACGTGAGCGCGGAGACGCTGGCCGCCTTCCGCGCCTTCCTCAAAAAACGCAAAGGGGCCTAGCCGCCCCGCTTCGCCTCCATTCCCGCCGTTCATGCCGATTTGTACTATCGGCTACATTTTGGATTAAAAGCTATTTCTTTATTCCGGTGCGTTCAGGAGCCGGGGCGCGGATGCCGGTAGAGGGTCAGCCTCCCCTCCTGGTCCTCCAGGATCGCCGTGCACGACTCGACCCAGTCCCCGTCATTGCAGTAGGTGACGGCGCCGATCTGGCGGATGCCCGCGTGGTGAATGTGGCCGCAGAGGACGGCGTCGGCCTTCTGTTGCGCGGCGTATTTGGCGATGGCCGCCTCGTAATCGCCCAGGAACTTCACCACATCCTTCACCTGATTCTTGATGTAGGCGGAGAGGGACCAATAAGGACGCCCGAAGAGGCGGCGGAAGAAGTTGAGCGGCCCGTTGAGCCGCAGGAGGACGCCGTAGAGGAAGTCTCCCACGTGGGCCAGCCAGCCCAGGTTCTGCACCACGCCGTCCAGCTCGTGCCCGTGCATGACGAAGAGCCGCCGCCCGTCCGCCAGGACGTGGACGGCCTGCGCGGCGAATTCGACGTTGCCGAAGTGGAACTCCTCCCGCTCGATGAGCGTGCCGACGAACTCGTCGTGGTTTCCCGGGATATAGACGACGCGCGTCCCTTTGCGCGCCTTGCGCAGGAGTTTCTGGATGACGTCGTTGTGCTCCTGGGGCCAGAAGCGGCGGCGGCGGAGCGCCCAGATGTCGACGATGTCGCCGACCAGGAAGAGGGTGTCGAAGTCGTGGTCGCGCAGGAATTCGAGGATGGCCCCCGCCTGACACCCGGGAGTCCCCAGGTGAAGGTCGCTGATGAAGCCGGTGCGCCACTTCATGCCGCTTCCTTATCAAGCCTGCCCGGTTTGGAAACAACAATCCGAGCGGACGGGAAAGAAAGAGAGGCGCCCCGGCCCCTTCCGGGCCCGACGCCCGTCAGGAGCCCGGCCGGTATCGCGTGAAGAGCTTCTGCCCCTGCGGGTAGAGCCCCGGGCAGCAGCCGAAGTGTTCCAGGAAGGCCTTGGTAAAGGAGCTGAGGCTGGAATAGCCGACGGCCATCGCCGCCTCCGTCACGTTCATTTCCCCGGAGCGGAGCAGCTCCCCCGCCTTCTCCACCCGCTTCAGGCGCAGGTATTTCGGGATGCTGCTGCCGGTGTGCTGGGAAAAGATGCGGCTCAGGTAAAACGGGCTGCACCCCACCTCGTCCGCCAGCATCTTGAGGGAGGGAGGATTCTCCAGGTCCCGCTCCAAAAGGAAGAGGACGCGGTCGCACCGCTCGCGGTTGACCCGCTCGTGCCGGTGGCAGAACAGCTCCTCCTGCGCCGCCGGCTCGAAGAACAGGTGGGAGATCAGCTCCGCCGCCTTCCCCTGGTACCAGACCGGCTGCGCGCCGGGAAAGACCGGCGGCTCCAAAAGGTGCATCCGCCCGGCCAGAAGGGTCGGCGGCATCGGCATCACCTCCACGAACGGCTGGGAACGGGCGGGATTTTCCAGGAAACGGCGCAGCGCCGGGCGGACATCTTCCAGCGCCTCGCCCAGCTGCCCGCGCAGGAACGGGGCGGAGAACTCGAAGGTGAAGAAACGGTGCATGGTGTCCGCCTTCCGGCGTGCCTCCACGCGGCGGCGGGTCGTCGTGTAGAAGGCGATCTGCTCCGCCCCCAGGTCGGCCTTGGCCTTGCCGTTGCGGAAGGTCGCCGCGCCGGAGAAGTTAAGGCACACCTCCAGGCTCTCCTCGTGAAAAGTGGCGTCCCAGTCAAATTCCTTGGCGGTGGAAAACTCGTGCCACTCGATGCCGAAGCCCTTTCCGGGGAAGCTGCCGTAGACCGGCTTCCACACGCCGTCGATGGCTTCCCAGCCCTCCTCATGCTCGGCGGGCGGCGGCGGTGTTGGTTCAGCTTTCACGGACAATCGAAGGTAGGCCCGAATCGGAAAAACCGCACTCCAAAAATATGCCGGACAAGAGAAAAAGCCTTGTCCCTCAAGGAGTTCCTGTAATATGGCGGCGTTTCCCGCCCACGTGGTGAAATGGCAGACACACGGGACTTAAAATCCCGAGGAGCTCAAACTCCGTGCCGGTTCGAGTCCGGCCGTGGGCATTCTCCCTACCGGCGCAGCGCGCAGGAGGCCCCTTCCGGCACGGCGGGGGCGGGCAGATGGAGCACGTCGCGCAGGGCTTCCTTCACGATCAGGGTCCGCAGGCCGTCGGTCTCCCGCGGGTTTTGGGCGAAGCCCTCCACCTTTTGCCGGACGGCGACGGCGCCTTCCTTCACCTTGTCCTGCACCCGGCCGATGAGCAGCTCCGAGGTGCCCCACAGGGCGGTGCAGGCTGCCATGATCTCCTTCCCATCCCGGACGGAGAAGAAGAGGGCGGGCAGGCGGGAAAGGGAGGAGGCGCCGCTGACGAAGTACTTCACGTTGTCGGCGTAGTTCTGGAGGCGCTCGGCGGCCTTCGGGCGGCTCTCCTGGAGTTTCTCCGCCAACTTCTCCGCCGGATAGCGCAGGAGGGCCAGGGTCCACATCGCCGTGGTGGCCATGACGGTGGCGCGCAGGGGGTTGCTCCCCGCCGTGGCCTGGGAGCGGAAGATCTCGTAATTGCTGGCCATGAAGAAGAGATAGGAGACGGAGTAGCCCAGGGCGCTCTCCGCCAGGGTCTTCTCATCGCCCTCCTTTGGCCGGAAACCTTCCGGCTTTTGGCCGTGCAGGAGGGCCTTCACATTCCCTTCCTTCAAATTCTGCCAGGCCGCGCGGGCGGCTCCGCGCGGGACCAGATACATCGTTTCCCCCACCAGGCAGATGCCCGTGGCGGCAACGGAATCGGCGTCCCGGGTAAGGGAGACGCCCAGCGTTCCCGCATAGCTAAAGAGCGCCCCCGCCTGCTCCGATCGGAGCGAGCGCAGCTTGAGCCAAGCCTGGGATGCCTTTTCAGCCAAGTCCATGAGGGGAAGCCGCCGATTCTTCCCGCACGGCTAGGACAAGGAAAGCTGAAAAAGCCCGGCGGGACCGGCCTCTCCGGGCGGCTTGGGCCGCTGGCGGACGGGGGGCTGCTCCGGCGCGGCCTCCGGCGTCGCGGAACGCAGGAAGGGGGCGCGCCGCAGTTCCGCCTTGGCTCCCGGCAGGACGGGGCGGGGAATGGGGGCGCGGTCGGCCGGATTTTCCACCGAACGCTCCCACCAACCCCGCAGGGCGGCGAGCTTTTGCAGCACCAGGCGGCCATGGAAAAACCCCTGGTCGATCTTTTCCGCCACGACGGGGTGGACGGTTTTCCCCGCCAGCAGCTCCAGGCCGATCGCGTTGCGCCGCGCCTCCGGGATCTCGTTGTAAAAGTCGCCGATGTTCAGGGACGCCTTCCGCAGGCGGGTGAGAAGGTCGGGGGAGTTCCCCGCCTTCTTTTCCTTGGCGATGCTCTCGTTGAGGATCTGAAGGGAGAGATCCTCCGCCTGGCCGGTGAAGACGGCCTTCACGTTGGCGCGCGCCAGGCGGCCGAAGAACCGGCCCAGCTGCTCCAGCTGCTCCGGCGCGGGATCCTTCCGCGCCATGCCGCCGATGTCGAAGAGCTTCACCCGGTCCGTCGCCACGTCGACCTTGCACTGCTTGCCGTGGCGGTCGTAGTCAAAGGCCTTTCCGGCCAGGATATTCTCCATCTCGAACTTGTAATAGGCCTCGGCCAGCGCCTCCTTGTAGGGGCCGGAGGGGAGGTCCTTGAAGTGGATCCCTTCCGCCTTCTCCTGGACCATGAACTCGTCCCCCACGGCGGGGATGCGCACCGCGTCGAAGGTGAAGGTGACGCCCTGCGCGGCGACCTGCCGCGCGGCGTAGAGGGAGCGGAAGTTGGCCGCCTGCTCCTTCTTCTCCGCCGCGTTGCCCAGCTCCTCGCGGATGAGGCCCTGCGCCTCGCCGACCATCTCCCGCAGCTCCCCCTGGTGGGCGCGGAGGATGGGGTGCTCCACCTTCTCCACCGTGCGGCCCATCTGGACGAAGCCGACGGCCGCCCGGGCCAGCGCCCGGGGCCGTTGCAGGAGCAGCACGCCGGAGAAGGAATCCCCGGCCTGGGGATCTACGGCGCCGCCCTGGTTGTCGAAAGTCGCCTCCATGGCCACGTTGACGGAGGCCGCGCCCAGGGCCTTCCCCAGGTGGACGATCCGCCCCTTGAGGCCCCCCGCCGCCCGGTTGATCTGCTCCCAGATCTCCCAGCGGGGCGGGCGGTCGACATTGGCCTTCAGGCCGACGAGGGCGCCCTTGATGGACGCGGGGGTGAGCGGGTGGCTCTCGATGGCCTGGCCCAGCTTCACATAGGCGGGGCCCATGTCCTGCAGGACGCCGGCCAGCACCTCGCCCGCGCTGCGGCGGGAGACGCCGTGGCTACGCTGCTCGCCCGCCATGAGCGCGCCCAGGACCACGCCGCGCTCCGTGTCGGAGCGGCAGGCCCTGTGGAAGGCCCGCAGGAGGTCCCGGGAGGCCAGCGCCTCCGGGCTCCCGCCGGGGAAGACCTGGGAAAGGATCTGCTCCGTCGCCCGGTTGAAGGCGGCCTCGCTCTTGGCGTGGTCGACCTTCGTCGGCGGGCCGACGATGATATTGCTCAGAAGCACCGCCCGCGCGCTGATGGGCAGGGCCCAGAAGCGCTTGTGCAGGGAGGCCAGGGGCAGGTGGGCGACGCCCATGACGTCCTTGGCCGTCAATTTTCCGCCGCCCAGGCCCACGTGCCCCGCCATCTTCGCCAGCGGATCGAGGCCCCCTTCCTGCAGGAGGACGCCCGCGTAACGGTGGGTGGCCGCGCCGCTGTAGCGGTTGGTGAAGAAGTCGAGCGTGGCGGAGCGGACACGCGGGTTGCGGTCGCACAGGCCGACGAGCTCGTCGACGCCGTTGATGGCCAGCCCCAGCGGGTAGACTTCCCCGCGGCTGAATTCCAGGTGGTCGCGGATGATCTTGCAGGTGGCCTCCTGCGCCTCGACGGCGACGGCCAGCTCCTCGAAAAGCTCCTTCCGGTTCCCCTCATGCCGCACCTGGAATAGGAAGGGGCGGATGCGGTCGACGAAACGGGGATGAGTGTCCAGGCCCAGGTGGCCGCGCAGGTTTTCCGCCCAGCCCTTGATGAGCCCCCCGGACAGGCGGGGATCGGCCACGGAGTTGCCCTGCAGCATGGAAAGGTAGAGCCCGTGCCGCGCGGCGAAGCTCGGCTGCGCCGCGATCGTCTCCAGCGCCGCCGTCCCCATCTTTTCCTGGAGGTGGGGCTTGTCGGCCAATAGGCCCACGCCGTCCAGCCGCCGCACCTGGGCCAGGAAACGCTCCGGGCCGACCTCCGCGAGCCGCCCTTCCGGCGATCCCTGGCGGCGCGCCTCGAACGCGCGGAAACGCTGGTCCAGGTCCTGGAGCAGGCGCGGGCTGGCCACGGAGCGGCCCGTCGGGTTCTGCATGGAAAGGCGGCCGAAGGCTTTAAGGACGCCGTCCACCTGCGGCGCGTAGGGGGAGGCGGGCGCGGTGGCCGGATCGGTCAGCTCGGCGTGCAGGGCTTCCTCCGCGATGGCCGCCGTGGTCGCGGTCGATTCCAGCACGGCCAGGAGGTCTTCCACCGGGCTTTCCGGCGCGGCGGGACCCTTGCCGGGCAGCAGGGGACGGGCCGCGTCCGGCAGCCCTTCCGCCAGGGCCTCCGCGAAGCGCGGGGGCAGCTCCCTCCCCAGGAGGGAAAGGAACTTGGCCCCCTCCCCCGGGCGGGCGGCGTTGTAACGCAGGAAGCGGAGGAACTGGAGGCGGTGCTCCGTGTCGAAGGGGCTCTCCGGCGACATGACGAAGTCGATGTACGGCTGCTGGGCGGCCCGGTATTCCGGGCCGTGATCGCCGCGCAGGTCAAAGGCGGTGCGCCCCTGCCCGCGCAGGTTTTCGGAGAAAAAGGCCAGCGCCTGGTCCTGAAATTCCTCCCGCGCCTCCTCCGGAGCGTCGGCGGGCAGGGCGGCGGAAATCCGTCCCAGCGCGGCGACGACCTGCTGGTGCGCGGCCACCCGTTCCGGAGTGGCTTCCGCCTTCCCCTTCGCCACGGGGACGCTGAAGAGGGAGGGGCGGGCGTTAAGATAATTCTCCAGGTCGCGGAAGGAGGCGACCTCCTCCAGCGGGACCAGGCGGCGGAGCGCCTCCCGGCGCTTGAAGAACGTCCCGGCGCGCAGCGGCTTTTCCCCGGCGTAGAGTTCGGGAAATTCCGGCTTCTCCGGCTGGATGCGCTGCATGGCCTGAAAGACTTCCGAGCTGTGGCGGATGACGGCGCCCTGCTTCATCTCCCCTTCCCCGTATTCCTGGAAGCGGCGGTCGCACAGGAGGCCGGTCAGCAGCGCGGCCTGGAAGACGGCGGCGTGGGCCTCCGGCTCGCCCCGCGTGGCGCGGAGGACTTCCAGCACCGGCTCCCACGGAGCGGGCAGGGGGATGGCCCCGTCGACCAATTCCGGCTTGGGAAACGCCTGGAATCCCGCCAGCTCCAGGGAAAGGCGCTCGTCCTTCTCCTCCGCCTTGAAGCATTGCTCGACTTCCTTCCACGCGGCGCCGACCTGCGCGGCGGCGGCCTTCACCGCCTCCGGGTCGCGGGCCGCCCCCAGCGCGGCGAAGCCCGCCTGCAGGTCCTTGAGCCCGCCGAGCGGCCCCGACTGCAAGCCGAGGGCCCCGAGGGCCTGCTTGTAAAAGAGGTCCTGGTCCGGGGCGGTCTGGCCCGCCTCTTGGGGATTGGTCGAGCGGATGTTCAGGTAATAATCGGCCAGGCTGTCAATGGAGGCGACGTGGGCGGCATTCTGCGGATCGAGGCCGATCTTCGGCAGCTCCTTGAGCGCGGCGTGGCGCAGATGGGCGTTCGGCTGCTCGATGTGGGCGCGGATCAGGGCCAGCTTGGCCTCCGGCGCAAGGGCGTCGAAGCCCTGTTCCTTCTTCGTCAAATCCCAGGTGCTGCGGTGGACGGCGACGGCGTGGTGGCGGAGCGTGGCTTCCGAAACGGGGTGGAGGGGATGCGGCTCCGGATAGCGCCCGGCCTGCTCCCAGTTGCCGTGGATGTGGGCGCGGATCGCCTCCACCCGGCTGGACAAGGGGCTGTGCGGGTCCAGGAAGGAATTGCGGTCCACCTCGTTGCTGTCGGCGTCCTTGTGCTTCTCCCGGTATTTTTGGACCACGGCGGCGTGGAGCCGCTCAAAGAAGACGGCGCCCTGCTCCCCCTGGTAACCGGAGGCGATCATCATGTCGATCGAGTGGAGGTCGGCGTAGTTCTCCTGCGTCCGCTCGTTGAACTTGGGGCGGTATTTCTTTTGGAAAGTGGGGTGGCCCAGCTCGTGCCCCAGGACGAAGGCCAGCTGGTCCTCGTTCTCGAAGAACTCAATCATCTTCTTCGTAAAGGCGATGTGCTGCTGCCCGTTTTCGTCGGCAAAGGTGAAGGCGTTGAGCACCGGCTCGTCGGTGATGTGGAAAATGGGCCGGAAGGAGGTCTCCGGGTCGAGGCGCAGAAGGATCCGCGTCATGTCCTCCTGGAAGGAGGGCCAGGTTTCAGCGTCCCCGGCGAAGCGGAAACGGTCGATCATGGGACGGGAGAGGTGCTCGAGGTTCTGCATGAAATCTGGGCCTGGGCCTTAGTCGCGCCGCAGCGTGCCGGCGTCCAGGAGCGCGCGGAGGACCCGCTCCGGCGGGGCGCCGCCTTCCAAGCCGTGCTCCGCGGCGGTCTGGCCAAGCCAGTCGTCGAAGTCGGGGAAGAGGGCGAAGGCCTCCCCCATCTCGTCCAGGAGCAGGTGGTAGAAATCGCGGAGACAAGCCAGCGGCGAGCGCGCGTAGAGGTCCTTTAACAGGACGGTTCCGTCCTCCAGGACGACGCGCGCACGGTAACGGGCAGCCTGTTCCGGCGTCATGGACGCGGTGGGAAGCAATTACCGCGCCAAGCGTAAAAACTTTTTACGAACCCGCCGCGGCGGCGGCCACCGGGCCGTTCCACTGGCCCGGCGCACCCTGCCGGAAGAGCCGCGCCGCGGGGTACCACGGCGTCTCGGCGCGGCCGATTCCCCAGCGCCAATCGGCGCTGAACGGCAGCAGGAGGGAAAGCGGCCGGCCCAGCGCCCCCGCCAGGTGGGCCACGGCCGAGTCGATCGAGATAACGCGGTCCAGGAGGGAGATCACGGCCGCCGTGTCGTCAAAATCGGCCAAATGCGGGCCGGCCGCCGCCACATTCCCATAGCGGGCCAGGAGGGCGGCCTCCTCCGGCGCGAGGTCCTTTTGCAGCACGACGCACTGGACGTCGGGCCGGGCCAAAAGCGGCAGGAAATCGGCCAGCCGGGCTGAGCGGTTGTGATCGTTGGCGTGTTCCGGGTTTCCCCGCCAGACCAGCCCGACGCGCGGGAAGTCCCCTTCCCCCAGCCGCGCGCGCCAGGCCGCCGCCTTCGCCGGATCGGCGGCCAGGTAAGGCGTGGCGGCGGGAATGCCGCCAAAGGCGCGGGGCAGGCTCATGAACGGGATGCGGCAGTCGGCCTCCGGCGGGTTTTCCCGCGGGCCCAGGAGCTCCATCTCCGGGAAATTGCGCGCCGCCAGCGCCCGGAGCGGCTCCGGCACCTGGAGAAAGCACCGCGCGCCGCGCGCCTGGAGCTGCGGGAAATAGCGGGCCATCTGGAAGAAATCGCCGAAACCCTGCTCGTATTGGATAAGGAGGCGCTTCCCCTCCAGCGGCGTTTCCCCCAGCCAGAGCGGCCAGGGAGAGGGATGAAGGGGGCGGATCTTTTTCCGCTCCCAGCGGCGCTCGTAAATCCGCCACCCCTCCTCCAGGCGGCCCTGGCTTAAAAAAAGGAGGCCGCGGCTCCACGCCGCCTCGACGTGGCCGGGCTGCGCGGCCAGCGCCCGCTCGTAGGAGGCCAGCGCCGCGTCGTGCCGGTTGGTTTCCTCCAGCACGGCGCCCAGATTGTGATGGGCGTCGGCAAAGGAAGGCTGGAGCGCGATGGCGCGGGCGTAGGCCGCCTCCGCTTCCGGGTAGCGGCGCAGGGCTTTGCAGGCGGAGCCCAGGTTGCTCCACGCGTCGACATAGCCCGGCCGCAGCGCCACGGCGCGCCGGCAGGCCTCCGCCGCCTCCCCGTAGCGGCGCAGCTCGTGGAGGGCGGCGCCCAGATTGTTGAGCGCCTCGGGATATTCGGGATTGAGGGCCAGCGCCTTTTGCGCCGCCTCCGCCGCGTCCAGATGGCGGCCCAGCGCCTTGAGCGCGGCGGAGCGGTTGCACCACGCCTCCGCGTAGCGGGGCGTAAAGGAGAGGGCCCGGTCGATGAAGCCCAGGCCCTTTTCCGTCTCCCCTTCCTGAAGATGGGTGACGCCCAGCAGATTGAGCGCCACCGGATGCTGCGGGGCCTGCCGGAGCACCTGCTGGTATTGCACCCGCGCGGCGGAAATCTTCCCCGCCTGATGCGCCTGGACGGCCCGCGCCAGCAGCGATTCGACGGCCTTGTTCATCAAGGCATCCAGCGTGCGCCCTCCGGGCAAAGGAGGCAAACGCGCTTTATGCATTATTTACTTTTATATAAAATGAAATTAGGTTTCCCCCCTCATGCGCCTTTCCCTCCGCTTCATCCTGCCACTGATCCTCGTTTTGGCGGCCATCGCCTACGCGCTCATTCCCGTCGTCGACCATTTCAGCGCCAAGTGGTTCGGACGCGACCTGAACGCCCGCTCCGAGCTGATCTTCAATTCCCTGGAGGACACGATCTCCTCCCTCGTGGAGACCAAGGACGCCGCCCGCATCCAAATGCTCTTCAGCCGCATGGTGCGGGACGAGCGCCTCTACGCGGCGGGCGTCTGCGATCCGGCGGGCCGCCTGCTGTACAAAACGGAAAGCTTCCCCCGGGACCTCCCGCCCGCCGACCTGCTTTCCCCCGTCCCGCACCGCGTCGTCCTGACCAGCGGCCCCCTCTACGTCTCCTCCCGCGCCCTGCAAGGCAACGAAGGGCAGGCCCTGGGCCGCCTCCTCCTGGTCCACGACATGAGCTTCATCCAGCACCGGAGCGACGACACCAAGAAGGGCATCTTCTACCTCTTCGTCGGCATCGGCCTGATCGTCTCCCTCACCACCGTGCTGGTGGCCCAGCTGAGCTGGAAGGGGTGGATCTCCGGCATGCAGGCGCTCATGCGCGGGGAGGGCCTCCTGCGGCCGGTGAGCCAGATCCGCTCCCCCGAGCTGCAGCCGATCGCCAAGGAGCTGCGCGCCCTGGTGAAGGAGCTGGAGGTGAGCCGCCACGTGCGGGACGAGAACCAGATCAACTGGAGCCCGCTGGCCCTCAAGGAAATCCTCCACAAGGAATTGGCCGGGGAGGAGATCCTCACCGTCTCCAACCGGGAGCCCTACATCCACCGGCACGGGAAGGACGGGCAGATCATCGTCCAGGTCCCGGCCAGCGGCCTGGTCACCGCGCTGGAACCGGTCATGCGCGCCTGCTCCGGCACCTGGATCGCCCACGGCAGCGGCGACGCCGACCGGGAGACCGTCGACGCCCGCGACCACGTGCGCGTCCCCCCGGAAGACCCCTTCTACTCCATCCGCCGCATCTGGCTCTCCAAGGAGGAGGAGCAGGGCTACTACTACGGCTTCGCCAACGAGGGGCTCTGGCCGCTCTGCCACATCGCCCACACGCGGCCCATCTTCCGCAGCAGCGACTGGCAGCAATACGTGCGGGTCAACGAGCGCTTTGCCGACGCGGTGGTGGAGGAAGCCCGCACGGAAAACCCCGTCATCCTGGTGCAGGACTACCACTTCGCCCTCCTGCCGGAGATGGTCCGCCGGCGCCTGCCCCGCGCCACCATCATCACCTTCTGGCACATTCCGTGGCCCAACGCCGAGTCCTTCGGCATCTGCCCGTGGCGGGAGGAGATCCTCCGCGGCCTCCTGGGCAGCAGCATCCTGGGCTTCCACACCCGCTACCACTGCAACAACTTCCTGGACTCCGTCGACCGGCTCCTGGAATCCCGCATCGACCGGGAGCACTCCACCGTCACCCTGGGCGGCCAGCTCTGCGCGGTGAACCGCTACCCCATCTCCATCGAGTGGCCGCCCCGCTGGGAGACCGCCGGGCGCTCCGTGCGGGAGTGCCGCCGCCACATCCGCAAGATGAACGGCATGGAGGAGGAACGCCTCCTGGGGATCGGCGTGGAGCGGCTCGACTACACCAAGGGCATCCAGGAGCGCTTCCTGGCCGTGGAACGCCTGCTGGAGCTGCAGCCGGAATGGATCGGCCGCTTCTCCTTCATCCAGATCGCCGCGCCCAGCCGCACCACCATCGGCCAATACCAGGCCCTCGACCAGGAGGTGCGCCAGCTGGCGGAGCGGATCAACGCCCGCTTCGGCCGCCCCGGCTACGACCCCATCGTCCTGAAAGTGGAGCACCACGACGCCCACTCCGTCTTCGAGCACTTCCGGGCCGCGGAGCTCTGCTTCGTCAGCAGCCTGCACGACGGCATGAACCTGGTGGCCAAGGAATTCGTCGCCGCGCGGAACGACGACGAGCAGGGCGTCCTCATCCTCAGCCAGTTCACCGGCGCGGCGCGGGAGCTTTCCGAGGCGCTCATCGTCAACCCCTACGACATCGACCAGTGCGCCGCCGCGCTCCACTTGGCCCTGACCATGCCCCCGCTGGAGCAGCGGGACCGCATGCAGAACATGGCCGCGCTGGTAAAGGAATTCAACGTCTACCGCTGGGCCGGCAAGATGCTCATCGACGCCGCCCGCATGCGCCAGCGCGGCAAGATCCGCACCGCCGGAGGAGAGGCCGCGGCATGATCCCGGTCTTTTCCGAAGCGGGACTGCGCATCCTCGAGTCGCTCAGCTTCACCCGCACCCTCTTCGCCTTCGACTACGACGGGACCCTCTCCCGCATCGTCGACGCCCCGGAGGACGCCGCCATGACCGCCGCCGTCGCGGAGCTGACGGAGGAGCTGGGCCGCCGCGTGCCGCTGGCCGTCGTCTCCGGGCGCAGCGTCGTCGACCTCCGCCGCCGCCTCCCCTTCGAGCCCGCCTACCTGGTGGGCAACCACGGCCTGGAGGGGGCGATGCCCAATCCCGCCCCCCTGCGCCACTTCGCCGAGCTGTGCCGCTCCTGGCGGCTGCAAATGGAGGCGTCCCTGCCGCCGGAAGAGGAGCGGGAAGGCGTGGTCCTGGAAGACAAGGCCCTCTCCCTGGCCCTCCACTACCGCCATTCCCGCCGGAAGAAAGAGGCCAAACAGCGCATCCTGGAACTATCCGCCCGACTCGACCCGCCGCCGCGCGTCATCCTGGGAAAGTGCGTCGTCAACCTGGTGGCCGAAGGAGGTCCGCACAAGGGAATCGCCCTTCAGGAACTCCTTTCCCGCAGCGGGGCCAAGGCGGCCCTCTACGTCGGGGACGACGACACGGACGAGGACGCCTTCTCCCTGGGCGATCCGCGCATCATCGGCGTCCGCATCGGTTACCGGGAATCGTCCCAGGCCCAGTTCTACATCAAGAGCCAGGCCGAAATGGCGCGCTTGCTCAAGACCCTCCTGGGCTTCATCGTGGGCCATGCAACCGGCGAACCCCTCCGGCGATAGCCAGGCCCGCGCCCTGGCGGAAATCGCCCAGGCCATCCAGCGCCTCAACAAGGCGTGCGACCAGCGCCACGGCCTGAGCATCACCCAGTGGCTGGTCCTGCGCGCCCTGGTCGACCGGCCCGCCGCCTCCCCCTTCGTTCTGGCCGCCGCCCTCGACATCCACCCCAGCACCCTCACCCCCATGCTGGCCCGGCTGGAGGGGAAGGGCTTCGTCTTCGTCGCCGAGGACCCCCGCAACCTGCGGCGGAAGATGATCTCCATCACCCGGGAAGGGCGCAGGGCCCTGGGCGCGGCCAGCGACGGGATCTCCGCCTTATTGCGCGCCAACGCCGCGCAATCCCGCCGCCTCCACGCGGTGCGGGACTGGCTCAACGCGATCCCGGGCTAGACTCCCTTGCGGACGCGCTTGGCCTTGTAAAGCTCGCCATCCGCCCGGGCCAGGAGCGTCTCCAGGTCGATCGGGCCCTCCTCCAAATCGGCGCGCTGGAAGCCGATGCTGACGGAAAGAGGGAAGGGCTTCTCCCCCTTGCGGTTGACGCCGTCGACCTCCTTTTGCAGGGAAGCGCGCAGAGCCTCCTCCGCGCCGGGCCGCGGGGAAGGAATAAGGGCGACGAACTCGTCCCCGCCCAGGCGGGCGGCCACCGCCTCGCTATCCAGACAGAGCTTGAGGATCTCCGCCGTCTTGACGATGGCGCGGTCCCCCCAGGCGTGCCCGTGCAGGTCGTTGATCTGCTTCAGCCCGTCCAGGTCGGCAAACAGGGCCAGGAAACGGCCTCCCCCGCGCTCCAACTCCTCGTGCGCCGCGCTGAGAAAGCCCCGGCGATTATATAGACCCGTCATGTCGTCGATGAGGGAGGCCTTCAACAGCACCTGCCGCTCCCGGTGCCGCTCCCGCGCGTAGCGCACGGACCGCCGCAGCAGATAGGCGGTGACGTGCTGCTTCACCAGATAGTCCTGCGCGCCGAGCTGAATCGCCTTGAGGCCCACCGCATCATCGTCCAGGGAGGTCATGACGATGATGGGAATACGGCGGTAAGCCTGGCTGGCCCGCGCCACCGTGGCCACGCCGGTGCTGTCCGGCAGAGAGAGGTCGAGCAGCATCAGCTCGAAAAGGTCGGTCTGGGAAAGCGCCAGGGCGCTCTCCAAATCGGCGCAATGCGTGAGGGCAAAGGGCAGCCGCGTCTCGGCCAGCGTTTCCTTGAGAAGGAGCAGGTCTCCCGGGTTATCCTCCACCAGGAGGATACGAAGGACGCCTTCCGGCGCCAGGGGATCGGCGGTCATGGCTGGGATAGGAACGGCCGCAGCGCCGCAGCCGCCTCCTCCAACGCGGCGCGCAGGGCGGGCCAGAGAGCGGCGGCCTCCGCAGTCCGCTCCGTCCGGGCCTCGTCCTCCAGGCGGGCGGCGGCTTCCGCCACGCGCTTGAGGCTCAGATTCAGGGCTGAGCCCTTCAGCCGGTGGGCGGCCCGCTCCAGCGCCGTCACGTCCCCGGCGGCGCAGGCCGCGTCCAAGACGGCTCCCTGCTGGGCAGCGTCTTCCAGATAAATACGGATCAATTTGGCCAAGAGGCCCTCCTTTCCGCGGCAACGCTCCAGCGCCTCGGCCCGGTCAAAGACAGTCATGCCCGATCATGTATCGCCGCCTCCCACACGCAAGAGTTTGCATTCTTACGCGCTTTCATGTTAAATCCCGGGCGGCATGAATCCCCCTCCAGTGCCGGCCACCGCGCCCGCCGGGCTCCACAATAATCCGCTCTTCCGGAATCTCATCACCATCGTCCAGTCATTGAAGGCGACCGACCTTCACCTGATCGAGGGAGAGCTGCCCGTTTTGCGCCTGGCCCGCTCCTGCCTGAGCATCCCGGAAAAACAGGCCCTGCCGATCCTGGAACACTTCGACATGCTCTGGGAAGACGTCGTCCGCAGCTCGGAGGGGCGCCACGCCTTCTCCCTGGAAAATCCGCCCCACACCATCCGCATCACCCGCTACGGCACCCGCCGACGCCGCGCGGTGGCCTTTCGCTTCCAGCCGATGGAGGTGCCCAGCCTCGACCGCCTCGGCCTCGACCACGACCTGCTCCAAGCCCTCGTCGACCCCAACCCCGGCCTGGTCCTCATCACCGGCGGCCCCTGCGCGGGCAAGACGACGACCCTGGCCAGCATCCTCAACTATCAAAGCTCCCACGGCAGCTTCCACATCCGCACCTTCGAGGACCCGATCGAGTACAAGATCCGCAGCCAGCGCTCCCTGGTCACCCAGCAGGAGCTGGGCATCGACATCGACAACTACGCCGACGCCGTGGAGCGCAGCCTGGGCCAGGACGTCAACGTCATCTCCTTTGGGGAAATCCGGGACCTGGCCACCCTCCGCGCGGCGATCAAGGCGGCCAACCTCAACATGCTCGTCTACGGCACGATCCACGCGCCGGACGTCGCCTCCGCCATCGGCCGCGTCATCGAGGAATTCCCGGAGTCCGACCGCGTCGAGGCCGCCCACAGCCTCAAGCGGTGCCTAAAGCTGGTCCTCTGCCAAAACCTCCTCATCCACTCCCCGAACAGCGACCGCGGCGCGGGCCAGGCTCTCCTGCCCTCCGTGGTCATGACCTACCAGGCCGCCCTCTTCAAGCGCCGCCGCTCCCAGGGAGCCACCCTTCCCTACGCGGCCATGATCCCGGACAAGCGCCTGCGCGAGCTGGCGGAGCTCTTCAGCCGCGGCCACCTGAGCGACGGCCTCTTCCAGCACCCGGAATTCCCCCGGGAGTAAGGGATTGTGGAAGCCGGGGGGGCTTCCGTATAGTCGCGCCGCGCTTGAAAGACTCGCTCGTCCAGCTCACCCGCTATTGGCACATCGTCCGGTTCAAGACCTACGCCAACCTCAAGCGGGACATCGACAAAACCTACCTGGGCACCCTCTGGTGGGTCCTGGAGCCGATCCTCAGCACGGCGGTATTCTACGTCGTCTTCACCCACATCATTCACAACCGGACGCCGAACATGGCGGCCTTCCTCTTCATCGGGAACGTCGTCTACAACCACTTCGCCTCCAGCATCAACGGCGGGGCCAACGCCATCGTCGGCAACGCCGGCCTCATGCAGCAGGTCCAGCTGCCGAAGAGCATCTACCCCATCATCGCCATCGCCAACCTGAGCTGGAAATTCGTCTTCTCCCTCGTCGTCGTCTTCCCGCTCTTTTGGATCCTGCACTGCCCCGTCAGCCTTCCCTACCTGGCTCTGCCGGTCCTGCTGTTCCTCCAGCTCTTCGTCGTCGTCTCCGTCAGCATGCCCCTCTCCATCCTCATGCCCTATTTCCAGGACGGGCGGACCCTCCTTAGCACCCTGCTGGGCATCATGATCTGGGTTTCCGGCGTCTTCTTCCCCCTGACCAAGGTGCCGGAAGCCTTCCGCCCCTGGTTCTACCTCAATCCCGCAGTGCCGCTCATCGAAGGCTACCGCGACATCCTCATGAACCAGAGCTGGCCCCGCTGGAGCCACTTCCTCCCTTCCCTTACCCTCTGCGCGCTGGCCCTGGCCTCCGGATTCTGGCTGATCCGGAAGCTGGGCGGCCAGATCACCAAAAGGGCGCTCTGATGCACCCGCACGACCCGGGCCACCCCGCCATCCTCCGGCTGGAAAACGTCGGCCTCAAATACCGGCTGCGCACCCCGCTGGACGGGAGCCGCGATTTCTGGGCGGTGAAAGACGTCTCCCTGGAACTGCGGCGCGGGGAAACCCTGGGCGTCCTGGGCTCCAACGGCGCGGGAAAGAGCACCCTCATGCGGCTCATCTCCGGCATCGTCGACAAGGACCGGGGTAAGATCTGGAAAGCCAAGGGCCTGCGCGTCATGCTCCTTTCCATCGGCGTCGGCTTTGAGGAAAGCCTCACCGGCCGGGAAAACGCCATCCTGGGCGGCATGCTCCTGGGCCTCCACCACCGCACCATCCTCAAGCGGCTGAAAAAGATCGAGGAGTTCTCCGAGCTGCGGGAATTCTTCGACCAGCCCGTCTACACCTACTCCTCCGGCATGCGGATGCGCCTGGGCTTTTCCGTGGCCATGGAGGTCAATCCCGACGTCCTCCTCCTGGACGAGGTCCTGGGCGTGGGCGACGTCAGCTTCGTGAAAAAATCGACCGACGCGCTGGTGGAGAAGATCCGCTCGGACATGTCGGTCATCCTCATCTCCCATTCCCCGGAGCTGATCCAGCAGCTCTGCACCCGCGCCACCTGGGTGAACCGCGGCGTCACCCAGGCCACCGGCACGGTGGAGGAGATCTCCTCCCGCTACGCCGCCTTCATGCAGCAGGGCGCATGAAGGCGCCCCTGGCGGAGCGGATCCTCTCCCTCCCCAACGCCCGCCTGGCCGGGGACGGCGCGGCCAAGCGCTACGCCTTCAACCCCTCCCTGGCCCGCTGGCGGGGAGACCTTTACCTGGCCTACCGCGCCAACGATTTCCGCGACGACGCCACCGTCCACCTTTGCCGCCTGGGCCCCGATTTTCTGCCCCTCCCCGGCAGCCACCGCCCCTTCCGCCCTGCCCTCCCGCCCGGGCAATTCATCGAGGACCCGCGACTCTTCCTCTTCCGGGAGGAGCTTTACTGCGCCTGCACCCTCCTGGGCATGCAGGGGCAGGTCCAGTCGCAGGCTCTCTGGCGGATCGACGGCGAAGGCCGCCCCCTGGCCCGCGTCCCCCTGCCCTACGGGCGCAACCACAACCTCAACGACTACGCCCCCGGCACCGCGCCCACCGGCGGGGCCTTCCACCCCTTCTCGACAGAAAAGAACTGGCAGTTCTTCGAGCACGCGGGGCAGCTCCACTTCGTCCACGCGCCCCAGCCGCACGCCGTCGTCGCCTGGGACTTGGGGGCTGGGCGGCCCGCCGCCGTCCATAAGACAAAGGCCCGCTTCCCGTGGGCCTTCGGCACGCCGCGCGGCGGCACCCCGCCCGTCCGCGTCGGGGACGAATACTTCTCCTTCCTCCACGCCCGGTACTTTCCAAAGCCGCCGCCCTTTCCCACCTTCACCGGCGCCATCTACGGGGCGACGCTCTACGCCTTCGCCGCCCATCCTCCCTTCCGGCCCACGCGGTGGGTCCCCTTCCCCTTGGTGGAGGGCGACCCTTTCGCCCCCCGCGCCCTCTTCGGCTCCGCCGTCGCCTACCCGGCGGGGGCGCTCTTCGAGGCCGGGCGTTGGATCGTCGCCTGCGGCGTGAACGACCGGGAAAGCGCCCTGGCCTTCTTCGACCACGAACGGCTCTTGCAAAAAAGCGTCCTTCTTTAGAATCTCATGCCCGCCATGAAACCCCGCTCCGCCCCGCACCAGGCCCTCGTCGGCCTCCTCGGCCGCCTCGGCGTCTGGCGGGCCAAGAAACAGCTCCTGCGCATCCGCCACGTCCTCCTCCACGGCAAGGCGGCGATGGACCACCTGCTCCTCCTCGACCGGCGGGTGCGGGAACTGCGCGAGGAACTCGACCAGGTGCGCGCTTCCAACCTGGCCGCCCGCGGCCTACCCTATCCACTCCGCTTTCCGGAAGCGGCGGAAGCCATTCTGGACGGCGGCGCCTACGCGCTCGACCCCAAAGCGGACACCAACGCCCTGCGCGCCTTGGCGGAGGCCCGCGCCTTCCACGGCCCTGGCCATGTCGCCTATGCCGGGAAAATCCCGCCCGATCACCAGGCGCTGCTGGAAGCCCTGCGCGGCCCCGGCGAGGCGATCGTCCCCCTCGACCTTCCCCATGAAATTCCGTCCGGCGGCTTCGCGCTCTTGGCCGCGTATGAAGGGGCCGCGCCCGCCGCTCGGGAAGCGCTGGCCCGGCTCGCCGCCGCCTCTCCCGGCGCGCTCTGCGTCACGGCGGGGGAGGCCCCTTCCTTCGCCCCCCGGCCTCCCTTGCTCCAGGCCGGCGCGCTCTGCGTCGGCGCGGAAGACGGGGAAACCCTGCGGCGCGGCCTGCTCCTTTTGCCAAACTACCGGCAGGACGTCCAAGGCGGGCGCCCCATCCTGCGCCGCGTGGCGGGCCGCCAGCTGGCGGCCCATTACGAGGCCTAGCCCTCCAGCTCGCCCGCGTCGTACGCGTCGATGAGCGCCTGAAAGACCGCGCGCCGCACCCGCTCGACGCCGATTCCCTCCACGCATTCGCAGGGAAGGATCGCCTCCTTCGGGTCGCGGCCGAAAAACCAGAGGCGGCAGGAATTGATGCAGTCGTCGTAGGAGACGACGTCCGCCTCCTTCCGGCCCAGGGGCACGAACTCGACGCGCGCCGTCGGCTGCATGATGTTGATCGCCCGTGCTCCCATCGCCGCGCCCATGTGGGCGGCGGCGCTGTCGGAATTGACCACCACGGCCACCTTGCCCAGGACGGCGGCGGCGGAAAGGAGAGTCGTCTTGCCGCAGAGGTTGAGCGCGCCGAAGCGCTTCTCCATCTCCTCCGCCACTCCGGCCTCCGCCTTGCCGCCGAGCGCCAGGAAGGGAATGCCCCGCTCCTGCAAGGCGGCCGCCAAGGCCAGGAAATTCTCCGAGGGCCAGCGCTTCCCCGGCCAGCCCGCGCCGGGGGCCAGGGCCACCCAGTAACGCTTGCCCCCCAGCAGCGCCTCGGCCTGCGCCGTGTCTTCCGCGGAGGGATAGAGGGCGGGCAGCCCGTCCACCTCGACGCCGATGGCCCGCAGCAGCGCCTTCGCCCGGTCGAGGACGTGCATCCGCTCGTATCGATAGGCGACCGGGTGGCTCACCATGGCCAATTCCGCATGGTCCTTCACATAGGAGAGGAACCAGCGGCCGGTCAGGAGCGCGTTGACGGAAAGGTTCAGGTAGGAGACGGCCTCCCCCTCGTCCCGCAGGTTGATCACCAGATCGAAGGGCTTGGCCGCCAGCCGGGCCAGGGCCTCCTGGTTGCGGCGGTGCTTGGCCAGGTCGAAGCGGACCCGATCCCGGTCAAGCCACTCCGGGGTAAAGGCGACGATTTCGTCGACATGAGGATTGTTCCGCAGCGCTTCGGCCGCCCAGGTCCCGACGACCGCCGTGATGCGGGCTTTCGGGAAACGCCGCCGCAGGGCGGGGAAAACGGGGGTGTGAAGGATCAGGTCGCCGATGTGGTCGGGCTTCACCACCGCGATCGAGCCGACCTCCTCCGCCGGGATCGGTTCCAGCGCGGGAATCTCCAGAACGGGCCGGATCAAGGCTGGGGCTCCCGGCGCACCTTGAGCTCCAATTCATCGATCCTGCGGAAAAGGACCTCCATCTCCCGCTGCCGCACCGCCTCATGCCGGCGGTGGAGGGCCAGGAGCTGCCGCAATCCCCGAATAAGGAGGACGTTGATGCGGTTCTGGTTACGAAGGAAGGGGCGCATCCACTTGGGGAATTTCTTGCCCACGCCGTTGGCCTGCTCGGCTTGCAGGCAGGCCATCTCCACCTTGTGCAGCCCTTCGGGGGAGGCGCCGATCTCCTGCCGGAGGCCATCGATCAGGGTGCGGATGTCGCTCATGCCCGCACGATGGCAGGTGACAAGCTTTGGCAACAAGGCGAAAATAACGGCACGCCCGTGAACGCCGCCGTCCTCCCCCTGGCCCTCATCCTCTGCCTGGCCCCGACTCCCGACTCGACCCGGGGGACGCTCCAGCTTTTCGAGCGCGCCGCGCCGCAGGAAGCCTGGCATCCCGCCGGCCCGCCGGTGCCGGTCCTTTACGGCAAGAACGGCCTGGCCTGGGGCCGTGGACTCCACCCGGAGCAGCCCGGCCTCCAAAAAAAGGAGGGGGACGGACGGACGCCGATGGGCCGCTTCGCCGTCGGCACCATTCTGGGGGACGCGCCCGCGCTCCCTTCCGGCTCCCTCTGGCCGGACTACGTGCAGAAGACGGAGCGGACCGCCTGGGTTGGCGATCCCGCCCTGCCGGGCTACAACCATCTTTATGTCCTGCCGGAGGGGGAAGCCCCGCCACCCTGGTTCGACAAGGAAAAGACCCGCCTCCACGATCCCGCGCACGAGTGGGAGGTCCTGATCGAGCACAACTACCCGGAAAGCGCCCCCGGCCTGGGCAGCGCCATTTTCTTCCATATCCGGCGCGGGCCGGACCGGCCCTCCTACGGCTGCACGGTGATGGCGCGGGAGGAGCTGGAACGGCTGGTCCGCTGGCTCGACCCGGCGAAGCACCCGCAGGTCGTCCAGCTGGACGAGGCCGATTACCGCCGCCTCTGGCAGGCGTGGGATTTGCCCGCGCCTAGGCCCTGAACGCCAGCCGGTAGATCCCGTAGGCCAGCACCGACGTCACGGGCAGGGTGAAGACCCAGGCCCAGACGATCTTGTGGACGATGCCCCACTTCACCGCGCTGAGGCGCTTGGTGGTGCCCACGCCCATGATCGCCGTGGAGATGACGTGGGTCGTGGAGACGGGGATGCCGAAGTGGCTGGCCGCGTGGATGACCGCCGCGGCGGAGGCCTCCGCCGCGAAGCCGTTGGCCGGATGGAGCTTCACCATCCGGTGGCCCAGGGTGCGGATGATCCGCCAGCCGCCGAAGGCGGTCCCCGCCGCCATGGTCAGCGCGCAGGTCAGCACCACCCACGGGGCGATGTGAAACTCCGGCGTGCGCAGGAAGGCCAGGGCGGACGGCAGATCGGCGAAGGTCCCCGCGCCGGTGGCGGCGAAGAGGCAGAGGGCGATGATCCCCATCGTCTTCTGCGCGTCGTTGGAGCCGTGGCTCCAAGCCATCATGGCGGCGCTGGCCAGCTGCGCGCGGCCGAACCACCGCTTGGCCGCCAGGGGCGTGATCCGGTGGAAGAGAAGCAGGATGGCATACATGAGAAGGAGGCCGCCCAGGAAGCCGAGCAGCGGGGAGGTGACCATCGGCACGATGACCTTCGGCCACAGCCCCGAACTCCATTTGAGAACCGACCAATCGAGCCCCGTGGCGGCCAGCGCCGCGCCGCAGAGGCCGCCGATCAGCGCGTGGCTGGAGCTGGAGGGGAGGCCCAGCCACCAGGTGAGGAGCCCCCAGAGCACGGCGGCCAGGAGGGCCGCCAGGACCACGGCGGGGGAGACGGCCCGCGCCTCCACCAGGCCGCCGCCAATCGTCGCCGCCACCGCCGTGCCGGTGAGCGCGCCGACGAGGTTGCCCGCCGCCGCCAGGAGGACGGCCTGCCGCGGGGTGAGGACCTTGGTGGAGACGACGGTGGCGATCGCGTTGGCCGCGTCGTGGAAGCCGTTGATGAACTCGAAGAGGAGCGCGGCGGCCAGGACGGCCAGGACCAGGGTCATGAGCTCTTGAGGACCACCTGGAAGACGGTGTTGCCGACGTCCCGGCAGCGGTCGATCGCCTTTTCCATCAGCTCGCAGACGTCCTTGAGGAGGATCAGCTCCTTGGCGTCGCGGTGGGCGTAGGCCTCCCGCAGCATGGCGGTGAAGAGGCGGTCGGCCTCCCCCTCCAGCTGCTGCAGGCGGCCGTGGAGGTCGCTGGCCTTCTCGATCGCCTCGCCGGAGCGCAGGAGCTGGATGAGGCGGCAGACGACCTGCGTGGCCTGCTCCAGGATCTCCGCCTGGCGCAGGAGCGACTTGTCCTTCAGCAGGCTCTCCGAGCAGAAGAGGAACCGCTCGCCGATCTTCTGCACCGTCTTGGGGATGCGGTAGAGGGATTCGGAAAGGGCCTCGATGTCCTCCCGCTCCAGCGGGGTGACGAAGGTGCGGCACAGCTCACGGGTGATCTTGCGCGTGATCTCCTTGTCCTTGTTCCGGTGGAGGGAGAACTCGGAGAGGTCGGCCTCGCTCAGCCCGCCGTCCCCGGCCTTTTGCAGCAGCTCCCGCAGGCAGCGGGCGGTGATTCCCGCCTCGTGGGCGCTGGCGTCGAGCAGGTCGAAGAACTTCTCGTCCTTCCCCAGGATCTTTTTCCAAAACGAACTCATTCTTTGTCTCCTAAGAGGCCCTTGCGGCGCATTTCCTCGACCTGCCAGGGGGCCGATTGCTGGACCAGGTCGACCATGAATTTGAGGAGGCAGACCTCCCACGCGTCGTCGACGCCCGCGATGACGGCGGCCAGGGGGTCGTCCTTCCCCTCCACGCGGAGGCGCACTTCCTCCAGCACCGCCTCCACCGGGCGGCTCACCTCGTGGGTCTGCAGCTCGTTCTTGCGGAAATGGAAGCCGTGCTGGAGGAAGGTGAAACGGGCGGCGTTCTGGCTAAGGAACGCGGCGAAGGACTCCGCCCGCTCCCCGAAGCCTTCCAGGAAAAGCTTGGAGAAATGGTGCGGGGACATGATCTGCGGGCGTTCCGCCTCGATCCGCCCCTCCCGCACGCGGGAAAGGTCGGGCCGGTCCATGTCGCCGGTGACCAGGTAGTAGTTGAGCAGGGAGCTGCCGAAGGTTTCCAGGCGGCGGCGCGGCGGGAGGACCACCCGGGTGTTCTCCAGCGCGTAGCGGAAGGTGTCTTCCGAGATCATGCGAATTTGCCCGGATTGAGGATCCCCGCCGGGTCGAGGGCCCGCTTGATGCGGGCGTGGAGGGCGCGCACCTCCGGGGAGGCCGCCGTCTTCCACCACGGCAGCTTGGCCAGACCGATGCCGTGCTCCCCCGTGATGGTGCCGTTCCAGGCCAGGATCTGGCGGAACAGCTCGTCGAGCGCCCGGCGGGAGGCCTTCTCCGCGCCGGGGCGGGACATGTCCGCCATGACGTTGACGTGGATGTTCCCGTCCCCCGCGTGGCCGAAGCAGGCCACCGGCATGCCGTAGCGCTTCTGCAGCCCGGCGGCGAAGCGGAAGAGGTCCACCAGGCGGCGGCGCGGCACCACGATATCCTGATTGAGCTTCGTCAGGCCGCTGTTCTTAAGGGAGGCGGAGTAGTTGCGCCGCATCTCCCACAGGGCCTCGCAGCCCGCCTCGTCCGGGGCCAGGCGGAGATGGCCGGGCGGGGTCTTCAGCTTTTGCAGGAGGGCGGCCAGCTCCTTGAGCTCCCCTTGCACGCTCCCCGCGCGGCCGTCGACCTCCACGAGGATCTGCGCGGCGCCGGGGGGCACCACGTCGGCGCCCAGGTAATTGCGCGCCGCCTTCAGGGTGAAGCTGTCGGCCATCTCCAGGCCGCTGGGCAGGAACCCGGCGGCAAAGATCGCCTGCACCGCCTGGGCCGCCGCGGGCGCGGAGGCGAAGGTGGCGGAAAGGCCCGCCCGCGCCTGCGGATGGGGGATGAGGCGGAGGGTCAGCTCCGTGGCGACGCCCAGGAGCCCCTCCGAGCCGACGAAGAGGCCGACCAGGTCGAAGCCCGCCTTGTTCTTCTGCGTCCGCCCGCCGACGCGGGCGACGGTGCCGTCCGCCAGGACGACCTCCAGGCCGGTGACATAATTGCGCGTGACGCCGTATTTCAGGCAGCGGGGGCCGCCCGCGTTGGTGGCGGCGTTGCCGCCCAGGGAACACTCCTTCCGGCTGGCCGGATCGGGCGGGTAGAACCAGCCCTTCTTCTTCACCAGATCCTGGAAGGAAGCCGTGAGGACGCCCGGCTGGACGCGGGCGACGCCGTCGACCAAGTCGATTTCCAAGACCTTGTTCATCCGGATGAGGGAGAGGACGATGCCGCGCCGCTGCGGCACGCACCCGCCGACGTAGCCCCGCCCCGCCCCGCGCGCGGTGACCGGGATCTTCCGCCGGTGCGCGAAGGCCAGGACCTTGGAAACTTCCGCCGTGTCGGCGGGAAAGGCGACAGCCTCCGGCGTGACGGCGGCGAACCAGGCGTCCCCGGCATGGGCGGCGAGGGTTTCGGGATCGGTCGCCACGCGGCCGGCGGGCAAAAGGCGCCGCAGGGCGGCGGTCCAGGAGGAGGAAGCCATCGGGAAGACTGATTAAACCGGAGCGCCAAAGGGGTCGCAACGATGAAAGTTGCCTTTCTCCCCCAACCCCCCATGCTGATGGGCCTTTTCCCCATTATGCCCTTTTTCAAAGCCTTCGGTTTCACTCCCAAAGACCAGCCCCTGCCGGTGGGCGCGCACGTCCCCCCCATTGCCGCCCAGGACGCCGACGGCAACCGCGTGGAGCTGGGCGAGCTGCTCCGCACCGGGATGACCTATCTCTACTTCTTCCCGAAGGCGGGCACCCCCGGCTGCATCCTGCAGGCCTGCGACCTGCGCGACGGCTTCGCCCGCCTCCAGGAAGCGGGCATCCGCGTCATCGGCGTCAGCAAGGACTCGGCGGAAGCGCAGCAGCGCTTCCGCGAAAAGCGGAGCCTCCCCTACCTCCTCCTCCCCGACACGGACGGCAAGGTCGCCCGCGCCTTCGGCGTGCCGATCGTCTTCGGCCTGGCACTGCGGCGCAGCTACCTGATCCGGGACGGCGTGGTCGTCTGGCGCGACCTGCACACCCGCGTCCGCCACCAGGTGGACGACCTCCTGGCCGCCCTGCCGAACCTGACGGCCTAGGGCGCCCCCCTTACCTCCCGGATGAAATCGGAGATCCCGCACCCCTCCTCCACGGCGCGGGTCGGCCTCTGGCTCTTTCTCCGGGGACTGGCGGCGGCCTACCTCTTCGCCTTCGCCGCCCTCATCCCGCAGGTCCTGGGGCTCCTCGGCTCCCGGGGAATCCTTCCCGCCCACGGGCTCTTTTCCTTCCTGCGGGGGGAGCTGGGCGGCTCCTCCTTCTTCGGCCTGCCCACCCTGTTCTGGCTGGGGGACGGGGACGGCCTCCTGCAGGCCGTGCCGTGGATCGGGGCGGCCCTGAGCCTTTTGCTCTTCTTCGACGTCGCCCCCATCCTCCTCCTGCCCCTCCTCTGGTTCCTCTACCTTTCCGTCGTCAACGTGGGGCAGAGCTTCTTCGCCTTCCAATGGGACGGCCTCCTCCTGGAGGCCGGGCTTCTCGCCGTCCTGGCCGTCCCCCTCCGGCTGCGGCCCCGCTTCCTCTCCCTGCCGCCGCAGCCGCCCGCCTTCGCCCTCTTCCTCCTGCGCTGGCTCCTGTTCCGCCTCATACTCCTCTCCGGCCTGGTGAAGCTGGCCAGCGGCGACCCAAGCTGGCGGGACCTCTCCGCCCTTTCCTACCACTACTTCACCCAGCCGCTGCCGACGGTGCCCGCCTGGTTCTTCTTTCACGCCCCGCTCCTCTTCCACCAGGCCTGCGCGGTCTTCGTCTTCGCCGTGGAGCTGCTCTTCGTCTGGGGCGCCTTCGGCCAGCCCTTCCTGCGCCGCCAAGCGGCGGCGGGGATCGCCGCCCTCCAGCTCTTCATCGCGCTGACGGGCAATTACGCCTTCTTCAACTGGCTCACCCTGGCCCTGACCTGCCTGCTGGTCGACGACGCCTGCTTCCTCTCCCTCTCCGGCGCCCTTCGCTCCGCCATCGTCCGCCCCTACAAGGCCATGCCGCTTTCCCCCTTCCGCAAAACCGTCCTCTACGGCCTGGGCGGCTTCCTCCTTTTCTGGAGCCTCGTCTTCTCCCTGGAGGGAGTCGGCATGGGAGGCCTTTTCCCGGACTTCGTCCGGCGGGGGGAGGAAGCGGTCCTCCCCTGGCGGAGCACGAACTTCTACGGCCTCTTCGCCGTCATGACCAAGACGCGCGGCGAGATCCTCCTGGAAGGGAGCGACGACGGCACGGACTGGAAACCCTACCGCTTCCCTGCCAAGCCGGGCGACGTCCGCCGCGCCCCCCGCTGGGTCGCCCCCTACCAGCCCCGGCTCGACTGGCAGATGTGGTTCGCCGCCCTGAGCACGGGGGACAAGACGCCCTGGTTCCGCAACTTCATGGTGCGGCTCCTTCAAGGCTCCCCCGACGTCCTCCGCCTCCTGGACGGCAATCCCTTCCCCGATCACCCGCCCCGCTACGTCCGCGCCCTCTCCTTCGACTACCGCTTCACCTCCGGCGAGGAGCGGAAGGCCACCGGCGCCTGGTGGACCGCCGAGCCGGAGGGCTGGTATTACCCCACCCTGAGCCTGGAGGCGGAGGCGCCGCCGAAATAGCCTTGCGCTCTCCGCTCCGCCCGCTTCCATCAAAGGTCCCCATGCGCCGCCTCCTGCCCCTTTTCTGCCTGCTCCTCCTGGCGGCGCGCGCCGGGGCGGCCGACCCCTTCGCCGACCCCCAGATCCTGGAAGTGCAGCAGCTCCACGACGCCGCCGTCCGGGAGGAAAAGGGCGCCGTGCCTAAGCTCCTCACCCGCCTGGAAACCCTGACCCAGGAACACCCCCAGAACGCCCTGCTCCATGCCTACCTGGGCAGCGCCTATACCTTGAAAAGCCGCGACGCCTTCCCCGGCCCGGGCAAGCTGGCCGCCCTCAAGAAAGGCCTGCAAACCATGGACGCCGCCGTGGCCGGCGCCCCGCGCGACGTCGGCGCGCGCCTCGTCCGGGCGATCAACAACTTCGAGCTGCCCGCCTTCTTCCGCCGCCGCCAGACCGCCCGGGACGACTTCACCTACCTGGTCCAGGAAATCCGGGAACCGGGCATCGGCGACGATCTCGACCTGGCCACCCGCCAGACCATCTACTATTACGCCGGCCTTTCCTTCGCCCAGGAAAAGGACCGGCCGGGCGCCCGCCAAGCCTGGCGGGACGGCCTGCAGCTCGACGCCTCCACCCCCCTCGGCCAAAAGATGGGCAAGGCCCTGGCCAAACTCGACTGACCCTTTATGAAAGCTCCCGGTGATTCCCTCCTCTCCTCCCCCGTCCTGCGCCGCCGCGTCGCCGAACTCGGCAAGGACATCAGCCGCCGCTACCAGGACAAGCCCTTGACCGTCATCGGCCTGATGAACGGGAGCATCTTCTTCCTGGTCGACCTGGTCCGCCGCCTTCCCATCGAAACCCAGGTGGAATGCTGGCGCGTCCAGAGCTACGCGGGCCGCGCCTCCAGCGGCGTCCTCAAGGGGCTGGAACACTGCCAGGCGGAGCTGAAAGGCCGCCACGCCATCATCGTCGACGACATCCTGGACACCGGCCTGACCCTGGACGCCGTCCAGCAGCACGTCCGCGACCTGGGCGCGGAAAGCGTCGAGATCTGCGTCCTCCTGCGCAAAAAGCGCCGCCGCACGGTGAAAATCCGCCCCCGCTGGGTCGGCTTCGACATCCCGGACCGCTTCGTCGTCGGCTACGGCCTGGACGACGACGGCAAATACCGCGGCCTCAACTCGATCCGCGCCCTCGATTAGGCACGGAACCGGCTTCTCTCCAAGGCCATGCCGAACCCCGAGCGCATCGCCTACTACAGCGAGAACGCCGCCCAGCTGGCCGCCCAATACGACGGCCTCGACCGGGCCAAGGTCCACCAGTCGATCCTCCACCTCTTCGAGTCGAAGGAGCCCCTGCGCATCCTCGACATCGGCTCCGGCTCCGGCGCCGACGCCAAGTGGCTGGCGGAACGCTACGGCCACCGCGTCACCGCCGTGGAACCCTCCGACCTCTTCGAGCACGCCCGGACGGCCAACGCCCACACCGGCGTCGCCTACGTCCGCGACCGCCTTCCCTCCCTTTCCAAGCTGAAGGGCCAGGAAGGCGCGTTCGACCTGGTCCTCGGCATCGCCGTCCTGCAGGAGCTGGACGCCGCCGACCGCCGCAAATCGCTCGACCGGATCGTCTCCCTGGCCAAGCCCGGCGGGAAGATCGCCCTCATGTACCCCTCGCCCCCCTCCCGCGCGGGCCAGCACCAGATCCCCGGGGAGGAAATCGACAAGGCCCTCTTCGACATCGCCCACGACCCAAAGGCCGCCCATTCCGGCCACCTCTCCCTTTCCAAATCGAGCCCCGACACGAAAGGCCGCCTGGCCGCCAACGGCGAGCCGCTCCGCTTCGAGGAACGGATCATCACCGTCTCCGCCAAAGGCCCCGGCCCTACGGGCGCCGGCCTGGGCCGCGCCGTGGAGCGGGCCTGGGAGGGGACCTCCCCCTCCAAGCCCGGCTTAGCGCCGGCGCAGGACGCGCCGGGCCGCGAACGCTAGCGGCAGCGCCAGGATCCAGTTGCCCCAGCGCAGGTAGGGCGTCGGCGCGGGACGCGGCGTCCAGCTTACCTCCCCGCTCAGGATCCCGGAGATCTCCACCTCCCGCCCGTCCGCCTCCAGCCGCGAGGCGACGCGCCCCGTCGGCTCCACCAGGGCGCTGATCCCCGTATTCCCCGCGCGGAGGAGCGGGCGGCCCGTCTCGATTGAGCGGAAAACCGCGTTGGCCAGATGCTGCGCCGCGCCGGGCGAGCCCCGGAACCACCCGTCATTGGTGATATTGATGAGAAGGTCCGGCCCCAGCCGCCCCACCCGCCGCACGTAAGCGGGGAGCGTGTCCTCATAGCAAATAAGCGGGGCCGCCGTCGTGCCGTCCGGCAACGTGAAGAGGCCCGGCCCCGGCCCGGCGGAAAAATCGATGTCGAAGGGGACCAGCCTCCGCATCACCGGCAGGTAATCGGCCAAGGGCGCGTATTCGCCGAAGGGGACCAGCCAGTGCTTGTAATAGCGCTGCGCCGGGGCCGCGGCATGCGGCGGGTAGAAGAAGGCGGCGTTAAAAAACTTCCCGTCCACCCGGTCGAGCGAGCCCAGGAGGAGGGAGAAATCGCTCCGCCGCCCCAAATTGGCCAGCGTCTGCGCGTAGACCGGCTCCACCAGCGCGGCCACGCCGACCGGCGTCTCCGGCCAGACCACCAGCTGCGGCCGCAGCGCCGCCGCCGTCTCCGTCAGCACCAGGTGCCGCTCCAGCGATTCCAGCGGCGGGAAGGGATGAACCTCATCCTGGGGCACGTTCGGCTGGATGAGGGCGAAGCGGAGCGTCTTGACCTGCTTCGCCTCCGAGGCGGGCGGCCAGATCTGCCGCGCGCCGTAGGAAAAAAGAAGGGCCACCGCCAGCATCGCCACGCCGAAGTCGGCGTGGGGGGAGAGCTTCTGCCGCTTCCCCACTTCATGATAGAAGCGGACCAGCGTCAGCGCGCCGACGACGTTGACGAAGACGACCAGCCAGGAAAGGAGCAGCACCCCGCCCAGCCGCGCCCCCTGCGCCAAAGGCAGGCTGCGCCAGAGGGCCACGCCCAGGTCGTTCCAGCCAAAGCCCGCGAAGAGCCATCCGCGCAGCCATTCGCAGACGATCCACCAGGAAGCCAGCTCCGCCGCCAGCAAAAGATTGCCCGCCGAGGTATAGGGCGGCTCCCGCCGCCACAGCCGCCGCGCCAGCGCCAGCCAGAGCGCCGGATAGAGGGCGATGTACAGCACCAGCGCCACCGTCCCGGCGACGGTCACTTCCCCGATCCACCAGAACGCCCCGCCGAAATAGAGAAGCCCCACAATGTAGCCGGGCGCCAGCTCCCGCCAGGTGAAGCACCCCGGCTTGGGCAGCCGCCCGGCGGCCAGGAGCGCCGGAATGAGGGCAATCCAAACGAGCCAACCCTGATTCCAGGGCGGAAAGGAGGCAACGAGGGCGAGGCCGCTCAGGAAAACGCCGAGGGAGGTCCAAAGCATGGGAGGTGTTTTATGGCCTGCAAACCGTCCCATTCCAAGCATACTTCCCGGCGTGTCCAAAACCCTCATCCTCGGCTGCGGCTACGTCGGCCTGGCCTTGGCCCGGCTCCTGAAAGAGCGGGGAGAGGCCGTGACCGGCTGGGTCCACCGGCCGGAAAGCGCCCGCGCCCTGGAGGAGGCGGGCATCGCCGCCTGGACCGGCGACCTGGCCGATCCCGAAGCCTGGCGCGGCCTGCCCGCCGACTTCGCCGCCGTCGTCCACTGCGCCGCCACGCGCGGCGGCGGTCCGGAGGCCTACCGCCGCGTCTACCTGGAAGGGATGCGCCGGGCGCTGGCCCACCTGCCCCACGCGCGGCCCGTCATGGTTTCCTCCACCTCCGTCTACGGCCAGAACGACGGCGCGTGGGTGGCGGAGGATTCCCCCGCCGCTCCCGCCGCCGCGACTTCCCAAATCCTCCTGGAAGCGGAAGCCGAGGCGCTGCGGCGACCCGGCGCCGTCATCCTCCGCGCGGCGGGCATCTACGGCCCGGGCCGGGGCGCCCTCCTCGAAAAATTCCGCGCGGGAACCGCCGCGATCGAGGGCGACGGCACCCGCTGGATCAACCAGATCCACCGGGACGACCTGGCGGCCGCCCTCGCCCTTCCCCTGCCCGGCGGCGTCTACAACGCCGCCGACGACGCGCCCGTCACCTACCTGGACTACTACGGCTGGCTGGCCCACCGGCTGGGAAAACCGATGCCCCCCCACGTCCCGCCCAATCCGGGCCGCAAGCGCGGCCTGACGAACAAGCGGGTCTCCAACGCCAGGCTCCGCGCCGCGGGCTGGGCGCCCCGCCACCCGACGTTCCGCGAAGGGCTGGACGCGCTCCTAAAGGACGCTTAAGTGGGGGGCATGCCCGCAGACCTGATCGACGGAAAGAAAATCGCCGAGGCGATCCACGAGGAAACCCGCGCCCGCGCCTCCGCCCTGGCCGCCCGGGGCATCCAGCCGGGCATCACCTTCATCCGCGTGGGGGAAGACCCCGCCTCCCAGGCCTACGTCCGGATGAAGCACAAGAAGGCCGACGAGCTGGGCATCGCCTCCCAGACCGTCGTCCTGCCGGAAACCACCACGGAGGCCGAGCTCCTCGCCCTCCTCGCCCGCCTCAACGGCGACCCGAAGGTCCACGGCATCCTGGTCCAGGCCCCCCTGCCGAAGCATATTTCCGAGACGGCCGTCTTCGCCGCCGTCGACCCGCGCAAGGACGTCGACGGCTTCCACCCGGTCAACGTGGGCAAGCTCCTGCTGGGCGACACGGCGGGCTTCCGCTCCTGCACCCCGGCGGGCATCCACGAGCTGCTCATCCGCAGCGGCGTGCCGACGGCGGGCGCGGAAGTCGTCGTCCTGGGCCGCGGCAACATCGTGGGCAAGCCGATGGCCGCCATCCTCCTCCAGAAAGCCCCCCACGCCGACGCCACGGTGACGGTCGTCCACTCCCGCAGCAAGAACGTGGCGGAAACCTGCCGCCGCGCCGACATCCTCATCGCCGCCATGGGCCAGGCCGAATTCGTGAAGGCCTCCATGGTGAAGCCCGGCGCCGTCGTCATCGACGTGGGCGTCAACCGCGTGGAGGACGCCGCCGACAAGCGGGGCTACCGACTGGTGGGCGACGTCGCCTTCGAGGAAGTCCGCCAGGTGGCGGGGAAAATCACGCCCAATCCCGGCGGCGTCGGCCCCATGACCATCGCCATGCTCCTTTCCAACACCGTCCGCGCGGCGGAGAACCTGGCGGCCTAGCCCCAATCCGGGCACAAAAAAAGCCGCCTCTTCAGGCGGCTCTTTTTTTGAATCCTTAGTCCTGGTACCCGTTCGGGTGCGCCAGGTGCCACTTCCACGCGCTCTCGATGATCGGCTGCAGGCGGGTGAACTTCGGCTTCCAGCCCAGCTCCTTGTTCGCCTTGTGCGCGTTGGCGACCAGGCGGGGCGGATCCCCCGGGCGGCCCTCCCGCACCACGATGGGAATCGGATGGCCGGTGACCTTGCGGGAAACGTCGACGACCTGCTGGACGGAGTAGCCCTCCCCCGTGCCCAGGTTGTAGGAGCCGCTCTTCTCCTGCTTGAGGGCCAGGATGTGGGCGGCGGCCAGGTCGATGATGTGGATGAAGTCCCGGATGCAGGTGCCGTCCGGGGTGGCGTAGTGGTCGCCGTAGATGTCGACCTGTTCCTTCTGCCCCAGGGCCACCTTCAGCACGTTGGGGATGAGGTGCGTCTCAATCCGGTGGTCTTCCCCGAATTTCTCCGAGGCGCCCGCCGCGTTGAAGTAGCGGAGGTTCACGTGGACTAGGCCATGGATCTGCTCGTACCACTTCAGCACCTGCTCAAACATCAGCTTGGAGTGGCCGTAGGGATTGATCGGCTTCTGCGGCGTCCGCTCGTCCATGGGGATCTTCTCCGGCACGCCGTAGGTGGCGCAGGTGGAGGAGAAGACCAGCTTCTTGGTCCCGGCGGCGATCATCGCGTCGATCAGGTTCAGGCCGTTGGCCAGATTGTTGACGAAATACTTGGAAGGATTCGTCATCGACTCGCCGACCAGGGCGAAGGCGGCGAAGTGCATCACGGCGTCCGGCTTGAGCCGCTCCAGGGTCTGGAAGACGAGGGCGCGGTCGCCCAGGTCCCCCTGGATAAACTCCGCCCGGGTGTCGACGGCGGAACGGTGCCCCTCCACCAGGCTGTCGAAGACGGCCACCTGATGGCCCGCGTTGAGAAGTTCTTCCGTGCAGACGCTCCCGATGTAGCCTGCCCCACCCGTGACCAAGACTTTCATAAAAGGACAGGCAGCGTAGGCGGAAAAAACCCGCCCGCCAAAAGAAAAAAGGAGGACCCGGGCGGGGTCCTCCTTTTTGTCGTTTAAGCGAAAGGCGGAAGCTATTCCTTCAGGTTCATCGCCATGAGGAACTCGATGTTGTTCTTCGTCTTCTTCAGGCGCTGCTGGAGGACTTCCATGCTTTCCACCGGAGGCACGGAGCTGAGGGCGCGGCGCAGCATGTGGATGCGCGGCATCTCGTCCGGGTGGTAGAGGAGCTCTTCCTTGCGGGTGCCGGACTTGGGAATGTTGATCGCCGGGTAGACGCGCTTGTCGATGAGGGCGCGGTCCAGGTGGATCTCCATGTTGCCGGTGCCCTTGAACTCCTCGAAGATGACCTCGTCCATCTTGGAGCCGGTGTCGACCAGCGCGGTGGCCAGGATGGTGATGCTGCCGCCTTCTTCCAGGTTGCGGGCCGCGGCGAAGAAGCGCCGGGGCTTGTGCAGCGCGTTGGCGTCGACGCCGCCGGAGAGGATCTTGCCGCTATGGGGCTGCAGGGTGTTGTAGGCGCGGGCCAGGCGGGTGATGGAGTCCAGCAGGATCACCACGTCGACGCCGTTTTCCGCCATGCGCTTGGCGCGCTCGATGGCCATTTCCGCGACCTGCACGTGGCGGTCGGGCGTCTCGTCGAAGGTGGAGGCGATGACCTCTCCCTTCACGGTCCGCTTCATGTCGGTGACTTCCTCGGGACGCTCGTCGATGAGGAGGACGACCAGGTGGGCCTCCGGATGGTTGGCCGTGATCGCGTTGGCGATCTTCTGCATGAGGACGGTCTTGCCCGTGCGCGGCGGGGCGACGATCAGGCCGCGCTGGCCGAAGCCGAGCGGGGTGATGAGGTCGACGGCGCGCATGGACAGCTCCGCGTCCTTCCCTTCCAGGAGGATGCGGCGCGTGGGGAAGAGGGGCGTCAGGTTGTCGAAGAAGATGCGGCTGCGGGACTTCTCCGGGTCGTCCTTCTCCACCTTGTCGACGCGCAGGAGGGAGAAGTAGCGCTCCTTTTCCTTGGGCGTGCGGATGGGGCCGGAGATGAGGTTGCCCCGCTTCAGGCCGTAGCGGCGGATGAGGGAGGGGGAGACGTAGACGTCCTCCGGGCAGGGGAAGTAGTTGTAGCAGGGGGAGCGGAGGAAGCCGTAGCCGTCCGGCAGGATTTCCAAGACGCCCTCGCCGGAAATGGCGCCGTTGCGCTGCGCGTTGCGGCGGAGGATCTCGAAGATCAGCTCATGCTTGCGCATGAGGCCGGGGTTCTCGATCTGGTATTCGGCGGCCTTCTCCTGCACTTCCTTGAAGGTGAGGTTCTGCAGGTCGGAAAGGTCGAGGGAGGGGCCGGGAGGCAGCGGCACGTAGGGTTCCCGCGGGGCGTGGGCATGGCCCTGGCCCTCGTGAGGGGCGGGCTGGCCCTGGCCGGCCTGGCCTTCCTGGCCGCCGCCGCCCTGGCCCTCGATCAGGGAGGGATAGTGGGCGTGCGCGTCGCCGGAGGGCTGCTGCATGGAGGGGTAATTGTCGCCCGGGCGGTAGTCGCCGTGCTGGGCGCGGCCCGGCTCCGGCGGGAGGTCCTCTTCGGCGACGTCCTGGGGGAGTCCTTCCAGCTGGGGGTTTTTGGGGCCGGAAAACTTGTTATTCCGGCGGGAGCGGCGGCGCATCATTCTCATGGAGTGGTTCAGGGTTGGGGGCGAAAGGCTAAAGCAAAGCGATCTGGGCCTTGAGGCTGGAGCGGCTCCCCTCGTTCCAGAGAACGCGGTCGCTGCGCTTGGCCTTTTCCTCGAGCGGCAGCTGGCTTTGCAGCCGCTGCTCGATCTGGAGGGGATTCAGGCCCCTTTGGGCCATCCGCTTCCACTGCGTTCCGGCCGAACAGCCGAGGCAGATGACGCGGGTGAATTCCTTTTCCAGGCCGACTTCAAACAATAGCGGGATGACGACGACGAAGCCCCCGCTGCCTGCCCCCGGGCTCTTTCCAGTGTTTGCCGGGGAGATTGTTTCGAGAAAGCGCTCCCGTTCCTGTTGCCATGCCTTGCGGATGGCGGGATGGGTGAGGGAGTTGAGCTTTTCCCGCAGGCGGGGTTCCCGGAAGACCATGTCTCCTAGGGAGCCTCGGTTAATCGTCTGGTCGGGATTCAACACTTCCCGCCCGAAGGCGTCAACGATATTCCGCCAATTTTCCGCCCCCGGCGCCATGAGCCGGTGGGCGATCTCGTCGCTCTCCACCACGGTCCAGCCGCGCTCGCGCAGGAGGAGCGCGGCGGTCGACTTGCCGCAGGCGATGCCGCCGGTCAGACCGTAGACGGGAAGACTCACGACCGCTTTCTGCCCCGGGGGTGCCCCTCCCGTCAACGCGATTTCGGGATTGCCTGCGCCCGCCGCGGCGCGGAGAATCCCGGCCCCCATGACTGCCGACCAAGCCTACGCCCATTGCACCGCCTTGGCGCGCAGCCATTATGAGAACTTCCCCGTGGGCCGCCTGGTGCCGAAGCGCCTGGCCCCCCACGTCCACGCCGTCTACGCCTTCGCCCGCCACGCCGACGACCTGGCCGACGAGGGCTACGCCGCCGACCACGACTTTGCCGACGGCAAGGCCGCCCGCCGCCTCAACCCGGAAGAGCGCCTCGAGGCCCTCGACCAGTGGGAGCGCGACCTCCTTCGCCCGGGGGAGGAAGGCCTCCACCCCATCCTGCTGGCCACCCGCCGCACCATCCAGACCCTCGACCTGCCGACGAGCCTCTTCACCGACCTCCTGAGCGCCTTCAAGCAGGACGTGGTGAAGCGCCGCTACGCCACCCACGCGGAGATCCTCGACTACTGCCGCCGCAGCGCCAACCCCGTCGGCCGCCTCGTCCTCCTCCTCCACGGCCACCGCGCGCCGGAACAGCTGGAGGCCTCCGACGCCATCTGCACCGCCCTGCAGCTGGCCAACTTCTGGCAGGACGTCTCCGTCGACCTCCTCAAGGACCGCATCTACCTGCCGGAAGAAGACCGCCAGGCCCACGGCGTGAGCGAGGAAGACCTCTTCGCCAAACGCTGCACCCCCGGCTACCGCGCCCTGCTCCGCTTCCAGGTGGAGCGGACCCACGCCCTCTTCCGCCTGGGACGCGGGCTGGCCGCCACCCTCCCCCGGCCCCTGCGCTGGGAGATCGAGCTGACCTGGCTGGGCGGCAGCCGCATCCTGGAAAAGATCGAGACCCTCGACTACGACACCCTCCACACCCGGCCGAAACTGACCAAGGGCGACGTGCCGCTCCTCCTGGGCCGCCTCCTCTTTTACTAGCCCATGAGCGAGACCGCCCAGACCGCCCCCCTCACCGCCCTGCCCGCCAGCGCCGCCATCACGGCCAAGAGCGGCTCCAACCTGGCCCTGGCCTTCCGCTGCCTGCCGCCGGAAGGCCGCCGCGCCATGGGCATCTTCTACGCCTTCTGCCGCGTCGTCGACGACGCCTCCGACTCGGAAACCCTCTCCGCCGCGGAAAAGAAGGCGGAGCTTTCCTTCTGGCGGGAGGAGATCCGCCGCGCCTACGTCGGCGAGCCCCTTTCCCCCCTGGGCCGGGAGATGGCGGAGATCATCAAGACCTACCTCATCCCGCCCGACCCGCTGGAGGAGATCCTCAACGGCGTGGAGACCGACCTGACCGTCTCCCGCCACGCCGACTTCGCCTCCCTGGAACAGTATTGCTACCGGGTGGCCAGCGCCGTGGGCCTGGTCAGCATCGAGATCTTCGGCTGCCGCGAGCCGCGCACGAAGGACTACGCCGTCGCCCTGGGCATGGCCTTCCAGCTCACCAACATCCTGCGCGACGTGAAGAAGGACGCCTCCAACGGCCGCATCTACCTGCCGCTGGACGAGCTGGCCCAATTCGGCCTCACGGAAGCCGACGTCCTCCAGGGGAACTTCACCCCCGCCATGCGGCGCTTCCTGCGCTTCCAGCGCTTCCGCGCCCGCCACTACTACGCCAAGGCCCTGCGCCTCATCGACCCCGCCGACCGCCCCCGCCTGGAGGCCGCCGAGATCATGCGGGAGGTCTACCAGACCATCCTGGACCGGCTCGACGCCGTCGACGGCGACGTCTTCACCCAGGACGTCTCCCTTTCCAAGCTGGGCAAGGCCGCCTGCATCGCCCGCGCCATCCGCCGGGAAAAGAAGGCCGAGCCTCTCCCCCCGCCGCCCAAGCGCGTGCTGGTCCTGGGCGGCGGCTTTGCCGGCATCGCCGCCGCGCTGGAGCTGCTGCGGGAGGGCCACTCCGTCACCCTCCTGGAGAGCAAGCCCGCCCTGGGCGGCCGCGCCTCCAGCTTCCGCGAGGCCCAGTCCGGCGAGGTCCTCGACACCGGCCAGCACCTCCTCATGGGCTGCTACGACGAGACGCTCGACTTCCTGGAAACCCTGGGCAGCCGGGAAAAGCTGGCCCGCCAGGACCGGCTCGACATCCCCTTCGCCAGCCCGCGCGGCTTCTCCCGCCTGCGCGCGCTGCCGCTGCCCGCCCCCTTCCACCTCTTGGGCGCCCTCTGGCGCTACCGGGAACTGGGCTGGGGCGACCGCCTGGCCGCCATCCGCCTGGCCCTGCGCCTGCGCGCCGGCCAGCGCCCCCTGCCGGAGGAAACCGCCGCCGCCTGGCTCCAGCGGTGGAAGCAGCCCGCCCGCCTCGTCACCGCCCTGTGGGAGCCCATGTGCCTGGCCGCCCTCAACCGCGGCCTGGCCGACTCCGCCGCCACCCTCCTGGCCACCGTCCTCCAGCGCGCCCTCCTGGCCTCCGGGGACGGCTCCGTCCTCATCGCCAGCCGCGTCGGCCTTTCCGAGCTGCTGGAACCGGGCGCGGAAATCCTCCACGCCTGGTGCGGGGGAGAGGTCTTCAAGGGAGCCCACGTCCAGAAGCTCCTTTTCCACGACGGCCTCTGCGTCGGCGCCGAGACGCTGGACGGGCGGACCTTCCGCGCCGACCACGTCGTCAGCGCGCTGCCCTGGTCGGCCGTCCGCTCCCTCCTTCCGGCGGCCAGCGCCACCGCGGCCCGCTGCGCCAAGATCCCGGACTCCCCCATCGTCAGCCTCCACTTCTGGCTCGACCGCCCGATCCTGGAGGAGGAGACCCTCCTCCTCGGCTTCCTCGATTCCCCGCTCCACTGGCTCTTCGACCGGCGGGAAATCACGGGGGAAACCTCCAAGCTGGGCCACGCCTACGTGGCCGTCATCAGCGCCGCCACGGCGGAAGCCGCGCAGAGCACCGCCGCCACGGAAGAAGAAGTCTTAAGGGAACTGCGCCGCTTCCTGCCGAAGGCGGTCGACGCCACCGTCACCCACCGTTTCCTCTACAAGGCGCGCGCCGCCACCTTTGCCGCCACCCCGGACGTCGAGCCCCTGCGGCCCGACGCGGCGACGGAATGGCCCGGCCTGTGGCTGGCGGGAGATTGGACCGCCACCGGCCTGCCCGGCACCCTGGAAGGGGCCGTCTGGAGCGGCCGCCGCGCGGCCCGCGCGGTCGACGCGGCTTAGTCGTTACTATTGTCCTGGGAAGCGGGCGTCTTCTTCGGCGCGGCCGCGCCGTCCATGCCCGTCAGCACCACGCGGCTCCGGCCGTCGACTTCCATCCGGTTGGCCGTACGGTAGAGGGTGATGGTGGTGCCCGTGATCGTGTCGTGATTCTGCGTCACCTGCGGGTTGCCGGTCAGGACCATCTTATCGTCGGCCAGCGTGTAGTCGGCCTGCGCGCCGGTGGCGGTGCGGGGACCCGCCTGGATTTGCACGTCGCCGCGGGCCACCAGGCGCTCCACCTTGCTGGCGGGCTGGCCGCCCGCCCCCGCCTTCTCCGTGGCGGTGGCGAAGTAAACGGTCAGCTCCCGCGTGGTCATGCGGAAATCCTTGGAGGTGACCAGGACGTTGCCGGTAAAGACCCCCTCGTGCTTCGTCTGGTCGAGGCGGAAGAGGTCGGAGGTGACGACCGTGGAACCGTCCGGCGCGGGCGCGGGAGCGGGCGCCTGGGCCAGGGCCAGGACCGGGAGAAGAAGGGAAAGAAGGAGGATGCGCATAGGATTAAGGTTGGGAAGGGGCGGGAGTAGGCGTGCCCAGGCTGATCTTGGGCAGGACGACGCGGACGCGCTGGTGCAGGAGGGCGACCTGGGTCTTTAAATCCCAGTCGACGGCGTCGGCGGTGATGCGGGCGTCGGGCCGCTCGATCTCGACCCCCTCGTGCCCGCTCAGGCGGCGCTCCACGGTCCAGAAATCGCAGCGCGGCGCGGTGATGACCGTGCCGACGCGGGTGCCGCCCGCCTCGTAGAGGTCGACCTTCAGGCCCGTGATGACGATGCGGTCCGGGGAGAGGACGCGGGCCTCTTCCCCGTTGAGGGTCGACTGGAGGTCGCCCGTCGGCCCGCGCTGCGGCATGACGAAGCCCTTTACGACCGAGCCGAGGGGCATCGAGTTGAACCCCTCGCCGGGGTTGTTCGGCATGGTGGGATTGGCCGCCCGGACGATGGAAAGGGAGGCCGCCAGGAAAGCGGCAAGGAAGGCGGCTTTTTTAGTCCCGCGCCAATTCATTGATGGCGGTGAGTTTACGCAAAAGCGGCTCCATCTGGGCAAGCGGAATCATGTTCGGCCCGTCAGAGGGGGACTTGAGCGGCTCCGGGTGGGTTTCCAGGAAGAAGCCGTCGACGCCGGCCGCCGCGGCCGCGCGCGCCAGGACGGGGACCATCGGCCCGTCGCCGCCGGTCGCCCGGCCCAGGCCGCCCGGGCGCTGGACGGAGTGGGTCGCGTCGAAGATGACGCGGTGGCCCGCGCCGCGCATCGCGGCCAGGCCGCGCATGTCGACGACGAGGTTGTGGTAGCCGAAGGTGGTGCCCCGCTCGGTGATCCAGTAGTCGGCGCAGCCGGAGCCCTTCAGCTTCTCCGCGATGAGGCCGACGTCCTCCGGGGCGAGGAACTGCCCCTTCTTCACGTTGACCGCGCGGCCGCTCTGCGCGGCGGCGACCAGCAGATCGGTCTGGCGGCAGAGGAAGGCGGGAATCTGGAGAAGGTCGACGACCTGGGCGACGGCGGGGATCTGCGCGGACTCGTGCACGTCGGTCGTCACGCGCAGGCCCAGCTTGTCCTTCACCGCCTGCAGGACGGCCAGGCCCTTTTCCATGCCCAGGCCGCGGAAGGAGTCCCCGGCGGAGCGGTTGGCCTTGTCGTAGGAGGCCTTGAAGATGAAGTCGAGGCCCAGGCGCTCGGCGATTTCCTTCAGCTGCGCGGCGATCTCCAGGGTGAGCGCCTCGCTCTCGATGACGCAGGGGCCGGAGATGAGGCGGAGGGGGGCCTTGCTCACGCGCGGATCCTTTCCAGGGCCGCCTTGACGAAGCCGGAGAAGAGCGGGTGCGGCGCGTTCGGCTGGGACTTGAACTCCGGGTGGAACTGGGAGGCGACGAACCACGGGTGGTCGGCCAGCTCGATCACTTCCACGAGCTTCCCGTCCGGCGAGGTGCCGGCGATGACCAGGCCCTTCTCCTCCATCTCCGGGCGGTATTGGTTGTTCACCTCGTAGCGGTGGCGGTGCCGCTCATGGATGGTGTCGGCGCCGTAGGCGGCGCGGGCCTTCGTCCCCTCCTTCAGCAGGCAGGGGGAGCTGCCCAGGCGCATGGTGCCGCCCTTGGTCACCACGTCCCGCTGCGCGTTCATGAGGCAGATGACGGGATCGGGCGAGCCCTCGTCGAACTCGGTGCTGTGCGCCTTGGCGCGGCCCAGGACGTTGCGGGTGAACTCGACGACGCCGATCTGGAGCCCCAGGCAGAGGCCCAGATAGGGGACCTTGTTCTCCCGGGCGAACTTGGCCGCCAGGATCTTCCCCTCCACCCCGCGCACGCCGAAGCCGCCGGGGACCAGGATGCCGTCCATCCCTTCCAGGAACTTTTCCGCCCCCTCGGACTCGATGTCCTCGGAGTCGACCTTGGTGATCTCCACCCCGCAGTCGTTGGCCGCCCCGGCGTGGACCAGGGACTCGTAGACGCTCTTGTAGGCGTCCTGGTGCTCGATGTATTTGCCGACGACGGCGATGTTCAGCTTGTTCTTCGGCGCGATGAGGCGGGCGATGAAGTTCTGCCAGTCCGTCATGTCGGCGCGGGGCAGGTCCAGCTTCAGGTGGCGGCAGACCAGCTCGTCCAGGCGCTCCCGCTCCAGCATGAGGGGCAGCTCGTAGATGCTGTGGGTGACGTCGATCTCCTCGATGACGGCCTCCTGCGGCACGTTGCAGTACATGGAGAGCTTGTGCCGCATGTCGCGGTCGATCGGGTATTCGGTGCGGCAGACCAGGACGTGGGGCTGCAGGCCGATCTCGCGCAGCTTGGCCACGCTCTGCTGGGTGGGCTTGCTCTTCAGCTCCCCGGCGGCCTTGATGTAGGGCAGCAGGGTGACGTGGAGGAACATGGCGTTCTCCGGCCCCACCTCCAGGGCGAACTGGCGGATCGCCTCCAGGAAGGGCAGCCCCTCGATGTCGCCCGTGGTGCCGCCGATCTCGGTCAGGACCACGTCGCACTTGTGGTGCTCGCCCACCTCGCGGATGCGGCGCTTGATCTCGTCGGTGACGTGGGGGATGACCTGCACCGTCTTGCCCAGGTAGTCGCCGCGGCGCTCCTTGCCCAGGACCGACTCGTAGACCTGGCCGCTGCTCAGGCTGTTGACGCGGGAAAGGCTGGAGGAGGTGAAGCGCTCGTAGTGGCCCAGGTCGAGGTCGGTTTCCGCGCCGTCGTCCAGGACGTAGACCTCCCCGTGCTGGTAGGGGCTCATGGTGCCCGGATCGACGTTCAGGTAGGGGTCGAACTTCTGCAGGGTCACCTTCAGCCCGCGCTTTTCCAGGAGGGTGCCCAGGGCCGCCATGGTGAGGCCTTTGCCCAGGGAGCTGACCACGCCGCCGGTGACGAAAATGTACTTCATGGGGGAACTGTTAGAGGAGTTTTTGGACAAGGCGCAAATCTGCGGGCGTATCGACGCCGTGACAACGCATTTTCGTCTCCACGACGCGGATGGCCATGCCGTTCTCCAGGGCGCGGAGCTGCTCCAGGGATTCGGCCTGTTCCAGGACGCCCGGCGGCAGCTTCACGAAGCGGCGGAGGGCCTCCGCCCGGAAGGCGTAGAGGCCGACGTGCCGCAGATAGCGGGGCTTGGCCTTCCCCCGGGCAAAGGGGATGGGGCTGCGGGAAAAATAGAGGGCCCGGCCCGCCGCGTCGCAGACCACCTTCACCACGTTCGGGTTGGCCAGGTCGGCCGGGTCGGTGACGGCATGCGCCAGGGTGGCGATGGGGGAACGGCCGATCCCCGCGATGAGGCGCTCGATCTCCTTCGGGTCGACGGCGGGCTCGTCCCCCTGGATGTTCACGTAGAGGTCGGCCTTGGCGCGGAGGCGGCGGGCCGCCTCGGCGATCCGGTCGGTGCCCGTCGGATGCTCGGGGGAGGTCATGACCGCCTCCCCGCCGAACCACTCCACGGCGCGGAAGATCCGCTCGTCGTCGGTCGCCACCACCACGCGGTCCGCCCGCTTGCACTTCCGGGCCTTTTCCCAAACCCATTGGATGAGGGGCTTGCCCTTGATGAGGACCAGGGGCTTTCCGGGGAAGCGGGTGGAGGCGTAGCGGGCGGGGATGACGATGACGGTTTTCATTCCTGGGAAAGGATCCATTCCACGGCGGCGCGCAGGCCGGGGGCGTCGTGGTCGGCCAGGCGGGCGGCGCGGTCCCATTCCCGGGCGTTCTCCCCCGTGCGGACCAGGACGGTGCGGCACCCGGCGTTGCGCCCGCAGAGGACGTCCCCCAGCCGGTCGCCGACGAAGTAGGAGCGCCGCAGGTCCAGGCCGTGGTCCCGCGCCGCGCGGTAGACCATCTGCGGGGAGGGCTTCCGGTCGGCGTCGGTCGCGCCGTGGCCGTAGGCGCAGTAGACCTCCTTGAAAACAAAGCCGTCCATCTGGCGGAAAAGCTCCCGGTTGACCGAGGCGACCTGCTCCACCGTGATGAGCCCCCGGCCGACGCCGGACTGGTTCGTCGCCAAAAAAATCTCGAAGCCGCGCTTCTCCAGCTCCCGCACCGCCTCTCCCGCGCCGGGGAAAACGACGACCTGGGCCGGATCCCCCAGGTAGGGAACGTTCCGCATAAGGGTGTCGTCCCGGTCGAAGAAGACCGCGCGCGGGCCGCCGCTCATGGCTGCAGGCTTTCCAGCAGCTCCTGGGGCGTCAGCGTCGCCGTGCCCAGCTTGCCGACGACCACGCCGGAAGCGTGGTTGGAGATCTCCGCCGCCTCAATGCCGGTCGCGCCCGCCGCCAGCGCCAGGGTGAAGAGGGCGATGGCCGTGTCCCCCGCGCCGGAAACGTCGAACACCTTCTGCGCCCGCGTCGGGGTGTGGTAAGGCTCGGCCTTCCCCTTCTCGAAAAGGAACATTCCCTCCTCCCCCAGGGTGATGAGGAGGTAATCGGTCTGCCAGCGCTCCCGCAGGATCGCGGCGGCGCGGTCCACGGCCGTCTTGTCATGGCCGCCCCGGTCGTCCACACCCGCGCAGGCCAAGGCCTCCAGGCGGTTCGGCTTCACCGCCGTGGCCCCCCGCCAGTCCAGCGGGTTCTTCGGATTCAGGTCGACGGTGACGATCTTCTTGTGCTCCCGCGCGGCGGCGATCGCCGCGTCGACGATCTCCTGGTCCAGCAGGCCCTTGCCGTAATCCTCGATGAGGACCGCGTCGCACAGCGGGATCTCCCGGCGCAGCGCGGCGACCACGCGCGCCTTCGCCTCCGCGGGCAGCGCCCCGATCGTCTCCCGGTCCACCCGGACGATCTGCTGCTGGCGGCCGATGATCCGCATCTTGTGCGTCGTGGGCCGGTCGGAAAGCTCCACCAGGCCGGAGACGTCGCAGCCGCCCGCCTCCAGGAGGCCGCGCAGCTGGCCGCCCGCCGGATCGGCGCCGATCGCGCCCACCACGGAAGTCCTGTGCGTGAAGGCGTCCAGGTTGCGGACCACGTTCGCCGCGCCGCCGGGGTAGAAGGAGGAGCTTTGCACCTCCACCACCGGCACCGGGGCCTCCGGCGAGATGCGGGAGACCTGCCCCCAGATGAACTCGTCGAGCATCAAGTCGCCGACGACCAGGACGCGGAGGGAGGAGAACTTCGCCAGGAGCTCCTGGCAGCGGGCAACGGAGAGGGAATTCATTGCAAGGCGTAGGGCTTTAGCATAAAGAGAACGCTTCGTCACCCGGCAGGAACAGGGAAAACAAGGGAGACGAACCGGAGCCCCCCGCCATGACCGACTTCAAAGCCGCCTGGACCCTCGTTGACGCGTCCGCGGAAGAGACCTCTCCGCTTCCCGCCCCCCTCCCGGAAGCCCTTGCCGCCGTCGCCACGCTCTTTCACAAACTGGAAGTCGAAACCGCTTCCTATCTCAATCCCGAACGCGCCCAAGGCTTCGCCAGCTTCGTCCGGGACGTCGAAAGGATCATCGCCCCCTTCCATCCCGGGCCGGAAAGCCTCCGCCAATCGATCGAAGCCGCCGCGGGCCGCCAGGAACAGCGGCGGAAATGGGAAAGCCTCCCCGCCCCCGCCTCCCTGGCCGATTCCCTCCTGGAAATGGAAACCCAGGCCCGGCCCGCCACCCTCCAGGGCGCCGTCGACCTGGCCGCCACCGGCCTGCGCGGCCTCACCGCCCACGCGGCCCGCGCCGCCGCGCCCCGGGAAACGCCCGCCCCCCTCGGCTTCGAGCAGACCTTCTCCCTCCTCCGCCCGGAACGGGAGCCGATAGAACTCTTGGCCGATTTGGATCAGGGCCTGCACGCCGCCAAGGATTCCCAACTGGGCGCCGGCGACCTGGGCGGCCTGCGCGCCCTGCGGAACGTCGGCGCCACGGCCCTGGAGGGCCTGGTCCGCCTGACCGGCACGCCCGCCGCCTCCTGGCATGAGAGGGCTCTGGAATGGCAGGTCTCCGCCGAGGAACAGCGCGCCCGGCACGGCTTCCCCGCGCCGTCCGTGGCCAGCGGCATCCTCCACGCCGCCAGCCGCATCCCCTACGCCAGGGAATACGAGAAAAGCCGCCAGGAAACCCAGGACCCGGACGTCCAGATCGCGCACTTGGGCAAAATAATCGAGGAACTGCAAACCATCTACTTTTACGCGGAGGAAACCCTGGCCCACCACGGCAGCCGGATCGCCCTCGAGCCGGCCCTGGCCCGCGACGCCAGCTTTCCGTTCCACGCCGCCCGCTTCCCCTCCCGCGACCAAATCCTGGCTCGCCCCAACGTCCAGCAATCGCTTAAGCCCCTCCCCGGCGACACCTACCAAGCCTAACCCCGCCATGACCGACTTCACCGCCGCCTGGAACCTGATCGACCAGCCCGACGTCTGGCCCTCCTCCCTGCCCGCCGCCGCGGAAGACCTGCCCCGCGCCGCCGCCGAGCGCTTCCACTACCTGGAGGCCTCCACCCTCACCAACGCCGAGGAATACACCCCCCAGCACCTCGCCCGCTTCGTCCACCAAACGGAAGAGCTGCTCAACGCCTTCTCCCCCGGCGACGTCCGCGCGCGGATCGAGGCCGCCGCCCGCGCCCAGGAGGCGGAGGAAACCCGCCAGGGCCGCCCCGTCCCCACCTCCCCCGCCGCCGCCGTCCTGGGGATGGAGAAACTGGCCGCCCACGCCGCCGGCATGGCGGGCGCGGCGGACGCCGCCCCCCTCGCCGTGGAGGACCTGGTCCAGCTGGCCGCCTCCGGCCTGCGCGCCACCGCCGCGCAGATCGAGCGCGGCCAGCCCGCCCGGCAGCCCGACGCGCTCGACTACCAGGAAACCTACGCCCACCTCCACACCCGGGAGGCGGAGGGCGACCTGGACGCCACCCTCGACGACCTGGCCGCCCTCCTGGCCCGCGCCAAGGAAGCCCAGCTCCGCGAGGGCGACCGGGGCGGCCTGGCCGCCTTGAAGGAAGCGGGCGCCGCCGCCCTGGGCCACCTGGAAAAGCTGACCGGCCAGGACCCCCGGGAACTGCACGAAGAAGCGCTGGAAGGCCACGTCTACCATGACGAGATCGAAAGCCGCTACGGCCTGCCCGCCCCCTCCGTGGCCCAGTCCGTCCTGCGCGCCGCCACCCGCATCCCCTACGCCCGGCAAAAGGAAGCCTACCGCCAGGAAAAAAGCGCGGAAGCCGCCGAGGACCCCTACTTCGCCGAGATGCTGAGGGACCAGGTCGTCAACGAGATCAAGTCGATCTACTTTTACGCCGAGGAAGCCGTGGCCGCCCACGGCCGCCTGCTGGAACCCGCGCCGGAAAAGGAAAAGCTGGCCGCGCCGTTCCCCACCCGCGCGGAACTCCTGGCCCGCCCGGACGTGAAGGAGGCGATCCACGCCTTCGACCACCCCTCCGACCCGGGCAACTTCTAGGCGATCTCGACGATCGGATAGCGGCCCAGGACGGAGAGCGCCGTCGTCGCCGGACGGAGCGCGTCGAGCGCCGCCTCGCCCGTCCCCTCGTATTCCAGGAAAAAGCGGTATTCGTCGAACCGGCCCGGGATCGGCCGGGACTGGATCATCGTCAAATTGAGGCCCTGCGCCGCCACCGCCTGCAGCGCGCCGACGAGGCTGCCCGGCGTGTGCGGCAGCTCGCAGACCAGCGCCGTGTGCGTCGCCGCCGGGCCGCCCGCCACCGGCTTTCCGATCACGTAGAACTTCGTCCGGTTCGGCACGCCCGCCTGGACGTCGGCCCGCACCGTCTCCAGCCCGTAGAGAAGGGCGGCCTGGTCGCCCGCCAGGGCGGCCGCGCCCGGCTCCTCCCACGCGCGCTTGGCCGCCAGGGAAGTGCTTTCCACCGGCACCAGCCGGGCCGCCGGGTAGTGCGCGGCCAGCCACGTCCGGGCGTGGGCCAGGGCGGCGGCGTGGGAATAGACGACGCGCACCTCCTCCCCCGCCTTCCGCGCCAGGAGCGCCAGCGCGATCGGCATCGCCAGGCACTCCCGCACCGCCGCGCCCGCGGGCAGGGCCGTGATGAGATGGTCGATGGTGTCAGGGATGACGCCGCTGGAGGCGTTCTCAATCGGCACGACGATCTGCGCCACTTCCCCAAGGGCGGCGAAGGCCTGGCCGACCAGGGAAAACGGCCGCAAGGCCGCGCCCGGAAAGCGCCGCGCGGCGGCCCGGTGGGAAAAGCTCCCCTCCTCCCCGAAGTAGCCAACCTCCGCGCTCACGCCTTCCGCTCCTTGGCCAACAGCTCGAGCGCCGCGTCGATCACCGCGCGATGGGCTTCCGCCCGCACCGCCAGGTCGAATTCCGACGGCGTCTCCACCGTGAAAACGCGCCGCGTGCCCTGCAGGTAAAGATAGGGCCCCTCCGGCAGGCCGATTTGCGCGAAAAAGGCCCGGAAGAACAGGGCGGAGGCGTCCCGGTAAATGACGCCCCGGTCGCAAGGGAACGACTCGATCGTCCGGCTCGGGTCGGGCGGGCAGTAGGGCCGCGCGGCGCGCAGCAGCCGGTGGCCCCAGCGCGCGCCGCCGGAACCCAGCTCGTAGAGATAGATGCCGCAGCCGTCGTAATCCTCATGGAGCAGCAGCCCCAGGTCAAAGGGGCGGACGCAGAGGCGGCGGAGCGCGGCGATGACCGGAGGCCGCTTGTCGAAACAGCGGTTCAGGTCCCGGCCCGCCGCGTCGGCGCGGCGGTTGGCCCGCAGGCCGGAGGGATTGACGCAGGGGACGATGGTCAGGTGGAAGCGGCGCGCCGCCGCGCGGGCCGCCGGGCTCTCCATCCAGCGCAGCAGCCCCTCCACGCCGCCCGGCTCGTCCCCGTGGATGCCGGCGGAAAGGTAGACGCGGGGGCGGTCCTGCTTGGCGGAAGCGGCGGGGCTTTGCAGCAGCTCCACCACATCCTGCCCCTCGCGGAAAAGGACCGTGCGCCGCAGGCCCAGGCGGCGGGCCGCCTCCCGGGCGCGCCGGGAAACGGTCGCCGGATCGTGGGCCAGGCGCCACCAATCGGCGGACCGGGCGGGCGGGCGCAGGACACGGACGCGCTCCTTTTTCGCCGCCGCTATTTTTGCCGCTGCCACAGCTCCTCCATCTCCTCCAGGGACATCGCGCCCACGGCCTTGCCCGCCGCGCGGGCGGCTTCCTCCACGCCGCGGAAACGGGCCTCGAATTTGGCCGAGGCGTCCCGCAGGGCCGTCTCGGCGTCGACCTTCAGGTGCCGGGCAAAGTTGACGGCGGCGAAAAGCAGGTCGCCGACCTCCTCCGCCACCCGCTCCCGGGCTTCGCCCGCGCGGAGCGCGGCGGCGATCTCCTCCAGCTCCTCGGCGATCTTCGCGCGCGGCCCCTCGGCGTCCGGCCAGTCAAAGCCGACCTGGGCGGCCTTCTTCTGCACCGCCTGGGCGCGCATGAGGGCGGGCAGGTGGCCCGGCACGCCGGCCAGGGCCCCTTCCTGCGCGCGCTCCGGCTTCTCCTGGCGCTTGATCTCCTGCCAATGCTTGAGCACCTCGCCGGAGTCGGCCGCCGCGGCGTCGCCAAAGACGTGGGGGTGGCGGCGGATCAGCTTCTCCGCGATGCCGACGGCCACGTCCCGGAAGGTGAAGTCCCCCCGCTCCGCCGCCATCTGCGCGTGGAAGGCGACATGGAGGAGCAGGTCCCCCAGCTCCTCCTGGAGCAGCGCCGGGTCGCCCGCGTCGATCGCCTCCAGGACCTCGTAGCACTCCTCCACCAGGTGCGGGCGGATGGTGGCGTGCGTCTGCTCGCGGTCCCACGGGCAGCCGTCCGGGCCGCGCAGGGCGGCCATGATCTGGACGAGCCGCTGGACGGGGTCGAGGCCGGAATCGGGAATGGGCAGGGGCATGGGGGAAAACCAGACTACTAAGGAATCTTGATGAGGTCGATCCGGGCCGGATCGGAGGTGCCGAGACCCTGGGCGTCGGCCCCCTTCACGTGGCGGGCCAGGTTGCCGATGGGAACGACCTGCGCCTGCTGCCGCCAGGCCTCCAGGCGGGGCAGGACCAGGGAGTCGATCGCCACCGGATCGGCGCTCAGATAGAGCGCCCCGGGACTGCGGGTGAACTCCGGCGCGCAGGAAGGGCCGCCCGCGTATTGGGCGATCAGCCCCTCCGTGACGTGGAGGACCGTCTTCTTGCGGAAAAGGTCGCGGTCGAGGATCTCCGCGATGGCCGGGTCGCCGTTCACCCCGTCGGCCAGAAAGCGGCGGTTGTTGTCGACGCTGCCCAAGGCCAGGGAGGAAAGGCACCCGCCGAGGCCGACCGACTCGTCGTCGATCATCACCGCCACGTTGACGATTTTCGTGCAGGTCTGGGTCAGGATCTTGGCGAAGTAGGAGCGGTTGCTCGTCTGGTCGGCCAGCTCCTGCTGGACAATCCCCTTCGGCGTCCCGTCGGAGAAGTCGTCCCCCACGGCGCCGCCCCCGGCCATGTCGGCCTGGCGGAGGAGGTCGTCCCGCGTCTTGCCGCGGAAATTAAGGTCGCCCCAGATCAGCTTGCCGGTGATCTCGTTCACGTAAAAGGCGTTCGCGTCGAAACCGGTATCCGGCACCACGTTGCGGACCAGATAGGGCCGCGTCACGTCCCGCACGGCGTAGGCGGTGGGGGCCAGGTTCGGCCCGTCCCGGTCCCAGACGATGATGTGGCCCGGCAACACCCCGGCGGCGATGAGCCCCCGCGCCATGGCGTCCACCAGGAAGGGCGGCGGCGTCACCAGGTCGTTGCCGTGGGCGGCGATCTTGATCCCCACCACGTCATTGGCCGTCACGCCCAGGGAACGCCAGCCATCGGCCTCCGTCTTTTGGCCCGTCAGGCGCAGGAACCCCTCCCGCCACATCTGGACGACGGCGGCGGGGTTCAGGGTAAAATGATTGACCGCGGAGGGCCGCTCCACCAGGACGACGCGGCTGCGGGCCCCCGGGGACGGAGGCGGAGGAGAGGCCGGAGCCGCGCCCGGGCCGGGGGAAATCTGGAGGGTCGACGCCCGCGCCCCCGTCAGGAGCACCGCGCCCAGAAAAGCCGCCCAAAAATGGAGCCCCGGTTTCATCGACGCTTTGCTTTTATGGGGAGCATCCTATCATAGCAAGCCATGGCCGCAGGCACCGATTACGATTTCAAAGCCCTCGTCGAGCAGGTGCGCCAGGCCAGCGACATCGTCGAGATCATCGGCAGCTACGTCCCCCTCAAGCCCGCGGCGGGCCGCTTCAAAGGCCTGAGCCCCTTCAACAAGGAAAAGACCCCCTCCTTCATGGTCGATCCGGGCAAGCAGCTCTTCCACTGCTTCAGCAGCAACCAGGGGGGAGACGTCTTCAACTTCCTGATGCTCTACGAGAACCTCGACTTCATGGGGGCCCTGCGCCGCCTGGGAGAGCGCGCGGGCATCGAGATCCCGGAGCGGACGGGACGCGGCGGAGGCGGCCCCGGCGGCCCCTCCAACCGGACCCTGCGGGAGGAGCTCCTGCGCCTGCACGAGGCCGTCGCCGCCTGGTGGGCGGAACAGCTCCACAAGGCCCCCGCCGCGGAGGCCGCCCGCGCCTACCTGCGGGACCGGGAAATGGGCAGCGCCCTGGCCCGCCAGTTCCAGATCGGCTACGCCCCGCCGGAATGGGACGGCACCCTTTCCTGGGCGCGGAAGAAGGGCTTCAGCCTGGAAGTCTTGGAACAGTCCGGCCTCATCGTCGCCCCGGAGGACAACCCCGGCCGCCGCTACGACCGCTTCCGCGGCCGCCTCATGTTCCCCATCTGCAGCGAGGTGGGAAAAGTCGTCGCCTTCAGCGGCCGCATCCTGGACCCGGACGCCAAGGCGGCCAAATACGTCAACTCCCCGGAAACGCCGATCTTCATGAAGAGCAAGATCCTCTTCGGCCTGGACAAGACGAAGCGGGAGATCCGCGACCAGGGCTTCGCCCTCCTCTGCGAGGGGCAGATCGACCTGATCCGCTGCGTCGAGCGCGGCTTCGGCAACGCCGTCGCCCCGCAGGGAACGGCCTTCACCGAACACCACGCCCGGCTGCTCAAACGCTTCACGGAAAAAGCCGTCATCTGCTTCGACGCCGACCGCGCCGGGGAAAAAGCCGCCTTCGGCAGCGCGGAAAAGCTGTTGGAAGAGGGCTTCGAAGTCCGCATCGCCGCCATGCCGGCGGGCGAGGACCCGGACAGCCTCCTGCGCCGCCCGGAAGGCCCCGGCATCCTCAAGGAACGGATCGCCCAGGCCCGCGACTACGCCCGCCACGTCCTGGAAACCGCCTGCCGGGCGGAGGACGTCACCTCCCCGCGCGGCCGCGGCCGCGTCGCGGAGACCATGGCAGCCGTCGTCGCCAAAGTCCCCAACGCCATCCACCGGGAACGCCTGGCCCTGGAAGTCGCCACCCGGCTGGAAGTCCCCCTGCCCGCCTTCCAGCGGGAACTCGAAAAAGCGGGCAACAAAGCCAAAACCCCGCCCCAGCCCTTCGCCGACGCGGAGGCCGCCCCCGCCGCCGACCTCCCCTTCCTGGCGGACGGGAAAGTCGCCACCCTCGCCTCCCTCTGCCTCCACCATCCGGAACTGGTCCCCACCCTCCAGCGGCAGCTCCACCCCGAATGGCTCTCCCCCTTCGAGGGAGGACGCCTCCTCCTCCAGCTCCTCACCCTCCACGGCGAGCAGGCGTGGGAAGACGAAAACGCCTTCATGACGTCCCTTCCCGGGCCGGAACGCAACTTCGTCGCCCGCCTCCTTTTGGAGCCCCTGGCGCTCCCCGCGGAATCGACGGCGGAAGACCTCCTGCTGGACGTCCTGGCCAAGCTGCGCAAGGAATACAACATCCTGCGCATGAGAACGTTGGAACAGGAGATCAAATCCGGCCTCCTCTCCCCCCCCCAGCTCCTGGAGAAGTCGAAGGAGCTGCTTGACTTGAAGCGGGCCCGCCCGTAGCTTGTCAGGCCCCATCTCCTTTTTTACCTTTTTCCTTTAACACCCCTCCTATGGCCGTCGGCAAATCCAAGAAAAAAACGGTTTCCTCCGCTCCTTCCAAAGCGAAGGCGCCCGCGAAGCCGACGAAGGCCAAGGCTACCGCCAAGCCGGTGAAAGCCGCCGCCAAACCGGCGGCCAAGCCCGCTCCCGCCAAGGCAGCCGCCAAGCCCGCCCCGGAGCCGAAAAAACTTCCCGCAAAGAAAGCCGCCGCGACCGCTCCGGCCGCCGCCTCCAAGAACGGCAAGGGCGCCTTCAAGGCCGCCGCCGCCGCTTCCGCGTCCGCCCCCTCCCACGCCCTCAGCGTCGAAGAACGGGACGCCGCCCACAAGCTGGCCACCGTCTGGGCCCAGCACCCGGAGCGCCAGGACCGCCTGCGCGACCTGGTCAAACTGGCCAAGGAGCAGGGCTACCTCACCTTCGACGACCTCAACGACGCCCTCCCGGAAAGCCTTAACCAGCCGGAGGAGATCGAGGCCGTCCTGGCCTTCCTCCGCAACCTGGAAATCGACATCATCGATTCCTCCGAGGTCGACCGCTACAAGCAGGCCGCCCCGCAGGAAGAAGAGACCCAGGAAGAGGACAAGGAAGCCAAGCTCGACATCCTGGACGACCCCGTCCGGATGTACCTCAAGCAGATGGGGCAGGTCCCCCTTCTCACCCGCGAGCAGGAAGTCGAGATCTCCAAGCGGATCGAGGACGCCGAGCTGATGGTGCAAAAGCACCTCAACCGCTTCGGCTTCATCGCCCGCGAATACCTCAATTTGGCCCGCAAGCTGGAGCACGGCCGCGAACGCTTCGACCGCGTCATCCAGGACAAGAAGATCGAAGGCCGCGAGAAGTACATGAAGGCCCTCAAGGGCCTCACCCGCAACGTGGAGGCCGCCACCGTCAAGCTGGACGCCGCCTACGCCAAGGCCTCCAAGGCCGGCGCCAGCGCCGCCCTGCGCGCCGCCGCCCAGAAGGAAATGGCCAAGCAGCAGGCCGCCCTGGAAAAGCTCTTCGTCAAATTCTTCTACAAACAGAAGGTCATCGAGGACTTCGCCGCCACCTCCGACCTCTTCTTCCAGCAGGTCGGCGAGCTGGAGGCCGAGAAAGGCCCGCCTGGAAAAGAGCCGCTCCAAGAGCAAAGAGACCGCCACCAAGCTCAAGGACATCTCCCAGCGCCTCAAGGAAATGGAAGGGCAGGCCCGCCTCCCCCTGGCCGAGTTCAAGGAACAGCACCTGGAACTCAAGGACTGGCTGCGCAAGGCCCTCCGCGCCAAAACGGAAATGGTGGAGGCCAACCTGCGCCTCGTCATCTCCATCGCCAAAAAATACACCAACCGCGGCCTCTCCTTCCTCGACCTCATCCAGGAAGGCAACATGGGCCTCATGAAGGCGGTCGAGAAATTCGAATACCGCCGCGGCTACAAATTCTCCACCTACGCCACCTGGTGGATCCGCCAGGCCATCACCCGCTCCATCGCCGACCAGGCGCGGACCATCCGCATCCCGGTCCACATGATCGAGACGATCAACAAGCTGATGCGCGTGCAGAAGCAGCTGGTCCAGGAATTCGGCCGCGAGCCGACGCCGGACGAGATCTCCGACGAGATCCAGATGCCCGTCGAGCGCGTGCGCGCCATCCTCAAGATGGCCCAGCAGCCCATTTCCCTCCAGGCCCAGGTCGGCGACAGCGACGACACCACCTTCGGGGACTTCATCGAGGACAAGTCGGCCGAGAACCCCTCGGAAATGACCGCCTACTCCCTCCTCAAGGAGAAGATCAAGCACGTCCTCCACACCCTCACGGAGCGCGAGCGCGCCGTCATCGAGCAGCGCTTCGGCCTGGTCGACGGCTACTCCCGCACCCTGGAAGAAGTCGGCCGCCAGTTCCGCGTCACCCGCGAGCGCATCCGGCAGATCGAGGCCAAGGCGCTCCGCAAGATGCGCCACCCCACCCGCCTCCGCCACCTGCACGGGTTCCTGGAAGCGGAACGCTCCTTCTAAGGCGCAAGGGGAACCCTTGGTTCCCCTTGGAATCCCTCCCGGCTGGCGCCGGACGCCAAGCGCCTATTTGCCCGGGCAGCCGCCGGGCGCGGCCATCTTTAGGCTCGCGGCGATGAGCGGCAAGGCGGCTTCCGTGAACGCCTCGGCTGATTGAGCCCGGTCGCTCCGGCTCCACTCCAGCGCCACGCCGTAGATCGCCCAGCTGGCCACCGTGGCGGCCAGCTCCGGCTTCTCCGTCCGCTTCCGCAAATCCTGCAGCAGGATCTCCCGGACCGTCTCCTTGATCTTCGCCTCCGCCACCGGCATCAGCTGGCGGCTGCCTTCCGGGCAGCGTCCGCCCAGCTCGGCCAAATAATCGCAAACCGCCAGCATCAGCCGCTGCACGCTCCCCGCGCAGCCGGTCGCCACCTCGATTTCCCGCTTCCGCAGCATTTGCCGGAAGGAATCCTCGATCAGTTCCTCCAAAAGGGCCGCCTTATCGACGAAATGGTCATAAAAGGTCGCGCGGTTCACCGTCGCCCGATCGGCGATGTCCTGGACGGTCAGCTCCTCAAACCCCTGCTCTGCCAGCAGCGCCTTCAACGCCTGCCGAAGAAGCTGGCGCGTCCGCTGAATCCGGGGATCAAGAGAGAGAGCCATTTTCCTTAGAATAACACTTGCCCTCCTTCCCGTCGAATGTAGGATAAACGACAAACGTTGCTTAAACTACTATTGTAAATTATATGTCCACCCTCCTCCACATCGATTCCAGCCCGCGCGGCGAACGTTCCATCTCCCGCCATCTGGGGGCCGACTTCGTCGCCTCATGGGAAAAGGCCCATCCCGGCAGCCAAGTGATCTACCGCGACCTGGGCCGGCAGCCCGTCCCGTATGTCGACGAGGCCTGGATCGCCGCCGCCTTCAACCCGGAAGCCACCCCGGAACAAAAGCAGGTCCTGGCCCTGTCCGAGACCCTCATCGGAGAGCTCCTGGCCGCGGACCATTACCTCTTCACCGTCCCGATGTACAATCTCTCCGTCCCCGCCGTCTTCAAGGGGTGGATCGACCAGATCGTCCGCGTCGGCAAGACCTTCTCCTTCGGCGAGAACGGCCTGGAAGGCCTTCTCAAGGGCAAAAAGGCGACCTTCATCACCGCTAGCGGCAGCGTTTTCCGGGAAGGCACCCCGTTTGCCCCCTGGAACTTCCAGGAACCCTATCTGCGGGCCATCTTCGGCTTCATCGGCGTCACCGACCTCCACTTCGTCGTCGCCGACGGGGTGAACGACGTCAATTACGGCAAAGTCGACCGGGAGACCTACCTCCAGCCCGTCCGGGCCAAGGCCCAGGAACTGGCGAGCGCCTAATCCGAATAAAAGGGCGGCGGGCGGGAAAATCCCGCCCCTTTCGGCTCCAAATAGCCGAATTATTTCCATGCCCGCCGCCCTGCCCGTCCTCCTTCTGGGGGAAGCCCACAACCGGCGCCCCCATTACGTGATCGAACGGGACGTGCTGCGCCACGTCCAAGCCGCCGGATACGACACGGTGGCCCTGGAAAAACCCATCGACTTCGAGCCGGCGCTCCATCGTTACCTGGCGTCCCCCCGTTCCGAAAAAGATTACGACGCCGTCCTGGCCTCCTGGCAGGAAATGCGGGAAGACGCCGCCTCCCGCAGCCAAAACCCGGAACAGTACCGGAACGGCTCCAACGCCCAATTCCTGAAATCCCTCTGGCTGGCGGAAGACGCGCACGACCTCGGCTACCGCGTCGCCTGCGTCGACTCTCCCCACCTGGGCCGTCTTCCCCGCCCCGGCGAGACCCAGGACGCCTGGATGCAGCGGCGCAACGAGCACATGGCCGACGCCATCGCCGCCTCCTACCGCCAGGGGCACCCAATGGTCGTGGAAACCGGCCAGATGCACCTCTTTTCCCCTCTCGGCCACTCCCTGGTGCAGGAACTCGTCCTCCGGGAAGTGCCGGTGGAAGGCTTCGACCTTCAGGGCCTTGGCTCCATCAACCCGAAGGCGCACCGCCACCCCGCCGCCCAGGGCCGGGACGTGGCGGAGTTTCTCCAGATACGGGATCTGCTGCAGAAGGCGGCCTTTGAGCGTCCCCGGCCCATCCCCGCCGTTTACCGAGGCCACCTGGAGCCGCCGCGCCGAACCGCTCGACTCCGCCCTCACGCGGGACCAGGCCCTGGGCCATGCGTTCCTCTCCTAAGCCCGTCCTCCTCCTGGGAGAGAATCACCGGAACCCCTTCCATCAGGAGATGGAAGAACGGCTCCTCCTTCCCGCCCGCCGCCAGGGCTACGACACTCTGGCGCTGGAGATGCCGGAGGAATGGGAGGCGCCCCTGCAAGACTACCTTGATTCCCCGCGCTCCGTCCTGGACGCGCGGATTTTGGAAAAGGCGCTCTGGCCGAACGAGCGCCCCCGGCCTCTGCCCGACATGAGCCCCTTCTCCGTCGCCGCCCGCGCCTTCGACCTGGGCTACCGGGTCCTCTGCGTCGATCTGCCCGACTTCCAACACCTCCCCGCCCCCTCCCGGGAGAAAGGGGAGAACCTGGCGCAGATGAACCGGCGCAACCGGCACATGGCCGGGCGCGTGGCGCGGGAAATCCGGGAAAACGGCGCCCGCGTCGTTTTCCCCACGGGGCGCTCCCATATTTTGACCCACTGGCCGGGCCGCGAACGGGAAAAAGGAACCTATGTGCCGCTGCCCGCCGCTCTGAAGGCGCTGGGCGTACCCGTCCGCGCCGCCGTCTTTCCCGGCCCCGCGGCGGAGGAAAGCCTGGCGAAGTCCCGCACCCGCGCGCAGCTCCTTTCCACGCTGGAGGAGGCGGAGGCCTTTCCCCGATTCCGCCGGGCTTCCGCGCCGCCCGCGCCGACGCGGCGGGAATCGCGCGTCCGCTAGCGGCTCACCGCGTCGACGCCCTTCGGCTCAAAGTCGTGGCCAAAGGCCTTGATGAAGGCGTTGCGGAAGACGTTCAGGAGAGACTGGATAATCGCCATTTTCGGCTGGTGGACATTGCCGCTCACGGGAATCACGGTGGCCAGCCGGTCGTGGGACTGGTTCTTGAGCAGCTCGATGAATCCGCTGACAATGCTTTCCCAGACCAGGTGGATCGGATCGCCGCTCTTGAAGTCGAGGATCTGGAGATGCTCGATCAGGGGCTTGAGATAGCCGTGGAACTCGCCGTCCTCCGACTCGATGTTGCTGTAGAGGGAGAATTTGCCCGAGTTGGCCGTGATGTTCGCGTAGGCCTTCAGAAAGTCGTTCAGCTCCGTGATGTCCAGGCTGTCGACGGAAAGCTCCATGGTGAAGCTGGGCGGCTTCGACAGAATGTTGGAGTGGACGATGGCATGAAGCCGCCCGCTCCCCTGCAGCCGCCCGTCGGCGTCGATCGTCGTCACCAGTTTCTTGGAAAGGCGCTGGCTGTTGGTCAGATTCCGCGCCTCCGCCTGCAGCTGGTCGAGCTTCATGTTCACCGGCGGATGGCTGGTATAGTTGTGGAACCAGACCTCGCCGTTGCGGAGGGTGATTTGGTCGAAGTTAAGCGGGAAGAGCTTGCTGAACTTCTCCTGCCAGGAGCCGGAGATCTCCGTCTGGTCGCCCCCCTCCGGCGTCGCCGCGACGAAGTTTATCTTCGGCCGGACGACGAGAACCTTTGCCACCAGCTTCCCGTGGAGCAGAGCCGCCCAGCGCACGGCCAAGTCGATCCGGTCGGCGGCGAAGAACGGCACGTCGACCTTGCCGTCCCGCTTCACCAGCTGGAGGTTCTCGATCGAATACGCGCCGCGCCACAGGTGGATGCCGATGTCCCCCACCACGCCGTGATAGGGGGGAATATTGTCCAGGACGTTGCTGACATACCGGTGAACGATCGTCGGCAGCGCCAGGCGGAAACCGACAAGGAGGACGACAAAAATTCCCAACGCAATCCACCACCCGCGTCCATGGCGGCGGGAACGGAACGGCGAGGCGACGGGACGTGAAAGCGTGGCGACCATGGGGGATGGCGGTTCCGTTTAAAGTCAGGGCGTGCGGCCCGCTCCCGTGATGCCGTCCGCGGGCGCCGCCGCCCCGCCGGGAGAGGCGAAGTGGTGCTCGCTCAGGGAAGGCAGGGGCGGCAATGCCGTCTGCTGCTGCCACCGGGCCACGCAGAAAAAGAAAATCAGGCCCGCGGCCAGGATCGTCCAAAAAAGGACCCGGCGCGTTTGGTAATCGAGGGGATTGCGATGGTAGATCATAAATGTCTCTCTTTTCCTTAGAGGTGCCCGAATCGTGCCAAATCCGCCGCGCCCCCGCGCAAGCCGTTTGACACAAGACAGATCCGCTCCTTTTTCTCCAAAGAGCCTCCGCTAAAAACGAATGCAAAACGCCTGATTGCGCGGCCGCTGTCAGGCATTTGCCAATTGGTTAAGGCCCATCTGGAAGAGGCTTCCCTCCGCCAAGCAGGTCAATTCCCGGTCCGCCTCGACCTCCTCCGTCAGGCTTTGCTGGAGCAATTCAGGGATGTCGCTAAAGCCAAGCCTCCGGGCAAAGGTCCGGGCCGTGCCGTAGGCGGCGATTTCATGATGCTCGATGCATTGGGCGGCGGCGATGAGCGCGGCATCGCGCACCGGCCCCGGCGCCGTTCCGGAAACCAGCTCCTCACACTCGGCGACGAGGCCCTCCATCGTCGCGCAGGGCTCGCAGGATTGCTCGATGCCCAGCTGGTGGAAGATCTCCTGGAGGCGCACCACCTGGCGGCGGGTTTCCTCTATGTGCAGCGCCAGGAAGTCCCGCAACTCCGGCGCAGTCGCCCCGGCCGCCAGCAGCGGCAGCACCGCGCAATGCTGGAGTTCGATGTCCTCCAGCTTGCGCAGCTGCCTCATGAAGAGGTCAGCCAGGGAGTGCGGCGTCACAGCCATCATAAGCTGGAGGGAGGCAGGCGGCGGCCGAACAGCAGCGAGAGGACGAAGAGCACCAGAAACACGAGGAAGAGTATCTGGGCGATCGAAACCGCCGACCCGGCGATCCCGCCGAATCCGAACACTGCCGCGACAAGCGCGATGACAAGAAAGGTGGCAGCCCATCCTAACATAAGTTTCTCCGGTTGAAGGGTTGGTTGGTGTTCCGCAAAAGGGGGGGATTAAATGTCCCCCTCCACTTCGTTTTCCCAAACAGGCTTGGTGCGGCGCTTGTCGGCTTGAGCCTCGGCCTGCTTGTCCTGTTTTTCCTGATAATCGCCGATCTTTTCCTGAACCTTGCCGGCGACGTTCTCAGCCTTGCCTTTAAAGGTCAGTCCAGGCTTCCCCGCGACTTGCCCGGCGACGTCCTTCGCCTTGCCGATAACCTGCTTCACTTGTCCTTTAAGTTGGGTGGTATTCATGGATAGGAGGGAGCCGCCATCGTGCCAGCGCCATAACCCGCTTATAATCAACAAGCGCAGGTCCCCCTCTCTCACGCAAAATGCACGGGTAGCCCCCTTGTTCTAACGAATCTGCAAGAGCGCGATCGCCGCCAAGCGGCAAGCCGCGCTCTCCCGGCGCGCGCCGACCCCGCAGCCTTTTCAAAGAGCGGAACAGGGTCTACCTTCGCGCCATGCCGGTGCAGTTCCGCGATTACTACAAGACGCTGGGCGTCTCCAAGACCGCTTCCGAGGACGAGATCAAGAGCGCCTTCCGCAAGCTGGCCCGCAAATACCACCCCGACGTAGCCAAAGACAAAACGGCCGCCGAGGAGAAGTTCAAGGAAATCAACGAGGCCTACGAGGTCCTGGGCGATGCCGAGAAGCGGCGCAAATACGACCAGCTGGGCGCCGACTGGGACCAGCCCGGCGGCGGCGTGCCGCCCCGCTACCACTACGCCCGGCCCGGCCAGGGCGGCGGCGCGGAGCACTTCGAGTTCAACTTCGGCGGCACCGGCTTCAGCGACTTCTTCGAGGCCTTCTTCGGCCGCGCCGGGGGCGGCATGCCCGGCGGCTTCGGCCGCGGCGGCGCGCAGTTCCACCCGGAGCGCGGGGAAGACATCGAGGGGGACATCCTGGTCACCCTGGAGGAGGCGATGCGCGGTTCCACCCGCCCCGTCACCGTCCGCCGCACCGATCCGCGCACCGGCGCGGAGACGACCCAGACGTTCCAGGTCCGCATCCCGCCCGGCATCCGGGAGGGGCAGCGGATCCGCCTGGCCGGCCAGGGCGACGCCGGTTCCGGCGGCGCGGGCGACCTCTACCTGAACGTCCGCCTGGCCCGCCACCCCGATTTCCGCGTCTCCGGCGACGACCTCTATTACGAGCTGCCGCTGGCCCCGTGGGAAGCCGTCCTGGGCGCCTCCGTCACCGTGCCGACGCTGGAGGGGACCGCCGCCCTCCGCATCCCGCCCGGCGCGGGCGCCGGGCAAAAGCTGCGCCTGCGCGGCCAGGGCCTGCCGAAGCGGGAGGGGAAGCGGGGCGACCTCTACGCCGTCCTGGCCATCGAGGTGCCCACGAAGGTCGACGAGGCCGAGCAGGCCCTCTGGCAGCAGCTGGCGGAACGCTCCAGCTTCCGGCCCCGGGATTAAAATCCCAGCGCGCGGAGCATCTCCGCGTGAGTGACGGGGGCTTCCTCCGGCAGGCGGTTCTTCCGCGCCTGGTAGGAAAGGCCCACGTTCGCCGCCGCCAGGACAACCAGCGCCGCCAGCACCGCGCCGCGCGCCCACGGCCTCTCCCGCAGCCGCCACAGGAGCCAGGCCGTCCCCAGCATGAAGAAGAGGACGCACCCCTCAAACCCCCGCGCGCCATACGCCGCGCCGAACCACCAGGCCCACCAGGAGGCGTTCACATACCAAGCGGCGACCAGGGAGGCGCCCCAGAGCCGCCGCACCGCGCCGCCCGTCCGCCGCGCCCACCAAAGGAACCCCGCCAAGCCCAGCAGGAGCGCCGGGGACCAGTAGAAGAGCCCGTGGAAGGGGGAAACCAGGATTTCCCACGAATGGGGGTGAAGCCAATCGAACGCCTCGCCCCGGTAGCTGTAGACCACCCAGCTGCCGAATTCCCGGCGCCACGCCCACGCCTGAAGGGCCACCGGCGCCAGGCCGCAGAGCCAGCCCGGATGAAGGGCCCGGCGGCGGCGCACGTCCCGCAGCGCCGCCCAGGCGGGAAAGAAGAGGTAGACCGCCGCCTGATAGCGGGTGATGAGCGCCAGCCCGGCAAAGAAACTCACCCCCGCGGGCAGCCAGCCGCTGGCGGAGCCTTCCTCCACCTTCAGCGCGCAGAGCGTGCAGGCCGCCAGGGCGAAGAAAAGCGTGTTGTGCGCCATGGAGAGGATCGACGTCTGATAGAGGAAAAGGAACGACCCCAGCCAGCACAGGAGGACGCCCCAGAGCGCCTCCGGATCGGGCACCCAGCGGCGGACGATCCGCCAGGAAAGCGCCAACCCCGCCAGCCCGTAGAAGAGCTGCCCCAGGTGGAGGAGGAATTGGTACAGCGGCCCGTAACCGTCGCGCGGCTGGCCGGAGACCCAGGCCAGGCCGTCAGCCAGCCGGTAGAAGGGATATTCAGCCACCGCCCAGCCCAGCCCGTATTTGTTGAGGGGATGGTCCGGCGTGCCGCGCGGGGCGGCCAGGTAACGCAGGCGCTGCGCTTCCGGCAGCGTGTGGGTCTCCGCCATGTCGCGGGAAAAGTCGAAATCCCCGCGCACCAGGGGGCCGCGCAGCCAAAAATAGTAGAAGGTATTGTCCCATCCCCAGATGGCGCTCTTGTAGGGCTTCTGAAAGAGGCAGGCCACCCGGTCCGCGAAGAAAAACAGGGCCAGAGCCAGGGAAATTCCCAAGAGAAAGCAGGTGCCCGCGCGGCGCATTGCTCCCTCGTCTAGCAGGGTTGCGCCCGGAGGGGAATTTCCTATCGTGGCTTTCGTGAAGCCGCTCGAGGTCCTCATCTTCATCATTCTCCTCCTCATGGGGGTGCCCGATCTTTGCCGCCTCCTGCGCCGCCCGGCGCTGGTCTATCCGGTCTACTTCGTCGTCGGCATGCTCCTGGGCGGCCTCTTCAGCCCGTCGACGGAGGGGCTCATCCTCCAGGTCGGCCAGTTCGGCTTCATCCTGCTGCTCTTCCTCATCGGCCTGGAGATCGACCTGCCGAAGCGCAACGAGAGCCTCGTCGCCCTCCGGCGGGCGGGACTCTGGATCGCGCTCCAATTCCCGCTCCTGGTCCTCATCGGCTGGCTCTTGAAAGGCACCATCGCGCAGAGCGCCCTCACCGCCAGCGCGCTCTGCGGCTGCTCCGTGGGCATGGCCTTCTTCGCCTGGAAAGAGTTTCCCCACCGGGACGAGGAAACGGGCCGCGGCATCCTCCTGTGGATGGTGGGGCTGGAAATCCTCTCCATCTTCCTCATCACCGGCGCCGATATCGCGGTGGAGCAGGGCTTTTCCTGGTGGGGGCTTCTCCACCTGCTGGGCACGGCCATCGCCTTCGTCCTCGTCGCCCTGACCGCGGACCACATCACGCGCGGCCTCAGCCGCCTGCTGGACTTCACCACCCGCTGGCGCGTCCACTTCATCGTGCTGCTCATCTTCACCGTCGCCGCCGTGGGGGAACGGCTGGGCCTTTCCGCGCCGAAGACGGCGTTCTGCCTGGGCCTCTTCGTCAGCCGCGCCACCCACCAGGGCCTCCAATTGGAGGATCACCTGCGCCCGATCGGGGAAAAGCTCCTCATCCCCGTCTTCTTCGTCAGCCTCGGCGCTCTCCTGCCGCCGCTGGCGTTCTTTAGCTGGACGGGGCTGTGGGCCCTCCTCTCCGCCGTCTTTCTCCTGGGCCTGCGGGAGGTCCTCTACCGCCGCGCCTGGAAGCGCGGCCTGCCCGGCGGCGGACGGAGCTTTCTCCTCGTCTGCCCCAACCTGACCCTGGCGGGCGTCGCCGCCGAAACCCTGCGGGAAACGGGGACCAGCGGGGAGCTGCTCAAGTGGCTCCTCATGACCAGCCTCCTCATGACCGTCGCCGCCATCATGCTCCTGCCCGCCGGGGAAAAGCCCGCCGCCCCGCCCCCGGAAGAGGAGGAGGAGCCCTCCATCTTCGCCATCCGCAGTTTTTGGCACCGGCGCCATCTTCCGCCTCCACCGACGCCCCTGCCTTGACGCCCGGCGGGCGGGCGGGCCATCATCCGGCCCCATGACCGTCCCCCCCGACGCGGCCGCCTCCCTGCCGCAGATCGCCCTCCTCGGCCTCGTCCAGGGCCTGGCCGAGCTCCTGCCGGTCTCCAGCTCAGCCCACGTCATCATCGCGGAAAAGCTCCTGCGCCTCGATCCCTCCAGCCCGGAGCTGACCTTCCTCCTGGTCATGCTCCACACCGGCACCATGGGCGCGGTCATCGTCTACTTCTGGAACGCCTGGCGGGAAAACTACTTCGCCAGCGCCTACCGCTTCGGCACCACGCTGGCCAACGTCTTCGTGGCCACCGCCGTCACCGGCGTCATCGGCTTCGCCCTGAAGCTCCTTATCGAAAAGGTCTTCCTCCACGCCGGGCCGGAGGGGAAGGCGGAGGTGGAGCAGCTCTTTTCCCGCCTCCCGCTCATCGCCGGGGCGCTGGCCCTGGGCGGCGTCTGGATCCTCCTTGCCGGGCTCAACCAGCGGCAGGAACGGGGCCGGGGCAAGCCCGTCGACGGCTTTTCCGCCACCTGGATCGGCGCGGCGCAGGGCCTCTGCCTGCCCTTCCGCGGCCTCTCCCGCTCCGGCGTCACCATCTCCACCGCCACCCTCGCGGGCGCGGGCAAGCGGCACGCGGAAGAATTCAGCTTCGCCCTGGCCGTGGTTCTCACCCCGCTGGCCATCGCCCACGAGCTGCGGCGGCTCCTTGCCGCGCAGGGACCGGGCCACCACCATCTGGGCCACCTGGGCAAGCTCCTCCTCCCCGGCGCCTTCGGGATGGGATGCAGCTTCATCGCCGGGCTCTTCGCCCTCTGGCTCCTCTCCCGCTGGCTTCAGGCAGGGAAATGGCACTACTTCGGCCTCTACTCCCTGACCCTCGCCGTCATCGTCGCCGGGCTGGCCGCCGCCGGCTACTAAAGGGAAACTCCAGGCGATGCCGGTTCCCTCCGCCCTCGACCTTCTCTTCCACGTCCCCTCCCTGCACGGGAACCGCATCGACGAGCCCGGCTACTGCGAGGAAAACCCCCTGGGCGGGAGCGAGACGGCCGTCGTCCGCCTGGCCGCGGCCCTGCGGCAGCTGGGCCACCGGGTGCGGGTGGAGACCGATCCCCGCGCGCTGCGCGGCGCCGCCTGCGACGCCCTGGTCTGCTGCCGGGACTGGCGCCCCGTCATGGCGGAGGACATCTCCGCCCGCCTCCGCTACTACTGGGCCCAGGACGATGCCGACCAGCCCATCCTTCTCCCCCTCAAGGAAAAACCCGAGCTGGCCGCCGCCTTCTACCGGCGCTGCAACGGCGTCGCGCTGGTCTCCGCCTACCAATTCGGCCGCTGGGTGCACGAGCTGAAGCTGCCCCCCGTGCTGGGCCCCTCCGGCCCGGCCTTCCTCACCGCCAACGGCGTCGACGGGGCCTCCGTGCTTCCCGCGGAAGCCGTCACCCCGGACCGGCCCCGCCGCGCCTATTACGCCTCCACGCCGTTCCGCGGCCTGGACCGCCTGGTCGAATCCTGGCCTCACATCCGCGCCGCCGTGCCCGACGCCGAGCTGTGGATCTTCGGCTCCCGCCGCGTCTACAAGATGGACGACACTCCGGAAGAGGCCGCCCTTTACGAGCAGGCCGCCGCCCTGCCCGGCGTCACCTGCCACGGACCCGTCGGCCAGCGCGCCCTGCGGGAAGCGGCCCGGCAGTGCCGCGTCCTGGCCTATCCCTGCACCTTCCCTGAAACCAGCTGCATCGCCGCCATGGAGGCGATGGCGGCGGGCTGCGCCGTGGTCGCCACCCACCTGGGCGCGCTGCCGGAAACCGCCTGGCGCAATCCCCTGGTCTTCCCCACGGAAGACTGGCAGGCCGCCTGGACCTTCGAAGTCTGCCGGGCCCTGGCGGACGACACCTATTACTGCGACCTGGCCATCCAGAACGTCACCACCGCCCGCTCCTTCGGCTACGGGCGCCTGGCCCGCCAGTGGGACCGCCGCATCCGCCTGGACCACGCCTTAGGCCAAATCCCTAGGTAACATTTGGGAGTTTCTCTTTCCCCCGTTCTAGCTAGTTATTGAGGATGCGGTCCTTCCGTTCCTGGAAGCATGCCTGGCCCGCGGCCACGGCGGGGACCATCGTCGTCCTCATCCTCTTTGCCGCCTATCTGGGGCAGCGCCTCGTCTGGAAGGAAAACCTCCACCGGACCGTGGCCACCCAGATGAACACCCTGGGCCGGGAAGGAACCCTGCTCTCCATCCGCCTGCGCACGAAGGCGAACGACCTCTACCTCCTCAAGTCGGTCCTGGAGGAAAGCCTGCGGCAAAAGAAAGACCCCTTCGACGCCCTGCGCCTGCCTGCGGACAAGCTCCTCTGCTCCCGCGGCTACTACGACTCGATCCGCCTGCTCAACCCGGCCGGCAAGGAAATCTTCCGCCTGAACCTGGCCCCCCGCGAAGGCCGCCCCCCGGACGCCGTCGAAGTCCCGACCTCCGGCCTGCAGGATAAGTCCTCCCGCCCCTTCTACCACGACACCCTCTCCGCGCCGCCCGGAGCGGCCGTCTACTCCACCTTCGACCTGGTGATGGAGGGCGGAAAGATCGTCCAGCCGCCCAAGCCGGCCATCCGGGTCAGCTGCCAGATCCGCCGCCCGGACGGCACCCTGCACTCCATCCTGGTGATGAATTACATGGGATCGTACATCATCCAGAATTTCGCCCACCAATCCTGGGTCCCTTTCCTGCTAAGCCCCGACGGCCAGTGGCTCCTAAGCCCCTTCAAGGACACGCCCGGCCTTCTCCTCGACCCCGCGCACCCGGCCCCCTCCGCCGCCAACTCCCACCCCGACCTGTGGGAACGCCTCCAGGAACCCGCCAACTCCGGCTGGATCTTCGCCCACGGCCGCCTTCTCTGCTACCAGCGCGTCGACCCGCTGGCCGAGCCGCTCGAATACCCCCTCATCAGCATGCCCACGGCGGGCGGCGAGCGCCTGCGCCTGACCCTCGTGGAGCAAGTCCCCGCCTCCGCCCTTTGGGAAAGCGTGGCCCCCCTGCTCCGCTCCATCTGGATCGGCGGCATCCTGGCCTGCCTGACCTTCGCCCCCCTGGGCTGGATCGGGGTCGCCTCCCTGCAGGACGCCGCCCGCACCCGGCGGCGGCTCGACCGCATCGTGCAGAACGTGCCGCACGGCATCGTCGCCCTGCGGGCGGAGCGCGACGCCGCCCGCCGCATCACCGGCCTGCGCATCATGTTCACCAACGCGGCCACCTCCCCCTTCATCGGCATGAACAACCAGGAGGCGACCGGCCGCCTGTTCACCGACGTCTTCGCGACCCCGGAATGCGCGGAGACCCAGCGCCGCTACATCGAAACGCTGGAAACGGGCGCCCCGCTTTCCTTCGAACGCCGGTATCCCACCACGCAGGGGGAGCCCCGCTGGCTCAGCGTCACCGCCGGGCGCCTGGACGCGGACAACCTCCTCATCGGCTTCGTCGACATCACCGAGCGCCGGCAGGCCGAGGAAAACCTGCGGCACAGCCGCCACCTCCTGCAGATGGCGGAATCGATCTCCAAGATCGGCGCCTGGTCCGTCGAATTTCCCGAGCAGAAGGTCAAGTGGAGCCGCCAGCTCTGCCAGATCCATGAAGTGCCGGAAAACTACGAGCCGAAGCTGGAGGAAGCCCTCGATTTCTACGCGCCGGAGCACCGGGAAACGCTCCGCGCCGCCTTCGACGCCTGCGCCATCCAGGGAAAGCCCTACCAGCTGGACCTGGAGATGGTCACCGCCGCCAAGCGCCGCATCTGGGTCCGCACCGTGGGCGAGGCCGAGTTCCACGAAGGCCGCCTGCGCCGCGTCACCGGCACCCTTCAGGACATCACGGAAAGCCGCCGCGCCCGCGCCCAGGAACAGGAGCTCATGCGCCAGGCCTTGGCCGCCGAACGGGCCAAGAGCGACTTCCTGGCCGTCATGAGCCACGAGATCCGCACCCCCATGAACGGCATCCTCGGCTTCGCCGACCAGCTGGCGGAAAAGCCCCTGGAAACGGAAGAACGGGAATACGTCCAGACAATCCAACAATGCGGCCAGGCCCTCCTGCGCATCCTGGACGACGTGCTCGACTACAGCCGCATCGAGTCCGGCCGCATGGAGATTGACCGCAACGTCTTCTCCCCCTTCGAGCTGCTGGAGGGAGTCCGCACCCTTCTTTCCTCCACCCACCGCAATCCCGACGTCCACCTGCAGCTGGAGATTGAGCCCGGCCTCCCCGCGCGCGTCTTGGGAGACAGCGGACGGCTGCGGCAAATCCTGGTCAACCTCAGCGGCAACTCCCTCAAATTCACCGAAAAGGGCTCCGTCACCCTGGGCCTCAAGCGCGCCTGCGCCCAGGAAGGGGCGCCCCCGCGCCTCATCTTCTACGTGCGGGACACCGGCATCGGCATCTCCCCGGAAAAGCTCCGCCGCATCTTCGAGCCCTTCGTGCAGGCCGATTCCAGCATCTCCCGCCGCTACGGAGGCACCGGCCTGGGGCTGGCCATCTCCGAACGGCTGGCCCGCCTCATGGGCGGCACGCTGGAAGTCGAAAGCAGCCCCGGCCATGGCTCCCTCTTCCGCTGCACCCTTCCGTTCGAGGAAGCGCCCGCCGAAAGCGACGCCCCTTCCCCGCGCCCGCTGGAGGGCCCGCTGGCGGAACAGCACCCCCTCAACATCCTGGTGGCGGAGGACGACGCCATCAACGTGAAGGTCATCAGCCTCCTCCTGCGCAAGCTCGGCTACGGCTTCCGCGTCGCCCGCAACGGGCGGGAGGCCGTGGCGCTCCACCGGGAGGAAGCGGCCGACTGCATCCTGATGGATCTCCACATGCCGGAGCAGGACGGCTTGGAAGCCGCGCTGCAAATCCGCCAGGGGGAGGAAGAGGCGGGCGGCGAGCGCCGCGCCTACATTTCCGCCCTCACCGCCGCCGTCCTTCCCGCCGAACGGGAGCGGTGCCTGCAGCAGGGTTTCGACGAATACCTGACCAAGCCCCTGCGCCAGGACATCCTGGCCGAGACGCTCCGGCGGGCCCACGCCGCCCTTTCCCGCCCCGAGGGGATGCCGGTCTAGCGGCGAGTCAGAAAGAAGAGGGCGATGCCCAGGGAGGCCACCGCAAGGAGGCCGCCCATCAGCACGACGAGGGTGACGTCCCGCGCCATCTTGTTCGGCAGGAACATCAGCTTGTGGAAATTGCTGAAGACCGACGCCTCGAACTGCTTTGCATCGTCCGTCGCCCGGGTGACGCTCTCCGTGGTCGTCGAGACGTAGACGCGGGTGTGCCGCGCGTCGTCCGCGTCAAACCGGTAGACCGGCAGGATGCGGAAGATATTGAGATACTCCCCGTTAAAGGCCGTCAGGTAATCGCTCTTCCGCAACCCCTCCCGATTCAGGAAGCGGCGGGCGATCTCGCGGGCAAAGATTTCATCCTCCCCCGGCTCCGCCTTTCCCGTGACGGCGCTGACGTAAAAACCGGCGGCCTCCCCGCGGCGGTAGAAGACGTACCAGGGCTGGCCGCCGATCATCCGCAGGTTGGCCCCGGAAAGAACCTTCCCGTCGCGCGGCAGCGCCGCCTCCGCCTGCGCGATGCCGACTTTCACCTGCCCCAGGTCGAGCGGCGGTCCGGCCGGGCCCGCCTTGGGCGGCGGCGGCTGGGTCCAGGTCATCACGGTGTGCAGGATTCCGCTGCCCGCGGAAGTGAAGACGATCAGGCTGAAAACAAGGCCGACCCAGCGGTGGAGGCGGCGGACAAGGCGGGAGTTCATAGGAAAAAGGGGCTCACCCCCGCAGCACGAAGCGGACGGGAACGTTGACGCGGTCGGAAACGGCCAGCCCGCCAAGGACGGCGGGCTGGAATTTCCAGGCACGGACGGCCTTCAGCGCCGCGCCGTCCAGGAGCGGGAAGCCGGAGGAACAGCAGACGGCGGCCTCCTTCACGCCGCCCTTCTCGTCAACCCACACGGTCAACAAGACGGTCCCCTGCTGGCGGGCGCGCCGCGCCGCCTCCGGGTAGACGGGGGGAGGATTGGAGGCGTAATCCGGGGCGGCCTGGCGGACGCCGCGCGAGGCCCGGGCCGCCTCCTTCATCCGGGGCGGCGGAGGGGCGGGCCGCTCGGCGGAAGGCATTTCATTTTCCGGCGTCGGCGGCGGGACCGGTTCCGGGGCGGCCACCAGGTCGACCTCCGCGGAGGTCGGCGCCGACCGCACGCTGTAAACGGGATGCCGCACCATCCACAGGCCCGCCCCGCAGAAGAGAAGGAGGTGCGCGGCCAGGGAAACCCCCCAGCCCGCGCGGCGGAGAAAGGCGTCGGTCATGGCCGGGGCTTCTCCGTTTCGATGGCGATTTTCGAGAGCCCCGCCTGGCGCGCGCGGTCCAGGACGGAGACGACGGCGCCGAACGGCGCGGCGGCGTCCCCGTGCAGGAAAATGCGCCCGTCCGGGTGCTCCGCCTTCATCCGGGCCAGGTTGGCGGCCAGCTCCTCCGGCGTCACGAGCCGGCGGTTCCAGGCGCAGGCCCCCTCCTTCGTGATGGAGAGAGTGACCGAGTCGTCCCGCTCCTGCGGCACGGCGGTGGCCGCGCCGGGAAGGCGGACCGGCAGCCCCTCATTCTTCACCATGGACAGGGAGACCATCATGAAGGTGGCCAGCAGGAAGAAGATGATGTCGATGAGGGGGATGATCTCGATGCGCGCGCGGCGCTGGGAGCGCAGGGGGGGCAGGTGCATGGGCTACTCCTTTCCCTGCCGCCCCAGCAGCAGCTCCAGCTGCGTGGCGGCGTCCTGCAGCTCGTGGCGGGCCTCCTCCTGGCGCGCATTCAAATAATTGAACGGGATCAAGGCCAGGATGGCGATGCCCAGGCCGAAGGCGGTGGCGATGAGCGCCTGGGCGATGCCCCCGGTGATCGCCGCCGGGGCGCTCAGCTCCTGGTTCCCCAGAAGGGCGAAGGCGTGGATCATCCCGGTGACCGTGCCCAGAAGGCCGAGGAGCGGCGCCAGCGTGATGACCGTGTCCAGGGTGGAAAGGCCCCGGTTGAAACGCTGCAGCTCCCCGTTGGCCGCGCGCAGAAGGGCGCCGGCGAGCGACTCACCGCGGTGCCGGAGCCCGTAGGCCAGGACGCGGGCGACGAAGTCGCCGCTGGCCGCGCCGCCCTCCTGCGCCTCCCCCGGCTGGTTGCGCTCCACGGCGCGGAAGAAGGCCTCGACGTCCTGCGGACGGCGCCTGCGCCTTTCCTGCCAGATGAAGAGGAGCCGGTCGGCCACCACAGCGACGGTGATGAGAGAAGTGAGAAGGAGCGGCCACATCATGGGGCCGCCTTTGAGGAAGAGGTCGATCATCGGTTTTGTTTCTGGGGGTTTTTAGAAGGCGAGCTTCACCTGGGCGGAGTAGGTCCGCTGCGGGAAGGGATGGTAGAGGTAGTATTTGTCATTGTTCAGGTTGTCGATCCCGAACGCGGCGGAAAGCTGGTCGGTGATCTTGTACTCCGCCCGCACGTCGACGACGAAGAAGCTGTCGAAGGCGCCGAAGACGTTTTCCGTGTTGTCCGTGTTGTCCAGGGTCGAGTACTGCCTGCCGCTGTACCGCAGGGCGGAGGTGAGGGCCAGCCGCTTCACCGGATGGTAGGTGACGCCCACCGTGGCCCGCCAATCGGGGACGTAGGGGACGCGCTTGCCCGCGGCGGTGGTACCCGTCGAGCTGGCGAAAGAGGGATCACTGAGGATCTCTGAGTCGACGTAGGTGACGCTTCCGAAGACGTCGACCCCCTTCACCACGTTGTCCTTCTGCACCGCCAGCTCCACACCGGTGTTGCGGATCGAATCGACGTTGGAGGTGTAGGTGTAGGGCGTCTGGCCCGCGCCGGGAAGATACCCGGTCTGGGAAATGAGCGCGTCGAAGACGTTCTCGTTGAAGAAGGAGAGGCGGACGCTCCCGTCCTTGAACTTGCGCTGCAGGGAGACTTCCTCGCTCAGCACGTTCTCCGGCTTCAGGTTTGGATTAGGCGTCGCAAAGGTCGTGCCGGTGGAGACGATCTGGTAGAGCTCCGTCACCGTGGGAAAGCGGTAGCCCTGGCCAAAGGAACTGGTCAGCTCCCACTCGTCCGACGGCGTCCAGTCCAGGGAGACTTTCGGGGAGAAGCGGACGTCCTCGATGCCCGGCTGGTTCTGCGCCGTGGAGCTGGTGACCACGCCCAGCGTGTTCTGCCGGCTGGAGAAGTTGTACCCGTTGGAGGCCTCCCAGAATTCCAGGCGGCCGCCGTAGGTCAGCTTCAGCTTCGGCGCGAAACTCCAGGCGTCCTGGGCCCAAAGGGCCTGGGTCATGGTGGAGCCCTCGCTGGAGGTGTAGAGGGCGTTGCCGGAATCCGAGCCGGTGTTCCAGGAAGACGTGCCGTAGACGGGGTTGTCCAGGCTGTATTGGTCGGCGTGGACGCCGAAGCTCACCTCGTGCGTCCCGTCGAAGAAGTCGGGGCGGTAGATCCCCTTCACATCCCCGTTGCTCCACTCCGTGCCGTCCATGCGGGTGATGGTGCCGTAGGGGGTGAAGCTTCCGCCCGTCACGCCGAAGGGATTCCGCTGGATGTCCTCCAGGTAGTAGTAGTTGGAGGCCACGACCTCCCAGTCGAACGTGTCCTTCGTGTCGGTCTTGAGGGAGATCGAGTTGGCCAGGTGGCTCTGGTCCAGCGTGTAGTTGCTCCCGGCAAACCCGCTGGCCCCGCCGAAGGTGGGCGTTCCGGCGGCGGTGTGCAGGTAGCTCTGCGCGGTCGACTGGGCGTCGTTGTTCCAAAAGTCGATCTGGTAGGTCGCCTTCACCTCCGGGGAGACGTCCCACTGCGCCTTGCCGCTGATGTCGTTCATCTGGGTGTGGAGCAGGCCTCCCGCGCCCAGGACATTGGCGGCGGCGCCCAGCTTGTTCTGGGCGGCGTAGGCGCCCGTCGTCCCCGCCGGAATCGTCGCGGAGGTGATGAAGGTGAGCGGCTGGCTGTAGCTGTTCTGGAAATTCTCCGAGACGAGCCAGGAGACCGGGCCGTTCTTGTCGCCGAAGACGACGTTGCTCTGGTCGGTCTGGTAGGTTCCCTTCGTCCCGTAGAGGCTGAAGTCCTGGAAGGCCTCCGTCTGGCTCATGTCCAGGGTCGGCTTATCCGGCATCTTCGTGGTGATGAGGAGGACGCCGCCCATCGAATTGCCCGGATACTGCGCCGCGAAGGGGCCGTAGAGAAAGTCGACGCGCTCGATCTGGTCCGGGGAGACCATTCCCCACCGGGGCGCGCCCATGGTGTTGTTGTTCGCCACCAGGGCGGAGAGCAGCACGTCGTCCCCGTAGACCAGGCTGCGGGCGCTCGAGTTGACCCCCCAGGTGCGGGTGGCCAGCGTCGGCTGCGTGTCGCCGAAGTTGCGCTTCCGCACGAAGAGGCTGGGCATGTATTTGACCGCGTCCTCCGTGTCGACGACGTTGATCCGCTCCTCCATGACGTCGCTGGCGATGCTGGCGGTCGTCTGGGGCAGGTCGTACCTTTCCTTCACGGGCGGGACGCCCGGATCGGCCGGGGCGCTCGCGTTGACGGTCACCTCGGAAAGGGTCGTGCCCGCGTTCGTTTCCGTCTGCGCGGGCTCCGGGGCATCGGCGCCCCGCGCGCTCATCACGCAGGCGCCCAGCAGGAGCGACGCTCCCAGGGCTCTGCAAAATCGGTTCCAATTCATTTCTTTCTCCCCGCGCCACTGCAAGGCGCGGTCCGGGTTGGGGGGAATATTCCGAAACGCCGCCTCAAGGCGGGCTCCGGCTTAGGGGGATCGGCGGGCGCGCGAAAACGCGCCGCTTAGGAGAAAAGGGATAAAGGAGGCGGAACCGGAGGCCGGTTCGCCCGGACCGCCGCCGCAACGGCCGCGCCACGCGGCCAGGCGAACGCCGTTCCCGGCACGGCGGGGGAAACCCCGTCCAGGCTCAGGGGAAAGGAGTCGGCCTTCTTCTTGGCGTCGGCGAAGTCGGCGGGGGCTTTCTCCTCCGCCTTCTTCGCCTGCTGCACTTTCATGCAGAGGGGGCAGAGGTGCGCGCCGTCAAAAGTCTGGGCCACGCCGCGCTCCAGGCCGCCTTCATGCGAGTATTCGACCACCATGCGCGCCCACGCGACCGACTGAAGGACGGCCCAATGGCCGCCCGCCAGCACGAAAAGCGCGAGGAAGGCGAAAGTGAATCCGAAACGGCGCAGCACGGCGCGGGAGTATTCCCCCCTTCCCGAAAAAAGGGCAAGCACTTTGATCCCCCTCAAGAGAGCGCGAGGTGGTTTTCCAGCGGGCCGCGATGGGGCTTCCAGCCAAGGAAGAGGCGCGCCTTGTCCGCGCTGATGCGGCAGTCCGATCCCAGGGCCACCGTCGCCATGAGCTCCCCCCATTCGGCCTTCGCCTCGGCCGGCGTGAGCGAGGCGGGCGCGCCCGCCAGGCCCAGCTCCCGGTGGATCGCCCGGGCGATTTCCAAGAAGGAGGAACTCCCGTTTTCCGCGAAGAAAACGGACCCGGGCTTGGCCTCCCGCAGCGCGGCGAGATACAGGTCCGCCAAGTCCTCCACGTGGACATGGCTCCAGCGATGGGCGCCGTCCCCGATATAGGAAGCCTTCCCCATCTTGCGGGCCGACCGGATCAGAAAGGGAATCTGCTTGCTCTCCTTGGCGATAAAAAGGCCGGTCCCGTAGACCATGCCGGGAACCATGACAACGCTCCGCACGCCGTCCACCGCCGCACGGAGGATGGCCGCATGGATGGCCGCGCGATTCTCGAACGGGGACCGGCTTTCAAAAGGGTAATCCTCCGTGAAGACGAACTCCCCCGCCCGCCGGTCGGCCCAATTGGCCACGATGGCGGAGCCGGACGTGTGGATGAAGGCCTTCCCGGTTCCCCTTAGAAAGGAAAGAAACATTTCGGTGACGGCCGGAGCGTCGGAGTCCGCCGTGTGGACCACCGCATCGGACTGCCCGATGGCCCCGCCGATCGCCTCCGCGGCCTGGAGATCCCCCCGCACCGGGATCATGCCCGCGGCGCGCAGCCGGGTTTCGTCCTCCTCCTTCCGCACCAGCCCCAGGACCCGGTGTCCCGCCTCCCGCAGCTTGATCGCGACGGTGCCCCCGATGTAGCCGGAGATGCCGGTGACGAACACGGTTTTCATGCGGCTGCGCCGAGCTCCAAAAGGCCGCCCTTGATTTTTCCAAGGAGGCGCGCGACCTCCCGGCGCTCCTTCGCGCCCAGGCCCGAGACGGCCGCCTCGGAAAGCCGCTTCAGCCTGCGCCGCAGGGAAAGATGGATGGCCCGCCCCTCCGGCGTCGCCCGCAGGCGCACGCTGCGGCGGTCGCTCGGATCGGCCTGCTCCGCCAGGAGCCCCTGCCCCTTCAGGGTGCGGATGATGCGGGCCAGCTGCCCCTTATCCCGCCCGGACCAGAGGACGGCGTCCCGCAGCATGGCTCCGGGCCTTTCGGCAAAGAAACCCAGCACCTTGCCCTCCATATGGCTCAGGTCGTGCGGCCCGCCGCGCAGGGCGCGGTACTGCTCGGCGCGGAAAAGATGCATCAGGGAGTGGATCAATTCAAAGACCTCCACCGCCTCGGCGCCGGCAGTTTCTTTGACATTATCAACATTAATGCTATCCATAGTGGATATTGTCAACATTATGCCCTCCCCAATGAAAGGAAATTCTCCCGCCCGCCAGCCCCGCCGCGTCGCCCACGACATTGTCGCCCGGGAAGTCCAGGTCGCCCGGGTCGAGGCCGTCAGCCCCCGCTTCCGCGCCGTCACCTTCACCGGCGAATCCCTTTCCGGCTTCGCCTCCCCCTCCTTCGACGACCACGTGAAATTCATGTTCCAGGACGCCTCCGGCCAGACCGTCCGCCGCGATTACACGCCGCGCCGCTTCGATCCGGCCTCGCGGGAGCTGACCCTGGAATTCGGCCTGCACGGGGGCGGCCTCTCCTCGTCATGGGCGCGCCAGGCGCAGCCCGGCCAGGCCGCCGTCATCGCGGGCCCCAAAGGCTCCCTCATCATTCCCGCCGATTACGAGTGGCACGTACTGGCCGGGGATTGCAGCGCCCTGCCCGCCATCAGCCGGCGCCTGGAGGAGCTGCCCCCGGGCGTCCTGACCTACGCGGTCGTGCAGCTGGACGATCCCCGCGACCAGCGCGCCTTCGCTCCCAAGGCCGGACAGATCGTCCAATGGACTTTTTCAACGGAGGAGTTCCTCTCCACGCTGCGCTCCATTCCCGCCTCCCTCCCGGGGGAGGGCTTCGTCTGGTGCGCGGGCGAGGCCTCCGCCATGCTCGCGGCGCGGCACCTCTTCCTGGAGGAGAGGGGCCTTCCGCCGGCTTCGGCGCGCATCGCCGCCTATTGGAAAAAAGACTCCGCCGGGTATCACGAGAACCTCGTCGCCCACTGACCAGCGGATGCTGGAGTTTCCAAGGTTTTCTGCCTTAATGGCCCGGGAAGGGACCACTTCAGGTAATGAAAACCAAAACGTCGCTTAAGTCCGCAGTCCTCTTTCTAATCTTACTGAGCGGAACGGCCCTCCCGGCCGCCGCCGCCCCTCCGCCGAGCGCGGAGGAAATCCTCGCCGCCTGCTCCGCGTTCTACGGGAAGCTGGAAGGATTCCAGGTTCACGTCGAATCGGCCCAGAATACGCAAAGCCCCGATCCCACGCTCGGGATCATGGCCGTCGACCGGGACAGGGGGTTCTTTTGCGCGATGGCCCGCCCCAACAAAATTGCCCTAATCGGCGCAAACGGCGCCGCCCAAGGCAACTTTTTCATCAGCGACGGCAAAACCGTCGCCACCTACAGGGCCTTCAACCACGAGTACACCTCCCATCCCGCGCCGCCGAAGCTCTCCCCCCTCGTGACAGATCACGACACCGCGGCCGTCATCAGCACCTTTCCCAACTACCTTCCTCTCCTAACCGGCGCCGATATCGCCCATGAATCCCCGCATCGCCCCGGGTGGACATACATCGGCGATGAAACGGTGGCCGGGCAGCCGGCACACCACCTGCGCGCCGTCCACGACTTTTTTACGCAGGACCTCTGGATCGCCGCAGGGGAAAAACCCCTCCTTCTCAAGGCGGCGCAGACCTCTTCGACCCCGCAGAAAGGAGCGTCCACGCCCCACACCAGCGTTTCCACCGATACGTTCTCCGGCTGGGAAACCGATCTCCCTCCTCCCGAAACCTTCGCGATTCACCGGCCCGCCGACGCGGTCGAGGGCGCCCTCTTTCCCGGCACGGAAACCGAGCCGCCCCCCGACCTGCTAAACCAGCCCGCTCCGGCCTTCGCGCTGAAAGACCTGGACGGCAACGCCGTTTCCCTCGCCTCGCTGAAAGGCCGGGTCGTCGTCCTCGACTTCGGGCCCATCCGCCATCCCATCTTCCACAAGGCGCTTCCCTACATCTACGAAAAAGCGGGCGCGCTGCAGGACAAAGGCGTCGTCTTTTACGCCGTCAACGGCTGGTTCGAGGCCGACAAGATCCGCCCCTTTCTCGAGGACAACGGGTTTTCCGTCCCCTTCCTGATCGACGCCAATCAAGCCGTCACCAAAAGCTACCTGGCGATCCCGCAGTCCCAGGTTTTCCTGATCGACCGCGAAGGAGTGATCCGGGCCATCTACAGCAACTCCCGCGCCGCCACGGAGCCCCGCTTTGAAAGCGACCTTGAAGACCTCCTTGCGGGCAAAACCCTTCCTCCACCACTGCCGCCTCGCCCCGTCCACTTCCCGGCGGACCGCGTCGTGCGCGAGGAACACAAAACATCGGTCCAGTTTCTGCCTCCAGGGAAAACCCCCGGCACCTTCGCCTTCTCTTATTCCGGCGCAGTCGCCACCCAACAGCCGGTTTTCCCCGTCACCGCCAGGGTGATAATTCCCGGCGGGAAAGCCGTCGCGACCCTTTCCGTTCCGGACGCGAATCCCTACACCCTCACCGCCGACCTGGCCCCCGGCAGCTACTGGTTTGAGCTGCTTCCCGACAAGAACTCCCCATATCTGGACGTCATCGTAAACCAGCTCTTCATCGACGGAAAAGGCGCCGCGACGACGACTCCGAACGGGCTGCCTTGGAAGGGCCAGTTCGACAGAAAAATCATCCCGCTGAATCCCGCCCCTTCAACTGTCGTGTCCGAAACGCGGCCCGTCCTGAAGTGGGAAGCGGTTCCCGGCGCCGTTCGCTACGACGTCAGCGCCTTTGCGGTCGAGCCCGGCCACTCCGAGCATCTGTTCCACCACATCAGCGCGAACGCGGCTCCGGAATACGCCTTTCCGGTCGACGTGCTGCCGAATAGAAAATACGAATGGAGCGTATGGGCCTCCGATGCGGGCCAGCGCCCGATCGCCCAGCTTACAGACTATTTCTTCACCCCCGGCGGCCCGGAGCGCTTCGCCCAGGCCAAGCCGGCCGGGCCGCAGGCCATGGTCGGGCTCCATTGCAGCCCGACCGCCCAAGGATGGCAGGTCGATATGGTTACGCCCGGCGGTCCGGCGATCACCGCAGGCGTTCTTCCCCAAGACATCCTCACTCGGGTCAACGACCAGCCCCTTCTAAACGTAAAAGCCTGGCAGGAGTTCACCGACATGATCCACAAGCTGCCGATCGGCCAGCCCGCGGCCTTTGTCCTTCTCCGGGATGGCGTAGAGAAGACCGTCCAAATTACGCCGGTGGCCAGCCTATAGGCCGGAAGGCCTGAAAAAGGGGCGACTTCCCCCTGTGAAAAAGGAAAATCGGGCTGCAGGGATTTGAACCCTGGACCTCTTGGTCCCGAACCAAGCGCGCTACCAGGCTGCGCTACAACCCGAAGGAGGGGTCAGAGTGCCCGAAGTGCGGACCGGACGCAACTAAATCTGAATGGGCAGGCCCATTTCGATGATTTGGTTGGCTGGGATGCCGAAGTAGTCCCGCGCGGGCCGGGCGTTTTGGGAGAGGATCCGGTAGAGCTCCTTCTGCCAGGGATGCATCTTCGTCTTGCCGCTCACCAGCACGGTTTCCCGGTTGAAGTAGTAGGTGGTCGCCTGCGGGTTGATCGGGATCCCCCGCCCGATGAGGGCTTGGATGAGCGCCGGGGCCTGCGGCGATTCCATGTAACCGTAGGAGGCGACGGCGCGCCAGATGCCGCCGCCCAGGTCTTCCGTGCGGAGGAAGTCGCCCGTGACGCGGGGCACCCCCTCTGTCTGGATGGTCAGGAGGATGACGGTCTTGTGCAGGCAGCGGTTGGCCTTGAGATGGTGGAGGAGGGCGATGGGCGTCCCTTTCCCCAGCGCGGACATGAAGACGGCGGTGCCGGGCACGCGCACCAGGTTGCTCTCCTGCACGTCCTGGACGATGTCCTCAATGTCCGCTCCCTGGCGCAGGATCTGGCCGACGATCTCCTGCCGCCCGCGCTTCCAGGTGATCATGATGAGGAAGACGAAGCCGCCCAGGATGAGAGGGAGCCAGCCGCCTTCCGTCAGCTTCGGCAGGTTGGAGGCAAAGAAAAGAAGGTCGACGGCGGCGAAGAAGCCGCAGAGGGAGAGGGCCTTCCAACGCGCCCATTCCCAACGGAAACGGACGACGCGGTAAAAGGCCACCGTCGTCGCCACCATGGTGCCGGTCACGGCGATGCCGTAGGCCGCCGCCAGGGCGTCGCTGGAGCCGAAGCCGATGACGATGAGGATGCAGCCGACGCCCATAAGGAAGTTGAGCATGGGCATGAAGATCTGCCCCTCCTGCTCCGCGCTGGTGTGGATGACGCCCAGGCGCGGGAAGTAGCCGAGCTGGACGGCCTGCTTCGTCAGGGAGTAGGTGCCGGAGATGAGGGCCTGGCTGGCGATGATCGTGGCGGCGATGGAAAGGAGGACCAGGAGCAGCTTCCAGTGTCCCGCCGGGACGAGGGCGAAGAAGGGGTTGGCGCCCGAGTCCGGGTGGCCGACGACCCAGGCCGCCTGGCCGAAGTAGTTCAGCGCCAGCCCGGGAAAGACGACCCAATGCCAGCCGGAGGCGATGGCGCGGCGGCCGAAGTGGCCCATGTCGGCATAGAGGGCTTCCGCGCCGGTTACCGAGAGGACGACGGCGCCGAGGAGCCCGGCCACGGGGTGATGGGCCAGGAGGGCCAACCCTTTGAGCGGATTGAGGGCGGTGAGGACGATGGGGTGGCGGACGATCTGGACCAGGCCCGTCACCGCCAGGACACCGAACCAGACGACCATGATCGGCCCGAAGTAGCCGCCGATCCGCCCCGTCCCATGCCGCTGCGCCCAAAAGAGGGTGGCCAGGATGATCACGGCGATCGGCACCGTCAGGTGCTCGAAGCCCGGACGCACGTCCTTCAGCCCCTCCGCCGCGCTCAAGACGGAGATAGCCGGGGTGATCATGCCGTCTCCGTAGAGGAGGGCCGCCCCGGCCAGGATGACCAGGACGGTCAGGGAAAGGGTCTTCACATGCTCCGGAGGCTTCGGCCGCAGGGCCAGGAGGGCAAAGATGCCGCCCTCCCCGTGATTGTCCGCCCGGGTGATGAAGGCGATGTATTTGACGTTCACGATCAGGAAAAGCGCCCAGAAGATGAGGGAGGCGCATCCCAACGCGGCCTCGATCCGGCTCTCCCCGCCCGCATGGGCCAGGCACTCCTTCATGGTATAGAGGGGGCTGGTGCCGATGTCGCCGTAGACGACGCCGAGGGCCCCGACCAGCAGGGGCCACAGACGGAAGGTCCGGTGGGGATGGGAGGACATGGGAAAGAGGTGTGCCAGAGGCGGGAATCGAACCCGCGACCAAGGGCTTATGAGTCCCCTGCTCTACCGCTGAGCTACCCTGGCATTCGGAGAACCTTAAGTGCTAAAGGGGGGCCCCTCCCCGGGCAAGCAAAAAGGGGGCGCGTTCCCGGCCAATTTTTAACGGGATTTGCGTCATTTTCCGTGTAACAAGAAAGGCCCTTCGGCGTCTTCCAAGTACTTCACCCCCTTGAATAATCCGCCGCCACCCCCGCAAGCCCTCCCCGCTCCGCCGCCGCCCAAGCGGCGGGGATGGATCTGGATCGTCCTGCTCCTCCTTTTGGGAGGCGGGGCGGCCTGGTATTTTCTGCACGGCTCCGACGCCCCCGCCAAACGCCGCCGCCACAAAATGAGCGCGGAGACTCCCTCCGTCGTCGGCATGAAGGTGACGAAGGGGGACGTTCACGTCTACCAGAACGGCCTCGGCGCGGTGACGCCCCTCTACACCGTCACCGTGCGGAGCCGCGTCGACGGGCAGCTGATGAAGATCTTCTACACGGAGGGTCAGTCCGTGAAGGAAGGCGATCCCCTGGCGGAGATCGACACCCGCCCCTACCAGGCCGCTCTGGACCAGGCCAAGGGGCAGCTGGAGCGGGACAAGGCCCTCTTGGCCAACGCCAAAGTCGACCTGGAGCGGTACAAGACCCTGTGGGCGCAGGACTCGATTCCCCAGCAGACGCTGGCCACCCAGCAGGCCACCGTGGCCCAGGACGTGGCCACCATCGCCAGCGACGAGGCCGCCGTCGAAACGGCGCAGCTCAACCTCACCTACTGCCACATCATCGCGCCGATCACCGGCCGCGTCGGCCTGCGCCTCGTCGATCCGGGCAACATGGTCCACTCCAGCGACACCAGCGGTCTTTTGGTCATCACCCAGGTGCAGCCGATCACCGTCATCTTCCCCCTGGCGGAGGACGTGCTGCCGCCCATCCTGCGCCGCTTCAACGCGCATGAGAAGCTGGTCGTCGACGCCTTCGACCGGGAGATGCGGCGGAAGCTGGCCCAGGGCTCCCTCCTCTCCATCGACAACCAGATCGACACCACCACCGGCACGCTCAAGCTGCGCGCGCTCTTTCCCAACGAGGACAACGCCCTCTTCCCCAACCAGTTCGTCAACGCCCGCCTCCTGGTGGAGCAGCATGCGGGCGCCACCCTGGCCCCCACGGCCGCCGTGCAGCGCGGGCCGCAGGGTCTCTTCGTCTACCTGGCGCAGCCGGACGGCACCGTCACCCTCCGCCCGGTCAAGACGGGCGTGACGGAGGGCGAGAACGTCGAGGTCCTCGACGGCCTCTCCCCCGGCGACACCGTGGTGACAGAGGGCGTGGACCAGCTCAAGGACGGCGGCAAGGTCAACCTGCAGCTGAAGTGAACCCCTCCCGCTTCTTCATCGAGCGGCCGGTGGCCACCACCCTGCTGATGGTGGCGGTGCTCCTGGCCGGCGGCCTCGGCTTCACCCAGCTGCCGGTCTCCGCCCTCCCGCAGGTCGACTACCCCACCATCCAGGTCCTCACGTTCTATCCCGGCGCCAGCCCGGAAGTGATGGCCTCCTCCGTCACCGCGCCGCTGGAGCGGCAATTCGGCCAGGTGCCCGGGCTCCAGCAGATGACCTCCATCAGCTCCTTCGGCAGCTCCGTCATCACCCTCCAGTTCAACCTGAACCTGAACGTCGACGTGGCTGAGCAGCAGATCCAGCAGTCGATCAACAGCGCCGGCACCTACCTCCCCGCCAACCTTCCCAACCCGCCCATCTACAGCAAGAGCAACCCCGCCGACGCGCCGATCCTCACCCTGGCCCTCACCTCCGACGTGCTGCCGCTCTCCAAGGTGGAGGATCTGGTCGACACCCGCCTCGCGCAAAAGATCTCCCAGATCTCCGGCGTGGGCCTGGTGACGCTCAGCGGCGGGCAGAAACCCGCCGTCCGCGTCCAGCTCAACCCCACCCAGCTGGCCTTCTACCGCCTGAACCTGGAAGACGTCCGCAACGCCATCTCCGCGGCCAACGTGAACGCGGCCAAGGGCAGCTTCGACGGCCCCTCCCAGACCTACCAGATCGGCGCCAACGACCAGCTCCTGGACGCCCAGAGCTACGCCGACCTGGTCATCGCCTACCGGAACAGCGCCCCCGTCCGCCTCTCCGACGTGGCGGAGGTGAAGATGGGCGCGCAGGACGTGCGGCAGGCCGCCTGGATGGACCGCACCCCGGCGGTCATCGTCAACATCCAGCGCCAGCCGGGGGCCAACGTCATCGCCGTCGTCGACCGGATCAAGCAGCTCCTGCCCAAGCTGCGCCAGACCCTCCCCGCCTCCGTCAACCTGCAGGTCCTCATCGACCGCACGACGACCATCCGCGCCTCCGTCCACGACGTCGAGTTCGAGCTCTTCCTCACCATCACCCTCGTCGTCCTCGTCATCTTCCTCTTCCTGCGCAGCGTGGCCGCCACGATCATCCCCAGCGTGGCGGTGCCCCTCTCCCTCGTCGGCACCTTCGGAGTCATGTACCTCTGCGGCTTCTCCCTCAACAACCTCTCCCTCATGGCCCTGACCATCTCCACCGGCTTCGTGGTGGACGACGCCATCGTCATGATCGAGAACATCTCCCGCTACATCGAAGAGGGGGAGTCCCCCTTCCAGGCGGCGCTGAAGGGCTCGGCGCAGATCGGCTTCACCATCGTCTCCCTGACCGTCTCCCTCATCGCCGTCCTCATCCCCCTCCTCTTCATGGGGGACATCGTCGGCCGCCTCTTCCGGGAATTCGCCATCACCCTTTCCGTCACCATCCTCGTCTCCGCCGTCGTCTCCCTCACCCTCACGCCGATGATGTGCGCCCGGCTCCTGCGCCGCGTGCCGGAGGAAAAGCAGAGCCGCTTCTACCATTGGTCGGAGCAGGCCTTCGAGCGGGTCATCGCCGCCTACGGACGGACGCTGCAATGGGTGCTGGCCCGCCAGCCCCTCACCCTCCTCGTCGCCCTGGCCACCCTGGTCCTCACCGTCGCCCTCTACGCCGTCGCGCCGAAGAGCTTCTTCCCCCTCCAGGACACCGGCGTCATCCAGGGCATCTCGGAGGCGCCCCAGTCCGTCTCCTTCCCCGCCATGACGGAGCGCCAAAAGGCCCTGGCCGACGTCATCCTGCAGGACCCCGCCGTGGAGAGCCTCTCCTCCTTCATTGGCATCGACGGCCTCAACCTGACCCTCAACAGCGGGCGCTTCCAGATCAACCTCAAGCCCCTGGACCAGCGGGACGCCTCCGCCGCGGACGTGATCGCCCGCCTGCAGGAAAAGGCCGCCCGCGTGCCCGGCATCTCCCTCTACATGCAGCCCGTGCAGGACCTGACCGTCGACGACCGGGTCAGCCGCACCGCCTACCAATACACCCTGGAAGACCCCGATCAAAAGGAGCTGAACGTCTGGGCCCCCAAGCTCCTGGCCCGCCTCCGCCAATGCCCGGAACTGCGCGACGTGGCCAGCGACCAGCTGACCGACGGGCTGCGCGCCTCCATCCAGTTCGACCGCGACACCGCCTCCCGCCTGGGGGTGAGCGCCACCACGCTGGACAACACCCTCTACGACGCCTTCGGCCAACGGCTCGTCTCCACCATGTTCACCCAGCTCAACCAATACTACGTGGTCATGGAGGTGAAGCCCGAGTTTCGCCGCGACCCCGCCGCCCTCAACCAAATTTACATCAATTCCTCCAGCTCCTCCTCCACCGGCCAGGCGGCGCAGCAGACCGGCGCCTCCTCCACCAACCCCACCGCCAACCTCTCCTCCGCCACCGCGCCCTCCCTGGCCAACCAGGCCCCCGCCTCCCTGGGCATCCCGCTGGGAGCCTTCGCCCGCTGGGACGTCCTCTCCGGTCCGCTCACCGTCAACCACCAGGGGCAATTCCCCGTCGTCACCCTTTCCTTCAACCTGGCCCCCGGCGCCGCCCTGGGCGAGGCGGTGGAGGCCATCAAGAAAGCGGAGAAGGAGATCCGCATGCCCGGCAGCATCGACGCCGCCTTCCAGGGCACCGCGCAGGCCTTCCAAAACTCCCTCAAGAACGAGCCCCTCCTCATCCTGGCCGCGCTCATCACCGTCTACATCGTCCTGGGCGTCCTCTACGAAAGCTACATCCACCCCATCACCATCCTCTCCACCCTCCCCTCCGCGGGCGTCGGCGCGATCCTGGCCCTCCTCCTCTTCCGCACGCCGCTGGGCCTGGTCGCCTTGATCGGCATCATCCTCCTCATCGGCATCGTGAAGAAGAACGCCATCATGATGGTCGACTTCGCCCTCGACGCGCAGCGCAAGGAGGGGAAATCCCCGGAGGAAGCCATCTACCAGGGCTGCCTCCTGCGCTTCCGCCCCATCATGATGACCACCCTGGCCGCCCTCTTCGGCGCGCTGCCGCTGGCCCTGGGCGGCGGCATGGGCTCCGAGCTGCGCCGCCCCCTGGGCATCACCATCATCGGCGGCCTCCTCGTCAGCCAAGTCCTGACCCTCTACACCACCCCGGTCATCTACCTCTGGTTCGACCGCCTGGCCCGCCGCCGGAAGGGGGGCGCGGCATGAACATCTCCGAGCCGTTCCTGCGGCGGCCGATCGGCACCGTCCTCCTGACCGTCGCCGCCACGCTGGCGGGGGCCGTCGCCTTCGCCACCTTGCCGGTGGCGCCGATGCCCCAGGTCGACTTCCCCACCATCAGCGTGAACGCCGGCCTTCCCGGCGCCAGCCCGGAGATCATGGCCTCCTCCGTCGCTGCGCCGTTGGAGCGCACCTTCGGCCGCATCGCGGGGGTGACGGAGATGACCTCGGACAGCTCCCTGGGCTCCTCCCGCGTCACCCTCCAGTTCGACCTGGACCGGAACATCGACGCCGCCGCGCGGGACGTCATGGCGGCGATCAACGCCGCCCGCGCCCAGCTCCCCACCAACCTCCCGAACAACCCCAGCTACCGGAAGGTCAACCCGGCCGACGCGCCGATCATGGTCCTGGCCCTCACCTCCGACACCTACACGAAGGGCCGCCTCTACGACCTGGCCTCCACCGTCCTGGCGCAGAAAATCTCCCAGCTGGAGGGCGTGGGCCAGGTGACGGTGGGCGGCAGCTCCCTGCCCGCCGTCCGCATCGAGCTGAATCCCGCCGCCCTCTACAAATACGGCATCGGCCTGGACCAGGCGCGCTCCACCCTGGCCTCCGCCAACGCGAACATCCCCAAGGGCGCCTTCGAGAACGGGAACCTCAACATGGCCATAGAGGCCAACGACCAGATCTTCCAGGCGGAGGACTACGCCCGGCTGATCCTGGCCTACACCAACGGCGCCCCCGTCCGCGTGGGAGACGTGGCGGAGGTTGTCGACTCGGTGGAAAACGTCCGCAACGCGGGCTTCGCCAACGGGAAGCCCTCCATCCTCCTCATCGTCTCCCGGGAGCCGAACGCCAACATCATCGAGACGGTCGACCGCATCCGCGCCGTCATCCCCCAGCTGAAGGCCTCCATCCCGCAGGGCATCCGCTTCGACGTCCTCATGGACCAGACGACGACCATCCGCGCCTCCGTGCACGACGTGGAGGTGACGCTCCTCCTCTCCATCCTGCTGGTCATCCTCGTCGTCTTCGTCTTCCTGCGGGACTGGCGCTCCACCCTGATCCCGGGGGTCGCGGTGCCGGTCTCCCTCGTCGCCACCTTCGGCGTGATGAAAATCCTGGGCTTCAGCCTGAACAACATCTCCCTCATGGCCCTGACCATCTCCACCGGCTTCGTGGTGGACGACGCCATCGTGGTCCTGGAAAACGTGACCCGGCACATGGAAGAAGGCCTCTCCCCTCTGGAAGCCGCCCGGAAAGGGGCCAAGGAAATCGGCTTCACCGTCCTTTCCATGAGCCTTTCCCTCGTCGCCGTCTTCATCCCGCTCCTGCTCATGGGCGGGCTGGTGGGGCGGATGTTCCGGGAATTCGCCGTCACCCTCTCCGTCGCCGTCCTCATCTCCCTCCTGGTCTCCCTGACCACCACGCCGATGATGTGCTCCCGCCTCCTCCGCCGCCCGGAGGAGGAGAAGCGGGGGCGCTTCTACCACGGGTCGGAAAGGGCCTTCACCCGCGTGGCCGACGCCTACCGCCGCTCCCTGGCCGCCGTCCTGCGGCACCCGGGCCTGACCCTCCTTTCCCTGGCCGCCACCATCGCGCTGAACTTCTACCTCTTCGGCCACCTGCCAAAGGGCTTCTTCCCGGAGCAGGACATCGGGCGGCTCTCCGGCTCGGTCGTCGCCGACCAGGGGACCTCCTTCCGCGTCATGCAGCGGATACCTGCGGCAGCTCATCGAAATCGTCAGCGCCGACCCGGCCGTCGCCTCCGTGGCGGGATTCACCGGGGGCGGCGCGGGGAACAGCGCCAACATCTTCATCACGCTCAAGCCGCGCAGCGAGCGGCCCTCGGCGGAGGAAGTCATCGACCGCCTGCGCCCCAAGCTGCAGACCATCTCCGGAGCCTCCCTCTACCTCCAGCCGCAACAGGACATCCGCGTGGGGGGACGCGGGGGAAACTCCCTCTACCAATACACCCTGGTGAGCGACGAGGTCGGCGAAGTGACCGCCTGGGCCCCGAAACTGCTGGCCGAACTCAAGCAGTCCCCCGTCCTGACCGACCCGAACAGCGACCAGCAGATCGGCGGCCGGCAGACCTACCTCACCTTCGACCGGGACACCGCCGCCCGCCTGGGCATCACGGCCAAGCAAATCGACAACACCCTCTACGGCGCCTACGGCCAGGCCCTGGTCTCCACCATGTACGCGGACAACAACCAATACCACGTGGTGATGGAAGTGGCCCCGCAATACGCCGGGGAGCCGGAAACGCTGCGCGACCTCTACGTCCGCTCTCCCGGCGGCCAGATGGTGCCCCTTTCCTCCTTCGCCCGCTATGAGACAAGCGTCGCCCCTCTGGCCATCCGGCACCAGGGGCCCTTCCCCTCCGTCACCCTTTCCTTCGGCGTCACGCGGGGGAAGTCCCTGGGCGACGCCGTGAAGGTCCTGGAAAATGCCAAGGCGAAGATCGGCTTCCCCGCCACCATCCGCGCGGGCTTCGCCGGGACGGCCCAGGCCTTCCAAAGCTCCCTGAAGGACGAGCCGATCCTCATCCTCGCCTCCCTGGGGGTCATCTACATCGTCCTGGGCATGCTCTACGAAAACACCTTCCATCCCCTCACCATCCTCTCCACCCTGCCCTCCGCCGGCGTCGGCGCTTGCCTGGCCCTCTGGGTGACGCATACCGAGCTGAGCCTCATCGCCATCATCGGCGTCATCCTCCTCATCGGCATCGTGAAGAAGAACGCCATCCTCATGATCGACTTCGCCATCACGGCGGAGCGCGACCACGGCCGCTCCCCGCGGGAGGCGATCGAGGAAGCCTGCCACCTCCGCTTCCGCCCCATCCTGATGACGACGATGGCCGCCATGCTCGGCGCCGTCCCCCTGGCCTGCGCGGCGGGCATCGGTTCCGAGCTGCGGCGGCCCCTGGGCATCGCCATCATCGGCGGCCTGGCCCTGAGCCAGCTTTTGACCCTGTACACCACCCCCGTCGTCTATCTGGCGCTCGACCGGCTGCGGCTGAGCTGGCGGCGGCGCCTGGGCCTCTCCCTGAAACCCGCGGAGGCCGCGGCATGAAGGCGCGCCTTCTTTTCCTAAGCGCCCTCCTCCTGGCGGGCTGCATGGTGGGGCCGGACTACCGCCGCCCGGATCCCCTGCCACCCGGCGCGCCGCTGCCGGAGGGGTATAAGGAAGTTCCCCCCCAGGGACAGGCCGGAGAGATCCCCTGGAAACCCGCCGCCCCCCGCGACGCCCAGCCGCGCGGAAAATGGTGGGAAATCTACGGCGATTCCGAGCTGAACGCCCTGGAGGAAAAGGTCACCCTCAACAACCAGAACATCGCCGCGGCGGAGGCCCAATACCGGCAGGCCCGCGCCGCCGTCCGCGTGGCGAACAGCGCCCTCTACCCGACGGTCAACTTCGGCCCCAGCCTGACGAACTCGCGCGGCTCCACCACCATCGGCAAGGGCGCCGCGGACAACTCCGCCCCCTCCAACACCGTCTACAACCTCCCGGTCCAGCTCACCTACGTCGTCGACGTCTGGGGCCAGGTCCGCCGCCAGGCGGAAGAAGGCGTGGCCAACGCCCAGAACGCCGCCGCCCTCCTGGAAAACGCCCGCCTCTCCTACCAGGCGGAACTGGCGCAGGACTGGTTCAGCCTCCACGGGAGCGATTCCCAGATCGCTCTCCTGCAGGACACCATCTCCTCCTACGAAAAATACCTCGTTCTGACGGAAAACCTCTACAAGAGCGGCGTCGACTCCGCCCAATCCGTCGCCCAGGCCAAGGCCCAGCTGGAGCAGGCCCGCGTCACCCTGCTGGACACGCAGCTGGCCCGGGCGCAGTACGAGCACGCCATCGCCATCCTCGTCGGCGTGCCGCCCGCGCAATTCGCCCTGCCCGCCGCCCTGTTGGCCGGCAAGCCTCCCGCCCTGCCGCCGGGCGTCCCCGCCGCGCTCCTGGAGCGCCGCCCGGACATCGCCGCGCAGGAACGGTCCGTGGCCTCCGCCAACGCCGCCATCGGCGTGGCCACCGCCGGCTACTACCCGCAGATCAACCTCAACGGCAGCGTCGGCCCGCAAAGCTCCTACGCGGAAAAACTCTTCACCTGGCCCAGCTTGGTCTGGTCGGTCGGTCCCTCCCTCCTTCAGCCCCTCTACAACGCGGGGCTAAACCACGCCCAGGTCGTCCAGGCCCGCGCCGCCTATGACGCCTCCGTGGCCACCTACCGCCAGACCGTCCTCACCGCCTTCCAGCAGGTGGAGGACGACCTGGTCGGCCTCCGCTTCCTGGAGGCGGAGGAAACGGCGGAGATGAAGGCCGTCGAGGCGGCCAACAAGTCCCTCCAGATCGCCACCAACGCCTACAAGGCGGGCACCCAGAGCTACCTGGACGTCATCGTCGCGCAGAACGTCGCCCTGACCAACCAGCAGAACGCCATCACCATCCGCAACCGGCGGATGAACACCAGCGTCCTCCTCATCCAGGCCCTGGGCGGCGGCTGGGACGCCGGGCAGCTCCCCTCCCGGCAGGAGGTCTCCACCTTGCCGAAGGAACCGGCCAAGCCTTGATGCCTGCGGGGAGATGGCCCTAAAATGGCCGGGTGTCCTTCCAGCTTACCGACCAGGAATACGAAACCGTCCGACGGCTGGTCTATGAATACAGCCGGATCGACCTGGGAGAGAAGCGCCGCGAGTTGGTCGCCGCCCGCCTGGGCAAGCGGCTAAAGGCCACCGGCCTGCCCGATTACGCCTCCTACTGCGCCTTCCTCACCTCCCCCCAGGGCGCGCAGGAGCTGACCCACCTGGTCGACGCCATCTCCACCAACCACACCTTCTTCTTCCGGGAGCTGAAGCACTTCGAGTTCCTGCGGGAGACGATCCTCCCCGCCTACGTCCAAAACGCCGCGCGGGAGGGCCTGCCTCCCGTCTTCCGCACCTGGAGCGCGGGCTGCGCCTCCGGGGAGGAGCCCTACTCCATCGCCATCTTCCTCGACCTCTTCTTCCGCAGCCACCCCCAATGGAGCTGGCAGGTGGAGGCGACCGACATCTCCACCCGCATCCTCGGCCAGGCCCTTCAGGGCATCTACCCCGCCGACCGCCTGCGGGAAGTCCAGCCGGATTGGCTCCCCGCCTATTTTCAAAAAGGAATCGGCAGCCGGGAGGGGCAATTCCGCGTGAAGGAATCTGTCCGCCGCCACGTCCTCTTCCAGCACCTAAACCTCCTGCAGGGCCCGCCTCCCTTCCCCGGCGGCCTGCCCCTCATCTGGTGCCGGAACGTGATGATCTACTTCGACCAGGCCACGCAGCAGCAGCTCCTGGAAAAGCTCTCCGACCTCCTCATGCCGGGCGGCTACCTCTTCATCGGCCACTCGGAAAGCCTGGCCGGCGTCCGGCACAACCTGCGGCCCGTCCGGCCCGCCATCTACCGGAAGGCCTAAGAAGTGAAAGTCCGCGTCCTGGTCGTCGACGACTCCGCCCTGACCCGCCGCATGGTGGCGGAGGTGCTGGAAAAGGACCCGGAGATCGAGGTCGTAGGCGCCGCCGCCGACGCCTACGAGGCGCGGGAAAAGATCGTCTCCCTGCGGCCCGACGTCCTCACCCTCGACCTGGAAATGCCGAAGATGGACGGCCTCACCTTCCTCAAGGCGCTCATGGAACACCAGCCGATGCCGGTCGTCGTCCTAAGCTCCTTCACGAAGGGGGGCTCCCAGCACGCCCTCCAGGCCCTCCAGCTCGGCGCGGTCGACGCCCTGGGCAAGCCGGGCGATCCCGCCGCCCTGGCGGAGATGGCCCCCCAGCTGGCCCGCGCCGTCCGGGACGCCGCCCTCGTCCACGTCGAAAACCTCCTGCCCCACCCCGACCGCCCCCGCATCGCCGCCCCGGCGGCGGAACCGGCGGCCTTCGACCCGCGGCAGGTCGTCCTCCTGGGCGCCTCCACCGGCGGCACGGAGGCGCTGCGGGAGATCCTCACCCGGCTGCCCCGCCGGATGCCGGGCCTCTGCGTCGTCCAGCACATCCCGGGCGGCTTCAGCCGCTCCTTCGCCGAGCGGCTCAACGGCCTCTGCGACCTCGACGTCCGCGAGGCGGCCGACGGGGACTGGGTCGAGCCCGGCGTGGCCCTTCTGGCCCCCGGCGGCTGGCACATGGAACTGCGCCGGGAAGAGGAGCGCCACCGCGTCCGCCTGACCCAGGCCGATCCGGTCTGGTACCAGCGCCCCGCCGTCGACGTCCTCTTCCACTCCGCCGCCGCCTGCGGCGCCGCGCCCCACGCCGTGGCGGCGCTCCTCACCGGCATGGGCCGGGACGGGGCGGACGGCCTCCTGGCCCTGCGGAAGGCGGGCGCCCGCACCTTCGCCCAGGACGAGGCCTCCTGCGTCGTCTTCGGCATGCCGAAGGCGGCCCTCGACCTCGGCGCGGCGGAGGAGGCCGTCTCCCTCGACGCCTTCCCCGCCCGCCTCTTCGAGGCCGTCCACCGCTCCTCCCCGCTTTCATGAGCCGGGCGGTCGTGATCGGGTCGGGCTTCGGCGGGCTGGCCGCCGCCATCCGGCTCCAGGCGCGGGGCTACCGCGTCACCCTCCTGGAAATGCGGGACCAGCCGGGCGGCCGCGCCGCCGTCTACCGGCAGGACGGCTTCACCTTCGACGCCGGGCCCACGATCCTCACCGCCCCCTTCCTGGTCGACGAGCTCTTCGCCCTGGCCGGGAAGAAAATAGCCGACCGCCTGTCCATCGTCCCCTGCGACCCGTTCTACCGGATCGTCTTTCCCGACGGCCGCCACTTCGACTACTCCGGGGACCCGGCCCGGATCGAGGCGGAGATCGCCCGCTTCGAGCCGCGCGACGTGGCGGGCTACCGCGCCTTCGTCCGCCGGGCGGAGGCGATCTTCCGGCGCGCCTTCGTCGACCTGGCCGACCAGCCCTTCACCACCTTCGGCGACATGGCGCGCGTCGCCCCCGACCTGGTGCGCCTCCGCTCCTTCGAGACGGTCCACGCCCTCGTCGCCCGGCACATCCGGCATCCCTACCTGCGGCAGGTCTTCAGCTTCCATCCCCTCCTGGTCGGCGGGAACCCCTTCCGCGTCACCTCCATCTACGCGATGATCCATTTCCTGGAACGGAAGTGGGGCGTCCACTTCGTCATGGGCGGAACCGGCGCGCTGGTGGCGGAGCTGGTCCGGCTCTTCGAGGAAATGGGCGGCGTCCTGCGGCTGGGCGCGCGCGTGGAGGAGATCCTGGTGGAAAACGGCCGCGCCGCGGGCGTCCGCCTGGCGGGCGGGGAGCGGCTCCCCGCGGAAATCGTCGTCTCCAACGCCGACGTGGCGAACACCTACCGCAAGCTCCTTCCCGCCGTCTCCCGCCGCCGCTGGACCAACCGGAAGCTGGAAAAGATGCGCTACTCCATGGGCCTCTTCGTCCTCTACTTCGGCACCGACCGGACCTACCCGGACCTGGCCCACCACACCATCGTGCTGACCCGGCGCTACCGGGAGCTATTGGAAGACATCTTCGAAAAGAAGATCCTGGCCGACGACTTTTCCCTCTACCTCCACGCGCCGACGCGGACCGACCCCTCCCTGGCCCCGCCGGGGCACGAGGCCTTCTACGTCCTCTCCCCCGTCCCCCACCTGGGCGGCAACGTCGACTGGCGGGAAAAGGCGGAGCCCTACGCGGAGGCGATCCTGGCCTCCCTGGAAACGCTCTGCCCGGACCTGCGCCGCCACGTGGTGACGCGGCGGATCGTCACGCCGCTCGACTTTGAAAAGGATTGGGACGCCTACCTGGGCTCCGCCTTCCAGTTCGAGCCGGTATTGACGCAAAGCGCCTGGTTCCGGCCGCAGAACGTCAGCCGGGAAGTGCCCGGCCTCTACTTCGCGGGCGCGGGGACCCACCCCGGCGCGGGCGTGCCGGGGGTCCTCTCCAGCGCCAAGCTGCTGGACCGCGTTATCCCGCCGCCGGCGTCGGCGCCTCTAATTTGAGGCGGGGATCGGTCTCGACCAGCTTCTCCAGGCCGTCCCACTGGACGCCGTCGATGTCGTTGAACGTCCGCAGATAGATGGCGACGAGCCGGGGCTCGAACTGGGCCAGCACCGCGTCGGCGGCCTTCTTCAGCGCCTCGGTCGAAGGCTCCGGCGGGAAATCCTCCACCATCCCCTTGCCGTCGTGCGCGATGCCCAGGGCGTCGAGCCAGGCGACGAGCAGCGGCGCGTTGCCCTCCACCAGCCAGTGGCACAGGAAGTTGAAGCCCACCTCCTCCATCTGGGGATGGGCCAGGATCCGGCCGAAGGCGGCGTGGCGCTCCGTCTTCGGCATCTCCAGCAGGAGGTTCGGGCGGAGGCCCAGGGGCTTGGAAAAGGTGTCGATGGCGCTGCGGTAGAGCTTCTTTTGCGTCTCCTGGACGCAGAGGAAAATAGCGTGCGCCTCCTCGGGGGTGAGGGCGGCCCAGGTGGAATAGGACGGCATAGGCCCCCCACTTTCCCAGGAACGGCCCCCGGCGCAATTCCTTTCGGGATTTACGGCCACCCCCTTTTGGGCCATCCTTTTCCCATGGCGGTCTGGGCTCCTTCCGACGACGACCCGCTCTTCCGGGTACAGGGACATCCCGTCCGCGTCACGGAATCCCTCCTCTTTCTTTACGTCGCCATGTGGGTGGCGCTGGCCCTCTGCCGCAGCGCCCACACGGAAGGATGGCTCGTCACCTACCTGCCCCTCTCCACCCCCGCCGTCCTGGGCCGCGGCCAGGTCTGGCAAACCCTCACCTACCCCTTCATCAACCCCCTGAGCCTTGGCTTCGCCATCGAGATGCTGATGCTCTTCTGGTTCGGCCGGGAGGTGGAGCGGGCGGTGGGCCGCCGCGCCTTCGCCTTCCTCTACGGGGGCCTGGTCTTCTTCCCTGCTCTGCTCCTCCTGGGCGCCTCCCTGGCGCTGCGTCAGCCGATCTACTACGCGGGCTCCTACAACGTCCACTTCGCCCTCTTCATCTCCTACGCCCTGCTTTTCCCGAACGGGCCCGTCTTCTTCGGCCTGGCGGCAAAGTGGGTCGCCCTCATCACCTTCTCCCTCATCGCCCTCATCGACGTGGCCGACCACCGCTGGGTCGACCTGGCCGCCCTCTCCGCGGGCGTCGGCGCGGCGGCCTTCGCCATCAAGGTCCCCTTCGTCAGCGAAATCCTGGAATGGTTCCGCCTGCGCCGCGACCGCCGCGCCTTCGCCGCGCAGCAAAAAAAGCAGGCGGAACAAAAGCTCCTGGAAGACCGCCGCCACCAGTCGATCGACCCGATCTTGGAAAAGATTTCCCGGCACGGCATCCAAAGCCTGACGCGGGAAGAGCGGCTGGTGCTGGAGCGCGCCCGGCTGGAACTGATCAAGCGGGACGCCAAGCGCTAGAACCGGCTAGTCGAAGGGCAGCAGCTCCGGCCTGCGCGGCGGCAGCGGCGCGCGCCCCGGCGCGGGCGGCTCGTAGGAGCGCAACTCCGCCCCGTCCAGCCAGACGAAGGCGAAGCCCCGCGCGTCCTTCTTCCCCAGCGCCGTGTAGGCGTACCAGCTCTTGGTGGCCAGGAAGACCGTGCCCGGAGGATCGGAGGGGTCGAGGTTGGCCACCAGCCAGTTCTTGAAGAAGAGCCGGTCCCCCGGCGCCAGGACGCCCGCGCGGATGAGCAGCTCCAGGTACGCCTGCGTCGTCTGAAGGCCGCTGCGGGCCGGATAGGGCACGCGCCCCTCCGCCAGGGCGGCGCGGATCCGGGCCACCTCCCCGCCCATCTCCCGGTAGCGGACGTGCCCCATCCGCTCCACCAGCCGGGGCATCCCCCACACGCCGGTCCCGATCAGGGCGGCGACGATGCCCAGCACCAGAAAGCGGCGGCCCAGGGGAGTCATCCTTCCACCCTTGCTCCGGCGGGCGGACGGGCCAAGCAAAATCAGCCCAGCCTCCGCAGCAGCCGCGCGCGGGCCCGGCGCGCCCGGTTCTCCACCGCCCGCGCGCTCAGGCCCAGGCGGCGGCCCGCCTCCTCCTGGGAAAGCCCCTCCAGAGCGGTGAGGACCAGCGGCTCCCGCAGCCCGGCGGGCAGGGCGGCGATCGCCGCGCGGAGGGCTTCCAGCTCCGGCTTTTCCTCCTCCATGCGGGCGGGCACCTCCCGGCCTTCCGGCAGGGCTTCGGTCCGCCGCGCCTGGCGGTAGGCCTTGCTGCGGGCGCGGTCCCGGCACAGGTTCGCCGCGATGCGGAAGAGCCAGGAAAGAAACGGCGCGCGCGGCCGGAAGCGGCCGATGTGGAAGTAGGCCCGGACAAAGGTTTCCTGCGCCAGCTCCCGCGCGTCGGCCTCGTTCCAAACGGAGCGGCGGATGAAGCGGAAGACCGCCTCCTGGTGCCGCTCCATGAGGAGGTCGAGCGCCTCGTCCCGGCCCGCCTGGAGGGCCTGGACCAGGGGCAGGTCCGGATCGCCGCTCACGGGGCGCAACAGGAAGAAAGGCCGGAGGCCGTCAGCCGGAGCAGCGCGTCATACTGCTCCGGCGTCAGCACCCCCTTCATGGCGAAGAGGTGGTCCAAGGTCGCCTGTTGCAGGTCGCCCATGGCGGCGTGGATCTTCCCCACCGCCGCGCGGACGCGCGGGGAATCCCCCCGGTCCTCCAACAGCGCGCGGGCCAGTTCCCGGTTGGCCGCCGCGATGGCCGCCGCGCCGCTTTCCCGTTGGACGGCAAAGCGGGACTCCACCGGCTCCAGCCGCCTCTCCTGCTCCGGGGTCACGTGAAGCCGCCGGTGCAGGGCGGCGTGGGAATCAGAAGCCGCCTCCCTCTGGCAGCGCCCGGTCAGCCACGCGCTGCCCGCCGCCACCAGGGCCACCAAAACCAGCAGCAGGGCGATGCGCCCGAAAACCTTCCCATTCATCGCACCCCTCCCATCCAGCCGGAAACGTCCCCCCGAAAAACCCGCAGCGCCTCGTCCGGCCCGGAAACGGGCAGAGCGGTGAGAACGCCCAACGCCGCCGCGCCCAGGAGCGCCAGCGCCGCCAAGCGGGGACGCAGGAGAGAAAGCCATCCCTCCTCCCCCCGCCGGAGCCGGATGGCCCGCCAGACGGCGGGGGAAAGAGAGGCCGGAACGGGCGCGGATTCTTCCGCCAGCTCCCGCAGGAGGGAATCGAGTTGTGCAGGATCCATGAAGGGCATTCTAAAGGAATAAACGGAATAGAAAGAGCCCAGCCCTCATTTCATTTTCACACAAATCCGCAAATCATTTGCATATTTGTTTGCAAATAAGTTGTATGTGGCCAACCCTGCGTGATGCAAGCGATTTGCGCGATTCTCACCCTCCTCCTCCTGGTCCCCGCCCTGCGCGCCGCGCAGGAAGCGGCCCCGGCCGACGCCGCCGCGGCCGGAAGCCCCACGAACGCGCCGCAGCTGGAGACGGTCACCGTCGTCGGCACGCTGGACGAGGCCCGGCAGCGGATCGTCCCCAACACCGGGGCCACGGTCTACACCGTCACCCAGGACCAGATCCAGAACCAGTCCCGCGGGGACAACGTCTCCCTAAACCAGCTCCTCCTGCGCTTCCCCGGCGTGACGCAGGACACCTCCTCCGACGGCGGGCTCCACGTCCGCGACGAGCACGGCAACGTCCAATACCGAATCAACGACGTCCTCATCCCGGAGGGAATCACCGGCTTCGGCTCGGAGTTCGACACCCGCTTCGCCGACCGCGTCGACCTCATCACCGGCTCCCTCCCCGCCCAATACGGCTTCCGCACCACCGGCATCATCGACATCCACACGAAGAGCGGCGCCTTCGACCCCGGCGGCGACGTGGAAATGTACGGCGGCAGCCATGAAACAACCCGCCCCAGCTTCGAATACGGCGGCACGCAGGGAAAATGGGACTACTACGTCTCCGGCAGCTACCTGCAGAACACCATGGGCATCGAAAACCCCTCCAACGGCACCAGCAACCCCCACGACGACACCGACCAATACCGCGGCTTCCTCTACGCCTCCTACCTCATCGACTCGACCAGCCGCCTCAGCTTCCTGGCCGGGGAATCCTACAACCACTACCAGATCCCCAGCGCCGCCGGGCAGGCCGCGGCGACCGACGGCGCGGGAAACCCCTTCCCCGGGCTCCCCGCCTTCGTCGACTCCTCCCGCCTGCAGAACACCCAGGACGAGCAGAACAACTACGAAGTCGTCGCCTACCAGAAAACGGACGGGGACTTTGACTACCAGCTGGCCCTCTTCAACCGCTACAGCAACATCTTCTACCGCCCGGACACCACCGGGAACCTCTACGTCAACGGCGTCTCCGGCAGCCAGGACCGCAGCCTCATGTCCCAGGGCCTCCAGTTCGACGGCAGCTGGCAGGTGGCGGACGACCACACCCTGCGCAGCGGCCTGATGCTCGACGCCCAGGGAGCGCAGCAGAGCAGCACCACCTACGTCTTCCCCGTCGACGGCTCCGGGGCGGCCACCGGCGGCGCCTTCGGCGTCCCCGCGGGCGACTACGAGGCGGCCTACATGTACGGCTTCTACCTGCAGGACGAATGGCGCATCACCAAGGAGCTGACCCTCAACTACGGCGGCCGCTTCGACCTCTACCAAAACGGGGAAATCCACCAGAACCAGATCAGCCCCCGCATAAACGGCACCTACCAGCTGGACACGGACACCGCCTTCCACGCCGGCTACGCCAGCTACTTCACCCCGCCCTCCCTGGAAAACGCCCCGCCGTCCGCCTCCGCCCTCTTCGCCGGGACGGACAACGCCGCCACCGACGGCCTGCCGAACGACCCCGTCAAGGCGGAGCGGGACCACTACTTCGACATCGGCGTCACCCACCGCTTCACGAAGGAATACCAGGTCGGCCTCGACGCCTACTACAAGATCGCCCAGAACCAGCTGGACGACGGCCAGTTCGGCGCCGCCCCCATCCTCACCCAGTTCAACTACCGCCGCGCGGAAATCACCGGCGTGGAACTGAGCCAGACCTACGAGCAGAAGGGCTTCTCCGCCTTCGCCAACCTGGCGGTGGAACAGGCGCGCGGCACCGGGGTCAACTCCGCCCAATCCCTCCTCTTCAGCGCGGACGACTACAACTACATCAACGCCAACTCCATCTACCTGGACCACAACCAGACCTTCACCGGCTCCGTCGGCGCCTCCTACCTCATCAACGAAACGCGCCCCTACGTCGAGATCGTCTGCGGCAGCGGCCTGCGCGCCGACCGCGTCTACGCGGACGGCTCCACCATCCCCAACGGGGACAGCATCCCCGCCTACGACAACGTCAACATCGGCTTCACCCAGACCTTCGGCTTCCTGGGCTGCAAGAACCTCAAGGCCCGCTTCGACATCGTGAACCTCTTCGACCAGGTCTACTACCTGCGGGGAGACAGCGGCGTGGGCGTCTTCAACGCCGAATACGGCGCGCGGCGCACCTTCTACGCCGGGGTCACCTACTCTTTCTAAAAAGAAGAGGGGCGCGGGGAGGGGATTTCGTTTACCCTCATGGACGGGCGCAACCCCCCGCCCGCCCAAAACGATGACCCGCCTCAAAACCCTCGCCTGGTGCAGCCTCTGCGCCTTCCTCACCCTCGCCGCCGCCCATGCCGCGCCGACCGACCAGGAACAGATCGACGCGCTCAAGAAAACCTACCCCCTGACCACCTGCCCCATTTCCGGGGAAAAGCTCGGCGGGCAGATGGGCACACCCGTCGACTACCTCTACAAGACGACCGACGCCAAGGGAAAAGAGACCGCCCGCCTGGTCCGCTTCTGCTGCAAGGGCTGCGTCTCCCAGTTCAAGGCCGACCCGAAGCCCGCGCTGGAAAAGATCGACCGGGAAGCCGCCGCCCAGGCCGCCGCCGCGACGCCCCATCCCACGCCGTGGGCCATCGGCGGGCGCGCCCCGTGCTGCGTCTCCGCCGCCGCCTGCTGCGTCCGGGACAACGGCTGCTGCCCCGGCGCCCACTAACTCCGGCACTCCCGCCGCCATGCGCGCGATGCCCCTCCTTGCGGGGGCGGCGCTGGCCTTCCTTCTGGCCGGCTGCGCCTCCGTCGATCCCGCTCCCGCCCGCCGCGCGGTGGAGGCCGACGTTTCCGCCCGCCTGGACCGGCCCATCGCCTGGGAGCAGGGCGGCCCGGACGACCGCCGGGCCGACGCCGCCTTCTCCCGCCTCCTGGCGGGCCCCCTGACCGCCGACGCGGCGGTGGAAGTCGCCCTCCTGCACAATCCGGGGCTGCGCGCCGCTTTCGAGGAGATCGGCGTCTCCCAGGCCGACCTCGTCCAGGCGGGCCTCCTCAGAAATCCCGTCTTCTTCGCCAGCGCCCGCTTCCCCGACCGTCCCCCCCTGGCGGGAGATATCGAGCTGGCCGTTACGCAGGACTTCCTCGACCTCCTCATGAAGCCCCTGCAGAAGCGCATGGCGTCCCTGGAATTGGCGGAGACCAAGGCCCGCGTCGGCCACGAGGCCCTCCAGCTCGCCGCCGACGTCCGGGCCGCCAGCGCCCGCTACCAGGCCCGCCTCCAGCAGCTCCGGCGCGTCCGCCTGGCCGCCGAAACGCTGGAAGCCGCGGGCGACCTGGCCGCCGCGCAGGAAAAGGCCGGGACGCTCAGCGAGCTGGACGCCGCCCTGCGCGCCGCCGCCGGCCAGCAGGCCGCCGCCGAGACGGCCGAGGCGGAGATCGACGCCGCGCGGGACCGGGAAGCCCTCAACCGCCTCATGGGCCTGGAGCCGGAGCGCACCGGCTGGACGATGGCCGAAACCCTGCCGCCCTTGCCCCCCACCGATCCTCCCGTGACGGCGCTGGAAGCGCGGGCCCTGCGCGAGCGGCTCGACCTGGAAGCGGCAGGCCTCCGCGTCGCCCTCCTGGAAAAGGCCCTCTCCCTCAAGAAAGGGACCGCCCTCTTGCCCGCGGGCGTCAACGTCGGCGTCGACTCGGAGCGCAACCCGGACGGCTCCCGCGTCACCGGCCCGACCCTGGAACTCCAGCTCCCCCTCTTCGACCAGGGCCAGGCCTCCGTGGCGCGGCTGGAGGCGCTCCTGCGCCAGGCGGAAGACCGGCGCGAGCGCCTCCGCGTCGACGCCGCCTCCGCCGTACGGGAGGCCTGGACGGCGATGCGGGCCAAGCGGCGGCTGGCCGAAACCTACCGCCGCACCCTCCTGCCCCAGCGGGAAAAAATCCTCCGCCTCTCCCAGGCCCAGTACAACTACATGCTGAAGAGCCCCTACGACCTCCTGGAAGCCCGGCGGGCCGAAGCGGAGACGGAGCGCCGCGCCCTGGAGCTGGAGCGGGACTACTGGATCGAGCGCGCCCGGCTCCAAGCCGCCGTGGGCGGCGGCCTGAACCCCACCCCGAAAGCCCGCTCATGAAAATGACCCGCCGCGACCTCCTGTCCGCCGCCGCCCTTTCCGGCGCGGCGGGCGCCCTGGCCTGGATGGGAAGGACGCCCCCCGCCCGCGCCGCCGCGCTGGCCGGGGAACCCGCGCCCCACGTGCCGGTCGAGACCCTCAACGGCACCTCCCTCCCCTGGACCTGGGAAGACGGCGTGAAAGTCTTCCGCCTGACCGCCGAGCCGGTCGAGCACGAGTTCGCCCCCGGCATGAAGGCCCACTGCTGGGGCTACAACGGCCGGACTCCCGGCCCCACCCTGGAGGCGGTGGAGGGCGACCGCGTCCGCATCCTGGTCACCAACCGCCTGCCGGAGCCGACGACGATCCATTGGCACGGCCTCCTGGTCCCCAACGGCATGGACGGCGTCGGCGGACTCACCCAGCCCCACATCGCGCCGGGGGAGACCTACGCCTACGAGTTCACCCTGCGGCAGCACGGCACCTTCATGTACCACCCCCACTCGGACGAGATGGTCCAGATGGCCCTGGGCATGATGGGCTTCTTCATCGTCCACCCGCAGGCTTCTCCCGAGCCTCCGGCTGACCGCGACTTCGCCTTCTTCCTCATGGAATGGGCCGTGGAGCCCGGCACCTTCACGCCCAACCCGAACGTGATGACCGACTTCAACCTCTTCACCCTCAACAGCCGCGCCTATCCCGGCACCGCGCCGATGGTCGTGCGCAAGGGCCAGCGCGTCCGCATCCGCCTGGCCAACCTGAGCATGGACAGCCACCCCCTCCACATCCACGGCCACAACTATTGGGTGACGGCCACGGACGCCGGACCCATCCCGCCCGGCGCCCGCTGGCCGGAGACCTCCGTCAGCGTCCCCGTCGGCACCACGCGCACCGTCGAGTTCACCGCCGACAATCCCGGCGACTGGGCCTTCCACTGCCACAAGGCCCACCACACCATGAACGCCATGCGGCACGACCTGCCGAACCTCATCGGCGTCGACCAGGGGGCGGTCCGGAACCTCCAGCGGCTCCTGCCGGGCTACATGCCGATGGGAAAGGACGGCATGGCCGAAATGGCCGAGATGGGCATGCCCGGCCCCGCCAACACCCTGCCGATGATGGCGGGGGAAGGGCCCTTCGGCCCCATCCAGATGGGAGGGATGTTCACCCTGCTCAAGGTGCGGGAAAACCTGGAAAGCTACGCCGACCCCGGTTGGTACGCCCACCCGCCGGGCACCGTCGCCCGAAAGGTCGGCTAAAAAAGGAAAATCGGACCGGCGAGATTTGAACTCGCGACCCCTTCCACCCCAAGGAAGTGCGCTACCAGACTGCGCTACGGCCCGTTTTTAGGAGAGGCGACCGTAGAAGATTCCCGCGCGGAGAACAAGGCGTTTCCGATTTTTTTCATATCGTGGTAGAAGAGGCCCCATGTCCGTCCGCCGATTTCGCCTGGGCCTCTATGGAGGCAGCTTCGATCCCGTCCACCAAGGCCATCTGATCCAGGCCCAGGACGCCCTGGAACAGGCCTCCCTGGACGCCGTCGTCTGGATTCCCTGCGCCCAGTCCCCCCACAAGAAGAGCGCCACGGAAGCCACCGCCGCCCAGCGCCTCACCCTCCTGGAAAAGGCGCTGGAAGACCACCCCCACTTCTGGATCTCCCGCGCGGAGATCGACCGCAAGGGGCCGTCCTACACCATCGACACCGTGGAACTCTTCCGCGACGCCCTGCCGCGCGCCGAGCTTTTCCTCCTCATCGGGGCCGACCAGCTCCCCCTCCTGGATGCCTGGCATCGCGCCAAGGAGCTGCGCCGCCTGGTCACCTTCCTCGTCTTCTCCCGGCCCGGGCACCCGCTGCGGCGGAAGCGGCGCGGCGTTATCTCCTTGCCTCGCCCCCGCGCGGTCGATATATCGGCCACAGAGATTCGCGCCCGCGTGAAGAAAGATTTGCCCATCAACCACTTGGTGCCGCCCGCCGTCGCCGCCCACATTGCCCGCCGCAGGCTCTATCGTTAGGACTCAAAATGCCTGCCACCCCTTCCGGCCTCAAACTGGCCAAGCTCTGCCGCACTTTCGCCGAGGAAAAAAAAGCCCTCGACCCCGTCCTCCTGGACCTGCGCAAGGTCTCCAGCGTCGCCGACTTCTTCCTCATCTGCTCCGCCGAGTCGGAGCCCCAGCTCAAAGCCATCGGCAACGGCCTGGAACTGATGCTGAAGAACGACTACGGCCTGCGCCCCAACGCCGTCGACGGCTTCCCCCGCAGCCACTGGGTCGTCGTCGACTACGGCGACGTCATGGTCCACGTCTTCCACGCCAATACCCGCGGCTTTTACAGCCTGGAAAAGCTCTGGGGAGACGCCCCCCGGATCGCCTAGGCTAAAGGGCCCATGGCCCGCCCCTTGTCCGAAAAATCGAGCGTGGAGCAGATCCGCGCCCGCTTCGACGCCGACGTCGAGCGCTTCTCCAACCTGGAAACCGGCCAGCAGGCCATCCCGGACGCGCCCCTGGCCATGGAGCTGATCGCCCGCGCGGCCCTGGCCGCCACGCCCCGCGCGCGGCGCGTCCTGGACATCGGCTGCGGCGCGGGAAACAACACCCTAAAACTCCTCTCCCTGCTGCCGCCGGAACGGGCCGCGGAAATGGAAATCGATCTCCTGGACCTCAGCGCCCCCATGCTGGCCCGCGCGGCAGAACGCGTCGGCCCCGCCGTGGCCCGCGTCCGCACCCACCAGGCCGACCTGCGCGCCGCCGCCCTGCCCGAGGAAGGCTTCGACGTCATCCTGGCCGCCGCCGTCCTCCACCACCTGCGGGACGACGCCGACTGGGAGGCGGCCTTCGCCCGGCTCCACCGGCTCCTGGCCCCGGGCGGCTCCCTCTGGATCACCGACATGGTTTCCCACGAAATCCCCGCCATCCAGGCCCTCATGTGGGAGCGCTACGGCGCCTATCTGGAAGGATTGGGCGGGCCCGCCTACCGGGAAAAAGTCTTCGCCTACATCGAGCAGGAAGACTCCCCCCGCCCCCTCACCTACCAGCTGGACCTGCTACGGCGCGCCGGGTTTTCCGGCGTCGAAGTCCTGCACAAAACCTCCGCCTTCGCCGCCTACGGCGCGGTCAAGAGCGGCGGCTCCTCGCCTTCTTCTTAGAAACGGGGGCCTTCCCCGCCCGCTTCTCCACACAGGCGTAGGCGGCGTGGTTATGGATGCTCTCCATATTCTCCGCCTCCACCCGGTACCAGGCGATGCGCGGGTCCCGGTTGCAGCGGACCGCCACGTTCCGCACTAGGTCCTCGACGAAAACCGGGTTGTCATACGCCTGCTCCGTCACGAACTTCTCGTCCGGCCGCTTCAACAGCGAATAAAGCGGCGCGCTGGCGGAAGCCTCCACCAACTCGATCAGCTCCTCGATCCAGACCCGCTTGGCGAAGCGGATCGTCAGCGTCACATAGCCCCGCTGATTGTGCGCCCCGCGCGCGCTGATCGCCTTGGAACAGGGGCAGAGCGTCGAGACCGGCACCACCACCGTCAGGAGGAAATCGGTCTTCTTCCCGGAAGCCGTCGCGTCAAAGCGGACGCCGTAATCGACCTGCCCCAGGGAACCCGTCACCGGCGCCTCCTTCTCCACGAAATAGGGAAACTCCACGCTCAGCCGCGCCACCTGCGCGTGCAGCCGCGCCTGCAGCTCCCGCAGCATGGGGGCGATGCTCTCCACATGGATCAGCCGCCCGTGAGCCTGGAGAATCTCCACAAAACGGCTCATGTGCGTCCCCTTGAACTCCCGCGGCAGGTCGACCGTCATCGCAAACGTGCCCACCGTGTGCTGCACGGCAAACTTCCGGTCCCGCACCTCGATCGGGTGGCGCAGCCCCTTGATTCCCACCTGGTCGATGGGGATATTCCGGTCGTCACGCTCGCCCTGGCGGTCGGTAAGAGAGGAAACGGAAGCTTTTTTCATGAAGAAAACAGGTGGGGCCGTGAAGCATCGCCAAACGCCCCCGTTTGTGCCAAGAGAATAAGCCTCCCGTGCGCCGATTCCTTTGGCTGATCCTGCTGCTGTGCTACACCGCGCCCCTCCAGGCCGCGCACGCCCCCTCGCCCGCGAGCCAAACCGTCCACATCGTCCACCGGGGAGAAACCCTCTACAGCATCGCCAAACGCTACGGCGTCCCCGTCCAAACCCTCCGCAAGGCCAACCACCTCTCCTCCAACCGCCTCCGCGTCGGCGCCCGCCTGGTCATCCCCGGCCGCCACGCCTCCGCCGCCCCCCTTCCGCCGCCCAAGGTCTATCCCCCCCTGGCCTCCTCCACCCCCGCGCCGCCCCCCGTCGCGGCAGCCGCCCCTGCGCCCCCCTTGGAAATGCGGGACAGCCCCTCGGCCCCCCACCTCCTCTTCGTCACCGGAAAAACCAAACAGCTCATCGACTCCGCCGCCGTCCGGCGCGGACGCTGGCGCTACATCGTCTTCCACCACAGCGGCACCCCCAACGGCAACGCCAAGATCTTCGACTACTTCCACAAAAACGTGCGCGGGATGCCCAACGGCCTGGCCTACCACTTCGTCATCGGCAACGGGAACGGCTCCGGCGACGGGGAGATCGAGGTCGGCAACCGCTGGCTCAAACAGCTCCAGGGAGGCCACCTGCACAGCGACGCCCTGAACGAGATCGCCATCGGCGTCTGCTTCGTCGGCGATTTCAACCGCAACCGGCCGACCAAAAAACAGATCGCGGCGGCCATCGAGCTGACCAGCTACCTAAGGGAAAAATGCGGGCCGCCCACCCTCGTCTTCAAAGCCCACCGGGAAATCAACCCCCGCCCCACCGAGTGCCCGGGAAAGCTCTTCCCCGTCGCGGCCTTCCACCGCCTCTTCGACAACGAGCAATAGGGAGAAAAAAGGAAAAGAGTGGGCGGAGAGGGATTCGAACCCACAACCAAGTGCTTAAAAGGCACCTGCTCTACCGTTGAGCTATCCGCCCGATCTGCAGCGCGGAATCCTATGCCCCTCCCGACGCCGGAGCAAATCCAAAACAAGGAGTTTGCTTGGCAGCCGCATACCTGCCGGACATGATCCCTTCCCGGAAAGCGCGCCCCCCATGTCCCGCATCCTCATCCTCCGGACCGATCACCTGGGGGACGCCATCCTGACCACCCCCCTAATCCGCTCCCTGGCCAAAGCGGGCCATGCCGTTGAGCTGGTTCTCCCGGATGCCTGGCTTCCGCTTTTTTCCGGCAACCCCCATTTGGCGGCGCTTCACGGCCTGCAAGCCGTTGCCGGAGACTGGAAGCGGCATTGGCTGCGGCTGGCCCGGTGGATCCGCTCCGGCCGTTACGACGTCCTGATTCTTCCCCATGCCCGGCCTTGGCAGCTGCCCTTGGTCTCCCTCTTCTCCGGCGTATCGTGCCGCGTGGCTATGTGGGGCGGAGTCTGGGGACGGCTTACCTTTCACCACTGCCTGCGCTCCGGCATCCTTGATCGCCCCCGCCCGTATGCCGATATTCTCCTGGATTGCGCCCGCCTCCTAGGAGCCCCCCCCCAAGGCCTTGAGAGCGAAATCTATCCCCAAAGCCCCCCGCTCGAGACGCCGCACCGCATCGCCCTTCACCCCGGCTCCGGCGGCAACGCCTGCAACTTTGGCCCCATGGATTATCAGACATTGGCGCGATGGTTCTTGGACGAAACCGATTGGGACATCGTCCTGACCGGAACAGATTCCGAGAAGAACCTCCTGGCGGAGTGGGATCCCAAACTCCTGACCCACCCCCGCCTCTCCAATCAAGTCGGCGCCCTCAGCCTGGAGGAAATGGCGCGGCTTTTGCCGACCCTCGCCCTCTTCATTTCTCCCAGCACCGGCCCCCTGCACATGGCGGCTTCCCTGGGCGTCCCCACCCTGACTCCTTTTTGCTCCCGCCCCGATGTTTCTCCCCGCGTTTGGGGCAATCCCCGCCCGAACGGCTTCTCCATGGAAGCGCCATCCGGAGCCTGCCAAGCCGTGCCCGCCGGAAGCCATTGCCGCTTTGCGGGGAAAATCGATCTGCGAGATTTCTTTGAGGCGGCCCTGCGCGCCGCAAGCCGCACGCCGGGAGCCGCATGTTAAGAAAGCTTCTGCGCTCCGCGGTGGCGTGGGGAACCCTCTCCCTGGGATTGCGGGCTCTCAACGCGCTGATCGTCCTTCCGCTTTTGGTGCGATTGACCCCCTCCACCCTGGGTATTTGGTATCTCTTCCTCAACATCCTTCCCCTCACCATCCTTTTCGACTTGGGATTCGGCCCCATCTTTGGCCGTGCCCTGACTCAAAGCGCCCACCCCGACACCCCGGGCTTCTTCGGCCACACTCCGGCCGATCTCATCCATACCGCCCGGGTCTTCTACCGCTGGATGGCCGCCGGCTGCTTCCTGAGCCTTTCGCTAGGGGGCGGCGCGTGGCTGGCATGGAAAACCGTCCCGCTCGCCCACTCCCGCACCGTTCTGCTTGCCTGGAGCCTCTTCTGCCCGGTTTTTGCCTTCACGGTCGCGCTCAATTTCCGCCGCGCGCTCTTCTTCGGCCTCAATGCGGTGCGCTCCGTGCAGCTGGCGCTGGCCGCGGGCCAAGGGATTCAAATCATCGTAACATGGTATGGGCTTTTGCACGGTTGGGGGCTCTATGCCCTGGCTGGGGGGAACACCTTGATGACCGCCACCTCCCTTCTCGTGCTGCTCTTGCTTTCCCGGCAACAGCCCGACGTCCGGAAAGCCGCCGCCCAGCCGGGCCGCTTTGAAGGCCGCATCTTTTTTTCCCTCTGGAGCGCCTCCTGGCGGGTTTTCCTCAACCTAACCGGCATTTACCTGGGATTGAACGCCTTGGTTCTGGCCGGCTCCGCCTCGCTCCCCCTGTCGACCATCGCCTCCTATGGATTGACCATGCAAATCCTCCTCCTGGGCTCCCAGGCCGCCGGGCTTTGGATGGAGGTCAAGCAACCCCTTTACGCCCCGCTTTACGCCTCCGATCTGCCCGCCCTGCGCCGCCTCTTTTTCTCCAGGCTGCGGCTTCTCCTGGCCACGATGATTTTGTTCACAACGGCACTCGCGGCGGCCGGCCCTCCCCTGCTTACCCTCATTCACGCTAAAACACCCCTCCTATCCCTCGCCCCCCTGGGGACGCTGGCGCTTTATCTTCTGCTCTATCTGCACCAATCCCAGTTTGAAAGCCTGGGCGTCTGCCTCAATCGGAACTCCTTCTTTCTTCCCCTGCTCCTCTCCGGCGCGATCAGTTGCGGGGCCGCGTTCATGCTAGCCTCCCGCTTCGGCGTTTGGGGGCTTATCCTGGGGCCATTGGCCGTCCAAGCCGCCTTCAATAACTGGTGGATCGTCGCCCAAGGCATGCGAATCATGGGCCTTGCCCCGCACCGCTATTTTCCCTGCCTCTTTTCCAACGCGGCCCTGCTTAAACCCTGATTTTTCGCCGCTACCCCAGGACGGAGACAAGCCGCTCCGCCGCCCGCGCATGGTCAAAGCTAAGCACGGCGGGCGTCAACGCCCTGCGGGGAATGCTTCCCCCAGGCGGCGCAACATCCTCTTCCGTGCGGCAATAGGGGCCAGCCTCGACCTCCTGCACGTTGCGGCTGCGGGCGAAAATCACCGGGATGGCAGCGGCATTGGCTAGATGGCGCACACCGGAATCCATCGTGAAAGCGGCGGAGCATCGCCGCAGAAAGCAATAGAGCGCCCGCAATCCCAGCTCCCCCGCTATCACGCTGTATTCCACCCCGCACCCCTTCACCACCTCGCACAGCGCCTCCCGCTCCTCCGCCGCACCGACAAAAACGGCGTGAAAACGCCGCCGATGCCGGGCCAGGCGCAGGGATTGCAGGTAATGCTCCGCCGCATATGCCTCATAAGGCCTGCGAGAAAACATGGAGCAAACAACGATCGGCGTTTTTTCCTCCAATCCAAGCCGGTGGAAAAGGGCCGCGGCGGCTTCCTCGTCGCCCGGGGCGGGAAACACTTGCGGCCGCCCGTCATGCCCCAGCGCTCGGTCCGTCAGCTGGGAAACCAGATCGCGAAAGCTCCACGCGTAGGGAGTGGGGAAGCGCATTTGGATCGGGCGGGTCAAAAGACTGGAGAATCCCTTATGAGAAAAGCCGACACGGTTCGGAACGCCCGCCGCGCAAGCGGCCAACAGATGCCGCCAATAGCTCCCCCCGTCATAGCCGATCACCACATCGGGCTCTTCCGCGCGGATTAAGTCGACCAGCTCCCGCCATGGCAGGCGGGACAATTCATCCCGCAGGGGAACCACGCCGGCCAAGAAGGGGTTGCCCCCCAAAACCTCCCGAGCGGGCCAAGGCGCGGCAAAAAACCACCGGCATTGGGGAAACGCCCGCGCCAAGTCGGGCAGGGAACCCGTGCGGTAGAGAACGTCGCCGATATGGCCGGCTCCCAGCAGCAGGCCCTTGCGCCAGCTCTCCGGCGCGGAGGGGGCTCCCGCACGCGTCTCAGCCCAGGCACGTAAAACCGGCCCCAGCGCCTCCGACGCGGCGGCCAGCCAATAGTTGCCTTTACGCTGAAAGGATTTCTTGATTAAGTGGCTCACTCCGCCGAGGAGAAGAGGATGCTCCCCTTCCGGTTTATAACGGGCCTTATTTATGCCTGCGGCGCGGCCCTGACAATCTATTTTGCCGACACGGTGGGAGAGAGCGGCCTTTCCGGATTCCTCTACTTCTCCCTCTTCGCCGGCGGCCTGCTCTGGATGATCCTGGGCTACCGGTTTTGGTGGCTGCCGCTTTTCTTCGGCCTCGGCTTTGGCGGGGTCTTCTACTTCGGGTTCAAAGTAAACACTTATGAGGCGGGCCTGGCCGCCGGAATCGCGGCCATCATTCCGGCCCTGGCCCTCAACCGCGCCCCGTTTTTTCATGGGCGCCGGGCCCCCTTCTTCCTTCTGCTGGGATTCCTCCTTTATTTGGGCGGGCACGCCTGCTGGTCCCTGCTCCGCTCCCCGCATCACGACCTTGTCTCCCTAGGCTCCATCGCCCGCTCTTATTTCAAGGCCGCCTGGGGCCCCCTATTCGTCCTGCTCTTCTACCGCTTCGGCAACACGACTCACTTCCGCTGGACCCTGTACGCCGTGGAGGCCGCCTACACATTGCGTGTCTTTTTCGGTTTGGCCGCCTTTTTCTGGCCCACCATCCTCTATCTGCCGGGCGTCAACTTCGTCTTCGCCGGTTCCGCAGGCTTAGGGGACAGCTTCGACCTGCGCTGGTCCGGCCTGGGGCTGGTGCAATTCTCCTTAGCCCTGCTCATGGAGCGACGGCGCCCCCTTCTTTTGCCGCTGCACAATTTGCTCCTTCTTTTAGGCACAGTCGCGGTCGTCGTCGGCGGCGGCCGCGTGGTCATGGCTTGCGCGCTCCTCTCCTTTCTTTTTGCCGCCTTGTATGCCCGGCGCTGGATCCTCCTCGGATTGGCCGGCTGCGTCATTGCGGGGGGCCTCCTTTGGATCAACCTCAACCCCCACATCATCGACTCCCTTCCGGAGCGCGCCCGCCGCTCCGCCTCCGGGCTCATCGTCAAGAAAGCCGCCAGCTGGGCCCAGCGGGAAAACCAAAGCAGCGACGAATGGCACCTCGGACTCCAGCAAATCGGCTATCAGCGCTGGACTCACGATCCCCGCTCCTTCCTCTTCGGCGAGGGGGCCCGCCCTTACGACTGGACCGTCTTCAAGGAGGCCGATTCCACCTGGCGCCTGCATCGCATGCTCTACGCCGCCGCCGATTCCGGCAACTACGAGTCGGGCCTCTGGAACGCTTTGGGCGTCCTGGGGCTGGTTGGAGCACTGTGCGAGCTGACCCTCTTCGGCTGGTGCTTTGTGCAGCTTTGGCGCTTGTCCGCGATCGCGTGGAGGGATGACCTGGGACGTCCCCTCGCTTTCCTCGGCTTCTGCCTGCCGCTGCAATGGTTCCTCATCTGCTACTTCCAGGGCGACCCTCCCTCTCCGGAATTGGCAGTGGCCGCCGTGGCTGTTTTTTACCTGCAGGACCGGGCGCGGGAGAGGAAGCAAAGCACGGCCTCGAGCTAACCCCCCCCATGCGCCTCCTCCTGCTCCTGCCCGATCATCCAGCCAATCCCAGGCTAGGCGGAGGAGGCGCCCTGCGCATGCAGCGCCTGGCGCGATTCCTGACCTCTCGCGGCCACTCCGTCCATTGGGTAGCCGGCTGGTTTCCCGGCTGCGAAGGGCTTCCGCCCGAACTCGGCCTGCGCATGACCTTCGTCGGCAAAGCGTCCCTCCTGCGCTCCGCGCGCTATGCGCTGGTCGTCCTGAGCCGTCTGGCTGAATTCTCCAGCGATGCGGATGTGATCGTGGAGGACTTTTCCCCTTACGCGCCCACGTTTTCTTTCTTGGCCCGGCCACCCGCGGCCCTGCAAATCCAAAACCACTTCGGCACGGCATTCCTGAGGCGCCACCCTCTTTTAAGCCCGGCGCTCTGGCTGATCGAAAAGATATACCCGCGCTTTTTCCGCCACCGGATCTTCGTCGGCACGGCGCTTCTGCGCCGCCATAAAAATCGCGGCGCCCTCATCCCTCAAGGGGTCGAAAGCACCGCCCTAACCCTGCCCTCCACTTCCGGCGACTACATCGCTTTCCTTGGGCGGCTCGACTTCAACCAAAAGGGCCTCGACCTCCTCCTGAAGGCCGCGGCGCTCACCGGACTGCCCGTGCGCATCGCCGGGCAGGGCCCCGGCCTGGAGCGCCTGCAGGCGGCGCTGTCCGGCCTACCCCACGTAAAGCACGTGGGGCACCTGGACGAGGAATCAAAGTTTCGGTTCCTCGCGGAAAGCCGCTTTGTCGTGCTCCCCTCGCGCTTTGAAGGCGAGCCCGTTTCCATGACAGAAGCGGCGGCCTGCGGCAAAGGGGTCCTCGTTTCCAACATTCCCGAGCTGGCCTACACGGTCCAAAACGGATTTGGCCAAGCCTTTCAAAAGGGGAACGCCGCGGACTTGGCCCGCCGAATGGAAGCGCTCTGGAAAAATCCGGAAATCCTGCGGGACATGGGGAAGCACGGGCGGGCATTTGCGAAAACGCGAACATGGGAGGAGATCGGCCACCAATTCGAAAGCCACCTTCTCAACCTCATTTCCCCAACCACCCCCTGGCGCCGGACGTGGCGCGGCTGGCGGCGCCTGCTTTTTCCCCGCCTGATCCTGCCCCGGCGCGGGCAGCTGCCCCTGGGGTGGGCGATCCATTACGCGCTGGCGGTTCTAGTGCTGCTTCTTTTCCCGCTGAAGGCCCTCCTGCGCGCCTGGAGGCGCAAGGACAGCGCGCCCGTTTCCCGGCGCGCCGTCTTCGTCAGCCGCGCCCACCTCGGGGACTTTCTCATGAGCGTGCCCGCGCTCCTCGCCTTCCGCGACGCCTTTCCCGGCTGCCACGTGACGGTGGCCCTCCAGCAGCGCTATCACGACTCCCTCGACCTCCACGCGGCGCTCGACGCCGTCCTGGAGCCGCCGGAGGAAAGCCTCCCCTTCCTCTCCCAGGTCCGCGCCTGGACAGCGCTCTTCCGCGCCGGGGGCTATGACACCGCCATCTTCCACCGCATCACCCGGCCCGACCTGCCCGCCCTCCTGGCCGCCTTCCTCTGCGGCATCCCGCGCCGCGTCGGCGGCGCGGACAAGGGGACCCAGGCGCTCCTGACCCACGCCTATTTTCCGGAGGGCCGGGGGCGGGTGGCCCAATACCATTTGAACCTCATCGCCGCCTTCGCGGGGACCACCGCCGGCCCCCTCCGCTGGCCGGAGCTCGTCGCGCCGGTGCCGCCGCCCCGACGCTATGACGTGGTGCTGGTTCCCTTCGCCCAGCACAGCAAGGTCTGGACGGAGGAAGGCTGGCGCGCGCTCTTTGACCACCTCCGGGCCCGGGGCCTTTCCGCCGCCCTCGTCGGCTCGGCCGGGCAGCGGGAAGCCGCCGAGGCGCTGCGCGCCGCCCACCCGGAAATCGCCAACCTCGCGGGCAAGACCGATTTGCCCGGGCTCTTCCGCCTGATCGGGGCCGCCCGGGCGGTGGCGGGCGTCGACACCGGCGCGCGGCACGTCGCCGCCGCGCTGGGCGTCCCCTGCGTCGTCCTGGGCCACGGGCGGGAACACCGCCAGCTCATGGGAGCCTATGCGCCGGGAGAGCGCTACCTGGTGACGGAGGTCCCCTGCGCCCCCTGCGGCGCGGAGCCGTGCCCGCTGGGCCACGTCGGCTGCATTCGCCGCACGCCCGCGGCGGCGGTCGTCGCGGCGCTCGACTCGCTACTGCCGCTCTGACTTCTGGAAGCCCGGCGCCGCGGCGGCGATGAATTGGCGGAGCATTTCCAGCGTCTGCACGGCGTCCTTCCCGCCGGGACGGATGGTGGAGTAGACGGAGACATAGGCCCAGCGGTGGTTGACGTGGTGAAGGATACGGTCCCAGCTGGTCAGCCAGATGCGGCGCCAGTGGCTCGGGGTTGTCACGCCGTCGCCCACGAACCAGTAAAGGTAATAGGCCGGGATTTCGATTTTCCGCCCGTCGGACAAGGCGGCGGGGTGCGTCATGGTCAGGCACATGACGCGCAGCGTCCGGCCGGAACGGAGCGGCACGGGGACGACCTGGCTGGCCCGCACGGTCCAGCCCTGGCCGGGCAGGCAGATTTCCGGCCGGTGGATGCTCCGCTTCTCCGCGCCGGCCAGGACGATGGAGCAGACGATCGAGTCCCCGGCGCCGGAGAGGTATTCCTTCCGCGCGAAGCCGGTGTCGGCGGGCAGGATGGAGAGTTCGGAGGGCGAAATGGCCTGGTCGAGGCCGAGCCAGGAGCCGACGCGGTAGGGCAGGTCGAGGACGACGCCCGCGACCGTCTGCCCGTGGGAGGCGGGAGCGAGAAGGCAAAGCGCCAGCGCCGCCGCGCCCAGGAGGGCGGCGGCGGCGATGCGCCAGAGGGGAATCGGCTCTTGGTTCATTTTTTGCGGTACCGGCGCAGCGCCCAGGCAAGGCGGGGCAGCTCCACCAAATAGCGATGCCAGACGACGCGGGGCTCCAGCAGCAGGCGGAAGACCCCCTCCAAGCCCCGGCCGGTGGCCCACCGGGGACCTCGGCGGCGGGAGCCGGTGTGGAAGGCCATGCTGGCCCCGATCATGACGACGGAGGCGCAGGACAGGGCGGCCTGATGGTCTTCCGCCCAATATTCCTGCCGGGGCATCCCCATGCCGAGGAGAAGGGCGTGGGGCCGGGCCGCCGCGATCCGCGCAAGGAGGGCCGCTTCCTCCTCCCCGCCGCGCGGGAAGAAGCCGGAATGCCAGCCGCAGACCAGGCCGGGATGGCGCGCTTCCAATTGGCGGGCGTAGGCCGCGGCGACCGCCTCCGTGTCGCCCAGGAGGAAGACCGTTTTCTTTTCCGCCGCCAGCCGCTCCAGGAGGGCGGGCAGGAAATCGGTGGGGGTGTTCCGGTGGCGGGGCGCGCCGAAGCCCCAGAGGCGGCAGAAGAGGAGGATGCCGAAACCGTCGCAAAAACAAAGGTGGCTCCGGTTAAGCAGGTCCCGGAAGCGGGGCTGCTGGAGCGCCAGGGAGAGGGCGTGCGCGTTGAGCGCGGTGAAAAGGCGCGGGGCGGGCCCGGCGGGCCGCGCAACCTCGGCGACGATCTCCGCCGCCGTCACGTCCCGGAAGGCGACCGGCCCGCAGGCAAAGGCGGGGAAAGGGATATCTTGGCCCCGGGCGGCGGAGGCCATAGGATCAAGGGATGGCGGCGCGGGATCGCTCACTGGCGGGACTCCGGGTGGCGGCATGGACGGCCTTGGGCCTGGTCCTGACCGCGCTGTTCGCCGTCTTTCCGTACACGACCAGCCACCTTAATCACCTGGTCCCCCTGGCACAAGCCGCATGGTACATGTGGACCCACTTCCCCGACTTCGAGCACGGCCTGCTCGTCGCCCCGCTGGCGGCCTTCCTGGTCTGGCAGAAGCGGGCCGTCCTGGCCGCGCTGCCCCGGCGCGGCTCCGGCTGGGGGCTGGCGGTCCTCCTTCTGGGTTTCCTGGCCTATCTTCTGGGCTACCTGGCCGACATCCAATACGTCGGCTTCTTTTCCCTGAACCTGGTGCTGGCCGGGGCGATCCTCTGGCTGGGGGGCGTCGCCTGGATGCGCGCGCTGGCCTTCCCCTGGGCGTTCCTCTTCTTCATGTGGCCGATGCCCTTTTTGGACAACCTGCTGGCCTTCCCGCTGCGGCTGGCGATGGCCCAGGCCTCCCACCTGGTGCTGGCCGCCGTGGGCGTCGACAACCTCTGCCTGGGCACGGCGATCCTTTCCGCGCCCGCGCCGGGGCATCCGGCGGGGGAACGCTTCGCCGTCGACGTGGCCGACCCGTGCAGCGGCATCCGCTCCCTCTTCGCCCTCCTCATGCTGGCGGCGCTCTACGGGCATTACGCCCTGGACCGGACGTGGAAAAAGTGGGCGCTCTTCCTGGCCGCCATCCCGCTGGCGGTGGCGGGGAACATGGCCCGCATCGTGGTCCTGGCCTTCGGCATCCTGCTGTGGGGCGCGCCCTTCGCGGTGGGGACGCTCGACCAGCCCACCTGGTTCCACATGCTGGCGGGCTACGTCGTCTTCGCCGTCGCCCTGGCGGGCATGGCGGCCTGCGCCAAGGCGCTGGCCCTTAAGGGTTCCAATCGGGCCGGAGCGCCAGGGGCGGCTGAAGCACCTCGCTCAGCACGATAGCCCGCTGCCAGGCTTCCCGCCCCTCCACCCGCAGGCGGAGGCGGGCCGGAGCGGGCGCATCGACCGTGACGGCTTCCGCCGCTTCCATCCGGCGGGCGGCCTCCTCCCATCCCTCCGGAAGCGGCGGCGCGGGCGCAGGAACGAAAACGGGCGGCGGGACCACCGCGACGCTGGAACGGACCTCCTCCCAAATCTCCCTCGCCCGGGACGGGGCGGGAGGAACCGGCCGCGCGGGGGCGGGACGGGGCGGGGGCGGCGTGGCGATCTTCCCCCGGCGCAGCCCGTTCAGGAGCTGGACCACGATGGCCACCACCAGAAAGAGGAGGCCGCCCAGCCCCCCCACATCAGCCCGCAATGGCGCGCCGCCCATGGCCTACGCCGCTCCGGGCTCCTGGGGCTTTTCCTCCCCGGCGATGCTGGCGCGCATCTGCGTGTCGGCCTGGAGGTTCTTCATCCGGTAATAGTCCATGAGGCCGAGGTTGCCGGCGCGGAAGGCCTCCGCCATGGCCAGCGGGACCTGGGCCTCCGCCTCCACGACCTTGGAGCGCATCTCCTGGACCTTGGCCCGGTTCTCCTGCTCCAGCGCCACGGCGGCGGCGCGGCGCACCTCGGCGCGGGCCTGGGCCACGCGCTTGTCGGCGTCGGCCTGCTCCGCCTGGAGCTTCGCGCCGATGTTGTCGCCCACGCTCAGGTCGGCGATGTCGATGGAGAGGATCTCGAAGGCGGTGCCGGAATCAAGGCCCTTGGCCAGCACCGTCTTGGAGATGCGGTCGGGATATTCCAGGACCTCCTTGTAGGACTCGGAGGCGCCGATGGTGGCCACGATCCCCTCGCCCACGCGGGCGATGATCGTCTCCTCCGTGGCGCCGCCGACGAAGCGGTCCAGGTTCGTGCGGACGGTGACGCGCGCCTTGGCGTTGACGGCGATGCCGTCCTTGGCCACGCCCGCGATGGCGGCGAGGCCGGAGGCGGGGTTGGGGCAGTCGATCACCTTCGGGTTCACGCTGGTGCGGACCGCCTCGAAGACGTTCTTGCCCGATCCGGCGGTGGCCAGGTCGATGGCGCAGGCCAGGTTGAAGTCGAGGGGGATGCCCGCCTTCGTCGCGGCGATGAGGGCGCGGACGACCGCCTCGATGTTTCCCCCGGCCAGGTAGTGGGTCTCCAGCTGCGCGGTGCTGATGTCGAGGCCGGAGCGGACGGCGGTGATCCGCTGGTTCACCACCAGGGAGGGCGAAATGCGCCGCAACCGCATGCCGATCAGGTTGCCGAAGGAGACGCTGGCGCCGGAGATCCAGGCGCGGATCCAGATGCCCAGGAAATTGACCAGGACGAAGGCGACGACGAGCGCCGCGACGATGGCCGCGATGAGAAGGAGGAACGTGAGGGTATCCATGAGGGGTGTTTTCTAGGGGGGTTAAAAAGTTAAACGGGCCGGACGATGACGCGGATCCCTTCCACCTGGGCGACGCGGACGCGCGCCCCGGCGGGGACGAAGGCGCCGTCGGAGACGACGTCGATCCGGCGGCCGCCGAACTGCGCGGTGCCCGCCGGGCGGAGCAAGGTCACGGCCTCCCCTTCCTCGCCCACGGCGACGTGGGCGGCCGGGCGGTCCAGCACCGGCGCGCCGACGATCGTGGCCCGTTCCAGCGAGCGGGTGAAGCCCGCGCGCGGCAGGTAACGGGCCAGGAGCGCGATGGCGCCGACGGAGAGCGCCAGGGCGGCGGTCAGCTTCCAGAGCGGGAGGCGGAGCTGCGCCAGGGTGGGGAGGGAATGGGAAGCGGGGGGCAGATCGGCCATCGCCGTCAGGATGGCGGCCAGGATGAGGAGGAGCCCCGTGGCGACGGGCACCACCAGCCCCGGCAGGAGGAACAGCTCCACGCCGACGAGCGCCGCTCCCAGGAGGAAGAACGCCGCCGGCTCATAGCCGCTGAGGCCCGCGACGTATTGGCCGAAGAAAAAGAGGAGAAAGCAGAGCGCGGAAAGGATGCCGCAGACCATCGTCCCCGGGGCCTTGAACTCCAGGTAGGCCAGGATCATCCCCGCGGAGAGGAGGATCGGCGCGATGGAAACGAGGAAGCGGGCGATCCGCTCGAAGCCGGTCGGCTTCAGCTCCACGATTTCCGCTTCCGTCCCGCCCGCCAGGGCGGCGACGGCGGCCAGGCTCGGCACCGTCCCCTCGGAAAGGAGAGGCCGGGGCGGCTGGCCGTAGCGCTTTTCCGCCTCCGTGTTGGTGAGGGTCAGGATCTTCCCCTTCGGCAGGATCTCCGTCCCGCCCACGCGCAGCCCCTCGCCCCGGTCGATCATCGCGGTGAAGACGTCGGGGTTGTGGCCGTGGCGCGCGGCGGTCGCCCGGCCCATGCCGTCCATGAAGGAGAGCATCTTCTTCTCGTAGCTCTCCGGCAGCGCCTTCACCTCGCCCGAGTCGGTGGCCAGGATCGGCGTCGCCGCGCCGATGACGGCGCCGGGCGCCATGACGATGTGCCGCGCGGAGGAGGCGATGAGGGCGCCGGCGGAGCCCGCCTTCGGGTCGACGTAGGCGTAGGTCTTTTCCTGCTGAGGGAAGCTTTCCACGGCGCGGATGACCTCCTCCATCGCATCGGCGCGGCCGCCGTAGGTGTCGAGCGCCAGGACCAGGGCGGCGGCGTGGCGGGCGGAGGCCTCCCGGACTCCCCGGCGGACCAGGGCGGCGGTCGTCGGCCCGATCTCCTCCCGCACCGGGATGACGTAGACGACCGGCGGCGCGGCCTGCGCCACCGCCAGGAGGGAAAAGAACGCCAGGAAAAGCGCGCGCAGGCCCATGTTCCCTAAATATAGGATTCCTTTCCCCGATAGACAAGGGCGACCCGCCGACCTACCGTCGTTCCCGTGACCCCGCTTTACGGCAAGCTGGCCCCGACTCTCCATCGCATTGCCGCCCAGGCACATAAGGGCGACTTTGACGACCAGGGGAAACCCTACGTGGAGCACTACGAGCGGGCCTGCAGCCACATCCGCCGCCTGGCGGCGGAGCGGGGCGTCGACAACCGGACGCTCGACCTGGCCCTCTGCGCCGCGGCGATCCACGACGTCGCCGAGGACCACGGCCTCGACCGGGGCTTCAACCTGACCTACCTGCGCCGCCGCGGCCTGCCGGAGGAGGTCCTGGAAGTCGTCACTCTCCTGACCCACGCGCCCGGCGAATCCTACGCCGACTACGCGGTGAAACTCTCCCGGCACCCTGCCGCCGCCCTGGCCAAGCTGGGCGACCTGGCCGACAACTCCGATCCCGCCCGCTCCTCCGCCAGCCCGGCGCGGCGGGAGATCTACCGCCTCACCACCGCCTTCCTGGGCGGGGAACTTTCCGAGGAAGCCTACCGTGCCGCGATGGCCCCGGCGGAAAAGCAGCGCGCCCTGGAAAAACGGGCCTTCCAGCGCGCGGCCGATGCCGGGCCGGAGGCCGCCGGAGGCCTGCCCCGGGTGCGGTAGCCAGCTTGACTTCCTTTTTCGGGCGGCCCATCTTTCCCCCCTCATGCAGCGGCTCCTTCGACTTACCGGGCCCGGCCTTCAGGCTCGGGAGTAAATCGGGGCATCCACTTTTCAGGGCCGCCGCCGCATCTCCCTTCCTCGAAGCGACCGGGTATCGCTCCCCCGTCTCTTCCACCCTTCACCCCCTTTAACACCATGATCTCCGACCCTTCCAAGAAATACCGCCCCTTCCCGCCGATCGACCTGCCGGACCGGCAATGGCCCGCGCGCACCCTCACCAAGGCCCCGCAATGGTGCAGCGTCGACCTGCGCGACGGCAACCAGGCCCTGGCCATCCCCATGGACGTGCCGCGGAAGCTGGAGCTCTTCGAGACCCTGGTGAAGATCGGCTTCAAGGAGATCGAGGTCGGCTTCCCCTCCGCCTCCCAGACGGAATACGAGTTCATGCGCCGCCTGATCGAGGAGAACCGCATCCCGGACGACGTCTCCATCCAGGTCCTCACCCAGGCGCGGGAAGACCTGATCGACCGCACCGTCCAGTCCCTCAAGGGAGCCAAGAAGGCGATCATCCACCTCTACAACTCGACCTCCCCCGCGCAGCGGAAAATCGTCTTCGGCCTGGAGAAGGCGGACATCGTGAAGATCGCCGTGCAGGGGACCCGCTTCGTCAAGGAGCGGCTGGGCGAGCTGGCGGGGACCGACGTCACCTTCCAGTATTCCCCGGAGAGCTTCTCCGCCACGGAAGTCGACTTCGCCCTGGAGGTCTGCGAGGCCGTCATGGACGTCTGGCAGCCGACACCGGAGAAGAAGATGATCCTCAACCTCCCCGACACGGTGGAGGTGGCGATGCCCAACGTCCACGCCGACCAGATCGAGTGGTTCATCCGCCACATGAAGCCGGCCAACCGCGCCGCCGCGATCATCAGCCTGCACACCCACAACGACCGGGGCACCGGCGTCGCCGCCACGGAGCTGGGCCTCCTGGCCGGGGCGCAGCGGGTGGAGGGCACCCTCTTCGGCAACGGGGAGCGGACCGGCAACCTCGACATCGTCACCGTGGCGCTGAACCTCTACATGCAGGGGATCGATCCCCGCCTCGACCTGGGCAACCTGCCGGAAGTCCGCGAGGTCTACGAGCGCTGCACCCGCATGGAGGTGCCGCCGCGCCATCCCTACAGCGGCGACCTGGTCTTCACCGCCTTCTCCGGCTCCCACCAGGACGCCATCAACAAGGGGATGAAGCTCCAGCGGGAACAGAAATTCCAGGGCTTCTGGGACGTCCCCTACCTCACCCTCGACCCGAAGGACATCGGCCGCGAATACGCCGAGATCATCCGCATCAACAGCCAGTCCGGAAAGGGCGGCGTGGCCTACGTGCTGGAGGCCGAGTTCGGCCTGGCCCTGCCGAAGCTCATGCACCGGGAATTCGGCCCCATCGCCAACGACACCGCCGACCGCCTCCAGCGGGAGATCACCCCGCAGGAGATCCACGACCTCTTCCACCAGGTCTACCTGGCGCAGCCGCAGGGCCGCCACCGGCTGGCCGAGTTCTTCGCCGAGACCGACCGCGCCACCGGCGAGACCCGGTGCGAGGCCGTCGTCGAGATCGACGGGCAGAAGAAGAGCGTCGCCGCCCGGGGCAACGGCCCCATCGCCGCCTTCATCGCCGCCCTGCCCCAGGCCGGGCTGCCCGCCGTGGAGCTGACCCACTACTCGGAGCACGCCGTCGGCCAGGGGGCCAAGGCGGAAGCGATCGCCTACATCGAGCTGAAGGTGGGGACGCGGAAGTTCTTCGGCGCGGGCCGCTCCACCAGCATCGAGCAGGCCTCCATCAAGGCCATCGTCAGCGCGCTGAACCGGGCGCTGCCGTAGAAAAAGTGCCGCGGGAGGGCCACTCCCTCCCGCCGCTACTTCAATTCGTCCTGGTCCGGCATCACCAGCGCCAGGATGCCGTAGGCGACGGCGCCGGAAAAGACGGTGAAGAGGGTCACGACGACCCACAGGATGCGCACGACCGTCGGGTCCATGTCGAAGTATTCGGCCAGGCCGCCGCAGACGCCGCAAAGCTTGCGGTCGCGGCTCTTGTACAGACGCTTGGACGGAGCGGAAGGAGTTTCTTCCATAGGTCCTACCTTATCACACCGCGTGCCGTCCCGCCAGGGCATAGCCCAGGGTGACGCTGTCGGCGAATTCCAGGCCGCCCCCGGCGGGCAGCCCCATGGCCAGCCGCGTCACGCCGACCCCGCGTTCCTTGAGGAGCGGGGCCAGGTAAAGGGCGGTGGTCTCCCCCTCCACGTCGGTGCCCAGCGCCAGGATGATCTCCTTCGGCGGAGCGGCCTCGATGCGGGAAAGAAGGGGGGCGATGCGGAGTTCCTCCGGCCCGATGCCCTCCAGCGGGGAGAGCTTCCCGCCCAGGACGTGATAGAGGCCCCGGAACGCGCCGGGCCCGGCGGCCTTCTCGAACTTCACCACGTCGTCCGCCCGCTCGACGAGGCACCAGAGGGAGGCGTCCCGCGCGGGGTCGAGGCAGATGGGGCAGAGGACCTCGCCGCCCTCTTCTTCCCGCTCCGCATAAAAGCCGCAACGGGCGCAGGGGACGATCTTTTCCGCCGCCTCCTGGATGGCGTGGGCCAGGCGCTGGCTGACGGCGGGCTTTTCCCCCAGGAGGAAGAGGGCCAGCCGCTCCGCGCTGCGCGCCCCCACGGAGGGAAGCTGCCGGAGCGCGCCGACCAGCTCCTGGAAGGTGGGCGGGTAATCGGCCAAAATTAGAACCCGGGCAAGCCCAGGCCGCCGGTCAATTTGCCCATCTCGGACGCGGCGTCCTTGCGGCCCTGCTCCAGCGCGTCGCGGACGGCGGAGAGGACCAGGTCCTCGACGATCTCGGCGTCGCCGTCTTTCAGGATGGCCGGGTCGATCTTGAGCTTGAGCAACTGGCCGTCGCCGCTGGCCGTGGCGCTCACCGCGCCGCCGCCGCTGGTACCCTGATATTCCTTGGCGGCCAGGTCAGCCTGGATCTTCTGGGCCTGGGCCTGCATCTGCTGGGCCTGCTTCATCAGTTTGGCGATATTCATAGATTTGAAATTACTTGGCGGAGACGACGCGGGCCTGGAAGAGCTCCAGCGCCTTCTTGATCTGGGGGTCGTGGAGGAATTCCTTATCCGTCAGCTTCGCCGGTTCGGCGGGTTCGGCGGCCTTGGCCGGGCCTGCCGCGGCGGCGGGAGCGGCAACGGCCTCCGTCGGCGGATCCCCGGCCAAAAAGACGAGTTTCACCGGGCGGCCCATCTCCTGCCGCAACGTGTCCTCCAGGAGCGGCAGGTTCCGGGGAGCGCAAAAGGCGGCGATCTTATGCTTCAGGTTGGAAGGCAGGGCGATTTCGACCTCGTCCCCCCGCAGAGTGACGAAGCGGGCCGTCTGGATGGCGGAAGCTTCCAGCGGGCGCTCCTGGGCGAAACGGGCGGCGGCCTTCGCCCAAGCTTGGGGCGCGTTGGCGGCGGGAGCGGGAGCCGCCGGGGCGGCCGACGCCGTGGAAGCTGGAGCCGGAACCGAAACGGCCGGCGCCCCCTCCCCCGCCAGCTGGTGCAGAAGGGTTTCCAGGGAAACCTTTTCCCGCAGCTGGGAGAGCTGGAGAAGCGCCACCTCAAAGATGACTTCCTTGCTCACCGCGTAGCGGAGGCGGCCTTCCAGGAAGGCCAGCTCCTCCAGGAGGGCCAGGACGCCGCGCGGCGTGAGGGCCTGGGAAAGCTCGGCGAAGGCGGCCTTCTCGGCGGGGGTCAAGTCGGCCTCGACAGTCGCCGGGGCGGCCTGCCAGAGGGCGAAATCGCGGAAGAAGCCGAGGAGGTCGGCGGCCAGCTTGCCCAGGTCCTTCCCGGCGGCGGCCAAGCCGCGGCCCTGTTCCAGGACGCGGCCCGCGTCCCCGGCGGCGATGGCGCGGGCCAGCTCGATGACCGGGCCCCGGCCGATGAGGCCGAACATCTCCAGGACGGCGGCCTCCGTGACGTTCTGGCCGAAGAAGCCGATAACCTGGTCGAGGGCCACCTCCGCGTCGCGCAGGCCGCCTTCGGCATAGCGGGCAATAACCTGGAGGGCGGCGTCCTCCGCCTGGGCCCCTTCCTTTTGGCAGATATGGGCCAGGTGGGCGGCGATGGCGGCGTCCGGGATGCGGCGGAAGTCGAAGCGCTGGCAGCGGGAGAGGACGGTGGCGGGGACCTTGTGCGCCTCCGTGGTGGCGAAGATGAACTTCACGTGGGCCGGGGGCTCTTCCAGCGTCTTCAGCAGGGCGTTGAAGGCCGCCTGGCTGAGCATGTGGACTTCGTCGATGATATAGACCTTGAAGTTCCCGCGCACGGGGGCGAAGCGGACGTTGTCCCGCAGATCGCGCACCTGCTCGACGCCGTTGTTGGAGGCGCCGTCGATTTCCAGCACGTCCAGGGAGCGCCCCTCGGCGATCTCCCGGCAGACTTCGTCGTTCGGGTCGAAATCGACCTTGGGGCCGCCGGGAACGTTGAGCGCCTTGGCGATGATGCGGGCGGTGGAGGTCTTTCCGGTGCCCCGGGGGCCGACCAGGAGATAGGCCTGGGCCAGGCGGCCCTGGGCGATGGCGTTGGCCAGGCTGCGGGTGATGTGCTCCTGCCCGATCACCTCCGCGAAGGTCTGCGGGCGGTACTTGCGGGCAAAGACTTGGTAGGAAGGCATGGCGGGGAAAAAGAGACCAGAAGCGGCAACAACGTCGGTCACGGTACCGTTGCTTCCTTTCGGACCTGGCGGGGTTAGCGTGCCAAGCGCTTTGCCGCTCCTGGCAAAAGACATCCTACGATCCGGGGGGCGTTTGGCAATGCCCCGCCGTTTTCTTAAGAAAAAAACGTCAGAAGGTGATGCGGAGGCCGCCGGTGATGCTTTGGGCCAGGTAATCGTCCACGCCGACCTGGGCGTCATAGCGCAGGAAGAGGACGGAACCGTTGTCGAAGACCGCGCTCAGGCCGCCGCCGACCACGGCGGAATCCCGCTGGAGCTGGCCGGTGTTCACCACCACGGAGGAGGAGCTATTGTTGGCGAAGGCCACGCCGACCACCTGGTTGTCGTCCATGATCTCATGCTGCCAGGTCACGTCGATTTCCGGCCGCAGGATCATCCGCCGCCACGTCGTCTTGATGTCATAGGCGACACGGCCGCCCAGGCTGCCGATGAGAGAGTCGACCTTTTGGTCGCCCACCGTCAGGTTAAGCGTGCCCGCGCCGGTCTGGTCGTAGCCGTTGATATTGATGTGGGTGTATTGGAGCCCGCCGATCGGGCCGTAAGTCCAGTTGCCCGCGTGGAACTTGTAGCCGGTGTCGAAGGCGACGCCGTATTGGTCTCCGTCCGGAGTGCCGTTCGCCACCAGGCCGGTGCCGGGGAGGACCGACTGGGAGGTGGCGCTGGAGAAGCCGTAGTAGCCGCGGCCGTTCACGTACCAGTCGCCATGGGTGTAGCTGCCGTAGGGGCCCATGCGGTAGCTGTTCTCGCTCAGGCGGCTGCCGTAGCTGTCCAGGCTGGCGGTGGTCCGCCCGTAGGAGCCGAAGAGACCCAGCGTCCACTCCTTCGTCAGGCGGTAATCGACGCCTGCGGTGAAGTTGAGGGTCGTCGCGTCGACGTCGGGCTGGCTGGCGTTGCCGCTCTGGCTGGCCAGGATCGCGTTGCCGGTCAGGAAGACGCCCCACCGCTGCTGCTTCTCGAACTCGATCTCGTTCACATAGTCGGGCACGTCGGCCAGGGTGGCCTCCTGCGGGATGGTGGAGTTGAAGGCGTAGAGCTGGCCCGCCACCTGGGAGAGGAGCGGGTCGTCGGCGTCGACCAGGTTCAGCCCGCTCCAGTCGATCCGGCCCCCGGCCAGCCCCATGCGGACCATGTCCAGGCGGTTGGCCAGCGTGATGCCCTGGAAGGTCAGGTCGGTCAGGGCGGTGCGGCTGATGGTCTTCACCACGTCCTGGAGCTGCGGATTGATCACCGGCACGGCGGCGTTCGTGTTCACCCCGGCTCCGGTGAAGTTCTCGTAGGAATAGGTGGCCCCGTTGATGACCAGGGTGCCGCTGTTCGGGTGGTCCTTCAGGTAGGCGTTGGCCACGGCGGCCTGCTCCGTGGTGATGCCGGTGAGATTGAGCTGCAGGTAGCTGGACGTCGGGACCTGGCCCGCCGTCACGGAGGTGTTGCCGTTGATGATGCCGTTGATCGTCGGCGAGCCGCTGATGATGACGGTGATCGCGGAATCGACCGAGCCGCCCGCCGCGATGGCGATGCCGCCGGAAGCCACGCTGATGTTGCCGCTGGTGTAGATGCTGATCGCCCCGGTAGAGCTGGCGTACATGCCGTAGAGCGTGCCGGTTCCGTCGACGTTGATCGTGCCGGTGTTGACCAGGCTGATGGTGCCGCCGCCGCCCGAATAGGCATACATGCCGTAGGCGGTGCCGCCCCGGCCGTAGACGTTCAGGGCGCCCTGGTTGCTCAGGTTGATCGGGGCCGTCCCCGCCGCCTGCGCGGCAAGGCCGTAGACCGTGCCGGTGGAGGCGGCGCTCAGGGCGCTGCCCACCGTGATGGTCCCGGTGTTCAGGACATCGATGCCGCCCGCGGATTGCGTGGCCGCGTCGACGCCGTAAAGGGTTACCGCCGCCGCGCTGGAGTCGTCCACCGCCACCTGCCCCTCATTGGTCACGCTGACAAGGGCCGCGCTCAGGCCGCCGTAGGAGCGGAGGCCCGCCGCGCCGCCTCCGTTGCCCAGGACGGTGACGGTGCCGGCCGGGGCGTTGACGGCCTGCGCCTGGCCCGTGCCGGTGCTTTGGGCCACCAGGCCCGCCGCCTCGCCCGCGCCTGCGTTGGTGACTGTCACGGCGCCCGCGTTGGTCGCCGCAACCGCCCCGCTGTCGGAGCCGAAGGCGCCCAGGCCGACGGCCCCGTCCGTGCCGGAACCGGAGCCGGTGACCGCCAGCGTCGCCGCGTTGTAAAGGCTGCCCAGGCCCGCCCCGGAGGAAACCGCGCGCATGCCGAAGGCGACGCCGCCGTTCGTGTCGAGGACCGTGACCGCGCCCAGGTTGGTCGCCACGACCGTGCCCGCGCCGCTGCCTCCGACCAGGATGCCGTCGGCCCCTCCGCCCAAACCGGCAACCTCGATCCGGCCGCCCGCCTGGTTGACGACCAGGACACTGCCCGCCCCCGCGCCCTGCGCGCTCACGCCCTGGACCAGGACCGCGCCGGCGGCGGAGGAAGAAATCACGCCGCCATTGAGAATCTGGGAGTTGCCCGTGGCCGAGGAGTGGCTCAGCGTGACACCCGCGCCGTTCGTCACGGTGATCGTGCCGCCGTTCGTCGCCCACAGGGTGCCCGCGCCGCTTAGGGCCAAGCCGTCGCTCGTGCCCGCGCCGGAAATCGTGCCGAAGTTGGTCGCCACCGCGCTGCCCCCGACGTTGGAGGAGACGACGGAGACCGCCTGGCCGTTGCTGACGGAGATGCTGGCGCCCAGGTCGTTGAGGGCCACGGCGCCGTCCGCGCCCGTGGCGGTCAGGGCGATGCCCCGGGCCGTGCCGCCGTTGGTATCGGCGGCCGTGATCGTTCCCTGGTTCTCGGCGAAGACCATGCCGCCCGCACTGCCGGCCTGGATGCCGATGGCGGAGGCCCCTGCCGAGGTGGCGGAAATAGTGCCGGTGTTGAGAATGCCCACCGTGCCGGAACCCGCCTGCTGGGCCAGGATGCCCAGGGCGCTGCCGCCGTCCGGATCGCCCGCCGAGATGGAGGCGGCGTTCGTCACCACGATATTTCCTCCGGCGCCGCTCTCCACCGCCTTGATGCCGATGCCGCCCCCGCCGCCGCCGATCGAGACGATGGCGTTGGTGGAGATAACGACCACGCCGCCCGTGCCGCTGTTCTCCGCGTCGATGCCGATGGAGACGGCGCCCGGGTCCTCCGCGGTGATGGTGCCCCCGTTGAAGACGCTCACCACGCCCGTCGCGCTGGCGTTGGTATTGTAGGCCAGGATGCCCGCCGCGCCCTGGCCCTGGACGTGAATCGTGCCCAGGTTGACCGCGCTGACGTAGCCCAGGCCGCCGTTGAGCGCCTGGATGCCATAGGAGGCGCCGTAGCCGTTGGCCCCCGTCGCCTCGTTGACCAGGTCGATGGTGCCGTTATTCGTCACCGCCACGCCGCCCGTGCCGCCCTGATTATAGGCGGAAAGGCCGTAGAGCGTCCCGTTGGTCGCCGTCACGCTGGAGGTGTTGGTCCCCTGCACGGTGCCGTTGTTGACCAGGAGGACGCCGCCCGTACCCTTGTTGATCGCCTGGATGCCGTAGGCGGCGGCAGTGGCATTGGTTTCCACCAGGGTGACGGTGTTGTCGTTGGTGAAGGCGATCTGGTTGGCGTTGTTCGTCGCGGACTGCAGGAGGTAGATGCCCGTGGCCCCGCCCGCGTTGGTCGCGCCCGCGCTGGTGACGGTGATGGCCGCGCTGTTGGCGAAGAGGAGGCCGCCCGTACCCGCGTTCTCCATGTAGACGCCGATGGTCGCGCCGCCGTCGATATCCAGGGCGCTCACGGCGGCCGTGTTGGTCACGTCGACCAGGGCCGTCGCCCCGGTGTTGCTGTCCAGGGCGCGGATGCCGATGGCCCCGCCCCCGCCGCCAATGGCGTCGACGGTGTTGGTGTTCAGCAGGTAGACGCCGCCCGTGCCGGTGGTTTCCGAATTGATGCCGACCGAGCTTTCGCCCGGGTCGGAGGCGACGATCGAGCCGGTGTTCGTCACCCGGACAGGATCGACGCTGGCCACGTAGATGCCGTAGGTGGTCTGGCCGTTGATCGTGATGGTGGAGGTGGTCTGGATGTCGCCCGCGCCCGCGCTGGCCACATAGATGCCGTAGGCTCCCGCGCCGCTGGAATTGATGTTCCCCGTGTTGACGATGTTAATGGCGCCGTAGGCGTAGACCTCGATGCCGACCGCCCCGGAGCCGGTGGAAGCCGTGGTGATGGTGCCGCTGTTGGAGAGAGTCACCGCCCCGTCGCCCATATTGGTGATGCTCAGGGCCACCGCCGAGCCGCCATTGGAATCGGTGGCCGTCAGCGCGCCGGAGTTGGTGACAAAGATGGAGCCCGTCCCCGTCGTGTTCGTGTTTTGGGCCAGAATGCCGACCGCGCCCGCGCCGCTGCCGGTGACGTTGACGGCGGCCCCGTTCGTGATGACGATGTCGCCGCCCGCCGTATCGGCGGTGGTCAGGGAGACGCCGTAGACGGCGTTGGTGGAGCCCGTCGCGGCGGCCACGACGATCGCCCCCTGGTTATTCAGAGTGATCGAGCCGTTGCCGCTGGCGTAGATGCCCGCGCCGCCGTTGCCGGTGATCGCCGCCCCGGCCTGGCCGATCTGGCCGGTGTTGAGGATGTCGATGTCGCCCGTGCCGGTGTTCTTGGCGTAGATACCGTAGGCCGCGCCGCCGTTCGTGTCGGAGGCCAGGATGGTGCCGCTGTTCGTCACGGCCACGTTGCCCGTCAGGCCGGTTTCCACCGCCTGAATGCCGATCGCGCCCGCGCCCGCGCCCCGCACGGCCAGGACGCTGGAATTGGTCACGCTCACCCCGCCGGTGCCGCGGTTTTCCGCGTCGATGGCCACGGAGGCCGCGCCGTAGTTGCTCGTCCCCGCGCCAACGGCGGCCAGGGAGATCGTGCCGCCGTTGCTCACCGCCACCGCGCCGGAGCCGCCCGCGTTCGTGGCGGAGAGGCCGTAGAGCGTGGCGCCCGCCGCGTCCGCCGTCACCACGTTGGTGCCGGTGATCGTGCCGGTGTTGGCCAGGCTGACCCCGCCCGTGCCCTGATTCGTGGCGACGACGCCGTAGCCGTTGGCGGCGGCGTTGGTCTCCACCAGGGTGATGACGTTGGCGTTCGTGTAAGAGAGAAGATTCCCGTTGGCGGCGTTACGCTGAACCAGGCGGATACCCGTGGCGCCGCCCACCGCACCGCCGCTGGAAAGGCTGCGGACGGTCAGGTCGGTGTTGTTGACCACGCTGATCGTGCCCAAGCCGCCGTTCTCCGCGTCGATGGCGACGGCGCCGGAGCCGTCGGTCGCCGTGACGCCGATCGCGCCGTCGTTGGTCACGGCCACCGCGCCCGCCGCGCTGGCGTCATAGGCCTTGATGCCGGTGACTGTCCCGCCCGTGCTGGAAACCGTGATGGCCCCGGCGGCCGCGTTGACCACCTGGACGCCGCCCGTGCCCATCCCCTCCGCGTCGATGCCGACGACCTGGTCGCTGCCCGTGCCGGTGACGGTGCTGCTATTGGTGAAGACGAGCTGGACGGCGTTGTTCGTGCTGTGCTGGACGATCTTCACCGCCGTGACCGAGCCTCCGCCAATGCCGGTGGAGGAGACGGTAATGTTCGTGCTCAGGACGCTGACTGCGCCCAGGCCCCAGCTTTCGGCGTCGATGCCGATGGCCTCGCCCCCGGCGGCGGCCACCGTGATGGCGCCCAGGTTGCTGACGGCCAGGGAGGCATCGCCCAGCTCGTAGGCGCGGATGCCGATGCCGTTGGTCACGCTCAGCGCGCCGTCGACCGTGTTCAAAATGGTGATCTGGCCCGTGCTGGCCACGCCGATGCCGACACCGCCGGCCAGGACGTTGATCGTCCCGGCGTTGGTCACCGCCGTCGAAGCCGACGCCACCGTGTTGGTGGCCAGGATGCCTGTGCCCGCGGCGTTGCTGACCGTCACGGTCCCCAGGTTGGTCGCCGCAAGCGGACCAACGCCATTCGTGTTCGCCACCTCCATGCCGACGCCGCCGCCGGAGACGGCCACCACGCCGCCCGCCCCGTTAAGCAGGGAGGCTCCGGCGGAACCGTCATTGCGGGCATAAAGGCCAATGGCGCCCGAACCCGATCCGGCCACCAGACCCAGGTTGGTCACCGTCAAGGTCCCGGAGGCGCTCTCCACGGCCCGGACGCCGATGCCGGAGCCGGTAACGGAGATAGTTCCCGAGGCCGCGTTGCTGACGCTGCCGCTGCCGGCGGAGGCGACATCGACGCCCACCCCGTCGGAAATCTGGATCAGGCCGCCGTTGGTCACCGCCACGGCGGAACCGCTGGTCGTGTTGGACACCAGCACGCCGGTGCCATTGTTGGAAGCCCCCGCCAGGAGGGAGCCTTCGTTGTCCACCAGAAGCTGCGGGGCGTTCGTGCTGTTGACGATCTTGATGCCGACACCGTTCGTGGTGAAGTTGACCGTGCCGCCCGCCGCGTTGACGACGCTGGCGTTGCCGGTCGTCCCGTTGAGCACGGCCATGCCGGTGGCGCCCGTGGCGGCGTTGATCGTCCCCGCGTTGGTCAGGAAGACGCTGTGGGCGCCAGTGTTGATCCCAGCCACGCCAATGCCCGTCCCGGTGACATTGATGACGCCGCCGGCCAGGTTCTGCGCGTAGGCCGGATTGCCCGAGCTGGCGCTATAGAGGCCCATGCCGTCGACCACGGTGATCGTCCCCGCGTTGCTCGCGTAGGCGCTGATGCCCGCCGCGGCGTTCGTCGCATAAATGCCGGTGCCGGCGCCGGACATCGTGATCGTCCCGTAATTGATGCCGACCGGGGAATTGTTCCCGGTAAAGTTCACCACCTCAATGCCGTAGCCGGTCGACTGGATCGTGCCCCCGGCGTAGTTCGCCGCCCGGACCCCCGCGCCGCCCTCGTTCTCCGCGTAGAGACCCACCGCCGTGCCGCCGTTGGTGTCGCTCACCACGATCGTGCCGCTGTTGCTGGCCTGCACGCTGTTTGTCCCGGCGGAGCCCGTGTTCACCGCCGCCACGCCGTAGGCGCCCGCCCCGCTGCCGGTCACCACGATCGAGCCCCCGTTGCTGGCCCACAGGATGCCCGCGATGGAGAGGGCCCGCAGGTTGATGCCGTAGGCCGCCTGGGTGCTGCCCGCCAGATCCTGGACGATGATCGAGCCGGTCGTTTGGTTGAGGACATAGCCGCTGCCCTGGCTGACTCCCAGGTAAATGCCGGTGGCGTTGACGCCCGCAATGGCGTTGGAGGCGGTGCCAATGAAACCCCCGTTGGTGACCGTGCTCGCCCCCGTGTAGTAGGCGCTGTTAAGGCCCTTGTTGGCCTCGATGCCATATGCCGCACCGCCGGTATTGCTGGAAAGGAGCGTGCCTTGATTGACCAGGGAGACCACCGGCCCGTTGCTTATGTCGCTCTGGCCAAAGCCGAAAAACGCGGCGCTTTCGCCCGTTCCGGCGGCCTGGACGGAGATCGTTCCGTAATTGGACTGGAGCGACGACCCATTCCAGCCGTTAAGATAGAGCCCGTAGGCGTTGCCCGCATTCGTCGCGGAAACCGTGATGCTGCCCCCGGCCAGATTCACCAGCGGCGAGCCTGTCATGCCGATCGCGCTGCCGCCGCCGATGTCCTTCACCGTGATGGCCTGGCCGTTCGTCGCGCCCGCGAGGCTGCTGCCGTTGTAATTGACGCTGGAAATGCCCGTCGCCCCGCCGCCGTTGGCCACGACGGTCAGCGCATTCGTGGCGCCCAAGTTTTCCACGTCGCTGCCACCGCCGCCGAAGTTGTAGGACGTGATGCCGATCGCCGAGCCCCCCACCTTCGTGTTGGTGACGGTGACGTTGGCCATATTCGTGACGACCTGGAGGCCCGTGCCCCCGTTCGTCGGCGCATTGGCGTAAAGGCCGATCGCCGAGGCGCCGTTGGCCGTCACCGTCACCGCGCCGTAGTTGTAGAGGGAGGCGTGGCTGCCCGCCCCATGCTCTCCGTAGATGCCGATCGCGGAACCTCCGTTGGTGTCGATCACCAGGACCGTGCCCGTGTTGGTGATCGAGGTCGCCGCATAGCCAACGGGATTGGAATTCCGGGCATAGAGGCCGTAGGCCCCGCCGCCGCTGCCGATCACCGTCACCGTCCCCGCGTTGGTGATCGCCGTGTAGCGGGTGCCGCTGTTGTCCGAAGTCTCCGCCCGCAGGCCATAGGCGGCGTTGGTGCTGCCCGCCGCGTTCTGGACGTAGACCGAGCCACCCGCCTGGTTAGTGATGGTGGCCGTTCCCGGCCCGCTGACATAGATGCCCGCGCTGCCGCTGCCGGAAATCGCATTGGTGGCAAGGCCGACCTGGCCGCTATTGACCGCGCTCAGAACGGCCGATTGGGTGCCGGAAACCTGGATGCCGTAGGCCACGCCGCCGTTCGTGTCGGAAGCCAGGATCGTCCCGGTGTTGGTGGCCTGGGCCGTCCCCCCGGCGCCCGTGGAGCTCACCCGGATGCCGATGCCCCCGCCGCCGTCGCCGATGGCCGTGATCAGGTTGGTGTTGACCGCCAGGGCAGCGCCGCCGGCGGCCGTCTCCGCGCTGATATCGATGCCGACGGAGGCCGCCCCGGGATCGGTCGCCAGGATCGTCCCGTAATTGAAGACCTTCACCGTGCTGTTGTTGGAAACGTTGGAGAGGATCGCCTGGATGCCGGTCGCCCCCGTGCCGTCGGCGACGATGGAGGCCGCGTTCGTGATGGCCAGGGAGCCCAGGCCGTCCTGCTCGCCCCGGATGCCGATGGCCGTGCCGCCGTTGCTGTCGCTGGCGGTCAGCGTGCCGGCGTTGGAGATGTTGACCAGATCGGTCCCCGCCGCGTTCGTGTTCCGCGCGTCGATGCCGACGGCGCCGACGCCGCTGCCCGTCGCCACCAGCGTGCCGCTGTTGGTCACCTGGACAGCGGCCCCGTTCGCGGCGTCCGCCGTGATGGCGGAGATGCCCACCGCCGCCGTCGTGCTGCCCGCCAGGTCCTGGACATAGATGGAGGAGCCGTTCCGCACCGTCAGAGCGCCGTTGGCCACCGCGTCGATGCCGTAGATGCCCTGACCGGCCAGCGGCGCGGCGGAAGAGCCGATCGCGTTGACGTTCACCACCGTCACCCCTCCGGAGCCGGTGCCGTCGCTGGCATAGATCCCGTAGGCCACCCCGGCCGCGTTGGTCAGAGCAATCGTGCCGCTGTTGAGGACGGAAACCCCCGCGCTGTCGTTATTCACGGCGTAGATGCCGTAATTGGCTGTGTTCGTGATCGTGCCGGTGTTCGTCGTGCCGTCGGAGCCGCCGGTGCCGGTATAGAGATTGGTGGTCAGGATGCCGGTGCCCCCCGTGCCGGTCAGAACGATGCTGCCCGCATTCGTCACGCTCATGACGCCGGTTCCCGTCTCGATGATATGGATGCCGACGCCGCTGCCCGTCACGTTGATGACGCCGCCGGCCGCATTGGTCGCCCCGACGTCGCCCGCGGAGACGACCCGGATGCCGTCGCCACTTCCCACCGTGATGACGCCGCCGTTGGTCACCGCCACCGTCGCCCCGGCCACCGTATTGGTCGCCACGATGCCGCTGCCCGATCCGGTCGTGATAATCTGGCCCTGGTTTTCCACCGTGATCGCGCGGGCCCCGTTCGTATTGATCAGGTAAATGCCCGATCCGTTGACCACGTTAAGCACGCCGGTGGATGCGTTGAGCATGCTGATCGCTCCGGTGCCGCCGTAGCTGTCCGCATACATGCCGTTGGCCCCGCTCAAAGCCGTGATGGTCCCGAAGTTGGTCATCGTCAGCGTTCCGGCGCCCGATTCCCACGCGCGCATGCCGATACCCGCGCCCGTCACGGTGATCGAACCGGTGGCCAGGTTGACCATGTTGATATCGCCCGCGGAAGTCACCGTCATCCCCGCCCCGCCGCCGCCGTCCAACGTCGAGCCGTTGGTCATCTGAATGGAAGCGGCGGCGACCGTGTTGGAGATGAAGAGGCTGCTGCCGCCCGTGCCGGTCCGGACGATGCTCCCTTCGTTATCGAGAGTCAGGACGCCGGTGCCGGAGGTGTTGTAGATCTCCATGCCGTTGCCGTTGGCCGCGGTGATCGAGGCCCCGGCCAAGTTGACCAAGCTGACGCCGCCGGTGCCGTTATTGGTTCCGGACATGCCCGCCAGCGCTCCGGAGATGCTGATCGTTCCCGCGTTCGTCGCGGAGACGAGGCCGTTGGTGCCGGTGGAGTTATTGATGACCTTGATTCCCGCGCCGCTCGATCCAGAGGCGACAATAGAAGCGGCCGCCGCATTACTCGCAGTCACAGTCCCAGAACCGGATCCGGCAAGACCAATGCCATATGCGCTAGGACCGTATACGCCCAAAGTCCCCGCATTCAGGGCATACTCATTCACCGTCCCGCTGCCGGATTCATAAATGCCAACCGTGGAATAATTGCCCGCGTTACTCACCGTCACAGTCCCCGTATTGGTCACGGAAACCAGGCCGCTGGTGCCGCCCGTCGCCCTTAAGCCCACCGTGTCCCCGAGCGCCGCGGTTTCCTGGACGAAGACCGTGCCCGCATTGCTGATCGTGACTGCGGCGCCGCTGCCGGAGGCCTCGATGCCTCGCGTGTTGCCTCCCGCGTTTTGCACCACGCTGATCGTCTGCCCGGCCTGGTTGACAACGGACACCGCGCCGGCCGACACCGCATAGATGCCGCGCACGAAATTATTCGTGTTCGTCGTACCCGCCAGATTCGTCACAGAGAGAGAGGCGCCATTGACGACCTGGGCCGTGCCCGAGCCGCCGTTGGTGGCAAAGATGCCGACGGCATCGCCGGCCATGCCATTGGTGGTGTTCGTGTTCAGCACGTTGAGAACCCCCGTGTTGCTGACCAGCACCGCGCCGGAACCGGCGCCCGTGGCGTAAATACCGTAAGCGGCGCCGCTATCGATGGCGGAGAGGTTACTCACCCCGATCGCCGCTCCGTTCGTCACATAGACGCCGCCGGAGCCGCCATTGGTGGCCTCGATGCCGTAGACGGCGTTGGTGACGTTGTTTGTCAGGACCCGCAGCGCCCCCGTGTTGGTCACGCCCACCTGGCCGGTGGCGCCCGTGCCGCGATTCAGCGCCAGGATGCCCGCGAGGCCCGAGTTCGTGCTGATGGTGGAGGGGGCGGTAACGTAGCTGTTCGTGTTCAAATAAATCGCGCCGCTGTTGGTCACATTGACCGCGCCCGCCCCGACGTTTTCCGCGTCGATGGCGGATTGGACGCCGCCAGAGCCGACAAGCTGGTTGGTGTTCAAAATCGTGACGGCACCCGCCCCGGAGTTCTGGGCCATGATGATGCCCCCGGTAGCCACGAACCAAATCTGCCCGTAATTGGTAATCACGATCGGGGCGCCGGAGGAAAGCACCCGGATGCCGGCCCCTTGCGTAGAGCCATTGGTCAGCGTGCCGGTGTTCCAGACCAGCACCCCCGGCCCCGCGGCATTCGTCGCCGCGTCGATCACGTTGATGCCCCCGAATACAGAACCGTAATTCGTGCCGATGCTCCCCGTGTTGCTTACCGTCACGGCGCCCGCGTTGCTGCTGCTGGCCCCCACATAAATGCCCCAGCGATTATAGCCCATGCCGTTCATCAGGCCGCTGTTGAAGACGCTGATCGCATTCGTTCCCGCGGCGTTGACCTGGATCCCATTTCCTGGACCGGCGATCTCGCCCGTGTTGCTGACCGTGATGGTTCCGCTCGCCGCGCCTCCGACGACCGACAGGCCCATGCTGGAGTTGCCGACCGAGGTCAGCTTCCCGCTATTGGTCACGAAGACCGTGCCGGACCCCATGTTGGAAACGCCGATTATGGAGGCGCTGTTGAAGATCGCGTTGGTGCTGACGATCGCGTTGCTCTGGCTCAACTGGGCCGTGTTGGTCAGGACGATGCCGCCCGTTCCGGAGCTATAGGCTCCCACGACCGCCGTGCTGTTATTCGTGAAGGCGTTGCTGAACGTCAGGGAGATGTTCCCCGCGTTGCTCACGGAAACCAGGCCTCCCGCGGCGTTGCTCGACGCCCCGTAGATGCCGTAGGCGTTGCCCGTATTCGTCCCCCCGGAAGCGGGCGCACTGACAACGCTGACGTTCGTCGTGTTGACCACGCTGACCGCGCCCGTGCCGGTCGTTTCCGCGTCGATGCCGGCCGCGCCCGCCACGCTGGTGTTCGTGACATTGATCAGGCCCTCGTTGCTCACCGTCACCGTGCCGGAGCCCGTTTCCTTCGCATAGACGCCGGCCGCGGAACCGCTGCCCGCGCTCACGTTGACCAGGATATTTCCGGCCGCCTGGTTATCCAGGAAGATGCCGCCCGTCCCGGCGTTGCTCGCATACATGCCCACCCCGGCGAGAGCGCTTCCACCCCAGGAAGCGGCCACGCTCAAGCTCCCCTGGTTGATGATGCGGACCAGGCCGTTAGTCCCGCTCAGGCTGCTTTGAGCATAAAGAGCGTAGCTGGAGGCATTCGGGTTGACCAGGCTGTTGGTGATGGAGCCGGTGTTGAGAAGGTCGATCGCGCCGCTGCCGGAAGCCAGGGCCTGGATGCCGTTGCCGGAGGCGTCGTTGATGACGCCGCTATTGACCACCTGGATATTGCCCGCCCCGGCGTTCTCCGCGTCGATGCCGAAGGTGACGCCGCTGCCCACCGTCAGCGGCGCCTGGATGGTGCCGGCATTGGTGACCACCACATTGCCCGTCGCCGAGCTTTGCTTGGCGATGATGCCGTAGCTGCCGTTGCCGCTGGCGGCCAGCGTGCCCGCGTTCACCACGGTCACATTGCCCGTGCCCGCGTGCTCCGCGTCGATCGCCGCGGCGCCGCCGCCCGTATTAAGGGCGGCCACACTCCCCAGGTTGCTCACCGTCAGGGCGCCGTTGCCTCCCGCCGCGTAAATGCCGTCGATGACGACGGCGCCGCTGCCCCGATTCGTGTTGGAAATCGACGCCCCGGACTGGTTGACGATCGACACGCCGCCCGTGCCCGCGTTGGAGACATAGAGGCCGTAGCCCGCCGCGGTGATATTGGTGGAAACCACGCTGAGCGCCGCCCCGTTGGTGAAGGAGAGCTGATTCGTGTTGGCCGCGTTCAGCTGCGCCAGCTGCACCGCCGCGCCAAAGACACCGGTGTTGGTGGCGTTGGAAACCGTGACGGAAATATCGGTGGTGACCACGCTGACCCCCCCCAGGCCCGCCGTCCGCGCGTCCAGGCCGATGGCGGCGCCATTCGTGTCGGATACCGCCAGGGCGGCGGCATTGCTGACCGTCACGCCGTCCACGCCGGACGCGTTGGTGTTCGCAGCGGAGATGCCGTAGGCGCTCCCGCCCTGGCCCGCCACGGAAACGGTCCCGGCATTGCTCACCAGAATGCCGCCCCCGGCCAGGGTGTCGCCGCCGACCGCCTGGATGCCGTAGATCGCGCCGGTTCCCCCGGTCACGCCCTTTAGATAGAGGGTGGAACCCGCCAGGTTGAACACGTTCACCGCGCCCGCGCCCGCGGCGTAGATCGCCGCTCCGACGCTGCTGGCCAGGGCGTTCGTCGCCACGCCGATCTTGCCCGCGTTGGTCACCGTGACCGCGCCCGTGCTGCTGGCGTTGATACCGTAGAAAGTGATGCCCGCCACGCTGCTCCCGCCGTACACGGCGCCGGACGCGCCGTTATAGACGTTCACCGCGGCGCCGGACGCGGAGATGGCGCTGCCGCCGTTGAGGCTGATGCTGGAGGTGACGGTCCCATTATTGGTCACGGTCGCCGTGCCGGAGGCGCTGCTGATCGTGATCGCCGAGCCGCCTTTCCCGGTGAAGGTGAGCGTCCCCTCATTATCGACGAAGAAACTGTTCGTCGAATTGCCCGCGATGCCGCCGCCATACCAATTGGCATAGGAGGTCATCGTTCCCGAATTGGTGATGGAAGCCGTCTGCGCGTTGACCGCATTGATTGCGTATCCGTAAGCGCCGCCATAGGCCGAAACGGTGCCCGCATTGGAGATCGTGACATCGGCCCCCGACCCGATCGCGTTATAGACGATTCCGCTCCCGGAATTGGCGCCCGCTCCGCCCCCGGAAATCGTGCCGGTATTGAGAATGGCCAGCGCCCCGGCGGCCTTGTCCACCTCCAACGCCACGCTGTTGCTTGAGCCCCAGCTCGAAATGGTCCCCGCATTGGTGACAGCCGCCGCCGCGCCGCTGGCGGAGGAGACAATATACGCGCCATACACCACCGCCGTACCGGTGTTCGACGCCGTGATCGTCGCCCCCGCCTGGTTGACGAAGGAAACCCCGCCGGTTCCCGCGTTGGAGGCGTAGAGGCCGTAACCCGTGGCCGTCCCGTTGGTTTCCAGGACGGAAAGCGTCGTCCCCGCCGTGTTGGTAAAGGCCAGCTGGTTCGTATTGGCGGCGTTGGACTGGGCCAGGCGGATGGCCGTGGCGGAGGCGGTGTTGCTCGTCTGGCCATTGGCCCCGGCGGAGATGTTGGTCGTCAAGACCAGGGTCTGGCCCAGGCCCGCGTTCTCCGCATCGATGCCGATGATCGTGGAACTGTATCCGTAGCTGGTCTGCCCCACCGCGAGCGCCGCCAGATTGCTGACCACCACGGAGCCGGTCGCTCCGGCTAGGCTCTCTTGGGCGAGAATGCCGATGTGGTTGGCGCCCGCGTTGGTATTCGCCAAGGCCGCCGTGTTGTAGACGAGCACGCCGCCCGCACCGGCGTTGATCGCCGCGATGTTCGTGCCTCCGAAGTAGCTGCCCAGGCTGAAGGCCCCGCTGTTGCTCACCTGCACGGAGGCCGTGGAGGCGGTGCTGGACTCCCAGGCGTAGATGCCGTAGCCGCTGCCGCCGCCGCCCGTGACGATATCCCCCTGATTGCTCACCCAAACGCCGCCCGAGCCGCGGTTGGCGGCGAAGATGCCGTACGTGGCCCCCGAGCCGCTGCCCGCCGTGTTCGTCAGCGCGCCGGTGTTCACCACGCTCACCAGGCCCGTCGTCCCCGTGGAGCCGTTGGTCGCCGCCAGGGCCGCCGTGTTCGTCATCGTGCTGGCGGAGTTGAAGTTGGTCGAGGCGACCTGGACCGTCCCCGTATTGCTCAGCGTGGTCGCGCCGGAACCGTTGTTGAGCGCGTAGATGCCGTAAATGCCGCCCGCCGTGTTCGTGACCGAGTTGGTGGTCGCCTGCATGAGCATGGTGACCGCGCCCGCGTTGCTGACCGCCAGGACGCCACTGCCCGTTTGCGTGGCGTAGATCCCGTACAAGGCCCCCAGCGTCAGGCTGGTGTTCGCCGTATTGGTGCCGGAAATGCCGCCTAGATTGACCAGGCTGACGCCGCCGCTTCCCGCGTTGGTCGCGTAGACGCCGTAGCCGGTCGCCGTCCCGTTCGTCTCCAGGACCGTGAGCGCGGCGCCAGCGCCGTTGGTGAAAGACAGCTGGTTCGTGTTCGCCGCGTTGGATTGCGCCAGCCTCACCGCCGTGGCGGAGTTGCTGTCGGCGCCCACGACGCTGTAAGCCGCCACCGTCACGTTAGTCGTCAGGACGCTCAGGGTTCCCAACCCCGCCGTGCTGGCATCGATGCCGACGGCGATGGTGCCGCCCGCCCCCGTATCCGTCATGGCCAGGGCGCTCGCGTTGGAGACAGAAACCGCGCTCGTGGAGGTCGTCGCACTATTGTAGGCCCTCAATCCGGTGATCGAGTCGGCATAGAAGGAGGAATCGACGAGGGTGGTGGAGCCACCCGCCAGCACCACCAAGCTGACGCCGCCGGCGCCCGCGTTGCCCGCCAGAATGCCGTAGGAAGAAAGGGTATTGCTGCGGTTGCTCACCGTCACCGTCCCGCCATTGGTGACGGAGACCAGGCCCGTGGCGCCCGTGTTGTTCTGGAGGGCGGCGATGCCGTTTCCTGATTCGCTATTGATCGAGATGCTTCCGTTATTCAGCACGGAAACGCCGCCCGTTCCCCACGTCTCCGCATCGATGCCGGATTCCACCCCGTGACCGGCGGAGGTGAGGGAGATGCTCCCGCCATTAAAAACCTGAACGGCGTTTGTGTTGTTCGTCAGGGAGCTCCACGCCTGAATGCCGGCGAAAGCCGCGCCCACAGAGTAGATGCTTTGATTGATCTGGACCGTCCCCGTGTTGCTCACCGTCAGGGTGCCGAGCCCGGCATTTTGGGCGGAGATCCCGACCATGCCGTACTGCGTGTAATTCTGGCTTTGCCCCGCCGTGAGGGTGATTGTCCCCCCGTTGCTGACGAAAAGGGCGCCCGCCCCGGAATTGTAGGCATAGAGGCCGGCCAGGTATCCGCCGGAGGTCCCCGTTCCCAGGGTGCTGTATTGGCTCAAGGAAACCGTTCCCCCGTTGACCAGGCTGATGCCGCCCGTGCCCGCGTTGGTCGCGTAGACGCCGTAGCCAGCCCCTGTGGCGTTGGTTTCCACGACGGAGAGCGTCGTCCCCGCCCCGTTGGTAAAGGCCAGCTGGTTGGTGTTGGCCGCATTGGACTGGGCCAGGCGGATGACGCTGGCGCCGCCCACCGTGTTGGTGGAGACAAAGGGGCTGATCGTGACCGTGATCGACGAGGTGTTCACCAAGCTGATCGCGCCCAAGCCCGCCGTCTTCACATCAATGGCGATGGCGCTGCCGTTAAGGAGGTTGTTGGAGGCGGTGATCGCCCCATAGTTGGTCACATTGAGGGCGGCCGTGGAGTTGGTCGCCAAATTATAGGCCTGGATCGCCGTGGCCGTCCCCGTCCCGCCCGCGGCGGTCACGCTGGCGCCGGCCGCATTCAGCACCGTGGTCGAATTCGTGCCGCGGTTCAGAACCTGGATGGCCATGCTGTTACTGCTGGCCGACGCGGTCACCGTCCCGCTATTGGTTACCGCGATGATCCCGTTGCCCGCGCCGCCCGCGTAAATGCCGACGCTTTCGATTCCGCCGGAAACCGCCACACTCCCGCCCGCCTGATTGTAGACGGCCACGCCGCCGTCTCCGGCATTCTCCGCGTCGATGCCGGTCACCGCCGCCAAATCGAGCCCGCCGACGGTGTTGGTTGCGGCATAGCTGCCCCCACCGGAAACCACCGCAATCACGCCGCTGTTGGTCACTGAAACAAGGCCGGAGGCGCCTGACTTCTTACCCAGCGCCGCGACACCATAGGCCCCCTGGTCCGTCCCGGAAGAATAGAGCGTGCCGGTATTGAGCACCGCCACGCCACCCGTGCCATAGTTCTCCGCGTCGAGGGCCAGACCGCTGTTGATATTCGTCACCACCCCGGAGTTGGTGACGGAAACCAGCCCCGTGGTGCCCGTTCCCGTGCTCGCCGCCCGGATGGCATAGCTGTGATTGGCCCCGATGACGGTCAGCGCGTTGGTGGTCTGGATGGTGACGGCGCCCGTGCCCGCCGTCTCCGCGTCCAGCCCCAGGGACAGCCCGGACGCGTTCGTCGCGTAGATGGCCGCCGCGTTGTACAGCGTCACCGCGTCCGCGCCCGCCGCATTGGTATTGAGGGCCACGATGCCGTAGGCGGTCGCGCCGTAGCCCTGGTTCGTGATGGTGCCCGTGTTGCTCACCGTCAGGCTGGCGCCGTTCGTCGCGTCCCCCGTCACCGCCAGGATTCCGTAGGAAGGCGTGGTCATGTGGACGCCGGGCCCGTTACTTACGGTGATCGCCGCCGCATTGCTCACCGTCACCGCGCCCCGGCCGATGGCGTAGATACCCACGGCGGCATTGCCGGAATTCGTCAAACCGGAATAGACGCTTAGCGCGCCCGTGTTGACCACCGCCACTCCGCCCGTGCCGTCATTCTCCGCCCAGATGCCGACGGCGGAAGCGTTGTTCGTGTCGCTCGCCGCGATGGCCCCGCTGTTGCTCACGGATACCGTGCCCGTCGCGCCCGTATTGCTGGCTCGGGCGTAAATTCCGTAGCCGCCCCCGCCGTCGCCGATGGCCGTGATCGAGTTGGTGTTGAGCACGCTCACGCCGCCCGTGCCCGCGGTCTCCGCGTCGATGCCGATGGACTGGGCCCCCGGATCGGTCGCCCTCAGGGTCCCGTAATTGAGGACCGTCACCGTGTTCGTGTTCGTCGCGCTGGTGGCCAGAGCGCGGATCGCGGTGGCGCCAGTGCCATCGACGCTGATGGAGCCGCGATTGGTGACGGCCAGAGCGCCGGATCCCAGCACGGAAGCGTCCACGCCGTAGGCGGCCGCACCAGAAAAATTGGTAACGGTCATGACGCCGCGATTGGTCACAGCCACGCTGCCGCCGTTTTGCGCGGCGGCGTAGATGCCGGTGGCCACCCCAGGAGCATTGGAATAGAGCACCAGGGTCACGGGGGTGGCCGCGTCGACCTGCACACCCCCGCTACCCGCGTTTTCGGCATCGATTCCGGTCAAGGAGGATGTGTTCAGGCCGCCCCAAGTATTGGTGACCCCGGAGCTGCCGAAGTTTGCCAGACTGATCCCCGCACCTCCCTGGGAGACGACGGAGACCAGCCCGTTGGAACCCGTGGAGGTGCTCAGGGCCATCACGCCGTAGGAGGGGTTTTTGCCGTTGGCGCCAATGGAGAGGGAGCCGCTGTTGCTGATGGTGACGGCGCCGGAGCCCTTGTTGACGGCCAGAATGGCGGTGGATGCAGGAATGCCGCTGGGAATGAGGATGGTTCCGCCCGCATTGACGATGAGGATGCCGCCGTTGCCGTCGTTCTCCGCGCTGATCCCCACGGCGCGGACGGCGGCGCCAATGCTGATGGCGCCCGTATTGCTGACGACCAGCTGCGCCGTGGAGCCCGTATTGCTTTCCAGGGCCTTGATGCCGGTGACATTGTTGCCGGTCAGCGCGATGGTCCCGGAATTATAGGCGATGACGGCCCCCAGGCCAGCGCTCTCCGCGTCGATGCCGGTGACCAGCCCGCCCGCGTTGCTTGCGACCAAGCCGCCGCTATTGCTCACGGTCAGGAGGCCCGCGTTGCTCACCGTCACCCCGTCAGCGCCCGCGGCGTTCGTGTTGAAAAGGGCGATGCCATAGGTGCTGTTGCTCGCCAGGCCCGTCACGGTGATCGTGCCGCCGTTGGATGCCTGGACCGTCCCGCCCGCGCCCGCATCGGCGGTCACCGCATAGATGCCATAGACCGCATTGGCCGCGCCCGCCTGATTCTGCACGTAGATCCCGCTGTTCGTCAGCACGCTGGCCGTCACCGCCCCGTTCCCGGAGGCGTAGATGCCATAGGCGCCGTTGCCGGAAATCGCCGCCCCGTTCGTGCCCAGCCATCCCCCGTCAATCACCGCGACCGGACCGCTGCCGGCGCCGCTGGAGGCGTAGACGCCGTAGGCCGCCCCGTTCGTGCTGGAGACGGAGGCCGTTCCCGTGTTGCTCACCGTGACCCCGTTGGTGTCGTTATTCGCCGCGTAGATGGCGTAGGTGGCGCTGAGGGTGTTGGTGATGGAGCCGGTGTTGGTGACGGTTTCCGTGCCGCCGCCGGTGGTCAGGTTGGTGGCCAGGATGCCGGTGCCGCCGGTGCCGGTCAGGATAATGGTGCCGGCGTTGGTGACCGTCATCGCCCCCGAACCGTTTTCGACGATGTGGATGCCGATGCCGATGCCCGTCACCGTGATGGTGCCGCCCGCGCTGTTCCGCGCGTCCACCGCGCCCGCGGTGACGACGGAGATGCCGTCGCCGTTCGCCACCGTGATGGCGCCGCCGTTGGTCACCGTGAGGGCGGCATTGGTCACGGAGTTGGTGACGTAGATGCCCGTGCCGCTTCCGGTGCCGGTCAGGGTGCCGTCATTGTAGGCGTAAAGGAGGCCGGAGGTGTTCGTATTGATCACCTCCATGCCGATGCCGCTGGTGAAGTCGATCAGCCCGCCCGCAATGTTCCAGGCGCCGATGGCCACACTGCTCGTCCGCTCCACCAGGATGCCGACGCCCGCCCCCGCGTGGATCGTCCCGTAATTCCGGGCCCACAGGCCGGTGGCGCCCGAATCGACCAGGCGCATGCCGACGCCCGCGCCCGTCACCGTGATGACGCCGCCCACGCCGTTGTCCAGATTCCCGCCCGTCCCGGCGTTGGTCAGCAGCATGCCGGTTCCGTTGGACACCGTGATGGAGCCCAGATTCGTCAAATTCATGGTGGCCCCCGCGACGGAATTGGAGCCATACATGCCCACGCCGTCGCCTCCGGCCAGGGTGCCCTGGTTGGTGAGATAGACGTTGGCGTTGGTATCGGTGTTGATCGCCTTTATCCCGGCGCCATTCGCGAAATTGATCGTGGCGCCGTTGCTGTTGAGGACCCGGATCGCCTGCGTGCCGGTGGTCTGGACCAGGATGCCGGTGGAGGTCCCCTGGGCGTTGACCGTGCCCAGATTGGTGATGGAGACAGGGGAGCTGCTAGTCCCGCTGCCCAGCACGTTGATGCCTGCCCCCCCGTTGGTAACGGTGATGCTGCCCGCCGCCGCATTGGTCACGCCGACGACGCCATTACCCGCCACCTGGATGCCGTTTCCGCTGCCGACCAGGATAGTCCCGCCGTTTGTGACGACCGTGCTAGCCGTCGCCCCCATGGAATTCGTCGCGTAAATTGCCGTCCCGGAACCGGAAGCCGTAATGCTGCCGTTGTTGCTGATGTAGCGCGCCGCCGCCGCGCCGCCGTTGGTGGTCAGGCTTTTGATGCCGTAGCCGCTGTCGATGGCGATCACGCCGTTGACCCCGTTTTCGACGAAGGTGTTCAGATTGCTGTTTTGACTATCCACCACAATGCCGGCCGCGCCCACGGAGGCGTTGATCGCGCCCGCGTTGCTGATGAGGAGGCTGTGCGCGCCGTTCTCCAGGGCGTTGATGCCGCTCCCGCTCCCTGCCACGGTGATGACGCCGTTGGTGTCGTTGAGTATATAGAGATAGCCCGTGCTGGTCGCGTTCATGCCCACGCCGTTGTTGGTCGCCACGATCGTGCCCAAGTTCGTCAGGACCCCGTTGGCCGCGGCCACGGTGTTGCTCAGGTAAATGCCGCTTCCGCCCGATCCCAACGCCGCCAGCGATCCGGCGTTGCGGAATGTGGCGTAACCCGTCCCCGAGGTGTTGATCACCTGGATGGCCGCTCCGTTGGAGCTGACGATGCTGCCCCCGGAACCGTTAAACACCACGCTGATGCCCGACCCCGCATTGGAAATCTGGATGCCGTTGCCTTGGGACGTGATCGCACCCCAGTTGGTCGCGGTGACGGCGCCGCTCGCTGCGGTGTTGCTATTATAAAGATAGACCGCGTAGCCCGCGGTCCCCGCGTTGGTGAGGATGCCTCCCGCCAAGTTGAAGAACGTGGAGGCCCCCGTGCCGTTGTTCTGCATGTAGACGTTGCCCGCGCCCGGGGTCAACTCGCTGACGAAGAGGGTTCCCGTGTTGCTCACCGTCACCGCGCCGGTATTGGACGCCGACGTGATCTGCGCGTTGATGGCCGTCACCCGGCTGTTGCTGCCGCCGACCGCCTGCACGTAGCCCGCGTTGGAAACTATCACGCTGCCGCTCGAACCCTGGCTCAGAGCCGTGATCGCGTGGCCCTGGTTGGTCCCCGTCCCCGTGTTTTGCACGTAGATGGAGCCGGAGGCCCCGTTCGTCACACTCACAAAAGCGTTCCCCTGGGCCAGGATGCCGGTCGCCGCCGCGCCGGAAACGGGATTGGAAGCCGTGCCGATCGACCCCCCGTTGCTCACGGAAACACCCCCCGTTCCCGCCGCCGCCGCAAAGATGCCATAGGCGTTGCCCCCGGGCGTCTGGACCAGGAGGGTGCCGGTATTATTCACGGCCAGGTTATTGGTCGAGGCGGCATTGGTATCCGCCAGGGAGATCGCGTAGCCCCCCGTGTCGCCGCCTGCCACGGAAATGGTCCCGGCGTTGGTGACCAGGTCGGTCTGGCCCGCGTTGGCGCCGCCGCTGACCGCGTTGATGCCGTAGGCCGCCGCCGTGCCGCCCGCCAGGTCCTGGACGTAAATCGCGCCGCCCGCGCGGTTGGTGACGGAGACATAGCCCGCCGCCCCGGCGTAGATGCCGCTGACGTTGACGCCGGAAAGGGCGTTGGTCGCCGTGCCGATCGACCCGGCATTGTCGACCAGGACCCCCTTGCTCCCGCCGAACTTGGCCGCGTAGATGCCCACCATCGACCCGCCCGCGCTGGATCCCAGGATCGTGCCGGAGTTGAAGGCGGAAACCGCTATCGTTCCGCCAAACACGTCGGCATCCTCCACGTCGATGCCGGTCGCCGCCGCGGTGTTCGAGCCGCTGATGAAGCCGGCGGTCTGGCCGGTCGCCGACCATTGGTTGGTCGTCGTCCAATCGGCGCCCGTGGCGTTGACCGTGATGGTGCCTGTGTTGCTCACCGTGGAGATGAGGTTGGCCGTGGAGGCGTAGATGCCCGTCGCCCGGCTGCCGCTCACGGTGAGAGCGCCCCAGTTCGTCGTATAATTACCCGCCAGCCCGACGCTCAAATTGACGATGCCGGAGGCGTTCCCCGTCGTGGAGACCACGGAAACCGCCCCGCCGTTGTAGACATTTGCCCCCGCGTAGCCGTTGGTCGCGTAGAGGCCGGTCGCCGTGGCCGTGCCCGTCACGTTGACGTTGGTATAGTTGGCCAGCGTGATGGCCCCGCCGGAAACATAATTCTGGGCGTCGAGACCGGTGACGGACTGGCCGTTGATCGTCACCACGCCGCTGTTGAGCAGCGTGGCGGCCCCGGAATAGTTCGAAGTCATCGCCTGGATCACCCGGATCGCGGAGCCGTTGGTGGAATTCACCGTCACCGCCCCGCCGTTGCTGACCCAAACCGCCCCTTGGTAGGCGGCGTTCTGCGCGTCGATGCCGTAGGCGGCGCCGCCCTGGGTATTCGTCACGTTGACCGCCCCCAGGTTCGTCACGTTCACCGCGGAATTCGTCGCCGTAGCGGAAGACTCGTACGCCTTGATGCCGGTCGTCCCGTTGGTGCCGGTGGCATTGACCACGCTGGCCGCGGAGCCGAAGAGGGCGATGCCCCCCGTGCCGTAGGTCACGGCGTTGATGCCGGTCGACGCGCCGCTGGCGTCCGTGGCCGTGACGCTCCCCGTATTCGAGATGGTGATGCCGGAGGTCCCCGCCGTGTTCGTGTTCGCCGCGTAGAGGCCGATCGCCCCGCCCGCGCCCTGGCCGGTGGCCGTGACCGTCCCCGCGTTGGAGATGAAGATGGTCCCCGTGTTGGTGTCGCTCTCCATGACGTAGATGCCCGTGGCGGGAGTGAGGCTGGTGGCTAAGGAATTGCTGGCCACGATCGTGCCCGCCGCCTGGTTGGTCACCGCCACAGCCCCTCCACTCGTGACGTAGATGCCATACATTCCCCGTCCCACCACGTTGATCTGGCCGCTGTTGAGAATGTTCAAGGCGGACTGGGCGGAAGCCTGGATGCCGTAGCCCTGGTAGGCGCTGAGGACGGAAATGGTCCCCGTATTCGTGATAAAGCCGGCATGGCTTCCCACGAAGGTTCCCAGGATGCCGGTGGGGTTGGCCAAGGTGCCGGTGTTGGTCAGGGAAATCGTCCCGGAATTCAGGACATAGGCGCTGTCCGCGCCGTTCGTGGCCAGACTTTGGGCGAGAATGCCGCGCAGCACCTCCGCGCCGGCGGAGCCGGTGATCGAGCCGGCGTTGGTGACGTTCAGGCTGTTGCTCGTGCCGCTGTCGTAGCTATAGGCCCCGATGCCGTAGAGATAGCCGTTGGTCGATGTGGAGGAGGCATCCTGGACCAGGGAAATGGTCGCTCCGTTTGAGTTGAGCACGGAGATCCCCCCGTTCCCCTGCGCGTAAACGCCGTAGCTGCCCACGCTGCCGGCGGTGAAATTCGTCAGCATGTTCGTGACCGCCACCGCGCCCTGGTTGACTACCTGGACGGCGCCCGTGCTCGACGCGACCGCGGAGAGGCCGATGGCCGTCGCGCCGCCCGTCACCGTCACGCTGCCCACCGCGCCGTTGCTGACCGTAAGCGCGTTCGTGCCGGAGCTGGCGGCCATCACCCCATAGGCAAAGGCCGCCGCATTCGACGCGGAAGCCTGGATCGTCCCCCCGTTAAAGGCGGTGAGAGAGGCGTTCCCGTTGCTCACCGCCATGCCATAGGCCGATCCGCCGGCGGAAGAGGCCGACAGGGCGCCCGTGTTGCTTGCCGTGATCGCCCCGCCGTCTCCCGTATTCGTCACGCCCAGCGCCATGGCCAATCCGGCGCCACTGCCGTTGGTGGCGGAGATCGTTCCCCCGTTGAGGATCGATTGGACGCCGCCCGTGCTGTAGGTGTCGAGCAGGTAGAGGCCGTAGGACCCGTTGGTCCCGTTCGCCGTAATGGAGGCCCCCGCCTGGTTGGTGACGGCGTCAGAAGTGTGAAAAGCCACAATGGTGACGCCGAAAGCCGGCCCCGCCGTGGCGGCGGCGGAAATGGCGCCCCCCGTCATATTCAGCATGGATACGGTCCCATTCCCGGCAGCGACGATATAGAATCCATAAGCCCCCCCGCCGGTGCTATTTGCGGAAATAGAGCCGGTGCCCAGGTTATAAATGTTCAGACTCCCCTCCAGGGAGGCGCCGACGGCGGTGCCGCCGTTGGTGGCAACCGCCGCAATCGTCCCCGCATTGCTCAATGTTCCGCCATTATTTCCCGCAAGCCACACGCCGACGGCCCCCCCGGCGCCGCTGCTTGCGCTTACAGTGGCGCCCGCCAGGTTGTTCACCAGATCGGAAATGACACCCGCATTTTTGATAGCGATGCCGTAAGCCGCGCCGGAGCCGGCCGCCACAGCCTGGATCACACCGGCATTGGTCGCCCGCATGTCGCCGTAGCTGAAGTTGTCCGTCTCGTAGACGCCATAGGCGTTTCCATTGGTGGAGAGCGCCGTCACCGTGTTGGAGGTGTAGACGGTGATGGAGGAGGTGTTGCCGAAGTAAGAGCCCGCCGGGTTGTTTTCCGCGTCGATGCCGTAGGCCGCCCCCGTCCCGATATCCTGCGCGACGATCGCCCCCAGGTTCGTGATCACCGTGGCGTCGGAATTGAGAAGGTCGGCGGTCTTGATGCCCACGGCCCCGGCGTTGGAGCTGGTCACCGCCAGGCTGCCGGCATTGCTCACCAGGATGCCGCCCCGCCCGTCGTTCTCGGCGAAAATGCCCCGGGCGGAGCCGCCCAAGACGTCCCCGGCCACGATCGCGCCGGTGTTCGTCACCGCCACCGCCGCCCCGTTCGTCGTATCCGTGTTGCTGGAGAGGGCGTAAATACCGACCCCGCCCGCGCCACCGCCCTCCGCGGTCACCGTGTTGGTATTTAGCACCACGACCCCGCCGGTGCCCGCCGTCTCCGCGTCGATGCCGTAGGCCACCGCTCCGGGGTCGAGCGCCGTGATCGTCCCGTAATTGGTCACCTTCAGCGCGCCCGTCGCGGCGCTGTTCGTCAGCAGGGCGCGGATGCCGTAGACGCCCGTCCCCTTGGCCGTCAGCGCGCCGGCATTATAGATAGTAACGGCGGCGGTTCCCCCGCTCTCCACGTCGATGGCGTAGGCCGCGCCGATGGCGTTGGTCGTCGTCGCCCGGTTGACCGCGCTGACGGCGGCCGTATTGCTCACGCTGACCGCGCCGCCTCCCGAAGCGGCGTAAAGGCCGTAAACAGCCCCATTAGTGGTCACCAAGCCGGAAACATTGGTCGCCGACAAGGCGGCCGCATTGCTCAGGCTGAGGCCCCCCGTTCCGGCATTGGACAGGTAGAGCGCGTAGCCGTTGGCCGTCCCGTTCGTCTCCATCACGGACAAGGAGCTGCCCGCCGCATTAGTGAAAGCCAGCTGGTTGGTGTTGGCCGCGTTCGACTGAGTCAAGCGGACCGCCGTGGCGGAGATATTGTAGGCATTCGTGGTGCCAATCGCGGTCACCGACACGTTGGTCGTCACGACGCTGAGCGTCCCCAGGCCCGCCGTGCCGGCATCGATGCCGACAGCCGAGGTGGCCAGGCCGCCACCGTCTGTCAGGGTCAGGGCACCCGCATTGGAAACCACCACGGACCCCGTGGAATTGGTGGCGCTGTTATAAGCCTGAATGCCGGTGATCGCGTCGGCGAAGTAAGAGGCGTCGTTGATTAATAAGGAGCTCCCGGCCAGCGTGACCACACTGACCCCGCCGGTCCCCACATTTCCTCCCACAATACCGACGGTAGAGGCGGAAGTATTGCGAACGCTGATCGCAATGCTTCCGCCGTTCGTCGCCGCGGCGAGGCCGGTGGTGCCCGCATTGCCGTTGTAGGCGAAGATGCCGTAGCTCCCCTCGCTATTGATGGAGATAGTGCCGTCATTCCGGGCGGAGGCCGCACCGGTGCCGACGCTCTCCGCGTCGACGCCGTAGAGAATGCCATGGCCGGTGGAGACCAGAGAAATGGATCCGCCATTGTAAGCTTGCGCCGCACTGGCGTTCGTTGTCGCGCTGATCTGCGCACGGACGCCATACACGTCGGCGTTGTACACGCTGGGGGTGATTTGAATCGATCCCGTGTTGCTCGCCGTCACCGCCCCCGTGCCGGAGCTCTGCCCAAAAACGCCCATCATTCCCGTCGGCTGCAGCGCGCCCGTCCCCTGCTGCGTGGCAGAAACTGAGATCGTCCCCGCATTGCTCATAAACACATTTCCCGCACCGCTATTGGTCGCGTACACACCGCTCATCAAACCGACCGTGATATTAGTGGCCAGCGTGCTGACATTGGTCACCGCAATCGCCCCGGCGTTGACGAAGCTGGTCGTGCCGGAGCCGGCATTCGTCATATAGACGCCGTAGCCCGCCTGTACCGCGTTCGTCTCCAGGGCGGAGAGGGAGCTGCCCGCCATATTGGTGAGGGCCAGCTGGTTCGTATTGGCCGTATTGGCCATGACCATCTTCACCGCCACGGCGGAACCGCCCAAGGAAGCGCCGCCGCTCTTGGCCGTCACGTTTGTCGTGAACAGGCTCAAGGCGCCCGTCCCCGCCGTCTCCGCGTCGAGGCCGATCGCCGAGCCGCCGTTGGTCGCCTGGGCCAGGACCGCGCCCAAGTTCGTCAGCGTGACCGCCGTGGTCGTATTTGTCGCTTGGTTCAGCGCCACGACGCCGGTCGCCGTGCCGCTCCCGGCCGTCACCGTCACCGCGCCTGCCGCCGTGTTCAGCACGTTCAGATACTCGTTGCCGTACTGGATGGTGCCGGAAAGGCCCGTCGCGCTGGAGCCGCTGACGGTGATCGTCCCGCTGTTCGTGAGTGTGACGCCGTTGGTGGTGGAGAGCGGGGGATAAGACTGCAATGCCGTCAGCCCGCCCGCCGCCCCCGTGCCGGAGATGATGATGGTGCCCGCATTGGTCCCCGTCATGCCCCCCAGCCCCGCGTTGGCCATGTAGATGCCCTGCACCGCGCCGCCGGTGACGGAAATGGAGCCGCTGTTGTAGGCGGCGGTATTGCCGCCGCCGTTGTTGTAGGTTTCCATCCCCTTGGCCGCCCCGCTGGTGCTGGCCACCGTGATCGTGCCGAGGTTGCTGACGGAATTAAGCCCGACGTCGCCGAAGGAGTAGATCCCCTCGACCGCGCCGGACGTGCTGGCAACATTGATGGCGCCGCCGTTCACCACGGTGCTCACCGCGTGGTTGGTCAGATACACGCCATACACCGCGCCCTGCGCGCCCACGGCGGAAAGCGAGCCCGCGTTACTGATCGTGATCGTCCCAACGGAGCGCCCCATCACGGCGATATCGGCGATCGAGCCCGTGGCGCTGCTCCCCACGTTCGTCGCCGCGATCGCCCCCGCATTGGAGACGAAGGCGCCGCCCGCCCCGTAATTGCTGACGTAAAGCCCGTAGCCGGAAGCCGTGCCGTTCGTCTCCAGAACGGAGAGCGTGCTGCCGGAAGCGTTGGTGAAGGCCATCTGACTGGCGTTAGTCATGTTCCCCAGCACCATTTTCACCGCCGTGGCGGAACTGCCGCTATTCGTCGAATTGCTGGTGGTGACGGAGACATTCGTCGTCGTTACCGTCACGGCGCCCACGCCCGCATTCTCCGCGTCGATGCCGTAAACCGCGCCCCCGTTCGTGTCGCGCACGGTCAGAACGCCGGCGTTGCTGACCGCCACGGCGCTCGTCGCCGCCGTGTTGCTTTGGATGGCCACGATGCCCCACGCGCCGCTGCCGCTGCCCGTGGCGGCGATGGCGGCGGTGTTCGTGACCGCGATGGCGCCCAGGCCCGAGCCGACCGCGTCGATGCCGTAGGAGTAGAGGCCGCTCACCGTGATCCCGCCGTCGTTATACACATTCATCGCGCCCGCCCCGCGATTCCCGGCGTAAACGCCGAAGACGCTCCCCAGCGAGGCGTCCACCGTGGAGATGGAGGCCCCGTTGGTGACCAGCACGCCGCCGCTGCCGTAGTTCTCCGCGTCAATGCCGTAAACGGTGCCGGCGGCGCTGGCGTGCCGCAGCGTGATCGCCCCGGTATTGGTGACCGCCACCAGCCCCGTCGTCCCGGTCAGATAGTCGATGGCGCGGATGCCCATGGTGCTGTAGGGAGAGCCGATGGTCTGAACGGTGTTGGTGTTGAGCACCGTCACGCCGCCGCTGCCGTAGTTGAGGGCATCGATGTCCGGCAGCGCGTTGTTCCCGGCCAAAACCGAGATGGCCCCGTAATTGGTAATGCTGACCAGCCCCGTGGAAGCGGCGTTGGTGTTGGAGGCGCGGATGGCCGCCTCATTCCCCCCGCCGCCGGTGACGCCCAGCGCGCCGCTATTCCACACGGAGACCGCGCCCTTTCCTCCGGAAACCGCCGTGATGGCGACCGAGCCCAGCCCCGTATTGCTGATCGCCCCGCTGTTGAAGACGGAAAGCGTGGCCGTGTTGCTCGCATTGTTTTCCGAAACGCGGATGCCGAAGCCGCCCGCTCCATAGGCGGTGGCCAGGGCCCAGGCATTGATCGCCGCCGTGTTGCTGACAGAAACCGCCCCCAGCCCGGAGTCGTCGGCGCTGATGCCCATCACCGACTCGAAGTTAGACGTGGCCCCGCTGCTGACCTGCCGCACGTCGATCGTCCCGCCGTTGCTGACGAAGAGGCCGGCCGAGCCGCCGCCGTTAGTAACCGCAATGGCCGTCAGGACATTGGTGCCCGTGGTATTCGTCGTCTGGACATTGGTGGCGCCAATGGCCGATCCGTTGACCAGGGAAACGCCCCCCGTCCCCGCGTTGGAAAGGTAAAGGCCGTAGCCATTGCCTGTGGCGTTGGTTTCCAGGACGCTGAGCGCGCCCCCGTTCGTGAAAGCCAGCTGGTTGGTGTTGGCCGCGCTGGACTGCACCATCTTCACCGCCGTGGCGGAGTTCGTGTAGGTGGAGGCGCCGCTGGTCACGGAAAGATTGGTGGTCAGGACCAGCACCGCCCGGCCTCCCCCGGTCTGCTCCAGATCGATGCCGACGCTGGTCGCCGTATTGGAGCCCGCCACGGAAAGCGCCCCCGTGTTGCTCACCACGATGTCGCCCGCGCTGGAATTAACGGCCGCATAGATGCCCGTTTGCCCGGAGCTCAAATTATTCGCCTGCACGGAAAGCGTGCCCGCATTGGTGATCGTGATGCCGCCCGCGCCGTTTTGTTGCGCGTAGAGGCCGTGATACCCGCCCGTGGTGATCGTGATGGTGCCGCCATTGTAAAGGGAGAGCGCGCCGCCCTGGGCGACGCCCACCACGCCCCGGACCGAGCCCGAGGCGGCCGCAATCGTGATGGCGCCGGTATTGCTCACCGCCACCGCGCCGCTCCCGCTCTCCACCGCCTGAACGCCGATTCCGCCGCTGCCGCCCGCCCCGTTCGTAATGAGAATCGTGCCGGAATTCAGCACGTTGATGCCGCCCGCCGACACGCTGGTAAGATTCACCGCATAGGGATTTCCCGCATTGACCAGGCTGATGGTGCCCGAATTGGTCACCGCCAGCGCGCCGGCCGTGCTATTCTGGTTGGCGTAAAGCGCCGTCACGTAGGTCCCATTCGTGCCTGAAATCAGATTGGTGTTCAGCACGCTGATGCCGCCCGAAGCGTAGGACGTGATGTCGACCACGTTCATCCCGCCCGCCGGCAGCGTCGCATTGACCGTCCCGTAGTTGGTGAAGGCCACCTGCCCGGAAGCCCCGCTGTCACTCAGCACCACCGCCTTCACCGCCATGGAGCCGATCTGGTTGGCCACGGACCAGGAAGGCGTCCCCGCCGACGAGGCCGTGATGGCGCCCGCGTTGGTCACCGCGACGCCGCCCGTCCCGCCGTTGGTGGCCCAGAGGCCGACGGCGCTTCCGAGGTAGTTGCCCTTGTCGATCGCGGTGATCGTCCCCGCATTGCTCACGTTCACCGCGCCGGAGGCGGCCTGCGCCAGGACGCCGGTGAGCACGCCGTTGTTGGAAAGGGTCAGCTGATTGACGCCGGTGAAGTTGGTGACCGAGCTGTTCGTCACGTCCATCGTCAGCGTGTTCGTGGTGGCGACGGTGCCCGCGTTGACCAAGGTAATCCCGCCCGTGCCCGCATTGGTCATCTGGACGCCGTAGCTGGCGCCGATCGCGTTGGTCTCCTGCACCGCCAGCGACGTGCCGGAAGCGTTCGTGAAGGCAAGCAGGTTCGTGTTGGAGGCGCTCGTCTGCGCCATGCGGACGGCGATGCCGCCGCTGTTCGTGTTCGCCGCGCTGGCGTTGGTGGAGCCCACCGTGATGCCCGCCGTCGTCACGCTCACCGAGCCCAGGCCCGCCGTGGAAGCGTCGATGCCGACGACCTTGCTGCCGGCCACCCCGCTGGCAACCAAGCTCGCCGCATTGCTCACGAAGACGGAATTGGCGGCCGCCGTTGCCCCCCCGTAGGCCTTGATGCCGGTGACCGTGATCGCCGAGCCGCCCCCATAGGTAACCGATAGCGGCCCCGCCGCCCCTTGAATGACCGACACCCCGCCGCTGCCCGCGTTCTCCGCGTCGATTCCCGTGACCCCGCCTCCCGTGATCCCGCCCGCCGCCGTCAGGCCGCCCAAATTGGCAACGGAAACCAGCCCCGTCGCCCCCGTGTTGTTGTTCTTGGCGACAATGCCGTAGACCGTCTCGCCGTTCACCGCCACGGAATTGGTGCTCAGCACCGTGACGGCGCCCGTCCCCGCCGTTTCCGCATCGATGCCGTAGGCGGCCCCGTGGGACTGGGTGTTGCTGACCTTGGTCGTGCCGTAGTTGGTCACCGTCACGGCGTTGCCGCCGGAGGCGTTCGATTCCAGCGCCAGGATGCCATAGATCGGCGTCGACAAATTGTAGACGCTGTTCCCCAGATTCGTGACGGAACCGGTATTCACCACGGAAACCGCGCCCGTGCCGGAATTGACCGCCGCCAGGGCGGCGCCCCCGTTGAAGAAGGCATCGACCCCCTGCGCGCTCACCACGGTGATCGACCCGGAATTGCTCAGGGAAACCCCCCCCGCTCCGGCCGCGTTGGTCGCATAGAGTCCGTTCACGCCGCCGAAATTCGTGCCCGAATTCGTCACCGTGCTGATGTTGGTCACCGCGATCGTCCCCGCGTTAAGGGCGCTGATGCCGCCGCCGCCCGCCGAGGAAAGATAAACGCCGTAGCCCGCCGCCGTGGCATTCGTCTCCAGAACGGAGAGCGTCGTTCCCGCCGCGTTCGTGAAGGCCAGCTGGTTGGTGTTGGCCGCATTGAGCTGCGCCAGCCGCACCGCCGTGGCGGAAAGCTTGTTCGTAATCGACGTGTTGTCCATCAATACCGCGGAGACGTTGGTCGTCGTCAGAAACGTGCTTCCCAGACCCGCGTTCTGGACGTCGATGCCGGTGGCGGCCACGTAAGAGGAGGAATTTAACACCCCCGCATTGGTAACCGTCACCGCCCCCGTCGCGTTAGTCGCAGTGCTCCAAGCCTGGATGCCGGTGGAGTTTGTTTGGGATCCAATAACGGTGAGGGCCGCACCGTTGCTCAAATTGAGCGCCCCGGTGCCCGCTTGGATAACCTGAAGCCCCGCGCCCGAATGCGTGCCGCTGACACTCAAGGCCCCCCTATTCGTGACGCTCGCAATTCCGCTGCCGCCGCCGTTAGTCACCACGATGCCGTAAGCAATGCCGTTGATGCTGGAAGTCAGCGCGGAATTATTTTCAACCGCCACATTGCCGGACGCGCCGATCGCCGAAATGGCGGCGCCCACTCCGCTTCCGTTCAATTGCAGCGTGTTGGAATTGACCACCTGCACGCCGCCGGTGCCCGCGTTGGTCGCCTGGATTCCGAATGTCCCATACACCGAAATCAGGCCCGTATTCGTGACCGTGACGGCGCCCGTCGCCGCCGCGTTCAACTCCCGGGCCAAGATCGCCGCCGCCACCGTGCTGATATTGTTCGTGCCCGAATTGACAACGGTGACGCCTCCCAGGCCGTAGTTCTCCGCGTAGATGCCGTAAGTCGCTCCGTCCCCGGAATTGGTCCCGTAGGTCAGCGTGCCGCTGTTGATGACGGAAACCAGCCCCGTGGACGCCGCGTTGCTGTTCACCGCCAGGATGTCGTAGTTGTAGGTGAAGAAGGGGTGAACGTTGCCAAGGAGCGAGCCGGTGAGGACGCCCGCGTTGGTCACGGTCGTCGCTCCGGTGCCAAAGTTCTGCGCGTAGATGCCTATCGTCCCGGCAATGCCGTTGCTAATCAGGGTCGTCTGCCCCGTGACGGTAATCGCGCCGGCGTTGCTGATGTAGACAGTCCCTCCGTTGGTATTCCCGCCCGTCCCGTAAAGGCCGACGGGGCTCTGGCTGGTTCCCGACAGGCTCGCCACCTGGCTGGCCTGGATGACTCCGGCATTCGCGATGCTGACGCCGCCCGTCCCCGCGTTGGAGGCGTAGATGCCATAGCCAACGGCGGAAGCGTTGGTTTCCATGACGGTAATGTCCCCCGTATTGGAGACGGACACCGCGGCGGAGCTAGAGCCGTTCGTATTGCTCGCCAGGATGCCGCGCAGGACGCTGGTGGCACCGCCGACCGATATCGCGGCTCCGTTGTTGATCGTGATCCCCGCGGCGCTGACGGCGTTGATTCCGCTGGCGCCCCCGCTGACGACAATCGAGGTGCCGGAAGCCGTGGTGATCGTAACCCCGTTCGTCCCGAGGCTCAGGATCGCCGCGCTGTTCGTCGAGCCGCTGTAGGAGATCGACGCCGTGCCGGTCAGGAAAATATTCGTCGTGCTGCCGTCGCCCGCGCCCTGGATGGCGTCGATGGTGCCGCTGGTCGTCGTATTCGTCGTCGATCCCGCACCGCTGTTCACCGTCTCCGTGCCGGTGCCGGTGGCGTTGCTCCAATCGGCCGCGCGCGCGTTTGTACCGCGCGCGTACATAAGGAAAATGGAGACAAGCAAGAGCATCCCCGCAAAACGCGCGCGTTTGCAGATGCGCCGAACTTCCACCGAGGCCCCTGTGTTGGAAGAAAAAGGCAGCACCTTTTTCTCAACGTAACTCACTGATTTAATGACTGTTAATGAACTTAACGGGGGGATTTAGATAAAATCTATGAAAAAGGGTGATTCTAAAGCGGTTATGATTCGAAAAGCCTATCGTATTTCCAGCGTTCCAAAAGCGATAAACGCCTTCTAAGTAATTTCCCTATAAGTGAGGAGTGAGGCAAATAAAAACATTATTTAATATTTCTCGTTAATGAAAATTAAGCAAGTGTTGTTTCGATTGCTCTTTTGATTTTTTTGGCAGATCATTTTTCTCCCCTATGACGACTAATTCTCCCCTCACGCGCACCGCCGATCGCCTTTCCAAAGAAATCCGGGCTTTTTTGGCCAAGCCGAAGCAGCTTTTGATCGGCGGGAAATGGGTTCCGGCCTCCACCGGCAAGACTTTTGCCGTCCATGACCCGGCCACGGGCGAGGAAATCGCCCAGGTCGCCGAAGGCACCGCGCCTGACGTTGACAAGGCGGTTCTCGCCGCCCGCCAAGCCTTCGAGTCCGGTCCCTGGCGGCAGATGACCGCCTCCGAGCGGGGGAAGGTGCTTTGGCGGATCGGCGATCTTATCCTCAAGCACCAGAAGGAGTTAGCCGAGTTGGAGTCCCTCGACAACGGCAAGCCCATCGCCATCTCCACCGTGGCCGACGTGCCCCTGGCCGCCGACCTCTTCCATTATATGGCGGGCTGGACGACGAAGCTGGAAGGCAGCACCATTTCCATCAGCGTCCCCTACGCGCCCGGCGCCAAATTCCACGCCTACACCCTGCGGGAGCCGGTCGGCGTCATCGCCCAGGTCATCCCCTGGAACTTCCCCCTTCTCATGGCGGCCTGGAAGCTGGGGCCGGCCTTGGCGACGGGCAACTGCGTCGTCCTCAAACCCGCCGAGCAGACCCCCCTTTCCGCCCTCTACCTGGCGGAACTGGCCCTGGAAGCGGGCCTGCCCCCGGGCGTCCTGAACGTCATCACCGGCTTCGGCGAAGCGGCCGGCGGCCCGATGGCGAGCCATCCGGGCATCGACAAGATCGCCTTTACCGGCTCCACGGAAGTCGGAAAAATCATCGTCCGCGCCGCGGCGGGCAACTTGAAGAAAGTGACCCTGGAACTGGGCGGCAAGTCCCCCGCCATCGTCTTCCCCGACGTGGCCGACGTCGACGCCGCCATCGCCGGAGCGGCCAACGCGATCTTCTTCAACCACGGCCAGTGCTGCTGCGCGGGGTCCCGCCTCTACGTGCACAAGGACCTCTTCGACCGCGTCGTCGAGGGAGTCGCGGAGCGCGCGCGGAACATCCGCCTGGGCCACGGCCTGGATCCGCAGACGGAAATGGGCCCGCTCGTGTCCAAGGAACAGCACGCGCGCGTCAACGGCTTCATCAACTCCGGCCTCAAGCAGGGCGCCTGCGCCGTCGCCGGGGCCAAGTCCCCGGAAGGGCGCGGCTACTTCGTCGCCCCCACCGTCTTCACCGACATCCGGCCCGACATGCAGATCGTGCGGGAGGAAATCTTCGGCCCCGTCGTCGTCGCCCAGCCCTTCCAGGACTTTGACGAGGTCATCGCCCAGGCCAACGACTCCGAGTTCGGCCTGGCCGCCAGCGTCTGGACGCGGGACATCTCCAAGGCCCACCGCGCCGCCGCCGCGCTCCGCGCGGGAACCGTCTGGGTGAACTGCCACAACGTCTTCGACGCGGCCATGCCCTTCGGCGGCTACAAGCAGTCCGGCTGGGGTCGGGAAATGGGGAAGGAAGTCCTTGAGCTCTACACGGAGACCAAGGCGGTCTGCGTGGCGCTCTGATCCCTTCGGAGCTGCTTGAATACAAGGGCGGCGGGCCTCCGGGTCCGCCGCCCTTTTGCTTGGAAGACTAACCCCAGATCTGCCGGTCCAGGGAGCGGAACTGGACCGCCTCGGCGATCGCCGCCTCCCCCACCGCCTCCTCGCCGCCCAGGTCGGCGATGGTGCGGGCCACCTTCAAAATCCGGTCGTAGGCGCGGGCGGAGAGCTTCAGGTCGTCCAGCGCCATGCGGAGAAACTCGCGGGAGGCCTCGTCCAGCACGCAGAATTTCTTTAGCTCCGCCGGGCCCATCTGCGCGTTGCACGCCACGCGGCGGCGGCCCTTTTCAAAGCGCCCGCGCTGCACCTCACGCGCCGCCAGGATGCGCGCGCGGATGGCGGAGGAGGGCTCCGCCGCGCCGCGCTGCTCCAGCAGCTGCTCGTGCTTCAGGGCGGGGACCTCGATGTGCAGGTCGATGCGGTCCAGAAGCGGCCCGGAAATCTTGTTGAGGTATTTCTGCACCTGCAGCGGCGTGCACTTGCCCCGCTGCGCGTCGCCGAAGCCGCCCGTGGGCGTCGGATTCATCGCCGCCACCAGCATGAACTGGGCGGGAAAGGTGAGCGTGCCCGCCGCGCGGGAGATGGTGACGTGGCCGTCCTCCAGCGGCTGCCGCAGGACTTCCAGCGCGCTCCGCTTGAACTCCGGCAGCTCGTCCAGGAAGAGAACGCCGTGGTGGGCCAGGCTCACTTCCCCCGGGGAAGGGTTGGAGGAGCCGCCGATCAGCCCCACGTCGGAAATGGTGTGGTGCGGCGCGCGGAAGGCCCGGCGGCGCAGGACCGGCTGCCCCGGCGGGAGGAGCCCGGCGACGGAGTGGATCTTCGTCGCCTCGATCGCCTCCTCCAGGGAGAGCGGGGGGAAGATGGAGGGGATCCGCTTGGCCAGCATCGACTTACCGCTGCCCGGCGGGCCGATCATGAGCAGGTTGTGCCCGCCCGCCACGGCGATCTCGATCGCCCGCTTGGCACTCTCCTGTCCCTTCACCTCGGCGAAATCGAACTCGTGCCATTCCTCTCCCGCGGCGGCGTCCGCCGGCAGGGCGGCCGGCGCGGGCGCGGCCGTCCCCGCCAGAAGCTCCGCCGCCTGGCGCAGCGTGCCCACGGGATAGATCTCCACGCCGGAGACGAGGGCCGCCTCCGCCGCGTTGGCCAGGGGGACCATGACCGCCCGGCGTCCCTGGCGGCGCGCCTCCAGGACGGTGGGCAGCACGCCGCGCACCTGGCGGACCTCCCCGGAAAGGGCCAGCTCGCCGACGATGAGAAAGGCGTCCAGGTCGGGCGGCGCCGCCGTCCCCAGCTGGTCGGTGGCGGCCAGGAGGCCCAGGGCCATCGGCAGGTCAAAGCTGGGGCCCTCCTTGCGGATGTCGGCGGGGGCCAGGTTGATCGTCGTGCGGCCCAGGGGGTTCTTGTAGCCCGAGTTTTGCAGGGCGGTGTAGACCCGGTGGCAGCTCTCGCGGACCGCCGCGTCCGGCAGGCCGACGACCTTCGTGTCGTAGTCGCCCCAGGTGTTGTTGACCTCCACCTCGACGCCCACGGCCTCCACGCCCCAGACGGCGGCGGAATGAATCTTGGCCAGCACGGTGCCGAAATTAGTGCTTTGCCGCAAAAAAGCGAGGGCGCGTTGCGCCCCGCTTTGCTACGCTCCTCCCCTTCCATGACCGCCGCCGCCCCCATCCCCGCCCTGACGATCAACGAGATCTTCCACAGCATCCAGGGGGAAAGCACCTTCGCCGGGCGGCCCTGCGTCTTCATCCGCCTCACCGCGTGCGACCTGCGCTGCACCTACTGCGACACCGAGTACGCCTTCTACGAGGGGAAGAAGCAGCCCCTCGCCGCCATCCTGGAAAAGGTCGCCGCCTACGGCTGTCCGCTGGTGGAGGTGACCGGCGGGGAGCCGCTCCTGCAAAAGAACGTCCACCCCCTCATGACCGCCCTGGCCGACGCGGGCTACACCGTCCTCCTGGAAACGAGCGGCGCGCATGACATCGCCCCCGTCGACCCCCGCGTCCACCGGATCATGGACCTCAAATGCCCCTCCAGCGGCGAATCGGGCCGGAACCTGGCCGCCAACCTCGCCCACCTCGGCCCCCGGGACGAGGTGAAATTCGTCGTCGGCACGATGGAGGACTACGCCTGGGCGAAGGAGCAGCTCGCCGCGGGCGACTGGCCGGGCCGCGTCGCCTCCGTCCTCTTTTCCCCCGTCTGGGGGAAGATCGACCTGCAGGCGCTGGCGGAAACGATCGTGGCCGACAACCTGGCCGCCCTCTACCCGGTCCGCCTCCAGGTGCAGCTTCACAAGATCATTTGGGATCCCAGCACCCGGGGCGTCTAAATGCGTCTCCGCGTCATCTACACCCCCGCCCAGATCGCCGCCTTCCGCCCGGGGTCGGAAGAGGCCTGCGCCGTCGTCGACCAGCTCCGCGCCACCTCCACCCAGGTCACCGCGCTGGCCGCCGGGGCCGCCTCCATCCTGGCCGTGCGGACCGTGGAGGAAGCCCGCGCCCTCCGGCAGCGGCTGCCCGGCGCCCTCCTGGCGGGGGAGCGCAAGGGCATCCCCCTGGAAGGCTTCGACCTGGGCAACTCCCCGCGGGAGATGACGGCGGAACGCGTCGCGGGCCGCACGATCGTCCACACCACCACCAACGGCACCGTCGCCCTCCTGGCCTGCGCCGGGGCGCGGGCGATCCACGCCGCCAGCTTCCTGAACCTCTCCGCCGTCGCCGCCGCGCTGGCGGGAGAAGAGGAAGTCGCCCTCCTCTGCGCGGGGACGGAGGCTGACTTCTCCCTGGAAGACGCCCTCGTCGTCTCTGCCCTGGCGGAGCGGCTCCAGCCCGCCCACCCCGCCGCCGCGCTCTGGCGCGCGTGGGGCGCCGATCCGGCCGCCTTCCTGCGCCGCACGGTCAACGGCCGCCGTCTTCAAACCCTCGGCCTGGGGGAGGACATCGGCGCCACCCTGCCCATCGACCGCTTCGCCCTTGTCCCCCGGGGCGAGGTCGAGGACCATGCCGGGCTGCGCGCCGTCCGCCTCACCGCATGAAAAAGACCCTTTCCCCCGCGGCCGACCGCGTCTTCCTGGAACCCGACATCCTCCGCCCCCTTTCCTGGGAGGAACTTTTCCGCAACCCGGAGCAGGTCATCCTCGACCTCGGGGCCGGGGACGGCGGCTTCACCCTGGCCTACGCGCGCCAGCGGCCCGCGGCGGGCGTCCTGGCCGTGGAGCGCCTCCTAGGCCGGGCGCGGAAGATCGCCCGCCGCGCCGCGCGGCCGGGGGAGGAGACGCCGAACGTCCGCGTCCTGCGGCTGGAATCGGCCTACGTCCTGGAACGGCTCTGCCCGCCCGCGTCGGTCGACGAGATCCACCTCCTCTTCCCCGATCCCTGGCCGAAACGCCGCCACCACGAGCGGCGCACCCTGCAGCTTCCCTTCCTGGCCGCCGCCGCGCGCGTGCTGAAGCCGGGCGGCCTCTTCCGCTTCGTCACGGACGATCCGCCCTACGCCGAGCACGGCCGGGAGGTCTGCGCCGCCGCGCCCGGCTACGCGCCGGGGGCGTCCGATTGGGATTTCCCGCAGACCGACTTCGAGGCGGCCTTCCGCGCCGAAGGGAAGCCGATCCACACCGTCCTGCTGCGGAAGGCCTAAGGCCGGCAGCTATTCGGAATCAGGCCGGCGGGGCGGGCGGCTTCTGGTGGGCCGTCGGGTTGATGTTGATCTGCCGGGCCTGGGGCAGTGCGTCGGGATAGTTGTCCCGCAGGTAGGTCAAGAGCCGCTCCCGGATCCAGTATTGCAGGTCGGCCCCATTCGCCACCGGGCCGCTGGCGATGACGCGCAGCTCCATGCTCACCGCGTCCGAGCCCGTCACGTGCATGGCGTAGGTCTGGCCGTCCCACCACTTGGCCTCCTTCAGCCACTCCCCCATCAGCCGCCGCAGCTCCTCCACCGGCGCGGTGAAGTCGACGCGGATAAACACCGTGGCCAACTGGGTATCGCCCCGGCTCCAATTCTGGAAGGGCTGCTGGATGAAAAAGTTGATCGGCACGACCAGGCGTCGCAGATCCCAGGTGCGGACGACGACGAAGGTAAAGGTGATCTCCTCGATGAAGCCGAATTCCCCCTGCACGATCACGCGGTCCCCCAGGCGGATCGGCTGGGTGAAGGCGATCTGCAGGCCCGCGAAAAGCGTGGACAGGCTCTGGTTGGCCGCGAAGGTCAGCGCCAGCGCGCCCAGGCCCGCGGAGGCCAGGAGCGACTTGCCCACCGTCCGCACCTCCTGGAAAAGCATGAGGATGCCGGCCAGGACGAGCAGCCAGACGAAGACGACGGCGAACTTCCGCAGGATGCGGACGCGCGTCTGCACGCCCGCCGAGTCGTAGCTGGCCGGATCCTGCAGGTCGACGCGGGCCAGGATCGTCTTTTCCCCGACCAGGATGGCGCGGTTGCAGATCACGCCCACGGCCAGGATGGAGCCCATGGCCAACGCCAGGCGCAGCAGGGAAAGGACGTGCGGCGGCACCGCCGTCACCTGCAGGAGCACCGCCAGCCCGATGAGCGGGATGAAGGTGCGCAGCGACATGATGACCACGGGGAAGAGGAAGTCGTCCAGCGCGCTGGGCGTGTGGGCGGCGCGATGGGCCAGCCGGTCCTCCACCAGGGAAACCATCCGGTAAAGGAACCAGAAGAAGGAGATGATGAGCCCCAGGTGCCAGAAATAGCCGCGCAGGTGGGGCGACATCGCCGCCTCCCACTGCGGCGCAATCCAATGCAGCAGCAGGGGCAGGCCGAAGAAAGCCCCGTAATACCAAATGGCGAACTGGAGCGGCGCGGAGACGGCGGAAAGGAGGTAATTCCAGATCGTCCGCTCCCCCGGCTCCGCCACCACGGCGGGCTTGGCGCGGCGGTTGATCGTCCAGACAAGGAGGGAAACCAGGACCGTTCCGGCCAGCAGGATAAGGCCCAGGACGGTTTGGGAGGGATGCCAATGATTCATAACAGACTCTTGAAAAAGATTTACCCCGCGATGTCGTGTGAATGGGATCTTTCGACCATTTTATGTTTAGGAATGAAGCGGCTGTTTGAAGTCCGCCTTCCAGTGAAGGCCCGGCGTCGGTTCAACCACGCTAAGGCTTCTTCATTTGTTAACTTATCGGCAGAGAGACATGCACTCCAAGCACGGGCACCGCAGGGTAAAGGGTGCGGCGGCGGGAAGGGCGACGCCTTCCCGGGCCAAAGTTTCCGAAAACTGGTAAAGAACGGGGTGCCCGGCTATTCGCGAAATTCGCAACCCAAGGCGCCGCGCAAGGAGGCGCGCAGGGTCTCCTGCCAGCCGTTCACTTCCTTGTCCGTCAACGTTCGGTCCTTGAGGCGATAAGTCAAGGCGTAGGCCAAAGATTTTTTGTCGGCGGCGATCTTCTCCCCCTTCGCGTCCTCGAAGACGTCGAAGAGGCGGAGGTCCTCCAGCGCCCCGGCGGCGGAAGAGGCGTCCAGGATCGCGCGGCGGACCGCCTCCTGGGGCACATCCCGCTTCACCACCACCGCCACGTCCCGCCGGACGGCGGGGAAGGTGGGCAGGCCTTGGAAGAGGCGCGGCGCCTCGGCGTGGCGCAGCCAGCCCTCCGCGTGATATTCGGCGTAGAAGGCCTTCGCCTTCAAATCGTGCCGCTTCGCGGCGGCCGTGGGGACGGGGCCGCGCTCCAGGCGCGTGGCGTCGCCCAGGCCCGCCTCGGCCTCCAGGAAATCGCCGATGCCCTTCAGGTCATAGAAATCGGCCGCGCGCTCCCGCGCCGTCCAGGTGGCGGGCTCCGCCCCCAGGCAGAGAAGGCCCAGCCGGGTCTCCTCCACGATCTTCCCCTCCCGCCGGACGTAGACGCGGCCCAGCTCGAAGAGGCGCAGGGAGGCGTTCCCCTTCGCCACGTTCCGCGCGGCGACGGCCAGGAGGCCCTCCCGCAGATTCGGGCGCAGGTGGGTGAACTGCGCGTTGATCGGGTTGGCCACCTCCAGCGCCTCCGGCGCGTCGGCGTAGTGGGCGGCCTCGCCCATCGCCTCCGTCAGGCACTCCTGCCAGCCGCGCGCGGCCAGGGCGGCGCGCAGGCGGGCGGCCTTGTCGTGGACGCGGTCGGCCTCGCTCTCCGGCACCCAGCCCAGGCTGACCCGGCCCGGCAGGTCGGCCAGGCCGCGCAGGCGGGCGACTTCCTCGATCAAATCGATTTCCGCTTCCAGGTCGTGCCGGAAGGAGGGCGGCTGCCAGCCCTCCGCCCGCTTCTCCACGCCCAGGCTGCCCAGGAGCCGCTCCGTCTCCGCCGCCGCCACCGGCGCGCCGAGAACGCGGTCCAGCCGCTCCGCGCGGAGCGTGATGGGGACGCGCCCGGCGGGCGGATTGCCCGCCACGACGGAAGCCCCGGCGATGCGCGCCCCGCACAGTTCCTGCAGGAGGGCGATCGCCCGGTCCCGCGCGGCGAAGACCCCGGCGGGATCGACCCGGCGCTCATAGCGGTAGGCGGCGTCGGTCAGGATGCCCAGGCGGCGGCCGCTGGCGCGGACCCGGCCCGGCACGAACCAGGCGGCCTCCAGGGCGACGGTCGTCGTCGCGTCGGAAACACCGCTCTCCTTCCCGCCGATCACGCCCGCGAGGGCGTGGGGCTTCGCCTCATCGGCGATGACGAGGTCCCCGGCGGCCAAAGCGTAGGTCTGGTCGTCCAGGGCGGCCAAAATCTCTCCCGCCCGCGCGGAGCGGACGGCAATCTTCTTGCCGGAAAGCTTCGCCGCGTCGAACGCGTGGAGCGGCTGCCCCATTTCCCAGAGGACGAAGTTGGTGATGTCGACGACGTTGTTGATCGGCCGGTGGCCGGTGGCGGCGATCTTCTCCTGGAGCCACGCCGGGCTGGGGCCGACCTTGACCCCTTCCAGCACCGTGACCGAATAGAGCGGGCAGCCTTCGTCTTCCAGCGCCACCGCCCAGCCGGAGGCCTCCTGCGGCCAGGAAAGGGCGGGAGCGGCGGGCGGCGCCTTTAGCGTGCCGCACCCCAGCGCGGCCAATTCCCGCGCCAGGCCGCGGTAGGAAAGGAGGTCGGGCCGGTTCGGCGTCACCTCGACATCGATGAACGTGTCGGGCGGACAGACGGCGGAAAAAGGCCCGAAGGGCGTGCCCGCGGGAAGAATGAAGAGCCCCTCGGCGTCCTCCGCCAGGTTCAGCTCCTTGGCCGAGCACATCATGCCCTGGGAAAGCTCGCCGCGCAGCTTGCTCTCCTTGATGACGAAGTCGCCGGGCAGGCGCGCGCCGGGGAGGGCCAGCGGCACCCGGTCGCCCACGTTGAAATTCTTGGCCCCGCAGACGATCTGCCGCTCTTCCGTGCCGGTGGAAACCTTGCAAAGCCGGAGCCGGTCGGCGTTCGGGTGCTGGACGAAGCTCAAGACCTCGCCGACGACGAGGTTCGGGTCGTCGACGCCGTGCTTCTCGATCCCCTCCACCTCCGTGCCGCCCTGCGTGAGGCGCTCGGCGAGCGCGTCGACCGGGAGGGCGATCTCGATGTAGTCCTGGAGCCAGCGGAGCGAGAATTTCATGGGAGCCGCCTAGAATAAGGCGGCCCCATCGGGAATCAAGCCCGTCAACCGGAGGGCGGGAGTCCAGAGGGAGGGCCTTCCCTCCCTCTGCGTCTTGATCAGTCCTCGATCCCCCGCAGCTTGGAAAGGCTGTGGAAGTCGTCCAGGGCGGTGACGTCCCCCTTCACCTCGCCGCCGGCGGCGATTTCCTTGAGGAGGCGGCGCATGATCTTGCCGGAGCGGGTCTTCGGCAGCGCCTCGGCGAAGCGGACCTCGTCCGGGCGGGCAATGGGGCCGATCTGCCGGCCCACGTGCTGCCGCAGCGCGTCGGCCAGATCGGGCGCCGGGACGATGCCCGACTTCACGGTGACGAAGACGACGACGCCCTGCCCCTTCAGCGGGTCGGGACGGCCGACGGCCGCCGCCTCCGCCACCTGGGGATGGGTGACCAGGGCGCTCTCGATCTCCGAGGTGCCCAGCCGGTGGCCGGAGACGTTCAGTACGTCGTCGATCCGGCCGACGATCCAGAAGTAGCCGTCCTTGTCCCGCCGCGCGCCGTCGCCGGTGAAGTAGGCGCCGGGCACTTCCTTCCAGTAGGCGTCGGCGTAGCGCTGGTCGTCGCCGTGGATGGTGCGGAGCATGGAGGGCCAGGGGCGGCGGATGACGAGCTTGCCGCCCTTGCCGGGGGGCACGTCCTTGCCCTGCTCGTCGACGACGGCGGCCTCCACGCCGAAGAAGGGGAGGCCCGCCGCGCCCGGTTTCATCGGCACGCCGGGCAGGGGCAGGATCATGTGGCTGCCGGTCTCCGTCTGCCACCAGGTGTCGACGATCGGGCAGCGCTTGCCGCCGATCTTCTCGTAGAACCAGATCCAGGCCTCGGGATTGATCGGCTCGCCGACGGTGCCCAGGACGCGCAGGGAGGAGAGGTCGTGCTTCGCCGGCCACTCGTCCCCCCACTTGATGCAGGCGCGGATGGCGGTGGGGGCGGTGTAGAGGATGTCGACTTGGTATTTCTCGACGATTTCCCAGAAGCGGTCGGGCTGGGGATGGTTGGGCGCCCCTTCGTAGAGGAGGGAGGTGCCGCCGTTGGCCAAAATGCCGTAGACGACGTAGCTGTGCCCGGTGATCCAGCCGACGTCGGCGGTGCAGAAGAAGAGGTCCCCTTCCCGCAGGTCGAAGGCCCAGCGGGTGGTGAGCAGCGCCCCCAGGAGGTAGCCGCCGGTGGTGTGGAGGATCCCCTTCGGCTTCCCGGTGGAGCCGCTGGTGTAGAGGATGAAGAGGGGGTGCTCGCTGTCCAGGGGCACGGGCGGGCAATCGGCGGAGACGGTCTTCGCCTCCTCATGCCACCAGAGGTCGCGGCCCGGCTGCATGGCCATCTCCGCGCCGGTCCGGCGGACGACGAGGACGGTCTTCACCCCCGTCTGGCCGGAAGCGAGGGCCTGGTCCACGGTCCCCTTAAGGCCGACGGCCGCGCCGCGCCGGTAGCCGCCGTCGGCGGTGACGACGATCTTGGCCCCGCAGTCGGCGATGCGGTCCCGCACCGCCTCCGCGCTGAAGCCGCCGAAGACGACGCTGTGGACCGCGCCGATGCGGGCGCAGGCCAGCATGGCCACGGCCGCCTCCGGGATCATGGGCAGGTAGATGACGACGCGGTCCCCCGCGCGGACGCCGTGCTTCTTCAGCACGTTGGCGAAGAAGCAGACCTCCCGGTGGAGCTGGCGGTAGGTGAGGGTGCGGGAATCGCCCGGCTCCCCTTCCCAGATGAGGGCGGCCTGCTGGCCGCGGCCCGCCTCGATATGGCGGTCGATGCAGTTGTAGGAGACGTTCAGCTTGCCGCCGACGAACCATTTGGCGTGCGGCGCCTTCCACTGGAGGACCTTCTTGAAAGGCTTTGCCCAGGAAAGCTCAGCGGCCTGCTTTTTCCAGAACTTCTCCGGGTCGCGGAGGGACTGCTTGTAGAGTTTTTCGTATGCGGCGCGGCCGGAGAGGCGCGCTTTCTTGAGGAAGGGGGCGGCAGGGCGGAAAACCCGCTTTTCCTGGAGCACCGAGTCGATGGAGGACGACATAGTCGTCCCTCGAATCTGCGCCACCCAGGCGATTCTGACAATTAAAACTAGTTGTTTCCCGCTCCAGGCACGAAAAAACCGGCGAGACCGAAGTCCTGCCGGTTTTTTTGTGCTTCAGGCCGTGCCCTTAACTCAGAGGCTCTCGCCCAGCTGGAAGCGGGAGAAGCGGCGGACGACGATGTTTTCACCCAATTCCGCGATCTTGGCGGCGATCAGGTCGCGGACCACCACGTTGGGGTCCTTGATGAAGCCCTGCTCCAGGAGGCAGACCGTGGCGAAGTATTTGTCGAGCTTGCCGGAGACGATTTTCTCGACGACGTTCTCGGGCTTGCCTTTGACGGTCTCGGCGGCGACTTCCTTTTCCTTGTCGATCTCCGCCTGGGGCACCTCTTCCCGGCTGACGTAGCGGGGGGAGGCGGCGGCGACTTGCAGGGTCAGGTCCTTGACCAGCTCGCGGAAGGCCGGGGTGCGGGCGACGAAGTCGGTCTCGCAATTGATCTCGATGAGGACGCCGACCTTCTCGCCGGCGTGGATGTAGGAGCCGATGACGCCGTCCTTGGCCTCGCGGCCGGCCTTCTTGGCGGCTCCGGCGGAGCCCTTCTTGCGCAGCCAGACTTCGGCCGCTTCCAGGTCGCCCTTGGTTTCCAGCAGGGCCTTCTTGCAGTCCATCATGCCGGCGCCGGTCTGGTCACGCAGCTTCTTGACGAGTTCGGGGGCGATTTCAACAGCGCTCATAGGGAAAAGATAGGGGTGGGGGTTTGGAAAACGAACGGCGGGCGGCCCACTTTTTGGGGACGCCCGCCGAGGTCTAGAGGGTTACAGACTTAGGCGGAGACGCCGGTCATGGCCACTTCGTCGGCGGGGGCCGCGGAGCGGGCCAGATCCTGGTCCTTCTCCTCGGAGCCGGCGGGGGTCACGCCGCGGCGGGCCTTGCCTTCGATGATGGCGTCGTTGAGGGACTCCAGCATCACGCGGATGGAGCGGATGGCGTCGTCATTACCCGCGATGGGATAGTCGGCCAGTTCCGGATCGGCATTGGTGTCGACGATGGCGACGATGGGAATCTTCAGACGGCGGGCTTCCTGGACGGCGATGCCTTCATGGACCATGTCGACGATGACGAGGGCCGCGGGCGGCTTGTCGAGATCCTTGAGGCCGTCGAGGTTGCGGTGGAGCTTGACGCTCTCGCGCTTGAGGGCGGCCAGCTCCTTCTTGTGCATCTTGTCGAAGCCGCCGCTCTTCTCCAGCTCGTCGATGGCGCGCATGCGGGCGACCGACTTGCGGATGGTGGTCAGATTGGTCAGGGTGCCGCCGAGCCAGCGCTCCGCGACGTAGCAGGAACCGCTGCGCTGGGCCAGGTCCTGGACGACCTGCTGGGCCTGCTTCTTGCAGCCGACGAAGAGGACTTTCTTCCCCTCGGCGGAGAGCTCGCGCAGGAAATTGGCGGCGACTTCCAGCTGCTTGGCCGACTGGTTGAGGTCGATCACGTAGATGCCGTTGCGGGCCTCGAAGATGAAGGGCTTCATCTTGGGGTTCCACCGCTGCGTGCGGTGGCCGAAGTGCACCCCGGCTTCCATTAACTCTTTGACGTCGACCTTTGCCATATCCAGTAATCCTGCCATTTGTTTTAGCGGTTCATTTCCTATATCGAAAGCTTGTTTCCTACGCCGATTCGGGGCGCGGAAAGGTTGACCGTAGGGACTTTGTACGCATTGGCAAGGAGAAATTCGCGAGCCGATCGGCCCGGGCGATCGGGAATTGACTCCCGGGTGGCCTGGATTAAGCTTCCCCCTGATTTGAACCCCGCCCGATGACGCCGCACCCCCCGACGCCTTCCGCCTTTCTGCGGGTATTTTTTACGCTTTTTGCCTTATATTCAGGAGTTTGCGTTGCCCGCGCCGACGTTTCCGAGCCGGACGCGGCGGCCCCCGCCTTCCCCTGGCATCGCCACATCGTCACCACCGTTTTCTGGATCGGCGCCGACCCAAACCACCTGACCGCCACGCAGAATTTCTCCAGCGCCTGGGATGCCCAGTGGATCAAGACCTACGGCGGCACCGACGCCCCCGACCGCCACGCCGGGCTCCTGCCGAAGCGCTTTGCCCCCACGGAGAACCCCTTCTACGTCGCCCTCCCCTTCAACGACGTCTCCAACCCCGACCTGGCCCGGAAATACGTCCCCTGGTACTCGGCCGTCCTGCATAACGACCACCCTTACGTCTCCCAGTGCAAGGGCCGCTGGGTCCAGATCCGCGGCGGCGACGGGCACATCGCCTACGCCCAATGGCAGGACGTCGGCCCCCTGCGGACCGACCACGCCGCCTACGTCTTCGGTTCCGACCGGCCCCGGGACTTTACCCGCGCGGGCCTCGACATCTCCCCCGCCGTCCGCGACTACCTGGGCCTCTCCGACAAGGAAGAGACCGACTGGCGCTTCGTCGAGGACGCCGACGTCCCCGCCGGCCCCTGGCGGACCTATGCCGAGCAAGCCGTCATCTACGCCGCCCTGAAGGCCAAGGAACGCCAGCTGGCGACCGACTGGCGCCCCGCCCCGAAACAGCCGCAGGCGGTGGAGCTGGACACGGCGGAGTAGCCGCTCCCCCCCCTCCGGCTCTCTCCGGGCTTCGCCGCGGTTTTTACAGACGCAAAGGGGGCCTCAGCCCCCTTTGGATCCCGGAAAGTTAGGCCTCCGGCTGTCTTTAGACTGTTTTGGGATTGCCATTGCCATGGCCGCCGCCTAAAGGTTTCGTCCCCTTATTGGGAATTCCTATGTTTCTTGCCGCTGTTGCCGCCGCCTCGACCTCCGCGCCCGAGCACGCCGGGGGCCTGCCGATGGCCGCCCCCATCCTGTTCCACCTTGGCCCCCTGGTCATCACCAACTCGATGCTGGTGGCCTGGATCGTCGCCGCGCTCCTGATCATCGGCGCGCAGCTGGCCACCCGCAAGATCAAGGCCGTCCCCTCCGGCGCGCAGAACCTGGCCGAGTGGGTCGTCGAAAGCCTCCTTTCCTTCCTGACCGACATCCTGGGCGCCGCCCTGGCCAAGCGCACCTTCTGGTTCCTGGCCACCCTCTTCGTCTTCATCCTGGGGCTCAACTGGTTCGGCCTCCTGCCGGGCGTCGGCACCATCGGCTACGGCGAGGGGGAGCACTGGTACCACCTGGAAATGGTCCGCCCCTTCCTGCGCGGCGCCAACGCCGACCTGAACCTCCCCCTGGCCATGTCCCTGGTCTTCTTCGTCCTCTGGACCTACTGGGCATTCGCCACCAACGGCCCCGCCGGCGTGGCCAAGCACATCTTCGGCTCCAAGGGCGACTTCGCCGGCATCGTGGGCCTCCTCATGGCCCTCGTCTTCCTGGCCGTCGGCGTGCTGGAAGTCATCTCCATCCTGATCCGCCCCATCGCCCTGACCTTCCGTCTCTACGGCAACGTCTACGGCGGCGAGGTCATGATCGACGCCATGATGAGCGTCGTCCCCTGGCTCTCCTGGCTGATCCCCCTGCCCTTCTATTTCTACGAGCTGCTGGTCGGCGCCGTCCAGGCGCTGGTCTTCTGCCTCCTCTGCGCCGTCTTCATCGCCATGATGTGCCGGCACGACGACGAGCACGCCACCGAGGAGGGCGGCCACCACTAAGAGAACCCCTTTGTCCTCCCCGGACTGCGTAAAAGCCGCGGCGGGAAGGCCAACCCCAAACAACCATCCAACACAGAAACCCATGATCGCTCCCTTCCTCTCGGAAATCACCGGCAACCTCCACGCGGGCCTCGCCCTTCTCGGCGTCGCCATCGGCATCGGCCTCGTCGGCGCCAAGTTCGTCGAGTCCGTCGGCCGCAATCCCGGCGCCCGCAACACCGTCCTCGTCTTCGCGATCCTTTCCATCGCGCTCGTCGAGTCCATCTTCTTCTACGCGCTCTTCCTCGTTAAGTAACCAAGAGTAACTAGAACCCGGGCGGCCCGGCTCATCCGGGCTTGGGCCGCCCTCTTCTTCCCCTCCTCCTCACCCATGATCCCCACCTCCCTCTTCCTGGCCCAGGCCCAGGCCGAGCCCGGCATCGTCAGCGGCCTCGCCGGCACCTTCTACAGCATGGGCGTCGACGGACCGCGCCTCCTCTCCCAGATTTTCCTCTTCGTCATCGTCGCGCTCTGCCTCAAGCGCTTCGCCTACCAGCCCATCCTCGCCATCCTCGAGCAGCGCCAGGCCACCATCAAGGAAAGCCTGGAGAACGCCGCCCGCGTGAAGGAAGAGCTGGCCGCCGCCCAGACCCAGCGCGCCGCCCTGCTGGCCGAAGCCAACGAGAAAGCCAACGCCATCGTCGCCGAGGCCAAGCAGATCGCCGACCTCCAGTCCCAGAAACAGCAGCAGGAAACCGCCCGCCAAATCGAGGCGAGCCTGGCCGCCGCCCGCGCCGCCACCGAGCAGGAGCGCGAGCGCATGCTGCGCGAGCTGCGCGGCGAAGTCCTGCGCCTGGTCGTCGACGCCACCGGCCGCGCCACCGGCAAAGTCCTCACCGCCGACGACCAGAAGCGCATCCAGGACGAGACCCTGGCCGCCACGTCCCGGAACTAAAGACCCCCACCCCGACCTTCCCATGCGCATCGACCGCGAAGCCCGCCGCGAGGCCCGCAAGCTCTACCGCTCCTGCCTGGAGAACGGGCGGCTCTCCGAGGCCCTCCTGCGCGCCGTCATCGGCAAGGTCGCGGAAGAAAAGCCCCGCGGCTACCTGGCCATCCTCCACCGGCTCAAGAAACTGGCGGAGATCGAAGTCGCCCAGCGCACCCACACCGTCGAGTCCGCCGTCGAGCTGCCGGACAAAGGCGCCTCCCTCCTCAAAGGCCTGGAAGAGCGCTTCGGCGCCCCCCTGGCCGTCGAATACAAGGTCGATCCCACCCTCCTGGGCGGCGTCCGCCTCCGCGTGGGCAGCCAGCTGTGGGACGGCTCCGTCCGCCAGCGCCTCCGCGCCCTCACCCTTTCCTAAACCCCTTTTAATCTAACCGAACCCTACTCCTCCCTATGAGCTCCCTCCTCCAAGACATCGAAGCGCAGATCGCCGGCCTGAAGACCGACGTGGCCCCAAGGCTCCGTCGGCACCATCCGGGAAGTGATGGACGGCGTGCTCAAGATCGAAGGCCTCGGCAACGTGGCCATGAACGAGCTGATCGAATTCACCGGCGCCAAGCGCAACGAGGACGGCGCCCAATACGCCGTCGTGCTCAACATGGAAGAGACCGAAGTCGGCGCCATCGTCCTGGGCGACTTCAGCGGCATCCGCGCGGGCGACGAAGTCCGCGCCACCGGCAAGCTCCTCCAGGTCCCCGTGGGCAAGGAACTCCTCGGCCGCGTCGTCGACTCCCTGGGCCAGCCCATCGACGGCAAGGGCCCCATCGCCGCCGGCGCCGCCTACCCGGTGGAAAAAATCGCCCCCGGCATCATCAAGCGCCGCTCCGTCTCCCAGCCCGTGCAGACCGGCATCATGGCCATCGACGCCATGATCCCCATCGGCCGCGGCCAGCGCGAGCTCATCATCGGCGACCGCGCCACCGGCAAGACCACCATCGCCATCGACACGATGATCAACCAGGCGCAGATCAACCGCGCCCAGGAGGGCAAGCCCGGCTTCCGCCCCATCTACTCCATCTACGTCGGCGTCGGCCAGAAAAACTCCAACATCGCCCGCGTCATCGAGGCCCTCACCAAGGCCGACGCGCTGAAATACACCATCATCGTCTCCGCCTCCGCCTCGGAAAGCGCCACCAACCAGTATCTGGCCCCCTTCGCCGGCGCCGCCATGGGCGAATGGTTCATGGATAACGGGATGGACGCCCTCATCGTCTTCGACGACCTCTCCAAGCACGCCGTGGCCTACCGCCAGGTCTCCCTGGTCCTGAAGCGCCCCTCCGGCCGCGAAGCCTACCCGGGCGACGTCTTCTACCTCCACTCCCGCCTCCTGGAGCGCTCCGCGCGCCTCTCCGAGAAAGCCGGCGACGGCTCCCTCACCGCCCTGCCCATCATCGAGACGCAGGCCGGCGACGTCTCCGCCTACATCCCGACGAACGTCATCTCCATCACCGACGGCCAGATCTACCTGGAAACCGACCTCTTCTACCAAGGCATCCGCCCGGCCGTCTCCGTCGGCCTCTCCGTCTCCCGCGTCGGTTCCGCCGCGCAGATCAAGGCCATCAAGCAGGTCGCCGGCAAGCTCAAGCTCGACCTGGCCCAGTTCCGCGAGCTGGCCGCCTTCGCCCAGTTCGGCAGCGACCTGGACGCCGCCACCAAGGCCAAACTCGACCGCGGCGCCCGCATCGTCGAAATCTTCAAGCAGCCCGCCTACAGCCCCTACCCCGTCGAGGTGCAGGTGGCCATCCTCTGGGCCGTGCAGAACAACTACTTCGACGCCGTCCCCGTCGACAAGGTGAAGGACGCCCAGAACAAGCTCGCCGAACAGCTCAAGCTGCGCCACGAGACCCTCCTGGCCGCCATCCGCGACAAGGCCGCCATCGACGACGCCACCGCCGCCCAGCTGAAGGAAGCCGTCTCCGCCTGGGCGGAGAGCGTCAAAGCCTGACCTCAAGCCCAATCCCCTCCCGGTCTAACCCCGCCCCATGGCCAACACCCGCGACATCCGCCGGCGCATCAAGTCGGTCAAGAACACCGCCCAGATCACCAAGGCGATGCAGATGGTCGCCGCCACCAAGATGCGGCGGTCCCAGACGCGCGCCTTGGCCGGCCGCCCCTACGCCGAGCGGCTGGAGCGCGTCGCCTCCCACCTGAGCGAGCAGGTCATCGGGGTTTCCCACCCCCTGCTAACCCCCCGCCCGGTCAAGAAGCGCGCCGTCCTCCTCCTCTCCACCGACCGCGGCCTCTGCGGCTCCCTCAACACAAACCTCTTCCGCGAAGTCATCCACCACGACAAGGCGGAGAACGTCTACGTCACCATCGGCCGCAAGGGGCGCCAGCTCGTCCCCCGCCTGAAGCACTCCGGCGGGCAGGGCAAGGCCAACCTCCTGGCCGACTTCGAGGTCAAAGACAACTTCGCCTTCGCGGAGACCAAGGCCGTCGCCCAATTCCTCATCGACCGCTACCTGGCCGGGGAGATCGACGCCGTCGACGTCGCCTACAACCACTTCGTCAACGCCCTGACGCAGAAGCCCGTCATCGCGCCGCTCCTGCCCATCGGCCGCCTCCCTGAGGCCGAACCGGCCCCCGTCTCCGGCGAGCACGCCGTCTACCTGTGCGAGCCCCCGGCGGAAGACCTCCTCCACGGGTTCCTGCCCTTCGTCGTCCACTTCCAGGTCTACCAGTATCTGCTGGACGCCCGCGCTTCCGAGCACAGCGCCCGCATGGTCGCCATGAAAAACGCCACGGAAAACGCCAAGACCCTGGTAAAGGACCTGACCCTGGAATACAACAAGGCCCGCCAGGCCGCCATCACCACCGAGCTGCTGGAAATCACCACCGCCCAGCTCGCCATCAGTTAACCCCTTTCCAACACACAGCCCCCTCCACTTCATGAACAAAGGTAAAATCGTCCAGATCATCGGCCCGGTGGTCGACGTCGAATTCAGCGACAGCCAAATCCCCGGCATCTACGAAGCGCTCGAAATCCAGCACGGCCCCGAGGGCAAGCTCGTCTTCGAAGTGCAGCAGCACATCGGCGAAGGCTGGGTCCGCGCCATCGCCATGTCCTCCACGGAAGGCCTCAAGCGCGGCATGGAAGTGACCGCCACCGGCGCCCCCATCAGCGTCCCCGTGGGCGAGGGGATCCTGGGCCGCATCTTCAACGTTTTAGGTGATCCCATTGATGAGCGCGGCCCCATCCAGGCCACCAAACGCTACCCCATCCACCGCGCCGCCCCCAAGCTGGTCGACCAGAACACCAGCGCCTCCATCCTGGAAACGGGCATCAAGGTCATCGACCTCATCTGCCCCTTCACCAAGGGCGGCAAAGTCGGCGCCTTCGGCGGCGCGGGCGTCGGCAAGACCGTCGTCATCATGGAGCTGATCAACAACATCGCCAAGGGGCACGGCGGCTACTCCGTCTTCGCCGGCGTCGGCGAGCGCACCCGCGAGGGCAACGATCTTTATCATGAAATGGCCGAGTCAAAGGTCATCAACCTCGACAAGATCGAGGAATCGAAGGTCGCCCTGGTCTACGGCCAGATGAACGAGCCGCCGGGCGCCCGCCTCCGCGTCGCCCTCTCCGGCCTGGCCATGGCGGAATACTTCCGCGACGAAAAAAACCAGGACGTCCTCCTCTTCGTCGACAACATCTTCCGCTTCTCCCAGGCGGGCGCGGAAGTCTCCGCGCTGCTGGGCCGCACCCCCAGCGCCGTCGGCTACCAGCCCACCCTGGCGTCCGAGATGGGCGACCTGCAGGAGCGCATCACCTCCACGAAGAACGGCTCCATCACCTCCTTCCAGGCGGTCTACGTGCCGGCGGACGACTTGACCGACCCCGCGCCGGCCAACACCTTCGCCCACCTGGACTCCACCATCGTGCTGGAGCGCTCCATCGCCGAGCTGGGCATCTACCCGGCCGTCGACCCGCTGGCCTCCACCTCCAAGGCGCTCTCCCCCGACATCGTCGGCGAGGAACACTACGCGGTCGCCCGCGGCGTGCAGAAGATCCTTCAGCGCTACAAGGAACTGCAGGACATCATCGCCATCCTGGGCATGGACGAGCTTTCCGCCGAGGACAAGCTCCTGGTCTACCGCGCGCGCAAGATCCAGCGCTTCCTCTCCCAGCCGTTCCACGTGGCCGAAATCTTCACCGGCACCAAGGGCGAGTACGTGCCCATCTCCGAGACCGTCCGCGGCTTCAAGGAGATCCTCGAGGGCAAGCACGACGACGTGCCGGAGAGCAACTTCTACATGAAGGGCAAGATCGACGCGATCCGGGCCTAAGCCCCGGATCCCGTCCCTTCCCTCCATCTGGATATGGCCACCCTCCGCCTGGAAATCGTGACCCCGGAAACCCGCGTCTTCGCGGGCGACGTGGAGAGCGTCCTCCTCCCCGGCGTGGAAGGGGACCTGGGCATCCTGCCCCAGCACGCCCCCCTCCTCACCCAGCTGGCCCCCGGCGAGCTGGCCTACGTGGAAAAGGGCGTCTCCCACACCCTGGCCGTCGGCCACGGGTTCGCGGAAGTGACCGGCACGGAAGTCTCCATCCTGACCGACCTGGCCGTCCGGGAGGCCGACATCGACGAAAAGCTCGTCGCCGAGGCCCTCCAGCGCGCCGAGGAAGCCCTCCGCAACCGCTCCCTGGTCGGCGAGGAACTGGAAGCCACCGAGGCCTCCATCGCCCGCTCCCTGGCCCAGCTCAAGCTCAAGCGCCGCCGCCACCCGGGCAACGCCGCCATCCGCTAAGGCCTCGTCACCCTTCAAAAAGGCCCGCCCGGCACCCGCCGCGCGGGCCTTTTCTTTGCCCGCGCCGCCCTTCAATAGCCGAATTACTGGTACCGCCATGACCTTTAAAGAACTCGAAGCCGCCCTGGGCGAACCCCTCGTCCGGAAGGACTGGAAACAATTCGTCCATGAGGACGGCCAGCCCGGCGGCTGGTTTGAAAAAGGCCAGGGCGTCACCGTCGACCCCACGGCGGAAATCGACCTCACCGCCGTCGTCCGCGGACCGGGCACCACCATCGGCCGCTTCGTCATCCTCGGCCCCGGCGTCCTCGTCGAGGACCGCGCCCGGATCGAGCACGGCCCCGTCCTTTCCGAAGGCGCCCAAGTCAGCGGCCCCTTCTACATCACCGGCCGGAAGACCGAGCTGGTCGGCCCCGACGTGAAAGTCTGGTGGAACGCGGCGCCGGAATTACGCGCGGAAGACGCCGACACCGCCAAGCTCACAAACGTCACCGCCCGGGACAGCGCCCACATCTCCGGCCGCGTCCTTTTGACCGAAGTCCTCGCCCAGGACGGCTCCACCATTTCCGGCCCGCACGGGGAAGGCACCGCCACCCGCCTCTACGGGGCCAACCTGACCCAGGGCTCCACCGCCGGCGAGGGGGCCACCGTGATCAATTCCGACCTCGTGGCCTCCACCGCCTCCGGTTTCGGCACCCAGGTCATCGAGTCCCATCTAAACCAGGCCGTCGCCCCCGTCGGCCAGCAGACGAAGGACGCCGTCCTCGACAACTCTCCCAAGCCGCCCGCGCCCCGTCCCACCGTCCTCATCCTGGCCCAGCGCCCGGGAGCGGAAGGGGAGGAAGGCTTTGAGGAAGGCGGCTACGCCCAGAATGGCGAGGAAGAAGAGGCCGCCCCGTCCTTCGTCCCGCGCCGCCGCGCGCGCCCCCACCTTTCCCATACCGGCTTCCGCCGGTGCAGCCACCGCCCCACCGCCCACCCCGAAACCCCCGGCCAGGAAAAGACATGACCTTCCGGGAACTCGAAGCCGCCTGCGGCGAATCCCTCGCCCCCGCCCAGTGGCGGGAACACGCCAACGCCGACGGCACCCGCGGCTGGTACGGGGAAGGCGCCGCCGTCGATCCCACCGCCCATATTGACCCCTCCTCCATCGTGCGCGGAGAGGGGACCGAAATCGGCCGCCGCGCCGTCATCGGCCCGGACGTCGTCGTCGAAAACGGCGCGCGGATCGCGGACGGAGCCGTCCTGCGGGACGGCGTGGAAATCGCCGGCCCCGTGACCATCAGCGGCGCGGAAACCCTCATCACCGGCCCGGACACCCGCGTCTGGTGGCTGGCCGCCCTGGCCGCCCGCCAGGATGAGAACGAGCGCGCCGAGATCATCGACTCGGAAATCTCCGGCGGCACCCACATCTCCGGCCGCGTCGCCATCGGCATCTCCACGATCAAGGACGGCTCCCGCATCAAAGGGGACCACGACTTCGGCACCGAGCGGACCGAGATCGTCGACTGCCGCCTGGCCGACGCCACCGTCCCTCCCGGCCTCCATCTCCTGAGCGAAGAATACGGCCCCAGCCACGCGGGCGGGGAAAACGAGCCCGCGCCCCAGCCCGCGCAGGTCTTCCTCCTTCTCCGCCGGGACGGGAGCGAGGAGGCGGTCACGCCGCCCCCGCGCCGCCACGCCCCGCACGCCGGATTCCAGCGCTGCAGCCATCGCGGGGACGTGCTGCCCTTCCGCCGCGACGGGCAGGAAAAGCACTAGGCCTGCGCCAGCGCCGCCTCGAAATCGGCCAGCAGGTCCTCCCAGTCCTCGATCCCCAGGGAGATCCGGACCAGCCCCTCCGTCACGCCGCCCCGGTCCAGGTCTTCCGCCTTCCAGGCGGAGTGCGTCGTGCTGCGCGGGTGGCAGGCCAGCGTCTCCACGCCGCCCAGAGAGACGGCGTTGCGCGCCAATTTGAGCGCGCGCAGGAAGTCGAACGCCGCCCGCTTTCCCCCCTTCAGGTCGATGGAGAAGACGCCGCCCGGATGGCCGCACTGCGCGGCGGCGATCCGCTTCTGCTCCGCCTCGTCGAAATAAAGGGGGTAGTAGACGCGCGCGATCTTCGCGTGGCCGTGGAGCGCCCGCGCGATCTTCTCCGCGTTCTCCGCCTGCCGCTGCATGCGCAGGGAAACCGTCGGCAGCCGGGTTTCCAAAATCCAGCACTCGTCCGGCTGCAGAATCGTGCCGAAGAGGCTCCGCTTGGACCGGATCTTCGCCATGAGGGCCGGGTCCTTCGCCAACGCCACGCCGCCGATCAGGTCGCTGAAGCCGCCCAGGTACTTCGTCGCCGAATAGAGCGCCAGGTCGGCCCCCAGCGCCAGCGGATGCTGGAAAGTCGGGCCCAGGAAGGTGTTGTCCACCATGACGAGGGGGCGGTCCTCCCGGGCCGCCGCCGCGCGCGCCGCCGCGGCGATGTCGGTCATGACCAGGGTCGGGTTGGCCGGGGTCTCGATGAGGACGACCTTCAGCCGGGGCGTCTCCGCGATCGCCCGCGCCAGCTCCTCCGTCCGGCCCGCCTCCACCGCCGTGCTCCCCACGCCAAAGGGGGCCAGGAAGCCGCTCAGCAGCGTCTGCGTCGCCCCGTAGAGGGGGACGGTGTAGAGAATGTGGCCCCCCGGCTGCACGACGGCCAGGAGCGCCGTCACGATCGCCGACATGCCGGAATTGAAGACCGCCGCCGCCCGCGCCTCCGGCTCCAGGGAGATGACCCGCTCCTCCAGGATCTGCGCGTTGGGATGGTTGAAGCGGGAATAAATAAGGTCGAGGTTCTCCCCCGGCTCCGGCTGGACGCGCCCCCCTTGGACGGCAAAAGCCCGCTCCGCCGCCTCCGGGCTGGAAAAGACGTAGGTGGAGCTGCGGAAGACCGCGGGCCGGGCCGAGCCGACGGAGAGCTTCGGGTCGAAACCCCGCGTCACCACGTCGGTCTCCGGGCGCAGGGGGGAAGAGGAACTCATTGGGAGCGAAGATGCTCCTAAACGGCAACGGGTGCAACCTTGCAGCGCTCCATGGAAATGGTATGTTCCTACACCTCTTACTATGGCCTTCGAACTACCTCCCCTGCCTTACCCGAAAGAAGCGCTCGAACCCCACATCGACGCGCAGACGATGGAAATCCATCACGACAAGCACCACGGGACTTACGTCACCAACTTGAACAAGGCCCTGGCGGGCCGCGGCGACCTGGAAAACCGCCCCTTGGAGTGGCTCCTGGGCAACCTGGATTCCCTCCCCGCCGAGATCCGCACCGCCGTCCGCAACAACGGCGGCGGCCACTCCAACCACAGCATTTTCTGGAAAACCCTGGCCCCCAAGGCGGGCGGCGAGCCGACGGGCAAGATCGGCGAGGAGATCCGCAGCACCTTCGGCAGCTTCGACGCCTTCAAGGAAAAGATGGAAACCGCCGGCCTGGGCCGCTTCGGCAGCGGCTGGTCGTGGCTGGCGTTGAAAGGCTCCCAGCTGGAAGTCTTCTCCCTCCCCAACCAAGACAGCCCCTACATGGAAAGCGCCGTCCCCCTCTTCGGCATCGACGTGTGGGAACACGCCTACTACCTGAAATACCAGAACCGCCGCGCCGATTACCTCAAGGGCATCTGGAACGTGGTGAACTGGACCGCCGTGGGCGAGCTTTACGCCCAGGCCCGCACCGCCGCCGGACACTAACCGGCCCCCGGAAAAAGACGTAAAAAAACCCGGCCTGGAAAACCAGGCCGGGTTTTTTCGTAGCAGTCGAGGGAAAGGGGCTACTTCCGCTCCCGGTGCAGGGTGTGGCGGCCCAGGAAGCGGTTATACTTCTTGAGCTCGATCTTCTCCTGCGTCAGCTTCTTGTTCTTCGTCGAACAATAGCGGGAGGCGGGCTTGCCTTCAGCTTTCGCCTCGGTGCATTCTAGGATGATATGTTCCCTGGGCATTTGGGAGAACGTAGGGACTTCGACCGAAAGGTCAAGTACACCTTCCTGGCCTTCCTTTTAGCCTTTCCCCTCTCCCTGCGGGCCGCCGAGCCCTCCGTCCTGGCCCGTCCGCCCCTTTCGGACACAGGCCTGATCCGGGAGGATATCCTGGCCGGCGACGGATCAGAAGTATCTGATGGAAAACTAGTTGAGGCCACCTACATCGGCCGCTATCCCGACGGGAAATCCTTCGACCGCGCCCACGCCAAAGAGCCCTTCCGCTTTGTCCAGGGAGTCAGCCGCCTGCTGCCCGGGTGGACATTGGGGATCGCCGGGATGCGGGAAGGCGGGCGGCGGATCGTCACCGTTCCGCCCATCCTGGCCTACGGGAAAGACGGCGTGGAAGGCCTCATCCCCCCGGAAAGCACCCTGGTCTACGAGATCCGCATCCTTTCCGTGAAATAGGCGGACGCTTGCCAAGCGGATGCGGGATTCTACCATGACCCGATGTCTCGATCGCCGGCCACCGCTCTGCAGGAGCAGACCAAAATCACCCTGACGCAGGAACAGCAGACCGACCTCGACCAGAAGGTCCTGCACGCCATCGCCCAATCCCAAAAACACCTCCTGGGCCTCCAGAAAGAAGACGGCCACTGGCGGGGGGAACTAGTCGTCGATATCACCCTGACGGCCAACTACATCCTCTACATGCACTGGATGGGGGAGGTCGACTACGAGAAACAGGCCAAGTGCGTCCGCCACATCCTGAAAGACCGGCTCCCGGACGGCGGCTGGAATATCTACCCCGGCGGCCCGGCGGAAGTAAACGCCACCGTCGTCGGCTACCTGGCCCTCAAACTCTCCGGGTTCACCCCGGACGAGCCGGAAATGGAGCGCGCCCGCAACGTCATCCTCCGCCTGGGCGGCATCCCCGCCTGCAACACCTACACCAAGCTGAACCTGGCCATCCTGGGCCTCTTCCCCTGGCACCACCTGCCGATCATCCCCGCGGAGATCATCCTCCTGCCCAACTGGCTCTACTTCAACATCTACGAGATGTCCTCCTGGAGCCGGGCCATGGTCGTCCCCCTCTCCCTCATCAACCATTACAAGCCCACGCGCCACCTGCCGGAAGACAAGCAGCTCCACGAGCTCTTCCCTTACGGCACGGAACACCGCAACTTCCGCCTGCCCTGGAGCAAGAAAGTCGTCTCCTGGCAGAACTTCTTCCTGGCCTGGGACGTCTTCCTAAAATTCGTCGACTCCCTGCCCTGGCGCCCCTTCCGCAACGCCGCCCTCAAGAAAGCGGAGGCATGGCTCCTCGCCCGCAACCAGGAAGGCTCCGACGGCCTGGCCGCCATCTACCCGGCCATGATGTACACCATCATCGCCCTGAAGGCCATGGGCTACACCGACGAAAACTCCCTCATCAAGCGGGTCAAGCACGAGTTCGACCGCCTCCACGTCAGCGACAAGGAGAAGAACGACTTCCGCATCGAGCCCTGCTTCTCCCCCGTCTGGGACACGGCGATCACCGCCGTCGCCCTGGCCGAGTCCGGCATCCCCGCCGACGCCCCCGAGCTGCGCAAAGCCGCCCAATGGCTCCTGGCCCGCGAAGTCCGCCACCGCGGCGACTGGGCCGTGAAAAACCCCCACCCGGAAAACAGCGGCTGGGCCTTCGAATACAACAACGTCTACTACCCCGACGTCGACGACACCTTCAAAGTCCTCCTGGCCCTCAGCCACATCGAGACGGAAGACGAAGCCGCCAAGAAAAAGGTCATCGACCGCGCCCTGCGCTGGGCCATCAGCTTCCAGTGCAAGAGCGGCGGCTGGGCCTCCTTCGACAAAGACGTCACCAAGCGCTGGCTGGAAGACGTCCCCTTCTCCGACCACAACGCCATCCTCGACCCCCCGTGCAGCGACATCACCTGCCGCGGCCTGGAACTCTTCGGCCGCCTGGGCCTGAAGCGCAGCGAGAAATTCATCCGCCGCGCCATCGAATTCGTCCGCAACACCCAGGACGGGGACGGCTCCTGGTACGGCCGCTGGGGCGTCAACTACATCTACGGCACCTGGCTCGTCCTGCGCGGCCTCCACGCCATCGGCGAGGACATGAACCAGGACTGGATCCTGCGCGGCCGGGACTGGATGGAATCCTGCCAGAACCCCGACGGCGGCTGGGGCGAAACCCCCGCCTCCTACGACGACCCCCACCTCAAAGGCCAAGGCCCCAGCACCGCCTCCCAGACCGCCTGGGCCCTCATGGCCATCCTCGCCTGCGGCGACGCCAACCGCGCCAGCATCAAGCGCGGCTTGGAATACCTGGCCTCCACCCAGCAGCCCAACGGCGAGTGGAAGGAAGAACTCATCACCGGCACCGGCTTCCCCCGCGTCTTCTACCTCCGCTACGACATGTACCGGAACAACTGGCCCCTCCTAGCCCTGGCCACCTACAAAAAACTGCGCGGCGAACAGATCAAGAAAGCCGAGGCATGGGCCGCCTCCGCCCTCTCCCTGGCCGAATACCGCCGCCAGCGCGACCTCAACCTGGAAACCGAGGCGGCATGATCGGCGTCGCCTTCGCCCTGGAACACGAGGCCGCCGGCGTCCACGCCCGCATGAAGCGCGTGGAAAAATTCCGCCTGGGAGAAGTCCCCTGCCGCACCGGCACCCTCGGCGGCGTCCCCATCCTCACCGCCATCCTGGGCATGGGAGCGGAAACCGCCGTCCGGCGCGCCGGCATCCTTTTGGACGAAATGAGCCTGCGCCTCCTCATCCTCCCCGGCTACGGCGGCGCCCTCTCCCCCGAACTGCGGCGCCCCTCCGTCCACATCGCCACCAACTACCTCTCCCCCCAGGTCTCCGACTGGGCCTCCAAACTCCCCCAGGCCACCCCGGCCAAACTCTACAGCTCCGCCGAAGTCGTCTGCACCCCGCAGGAACGCCAGGCCCTCGTCGACCAGGGCTACCAGGTCGTCGACATGGAAACGGCCGTCGTCGCCGGCGTCTGCGCCGCCCACAACGTCCCCCTCCTCCCCTTCCGCGTCATCTCCGACGAAGCCGCCGAAGTCCTCCCCAGCGGCGCCCTGGCCGCCTCCTTCGACCTGGAAACGCAAAAACCCCGCGTCCTGCGCCTCCTGGCCTACCTGGCCCGCCACCCCGGGGAAGCCAAGCCCTTCTTCCAACTCGTCGGCCACCTGGGCGTCGCCCGCAAGGCCCTCACCGAAGCCGTCGAGCAGGTGCTCGCTTAACCGAACCTTTTGAGGTAACGTAACTCCATGTCCGCGCCTGAAGTCCTCCTCACCGAAGCCGCCGCCGCCCAGATCCGGGAACGCGTCGGCGCCGACGCCGCCAAAGGCCTCCGCCTCTTCGTCACCGGCGGCGGCTGCTCCGGCATGCAGTATGAGATGGCCCTGGCCTCCAAGGAGCCCGGCGACAAGGAATTCGACCAGCACGGCACCAAGCTCTTCGTCGACGAAAAGAGCCTCCTGTGGCTGGAAGGCTCCACCATCGACTATCAAGGCGGCCTGAGCGGCGCCGGGTTCCGCATCCAGAACCCGAACGCCAAAGCCACCTGCGGCTGCGGCACCTCCTTCTCCGCGTAAGGCCTTCAAGGGCCAGGCGGAGATTCCTCCTTTCCTCCCCGCGCGCCGTGGGCTAAGAACGGCCCATGACTTTTGACGACGTGCTGCTCGATGCGGAGGAAAAGATGACGAAGGCCATCGAATTCGTGAAGACCGAGTTCAACGGCGTCCGCACCGGCAAGGCCTCCCCCGACCTGGTCAACAACCTGACCGTCAACGCCTACGGCTCCCACATGAAGCTGAAGGAAGTCGCCGCCGTCACCACGCCCGACGCCCGCCTGGTCCTCATCCAGCCCTGGGACGCCGGCACGGTCGACGCCATCCGCCAAGCCATCGAGGAATCGAAGCTCGGCATCATGCCGCTGGTCGACGGGAAGGTCATCCGCCTCCCCATCCCGCCCCTTTCAGAGGAGCGCCGCCAGGACCTGGTGAAGTCGATCGGCAAGATGGCGGAAGAAGGCCGCGTCGCCCTGCGCGGCGTCCGCCGCCACGCCCTGGACGAGCTGAAGAAGCTCCAGAAGGACGGCAAGCTGACCGAGGACGACCTGAAGTCCGGCGAAAAAGAAGTCCAGAAGCTCACCGACCAATACGGCGAGGAGATCGAAAAGGCCTTCTCCGCCAAGGAAGCCGAGCTGCTGAAGGTCTAGCCGCCCGGCTCAGGCAAAGTGGTCGAGCAGGTCGTGCCCGCCGTGCCGGAATCCCCCGGCGATGGCGCGGGTGACGTAGCGCTTGGCCTCCGCCACCGCCTCCTTTAACTCCATCCCCAACGCCAGCTGCGCCGCGATCGCGGCGGAGAGGGTGCAGCCGGTCCCGTGCGGATCCCGACCCGGCACGCGGGGCTGGGAAAAGAGGGTGATCTCCCCGCCCGCGCAGAGGACGTCGACCGCCTCCTCCCCCTGAAAGTGCCCCCCCTTCACCAGGAAGGGGACGCCGTATTTCTCCGCCAGGCGCTCCGCGGCCTCCCGCAGCGCGTCGGCATCGGCGATTTCCGTGCCCAACAGCCGCTCCGCTTCCTTCCGGTTGGGGGTCACCAGGGCGGCGCGGGGCAGAATGGCCGCCTCCAGCGCGGCCACCGCGTCCGGCTCCAAAAGAGCGGTGCCGCTGCTGGAAACCATGACGGGATCGACGACCAGGGGCTTGGAGGAAAGGTAGATTTCCAGGGTCCCGGCCACCGCCTCGATGATGGCGCGGGAATAGAGCATGCCGGTCTTCACGGCGCGCAGGGGCAGCCCTTCGGCGGCCAGCTGGGCCTGCTCCGCCACGCGCTCCGGCGGCAGGGGGGCGATGGAGGCCACGCGCCCCGCGTGCTCCGCCACGGCGCAGGTGATGGCGGTGGCTCCGTAGACCCCGCAGGCGGCAAAGGTTTTCAGGTCGGCTTGGATTCCCGCCCCTCCGCTGGAGTCGGAACCGGCGATAGTGAGGGCGGCGGGGGGGAGCGTGCGGGTCTTGATCATTTTAGGATAAGAGATTTATAATCCGCCGCGTGATGACGGCAATCCGGGAACTCGCCGACCTGCGGGTCACGCTCGACAAGCTTGAGCGCAGCCCCATGGGCCATTTGCCCGGCACGCCGGAGGGCTCCTTCGCCTTCACCTACCATATCACGATCCACAACGACACGGCCGAGACGGTGACGATCAAGGCGCGCAAGTGGGTCCTGCAGGACGGGGAGGGGCGGATCTCCGCCTACGAGGGGGACGGCGTCGTGGGGGCTTTCCCCAAGCTGGAGCCCGGGGAGCGGTTCCACTATCACAGCTATCACCTGGTCACCGCCAGCAGCAGCGCCGAGGGGGCCTACCTGGGCGTCAACGAACAGGGAGAGCCGGTCCTGGCCCGCATTCCCCGTTTTCAGATGGACGTTCCGGACGCCGTTTAAACGGCTCCGAAAAACGTACTAAGTACTTGCCGGGCGCGGACTTTGCGCTAATTATCAATATCCGTTAACTGATGAAGGCTTCTCTGGCCACGATCCCCGGCACCCTCGCCCCCAATTTTACCGTCTTGGGGGCGATTCTGAACCGAACCCACGCGCTTTGAAAAAGAGCGCCCGCCGCCGCCCGCTCCCCTAGGGGCCCGGCCGCCGGGATCCGAACCGAGACACCAGGCCCCCCTCCCTCCATGAAGGGGCCCTGTTCCCGAAAAAGGCCTCCCTCCGTTAACGCCCAAAGAAAATGAACTCAGACTACTCCCCCCGCTCCGGTTCGCGCCGTCCGCGCCGCCGTGGCGGTCGGTCCAATGGCGGCCGCCCCCGTAGCGGCGAGCGCCGTGGCGAACGCAGCAACCGCGAAGAGACCCACAACGGCCAGGCCCGCCCCTCCGGCGGCCTCTTTGACAAGATCAAAGGGTTCTTCGGCCTCGGCAAAGGAAAGAAGCAGAGCCAAAGCCAGGGCGAACAGCGCCCCAGCGGCGAGCGCTCCACCCACCCGACCGTCCGGCGCGCCGAAGAGCAGCGCAACGGCCAGCGGGCGGAACGCGCCGAGCGCCCGGCCCGCCAGCACGCCCCCAAGCCGGAGCTGGAAGCCGCCAACCCGGACGCGGTGACCAACCCCCGCCTCTACATCGGCAACCTCTCCTATGACACGGCGGAGAGCGACCTCTTCGACCTCTTCGGGAAGAGCGGCACGGTGAAGAACGTGGAGCTGGTCCGCGACCGCCGCACGAACCGCTCGAAGGGCTTCGGCTTCGTCGAGATGGCCGACATCGAGACGGCCAAGAAGGCCGTGGTGGCGATCCACCGCTCCGAGTTCATGGGCCGCCAGATCGTCGTCAGCGGCGCCAAGAGCGAGCGCCGGGAAACCCCCGCCGTCGAGCCCGAGCCGCAGCAGCCCGAGGAGCCCCAGGCTCCCCAGGCCGAGTAAGGCTTCCCGCCCGCAAAGCGGAAAAGGCCGCGTCCCGAAAGGGGCGCGGCCTTTTTTCTTGGGGCACCCAGCCCCTGACTACTGGGCCGAGCGGCGGGTGAGAAAGTCGGGCGTCTTGCAGCCGGGCTGGCGGGCGCGGGCGCCGAACCAATCGGAAAAGAGGGCCTCCCGCTTATCCTCCAGAGCGCGGCGCTCCATCTGCGGGCGCAGGGAGACGGCCAGGGCGGAGGCGGCCGGGTCCCGCTTTTCCAGGAAGAGGAGGAAGCCCCCCTCCGGCGTCGGCACCCAGGGGCTGACCTGGCCGGGGGCCATGGAAAGGGAGACGGTCAGGGCGTTGAGGAAGGCGAAGTCGCCGCTCTTGCGGGCGGCCTCCACGGGGACGAAGGCGGGCAGCGCCTCCACGGCGGGCCGGGGGCCGGGGCTCAGGCTCTTCTCCGCCTTCTCCAGCGCGGTGGACCAGGGCTGGCCGGCGGCCAAATTGGCCCGCAGGGCGGCGGAAAGGGCCTGGCCGCGGGCCTGGGCCAGCTCCAGCGCGCGGCGCTCGCGCAGGGCCTTCTCCGCGATCAGGCGGCTCTTCTCCGGCGGCAGCGGCACGCTCGGCTCCAGGCGGACGAGCTGAAGGACGTAGTAGCCGTGGTCGGTCTCCACGGCGTCGCTCACCGGCACGTCGGCGGTCAGGTCGAAGGCGGCGCGGTTGAAGGAGAGGCTGGGCGGGAACCCGGCGGGCGCCTCGGAGCGGGCGAAGGGCTGCGTCGCCGTCACGGAAAGCTTTTGCGCGGCGGCCAGGGCGCGGAAGGCCGCCGGATCGCCCTTGGCCTTGTCGAGGGCGGCGACGGAGAATTCCGACGCGCGGGCGCCCAGCTGCCGCTTGGCCGCATCCTTCTCCTTGCCGGAAAGGCGCTCCTCCGCCGGAGTAAGGAGGAAGGGCGCCACCGCCACGACGCGCCGCTCCAGCGTGCGGTAGGCGGGATTGGCCTCATGATCCTGCGCTTCGCGGTCGGCGTCGGCCAGGGTGACGGAGACCTGCCCGGCGAAGTCGGCGGCGCGGAAGCGGACGGCGACGGCGTGGGCCGCGCCCAGGCGGGAGGAGACCAGCCGGTCCACCTCGCCCGGCGTCAGGGCGGCGGGCGCGGAGACGGACTGGATCACCTTGTCGATGAGGAGGTTCTCCCGGAGGATTTCCTGGAAGCGGTCCTCAGTGATGCCCCGGCTGGCGGCCAAGCCCTTGGCGAAGGCGTCGTAGGCGGCGGGATCGTATTTGCCGTCCTTGCGCAGGAAGGGAAGGCTCTGGATGAAGTCCCCCAGCTCCGCGTCGGTCACCGCAATGTGCATCCGCTCCGCGGAGGCCAGGAGGAGCAGGCGCTGCCAGGCCATCCGATCGACGACGGCGGTCGTCTCCTCGCCGCCGGGCAGGTCGGCGCCCCGCTGGAACATAAGGAGGAGGTAGGCTCCCTCCTGCGCCTGGCGGAATTCGTCGACGCCGACGCCGTGGCCGTCGATCCGGCCCAGCGTGCTGTGCCCCAGCCCCTGCAAGGTGGGCAGCTGGAAGAAGACGAGGAAGGAAAGGCTGATGAGGCCCAGGATGATCGCCATGAGAACCGGCGACTGGCGGCGGAGAATCGTGAGCATGGGAGGCGTAGGTTGGCAAAGCCCTCCGGAGTTGTAAATGGTTCCCCGCCCCTTTAATAAAGACGGATGGGCACCCTGGTTCAGCGGCTTTTCCGGATCAAAAGCGTCACCTCCCTCCAGGCGGAAGCCTCCGGAGAGCACCCCCTGAAGCGCGCCCTGGGGCCGCTCCACCTTATTTTCCTGGGCGTCGGCTGCGCCATCGGCACCGGCATCTTCGTCCTCACCGGCACGGTGGCGGCGCAGAACGCGGGGCCGGGCATCATCCTCTCCTTCGTCCTGGCGGGCACCGCCTCCCTCTTCGCCGCCCTCTGCTACAGCGAGTTCGCCTCCCTGGTCCCCGTGGCCGGGAGCGCCTACACCTACAGCTACGCCACACTGGGGGAGATCGTGGCCTGGATCATCGGCTGGAACCTGATCCTGGAATACGCGGTGGGCGGCATCTGCGTCTCCATCGGCTGGTCCGGCTACGTCGTCTCCCTCCTGGACCAGCTGGGCCTCCATCTGCCCGCCACCCTCACCGCCGCGCGCGGCACGCCCGTCGTCCTGGCGGATGGCACCCACGCCGCCGCCCTCCTCAACATCCCGGCCGTCTTCATCACCGCCGCCGTCACCGCCATCCTCATCGTGGGGATCAAGGAATCGGCCCGCTTCAACAACGCCATCGTGCTGGTGAAGCTGGCCGTCATCCTCCTCTTCATCTTCGGCGCGGCGCACGCCGTCGTCCCGGCCCACTGGCACCCCTTCATCCCGCCAAACACCGGCCTGCCGGAACACTTCGGCTGGACGGGCGTCGTCGCCGGGGCGGGAATCGTCTTCTTCGCCTACGTCGGCTTCGACGCCGTCACCACCGCCGCGCAGGAGTCGAAGAACCCGCAGCGGGACATGCCGATCGGGCTCCTGGGCTCGCTCCTGGTCATCACCGTCCTCTACATCGCGGTGGCGGCGGTCGCCACCGGCGTCGTTCCCTACCAGGACCTGGACGTCCCCGCCCCCATCGCCGACGCGGCCAGCCGCGCGGGCATCGGCTGGATGGCCACCCTCATCAAGATCGGCGCCATCGCGGGCCTTTCCTCCGTCATCCTGGTCCTCCTCCTGGGCCAATCCCGCGTCCTCTGGAACATGGCGCGGGACGGGCTGCTCCCCCCCTTCGTCAGCCGGGTTCACCCGCGCTTCCAGACCCCCTGGATCACCACGCTGCTCACCGGCCTGGGCGTCGCCGTCTTCTCCGCCCTCTTCACCGTGCGGGAAGCCGGGGCGCTCTGCTCCATCGGCACGCTGCTGGCCTTCACCATCGTGAACGTCGCCGTCCTGGTCCTGCGGATCAAGGAGCCCCACCACAAGCGGGCCTTCAAGACGCCGCTGGTCTGGATCGTCGCGCCGCTCGGCGCGCTCTCCTCCCTCTATCTGATGATCGCCCTGCCCTGGGTGACGTGGATGCGGCTGATCGTCTGGAGCGCCGTCGGCGTGGCCATCTACCTGGCCTACGGCATCCGCCACAGCAAGCTGGCCAAAAAAACCTAAATGGAAAGGGCCTTGCCGTTGTCCTTCGGCCCCAGGTCCAGGAGGAACGGCGCCGCGCGCTTCACCCACTCCTCCGGCGAAGGATAGGAGCCGGCTCCGCCGCCCCAGCAGGAACGGAGCATCTCCGTGTCGATGACCCCCGGATTGACCGCCACGGCGGCCACGCCCTTGGAACAACCTTGCAGCTCCTGCGCCAAGGCGCGGGTCAGCCCTTCGATCGCCCACTTCGTCGCGCAATAGGGGGCGACCTCCGGCGAGGTGGAACGGCCCCAGCCGGAACTGAAATTGGCCACCACGCCCTTCCCCGCCTTCAGCATCGCCGGGACGGCGTGGCGGATGACGTTGGCCGTGCCGTTGACATTCACGCGCGTGAGCGCCTCGAACTCCGCCGCGCTGACCTCCCAGAGCGGCGCGGGCTGGTTCATGAGGGCGGCGTTGTTGAGGACCAGGTCGGGCGCGCCGTGTTCCGCCAGCGCCCGCCGGATCCAGGAGGAAACCTGCGTGTCGTCCCCCACATCGACGCCGGCGACGGAATGAGGCGCGCCCAGCTCCCCCGCCAACTCGGCGACTTTGGCCTGGTCCCGCCCGCAGCCGGCCACGGTGTGGCCCAGCGTGGCGAAAGCCCCCGCCAAGGCGCGGCCCAGGCCGCGCGTGGCGCCGGTAAGGAAGATGACCTTCGCCATGACGCTACGCTTTGGCGTAGACCTCGGCGCCGGTTTCCTGGAACTCGCCCGCCTTTTCGGCCAGGCCCTTTTGCAGGGCTTCCTCGGCGGTGTAGCCGTTTTCCTCCGCGTAGCGGCGGACATCCTCCGTGATCTTCATCGAGCAGAACTGCGGGCCGCACATGGAGCAGAAGTGGGCCTGCTTGGCCCCATCCTGGGGCAGCGTCTCGTCGTGATAGGAACGGGCCGTGACGGGATCGAGGGAAAGGTTGAACTGGTCCTCCCAGCGGAACTCGAAGCGGGCCTTGGAGAGGGCGTTGTCCCGCTCCTGGGCGCCGGGGAAGCCCTTGGCCAGATCGGCGGCATGGGCGGCGATCTTGTAGGCGATGACGCCGGCCTTCACGTCCTCCTTGTCCGGCAGGCCCAGGTGCTCCTTCGGCGTGACGTAGCAGAGCATCGCGCAGCCGAACCAGCCGATCATCGCCGCGCCGATGGCGCTGGTGAGATGGTCGTAGCCGGGGGCGATGTCCGTGGTGAGCGGTCCCAGGGTGTAGAAGGGCGCCTCATGGCAGTGCTTGAGCTGCAGGTCCATGTTCTCCTTGATAAGCTGCATGGAGACATGGCCCGGGCCCTCGATCATGGTCTGGACATCGTGCTTCCAGGCGATCTGGGTCAGCTCGCCCAGGGTTTCCAGCTCGCCCAGCTGCGCGTCGTCGTTGGCGTCGGCCACCGCGCCCGGACGCAGGCCGTCGCCCAGGGAGAAGCTGACGTCGTAGGCCTTCATGATCTCGCAAATCTCCTCGAAATGGGTGTAGAGGAAGTTCTCCTTGTGGTGGGCCAGGCACCACTTGGCCAAAATCGAGCCGCCGCGGCTGACGATGCCGCACTGGCGGCGGGCCGTCCACGGCACGTAGCGCAGAAGGACGCCCGCGTGGATGGTGAAGTAGTCGACGCCCTGCTCCGCCTGCTCGATCAAGGTGTCCCGGTAGATTTCCCAGGTCAGCTCCTCCGCCTTGCCGCCAACCTTTTCCAAGGCCTGGTAGATCGGCACGGTGCCGATGGGCACGGGGCTGTTGCGCAGGATCCATTCCCGGGTCTCATGGATGTTCTTCCCGGTGGAGAGGTCCATGGTGGTGTCCGCGCCCCAGAGGATGCCCCAGGTGAGCTTTTCCACCTCTTCCTCGATGGAGGAGGCGACGGCGGAGTTGCCGATGTTGGCGTTGATCTTCACGCGGAAGTTGCGGCCGATGATCATCGGCTCGCTCTCCGGGTGGTTGATGTTCGCCGGGATGATGGCGCGGCCCCGGGCCACCTCGTCCCGGACGAATTCCGGGGTGATGACCTTCGGGATGGAGGCGCCCCAGGACTGGCCGGCGTGGGCCAAGTTCAGGCTGCGGCGGTCGCCGCTCTGGGTGGCCTGGACGGCCTTGAATTCCCGGCCCAGGTTCTCCCGGATGGCGATGTATTCCATCTCCGGGGTGATGATCCCCTTCCGGGCATAGTGCATCTGGCTGACGTTGGCGCCCGCCTTGGCGCGGCGGGGCTGGCGATGGCCCTGGAAGATGTCCAGGCGGCCCCGGCCTTCCTTCGCCTGCGCGCCGGCCGCGTGGGTTTCGGAGAGGTAGCCGTTGTCGCGCGGCTGGACGCGGCGGCCCTCGTAGACCTCGGTGTCGCCCCGGGCCTCGATCCACCGCTGGCGCAGGGAGGGGAGCCCCTTGCGGACATCGACCGCCGCGTCGGCGTCGGTATAGAGGCCGGAAGTGTCGTAGACGCGGACAGCGGCGTTCGGCTCCAGCTCGCCCTTGAAGTTGCGGGTGGCGGAAAGGGAGACCTCGCGCAGCGGGACGCGGATGTCGGGCGCGCTGCCGGTGACGTAGATCTTCTTGGAATTGGGGAGGAGCCCCGCGTAGGAGGTGCCGTTTTGCTTGCTCATGTCGTCGTTTCCTTTTTTTGCGGCGCAAGGAAAAGACGGGGACGCAGGGCGTCTTCTTCTCCCTCCGCCGGCATTATCCGGATCAGGTTCTCGGGTCGCAGCACACGCCGCCTCTCAGCCTTTTGGGCTCCCCGTCTTTCCAGGCTAGCACACGGGGGAACGGGAGCGAGGAATTTATGAACCGGCGGGAGGCTCGTACCGGGTCGAATAGCCCTGGTTGGCCGGGGGACGGAGAGCGTTGGGGTAATTCCAATCGGTCTTGATGTCGACCGTGACCTGCTTGATGCGCTTATAGACCCCATACGGATCTTCGATGCCGATGAAGCGGTCGTAGACCGGCACGCCCTTTGCGTTCGTCTGGCCGGAAAAAGCCCGAATCGATCCCACGCCGAGAATCTTTTCGACAGGATTCACGGTCACGTCCAGTTCCTGAATGCGGTCGTAATCGAGCGCCTTGAAATCGATGCCAAAGACGCCGGAGCGGATCAAGAGTCGCCGGTTCGTAAAGGCATAGCGGACGTTTCCCACCACCAGGCAAAGCCAGGCCATATAGCCGATGCTTCCCCAACAGGGGAAAAGGTGCAGGGCAAAGAACGGGATCGCCGCCCCCGCCATCGCCCCGGTCCCTCCAGACATATGGCGGATAAAACCAAAGTAATCAAAAGCCCCCCAGGCAAGCCCGATGAGCAGAAAGGGAACGCCCTGCAGGAGAAAGGGAAGCGCCGTGGGAGCACCCGTCCACAGCACCTCCTCCTTTTCATCGATGATTTTCGAAAAATCCGGATCGCCCAACATTCGCCCTCCTTTTCTTGTTCGCCTCAGCGTAGGGAACCCATCGCGATCAGGGCAAACCCTGGGCACGAAAAAAGCGCGCCCTCTTGCGGGGACGCGCTTTCTTGTGGCGAGCCTTCGGTTACCCGAGGGCCTGGGCCAGCTCCAGCTTGGAGCGCTCGGCGGCGGCCGCCTCGTCCCCTTCGCGCTTCTCGCGGAAGATGACGGGCTCGCCGACCGGCTCGCCCAGCTCGATCAGGTTGATCGAGCGGTGGGTGATGAAGCCCGTGCCGGCCGGGATCAGGTGGCCCATGATGATGTTCTCCTTGAAGCCGCGGAGGTTGTCGATCTTGCCCAGGGTGGCCGCATCAGTGAGGACGCGGGTGGTGTCCTGGAAGCTGGCGGCGGAGATGAAGCTCTCCGTCTCCAGCGAGGCCTTGGTGATGCCCAGGAGGACGGGGGACGCCTCCGCGGGCTTGCCGCCCTTCTCCTCGATCTCGCGGTTCTCCTCCTCGAAGTCGAGGCGGTCGATCTGCTCGCCCCAGAGGAAGCCGGTGTCGCCCGGATCGGTGATCTTCACCTTGCGCAGCATCTGGCGGACGATGATCTCGATGTGCTTGTCGTTGATCTCGACGCCCTGGAGGCGGTAGACCTCCTGCACCTCGTTGAGCAGGTATTCCTGCAGGTCCTGCGGCCCGCAGACTTCCAGCACTTCGTGCGGGACGACGGGGCCTTCGGTGAGCTGCTGGCCCTTCTTGACCGAGTCGCCCTTGTAGACGATGAGGTGCTTGGAGAGCGGGATGAGGTGCTCTTCTTCCGCGCCGGTCTGGGGATCGCGGATGATGAGGCGCTTCTTGCCGCGGGCGATGCCGGCGTCCTCGATGACGCCGTCGATCTTGGCGATCTCGGCGGCATCCTTCGGACGGCGCGCCTCGAACAGCTCGGCGACGCGGGGCAGACCACCGGTGATGTCCTTGGTCTTGACGACCTTGCGCGGGGTCTTGGCCAAACGCTGGCCGGCCTCGACCTTCTGGCCCGCCTTCACCTCGACGTGGGCGCCGGAGGGGATGGAGTAGGAGGCCAGGATCTCCTTCTTGTCGCCCAGGACGACGATCTGCGGGTGCAGGTCTTCCTTGTGGTCGATGATGACGGTGCCGACCTGCTTGGTGGCGTCGTCCAGCTCGCGCTTCATCGTGACCCCTTCGATGATGTCGTGGAACTCGATGGTTCCCGCCTTCTCGGTGAGGATGGGGACGTTGTAGGGATCCCATTGGACGAAGATCTGGCCCTTCTTCACCTTCTCGCCTTCGGCGACGGAGATGATGGAGCCGATCGCCACGGTGTAGCTTTCCAGCTCGCGGCCTTCCTCGTCCTGGACCATGACGGTGCCGTTCTTGTTCAGAACGACGTACTGGCCTTCGGTGGAGCGGACGACGCGCAGCTCGTTGAACTTGAGCGCGCCGTCGTTCTTCGCCTTGATCTGGGGCTGCTTGAAGATCTGGGACGCGGTGCCGCCGATGTGGAAGGTACGCATCGTCAGCTGGGTGCCGGGCTCGCCGATGGACTGGGCGGCAATGACGCCCACGGCCTCGCCGAGCTTGGAAACCTGGTTGGTGGCCAGGTTCAAGCCGTAGCAGAGGGCGCAGATGCCGGCCTTCGTCTCGCAGGTGAGGACGGAGCGGATCTTGACCCGCTCGGTCCCGATGCGCTCGATGGCATTGGCCTTGGCCTCGTCGATCAGCTCGTTGGCGCGGACGATCGGCTTGCGGCTGACGGGGTCGTTGATGTCGTCGCAGGAGACGCGGCCGTAGATACGGTCGGCCAGGCGGACGATTTCCTCGTCGCCCTCGTAGATCGCCTTGACCCAGATGCCGTTGACGGTGCCGCAATCGGGCTCGGTGACGATGACGTCCTGCGCCACGTCGTGGAGCTTGCGGGTCATGTAACCGGCGTCGGCGGTCTTCAGCGCGGTGTCGGCCAGACCCTTGCGGGCGCCGTGCGTGCTGATGAAGTACTCGAGCACCGAGAGGCCTTCGCGGAAGTTCGAGACGATCGGACGCTCGATGATGTCGCCGGAGGGCTTGGCCATGAGGCCGCGGATGCCCGCGAGCTGGCGGACCTGCTGGCGGTTACCACGGGCGCCGGAGTCGACCATCATGTAGAGGGGGTTGTACTCCTTGCGGCCCAGGTTGTAGTCCAGGGTGCGGAACATGACGCTGGCGATTTCGTCGGTCGCCTGGGTCCAGAGGTCGACGATCTTGTTGTAGCGCTCGCCGTCCGTGATGGCGCCGGAGCGGTACTGTTTCTCGACGACGCTGATCTGCTCGTAGGCGCGCCCGATGACCTTGTTCTTCTCCTCGGGGATGATCATGTCATCGATGCCGATGGAGATGCCGGCGCGGGTGGCCTGGGTGAAGCCGAGTTCCTTGAGCTTGTCGAGGCTCTCGACGGTCGCCTCCCGGCCGCCCACCTGGTAGGCGCGCAGGATGATCTCGGAGAGCTGCTTCTTGCCCGCCGTCTTGTTGTAGTAGCCAAGACCCTGGGGCCAGATCTGGTTGAAGAGGACGCGACCGGCGGTGGTCTCGATCATCTTCTTCTCCTTGTCGCCGTAGACGGTGCCTTCGACGCCGTAGTCCGGGTTCTTGAGGAGGATCAGCTCGTGGGTGCCGATGACCTTGTCGGCATGGGCGAAGAGGACTTCGTCGATGTCGCCGAAGAGGGGCAGGCGCTTCTTTTCCTTGTCCTTGTCCGCGGCCTGCTGGCCGGGGATGCGGCGCGGGCCCTGCGTCAGGTAGTAGCAGCCCAGGGTGATGTCCTGGGACGGCGTGGTGATCGGGCGGCCGCTGGAGGGGGAGAAGATGTTGTTGGTCGCCAGCATGAGGAGGCGGGCCTCCAGCTGGGCCTCGACCGACAACGGGACGTGCACGGCCATCTGGTCGCCGTCGAAGTCGGCGTTGTAGGCGGTACAGACCAGCGGGTGAACGCGGATCGCCTCGCCTTCGATGAGCTTCGGCTCGAACGCCTGGATGGAGAGGCGGTGGAGCGTGGGGGCGCGGTTGAGGAGGACCGAGTGGCCCTTGGTGACGTCCTCAAGGATGTCCCAGACCACGGATTCCTGGCGCTCGATCATCTTCTTGGCGCTGCGGACGGTGTGGACGTAGCCCATCTCGCGCAGGCGGCGGATGATGAACGGCTCGAAGAGGACGAGGGCCATCTTCTTCGGCAGGCCGCACTGGGAGAGCTTCAGGTCGGGCCCGATGACGATGACGGAGCGGCCGGAGTAGTCGACGCGCTTTCCGAGCAGGTTCATGCGGAAACGGCCGGTCTTGCCCTTGAGCATGTCGGAAAGGGACTTCAAGGGGCGGTTGCCGGCGCCCGTGACGGCGCGGCCGTGGCGGCCGTTGTCGAAGAGGGCGTCGACGGCCTCCTGCAGCATGCGCTTCTCATTCCGGATGATGACGTCGGGGGTCTTCAGCTGGAGAAGGTTCCGCAGACGGTTGTTCCGGTTGATGACGCGGCGGTAGAGGTCGTTCAGGTCGGAGGTGGCGAAGCGGCCGCCTTCGAGGGGAACGAGGGGACGCAGGTCGGGCGGAATGACGGGGAGGACTTCCAGGATCATCCACTCCGGACGCGCGCCGGAGCTGATGAAGCCCTGCAGCAGCTTGAGGCGCTTGGCCAGCTTCTTGCGGGTCTGCTTGCTCTTGGTCGCGGTCAAAGCCTCGGCGATCTCCTGGGTCAGGGAGCCCAGGTCGATGCTCTTGAGGACGTCGCGGATGGCCTCGGCGCCCATGCGGGCGGTGAAGCTGCCCTCGCCGTATTGCTGCAGGGCCTCGCGGTACTGCTGCTCGGAGAGGAGCTGCTTGGCCTCCAGCGGGGTGGAGCCGGCCTCGATGACGAGGTAGTCCTCGTAATAGATCACGCGCTCCAGCTCGCGGGCGGTCATGTCCATGACCAGGCCCAGGCGGCTGGGCATGCACTTGAAGAACCAAATGTGGGAGACGGGCACGGCCAGCTCGATGTGGCCCATGCGCTCGCGGCGGACGCGGACGAGGGTGACCTCAACGCCGCAACGGTCGCAGATGACGCCCTTGTACTTGATGCGCTTGTATTTGCCGCAGGCGCACTCGTAATCCTTGGTCGGGCCGAAGATCCGCTCGCAGAACAGGCCGCCTTTTTCCGGCTTGAAGGTGCGGTAGTTGATCGTTTCGGGGTTCTTGACCTCGCCGCGGCTCCAGGCGCTGATCGTCTCCGGGGAGGCGATGGAAATGCCGACCTGGTCAAAGCCGATGGCGCGCTCCAAACCGAGGACTTCGCGTGCTGCTACAGTCTCTTTGCTCATTTAGTTAGGTCTCTTGTGTAGAGGTGAATGTGTCTTGTGTAATTTGCTTTGCTTAGGCTAGGCGGCGGCGGGCTCTTCTCCCAGAAGGGGACGCGGAGCGGGCGCCTCGGGCTCGGCCAGGCCGCCCGAACGGGCGCCGACCTTCACGTCGAGGCAGAGGCTCTGCATTTCCTTGATGAGAACGTTGAACGACTCCGGCGTGCCCGCTTCCAGGGTGTTGTCACCCTTGACGATGCTCTCGTAGATGCGGGTGCGGCCCGTGACGTCGTCCGACTTGACGGTGAGCAGCTCCTGGAGGGTGTAGGCGGCGCCGTAGGCTTCCATGGCCCAGACCTCCATTTCGCCGAAGCGCTGGCCGCCGTATTGGGCCTTGCCGCCCAGCGGCTGCTGGGTGACGAGGGAATACGGCCCGACGGCGCGGGCGTGGATCTTGTCCGCCACCATGTGGCCCAGCTTGAGCATGTAGATGATGCCCACGACGACGCGCTGGTCAAAGCGCTCGCCGCTGCGGCCGTCGTAGAGGTAGCTCTTGCCGTCCTCGTCGTAGCCGGCCTCCTTCAGGTAGGCGCGGATCTGCTTTTCCTTGATGCCGTCGAAGACCGGGGTGGCCACCTTGAAGCCGAGCGCGCGCGCGGCGATGCCGAGGTGGGTTTCCAGAACCTGTCCGACGTTCATGCGGGAAGGCACGCCGAGGGGGTTGAGAACGATCTCGACCGGGGTGCCGTCCGGCAGGAAGGGCATGTCCTCTTCCGGCACGATGCGGGCGACGACGCCCTTGTTGCCGTGGCGGCCCGCCATCTTGTCGCCGACGGAGATCTTGCGCTTGCTGGCGACGTAGACCTTCACCTGCTTGATGATGCCGGGATCGACTTCGTCGCCGCTCTCGACCTGGTCGAGCTCGACGTCCTTGTCGTTCTTGAGCTGCTCGAACTTGCTCTCGAAGCTCTGGATGATCTCCATGATCTTGATGCGGATCGGGCTCGGATCGATCTCGATGTGGTCGTAGACCGAGGCGAGCTTGCGCAGCAGCGTCTTGGTGATCTTGCGGTTGGCCGGGATGATGATCTCGCCCGTCTCCGCGTTGACGACGTCGAGGGGGATCTTCTCGTTAAGCAGGATGTTGGAGAGGGCCTGGGTGAGCTCTTCGAGCAGCTCGGCCTCCTTGGTGACGTAGCGGCCTTCGATCTCCTTGCCCTTCTGCTTGGCTTCCGTGGGCGTCATCTTCTGGCGCTGCACGGTGACGTTGCCGCTGGTCACCTTGATGTCCATGACGATGCCGTAGGTGCCGGAGGGGACGCGCAGGGAGGAATCCTTCACGTCGGCCGCCTTGTCGCCGAAGATGGCGCGCAGGAGGCGCTCCTCGGGAGCCAGCTCGGTCTCGCTCTTGGGGGTGATCTTGCCGACGAGGATGTCGCCCGGCTTCACTTCCGCGCCGATGCGGATGACGCCGTCCGGCCCGAGGTTCTTCAGGGCCTCGTCGCCGACGTTGGGGATGTCCCGGGTGATTTCCTCGGGCCCCAGCTTCGTGTCGCGGGCGCTGATCTCGAACTCGTCGATGTGGATGGAGGTGTAGCCGTCTTCCTTGACCACCTTCTCGGAGATCAGGATGGCGTCCTCGAAGTTGTAGCCGTTCCACGGCATGAACGCGACGAGGACGTTGCGGCCCAGGGCCAGCTCACCCTTGTCGGTGCAGGGACCGTCGGCCAGGACCTGGCCGGCGGCGACCTTGTCGCCGCTGCGGACGATGGGCTTCTGGTTGACGCAGGTGCCGGCGTTCGAGCGCATGAACTTGCGCAGCTCGTAGACGCAGACGCCGTTCTCGGGGTCGTGCTTGAGCTTCTTCTTGCCCTCGGGCATCTCGCCGTCGCGGGTGACGACGATCTGGTGGCCGGAGGCCGAGGCGACCTTGCCGGAAATGTCGGAGACGATGACGGCCTGGGTGTCGCGGGCCACCTTGGCTTCCATGCCCGTGCCGACCACGGGGGAGTCGGTCACGATTAATGGAACACCTTGCCTCTGCATGTTGGAGCCCATGAGCGCGCGGTTCGCGTCGTCATGCTCCAGGAAGGGGATCAGGCTGGCCGCCACGGAGACGAGCTGCTTGGGCGAGACGTCCATGTAGCTGACGCGCTCCGGCTCGACCTCGAGGAACTCGCCCTTGAAGCGGACGGAGACTTTCTTCTCGGTGAGGTGGCCCTTCTCGTCGAGGCCGGAATTGGCCATCGCGACGATGTAGTTTTCCTCCTGGTCGGCGGCGAGGTAGTCGACCTGGCCGGTGACGCGGCCGTTGGTGACCTTCCGGTAGGGAGTCTCGATGAAGCCGAACTCGTTGACGCGCGCGAAGCACGACATGGAGGCGATGAGGCCGATGTTCGGGCCTTCCGGCGTCTCGATCGGACAGATGCGGCCGTAGTGGGACGGGTGAACGTCACGCACCTCGAAGCCGGCGCGGTCGCGGGAGAGACCGCCGGGCCCAAGGGCCGAGAGACGCCGCTTGTGCGTCAGCTCGGAGAGCGGATTCGTCTGGTCCATCAGCTGGGAGAGCTGGCTGCGGGAGAAGAAGTCGCGGATGGTCGCGGAGAGCGCCTTCGGGTTGATGAGCTTCTGCGGCGTCATGCCCTCGGTGTTCACGTCGAAGAGGGTCATGCGCTCCTTCACCAGGCGCTCGGTGCGGGCCAGGCCTGTCCTGCACTGGTTGGCCAGCAGCTCGCCCACGGTGCGGACGCGGCGGCTGCCCAGGTGATCGATGTCGTCGATCGCGCCGTCGCCGCGGCGCAGCTTGATGATGTACTGGGTGGCGGCGATGACGTCCTCATTGGCCAGGACGCGGGTGTCCAGGTCGACGGTGAGGCCGAGCTTCTGGTTGATCTTGTAGCGGCCGACGCGGGAAAGATCGTAGCGCTTGTTGTCGAAGAAGAGGCGCTTGAGCAGGATCTTGGCGTTGGGGACGGTCGGCGGATCGCCGGGGCGGAGGCGGCGGTAGATTTCCTTCAGCGCCTCGTCGGTGTCGCGCGCGGTGTCCTTCTTGAGGCACTTGATGATGGTGTCGTCGTCCTTGATGTCGACGGCGCGGACGGTCTTGGTGCCCAGCTCCAGGATCTGGCGCACGACGCCCTTGGTCAGCGGCTCGAAGGCGCGGGCGACGACCTGGTCCTGGTTCGCGCTGTCGCGGATCTCCGCGATGAGCACCTTGGTGCCGATGCGGGAGTCGTCGATGTCGGCAGTGAGCTTCAGGTCCTCGATGGGGTAGAAGAGGGAGATGATCTCCTCGTCCGTGTTGTAGCCGAGGGCGCGCAGGAGGGTGGTGATGAGGAATTTCCGGCGGCGCTTGCGGCGGTCCAGGTGGACGTAGAGCAGGTCGGTGGTGTCGAAGGTGACCTCCATCCAGGTGCCGCGGTCGGGAATGATGCGGTAGGAGTAGAGGAGCTTGCCGTTGGTGTGGACGCTCGACTCGAAGCAGATGCCGGGGGAGCGGTGCAGCTGGCTGACGATGACGCGCTCGGCGCCGTTGATGATGAAGTTGCCCTGCGTGGTCATCATGGGCAGCTCGCCCATGTAAACGCGCTCTTCTTTGGCGGAGCTCTCCTCGCGGAGGCGGAAAGTGATGTAGAGAGGGGCGGCGAAGGTCTGGCTCTCGCGGATGCACTCCAGCGCGGGCATCTTCGGCTCACCGATCTCGTAGGAGGCGAATTCCAGCTTGATCTTCCCGTCGTAGCTTTCAATGGGGAAAACCTCGGCGAAGACGGCCTGCAGGCCTTCGGAACGGCGCTTGTTGGGGGCGACTTCGGTCTGGAGGAAATCGGCGTAGGACTTGAGCTGGTGCTCGATGAGGTTGGGGATGTCGATGGTTTCGTCGATCTTCCCGAAATTGATCCGCTCTACCGCTTTCTTGCTGCTCATGTTTTTTAAAAACTGCTTTGTCGTTTAATTCTAGGTTAACGAATCCGTCAACACCGCCCGCCACCCCTTGAGGAAAAGGCTCCCCCGCCTCTGGGGCGGGGGAGCTTTTCTTTCAGGTCAATCCCGGGGGAACCTGCCCCCGAATCGGGATTACTTGATTTCGACCTTGGCGCCGGCCGCCTCGATCTTCTTCTTGATCTCGTCGGCTTCTTCCTTGGTCACGCCCTCTTTGAGGGGCTTGGGAGCGCTCTCAACGAGAGCCTTGGCCTCGGCGAGGCCCAGGCCCGCGACGGCGGCGCGGACTTCCTTGATGACGCCAATCTTATTGGCGCCGGCGTCGGTCAGGATGACGTCGAAGGAGGTCTTGGCCTCGGCGGGAGCCGCGGCGGCGCCGGCGGCGGGAGCGGCCGCGACGGCCACGGGGGCCGCGGCGGAGACGCCCCACTTCTCTTCGAGCTGCTTGACGAGGTCAGCGGCTTCCAGAACGGTGAGGCCGCTGAGCTGATCGACGATCGTAGCGAGATTTGCTGCCATAATCTTATTTTCCTTTTTTCTTTTTGTTGTCCCGCCTAGCGCCACGCACCCGCGCGGCAATTACCCCCGAAGGGCTTCGGGGCTAGGACTGAGAACGTTTTTCTTTGCCCTTGCCGGAGGAAGGGGAAAGGCGAACGCCCTCCCCGTCTTCCATCCGGAAATCTTAGTTGCCCTCCTTGTCGGCGTGGGCCTTGAGGACCTGCGCCAGCTGCTGGGCGGGCGTGTTGAGCACGCGCGCCAGCTGCGTGGCGGGAGTCTGGAGGAGCGCCAGAAGCTGGGCCAGGAGGACTTCCCGGGAGGGGAGGTCGGCCAGGGCCAGGATCTGCTTGGCGTCCAGCACGTTGCGGTCCAGGATGCCGGCCTTGATGGCGGGCAGCTTGAACTCGGCGCTGAAGTTCTTGATCAGCTTGGCGGCGCCGGCCACGTCGCCGTCGCCGAAGACGATGGCGGTCTGGCCCTTGAGGGCGCCTTCCAGGCCGGTCACGCCGGCGTCCTTCAGGACACGGGTCAGGAAGGTGTTCTTGACGACGCGGCATTCCGCGCCGGCCTGGCGCAGGCGGCCGCGGAGGTCGCTGAACTGGGAAACCTTCAGCCCGGTGTAGTCGGTGACGATGAGGTAAGGCGTGGCGTCGACCTTCGTCTTGAGCTCATCGACGATGAATTGCTTTTCGGTGCGCATGGTGGGGACTCTGGTTTGTTGGGGATTAACCGCGCAGGAACGGGGTGATGTCCACGGTGATGCCCGGGGAGAACGTGGTGGCCAGGGTGGCGCGCTGGATGTAGCGGCCCTTGGCGCTGCTGGGGCGGGCCTTGGCGACGGCGTCGATGACGGCTTTGCCGTTGGCTTCCAGCTGCTCCGGGGTGAAGGAGGACTTGCCCACGATGGAGTGGACGTTGCCGGACTTATCGAGCTTGAACTCGATGCGGCCCGCCTTGCACTCGCGGACGGCCTTGGCCGTGTCGTCGGTGACGGTGCCGGTGCGCGGGTTGGGCATCAGGCCGCGGGGCCCGAGGACCTTGCCGAGCTTGCGGACTTCACCCATGGCGTCCGGGGTGGCGACGGCGACGTCGAAATCCTGGAAGCCCTCGGCGACCTTCTTGACCAGCTCCTCGAAGCCGACGATGTCGGCGCCGGCTTCCTTGGCCGCTTCGGCCGCCGCGCCTTTGGCGAAGACGAGGACGCGGACGTTCTTGCCGGAGCCGTGGGGCAGGGCGACGGTGCCGCGCACCATCTGGTCGCTCTGTTTCGGGTCGACGCCCAGACGGAAGGCGAGGTCGACGGTCTCGTCGGTCTTGCCCTTCGGGAGGGACTTGATGAGTTCGACCGCTTCCGTCAGGGAGTAGGTCTTCGTCGCGTCGACGAGCTTCGCCGCCGCTTCATAACGCTTGCTGCGCTTGTTGGCCATGTGTGTGTTTTCCTGGTGGTGCGAGCGGACCCCGGTGACGGGGCCCTCCCACGGGTTGTTTTCTTAAATTCTAGTCGTTGTCGATGATCTCGATGCCCATGTTGCGGGCGGTGCCGGCGATCATGCGGAAGGCCGCCTCGTCGCTGTTCGCGTTGAGGTCCTTGCGCTTGATCTTGACGATCTCCATCACCTGCTTGCGGGTCACCTTGCCGACCTTGACGCGGTTCGGCTCCTTGGAGCCGCTGGCCAGGTTGGCCAGCTTCTTGAGGAGGACCGCGGCGGGCGGGCTCTTCGTGATGAAGGTGAAGGACTTGTCCTTGTAGATGGAGATGACGACCGGGAGGATGTTCCCGGCGTCCTTCTGCGTGGCGGCGTTGAACTCCTTGCAGAAGCCCATGATGTTGACGCCGTGCTGGCCGAGGGCCGGACCGACGGGGGGGGCGGGATTGGCCTGACCGGCCGGGATTTGGAGGCGAACGATCGCCGTGACTTCTTTACCCATAAGATACTCTGTGTGTGTTGTGTTGGATTAAGCGGACTTTTCGACCTGCCAGTATTCGAGTTCCACGGGGGTGGAACGGCCGAACATGCTGACGGAGACGCGCAGCTTGCCGCGCTCGGGATCGATCTCCTCGATGATGCCCTCGGAATTGAGGAAGGGGCCGTCGCCGACCTTGACCTTGTCGCCCACGTTGAAGGCGACGCGGGGCTGGACCTTCTCCTCCCGCTCGCGCATCTGGCGCAGCATGGCCTCGATCTGCTCGGAGGGCATGGGGAGGGGATTGTCACCGTCGGCAAAGCCGATGATGCCGGGGGTCTCGCGGACGAAGTACCAGGAGCGGTCGATCAGCTTGGATTCGCCGTCGCGCAGGGCCATGTTGAGGAAAACGTAGCCGGGATAGAGCTTCCGCTCGGTCTCCACGCGCTTGCCGCGGCGGACTTCCGAGACGCGCTCGATGGGGATGACAACCTCGAAGATGAGGTCGGAGATCTCCTCCGTCTTGATGCGCTGCTCAATGTTCTTCTTCACCTTCCCCTCCTGGCCGGAGAGGCAGTGCAGGGCGTACCACTGGCCCTGAGTGGCCGGGGTCTGGTCCGTGCCGGATTCGGAAGAGGGGATCGCCGTGTCGTTCATGAAAGGGTTAGGCGTGAGAGTGGGTGAAGAGGCCGATGACGTGAACCAGGAGGAAATCCCAGCTGGTCACGAAGGCGGCCAGGAAAAGGGCGGAAATGGCGACGATCATGGTGGCGTCGATCAGTTCCTTGTATTTCCGCGGGCCCTGCTCCTGGGGGTTCCAGGGCCAGCTGCACTTTTGCAGCTCGGCCTTCGTCTCCCCGGCGAAGCGGACGATGCCCGCGCCGTGGCGCACCAAAATCCAGAGAGCGAGCCCCAGGCCGATGGCCAGGAGCCCCCACTGGAAGAACGTGAGCCCGGAGAGGGGGGAAAGCAGGTCGCGGAACATGTTAAGTCAGAGAAGAAAAGCCTTCAGAAAGCCAACCAAAGCCGGAAACGCGCTCCCCAGGGCAGGAGGGACTCGAACCCCCAACCGACGGTTTTGGAGACCGCTACTCTACCAATTGAGCTACTGCCCTAAAGGGGCGCGCGCTCCGGCTTCGGATGATTTGGACCGATCTAAAGGCTTAGTGAGTTCTCCGGTTTAGGCGATGATCTCGGAGACGCGGCCCGCACCGACGGTGCGGCCACCCTCGCGGATCGCGAAGCGGACGGTCTTCTCGAGCGCGATGGGGGAGATCAGCTCCACCTCGATCTCGATGTTGTCGCCGGGCATGACCATCTCCACGCCTTCCTTCAGCTTCACGCTGCCGGTCACGTCCGTGGTGCGGAAGTAGAACTGCGGGCGGTAGTTGGCGAAGAACGGAGTGTGGCGGCCGCCTTCTTCCTTGGTCAGGATGTAGACGTTGGCCTTGAACTTCGTGTGCGGGGTGATGGAGCCGACCTTGGCGATGACCTGGCCGCGCTCGATGTCTTCCTTCTTGACGCCGCGGAGGAGCAGGCCGACGTTGTCGCCCGCTTCGGCGGTGTCGAGGAGCTTGCGGAACATTTCAATGTCGGTGACGGTGGTCTTGGCCGTCGGCTTCAGGCCGACGATCTCGACTTCCTCCATCTTCTTGAGGATGCCGCGCTCGACACGGCCGGTGGCGACGGTGCCGCGGCCTTCGATGTTGAACACGTCTTCCACGGACATCAGGAAGGGCTGATCTTTCGGACGCTCGGGGATGGGGATGTAGCTGTCGACGGCTTCCATGAGGGCCATGATCTGGGCTTCGCCTTCGGCGTCGCCTTCCAGGGCCTTGAGGGCGGAACCGCGGACGATGGGGATCTTGTCGCCGGGGAACTCGTACTGGGTGAGCAGCTCGCGGACTTCGAGCTCGACGAGGTCGAGGAGCTCCTTGTCGTCGACCATGTCACACTTGTTCAGGAAGACGACCAGGGAGGGAACGCCGACCTGGCGGGCCAGGAGGATGTGCTCACGGGTCTGGGGCATCGGGCCGTCCGCGGCGGAGACGACGAGGATCGCGCCGTCCATCTGCGCGGCGCCGGTGATCATGTTCTTGACGTAGTCGGCGTGGCCGGGGCAGTCGACGTGCGCGTAGTGGCGCTTCTCGGTCTGGTACTCCTGGTGGGAGGTGTTGATGGTGATGCCGCGCTCCTTTTCTTCGGGAGCGTTGTCGATGTCGTCGTATTTGCGCGCTTCGGCCAGGCCCTTCTTGGCCAGGACGGTGGTGATAGCGGCGGTGAGGGTGGTCTTGCCGTGGTCAACGTGGCCGATCGTGCCGATGTTGACGTGCGGTTTCGTGCGAGCGAAGGCTTCTTTAGCCATTTTTGCTTACTCCTGAGTTTTAGGTTATTGGAAGGGCGGTCACCCGCTCTTCCGGTTTCGTTTCTCTTTTTTCTGCTGTTTTCTTTTTTCTCCCGCTCGCGCGGGCCGACACTGACTACTGCAAAATTCTTTTTGCCGGGCCGAGCCCATGACCGGGCTTGAACCGGTGACCTCGTCCTTACCAAGGACGTGCTCTGCCAACTGAGCTACATGGGCGGCGCGGGCACTTCCCCCGAACGGCAAGCGGCGCTTCGTTTTATCTTCCTTCCCGGCCGAGACCGAAAAAGACGACGAAGCCCCGCTCCTTGGTCCATCCATTCTGGACCCTTGAAAAGGGCCCGCACCAGAGTACCAAGAATTCAGGGGAGCCATCGATTTCAGCAAAAACCCCCGTACAGTCAACGGATTTTTGAAAATTTATTAGAAAAATACGTACAAAGTCGAAAAGCCGCCGTCCCGTCACCTCCCGTACACCCCGAAATCACAAGGCCGCCCCGGCAGCGCCACATGTCTCCGATAGGCTCCATTCCGACCCCAAAACCATGAAATCGACCTCCGGACTGAAAAACGTCGCCCTTGGCCGCCTTCCCCTGCTCCTGGAGGCGGACGTCCGCCCCCTCGCCTTCCCCCCGGCTCCTTGCCGGGCGCGGCAGCCCCATCGGGCGCTCACGCGGCCATCGCCCGGCCTGGAGCAGGCCTTAGCAGCTCACTATCAACGGGATATCTAATCCCGCTTCTTTTCCGCCCGCACCTCCACCGTGCCGTCCGCCAGGCGGACGGTGAGCGGCTGCGGGGGCCGGACCTCGGCGGCCTTGCGGACGAGCTTCCCCTTTTCGTCGAACACCAGCGCGTAGCCGCGCGCCAGCGTCGCCTCCGGGCCCAGGGCGCGGAGGCGCGCCTCCCAGAGGGCCAGCTCCCGCCGCTTGCGCGCGACGACAGCCTTGGGCGAGGCGGCCTTTTGCCGCGCGGCCAGGACGGCCAGGCGCTGCCGCCGCTCCGCCGCCGTCCGGCGCAGCACGGCGGCCAGCTCTTCCCGCAGGTCGTCAAGCCGCTGGCTGAGGCGGGCCAGGATCCGGCCCGGCTCGCGGAAGAGCGGGCTTTCCTTCAGCCGCCGCCACCGCTCCCGCTCCCAGGCCAGACGCTGGCGGACGGCCCGCTCCAGGCGGCGCTGGTGGAGTTCCACCTCGTCCCGCCACTCCTTCCACTCGCGGACCAGCAGCTCGGCCGCCGCGCTGGGCGTCGGCGCGCGCAGGTCGGCGACGAAGTCGGCGATGGTGAAGTCCGTCTCGTGGCCCACGGCGGAGATCGTCGGCAGGGCGCAGGCGGCCAGCGCGCGGGCGACCGCCTCCTCGTTGAACGCCCACAGATCTTCCAGGCTCCCGCCGCCGCGCGCGACGACGAGGAGGTCGACCGCGCCCTCCGCCGAGAAGGCGGCGACGGCGGCGGCGATCTCCTCCGCCGCGCCCTCCCCCTGCACGCGGACGCCCCGCACCACGATGCGGACGCCCGGCGCGCGGCGCTTCAAGATGCGGCAAAAATCCTGGATCACCGCGCCCTGGAGGGAGGTGACGAGGCCGACCGACTCCGGAAAAACGGGCAGCGGCTTCTTCCGCTCCGCCTCGAAAAGGCCCTCCGCCAAAAGGCGCGCCTTCAGCGCCTCGAACCGCTCCTGCAGGGTGCCCCGGCCTTCGGGCCGGACCTCGAAGACCTGGATCTGGTATTGGCCGCGCGCCTCGTAAACGGTGATGCGGCCCCGGACGCGGACGGCCTGGCCGTCCCGCAGCGGCGCGGCCAGGCGGAGCGCGTCGGTGCGGAAGAGGACGGCGGCGATCATCCCCTCCTCGTCCTTCAACGTGAAATAGAGGTGGCCGGAGCCGGGATTGCGGAGGTTGGAAATCTCCCCCCGCACCCAGACCTCCCCCAGCTCCGCTTCCAACGCGGCGCGGATGCGGCGGGTGACCTGGCCGACGGTGAGCGCCGCCATCTCCTTCGGCGGGGGCGGCGTGGGGAGCGCGCTGGACCAGAGATCGAGTTCGTCGCTCATGACGCGGCGGCCAATTGCGCCAGCACGGCGGGGTAGAGGCGGTGCTCCGCCTCCTGGATGCGGGCGTGGAGAGTCTCCGCCGTGTCGCCGGGCAGGACGGGAACCCGCTCCTGGCCCAGGATCGCGCCGCCGTCGATCTCCGCGTTCACCTCGTGAACGGTGCAGCCCGCCTCCGGAACGCCGGCGGCCAGGGCCTGCTTCCAGGCTTCCAGCCCCTTGAACGCGGGCAAAAGGGAGGGGTGAATATTGACGATCCGCTTCGGGAAAGCGCGCAAGAGGGGCTCCTTCACCACCCGCATGTAACCGGCCAGGACGACCCACTCCACCTCGTACCGGCGCAGGAGGGCGACGAGGGCCTCTTCCAGCTCCGGCTCCAGCTTCGTCTTGAAGCGGCTGGGAGGCAGCGCCTCCGCGGGGAGGCCGAAGGCGCGGGCGTGGTCGAGGATGCCCGCCTCCGCCCTGTCGGAAACGACGACGGCGACCTCCGCCGGCAGGCGCCCGTCCAGGATCGCCCGCTGGACGGCGACGAAGTTGCTCCCTTTGCCGGAACCGAGGACGCCAAGCCGCATTCCCTTGGAGTTAACGGCCCCGGGGCGATTTGGCAACGCCCCCCGCGTTTTCCCCTCGCCTCGTCTCTTAAACGGATTAAATTGCATTGATGTCCTTTCGCCGTTCCCGCGCCTTCACCCTCATCGAACTCCTCATCGTCATAACGATCATCGCCATCCTGGCGGGCCTCGCCTTCCCGGCGATGGAGACGGCGATGACCGGGGCGAAGAAGACCCAGGCGGGCGCGATGATCGCCAACCTGAAGACCGCCCTGACCGCCTTCTACACGGAATACGGCTACTGGCCGAGCAGCACCCAGAACGCCTCCTCCGACAGCCAGCTCCTCCCCACCGACGCCTACCTCATCCTGGCCGCCAAGGAAGGCAACGCCGACCCGCAAAACACCCGCCAGATCCCCTTCCTGACCTTCAGCGCGCGCGACGTCTACCCCAACCCCCTCCCCGCCGGAGGCCGCGCCAAGGGCCTGGCCGACCCGTGGTCGGCCGCCCTCCACAACTACACGGCGCAGAACTACCAGATCTGGATCGACACCTCCTACGACAACCAAGTCGCCGTGCCCGCCCCGTGGAGCCAGTCCCTGGACACCGGCGTGGCCATCTGGGATCCGGGTCCGCCGCGCAGCGGCCAGGTGAACACGAACACCAACACCATGATCAAGAGCTGGTGAAGACGCTTCCCCTTTCCTCGCGGCGCAGCTTCACCCTGGTGGAGCTGCTGGTGGTCATGGGCCTCATCGGCATCCTCGCCGCCATGACGCTGGGAGCGGCCGACTACCTCGACACGAAGGGCAAGTCGACCCGCGCCCAGGGGGAGATCGCGGCTTTCGAAGCGGCGCTGGAACGCTACAAGAACGACAACGGCACCTACCCCCCGACCGACCCGATCGCCTCGTCCGACAACCACTACGTGACGAACCAGACGTCCTATCTGCCCAACGCGCGGGCGCTCTACCAGAGCCTCTCCGGCGTCACCAACGACGCCACGAACAGCCCGCCCGCCGGCCCCGTCTACTTCGAGTTCAAGGCCAGCCAGATCCGCACCGCGCCGCGCCCCTTCTACGCCGCCGACCCGTGGGGGGAACCCTACGGCTTCGCCACCGCCGCCGCGCCGAACGGGGGGACGAACAACCTCCTCTACAATATCGGCTTCTGCGACATCTGGAGCGCCGCCGGACAGACCCGCAAGGGGGCCAAGCTCGACACGAATTCCTGGATCAACAATTGGTCCCGCCGCTAGCGGACCCGTTCCCGCCCCCTCTCCGGCTCCGCCCCGGCGCGGCGGCCGCGGGAGAGGGAGGCCAGCGCCTCCCGCCCTTCCCTTTGCCGCAGCGCGTGGACCTGCGGCTCCATCGCGTCCCAGACCGGCGGCTGGCCCACGTTGCGGCCCCACATGTTGTCCCCCAGGTCGAAGTGCCACCACTCGTCCTTGTTGTTGGTGAAGCCCGCCTCCCGCATGAGGTGAAAGAGCGCGCGCCGATTCTCCCGCACCCGCTCCCAGCGCTGCGGCGTGAAGCCGGAGGCCGGGTCGTGTGCCGCCTCGAAGTGGCGGGTGACGGAGACGTCATCCGGCTGGTCGAAGCGGGAGCCGAAGTCCCAGAGCTTCCCGTCCGGCCCGGCGATCCCCAGGTCGACCGCGCCGCCGCTGTTGTGCGGCAGGACGCGGGAGTAATCGTAGGGATTGGCGACGAACTGCCGCGTCGCGCGAAAGAGGGCCTCGTCGTCATAGCCGGGATTGGCCTCCGCGATCTCCCCCCAGATGCGGGAGAAGAGCGCGCGCTGCGTCTCCCGGCTGCGGAAGGCGTCGAAGATGACCAAGCGGCACCCTTCCGGCAGCCGTGCGGCGACGCCTTCCAGCCGGATCTTGAGCGCCTCCCGGATGTAGGCGCGGTCCTGATGCCCGGCCAGGTCCTGCTCCCGGTAGGCGTTGACGATTTGAAAGCCCGGTCCCTCCTCCAAGACGGCGACGCCCGCATGGCGCCGGAGGAACTCCGGCGTGGCGGGGTCGAGCGAGTAAACCGTTTCGATCGGCGTTTCGATCGGCGTTTCGATCGGCTTCTGGGGGGCGCTCATCTCTCTTCCTCTCCCAAGCAGGACCCGTGCCTCGAGACCTGGGGCCTGAGGCCTATTGCCTAGGCCCCGGCGAAGCTGGTCAGCTCGAACTCGTTTCCCGCCGGATCGGCCAGGACGCAGCTTTGTCCGTCCGGATGGTCAGGCAGGTCGACGACGAGACGGGCACCCAGCGCCAAGGCCTTCTCCTTCAACCGATCCCGCTCGGCCGCCGCGACCTGGAAGACCGGGACCCCGTTGGCCGCGTCCGGCGCGCAGGCGAAACCCTCCATCCGCAGCAGGCCGAAGTTGAGCCCGCCCACGCGGAATTCGACCCAGGCCGGAGACTCCTTGTGCGGCGCGACGCCAAGCAGCGTGGCCCAAAAAGCGGATGCCCGCTCCAGGTCGGCGATCTTGAAGTAGACGGTGCGGACCTTCACGAAACGAGCCACTCCAGGATCGCCTTCTGGACGTGGAGGCGGTTCTCCGCCTGGTCGAAGATGTCCTGGGCGCGCGCTTCCAGCACCTCCTCCGTGATCTCCTTGCCCCGGTAGGCGGGCAGGCAGTGGAGGACGAGGGCGTCCGGCTTGGCCGCGGCGAGCAGCGCCGCGTTGATCTGGTAGGGGGCGAAGTCGCGCAGCCGCTTTTCCGCCTCCGCCTCCATGCCCATGGAGATCCAGACGTCGGTGTAAAGGAGGTCGGCCCCGGCGGCGGCCTCCTGCGGGGAGGCGGTGGAGAAGACGCGCGGGTTCTGCACCGGGCACTCGTACCCGGCGGGCGCGGCGCAAACCAGGTCGAAGCCGAACAGCTCCGCCGCGTAGGCCCAGGAGCGGCCCATGTTGCACGCGGCGTCGCCGATGAAGGCGACGCGCTTGCCCGCGATGGAACCCCGCTTTTCCTCGAAGGTGAAGATGTCGGTCAAGACCTGGCAGGGATGCTCGTCGTCCGTCAGGGCGTTGACGGTGGGGATCTTTCCGTAGGCGGCAAAGTCCTCCACGTCCGCCTGGGCGAAGGTGCGGATGACCGCGCCGTGGACCATCCGGCCCAGGACGCGCGCGGTGTCGCGGATCGGCTCGCCCCGGCCCAGCTGGATGTCGTTGGCGGAAAGGAAGAGGGAAGTGCCGCCCAGCTCCCGGATGGCCGACCTCGAAGGAGACGCGCGTGCGCGTCGACGACTTGGAGAAGAGGAGCGCCCAGGTCTGGCCCAGGAGCGGCCCGGAGGGGGCGGCCCCGGCGGCGCGGACCGCCTTGTGGTGGGCGGCGCGCTGGACGATGTGGCGCGCGGCCGCGCCGGAGAAACCCTGGAGGCCGAGGAGATGCTTCATAGGTGGAATTCGGTGCCGATGCCGGCGTCGGTGAAGATTTCGAGGAGGAGGGCATGGGGCGTCCCGCCGTTGAGGAAGTGGACCTTGCCGACGCCGCGCTCCAGTGCGCCGACCGCGCCGTCGACCTTGGGGATCATCCCGCCGGCGATGACGCCCTCCGCCTTTAGCCGGGCGACGGCGGCGGGGTCGAGGGCGGGAATCGTGGATGCCGGGTCGGCGGCGTCGCGCAGGACGCCGTTGACGTCGGTCAGGTAGATCAGCTTTTCCGCGCGGAGGGCCACGGCGACCTCGCACGCCGCCGTGTCGGCGTTGATATTGTAGATCCCCCCCTTCCGGCCCACGGCCAGGGGGGAGATGACGGGGACGACCTCCGCCGCCACGCGGCGGCGCAGCGGCGGGGCGACGACGCGCGTCACGTCGCCGACGAAGCCGAGGTCGACCGCCTTGCCGTCCTTCCGGTAGGCGAGCTTCCTGGCGCGGAGCACTTCCTTGCCGGAGAGGGCTTCCGCCTTGCCGCCCAGGGCCTGGATGCGGCGGGCGATGCCCGGGCCGATCTCCCGCGCCAGGGTGCGGTCGATCGCGGCGATGGCGTCCGCGCCGGTGACGCGCAGGCCGTCGATGAAATGGGAGCCGACCCCCTCCTGCTGGAGGGCGCGGGTGATCGCCTTGCCGCCGCCGTGGACCAGGACGGGATTGATGCCGACCGCCTCCAGGAGGACGACGTCCCGCAGGACGGCGTCGACGCGCGCCTCGTCCTCCATGGCGGAGCCGCCGTATTTGATGACGAAGGTGGAGCCGCGGAAACGCTGAAGGTAGGGGAGCGCCTCCTGGAAGGCCGAGACCCGGTCGGCGGGGTTCATCTACTCGCCCTTGTTCAGGGTGACGTATTCCTCGGTCAGGTCGGTGGTGAGGAAGGTGTGCTCCCCGGGACCGAGGTGGAGATGGATGGTGATGGCGAAGCGGGGCCGGGAGACGACCTTCTTGAGCCGCGCCGGGGAGACGCGGCTGCGCTGGCCGTTCACGGCGGCCTGGACGCCGTCGTAGAAGATCTCGACCATTTCCTCCCGCACCTTGGCGCCGGAGTAGCCCAGGGCGTCCATGATGCGGCCCCAGTTGGGGTCCTCGCCGCACCAGGAGCACTTCACCAGGGTGGAGGTGCCCACGGCGACGGCGGCGCGCTGCGCGTCGTGCGCGCTGGCCGCCCCCTTGACGATGATCTCGACGACCTTGCTGGTCCCCTCCCCGTCCTCGACGATGAGGCGGGCGAGTTCCCGCATGACGTGGCGCAGGGCCTGGCGAAAGAGGGAATACTGCGGGTGGTGGCGCGTCAGCTTGGCGTTGCGGGCCCGGCCGTTGGCCAGGAGGATGACGGTGTCGTTGGTGGAGGTGTCGCCGTCGACGGAGATGCGGTTGAACGACTGCCCGGCGCAGTCCTCCAGGCAGCGGCGGAGGGCCTGCCGCTCGATCCGCGCGTCGGTGGTGAGGAAGCAGAGCATCGTCGCCATGTCGGGATGGATCATCCCGGCGCCCTTGGCCATGCCGCCGATGGTGACGGGGTGGCCGTCGATCTCGACGCGGACGGCGCAGTGCTTGGCAAAGGTGTCGGTGGTCATGATCGCCTCCGCCGCCTTCAGCGCGGTGCGGGGGGAGGCGTCCAGCTTGGCGGCGGCGGCCTTCACGCCGCGCCGCAGGGCGGGCATGGGCAGCGGCACGCCGATGCGGCCGGTGGAGCAGACCAGGATTTCCCGCGCCTTGCAGCCCAGGGCGGCGGCCACGGCTTCCGTGGTCTCCTTGGCGTCCCGCAGGCCGGCGATGCCGGTGCAGGCGTTGGCGCAGCCCGCGTTGGCGACGATGGCGCGGATCTTCCCGGAGCGGGCGTGGGCCATGGAGACTTTCACCGGCGCGGCTTTCACCTGGTTGGTGGTGAAGAGGGCGGCGGCCTCCGCCGGCTCGTCGGAGACGACGAGGGCGACGTCCCGGTTGCGGCCCTTCTTGATGCCTGCGGCGACGCCCGCCGCGCGGAATCCGGCGGCCGAGGTGACGCCGCCGCCGGGGATGGAAACGATCGGAGAAACCATGGGAAGCTTTCCGTACTAACTGCGCCGCCCGCTAAAGCAATCCCTCTTCCTCCGGGAAGCCGAGCCGCAGGTTGAGGGCCTGGATGCCCTGGCCCGCGGTTCCCTTCACCAGGTTGTCGATGGCGGAGAAGAGGAGGAGGCGGCCGGTCCGCGCGTCAACGCGCACGGCGACCTCGGCGAAGTTGGTCCCCGCCACGCGGCGCACTTCCGGCAGCGCGCCGCCCGGCAACACGCGGACGAAGGGCTTGCCCGCGTAGAAGGCCTCGTAGAGGGACTGGGCGCCGGCCTGGGAAAGCGGCTTGGCCAGCCGCGCGGAGACGGTCGCCGCGATGCCGCGCCGCAGCGGGGCCAGGTGGGGGGTGAAGGTGAGCGCGACGGAGCGGCCCGCCAGGAGGCCGAGTTCCTGCTCGATCTCGCTCAGGTGCCGGTGGCCGGTGACGCCGTAGGGGCGGAGGTTCTCGTCGATCTCCCCGAAGAGGTAGGGCAGCTCGACTTTCTTTCCCGCCCCGGTGACGCCGCTGATCGCGCTGGCGGCCAGGGTGTCGAGGTCGAGGAGCCCGGCCTGCACCGCCGGGGCCAGGGCCAGGAGGAGCGCGGTGGGGTAGCAGCCGGGCGCGGCGAAGAAATCGGCCTTGGCGCACGCCTCCGCGTGCAGCTCCGGCAGGGCGTAGACGGCCTGGCCGAGCAGCTCCGGCGCGGGATGGTCCTGGCCGTAGAACTCCTTGTAAACGGCGGCGTCCCGCAGGCGGAAGTCGGCGGAAAGGTCGACGACCGTCTTCCCCGCGCGGCGCAGGGGCACGGCGTAGGAGGCGGAGACGCCGTGAGGCAGGGCCAGGAAGAAAATCTCGGCGCGCCCGGCGACCGCCTCGGGGGAAAGGTCCTCGAAGAGGAGGTCGCGGGAGCGGGTGAGGCCGCCGACCACGTCCCCCGCCCGTTGCCCGGCGAATTGCCGGGACGTGAGGGCGGCGAGACGGAGCCGCGGATGGCGGGCCAGGAGACGGACGGCCTCTTCCCCGGCGTAACCGGAGGCGCCGATGATGGCTGTGTCCATGGCCCTTCGAATAACCCTAAGGGACGCCCCCGAAATGGGCGCGCCCCAAATTGGCAAAGCGCGGGATTAGCGCTTGGAGAACTGGAACCGCTTGCGCGCGCCGGGCTGGCCGGACTTCTTGCGCTCCTTCATGCGGGAGTCGCGGCTGAGGGCGCCGGCCTTCTTCAGGACGGGGCGGTACTCGGCGTTGAACTCGACGAGGGCGCGGGCGATCGCCAGGGCGAGGGCTCCGGCCTGGCCGTTGATGCCGCCGCCGGCAGCCTTGACCACGATGTCGAACTTCTTGGCGACGCCTTCAACCAGATTGAGGGGCTTCACCGCCTCGATGCGGGAGGTGGTGGTGGTAAAGTAGTCGTTCAGCTCGCGGCCGTTGATCTGGATGAGGCCCGTGCCGGGGGTGAGCTTGATGGTGGCCATGGCGGTCTTGCGACGGCCCGTGGTCTGGATAGGGGAGGCGGAGGCCATAAATTTCTTTGTATTAAGGCTTTATTAAGGCTTTGGTAGATTAGCTGACGGAGGTCGAAACGGGCTGCTGCGCGGCGTGCGGGTGCTCCGCGCCGGCGTAGACCTTCAACTTCTTGATGACGGCGCGGCCCAGGCGGTTGTGCGGGATCATGCCGCGGACGGCGGTCTCGATCAGCAGCTCGGGGCGGCGCTCGCGGCGGCGCTGGGGCGTCTCGGACTTGTGGCCGCCCATGTAGCCGGAGAAGCTGGTGTACTGCTTCTGGGTTTCCTTGTTGCCGGTGAAGCGGGCCTGCTTGGCGTTGATGACGACGACGAAGTCGCCGGTGTCGACGTGGGGCGTGAAGGCAGCCTTGTGCTTGCCGCGGAGGAGAACGGCGGCTTTCTCGGCGACGCGGCCGACGACCTGATTGGAGGCGTCGATGACATACCACTTGCGCTGGATTTCGGACGCCTTAGCACTGAACGTTTTCATAAATGGGAAGGGCGAAACTATGGAGATGACCCCCTCCTGTCAACGAATTTGTACGTATCCCGATGGAAAAAGGCTTGGGGCAGGCTCTTAGGACTCGCCCCGGCGCCTTCCCCCTGCTTAACTGACCCTCCTTTATGAGCACCCGGACCAAGCCCCGCGCGGCCGCCGCCGCCCCCAAGCGCCTTTCCCCCCGCATGAGCGGGGCCGACGTCCTGGTCGCCGCGCTGGAACGGGAAGGGGTCGACACCCTCTTCGCCTACCCCGGCGGGGCCAGCATGCTCCTCCACCAGTCCCTGACGCGCTCCAAGAAGATCCGCACCATCCTGCCCCGGCACGAGCAGGGCGGCGTCTTCATGGCGGGCGGCTACGCCCGCGCCACGGGCAAGGTCGGCGTCTGCATGGCCACCTCCGGCCCCGGCGCCACGAACCTGCTCACCGGCATCGCCGACGCCTACATGGATTCCGTCCCCCTCGTCGCCATCACCGGGCAGGTGAAGCGGGACATGATCGGCAAGGGCGCCTTCCAGGAAACCGACGTCTTCGGCATGACGCTGCCGATCGTGAAGCACAACTACCTGGTGATGGACGTGCACGACATCCCCCGCGTGGTGAAGGAGGCCTTCCACATCGCCTCCACCGGGCGGCCCGGCCCCGTCCTCATCGACATGCCGAAGGACGTCCAGCAGGCCCTCTGCCAGCCCGTCTTCCCGGACACCCTGACCCTGCGCGGCTTCCCGAAGCCGCCCCAGGCGGACAAGCTGGCCCTGCAGGAGATCCTGGGCCTGATCGAGCAGGCGGAGCGCCCCGTCCTCTACGTCGGCGGCGGCATCATCACCTCCAACGCGGCGGCCGATCTCAAGAAATTCGCCGAGGCGACGCACATCCCCGTCACCACCACGCTGATGGGCATCGGCGCCTTCCCGGAGACCCATCCCCTTTCCCTCAAATGGCTGGGCATGCACGGCACCGTCTACGCCAACTACGCCGTGGACGAGTGCGACCTGCTCCTCTCCCTGGGCGTCCGCTTTGACGACCGCGTCACCGGCAACGTGGAGGCCTTCGCCAAGCGCGCCACCATCGTCCACCTGGACGTGGACAATTCCGAGATCAACAAGAACAAGCACGTCCAGCTCCCCATCCTCAGCGACGTCCGCTACGCCCTGCGCACGCTCAACCAGATGATCGCCCGCGAGGGCCGCAAGCGGAAGACCTTCCCCGCCTGGCAGAAGAAGATCGACGGCTGGAAGAAGAAATATCCCCTCCGCTACCGCCGCCCGGAGACGAAGACCATCATGCCCCAGCAAGTGCTGCAGGAGCTTTACATCCTCACCAAGGGGGAGGCCATCGTCACCACCGGCGTCGGCCAGCACCAGATGTGGGCCGGGCAGTTCTACGACTTCGCCCACCCGCGCAGCTTCCTCACCTCGGCGGGCCTCGGCTCCATGGGCTTCGGCTACCCGGCGGCCCTGGGCGCCAAGGTCGCCTTCCCGAAGCGGGAAGTCATCGACGTCGACGGCGACGGCAGCTTCCTCATGAACGTGCAGGAGCTGGCCACCGCCGTGGCGGAGAACATCCCGGCCAAGGCCATCATCCTCAACAACCAGCACCTGGGCATGGTCGTGCAGTGGGAGGACCGCTTTTTCTCCAGCAACCGCGGCCACACCTTCCTGGGCGACCCGGCCGACCCGCAAAAAATCTACCCCGACTATCTCCCCATCTGCGCGGGCTTCGGCGTCCCCGCCGAGCGCGTCAGCAAGCCGGAAGAGCTGCGCCCCGCCCTCAAGCGGATGCTGGCGGCAAAGGGCCCCTACCTCCTGGACGTCATGGTCCCCTACACGGAGCACGTCCTGCCCATGATTCCGGCCGGCGGCACCGCGCGGGACATCATCATCGAGCCGATGGTCGACGGGAAGGGCGCGCTGGAAGGCGACATCCCGGGCTAGGGCGCCCGGTTTGGAATTTTACTTCGTCCGGTCGGGAGAGCGGTCGGCGTCTTTCCCGCCGTCCAAAGAAAGGCGCTGCACGCCACCCTCGGCAAAAATGCTGAGGGTCTGCGCCTTCTCGGCCGAGCGCGCGGGCGCCTCGATCGCGGCGATGGCCTGGTGGACGATGGCGTCAAAGGCCTGGTCCAGCTCGCTCCCCTGGCGGTAATCGGCGGGGACGACGGTTTCCGTAAGCCCGGCGGCGCGGAGCGTTTCCGCCTTCTTCTTGGCCGGCTCGCTGCCCGGCTCGTGGACGGCGATGAACTTGCCCCCCTTCAAAAGCGTCTCCTGCGCGGCCCAGTCGTCCGTGTTCCCGTCGCCAAAGGTGATGAGGAGGACCTTCCGCTTCGCGTGCTGCCCCTCGGCGCGGGCGGCGACGAAGTCGTTCGCCCCCGTCGGCGAGGCGGCAAAGGGATTCTGCGCCAGGGCGTGGGGCATCACGCCCCGCTCGATGGCGGCCAGCACCTCCACCTTCTGCAGCGGCTCCAGCGGCTTGCGGAAGCCGACCAGGGCGTCCTGCGGCTTGGAAGGATCGGGCGGGACCACCCCCTCGTCGTTAAAATTGAACTGGGAAGCGTAGATCGCGTCGGCCACGCGGCCGGAAGGCGTCTGGGCCAAAAGCTCCCGGATGCCGGTGGAGGCGATGGCGTTGCGGACGTGGACAGTGCCGGGATAGGCCGCCTCCAGCTCCGCCTTCTTGCGGAGGACAAACTCCGCCGCGCCAGGGTATTCCGGGTGCTGGGGCCCGTAAGCCTCCAGGAGCGTGCGGGTAATCGGCGCTTCCAGCCGGTTGGAGAAATCGGTGACCGTCTTGCAGAAGGAGACGCCGACGCCGTAACCCTTCTTCCCGTTCTCGACGTAGGAGGGGTAGAGCTCCTTGGCGGGCTCCCGCCCCAAAAACTTGGTGAAACTGTCCGTCGTATCGGGACCGATCGTCTTGTCGTAATCCCGGACGATCCAGACTTCCAAGGGAATGGGGGCGCTGCTCATTCCCAAATAATTCGGCTATTGCCCAGGCCCCAGGCCCAAAAAAGGCGGCCTAAACGGCCTTTTCGCCCTGCTCTTCCGTGCGGATGCGGATGGCCTGCTCCACGGGGAAGACGAAGATCTTGCCGTCGCCGATCTTGCCGGTCTTGGCCGTGGTCAGGATGGCGCGGACGATGGCCTCGGCCTTGTCGTCGGCGGCCACCACCTCGATCTTCACCTTCGGGAGGAAGTCGACGGTGTATTCGCTGCCGCGGTAAATTTCGGTATGGCCCTTCTGGCGGCCGAAACCTTTCACTTCGGTGACCGTCATCCCTTCGATGCCGATTTCGCCGAGGGCCGATTTGACCTCCTCAAGCTTGAAGGGTTTGATGATCGCTTCGATTTTTTTCACTAAAAGTCTCCTGGGTGGTTGAGAGCCAAACACGCTGGCGGAGGGGGCGTCGTTTGTCAATATAGGTGCGTAAGAACGAAAAACCGGCCCGTTTTCCAGCGCCACCAGTGCCGCAGCGCCGGCGGGGGTCTTCGTTCGGGAGCGCGCCTCGACGGCGGCGGCCGCCTTTTTCGAGGCAGAGGCCGGTTTTCTTCCTGAAACCGGCGCTTTGGTCGTTTTAAAAATCTTCACGTATGTTGACCGCCAATTAAGCAGAACTCATGCCGCCGCACAAATCGGAAGACAAATATAATCCATTCCTCGCCGTTTTTTTGGAGGAAACGATGGACAAAACGGGGGGAGGCCGTTTTAATCCTCGGCTCTGCACTCGTGGCGAAATTGGTAGACGCGCACGCTTGAGGTGCGTGTGGGGTAACCCATGGGAGTTCGAGTCTCCCCGAGTGCACATCCTCTTTTTCCGGAGCTCCCACGGCTCCGCCCCTTGGTCCAAAGCCCCGCCGCTTTTCCGCGCCCCTTTCCACAGGCCAGCGGTTTTCAATTGGAAAACCACCTCTTCTTGACAACCATCCAACTAGTAGGTAGACATTTCTTTCATGAAAACGCTGCTGGCCCCGCAAGCTAACCGGATCACCGACTGCACCCAGGCGCTGATCGCCGCCGGCGGCTACAACGGCTTTAGCTATGCCGACATCTCCGCCCACGTCGGCATCACCAAAGCCAGCATCCACCACCACTTTCCCAAAAAGGCCGATCTGGTGCTGACGCTGGTGCGGCGCTACCGCACGGCGGCGACGGAGGGCATGGCCGCGCTGGCGGCCAAGGACACCGGACCGCTGGGCTGCCTGGAAGCCTACCTCGGGTGGTGGGCCGCCTGCATCGGCGACGGATCAATGCCCCTGTGCATCTGCGCGATGCTCGCCGCTGAGGCGCCCACCCTGCCCGCGGAAGTGGCGGAGGAAGTGCGCCTGCACTTCGCCGGCCTGGCTGGCTGGCTGGAAAGCGTGCTGGCCTCCGGCGCGGCCTGCGGCGCGCTCCATCTACAGACCTCCCCGGCGGCGGAAGCCCAGCTCCTCATGGCCACCGTCCACGGCGCGATGATTTCGGCCCGCGCCTACGGCGACCCGAAGATTTTCCGCACCGCGACGAACGCGCTTCTCGAGCGGCTGGTCTTGCCTTCCTCCCCCAAAAACAACCGCCCCGCCGCCGCGGGAAAACCCGTCCGCCCTTAACCCACCCCCCCAACAAAAGGAGCTCTCCATGTTTGGAATCACACCGCCCGGCTGGGTCCATACCGTCGGCAGCCTGCCCGCCATCCCCGCCGCCCTCTACATGTTCGCCCGCCACGGCCGCATCGTGCCCCGCTCGCCGGCGGGCGCCGTCTACTTCGCCTCGATGCTCCTCGGCTCCGTCACCGTCCTCCCCATCGCGCACCAGCCGGCCAGCTACGCCATCGCCGGAGCCACGCTCCTGCTGCTGCTCCTCGGCTACGGCGCCGCCGGGCTTCCCATGCCGGAGCGCGTGAAGACGTATGTCGAGACGATCGCCCTGTCCATCACCGCGTTTCTATTGATGGTGCCCAGCGTCAGCGAGACATTGCGCCGCGTGCCCGATGGCCACCCGCTGGTGACCGACTTAAAGTCGCCCCTTTTCCTTGGAGCCCAGGGCGCCCTCTTTGTCCTCCTCCTCATCGGCCTGGCGGCACAGGTCATCGCGCTGCGCAGGCAGCGGCCCTGAAAAGCCCGGCGATTTCCCAAAAATAACTTGTGGCTTAAAACACCCGGGGCTTTTTAATCCCCCCCATGCTGAAGGCTTACGTTTACTCCGGGTGCGACACCTGCCGCAAGGCGCTCAAGTTCCTCGACGCCAAAAAGACGGCCTACACCGCCGTTCCGATCCGGGAAACGCCCCCGTCCCTGCCGGAGCTCAAAGCGATGCTGGAAGCCTACGGCGGCGACCTGCGGAAACTCTTCAACACCTCCGGCCGCGACTACAAGGAACTGGGCCTGTCCGCCAAGCTTCCCGCCATGACGGAGGCCCAAGCCCTGGCCCTGCTGGCCAAGAACGGCAACCTGGTGAAGCGCCCCTTCCTCATCGGCAAGACCGCCCGCCGGGTCGGCTTCCGGGAAGAGGAGTGGGCCGGGCCGCTGGCTTAACGCCGCCGGGCGGGCTATCTTCCCGCATGCACGCCGCCCTGCGCACCGTCCTCTTTCTTTCCGTTTCCAACCTCTTCATGACCTTTGCCTGGTACGGGCACCTGAAGTTTTTGGACAAGAGGCCCCTGTGGGCCGTCATCCTCCTGAGCTGGGGCGTCGCCTTCTTCGAATACTGCTTCCAGGTGCCCGGAAACCGCGCGGGCGCGCAGGTCTTCTCAGGCTACCAATTGAAAATTCTGCAGGAAATCATCACCCTGGTCGTTTTCGTCGGCTTCGCCAGGGCCGTCTTCGGCGAAGGAATGCGGTGGAACTACGCCGTCAGCTTCCTCTTCCTGGCGGGGGCGGCCTACTTCGCCTTCGGCTTCTCCGGGGACGGGCCGCTCAAGCACTAGGGCCAGGCCAGCATGGCCTGCTGCACCGCGCGGCGCAGCGCCGCACGAGAGGCTCCCTGCGCGCCCTCCACCGCCAGCCCCGTCAGGAACGTGTTGAAGTATCCGGCCAGCGCGGCCGGATCGGCCGCGGCGGGCAGCTCCCCCTCCCGGCGCGCCCGCTCAAATCGCTGGCGCAGCAGCGCTTCCCGACCCGCGCAGGCCCCGGCCAGCTTGCGGCGGATCGCCTCATCCCCTTTCCCGCAGGAAAGCGCGCCGTGAACGGCCAGGCAGCCCGGCGGGGTGCGCGGATCGCCCAGCCGCTCCGCCGTTTTTTGCAACAGGAAAGCCATGCCCTCCCGGGCCGACGGCATGGCCAGCGCGCCCGCGATCAGCTCACCGGCCTCCCCCAGATAACGATCCAGCACCTTGACGAAAAGCTCCTCCTTGTTTCCAAAGGCGGCGTAGAGGCTGGGCCGGTTGATCTCCATCGCCTCGGTCAGGTCGGTCAGGGAGGTCGCCTCATACCCTTGCCGCCAGAAAACCTCCATCGCCCGGCCCAGCGCCTTGTCCACATCGAAGGCGCGCGGCCGGCCCATGGGGGCGGAGGTTTTCCCTACTTTCATACCTTTCGATACAATATTCCTTTGACAGCCGGAAGGCAATGGGATACTTATTTACCAATCGATACAAAAGTATCCGCGAAAAACCAAAGGAAGGACAAGAAAATGAGCAAGAATTTGAGCGGTAAAGTGGCGTTGGTGACGGGCGGCTCGCGCGGCATCGGCGCGGCGACGGCCCGCAAGCTGGCCTCCCAGGGGGCCGACGTGGCGATCAGCTACAGCGCCTCCCCGGACAAGGCCAAGGCCGTGGTGGCCGACCTGGAAAAGCACGGCGTCCGCGCCGCCGCCTTCCAGGCCGACCAGGCCGACGCGACCCAGGTGGCCAAGCTGGTCGACGACGTCGTGGCCCGCTTCGGCAAGCTCGACATCCTGGTGAACAACGCCGGCGTCTTCGTCACCGCCGGAGCGGAACCCGCCGCCTACGAGCGCCAATACGCCATCAATGTGAGGGGTGTGACCGCCGCGGTGGAAGCGGCCATCCCGCACCTGAAGGAAGGCGCCCGCATCATCAACCTGGGCTCGGTCCTCGGGGAGCGCTCCCTGATTCCCGGCGTCACCCACTACGCGGCGACCAAGGGGGCCGTGGCCCTCTACTCCCGCGGCTTGGCGCGCGACCTGGGCTCCAAGAACATCACCGTGAACACCGTCCAGCCCGGCCCGATCGACACGGACATGAATCCCGACGGGACCGAAATGGCCGAGGCGACCAAGCCGACGTTGGCGCTGGGCCGCTACGGGAAGCCGGAGGAGGTCGCCGCGGCGATCGCCTTCCTGGCCAGCCCGGAAGCCAGCTTCATCACCGGCACGGAGCTGACCGTCGACGGCGGCGCGATCGCCTAAGCCCTCGGCGGTTCTAGGGCGCCGGAGGAGGATTCGGCGCCCCGGAATCTCCCCGGCCGGCCTGGGCGGCGGGGGGAGGCGACGTCCCCTCCCCCGGCAGGGGAGCGGACGCCGGCTTTGCCGGGGAAGCGGGCGGGATGGTCAGGGAAAATCCCGGGCGGGCGAACGGGGCCAGGCGAATCGGCCGCTCCGCGGGACCCAGGGAAAACGGCTGCGCCGCCGCGTCGCGGCGGCGGGCTTCCATCATTGCCGCCGCCTGCCTGCCCCGATTCAATCCGTGGTGCCAGGCAGGCATGAGGACTCCCGCCGCAACCAGGCCGATATAGAGGATCAGCACCGTTTGGAAATTGAAGAGCAGGGCGAAGAGATAGGCGGCGGGATTCCGCGGCGCGGCGCTCAGGTGGGTGGGGCTCTCCGTCCCAAAAAGAAGGCTGACCCGGCGCGAAAGCGTGGGATAACCGAGGGCAAGCTCATGCCAGGAAACGAAAAATCCCCGCCGGGCGCGGTATTGCTCCGCAAAGACAACGGAGTCGATCCGGGGAGCCGTCTCCCGCCCCGCCGCCATCACCAACATGGCGCGGACAGAACCCGCCGTTTCACCCGCAGCAAGGGCGCCAAAGCGATCGCAAGTCGCCTCGCAGGCGCGATGATAGGCGCGGTAAAGAAGAGCCACCAGCTGGCCGGGCAGGAGCAGGATCCGCTTCGACAGGTGGCTGCGGCGGATGTGGCCGATCTCATGCCCGATTAGGAAACGGATTTCCGGCGTGTCGTGGCCGAGGGCTTCCAGGAGGCCGGAATAGACCACGACAAAATCTCGGCCCGCATGGCGGGTGGCGAAGGCGTTGAGAATCCCGTTGCCCTGCAGAACGTAAAACTCAGGCTCCTCCCTCTGCCCCAGCGCCGCGCAGGCGGCGCGGAACGAGGCGTAAAGCTCGGGAAGCTGCCGCTCCGTCACCCGGACCGCGCCCGACTTGAGATGGGAGACGAGCAGCCCGTTCACGAACCAGAGGAAGACCCCGAGCAGCAGCGCCACCACGGCGCCGGCAAGGCTGGCCGCCAGCGCCCCCCAAAGGATCACCGAGAGCGCCAGGAGAATGCCGAAATAGGTTTTTTCCTTGGGAAGGACCACCGTCTGAAGGGAAAGCGACGAAGCCATGCCCCTCCGGATAGCGTGGCCCGCCGGGGGCGTCAAGGCCCCCCCCTACGCCGCCAGCAACTGCCCGTGGGCGCGCAGGTCTTCCAGGATGAAGGCCGCGCGCTCCGCGGGCGGCAAAAGCGGCACCCGCACCACGCGGGCTCCCTGGAGCCGGTAGACCTTCTCCAGCTCCCGGTCCAAAAACTCCGCCACCACGTCGTTCTCCGTCCGCAGGCCGTCCAGCTCAAAGGGCAGGCGGTCCATGATGTAGACGGCGCCGAACCAGACGGCCCGCGCGTCGTCGATCCAGGACGCGGAGGGCTCGATGCCGAACCAGCGCATGTAGGCCAGCGCGTCGACGTCGGTCGCCGAGTCGACGAAGACCAGGGCGTCCTTCGGCAGGGAGGCGCGGTCGGCGCGCTCCCACTCCTTTACCCGGCGCTCCAGGACCTCCTGGTCGGCGCGGATCACCTCCATGGGGACGCCTTTCTTCAGCTCCTGCTCCATGTAGGCGCGGGCGGGCTCCGTGGCGCAGGGGAAACCCTGCCGCCGCAGCTCTTCCAGGAGCGTCGTCTTGCCGCTGGAGGGCGCCCCGGCCAGGACGATCCAGTTCGGATGCATTACTGCTTTTCGTCCGCGGCGACCGTCACCTTCACGATCTTGTCCGGGGAGGCGGGCGGCTCGCCCCGGGTGATGTGGTCGACGTACTGCATGCCCTTCACCACCTGGCCCCAGACGGTGTATTGGCCGTTGAGGAAGGGGGCGGGGGCGAAGCAGATGAAGAACTGGCTGTCGGCGCTGTTCGGGTCGGCGGCGCGGGCCATGCCGCAGGTGCCGCGGACGAAGGGGGTGTTGGTGAATTCCGCCGGCAGGCTCTGGCCGCTGCCGCCCGTGCCGTTGCCCAGCGGGTCGCCCGTCTGGGCCATGAAGCCCTCGATCACCCGGTGCCACTTCAGGCCGTTGTAGAAGCCGCGGCGGACCAGCTCCTTGATCCGCTCCACATGCTTCGGCGCCAGGTCAGGGCGCAGCTGGATGACGACGCGGCCGTCCTTCAGGTCGAGGTAGAGGGTGTTTTCCGGGTCGATCGCCGGAGCGGAATCGGTCTGGGCCGGAGCCGAAGCCGCGCCGAAAAAGAGAATGCCGAGGGAGAGCGCCAGAAGGGGAAGGTGCCGCAGGGAAATCATCCTGTTTTGATAGGAACCCCCGGGCCGCTGTACAAGCCAAAAGGGGGCCTCCCCGCGGCCGGAGCTCAGGGCGCGGCGGAAAAGCCGGAGCGGTGGAGCGCGTATTCGACGATGGGGACCGCCTCCGGGTCCCGGCAGACGGCCAGGCGCGCGCCGGTCCGGCGCATCCCCAGCTTTTCCATGACGCGGCCGGAGGCGGGATTGGCCTCCATGTGGACGGCCTCCACCTTTTCCAGACCCCAGGCGGGAAAGGCGTAGCCCAGCAGCGCGCGGGCCGCCTCCGTGGCGTAGCCCCGGCCCCAGAACTCCCGGCCGATCCAGTAGCCCAGCACGCCGCGCCGCGCCTCCAGGTGGAGCTTCACCGCGATCGCGCCGACCAGCGCCCCGTCCGGCAGGCGGACGGCGAAGGCCGCGTTGGTCCCGTTTTGGAACTCCGGGCCGTGGGTGGCGATCCACCGCTCCGCCTCCCCGTCCGGATAGGGATGGGGGATGAACTGGGTGTATTGGGCCACCTCCCGGTCCCCCGCCAGCCGCTGGACGGCGGGCGCGTCGGCCGCCCGGAAGGCGTCCAGGAAAAGCCGCTCCGCGCGCAGGACCGGATGGGTCATGCGGCGGCGGCCAGTTTGGCCAGGGCCGCGTCGGTCCGCGCCAGCGCGTCGGCCACCTCGGCGGCGGTCACGTTGTAGGGCGGCAGGTAGCGGACGGTCTTGTTCCCCGCCGGGACGACGAGGAGGCCCGCCTCCAGGAAGTGGGGCATGGCCTGCGCGGGCTCGGCCGCCAGCTGGAGGCCGACGAGCGCGCCGAAGCCCCGCACCCCGGCGACGAGGCCGCCGTGCTTCCCCTGCAGGGCGCGGAGGCCGGAGAGCAGCTCTTCCCCCCGCGCGCGCACGTTGGCCGCCAGGCCCTCCCGCTCGATGACGTCGAGAACCGCGCCCGCCACCGCCGTGCCCAAGGGGGAGCCGCCGTAAGTGGTGTTATGGGAGCCGACGGTGAAGAGCGGCGCCAGCCGCTCGTCGAGCCAGAACGCGCCGATGGGGAAGCCGCCGCCGAGCGACTTGGCCATGGAGAGGCCGTCGGGCCGGAACTCGGCCGCCCGCTCCCCCAGGATGCGCTGGAAGCTCTGGTAGGCCCCGGTGCGGAAATGGCCGCACTGGATCGCGTCGATGAAGAGGAGGACGTTCTTCTCCCGCGTCAGCGCGCGGAGGCCCAGGAGGTATTCCGGATCGGCGGGCAGGATGCCGCTCTCCCCCTGGATGCCCTCGATCAGGACCGCCGCCGTGCGCGGCGTGATGGCGGCGCGGACCGCCTCCAAATCGTTATAAGGAACGTGGACGAAGCCCGGCACCAAGGGGGCGAAGCCCGCCTGCACCTTCTCCTGCCCGGTGGCGGAGAGGGTCGCCATCGTCCGGCCGTGGAAGGAGTCCTTCGTGCAAACGATCTCAAACGCGCCCCGGTCCTTGCCAAAGAGCCGCGCCGCCTTGATGAGGCCCTCGTTGGCCTCCGCGCCGCTGTTGGAATAGAAGATCTTTCCCGGCCCCAGGAGGCCGACGAGACGCTCCGCCAAGGCACCGGCGTGCTCGTTCCGATAGAGGTTGGAGCAATGGATCAGGCGGCGGGACTGGCGGGCGTAGACCTCCGCCAGGGCGGGGTGGTCGTGCCCCAGGCAGCTGACGGCGATGCCGGTGCCGAAGTCGAGGTAGGGGCGGTTCTTGTCGTCGAAGACCGTCGCGCCCTGCCCGTGCAGGAGGGTGAGCGAGCGGTTTGCGGTGTGGAGGACGTATTCGTCGTAGGCGATCGTGGGGTTCATCGGAGTCAAAAAAAATGCCGCGGCGGAAGGTTCCGTCGCGGCTAGGGTCCGCTCTTCCTTCAGAAAGAGGCGCGCCGGCGGGCCGTTGGCCCGCTCCCCTAGGCACGAAAGGCCGCAGCGTATTAGCGGAATACGTAAGGCCTTGAGTAACGACGGGGACGGGGCAACGGACCCCGGCCCGAAGGGTTATTCTTAAAAAGCCTTCTCTCCGCGTTGCTCGGCGACTTATGTGTCACAATGGACACACTGCGTCGCCTCGCGCCTTGATAGAAGGCTTTTTAAGAACAACGCGCCTCTTTCTGAAGGAAGAGCGGACCCTGGTGGGTTTCGGCTGGTGGTTCGTCGATTAGGAATAGACCTTCACGAACTTTTCCCCTTCTTTCCGCGCCTTGCCGCGCTGGTCCCATCGGATCCCGTCATAGTTGGAACGGAAGGTCTTGCTCATGTTGCGGGGAGCGGAGCCCTTGCCGTTCTGGATGGAGGTCGCCGTGGGGGCGGAGGAGGCCTTGGGGCCGCAGCCGCAGCCCGATCCACAAGAATGTTCGCTCATACGGGATTAATTTAACAAATCGCGGCGGTTTGTAAATCGGGTCTCTTACCTATGCGTGGATGGCGTGGCCGGAGACGGCGTGGGCGGCCTCGCGGACCACCTCGCTCAGGGTGGGGTGGGCGTGGCAGGTCCGGGCGATGTCCTCCGCGGCGCCCCCAAACTCGATGACGGAGACGGCGGCGGCGATCAGCTCCGAGGCGGCGGAGCAGAGGATGTGGACGCCCAGGACCCGGTCGGTCTTGGCGTCGGCCAGGATTTTGACGAAGCCTTCCGTCTGGTCGTTGGCCAGGGCGCGGCCGTTGGGGCCGAAGATGGCCTGGCCGGTTTTGTAGGCGACGCCCTTTTCCTTCAGCTGCTCTTCCGTGTGGCCGACGGAGGCGGCTTCCGGGCTGGTGTAGATGACGCCGGGGATGGCGCCGTAGTTGACCTGGCCGGGGAGGCCGGCGATCCGCTCGGCGGCGGCGATGCCTTCGTCGGAGGCTTTGTGGGCCAGCATGGGGCCGTCGACGATGTCGCCGATGGCGTAGATGTGGGGGACGCTGGTCTGGTAGTGGGCGTTGATCTGGACGCGCTTCCGCTCCGTCAGCGCCACGCCGGCCTTGTCCAGGCCGAGCCCGTCGTAGAAGGGCCTGCGGCCGACGGCGACGAGGACTTTCTCGGCGGAGAGCTTCTCCTGCTTGCCGCCGGAGGAGACGGTGAGAGTGACGCCGTCCTTGCCGACTTCGCCCGCCTCGACCTTGGTGTCGGTGAGGATTTTCAGGCCCTGCTTGGCCAGGCTCTTGCGGAGGGTTTCGGCGATCTGCCCGTCGAAGCCGAGGGCGATGCGGGGAAGGAACTCGACGACGGTGACTTCGGCGCCGAGGCGTTTCCAGACGGAGCCGAGTTCCAGGCCGATGGCGCCGCCGCCAACGACCAGGAGCGACTTGGGCACCTTGTCGAAGGCGATGGCCTCCGTGCTGGAGACGACGTTCTTGCCGTCGAACTTGAGGAAGGGCAGCTCCACCGGGACGCTGCCGGTGGCCAGGATGAAGTGGTCGGCGGTGACGGACTTTTTCGCCCCGTCGGCGCCTTCGACTTCCACGGTCTTGGCGTCGGCGAAGCGGGCGAAGCCGGAGAGCCGCTCGATCTTGTTCTTCTTCATCAGGAACTCGACGCCCCCGGTGAGCTTGGTGACGATGCCGTCCTTCCGCTTGAGAAGGGCGGCGAGGTCGAGGGAGAGATCCTTGGCGACGATGCCGTGGGCGCTGAAGCGTTCCTGGGCGAAGTGGAAGTGTTCGCTGGAGGCCAGGAGGGCCTTGGACGGGATGCAGCCGACGTTCAGGCAGGTGCCGCCGAGGGTTTTGTCCTTTTCGACGATGGCGGTCTTGAAGCCGAGCTGCGCGGCGCGGATGGCGGCGACGTAGCCGCCCGGGCCGGAACCGATGACGAGAACTTGGTAATCGGCCATACGCTTAGACTTCCAGGAGGGCGGAGCCGGGATTCTCGATCGCTTCCTTGATGCGGACGAGGAAGGTGACCGCTTCCTTGCCGTCGACGAGGCGGTGGTCGTAGCTGACGGCCAGGTACATCATGGGGCGGATTTCGACGCGGCCGTTGATGGCCACGGGGCGCTCCTGGATGGAGTGCATGCCCAGGATGCCGCTTTGGGGCGGATTGACGATGGGGGTGGAGAGGAGCGAGCCGAAGGTGCCGCCGTTGGTGATGGTGAAGACGCCGCCTTCCAGGTCGGGCAGGGTGATTTTCCCGGCGCGGGCCTTTTTGGCGTAGTCGGCGATGGCTTTCTCGATGTCGGCGAAGGAGAGCTGGTCGGCGCCCCGGATGACGGGGACCAGCAGGCCCTTCTCCGTGGAGATGGCCACGCCGATGTCGAAGTAGTTGTTCTGGACGATCTCCTTGCCGTCGATCTGGGCGTTGAGGGCGGGGACGGCCTTGAGGGCCTCGACGACGGCCTTCACGAAGAAGGACATGAAGCCGAGCTTGATCTCGTGCCTGGCGACGAAGCGGTCCTGGAAGCGGGCGCGCAAGGCCATGACGTTGGTCATGTCGACCTCGTTGAAGGTGGTGAGCAGCGCGGCCTCCTGCTGGGCGCTGACGAGCCGGGCGGCGATCTTTTGCCGCAGCTGGCTCATCGGCTTGCGGACGGTGCGGGGGCCGGAGGGAGCGGCGGCCTTGGCGGGCTTGGCGCCACCGGAGCGGACTTCGTCCACGGTGACGCGGGCGAGCGCGGCGGGGTCGAGGCCCTTCTCCTCCGCGGCGAAGCGGGCGGCGGGGGAAAGGACGGGCGCGGAGGCCTCGCCGGCGACGGCGGCCTGTTTCGGCGCGGGAGCGGCGGCGGGTTTGGACTCAGGCTGGGCCTTCGGCTCCGGCTTGGCTTCGGCCTTGGCGGCGGGTTTGTCGGCCTTCGGCGCGGGGGCGGCCTCGGCGGGCGCGGGGGCTTTTTCGTCAATGCGGGCGACGACCTGGCCGACGTCGACGGTGGCGCCGCTCTCCACCAGGGTGGCGAGGAGGCCCGCCTGCTCGGCGGCGACCTCGGAGGTCACCTTCTCCGTCTCGATCTCGAAGAGGACGTCGCCGGGGCGGACGTAGTCGCCGTTTTTCTTGTGCCACGTGCCGAGGGTGCCGGTCGTGATCGATTCGCCCACGGAGGGGACTTTGACGTCGATTGCCATAGTGTGATTGGGGAAGAAGAAGGGTGCTTAGATTTTGAAAGCCTGGGCGATGAGGTCGGCCTGCTCCAGCTTGTGCAGCGCCAAGGCGCCGACGGCCGGGCTGGAGGAGGCGTCGCGGCCCGCGTAGAGGATCTCGCGGCCGAAGAGCGCGCGCAGGCGCGGCTCGATGAAGGACCAGGCGCCCATGTTCTGGGACTCTTCCTGGCACCAGACGACCTTCTCGTAGCGGGAGACGTCGTCCGCGGCCTTCTTCAGCGCCTCGCCGTGCAGCGGGTAGAGCTGCTCGACGCGGACGAGGACCGCGTCCTCGATCTTCTGCGCCGCGCGGTAGTCCGCCAGGTCGTGGTAGACCTTGCCCGCGCAGAGGATGAGGCGTTTGGCCTTCTTGGGCGCGGGCTGGACGTCGGCCAGGATCTCCTGGAAGGCGCCGCCGGTCAGGTCGGCCAGGGCGGAGGTGCAGCGCTTGTCGCGCAGCATGCCCTTGGGCGTCATGACGACGAGGGGCTTGCGCAGCGTCTCCCGCAGCGCCTGCCGCCGCAGGAGGTGGAAGTACTGCGCCGGAGTCGTCGGGTAGGCGACGATGATGTTGTCCTCCGCGCAGGCCTGGAGGAAGCGCTCCAGGCGGGCGCTGGAGTGCTCCGGCCCCTGGCCGTCGTAACCGTGCGGCAGGAGCATGGTCAGGTTGGAGGTGATCTCCCACTTCGATTCGGCGCTGGTGATGTATTGGTCGATCATCGTCTGCGCGCCGTTGGCGAAGTCGCCGAACTGCGCCTCCCACAGGACCAGGACCTTGGGATAGTCCAGGGAGTAGCCGTAGTCGAAGCCGAGGACGGCGTATTCGGAGAGCGGGCTGTTGTAGACGCAGAACTGCGCCTGGCCGGGGGCGATGTTCTGCAGCGGCAGGTAGCGCTTGCGCGTCGTCACGTCGTAGAGGACGGAGTGGCGGCTGCTGAAGGTGCCGCGGCGGCTGTCCTGCCCGGAAAGGCGGATGGGATGGCCCTGGTCCAGGAGGGAGCCGAAGGCCAAGGCCTCCGCGCCGCTCCAATCGAGGGGCTGCTTCTTTTCCGTCATGGCGCGGCGGCCTTCCAGGACCTTGGCCACCTTGGCGTTGATCTGGTGGCCTTCCGGCACGGCGACGAGGGCCTGGCCGATGCGGACCAGGTCGGCCTCCGGCACGGCGGTCTTCACGGGGACGAAGTTCTCCGGCGCGTTCTCCACCATCGGCGGGCGCAGGGCGGGGACGATCTCCTTCGCCGCGGCCTTGGACTCGGCCATGGCGGCGGAGAGCCGCTCCTCGAACTTCTTCACGTAGTCCCGGGCTTCCTCTTCCGTGATGTCGCCGTCGGCGACCAGGCGGCGCAGGTAGACCTGGCTCACCTTCTCCTTCTGCGCGATGGCGCTGTAGAGGGTCGGCTGGGTGAAGTTGGGCTCGTCGCCCTCGTTATGGCCGTGGCGGCGGTAGCAGACGAGGTCGATGACGACGTCCTTGCCGAACTTCTGCCGGTATTCGAGCGCCATCTCCGTGACGAAGACGGCGGAAAGCGGGTCGTCGCCGTTGACGTGGAAGACGGGCAGGTCGAAGCCCTTGGCGATCGCCGTGCAGTAGGTCGTCGAGCGGCTGTCCTGCGGCAGGGTGGTGAAGCCGAGCTGGTTGTTCACCACGATGTGGACGGTGCCGCCGGTGCGGTAGCCTTCCAGCTGGGAAAGGTTGATCGTCTCGAAGACGATGCCCTGCCCGGCCATCGCCGCGTCGCCGTGGATGAGGATCGGCAGGGCCTTCTTGCGCTCCTGGGTGTCGCCGAGGAGCCGCTGGTGGGCGCGGGTCTTCCCCTCCACGACCGGGTTGACCGCTTCCAGGTGGCTCGGGTTCGGGGCCAGGGAGAGGCCGACGCGCTCGCCGGTGGAGGTGGTCTGCACCGCGTCGTAGCCCAGGTGGTACTTCACGTCGCCGTCCCCGTGGACGCCCTGCGGGATGTAGTTTTCCGCAAACGCGGTGAAGAGGAACTTGTAGTCCTTCCCCAGGATGTTGGTCAGGACGTTGAGGCGGCCCCGGTGGGCCATGCCCATGCAAACCTGCGCGATGCCGTGGCCGGGGCAGGCCTCCACGATCGCGTCGAGCATGGCGATGAGGGTCTCGCCGCCCTCCAGGGAGAAGCGCTTCTGGCCGACGTAGCGGACGTGGAGGAAGTTCTCAAACTCCTCCGCGCGCAGCACGTTGTTGAGGATCCGCTTCTTCTTCTCCCGCGCGTAGCGGGGCACGGCGCGGCCGCTTTCCAGGCAGTCCCGCACCCAGCGGCGCTGGGGGAAAGCCTGGATGTGCATGTACTCGGAGCCGATGGTGCCGCAGTAGGTGGCGCGCAGGATCTCCAGGATCTCCCGCAGCGTCCGGTCCCCGCCGCCGGCCAGCGTGCCGGAGTCGAAGACGGTGTCGAGGTCGGCCTCCGTGAAGCGGAACTGCTCCAGGGAAAGCTCCGGCATGTCGCCGGGGGCCAGATTGTTGAAGCCGAGCGGATCGAGGTTGGAGAGCCGGTGGCCCAGCGTGCGGTAGGCGAAGAGGAGGTTGTAGAGGCGGGCCTGCTTGAGCCGCAGCGGCAGCTCGCCCGGCGCGCCGGCGGCCGCGCCCCCGGCGGACGCGGAGGCCTTAGGCGGCAGGGTCTGGCAGCCCAGCTCGAAGCCCTCGAAGAAGGAACGCCAGGTCGGGTCGACCGACTCGGGCGCGGTCTTCCATTGCTCGTAATATTCCTCGAGGAGGGCGGCTTGGTCGCCGCTGCCGATGCCGCCGCGGGCGTGGGCGGTCTGACCGTTTTGGGCGCTGCGGCCCAAGCCCGCCGGAACGACCGGCGCGGCGGGAGTGGAGGTGCTCATGAGAAGGGCCTTTCAGCCTATCCTCCCCCCCGCCGGTTTCAAGTTTTTACGCGGTTGCGTAACGCTTCTTTCGATGGACGGTTTCCGTTCCCTTTTCCGGGAGCTGGAAAGCCGGGCTGCTGAGACGGTCGGACTGTTCGCCGGTGGCCACCTCCTGCAGCAGGTCGGCGACGCTCTCCAGGACGCGGGTGGGCTGGTAGACGTAATCGCCCATCTCGCCCAGGGAGGTCGAGCCGGTCAGGACCAGGTAAGCCTGCATGCCGATCTCGACGGCGCCGCGGATGTCCGTCTCCATCGTGTCGCCGACCATGATGACGTTCCAATCGGCGTGGCCCTGGCCCTGGAGGAGCCGCTTCCGGGCGCGGCTGAACATGTAGGGATTCGGCTTCCCCAGGTAATAGGGACGCTGGCCGGTGCTGGTTTCCAGATAGGCGGCCAAGGCTCCGGCGCCGGGCCGCGTCTTGTCCGAAGCCACCGGGCACCAGCAATCGGGATTGGTCACCACCAGGCGGGCCCCCTTCTCAATCAATTCATGGGCTTTAACTATTTTGTCCATCGGCGGGAAGCCTTCCCCGACCACGACGTAATGGGGAGCGATGGCGTCGTTCGGGATCTTCGCCTCCTGAAGGGCGCCGATCAGGCCGCCCTCGCCCAGGACGTAAGCGGTGCAATTCGGGTGGGTTTCCCAGAGAAAGTCGGCCGTGTTCAGCGCCGAAGTGTAGAAATGGCGGGGGTAGAGATCCTTAATCCCCAAGTGTTTGAGCTTGATGGCCAGCTCATCCGGCGTGGGGGCCGAGTTGTTCGTGAGGAACAGAAAGGGAATCCCCTTCTCCTGGAAGAGGGCGACCAGGTCGGCAGCGCCGGGGATGAGCTGATTCTCGCGGTAGATGACGCCGTCCATGTCGAGGAGGTAGGCGTTTTGCGGAGTATTCATGATATGCAGGGCAGTCTAGGGCTTTCGGCACGGCGAAGCAAGGGGGGTGCCCCTGTTATACCAGGTATTAAAGCGGGTTCGAGAGAATCGGACGGCTTGCCGCCGGGCCTTTTTCCAGGGTAGTACGGGGGCCCTCACCATGCCCTCCCCCATCAATCTCCCCGCCTGGCGCGCCCTGGAAACCCACTACCCGGAAGTCGAGCCTCTCCACCTCCGCGACCTCTTTGCCCAGGACCCGGAGCGGTTCAAAAAATTCTCCCTCCGCTTCGACGACCTCCTCCTGGACTTTTCCAAGAACCGGATCACGGAAAAGACCCTGGGCCTCCTGCGCAACCTGGCGAAGGAAGCCAAGCTCGCCGAGTGGACGGAAAAGATGTTCTCCGGCCAGAAGATCAACATCACGGAAGACCGCGCCGTCCTCCACACGGCCCTGCGCAACCGCTCCAACCGCCCCATCCTGGTCGACGGCCAGGACGTGATGCCGGAGGTCAACGCCGTCCTGGCCCACATGAAGGAGTTCTCCGAGGCCGTCCGCGGCGGCGTCTGGAAGGGCCACACCGGCAAGGCGATCACCGACGTGGTGAACATCGGCATCGGCGGGTCCGACCTGGGCCCCGTCATGGTGACGGAGGCGCTCCGCCCCTACGCCTCCGCCAAGCTGCGCGCCCACTTCGTCTCCAACGTCGACGGCACCCACCTGGCCGTCGCCCTGGAGCGCCTCGACCCGGAGACGACCCTCTTCATCGTCGCCTCCAAGACCTTCACCACCCAGGAGACGCTGGTCAACGCCACCTCCGCCAAGGAATGGCTCCTGGCCAAGCTCCAGGACCCCGCCGCCGTGGCCAAGCACTTCGTGGCCCTCTCCACGAACGAGAAGGAAGTGACCAAATTCGGCATCGACCCGAAGAACATGTTCGGCTTCTGGGACTGGGTCGGCGGGCGCTACTCCCTCTGGTCGGCCATCGGCCTCTCCATCGCCCTCTACGTCGGCTTCCCCGTCTTCGAAGAGCTGCTCACCGGCGCGCACGAGATGGACGAGCACTTCCGCACCGCCCCGCTGGAGGAAAACCTCCCGGCCACGCTGGCCCTGCTCGGGATCTGGTACAACAACTTCTTCGGCGCGCAGACGCAGGCCATCCTGCCTTACGACCAGTCCCTCCACCGCTTCGCCGCCTACTTCCAGCAGGGCGACATGGAGAGCAACGGCAAGTCGGTCGACCGGGACGGCAACCGCGTGGCCTACTCCACCGGCCCCGTCATCTGGGGCGAGCCCGGCACCAACGGCCAGCACGCCTTCTACCAGCTGATCCACCAGGGGACGAAGCTGATCCCCTGCGACTTCCTGGCCCCCATCGAAACCTTCCACCCGCTGGGCGAGCACCACCCGATCCTCCTCTCCAACTTCTTCGCCCAGACGGAGGCCCTCATGAAGGGCAAGACGCTGGACGAAGTTCGCGCGGAACTCACCGCCCAGGGCGTCACCGGCGCGGCCCAGGACGCCCTGGCCCCGCACAAAGTCTTCACCGGCAACCGGCCGAGCAACTCGCTCCTCTTCCAGAAGCTCACCCCCCGGACCCTTGGCCGCCTCACCGCCCTCTACGAGCACAAGATCTTCGTCCAGGGCATCGTCTGGAACATCAACTCCTACGACCAGTGGGGCGTCGAGCTGGGCAAGCAGCTGGCCAAGGCGATCCTGCCGAAACTTTCCGCCCCCGGCCCCGTCACCGGCCACGACAGCTCCACCGCCGGGCTGATCGAATACTACAAGTCCCACCGCGCCAAGAAGTAACGGGCGGCCCGGAACCTGCTTCGTCCTGATAGCCATGCGCCTCAAAAACCTCGCCGTCGGCCTGCTCTTCCTGCCGAACGTGCCCGCCGCCGTCCCGGCCACCCCGCCGCCTGTCGCGGCGGTGACGGCGCGCTCCGTCCTGGCGCGGCCGGTGCCCCGGCCGGTCTGCATCGGCGAGATGCACGGGACGCCGCAGCACTTCCAGATCGAGAGGGAGACCGTCCAGGCCCTCGCCCAGCGCGGCTACAAGAACTTCGACATGGAGCTTTCCCGCGACATCGAAGGGCCCGCCCGGGACTACTTCCGCTCCGCCCGCACGCCGGAGGATTACCGCGCCCTGCTCACCACCTTCGTCGACCGCGCCGCCGCGGGCGCGCCGCCGCGCAGCGCGGGCGAACGGGAAACCATCATCGGCAACGTCCTCCAGGACCAGGGCATCCGCCAGGCCGTCGCCCTCTCCGCCGCCGCCCACGACGCGGGCATGGCCGTCCACTTCATCGACGTTCCCGCCCGCGACATGTACCGGGCGGGCCAAGACCCCATCGCCTCCGTCGCCGCGCGCAACGAAGCGATGGGCCGCCTGGGCGCCGAACACGCCCGGGAAAGCGGCACCATCCTCATCAACGGCTTTTGGCACGAGACGACGCTCGCCTCTCCCAACAGCCTCCCCGGCGTCCTCATCCAGGCCGGGAGCGCCCCCTGCCAGGTCTTCCAGCTCGCCGTCGACGGGCAGCGCCCGGAACTGAGCGCCGAGGGCGGGGGCAGCTTCCTCCTCCAGCCCCAGCCGGTCGACGGCCTCGCCCAATCGGCGAAGGACATCGTCACCGCCGTCGACAAGGAGCGCCTGGCGGAAGCCCTCGCCTTCCAGCGGACGACGCTTACGCCCATCGCCCTCGCCGCCGTTTCCGGCCCGCAGGTTCGCGCGGGCCGCTAGGGCCGGGCTAAGGCTTGCGCCGCGCCGCCCCAGCGGGCAAGAATCGCCCCTCCCATGGCCGACGCCGCAACCCGCCCCAAATCCCGCGCCGTCTACGTCGCCCTGGCGCTGACGCTCGGCCTCATGGGCCTTCACAATTTCTACGCCCGCCGTTGGTGGCAGGGCGCGGCGCAGCTGATCGTCTGCATATTTGGATCCCTGGTCGGCGCCCTCCTCACCACCCTCTGGGCGATGGTGGAGGCCGCCGCGGTCACCCATGACGGGGACGGCGTCCTCCTTTACGTCCGGCCCCTGGCGCCCCGGAAGCGGCGCATCTACGTCCTTTTGGCCCTCTTCCTGGGCATGACCGGCGCGCACAGCTTCTACGCTTATTATTGGGAGCGGGGCATCCTTCAGGCCTCCCTCACCCTCTTCGGCCTCGGCTGCGAACCGCTCCTGACCCTCCTCATGGTCGACCCCCAGTCGACGGCCTTCTTCCTCCTGCCGAAGCTGCCGTGGGTCGTCCTCCTCTGGGCCTGGGCGGAGGCGGCGCTGGTCCGCAGCGACGCGCGCGGCCAAGACTTCCTTTCCCCCCCTTATGTCGACATCACTCTTTGATTACCACACCCACACGCCCCTCTGCCGCCACGCGGAGGGAGCGCCGATCGAATACGTCCGCGCCGCGCAGGCCAAGGGCCTTTCCGAGATCGGCTTCTCCGACCACAATCCGATGCCGACCCAGTTCGACGACTGGCGGATGGCCCCGGACGAGCTGCCGAAGTACCTGGCGCTGGTGGAGGAAGCCCGCGCCGCCGCGCCCGGCTACCCGGTCCGCCTGGGGCTGGAGTGCGACTTCATTCCCGGTTACGAGGACCACATCCGCCGCCTGGCCGCGGAAGCGGAGTGGGACTACCTGATCGGCTCCGTCCACTACTTGGCCCCCGGCTGGGACGTCGACGGGCCGAAGCATGTGAAGAAGTTCACCGAGCGGCCCGTGGCGGAGATTTGGGAACTCTACTTCGCCGCCTACGCGAAGATGGCCCAGTCCGGCCTCTTCGACTTCTTCGCCCACCCGGACCTGGTGAAGAAATTCGGCTACCGGCCGGAGGGCGACCTCTCCCGCTTCTACGGGGAGGCGCTGGAGGCGGTCGCCGACTCGGGCAAAGCCATCGAGGTGAGCACCGCGGGGCTGCGGAAGGAAGTGAAGGAGATCTATCCTAGCAAGCAGTTCCTGGAAATGGCCTTCCGCAAGAAGATCCCCGTTCTCATCAACTCCGACGCGCACGCGCCGGGAGACGTGGGCCACGCCTTCGACCAGGCCTTGGCGCTGGTGAAGGAAGTCGGCTACACGGAGGTGGTCCGCTTCGCCGGGCGGAAGGCGATCCCCACGCCGCTCTAGGGCCGCGCTAACGCCGCGGCTTCGATTCTTTTCCGCCGCCCCCGCCGGATAGGATCGCCTGGATGCCGATCTTTTGCAGCAGCTTGCCCGCCGCCGCACGCACGGCGGGGGAGGCGTCCGCCTCGTCGAGCGCCGCGTCCAGGGCCTCCCGAAAGGGCTTCATGCCCTTGCCCTGAAGGCCGAGCTTTTTCTGGATGGTGAGCGTGGCGGTGATGACTTCCGGCTCCTTGGCCAGGGCCTCCTCCCGCTCCGGCACGATCCCCTCTTCCGACTCGGCCGGGCCGGCAACGTAGGTGACGAAATGGCGGGCCCACTCGGCCAGCGCGGAAGGAGCGCTCATATTTATTTGTTCCGCTCGCGCTCCATGACCTGGGCGGCCAGGGAGCCGACGTGGCGGGTCGGGTTCCCCACGGCGAAGTCCTGCAGGGCCGTCGCCTTCTTGAGCGCGGCGGCGTCGCGGTCGGCTTCGCTTTCGATGCCTGCCTGGGCGAGCGCGTCGATCCGGCCCGCCAGGTTCCGCCCGTAGTCGCGCGCGTCGCGGACGCGGGCGGGAAGGTCGGCCTGGTCGATCTGGTTCAAAAGGTGCTCGAGGGTGATGCGCTCCGGGTCGGAGGCGTTGGAAAGGGTGTCCTCCAGAGCTTCGTGGAAAGGGCGGGTGTCGGGCAGGCCAAGGCTCTCCTTCAGCCGCAGGCTACTCTGGATCAGCTCGGGCTCCATGTCGGCGAGGGCGTCCGCCTCCGCCTTCTCGCGAAGGACGATCTGCCCGGCGTAATCGGCCATCACGGCCGCCCATTCCGCCAGGGCTTCCCGGCGGGACTCCTTCGGTTCCATGTCCATGGTACGTTAATTCGGCTATTTCCCGCTAGCGGATGATGCCGCGTTCCGAGGTGCGGACGAACTCGACCAGGCGGGAGACTTCCGGGTTGCCCGGGAATTCCTCCTCCAGCTTCGCCAGGGCCTGGGTGGTGTTCAGGTTCCCGTCGTAGAGGAGGCGCTGGGCGTCCCGCAGGGCGCGGATCTGCTCGGTGGAGAATCCATGGCGGCGCAGGCCCACCAGGTTCAGGGAACGGACCGTGGCCGGGTTCCCGTCCGCCAGGCAGTAAGGGGGGACGTCCTGGACGATCTTGCTGCACCCGCCGACCATCCCGTAGCGGCCGATCCGGCAGAACTGGTGGACGGCGGAGAGGCCGCCCAGGATGACGTGGTCGTCGACGACGACGTGTCCGGCCAGGGTGCCGTTGTTGGAAAAGACGCAGTGGCTCCCCACGCGGCAGTCGTGGGCGATGTGGACGTAGGCCAGGAAGAGGTTGTCGTCCCCGATGACGGTGGCGGCGCCGGGGGCGGTGCCCCGGTTGACGGTGGTGAATTCCCGGAAGCGGTTTCCCGCGCCGATCCGCAGGTGGGTGGGCTCCCCCGCGTATTTGAGATCCTGCGTCCGGCCGCCGATGGCGGAGAAGGGGAAGAAGTGGTTGTCCGGGCCGATTTCCGCCGGCCCCTCGATGGAGGCGTGGTGGTCGACGCGGCAGCGGTCGCCCAGGACGACGCCCGCGCCGACGACGGCGTAGGGGCCGACCTCGACGCCGGCTCCCAGCCGGGCTCCGGGATCGACAACGGCGGTGGGGTGGATGGCCATGCGGGCGGAAGTCCTAGCCGTCGACCAGGGCGAACATGAGGTCGGCCTCGCAGACGACCTGGCCGTTGACCAGGCACTGGCCGCGGGCCTTGCCGATCTTGGCGCGGGACTTGGTCAGCTCCACCTCCATGATGAGGGTGTCCCCCGGCATGACGGGGCGGCGGAACTTGGCCTTGTCGACGCTCATGAAGTAGCCGAGGCGCCCGGCGTTTTCCGCCTGGCGGAGCATGAGGATGCTGGCCACCTGGGCCATGGCCTCGATCTGGAGGACGCCCGGCATGATCGGGTGCCCCGGGAAGTGGCCGGGGAAGAAGGGCTCGTTGATGGTGACCGTCTTCTGGCCGATGGCCTTGTTCTCCGCCGGGAACTGGAGGATGCGGTCGACCAGGAGGAAGGGGTAGCGGTGGGGCAGGATCTTCATCACCCCGTTGATGTCGAGGGCGCCCTCTCCCACGGGGATGTTCTCCACCGGCATGAGCTGGGAGACGTAGTTGCGGTATTGCTTGGCGATGGCCTTGGCCAGCTCGACGTTGAGGCCGTGGCTCGGCTTGCTGGCCACGATGTGGGCCTTCAGCTTCAGGGGGAACAGCGCCAGGTCGCCGACGATGTCGAAGATCTTGTGGCGGACCAGCTCGTCCTGGTAGCGCAGGGGCTGGCGGCTGACCAGGGAGTCTCCCTTGATGACGATGGCGTTCTCCAGGCTGCCGCCCTTGATGAGGCCCTTCTCCATGAGGGGCTGGACCTCCTCGTAAAAGACGAAGGTGCGCGCCTGGCCGAGCTCCCGGGCGAAGCGGGAGGGCTCATGCTTCCAGTGGAGGAACTGGGTGAAGTTGCCGGTATGGTTGGCGTTGGTGCAGGTGACCTGGAAGGTGTCGCTGGGCCAGGCGGCCATATGGGCGCCGTCCTTGCCGGTGACGCAGACGGGCTCGCGCAGCTCGTAGGCCTTGGCCGGAAGGTCCTGCTCCAAGAGGCCCGCCTCCGCGATGGCGTCGACGAAGAGGGACCCGCTGCCATCGCCGATGGGGGGCTCGTTGGCGTCCAGCTCGATGATGGCGTTGTCCACGCCGCAGCCGCGCAGGCTGGCCAGGACGTGCTCCACGGTGTGGATCTTCACGTTGCCCTCTCCCAGGGTGGTGGCGCGCTCCGTCTGGCGGACTTGGTCGATGTGGGCGGCGACCGTCGGCTCGTCGGCCAGGTCGGTCCGCTTGAAAACGTAGCCGGTGCCGGTGGGAGCGGGCTTGAGGGTCAGGGTGACGTGGCTCCCCGTGTGGAGGGCCGTCCCCTTGACGGTCACTTCCTTTTGGAGCGTGTGCTGCTTGGCCGAAGACATGGCCGGATTAAAACCGTTTGCCGGAGTTTGGCAAGCGGCGAGGGAATCCGGCCCGGACGCGCCCTATTCCGACTCGGACGCCTTGACCGACCAATTCAGGCTGACGCCGCCCGCCCCGCTCCCCTGGGTATTGACGGTCAGGGACCCGGTGGGCGGCTGGCCCATGGCGGCTTTGTTCCAGCTCAGCTCGTTCCAATTGACCCAGGCGTAGGACCAGTCGTTCTGGCCGGGATCGGTCCCGCCGGTTTCCTTCTGGCTGTTGCTGTTGATGAAGCCGAAGACCAGGTTCCCGCTGGGGGTGCAGAGCCAGTCTCCCCGGTAGCGGGGGCAGGCCGGATAGCCGTAGCTGTAATCCTGCACCTGGGCGCCCGCCGTGGAACGGCCCGCCACGGCGTTCGTGTTGCTGGAGGACAGGGCCGTGGCGACGTTCTGGGTGAGCTGGCGCAGGTCGAGGTAGCCGGACTGTCCGTTGTTCATGTGGACGACCAGCCCGTTGGGCGTGGCGACGCCGTACGCGCCGCCTCCGTAGACGTATTGGTAGCCGCCCTGGCCGTAGACCGCCTGGCCGACGATCGCCACGCCGCCATTGGCGGAGGCGTTGGTGACGGAGTTGTAGGAAAGCTCGTCCAGATTGACGACGCCCCAGACCCCCGCGTTCCCGTAGGAAACGCCGGTCGGCCCCACGGCCGTGCCGCCCATCCGGCAACAGTAGACGTTGATGGCATTGGTGTAGCCCCCCAGGGAATAGCCGTGGATGGCGTAGGAGTGGCTGCCGGAGCTTGTGGTCGTGGTCGTCGTGCTCCCTCCTCCTCCACCGCCGCCCCCGCTATCGCCGCCGCCCCCTCCGTCGCCGGAATTCGCCGTCACAATCGTGTCCGAAGACGCCTGCATGGCCCAAGCGCCCGCAAGGGGGAAGACCAAAAGCGCCGCGGCGATCCAAAGCAGCTTCATCTCTTTCACAGGTAAAAGCATAAAATATGCCGTGGTATCGGGGAGATTTGGTTGTAAGTCAACCGCCGTCGATGGCATCGTGACCTCCACCGGATGAGCGACTTCCACACCCTGCTCAAGGTCGAAAACCTGACCATCGATTTCGTCTCCGACGGGCGGGAGACCCGCGCGGTCGACGGGGTTTCCTTCTCCATCGCCGACGGGCGGACCGTCGCCATCGTCGGCGAAAGCGGCAGCGGCAAGAGCGTCACCGCCCTGGCCATGACCCGGCTCCTCCCCACCCCGCCCGCCGTCTACCGGGGCGGGTCGATCCTCTTCGAGGGGCGCAGCGTCCTCCACGCCTCCCCGGAAGAGCTGCGCCGCCTGCGGGGCAAGCAGATCGCCTACATCTTCCAGGAGCCCTCCACCTCCCTGAACCCGGTCTACCCCGTCGGCGCGCAGATCGCGGAGGCGATCCGCCTCCACCGGCCCGGCCTCTCCCGCGCGCAGGTCCGCGCGGAGGTCGTCCAGGCGCTGGCCGACGTCGGCATCGTCGATCCCGCCGCCCGCGCCCGCGCCTACCCGCACGAGCTTTCCGGCGGCATGCAGCAGCGGGTCATGATCGCCATGGCGCTGGCCTGCCAGCCCCAGATCCTCATCGCCGACGAGCCGACGACCGCCCTGGACGTCACCATCCAGGCGCAGATCCTCTCCCTCCTGAAGGAGATCAAGGCCAAGCGGCAGATGGCCGTCGTCCTCATCACCCACAATTTCGGCATCATCAAGGACTTCGCGGACGAGGTGCTGGTCATGTTCCGCGGCAAGATCGTGGAGCGCGGGGAGGCCCGGCAGGTCCTGGAAAACCCGCAGCACCCCTACACGAAGGCCCTCATCGCCTGCGTGCCGCGCCTGGGCCAGCAGCGGGAGCGGCTCACCACCATCGACTACGCCCAGCTTTCCGCATGAGCGCCCCCCTCCTGGAAGTCAAGGACCTGCGGGTCCACTACCCCGCGCGCGGCGGCTGGTTCTCCAAGCAGGGGGAGCCGGTCCGCGCCGTCGACGGCGTCTCCTTCACCGTGGAGAAAGGGAAGACCGTCGGCCTCGTCGGGGAGAGCGGCAGCGGCAAGACGACGATCGGCCGCGCCATCGTCGGCCTGGCCCCGGTCACCTCCGGCGAAGTCCTTTACGAGGGGGCGCGGATCGACGGCCTCTCCGCCCGCCGCTTCCTGCCCTACCGGAAGAAGATCCAGATGATCTTCCAGGACCCCTTTCACTCCCTCAACCCCCGCATGCGCGTGGAGCAGATCGTCGGCGAGGCGCTGGAGATCCACTTCCCCGCCATGACCCCCGGCCAGCGGCGGGACCGCGTGGCGCAGCTTTTGGAAAGCGTCGGCCTCAAGGCGGAGCACCTGGCCCGCTACCCGCACCAGTTCTCCGGCGGCCAGCGCCAGCGCATCGGCATCGCCCGCGCCCTGGCGGTGGAGCCCGACCTCATCGTCTGCGACGAGCCGGTCAGCGCCCTGGACGTCTCCGTCCAGGCCCAGATCATCAACCTCCTCCAGGACCTGCAGGAAAAGCTCGGCCTGGCCTACCTCTTCATCGCGCACGACCTGGCCGTCGTCGAGCACCTCTCCGACACCATGCTGGTCATGCACCGGGGAAAGATCGTGGAGGCCGCCCCGGCGGAGGAGCTCTACCGCAACCCGCAGCACGAATACACCCGACGCCTATTAGCGGCGGTTCCCACCCTTTGAGTTGGATTTCCCCCTCCCTCCGCGCGCGGCTCGAAGCGGAGGGGACCACCCTCTACCGGATCCACACCGCGCCCGGCGGCACCGTCGAGCGCTTCGGCGGCGACGTCCTCCTCTCCGTGGAGCGGGAGGCCGACGCGCCCGCCCTCCTGGAAGCCTACCGCGCCTGGGCCGGGCGGGAGGGCTTCGCCGCCGCGCGCGTTTTCCGAAAGATCCTGCAGGCCAAGCCGGGCCCGGAACCCTACGCCCTCCTGGAGGGCGATCCCGCCGCCGACCGCCGGACCGTGGCCCTGGAAAACGGGCTCTCCTACCGGATCGACTTCGGCGCGGGCTACTCCTGCGGCCTCTTCCTGGACCAGCGGGAGAACCGCCGCTTCCTGCGGGAGCTGGGCGCGGCGACGGTCTTCAACGGCTTCGCCTACACCTGCGCCTTTTCCGTCGCCGCGGCGGCGGGCGGCGCGGAGACGGTCAGCGTCGACGTGGCGCCGAAGGCCCTGGCCTGGGGGAAGGAGAACTTCGCCCTCAACGGCCTCGACCCGCAGGCCCACCGCTTCTGGCCGGACGACGTGCGGGAAAGCCTCCACCGCCAGGAGCGGCGGAACAGCCGCTTCGCCGCCGTCATCCTCGACCCGCCCAGCTTCGCCCGGACGCCGGAGGGAAAGGTCTTCCGCGTCCAGGACGAGCTGCCGGAAATGGCCGCGCAGGCCCTGGGCCTATTGGAAACGGGCGGCCACCTCCTCCTCTCGACGAATCTCTCCACCCTGACCCGGAACGACCTGGCCGACTGGGCCGAAACCGCCGCCCGCCAGGCGGGCCGGAAGGTGAAGCCGCTCCCCGTCCCCGCCCAGGAAGACCTGCCCCCGGGCGAGGGGGCGCGGACTCTCTGGGTCCGGGCGGACTAGCTTTTTGGGGGGCCGAGCGGCGGAAATAGCCGAATTACTCTCAACACAACCTAAAGGGACACCATGGGACACACCAACGACGCACAGCTTAAAGGGGAAACGTTTCTCGCCAAATTCGACCGCGTGACCGACGCCGTTTTCGACAAGGCCGTCCAGACCTGGCTCTGTGCCGTCCCCAGCTCCCTGATCCTGGGGGGAGTGGCGCGCGGCCTGGTCGAGGGCGCGGAACGCAACGCCGCCCAGCACCCGGCGGTGACCGATTTTCTGACGCGGGGCGCCGTTCTCTCCTTTGACGGCATGCTGATCGGCGCGGGCGTCCTGGCCGCGGCCACCGCCGGAATCGTCGGCACCGCCGCCACGAAGGCCGTGGCCCATATTCCCGAAGTCGTCTCCCACGTCGTCCGCGATCTCAAGGAAGCGGGCCGTGAACTGCGCCGCGGCGTCACCGCCGACCTCGACGAGGCCCGCGCCTCCACGAACCGGGAAGCGGGCCGCTAAAGCGGCCTAGCGCTTCTTTAGCGCCTCGAACCAGGCCGAGGGCCTGTCCACAACGACCGTCCGGTGCCCGGTGATGACCCGGGCCGCCCAGAAGGCGCAGAGCGCCGCCACCGCGCAGAGCCCGACCAGCTCCGCCGTGCGGCGCAGCCGTTTCCGGCCCGGCCGGACCTGGTAGACCGGCACCGGCGGCGGGGGCGTCACCGGGGAATGCCCCGGCGCGGGGGAAGAGGGCGGAGGCGTTTCAGCCATGGCGCGACGGTAGCGGCCCGGCCCCGCTTTCCCCAAGCCTCTTTTTGCGGCCTTGATTCCACCCCCCGGGAAGCGCAACCTCTTCCCCTTCCCCGCGATGGACCCGACTTTGCTGCGCGAGATCGACGCCTTCCTCCAGGCGCATGAGTCCTTTTGCGTCCTCTCCCATATCCGGCCGGACGCCGACGCCTGCGGCACCGCCCTGGCCTTCGCCCTCTCCCTGGAGGCCAAAGGGAAGCGCGTCCGCGTCTTCAACCAGGACAGCCTGCCGGAGACGCTCCGCTTCCTACCCGGCTCGGAGCGGGTGGAAAAGACCCCGGCGGAGCCCGTCGGCCCGGAAACCGGCGTCATCTGCGTCGACACCTCCACCCTGGAACGGACCGGGGAAACCTTCCTCTCCTGGAACCGGAAGCCCGACCTGAACCTGGACCACCACGCCAGCAACCCCGGCTACGCCCGGATCAACCTGGTGGACGACACCAGCCCCGCCGCCTCCCAGACCCTTTTCGAGGTGATCGAGAAACTCGGCCTCCCCTGCCCCCCGGAAGCCGCCGCCAACCTCTACGCCGGAATCATGACCGACACCGGCTCCTTCCGCTACCGGCAGACCACCGTCCGCACCTTCGAGGTGGCCGCCCAGCTGGTCCGGCGCGGGGCCGATCCCTCCCTGGCCGCCCAGCAATGCTTCCAGACCGTCTCCCCCGCGGCCTTCCGCCTCCTGCGGGAGGCAATGAACGGCACCCGGTTCGCCTTCGGCGACCGCGTGGCCTACTACCACCTGACGCCCGACCTCTACGCCCGCACCGGCGCCAAGCCGGAGGAGGTGGAAAACTTCCTGGACCCCCTCCGCTCCGTCCGCACCGTGGAAGTGGCCTTCATGCTGGAACAGGTGGAGGGCGGAAAAATCCGCGCCAGCCTCCGCTCCCGCGCGCGGGTCGACGTGAACGCCATCGCCGCCCAATTCGGCGGCGGAGGCCACCGGCTGGCGGCGGGCTTCCGCTCCTCCAAGCCCCTGGCGGAGCTGGAGGCGGCCCTCCTGCAGGCCATCGGCAACGCTTTACCCCAAGACTAGAAAAAACGACTTCATGGAACTCGACGGCGTACTCCTTCTCGACAAACCCAAAGGCCCCACCTCCCACGACATCGTCGACCGCGTGCGGCGCAAATTCGACATGAAGAAGGTCGGCCACTGCGGCACGCTCGACCCCGCCGCCACCGGCCTCCTCATGGTCGTCCTGGGCCGGGCGACGAAGATCCAGGACCTCCTCATGGCGGAGGACAAAGTCTACGCCGGCCGCATGAAGCTGGGGGAGGCGACCGACTCCCAGGACGCCCAGGGCGTCGTCACCGCCACCGCGCCGGTCCCCGCCCTGACCCCGGCCGACATCGAGGCGGCCTTCGCCAAGTTCTCCGGGGACTTCTACCAGATCCCCCCCATGGTCTCCGCCGTGAAGAAGGACGGCGTCCCCCTCTACAAGCTGGCCCGCGCGGGCAAGACCGTGGAGCGGGAACCCCGGCTGGTCCACGTCTACCGGCACCAGATCAAGACGGTGGAGCTGCCCTTCATCGACTTTGAAATCGGGTGCAGCAAGGGCTTCTACGTCCGCACCTACTGCCACGACATCGGCGCCGACCTGGGCTGCGGCGCCCACCTGACGGAGCTGATCCGCCTGCGCTCCGGCAACTTCGCCCTGAAGGACGCCGTGAGCTGGAAGGAATTCGAGGAAGAGTCCGGCCCCGCGCTGGCCCCCAAGGTCCTCTCCCTGGCGGAGGTCTCCCGCCTGCGCCGCCAATAAAACGACGGGAATCACGCCATGCCCGAGTCGTTCTTCGCCCTGGAACCCCGCCCGAAAGTGCTGGGCCTGGCGATCGGCGTCTTCGACGGCGTCCACCTGGGCCACCAGGCCCTGGTCCGCGAGCTGGCCCGGCAGGAAGGCCGCGCCACGGTGGCGCTCACCTTCGAGCCCCATCCCGCCGCCCTCGTCCACCCGGACAAGGCGCCGCCCCGCCTCTCCACCGCCGCGCAGCGCTCCTACCTCCTGCAGGTGGCGGGCGCGGGAGACGTCGTCACCCTCCACTTCGACGAGGCCCTGCGCGCCCTCTCCGCCGAGGAGTTCCTCACCGCCCTCCACCGCCTCTTCCCGAACCTCAAGCGCGTCGCCGTCGGCCCGGACTGGCGCTTCGGCCACGACCGCGCGGGCAACGCCGCCATGATGGCCGAATACGGCGGCCGCCACGGCTTCATCGTGGAGACGATGCCCGTCCTGGAAAAGGCGGGCGGCCCCGTCCGCAGCACCCGCATCCGGGAAGCCATCGCCGCGCACGACTTCCCCCTGGCCGCCGCCCTCCTGGGCCGGGAATACGCCCTGGACGGGCACGTCGTTTCCGGCGCGGGCCGGGGCACCGGCATCGGCTTCCCCACCGCCAACGTCGGCGGCATCACCCAGATGCTCCCGCCGCCCGGCGTCTACGCCTGCCGCGCCGCCGTGCCGGACGGCGTCTTCCGCGCCGTCGCCAACTACGGCTCCCGCCCCACCTTCGAAAAGGACGGCAAGCCCGTCCTGGAAGTCCACCTCCTGGGCTACGCCGGGGAGCTCGAAGGCTCCCCCATCGCCGTCGGCACCTTCCGCCGCCTGCGGGGGGAAAAGAAATTCGCCAACGTCGAGGAGCTCAAGGCCCAGATCCTCGAGGACATCGCTCGGGCGGACGAGGAAGCGATCTAGGCCCTACTCCGGCGTGGTGGAAAGAGCCCCGCGCGATTGAGCAAAGACGCCCTTGAGCGCCGCCATGCTCCGCTGCGCCTCCTTGGCCATCCCCGCCGTCTCCTGCAGCGGCGCGGCCAGCGCCTCCACCGAGGCCGGCGTCAGGGCCGCCTTCAAATAGGACTCCACGTCCCGCATCTGGCCGATGAGCGGGCCGATCTTCGCCTCCGTCGCCGCAATATCCTTGTTCAACAGCTGGAACTGCGCCTGCCGGTCGGCCAGCTGCTTCGTCGCCAGATCGCGGATGACGGGGGAGCGGATCTCGCCGATCTGCTGCCGCCACGCGTCGTAGCGGGCGGCCAGCCGCTCGTTGAAGTCGGAGAGACTGTCGGGGAGGGTCTTGTTCAGGCTGTCGAACTTCTCGAGGTTGCGGGAGTAATCGGCCAGCGGCCCCTTCAAATCACGGCCCGGCATCAGGCTGGCGATCCTCTCCAGCGCCGCCGTCGCGTTATTCAGCCGCTCCTGGAGGAGGGAATACCGCTTTTCCAATCCGCGGAAGGCGTCCCGCACCGCGTTGTCCTCCTCCGCATGGGCCCCGCCGGAAAGACACGCCGCCAGGAGAACGGCGCAGAGCAGACGGATCAGAAGCTTCATGGCCCCGACGCTAGGGCCAATCGCCATTTAAACAAGCCGCGCGCCTTCGGTTCAGCGGCCGGACGTGACGGCCTGCGTGAGGGCGATCGCGTTCGCCGTATTGTTGATCTGCTGATGCACGGCGTCCTCTTTCGGCTTCATGATTCGGTCCACCTCTCCTGCGGTCTGCTGCGTGACCGAGGCGCGCACCGCATTCTGAAACTGGGCCGGGGTCAGCTCGACGCGGCACAGGACGCCGTTGCCGGAAGGCAGGCACGGGGCGTTCACCGGATCTTTTTCTCCCACGGGAATCTTCAAGCCGCCTTTTTCCTGGAATTGCTCCGAAGTCATCGGAATTTCGCAGGCGACGTTCTCGCCCGCCGCCGCGCACTGGGCGGGCAGGGTCTTGGCGCCTTCAAACAACCCTCCCTTGTAGGAAATCTGCAAATTCCGCAATTGGCCCGATTGGAGCGCTTTTTGGATCTCGTTCGTGCTGGCCGCATCGAGCCGCTGCGTGACGGCCTCCCGCTCCTGGCCCACATGCACCAGGGAAGTGGCCTCGGAGCTTATCACCAACCCCGTTCCCAGCAGCGCCACAACCGGAAACATGTTGAGCGCCAAATCACCCAAACGCTTCTCCTTGGCGGAATCCACGGTTTCACGGACATGCTCGGTCCCCATCTCAACACAGTCCTTACCGAACTCGACACATTCCTTAATCGCGTCATGCGGGTTCATATACTATCTAATTCGGCTATTTTTCAGCCGAAAACCGCCTAACGGCGCGCCCAAAGCCAGCCCGCCCCGGCCAGGAACGCCGCGCCCAGGAACCAGCCCCACGCGCCCGGGTGGGCCAGGAAAAGCCCCTGCTTGAGCGCGCCCGCCGCGCCGATGACGCCGAAACAGAGGGACACGCCCGCCGGGTGGCCGCGCCGCCCGCCGAAGAGGGTGAAGAAGGCCGCCGTGAAGACCAGCCCCGCGGCGACGCCGGAGAGAAGCCAGTTGCCGAGCGTCTCGATCGGCCCGCCCGCCAAATAGACGAGGGTGCCGAAGACAAGCGCCGCGCCCGCCGCCGCCGCGCCCGGCAGGCGGCCGGAGCGGGCCAGAAACCCGGCCAGCACCGCCAGCCAGCCGAACTGGGCGGCGGTGTAGAGGATGTCCGGCAGGCGGCCCACCGCGGCGGCCAGCCACGGGAGGGCGGCGGAGAGGGGCTGGGAATCGGCCCACGCCGGCGAAAGGGAGGTCCAGTGGCCGCAGAGCGCGCGCACGCCGACCCAGGCGAAGCCCGCCGCCGCCGCGCCCCAAAGCTCGCCGCGCGCCGCCGGGCGGGCGTCCCGCCGCCCGGCCAAAAATCCGGCCAGGGCGCCGATGGAAAGGGAGGCGAAGAAGGCGTGGAACAGCTCGATGCCGACCGAGGTCAGCGCCTGGTTGAGGAAAGGCTGCGCGGTGGAAAAGCCCGCCACGGTGTCCGGCCAATTATTGACGAGGAGCACGGCGCGCAGGCCGAAGACGACCGCCGCCAAGCCCAGCGCCGCGCGCCAGGCAAAGCGCCCGCGCGCCCAGGCGACGAGCGCGACGGCCCACGCCGCGAACATGGCGGCGAAGGTGACGCTGCGGGCCAGCTGCCGGATCACGTCGAACGGGGCGACGCGGTCGGCCTCCGCCCGCTCCCAGGCCTCCGGCACGTGGAGATAGGCGCGCACGTCGCCCACCTCGCCCCCCGCCAGGAGGACGGCGTAGCGGCCCTCCCCTTCCTTCAGCGGGTAGCGGGCCGGATCGGGATCGGCCCAGACCAGCTCCCAGTCGGTCCGGGCGGGCTCCTCCTTGGGATCGATGGAGATTTCCCGCAGGGCGTCGGCGGGGACGTTCCAATCCCGCCGCAGCGCGGCGGCGGCCAGGGTGCGGGCGGCAGGCTCGGCCAGTTTGGCGCCGGGCCGGGCTTCCGGCAGCCGGTGGGAAATCTCCCGCACCGCGCCGTGGCGGACGACGGTAACCGAGTACTCTTCCGCCCGCTGGGCCACATCCCCGTGGAAGTGGACGAAGCGGACCTGCCAGGCGGGCGGCTCCAGAAAGCGTTCCAGGAGCCTCCGGTAATCGGCGCGGGAACCGTGCCGCCAGGCGAAGGCGTCGTCCCGGCCCGGCGCGCTCGTCACGCCGGAAAGGACGGTCCACGTCGCGTCGAGCTGGAGCCCGCGCTGGAAGAGGGCCGTGCGGGCGATCTCCTCCGCCTTCGCGCGGGAGAGGACCAGGCGGGGAACGGGATTTTGAAAATCGCCGAAGCCGATCCAAAGGGCCACGCCCGCGAGGCCCGCCACACCCCAGGCCAGGACGGCCCGCCGGGAAGCCGCCGGGGCGGCGACGGCGGCGGAGGCGGCGTCTTTCCGGGCGGCGGGCGGCTGCCACGCGCCGTTCCAGGCGGAGGCCGCGGCGGAAGCCAGAGGGCGGCGGAAGCGCGCCCAGAGGACGACCCAGAGCGGCAGGAAGACGAGAAGGAAGAGCCACGCCCGGTCGATCCAGATGCCGGGAAGCCTGGAGACGAGGAGGGAGAGGGACATCATCACCGCGTCATAGCCAAAGTGGCAGAGGACGGCGGGCAAAAGGCCGAAGCGCAGGTAGAGCAGGCCGAAGAGGGTGGCCGGGACGACCAATTCCACAATGCGACCATAAGCGGGCTGGACGGCGTAACTGGCGTGGCCCGCGCCGAAGAGGACGACCTGGACGACGAAGGCGAGCGCGATGGCCAGGCGGCGGCAGCCGAAGCGGCTCCCGATGAGCGCCGCGCCCGCCAGCGGGATGGCCCGGAACATCGACTCCTCCCAGCTCCCGGCCTGGAAGGCCTTGGCCACGGGGCCGAACCACGGGACGTAGGTGGAGGGAAGATTCGGGTCGATCAGCATCTCCGACGGGCTCCACCAGCCGAAACGGCGCGCGGTGAAGAGGTAGAAGGCGACGACGAAGGCGGTGTTCAGCGCGACGACGAGGTAGCCGCCCACCGTCCGCCCCAGCACCTCGGGCGATCCGGCGGCGTCCCGGCTCCACAGCCTGCCGATTTGGAGGTGCTGCGGGAAGGCGCGGCGGGTCAGCCCCTCCGCCGCCATGAAGGAGAGGGAGAAGAGGATCGAATCGATGAGGAACTGGCGCAGGAGCGGGGCCAGCACGTCCTTGAAGAGGAAGAGGCGCGGGGAGAGGGCGGTGTCGTAGCCGATCCACTGAAGCGGCAGCTCGTTGAGGGAGGCCAGGAAGACGAGGAAGGCGACGCCCAGGCCCGCCAGGAGCGGCCCGCGGACGAGGGCGGCGCGGCGGCGCAGGAGGTAGAAGAGGCCGCCCAGGCAGCCGCCGAGGCCGTAGAGGAGGACGACGGCGATCTGGTCCGCGGTGGCGATGGTGGCGTTGGCCGAGCGCATCTGCTGGTAGCGCCGGGCGAAGGCCTGCGGCACCTTGACCGAATGGACGAGGGCGGTGAGCCGCCCGCCGGAAACGGTGAGGGTCAGCCGGAAGCGGGCTTCCCCGGCGCGCTCCGCCCGCTCGTAGACGAAGGTGTGGTCGACGCGGCCGGAGGGGCGGACCTCCTTGGAGGCGCCCAGGAACTTGTAGAGGGAAAGAGGCACGCCCCACGGCCCGGCGGCGGCGCTTTCCGCCAGCGCCCGCGCGGCGGGGACGGGAAGGGCGGCGCCGGGGGCCGACTCGGCCAGGGTTTCCTCGAAGCCGTAGGGGTTCCCCTCCGGCGTGAAGTAGAAGGTCGCCTCGTTCTTCTCCCCGGGGCGGTAGTGGCGGACGATCCACTGGAAGGGCGCGTAGAGGTTCCCCGCGATGAGGCGGCGGAAGGCTTCCTTGCCGCCCCCCTCCAGCTCGACGTAGTTCTGCACGTCGTCGTCCCCGTTGAAGACGGCGGTTTCCCGGTAGCCCTGCGGGCCGCAGAGGGTGCGGGCGGCGACGTCCCGGGCCTGCCGCAGGGCGGCGGCGCGGTCCATCTTCAGGTCGACGGTGAGGACGGGAAAGGCGCGCGGAAAGTCCCGGACCGCGTAGAGCGCGCAGCCCAGGAAAAGGAGGACCGCGGCGACCCAGAACGCGGGACGGCGATACATGCCGGGCCTACTTGAGGAGGGCGACGCCGTTGGAGGTGCCCAGGCGGGTGGCGCCCGCGGCGATGAGCGCCTCGGCGCCCGCGCGGTCTTTCACGCCGCCGGAAGCCTTGATGCCGGCCTTGCAGCCGGCGGCCTCCCGGATGCGGGCGACGGCCTCCGGGGTGGCCCCGCCGGGGCCGTAGCCGGTGGCGGTCTTCACGAAGGCGGCCCCGGCCTTCACGGCGCGGCGGGAGGCCTCGGAGATCTCTTCCGGGGTGAGGGCGGCGATCTCGATGATGACCTTCAAAGGACGGCCCTGGGCGGCGGAAACCAGCTCGTGGATCTCGTGCTCGATGAAGTCCCAGTGGCCTTCCTTCACCGCGCCGAGGTTGATGACCATGTCGACCTCGTCCGCGCCGGCCTCGACGGCGATGCGCGTCTCCGCCGCCTTGGCGAGGCTGGAGCTGGCCCCGTGGGGGAAGCCGACGACGGTGACGACCTTCACATCGGAACCCTGGAGGTTCTTCTTCGCGTCGGGGATCCAGTGGGAGTGGACGCAGACGCCGTGGAACTTGTGCTCCCGCGCCTCGGCGCAGAGCTTGGCGATGTCGGCGGAGGTCGCCTCCGGCTTGAGGAGGGTGTGCTCGATCAGTTCGTTGATGTTGGCGGTGGTGGACATGATGTTAGGCCAGGCGCAGGTCGCCCTGAAGGTGAAGGTTGTCGGTATACCGGGGGCGCTTCTCCACGTCGGAAAGGTAGCGGAAGAATTCCTCCGGCTGCTCGAAGAGGTGGCCCTTCTCGATATAGCTGTCGGTCGTGAAGGGGGAGAAGCCCTTGGGGAAGATCATGTAGCGGGCCTTCATGTAGTCCCGGGCGTGGCCCAGCTCGTCCATCATGCCGGCGGAGAGGGGCGGCCGCTCCGGATAGGGGTGGATGGCGACGACGGCGTCGACCTTCCCCACGTACCAGTGCAGGTCCCGGTGGACGGTGTAGGCGTAGATGACCTCCCGCGCGATGGGGTCGGAGTCGTGCCCGGCGATTTCCACCGTCTGCGGGTCGATGACGACGGCGTAGTCCCGCAGGCCGCGGATCACCTCGTTGACCTGCACGCGCTTTTCCGGCGTGGCGTAGGTCATCGAGTAGCTGGCGTAGACCACCCACGGGCGCGGGTGGGCGACGAGCTTGTAGAGACAGTCGGGCGGCTCGCCGACGGCGATCACGTAGTGGGGCACGCCCATGAAGCGCGCCCAGTCCTCCGCCAGGGAGACTTCCTCGTTCATCCAGGAAAGGATCTCGTAGAGGGTGTGGTTGCGGTCCTTGAGCGCCTTGAGGAAGGGATCGGCCTGGTCGAGGGTTTCCAGCTTCTGCTTGATGACCCACTCCGCCTCGATGAGGGTGACGATGACGTCGGGCTTGATGAACTCGCGGATGATCCGCTGGTCCTTGAACTTCCGGTTGATCCGGTTCCACTCCACCGTGGCGGGGGCGCGGATGATGACGTCCTTGAGCTTCTGGCGCTCGATCTCGAAGCCGATCTTCTCGTATTCCCGCTCGCGCGTCAGCTCGAAGACGTAGTCGGTGGTGCCCAGGAGGCGCTCCAGGGGCTTCTTCCCGCCCCGGGTGAACTCGTTCACCGCGTCGAAGACCCGGAAGTCCCGGCCGTTTTGCTTTCCGAGGGCGACCACCTTCTCGATGTAGGCCGCGTCGTCCATCCCTGCGATCATGCCGGTGACCAAGACTTTCATAGGAGGACCGAGATCGTACGCTTCACGCGTAAAAAGTAAAGCCAACCGGCATGGGTACTGCTTCTCTCCTTTTATGGACCCGAAACCGGCCCCGCATGCCCCTTCCCGCGCCCGCACCCCGGACGTGAAGCGGATCATCACCGAAAACACCCCGTTCGCCCGGTTCCTCCTCGGCTTCAAGACCCTGCCGGACGAGACCCGGACCGCCATCCTGAAGCTGGCTCCCGACGCGGACAAGGGCCGCTAGGCTTCCCCGCTTGCCGCCCCCGCCCTCTTTTGGCAAAAAGACGGGCCCGTGGAACGCTACTACTGCCCCGATCTTCTCTCCGGCCGCTTCGACGAGGCCGAATCCCGCCACTGCGGCCGCGTCATGCGGCACGGCCAGGGAGACCTGGTCCACGCCTTCGACGGCCAGGGCCGGGAATGGAAGGTCCGCCTGACCCGGGAGGAAGCCAAACGCTGGCACTTCGAAAAACTGACCGAGACGGTCAGCCCGGCCCCCGCCGTCCGCCTCATCCTGGCCCAGGCCGTGCCGAAGAACCGCGCCATGGACCTCATCCTGCAAAAGGCGACCGAGCTGGGCGTCGCCGAGATCGCCCCCCTTCTCTCCGACCGCGTCGTCTTCAAGGCCGGGGAGGACGACGGCGAGGCGAAGGCGGAGAAATGGCGGGAGACCGTCATCGAGGCGGCCAAGCAGAGCGGCCAGAACTGGCTCCCCCTCATCCACCCGCCGCGCCGCCCGCGCGACTTTTTCCCGGAGGTGGCCCGCGCGCCCCTGAAGGTGATCGGCTCCCTCCAGCCGGAAGCCCGCCCGCTCAAGGAGACGCTGCGGGAGGCCCCCGCCAAGCCCGCCAGCGCGGTGGTCATGATCGGGCCGGAGGGGGACTTCACCCCCGCCGAGGTCGGCGAGGCCCGCGCCCACGGCTTTCTCCCCGTCTCCCTGGGGGACCTGGTCCTCCGCTCGGAGACGGCCGCCCTCTACACGCTGGGCGCGCTCAAGTACGAGCTGATGTAAATCAGCTCAGGGGAACCTTCGCCTCCAAGCCCGTGGCCATGGGGAGGCCGTTGGCGCCGATCAGATTCTCGCTGATCTGCTGGCCGACCTGCCCGTTGTTCCAGCCGAAGTAGCCGTGCTGCTTGATCAGCTCCGCCACCTTCGGCACGACGAAACGTTCCCACGACGGATCGCCCGCCTTGATCTTCTGCGCCACGATCTGGGAGGAGAACTGAAGGTCGCCGATGGCGTTGTCGTCCGCCTGCACGTCCTGGATGGAACTCTGGTGGATCAGGTGGAGGTAGAGGTGCCGCACCTCGTCCGGCATCTGAATGTTGCGGATGCTGATCCGCTCCCCCTTGGGGTCGACGCCGGGGTAGACGTAGATGCGGACGGCGTTCTTGAAGAGACGCCCGAAGGCCTCCAGCGTCCCGCCCTCCAAGTCGCCGTAATAGTCGTCCCGGAAAAGCTCCCGCATGAGCGGGATGCCCATGACGATGCCCACCATCTCCCGCGTGTAACGGGAGAGGAAGGCGCTCAACTTGTAGAACTCCGCGTAGTTGGAAATCATCACCGTCTTTCCCAGGGCGGCCAGGACGTCGACGCGCTCCAGGAAGTCCTTCGGGTCGACCTGCCCCTGGTTGAGCAGGTTGTTCATCGTCATCTCCGCGATTTCCAGGACCGGCTTGTCGGCGTTGCGGGGGTCCTGGAGGAACTGCGCGCGGGCCTGGGCCAGCATGTCCAGGTTGATGCGGGTGATGGGGCGGAAGTTGCCGCGCTCGATGAGGATCGCCTTCTTGTAGAGCGCCTCGGAGGGCTGGAGAGTCTCCCCCTCCGGGCTGAACATGGCCACCTCCGCCAGGCCCAGCCGGACCAGGTGGAGGGAGAGGAGCCGGTTGTCCAGGCCCGCGAAGTCGGGGCCGGAGAAGTGGATCATGTCGATCTCGATCCGCTCCGCCGTCAGGCCGTCCAGCAGGGACTCGACGAGGGTGTAGGGCCCCTGAGAGTTGTAGAACGCGCCGTGGAGGAGGTTGACCCCCAGGATGCCCAGGGCCTCCTGCTGGAGGAGGTTCTCCTTATCGAGCATGCGGACGTGGAGGATGATCTCGTTGGCCCGGCTGTGGGTGTGGAGCTGGTAGCGGATGCCCAGCCAGCCGTGGCACTCGTCCTTCCCCTGGTAGCTGCGGGCGCGGACCGTGTCGGCGAAGGTGAAGAAATGGGTGTCGTTCCCCCGCTTCTCGTTGAGCCGCTCGATGAGGAGGTCGAACTCGTGGTGGAGCATCTGCTCCAGCCGCTGGCGGCTGACGTAGCGCTCGCACGGCCCGTAGATCGCGTCGGAAAAGATCATGTCGTAGGCCGACATGCTCTTGGCCACCGTGCCGGCGGCCGCGCCGACGCGGAAAAACCAGCGGGCCACCTCCTGCCCCGCGCCGATCTCGGCAAACGTCCCGTATTTCTTCGGGTCGAGGTTGATCTGGAGGGCCTTCTGGTGGGTCGAAAGGATTTCGCGCGGCATCGGGACCTATAATATGCCCGAAAAACGGGCGCGGGGCAATGCCCCCACCCTACGGCATCTCGTTGAGCCCGATCTGGGCGCGGCTGCCAATGCCATTATCGACGCGGAAGCCGCCGGGCTCCAGGTTCCCCGTCAGGAGGGCCTTCTCCACGCCGTGCCCCAGGTGGACGGCGGGGCCCTGGATCTCGAAGTTGCACCCCTGGACGATGAGCCGCCCGGCGTCCGCCTGGACGTCGCCGCCCCCCTGGCAGATGTGGCAGGCGGAAAGGGTCACCTGGGTCTTCCCCCGCAGCCACGCGGCGTGGGAAAGAACGCCCCAGAAATTGCAGTTCACGAACTGGGCCGCCCCCGCCGCCTCCGGCGCGGTGACGATGGCGGAATTGGGCTCCCCGGCGAAGGCGGTGAACTCCCCGTTGGTGACCTGGAGGCCGATCGGCTGGATCATGTCGATGCCGACGCAGACGCGGCAAAAGTCGGCCCCGATGCCGAGGAACTGCCCGTTGCACCCGCCGCGCTCCCCCTTCACGAAACGGTAGCCGTACGCCGCGCCCCAGACGAAGGTGTCGACGACGTATTCCCAGTCCGAGCGGGCGAAGACGAAGGCCTCCAGGTTTTTCGAGACGAAGTCGCGGATCTTTTCCTCGCTGGGGCTTCCGGGGCCCGGCGGCTGGATGCCGTTCCTCTCCGTGAAGGAGGGATGGCCGCTGCGGGACCAGTAGTGGGGATTGAGGTGGACGTTCTCGATCCGGCCGATGTCCGTGCAGTTGTCGACGAAGACGCCGCGCCGCAGGGCGAAGCCGTAGACGTTGCGGATGAGGTGCAGGGAGCCGTCCCCGCCCTGCCCGATGGAGATGCCCTGGTAGGCGTTGACCAGGGTGACGTTCTCCACCGTGGCGTGCATGCTCCGGGAACGCACCGCCCACGGGTAGGGCTGGATATCGTTCCAACTCTCCTCCGGCCAAAGGAGGGTGACGCCCTGCAGCGCCGCGTCGCGGGAAAGCTCGATCGCGGCCGGGCCGTCCTCCTGGCCGCGCCCGCCGGTGAGGAGGAGGGTGGTCCCCTTCCGCCACTCCTGGCCATGGTGGGGAGCCGTCCAGCTGCCGCGCAGAGCCACGCCCGGCGGCACGGTCAGATGCCCGGCAAGGAGGTATTGGCCCGGCGGCAGGAGCACCTCGCCCCCGGCGGCCCCGGCCGCGTCGAGCCGCTGCTGGATGGCCGCCGTGGCGTCCGCCCGTCCGTCGGCGGGCAGGGGGGCCAGGTCGGCCCGGGCCAGGATGGGGAAAAGGAGCGCCGCCACGAGAACCCGCCGGTGCCGTTTCATGGGGGAAGAGGGTGGAGGCCGCCCCCGCGCGGGGGAAGCCGTTTTTTGGGATGGGCCCCGCCGCCGCGCTGTGGAACGATGCGGCCTCGTCATGCACCGCGATCCTCTGCCCGAGCTGCCGCTGGCCTCCCTCCGCCAGGACTATATGGCCCGAGGCCTGAGCGAGGCCGACCTCGACCCCGATCCATTCCGCCAGTTCGCCGCGTGGTTTTCCGAGGCGCTGGCGAGCGGCGTGCGGGAGCCGAACGCCATGGTCCTCTCCACCGCCACCCCCGGCGGCTCGCCGCGCGGGCGCTTCGTCCTTCTCAAGGGCTACGGGCGGGACGGCTTCCATTTCTTCACCAACACGCGGAGCGACAAGGGCCGGGCCCTTTCCCTCAACCCGCAGACGGCGCTTACCTTCGGCTGGCTGGAGGTGGAGCGGCAGATCTGCATCGAAGGCCGGGCCGAGCCGCTGCCCCGCGAGGCGGTGGAAGCCTACTTCGCCAAGCGGCCGCGCGGCAGCCGCCTGGGAGCCTGGGCTTCCGAGCAGAGCCGCGTCCTGCCCGACCGCGCCGCGCTGGAACGCCTCCTGGCGGAGGCGGAAGCGGCCTTCCCGGAAGGGGCGCAGATCCCCGCGCCGCACGCCTGGGGAGGCTATCGCGTGGTGCCCCACGCGATCGAATTCTGGCAGGGCCGGACGAACCGGCTGCACGACCGCCTCCGCTACCGGAAGACGGGGGACGAGTGGAAGATCGAGCGGCTGGCCCCGTAAGGGGAAGCCTAGCGAACCTGGAAGCGGCCCGCGCCCTGGTAGTGGTGCAGGGCGGAAACGCGGGCCTGGACGCCCTCCACCTCGCGGCTGCGGCGGAATCCGGAGGCGACGGCGCCGATGCCGTCGTGCTTCATCTCGAAATTCTGGAGGGCCAGGAACTCCCACTTGCCCGGCAGCGCGCCGGGACGGGGCGCGGCCTCCTGCGAGGGGAACTCGACGCCGGCGGCGGGCATTCTCATGGGGCTTGGCTCCTAGGAGCGGGACTGCGCGGCCTGGCGGCCGGCGACCAAGGTGTTGTAGTTCCGCAGGGTGGCGCTGCGGCGCCCTTCGGGCAGGTCGAAGTCGGCCTGGCGGGCACGCTTGTTCTGGTCCGCTTCCACGGGGGAGGCCTCCGTGGAACCGGCGGCGCGGAGGCGGCGGAAAATGCGGTCGGCGGTTTCCGGCAGCGCGGCGACCTGCTGGTAGGGAACGGCGGGATGCTGCGGAAGGGAATCGGCCCGGCTGGCGGCGGGAGCGCCGATCAGGACGCCCGCCAAGGCGGCGGTGCCCACGGCGACGGCCGCGCTGAGGCCTGCGGAAGCGCCGGAACCGGCGCCCGCGCTTGCCCCGGAAGAACCTTGGGAATTTCCTCCTGCCATAGAAGGCAAAAACTGCCGGGGCGGCGCCCGGAAATCAAGCCGGAATCAGGGAAAGTTGCTCCCGCAAATCGCCCAGCTGCTCGCGCCAATAGGCTTCCGTCCCGAAATGCTCGAAACGGCGGGGAAAGGCCGGGTCGTCCCACCGCTTGGCGATCCAGGCGGAGAAGTGGATGTAGCGCAGCGCCCGCAGCGGCTCGATGAGGGCGGCGGTGGCGCGGTCCAGCTCCCGCATCTCCTCGTACCCCTCGAAAAGGAGGCGCCGCCGCTCCACGGCCTCCTCGTCCCGGCCCGGGACGACGAGCCAGAGGTCCTGCATGGCGGGGCCGACGACCATGTCGTCAAAGTCGACCCAGGAGGGGCCGCTCTCCTCGTTCCAGATCAGGTTCCCCAGGTGGCAGTCCCCGTGGAGGCGGTGGACGGCGGCCCGCTCGAAAAGGGGGAACGACCGCTCGCAGATCTCCTCCACCACGTCGATGTAGTCCTGCTCCAGCCGTTCGGGAATCGCCTCCGCCTCCAAAAGGAAGTCGAGGTTGCGCAGGCCGTAGCTCTCCGGGTCAAGGCGGAGGCGGTGCGGCGCCTCCCCCGCCGCGCCGACGTTGTGCAGGCGGCCCAGGAGCCGCCCGACGCGCCGGAGCTGGTCGGCGTCCATCTCGTCCGGATGGCGGCCGCCCATCTTCGGGAAGAGGGCGTAGTGGACGCCCGCCTCCTCCGCGCGGCGCAGGGTCGCGCCGTCCGGGAAGCGGAGCGGGGCGACGACGGGCACGTCGGCCTCCGCCAGGTCCAGCAGGAAACGGTGCTCCTCCTGAATCTGCTCCCGGCTCCAGCGGCCCGGACGGTAGAATTTGATGACGCGCGCCTTCTCGCTGGGGCTGCGGAGGCGGGAGGGGTCGGCCACCTCGACCTCCACCTCGTAGACGCGGTTCTCCAGGCTGTTGAGCTGCAGGGTCCGGCCCGTGCAGCGGACCCCGAGGCCCTCCGCCGCCTGCAGGATGCGGTCCGGCGTCAGCTCGTAGAAGAACTCGGTCTCCCGGTCGCCCCAGGCGGAGGCGGCGTGGTCGGGCGCGGCCATCAGCGGGCGGGTGGAGGAGGAGGCGCGCCGTCCTGTCCGGTGGGGAGCATGCCGGCGGCGCTCTCCACGGTCTCCCGGTAGGTCGCGGCGTTTTCCATGACGTTGGTGGAGACGGCGGGCGGCGCCTGGTCCGGCTGGGCCGCGGACGAATCGTTCTGCTGGAGATACGTGGCGGCCTCCGAGTTGGTGTGGGACTCGGTGGCCAGCCGCCGGATTTGGGCCAGCTTCGGCGTCGTGTCGTCGCCGTAGAAGTCCCAGACCTTCAGCGCCAGGGTGCAGAGCGCGAAGAAAAGGGTGACGTAGAGAAACGCCTTGAAGAGCATGGAAAAGAGTTTCACGGAAACCGGAGCGTTGCAGGTGAGACTTTGGCCTAGGCATTTTAACTTACCCGCCCCTTCCTTGACAAACAAGAGGAGGCGATCAAAATCGCGGTTATGCCGCTGAATTCGATCGGCGCGGCGGTGCCTCTCCAGGTGCCCCTGCCCACGACACCCCCTTCCAAAAAGGAAGGGGCCGGCTCCCTCGACCCGGACCAGAGCCAATCGCCCTCTTTCCCCGTTCCCGCCGCCGAAGCGGCGGCCGGGCAGGAGGAATCGGCCGCCCAGTCCGGTTCCGAGGGCGATTCCGCTCCGGAAGATCCCCTGGCGGACGTCGACCCCTCCAGCCTCACCACGTACGACGCCCGGGGCAATGTCCAGACGGGCCGCGCCGCCTCCGGCGCGGCGGTCCAGTTCCTGGCCTAGTTTGACAACCCGCCCGCGATCCCCGAAGATCGCCGGCCCATGACCGCCTCCGCTCCCGCCGCGCTCCGTTGCGACGGGCTTTCCTACGCCTACGGCGCCCGCCTGGCCCTGGACCAGGTTTCCTTCGAAGTCCGCCCCGGGGAAATCTTCGGCGTCCTGGGGCCGAACGGCAGCGGCAAGTCGACCCTCTTCCCGCCTCCTCTCCACCCTGGTCCCGCACGACCCCGCCCGGGGCGCCCTCTCTCTCAACGGCCACCCCTACCCGGCGGAGGCCGCCGCCGCGCGGCGCGGCCTGGGCGTCGTCTTCCAGTCCCCCAGCCTGGACAAGAAGCTGACCGTGGCGGAGAACATGCAAACCCACGGCGCGCTTTACGGCCTGCGCGGCGCGGCGCTGGAAAGCCGCGTGGCGGAACTTTTGGAGCGCTTCGCCCTGGCCGACCGCCGCCGGGACAGCGTGGAGGCCCTCTCCGGCGGCCTGCAGCGCCGGGTGGAAATCGCCAAGAGCCTCATCCCCCGCCCCACCCTCCTCCTCCTGGACGAGCCAAGCACCGGCCTGGACCCCTCCGCCCGGCGGGAACTGTGGGACTACCTGCGCGCCCTGCGGGAGAGCGACGGGCTGACCCTGATGATGACGACCCATTTCCTGGACGAGGCGGAGTGGTGCGACCGGCTGCTGGTCCTCGACCAGGGCCGCGTGGTGGCCCTCGACGCGCCCGACGCGCTCAAGCGCAAGGTGGGCGGGGGCGGCGCTCTCCTCTCCGTCCAGCCCCTGCCCGGCGCGGCCGCCGCGCTGCGGGAGACGCTGCGGGGCCTCGGCTTCGCCGCCACGGAGCGCGGCGCGTTCCTGGACGTGGAGGCCCCCGCCCACGCGGAGGCGGAGCGCCGCCTGGTGGAGGCGCTCCTGGCCGCCCACCGCCGGCAGATCGCGGGGCTGACCCTCTCCGCGCCCTCCCTGGAAACGGTCTTCACCCGCCTGACGGGCCGCTCCTTCACCTCATGAATTCCTTCACCCCCGCCGTCCTGGCCCTGACCCGCCGCGAGGTCGTCCGCTTCCTGCGGCAGCGCAACCGCGTCGTCGGCGCGCTGGCCACGCCGCTCGTCTTCTGGTTCCTCATCGGCTCCGGCGTCGGCCGCTCCTTCTCCGGCGCGGGCGGGAGCGCCTCCTACCTCCAGTATTTCTTCCCGGGCACCCTCCTCCTCATCATCCTCTTCACCGCCATCTTCTCCACCATCTCGATCATCGAGGACCGGCGGGAAGGGTTCCTGCAGGGCGTCCTGGTCTCCCCCATCCCCCGCTCCGCCTTCGTCCTGGCCAAGCTCCTGGGCGGCACCCTCCTCTCCCTCCTCCAGTGCGTCCTCCTCTACGGCCTGGCGGCGGCCATGGGCCTGCCCGCCACCCCGGGCGGCTTCCTCCTCTTCCTGGCGGCCGTCGTCCTCCTGGGGCTGGGGCTCACCGCGCTGGGCTACCTCATCGCCTGGCCGCTCGACTCGACGCAGGGCTTCCACGCCCTCATGAACCTGGTCCTCATGCCGCTCTGGTTCCTCTCCGGCGCGCTCTTCCCCCCCGGCGGCGCGGCGGGCTGGCTGCGCGCCCTCATGGCGGTCAACCCCCTCTCCTACGGCCTGGAACTGCTCCGCGCCTCCCTCAACCCCCATGCGCCCGCCGCCGTCTCCCTGCCGGCGGCCCTGGCCGTCACCGCCCTCTTCGCCCTGGCGCTGGGCTGGGCCTGCGCCGCCATGACGGAAAAACGGGGGGCCCGTCACCCATGAGACGCTGGGAATGGGTCCTCACCGGCCTGCCGATCCTCCTCTTGGGGGCGGTGCTGACCGTCTTCGTCCTGCGCCACCTGGGCGGAATGCACAAGGAGGAGGAGCCCCTCCCCCGCTACGCGCAGATCCATCCCTTCTCCTTCGTCGACCAGGACGGGCGGCCCTTCACGGAAAAGGACCTGCTGGGGAAAGTCTGGGTCGCCCAGTTCTTCTTCACCAGCTGCCCCGGCCCCTGCCCGGCGGTGAGCCACCAGATCTCCCAGCTCCAGGACATGCTCTCCGGCGTGCCGGAATTCCGCCTCGTCTCCATCGCCATCGACCCGGAGAACGACACCCCGGCGGCCCTGCGCGAATACGCCGCCCGCATGGGCGCGCAGCCCGGGCGCTGGATCTTCCTCACCGGCACCCCGGAGGGGCTGGCCCAGCTGGTGCGCCAGGACTTCATGATCGGCTTCCAAAAAAACCCCGACCCCTCCCAGGGCCGCTACCTTCACAGCACGAAGGTGGCCCTCGTCGACCCGCAGGGCGTCGTCCGCGGCTACTATGAAGGCCTCGACATGGAGGCGCCGCAGCGCATCCTTTCCGACATCGGCCGCCTGCTGAGAGAACAACCCGCCCCATGACCGTCCACGAATTCGCCAGCCACCTCCCCCCCGTCAACGCCAGCCTCAACGCCCTGACCGCCGTCCTCCTGGCCGTGGGCCTCTGGCGGATCAAGCGCGGCGACACCGGCGGCCACATGCGCGTCATGCTCACCGCGCTCTCCGTCTCCGCCCTCTTCCTGGCCTGCTACCTCCTCTACCACTTCTTCCACGGCGCCACCCTCTTCCCCCGGCACGACTGGTCGCGGCCCCTCTACTTCCTCGTCCTGGGCACGCACACCGTCCTGGCCGTGGTGAACCTGCCCCTCATCTTCCTGGCCGTCCGCCACGCCGTGCGCGGCGACTTCGCCCGCCACGTCGCCATCACCCGCTGGCTCTGGCCCAGCTGGATGTACGTCTCGGTCACCGGCGTCCTCGTCTACTTCATGCTCTACAAGTGGTTCACCGCATGAGGAGACGCCTCCTCTTCCTCGCCCTCCTGGCCCTGCCCTCCCTGGCGCGGGCCTGCCCCGGCTGCAACACCGGCGTCCGCAGCGGCGACGCGGCGGCGACGACGCGGGTCCTGGCCGGCTTCTCCTGGAGCGTCGTCCTCCTGGTCGGGGCCGTCGCCCTGGCCCTGGGCTTCCTGGGCTGGGCCGCCGCCCGCGCGGTGAAAGAGGCGGACCAAGCCCGGAATTAAAATGGCCTGGGACCTGGCGGTCGTCGCCCTCTACTTCGCCGCCATCGCCGCCATCGGCCTCTGGATGGGGCGCGGGGAAAAGAGCCTGCGGGGCTACGCCCTGGGCGACCGCTCGATCCCCTGGTGGGCGATCCTCGCCTCCATCCTCGCCTCGGAAATCAGCGCCGCCACCTTCCTGGGCGCGCCGGGGGAGGGCTACGCGCTGCGGAACTACACCTACCTGCAGCTGGCCGCCGGGACGATCCTGGCCCGGCTCCTGGTGGGCCGCTTCTTCATCGGCGCCTACTACGCGCACGGCGTCGTCTCCATCTACGAGTTCCTGGAGCAGCGCTTCGGCCCCGCCAGCCGGAAGGCGGCCTCCCTCGTCTTCCTGGCCACCCGCGCCCTGGCCAGCGGCACGCGGCTCTACGTCGCCGCCATCCCGCTGGTCCTGGCCATCGAGATCGCCCGCGGCGCGGCGCCCGGCGCGGGGGAGGAAGTCGCCATCTACCTGGGCACCGTCGTCGTCCTCACCCTCCTCACCGCGCTCTACACGGCGGCGGGCGGCATCAAGGCCGTCGTCTGGACCGACCTGATCCAGGCCGCCATCCTCGCCGTCTCCCTGGCCGCCACGCTGGCCCTCCTCCTGGGCCGCATCCCGCACGGCTGGGCGGGGGCGCGCGCCTTCCTCCTGGGACCGGACGACCTGCGGCTGGCCGTCACCGGCCTCATCCCGCACGGCGGCTGGGCGGCGAGCCTCCGGAACATCCTGGAGAGCGACTACACCCTCTTCTCCGCCTTCATCGCCGCCACCTTCATCACCCTGGCGACGCACGGCACCGACCAGGACATGGTGCAGCGGATGCTGACCGGCAAGGACGCCAAGGCGGGCGCGCGGGCGGTCATCCTCTCCGGCCTGGCCGACGCGCCGATCGTCTTCGCCTTCCTCACCATCGGCATCCTCCTTTGGGTCTTCTACCAGGCCCACCCGGACCCGCGCCTGCCGCGGGAGAACGTCCAGGTCTTCGCCTACTTCATCCTGACGCAGCTGCCCGCCGGGCTGCGCGGCCTCCTCGTCGCCGCGCTTTTGGCCACCGCGATGGGATCCCTCTCCACCGCCCTCAACGCGCTGGCGACGAGCTTCTGCCGCGACTTCCGCCCCATGAAAGACGGGGAGGCCGCCCTGCGCGCCGCCCGCCGGGCCACGGTCGGCTTCGCCGCCCTCCTCTCCCTCATCGGCGCGGCGACGGCCTACGTGGTGGTGAATTCCCCCGGCGCGCGCATCCTGCCGATCGTCCTCGGCGTCTTCGGCTACACCTACGGCTCGCTCCTGGGCGTTTTTCTCCTGGCCCTCTTCACGAAGAACCGGGGGAGCGACCGGGGCAACCTGTGGGCGATGGCGGCGGGCTTCCTGGCCGTCAGCTACCTCAGCGGCCTCTTCCCCCTGCCGCACCCGGCGGGGCTGCCGATGCTGGCCTTCCCCTGGCGGGTCTTCTTCGGCACCGCCGTGACGGCGGCGGTTGGGGCCTGCTTTAAAACGAAAAGAAACTAACGGACAGGCAAGCCCTGCCCGCGCAGGTAGTCCCGCACCTGGGCGACGGTCAGCTCGTTCCGGTGGAAGACGCCCGCGGCGAGGACCGCGTCGGCCTCCCCCTCCCGCAGCGCGGCGGCGAAGTCTTCCAGCCGCCCCGCGCCGCCGGAGGCGACGACCGGCACGTCGACCGCGCGGCTCACCCGGCGGGTGATCTCCAAATCGTAGCCCTGCTTCGTCCCGTCGCCGTCGATGCTGTTGAGGACGATCTCCCCCGCGCCGAGGGCGGTCCCCTTCTCCGCCCAGGCTTCCGCCTCCCACTCCGTCTCCTTGCGGCCGCCGTGGCTGAAGACCTTCCAGACGCCGGGGGCGGTCCGCTTGGCGTCGATGGAGAGGACGACGCACTGGCGGCCGAAGCGCTCGGCCCCCGCGCGGATCAGGTCGGGGTTGGCCAGGGCGGCCGAATTGACGCTGATCTTGTCCGCCCCCGCCTGGAGGAGGACCCGCATGTCCTCCGGCGCGCGGACGCCGCCGCCGACGGTCAGCGGCATGAAGCACTGGTCGGCCGTCCGCTCGATGACGGAGAGGATCCCGGCCCGCCCCTCGGACGTGGCGGTGATGTCGAAGAAGACCAGCTCGTCGGCCCCGGCGGCGTTGTAGCGCAGGGCCAGCTCCACGGGGTCGCCGACGGAGTGGAGCCCGCCCTCCTCGGCGCGGCCGAACTGAAGGCCGCGCGTCACCTGCCCGGCGTGGACGTCGAGGCAGGGAATGATCCGTTTGGCGAGCATAGGGGGGCGATTTTCACCCCGCCGCCGCCCGCCTGGCAACAAAGAGATTGCGGCTCCGGCCCCGAAGGAGGAAAATCCCCCCTAACGATGCATACGTTTTTGGTGGTTCTGGCGATCTCCGGGGTATTCGCCATCATCTACATGCTTCTCTTCCACCGGCTGCACTGATTCCCCCGCCGTCCCCGGAAGCGCGGCGCGCCAAGGCTTTGAAGGCCTCGAACGCCTTTCGGCCGTCGGCGACTTGCTCCGGGCCGAGGATGTCCTTCACCGGGGAGCGGTCGATGTCGAGCGGCAGAGTGTAGATCCCGGCGTTATGTTCCCCGCACAGCGGTCGCGGCAAGCCGACCGTGCTGAGGCGGCCCGGCCCGGCGGCGGCCTGCAGGTCGAAGTTCCGCGCCTCCCGGGCCGGGCGGAAGGAAGGATCGGAAATCCTCTCCGCCAGCGCCTCCACGACGGCCGTGTGCGCCTTCACCCGCCTGCCCAACTCCATGTAAGAGGGCGTCTCGACGATGTAGGCCAGATCGGTGACGCCCACCTCGCGGAGAAGGGAGGTTTCCGCCTGCTTGTTGTGGAGGTAGCCGACCAAGCCGTCGGCTCCCGGAACTTCCGACTGGAGACCGCCGCGGCGAATGACGCCGTCTTCCGCGGCCAGGCCGTCGATCTCGGCCAGCCGGTTGCGGGGCATGCCCGATTTTTCCAGGGCGCCCCGGATCTCGTCGATCGCCACGGGGCCGCCGTCCCGGTTCATCTCGTAGATGTAGGCGCCCTGGCCGCCCTCCCCCTCGTAGCGTTCCCAGTCCTCGTGCGGGCTGATCGCGGCGGTGAACTTGCCGATCGCCCGGTAGAACGCGGCCAGATTCCGCGCCTCGTCGCTGGAGGTGAGGAGGAAATCCCGGTTCAGGTCGACATTCCGCCCGTTCCCGCGCTTCCCTTGGCTAAGGCCCACCGGGTTGACCATCGGGATCAGCACCACCTCGCAATCCTTGAGGGAGGGCGAGGAAAGAAGATCGAGGCAGGCCAGCGGCCCCGACGGCTCGTTGCCGTGGATGCCGGTGGTGATGAGGAGGGAGGGGGAATTCGGCTTCGGGGCCGGTTTGTGGAAAATCAGGCGGTCGTAGCCCCCCGGCTGGTCGAGGGTAACGACCTCCCACGCATGGGGGCTCCGCGCCGCCCGCGCCCGCAACCGCTCGTTCAACTGGGCGGGATCGACTTCCCGCCGCGTCGGCTCGTGCGCGGCGGCCGCCAGCTGGCCCGCCAATTCCGGGGCAAGATCGCCCATAGTACATGGGCGTTAAGCACCGGGTGTGCCAAACTCCAGCTGCCGCAGGGCCTCGTAGACGCCGATGCCCGCCGCCGTGGAGAGGTTGAGGCTCCGCACCTGGGGGTGGAGCTTCGGGATGCGGACCCGGCGGTCCGGATGCGCGTTGAGGAGCGCCTCCGGCAACCCCTTCGACTCCCTTCCAAAAAGGAGGTAGTCCCCCGCGCGGAACGACGCGTCGACGTGGCGGCGCTCCCCCTTCGTCGTGAAGAGGTGCCACCGCTCCGGGAAACCGTTCTCCGCGCGGAAGGCCTCCCAATTTTCCCACACCTTCCAGTCCAGGAATTCCCAGTAGTCGAGGCCCGCGCGCTTCAAATATCGGTCGCTCACCTCGAAGCCGAGCGGGCCGACGAGGTGCAGGCGGCAGCGCGTCGCCGCGCAGAGCCGGGCGATGTTCCCGGCGTTGGGCGGGATCTCCGGCTCGACCAGGACAACGTGGAGGAGCGGCTCCGTCATTCGACCTCGGCGGCGGGCAGGCGGCCCTTCCGGTTCTTGGCGCGCTCCAGGCGGGCCGCCTTCGGGAAGTAGACGACTTTCTTGAGGTAGAGCCCGTGCGCGGGCGCGCTGGCCGGGGCGGCGGTCCGCTGGCGCGCGGACAGGATCCGGCCCAGCTCGGCGGGAGAGAGCCGCCCCTTGCCGACGGCGACAAGCGCGCCGGTCAGGTTCCGCACCATGTGGTAAAGGAAGCCGTCCGCCGTCGCGCGGACGGTGACCAGAGAGCCGCTGCGGCGCACCTCCAATTCCTTGAGGTGGCGCGTCATGCTGGGCCGCGCGTAGCCGGGGTTGGAGGCGAAGGAGGTGAAGTCGTGCCGCCCCTGGAGCTTGGCCGCGGCGGCGCGCATCGCCTCCAGGTCGAGCGGCACGGGGACGTGCCAGACGCGGTCCTGCTGGAAGGGGTCGGTGAAGGGGGCGTTCCAGACTCGGTATTCGTAGGTCTTCCAGGCGACGTCGAAACGGGCGTGGAAGGTCGGCTCCAAAAAATCGACCCGGCGGACGCGAATGCCCGCGGGCAGGTGGTCGTTGAGCGCGCGCAGGAGGACGGGGGCGGCCAGCTTGCGCGGCGCGGTGAAGCTGGCGGGCTGGGCCAGGGCGTGGACGCCGGTGTCGGTCCGGCCGGAACCTTCCAGGGAGATGGGGCGCTTCCAGATTTGGGCCAGGACTTTCTCCACCTCCTCCTGGATGCTGGAGTGGCCCGCCTGCCGCTGCCAGCCGTGGAAGCCGGTGCCGACGTAGGCGATGAGGAGCCGGTGCCCGGCCAGAGGCGGCTCCGGCCTCATCCTTCCCCCCGCAGGGCGCGGCGGTCCAGGTAGGCCTGGAGGAGGACGGCGGCGGCGGCGCTGTCGATCTTCTCCCGCTGCGTCTTGGCGTTGTGGCCCGCCTCGTGGAGGCGGCGGCTGGCCTCGACGGTGGTGAGCCGCTCGTCGACCAGCTCGATCGGCACGGCGGCGACGGGGCCGAGCTTGGCGGCGAAGGCGCGGGCCTTCTCCGCCGCCTCCCCGTAGCTGCCGTCCATGTTCCGGGGCAGGCCCAGGACGATGAGGGTGACGCCCTCCTTCGCCGCCAGGTCGCGGACCTGGGCGGCCAGGCGGCGGAACGGCTCCGCCTCCAGGAACGGCAGGGGCCGGGCCAGGGAGAGGGTCCCGTCGCTCAGGGCGACGCCGACCCGCTTGGAACCGGGATCGAGGGCCAGGATCATGCCCCGTGGATCGCCTCCGCGAAGGGGCGGGCAAAGGCCTCCAGCCGCGCCGGGAGGTCGGCGGCTTTCCCGTGCTGGGCCACCTGGCTGACCAGGACGCTGCCGACGACCGCGCCGTCCGCCTGCGCGGCGACGGCCCGGGCCTGTTCCGGCGTGGAGATGCCGAAGCCGACGCAGACCGGCGTCTCCGTGGCGGCGCGAACGGCGGCGACCCGCTCCGGGATGCCCGCGGCCACGTCGCTCCGGGCGCCGGTGACGCCCTCCCGCGAGACGTAGTAGACGAAGCCGCCCGCCGCGCGGGAGAGCGCGGCCAGCCGCTCCGGCGGCGTGGTGGGGGAAATGAGGGTGATCCGCCGCAGCGCCTCCGGGAAAAGCTCTTCCGGCGGGGCGCCCAGGCTTTCCTCCGGCGGCAGGTCGAGGACGAGCGCGCCGTCGACGCCCGCCTCCGCCAGCTCCTCCAGCCCCGCGCGCAGGGAGGCGGCGGCCCCGCCCTCCCCGCGCAGGAGCGGATTGACGTAGGCGTAGAGGACGACGGGGATCTGGCTGCGACGGCGCAGGGCGCGGATCATTTCCAGGACCTTCGGGAAGGTCGCCCCCGCCTCCAGCGCGCGCTGGGCGGAGAGCTGGTTGACCAGCCCGTCGGCCAGGGGATCGGAAAAAGGGAGCCCCAGCTCCACGACGTCGGCCCCCGCCCGTTCCAGGGCCAGGACCAGCTCCGGCGTGGCGGCCAGGTCGGGATCGCCCGCGCCCAGGTAGGCGACGAAGGCCTTGCGGCCCGCGACGCGGAGGTTGGCGAAGACGGAGTCGATGCGGTTCATAGAATGGTTTGGGCCCCAAAGGCGGAGGCCGTCCAGGGTCAGGCCGGGGACGACGGCCTCGATCTCCGGCAGGCCGCGCGCGACGACGGCGGCCTGGCCGCCGGTGGCCAGGACGCGGAGGCGGCGCGCGCCCAGCTCCTTTTTCAGCGCGGCCAGAATCTCCCGGATGAGGCCCCGGTAGCCGACGACGGCGCCGACGCGGATCGCCTCCGCCGTGCTCTGGGCGACGATGCGGCGCGGCTCCCGCACGGAGACGCGGGGCAGAAGGGCGGTCCGCTCATGCAGGTAATCGGTCATGACGTTGAGGCCGGGGGCGATGACGCCGCCCGCGTAGGCCCCGTCCGCGTCGACCACGTCGAAGGTGACGGCGGTGCCGAAGTCGATGACGACGGCGGGCGCGCCCCAGAGCTTCCGCGCGGCGATCGCGTTGGCCAAGCGGTCGGCCCCCACCTGGTCCCGCCGCCGATAGCGGATGGGGATGCCCAGCTCGGCCCGGCCGCTCAGGACGCGGAGCCGCTTGCCGAAGGCGCGGGCGAAATGGGCCGTCTTCGCCGGGACGACGCTGCTGAGGAGGAGCGGCACCCCCGGATGGCGGCGGGCCAGGGCGCGGGCCCAGGCCAGGGTCAGGCGCGGCGTGGGATGGCTGCGGACAGCCCCCACCTTTTCCGGGGTGGAGAGGGCGTATTTCGTAAAGGAGTTGCTGACGTCGACGACCAGGAACTTCATAGCGGGCGGACCTCCGTCCCGTCCAGGCGGCCCGGCTCCGCGCAGGAAAAGGACAGCTCCATCGGGCGGCAGCAGACGGCGCAGTCCTCCACCGTCGTGTAATCGCCCTCGGACGTGTCGGCCACCGTCGTGAAGACGGCGCCGCAATGGGGGCACTCGATTTGGACTTCGACCAACATGGGGCTTTGATCCTATATATAAACGCGTGACGGCTCAAAAGCCCGAAAAGCTGCGCTTTCTCTCCCTGCAGCCGCTGGAGGGGCTCCGCCACCTGGCTTTGGAGCAGTGGAACACCGCCCTGCGCAAGGCCGGGCACGAGGTGGAGGAACGGGCCCTGCGCCACCCCAACGTCCCGCCGGAGGAAACGGAGGCCGCCCTGGCCGCCTGGATCGCCCGCCACCGCCCGGCGGCCCTCTTCACCGCCAGCGCCCTTTCCTTCACCCGGCCCGGCTTTTTCTCCCGCCCGGAGATCCGGGAGGTGCCGACCGCCGCCTTCTGGTTCGACGACCCCTACCGCCCCGTCCAGCGCTGGGCGGGCTCCCCCGGCTTCCTCGACGCGCTGCGGCTTCCGCAGGTCCGCCACTTCGTCTGGGACGGCTATTGGCGCGCCTGGCTGGCGGACCGGCACGGCGTCCCCTCCCTGCCGGTCCACCTGGCCGCCGATCCGGAGGAGTTCCACCCCCTGCCGCCCCATCCGGGAGAGGAAAACCTGGCCGTCTTCATCGGCACCCTGGCCGATCCGCTCCACCTGGCGGGCCTGGAACGGCGGCTTCCCCCGGTCCTCTCCAAGCTGGCCCGCCAGCTCCGCGCCGCCCTGGCGGAAGCCCCCGGCCTGGGCGGCGGCAACCCTTTCTCCCTCCTGGAACAGCTCGCCGCCGCCCTGCCGGAGCGCCTCCGCGCCGAGGCCGCCGGCCTGGAGGCCCGCGATCCCGACGCCGTCCTGCGCCTGCGGGGTCTGGCCTGGATGCTGGGGAAGAACGAGGTCCGCCTCCGCATGCTCCGGGCGGCCCGGCAGGTCGCCCCCGTCCTCCTGCTCTGCGGCAACGTGGAGAACACCCAGGCGGACGAGGCCGCCCTCCGCTCCCTTTTGCCCGGCGGCCCCCACCCCCTCCACGTGGAAGACACCGCCGCCTGGAACGGCCGGGGCCTGGCCCCCCTTTACGCCCGGGGCGCCGTCCACCTCCAGGCCACCGATCCCCAATCGGTCGACGGCGGCATCCCCTTCCGCGTCTTTCAGACGACGGCCTGCGCCCGCCCCCTTTTGACCGACGTGAAGCCGGAACTCCTCGAATGCTTCGCGGAGGGAACAGAGATCGCCTGCTACCGCTCCCCGGAAGAATTCCAGGCACGCCTGGCCCGCCTGCTGGCCGCGCCCCGGGAGCGGGAGACCCTGGCCCGGGCGGGGCACGCCCGCTTCCGGGCCGCCCACACCTGGAATCACCGGGTCGAACAGGTTCTACCGGCGCTCGGGATTTTTTGAGCCTCTGCGAAATTCTACTCAAGTCGGCCCTCCCGGGGGCCGAAGCAAAATGTAGAACCGACAGGAAGTCGGTGAGGCCGCCGGAGCCCGGAATCCGGCAAAGCCTGGAATGATTCCAGCCTGGCCGAAAGATTCGGACAGAAAGAAAAGGAGGTCTTACGGCAGTTCTTGCCACGAAGCGCGGTTTCCCAAAACCGCCCGCCACCTGAAACGCGTGGCCCCTGCCTCCCCGATGGCATCCCTCTAATCCTGTCATGGCCCAGCCCGGCTCTGCCGCGCTGCCCCATGCCTAAGCCCCCCACCTCGGCCTCCCCGGCCGAAACCTCCTTGTTCCGCCAGGAAAAGGACGGTTCCGCAGGAAGCGGTTGACGCAAGCCCCCCTTAAAAGGCCAGGCGTCCTCCACGCTCCAGGACCTTCGATCCGCGATCCCCGCCGGCGGCGCACCCGCCGCAGGCCTGGGCCGCGCCCTCGCAGGACCTGGCCGCGCTCTAAGAACGCCCGCGCCCCAAAGCCGCCTTGCGCCATGGATGGCACCCCCCGCACCGACTCCCGGTCCGGCGGCGGAAATCCCACCGCACCTCGATCCCGCAGGGGATCGAAACCGGTTCTTCCCGCATAAAAACGGGGAACGGACCGGTTCCGCAGCAGGAACGTGGCAGACGCTCCGGCCCAGCGGCTTCGGCTTAAAATCCGGACGCCGAAGGCCCCGTCGTGCCTTTTTTCATTTTTTTCTAAAGTCTCCCCCCCCGGCCGCCGATGTAAGGAGTAAGCAGTCGATAGGATGTCGGCTGAAGGCGGCCGGAGCCTCGAATCCGGCGAAAGGCCGGGAAGAAATTCCCGGTGCCGCCCGAATGAATCGGACGGAACTTAGGAGTAATAGTATATGGCAGTCATTACGACGAACATCGCGGCCACCCAGGCCACGTATTACCTCAACAAGAACAACACCGCGTTGACCCAGTCGCTGTCCGAGCTTTCCTCGGGCTCCCGCCTGGCGATCCCTAGCAACGACGCGGCGGGCCTGGCGGTCAGCGGCAATCTCACCGCTTCCATCAGCCGCCTCAACGCGGGTGTGAACGGGGTGAACGCCTTGGTGGGCGCCGCGCAGACCCTGGACGGCTTCCTGTCGACCATCCAGACGGAGTTGACCCGCATGTCGGAACTGGCCCAGGAGGCGACCAACGGCGCCTTCGGCACGACCGACCTGGCCAACTACGACGTGGAGTTCCAGAACCTGCAGAGCCAGATCAGCGCCATCGCCTCCAACGCGGGCTTCGACGGCACCGCGCTGTTCACCACGGGCAGCATCGGGGTCTCCATCGACTCCCAAGGCCACATGGACAGCATGGCGCTGACCACGGTGGGTAACGCGACCAGCCTGGGCTTGGGCACCTACTCGGTGAGCACCACGTCCCTGGCCACCGCCGCCCTCACCGCCGTCAACGCGGCCCTGACCTGCATCACGACCCGGCGCGCGAAGGTGAACGCGGACATCTCCAAGTTCAACTTCTACAGCCAGAACATGCAGACGGAAGCGACCAACCTGACCGCGGCCAACAGCGCCATCGCCGACCTTGACGTGGCGGCCGCCTCCACGCAGGTGTCCAAGTACAACATCATGGTCCAGTCCGCCACGGCGGCTCTGTCCCAGGCTAACAGTGTGCAGAAGAATGTGTTAACCCTGATCCAGAACCTCTAATCCCGGGCAGTTCCCCTCGCCGGCCGCCCCTCCCCCTGACGGGGGGAGGGGTGCGGCGGGGTTTCGCGTGGCGTTGAATTTTTGAAAAAAAACCTCAAGTCGCTGCCATCTCCTTCCGAAAAACGTAATACGGACTGACAGGAAGTCGGTCGGGGCTGCCGAAGCCCGGAATTCGGCGAGTCTGGAATGATTCCAGCGCCCGGGGCCCTCCCTGGGAATACGGAAAAGGAGTTCTATGGCAGTTATCTCCACGAATATCGCGGCCACGCAGGCCACGTATTACCTCAACAAGAACAACAACGCGCTGACGCAATCCCTTTCGCAGCTCTCTTCGGGCTCTCGACTGTCGGTTGCCAGCGCGGACGCAGCGGGTCTGGCAGTGAGCGGAAATCTCTCCGCCCAGATCACCCGCCTGAATGCGGGCGTTAATGGCGTGAACGCGGTCGTTTCCGCGGCCCAGACCCTCGACGGCTTCCTCTCGACTATCCAGACCGAGTTGACCCGCATGTCGGAACTGGCCCAAGAGGCGACTAACGGTGCCTTCGGCACGAGCGACCTCGCCAACTACGACGTTGAGTTCCAGAACCTGCAGAGCCAGATCAGCACGATCGCTTCCAATGCGGGCTTCGACGGTACCACGCTGTTCACCTCCGGGAGCATCAGCGTTTCCATCGACTCCCAGGGGCATGCGGACAGCCTCTCGCTGACCACGGTGGGCAATGCGACCAGCCTGGGCTTGGGCACCTACTCGGTGAGCACCACGTCCCTGGCCACCGCCGCCCTCACCGCCGTCAACGCGGCCCTGACCTGCATCACGACCCGGCGCGCGAAGGTGAACGCGGACATCTCCAAGTTCAACTTCTACAGCCAGAACATGCAGACGGAATCGACCAACCTGACCGCCGCCAACAGCGCCATCGCCGATCTCGATGTCGCCCAGGCCTCGACCGAGGTGTCCAAGTACAACATCCTGGTCCAGTCCGCCACGGCAGCTCTGTCCCAGGCGAACTCCGTTCAGAAGAACGTGTTGAGCCTGATCCAGAACCTCTAAGCCTCGCTTAGCGGCTTGAATCGCAAGCCGGCCCCTCGCAAGGGGGGCCGGCTTTTTGGCGTCTATTTCCGGGCCTTTTCGCGCAGCGCCGCCTCCAGCGCCCGGACCAGCCCGGCCCAATCCCCCTCCGCCGGCTGGCGGAAGAGGCGCGCCGTGGGATACCAGGGAGAATCGTCCCTATCCCGCAGCCAGCGCCACTCGGAAGCGTGGGGCAACAGAAACCAAAGAGGCCGCCCCAGCGCCCCCGCCAGATGGCCCGCCGCCGTGTCGACGGAGAGGATCAGGTCCAGCTCCTGCATCCGCAGGGCCGTCTCGTAAAAATCGGCCAGGTCCGCCGGGGCGCCGCGCAGCCAGGGATGGGCGGCGGCCTCCCCGGCCGCCGGGCCGTATTGCAGGCTGTGCCACTCCGTGCCGGGCAGGGCGCCCAGCGGCGCCAGAAGGGAAAGCGGGCAGGAACGCCGCCGGTCGTTCTGGAACTTCGGATTGCCCGACCAGACCAGGCCGATCCGGAGCGGGCCCGGCGCGCGGGGCCCCGCGGGCAGGTCGAAGTAGGGAACCTCCCCCGGGATCGTCGCCGCCTCCGTGCCGAAAACCAGCGGCAGGGACATGAGAGGGATCTGAAAATCGTAAGGCCCCGGATTATCCAGGGGGACGACGGCGTCGATCCCCCGGGCCCTTTGAAAAAGGCGCGTGAGCGCCGGGCCGCAGGCCGCCACCACCCGCCCGTCCGGAGAGAGCGCCTTGGCCCGCACCGCGTAGCGGACAAACTGGATGGCGTCACCGAAACCCTGCTCCGTCTGGAGGAGAAGGGTTTTTCCCGAAAAAGCACCCCCCTCCCAGCGCAGGCCGGAAAGCCGGGGCACGTGCCCCTGGCCGAAGCGTTCCTCGTAGTCCCGGAACCCCTCCCGCAGCCGCCCCAGGGCCAGAAGGGAAAAGGACCGGTTCCAGCGGAGGCGGGCGGAAACCTCCTCATCCGGGTTCCGCTTTTCCGCCCGGGCATAGCAGTCCAGAGCCTCCTGGGGCCGCCCCAGGAAATTGAGCGCCACCCCGTAATTGACCAGCCCGACAGGGTTTTCCGGCTCCAATTCCAGGAGCTTGGCGAAGGTGGCGCGGGCGCGCTCCATCTCGCACTGGTCGAGCCAGAAGTTGCCCTGGCTCAAATAAAGCCCGGCCAAATGGGGATAACGGGCAATCGCCCCCTCGTAAAACGCGCGGGCGCGGTCCGCCGCCCCGGGTGTCTCGTCCTTCCGGTGAGCCTCCCCCTTTTCGAAGAAGAGGCGCTGAAGATTTTCCGCCACCTCCTTCTCCTCCTCCGTGCCGGGAGGCACCAGGGAGGCCGCCTTCTCGAAGCAGGCCAGCGCCTCCTCCATCTGCCCGGCGTCCTCCCGGTGGAGGCCCAGGTTATTCCACGCGGCGAAGGAATCGGGGTCGAGGCGGAGGGCCTCCTCCAACGCGGGGATCGCGCGGGCCGCCGCCGGGCCGCCCGCGGCCTGGAGCGCGGCGGCCAGATTGACCCAAAGCTCCGGGTGGGCGCGCTGGGCCAGCGCCCGCTCGTAATCGGCGGCCGCCTCCGCGGGGCGCCCGGCGGCACGGAGCGCCTCCGCCCGATTCACGCGGGCCATCCAGTGGTCCGGCTGCCGTTGGAGCGCCAGGTCGAGGAGCTGGACCGCCTCCGCCGCCTTCCCCAGCCGCAGCAGGCAGAAGCCGGCCGCGCTCAGCGCCTCCGGCTGCGTCGGGTCCTGGGCCAGGACCGGCTCCAGGCCGCGCAGGACGGCGGCCTCGTCGATCCGGCCCTGCTGGAGGGCCGCCATGAGCGGGGCGACGGCGCTCATCGCCCGCCCGCCTCCTGGGCGAACAAGTCGCGCAGCCGGTGGGTCCACAGATGCTGCCGGGCCGTGCGGCGGCGGGCCCGATCGCCCCACTCCAGCGCCTCGCCGGGATCGGAGAGAAAGCGGCGGACTTGCGCCTCCGCTTCCTCCAGGGAACGGGCGCAGGCCACCTCCCCGTCGGCATAGCAGTGGCGGACGTCGGGGGAAAGGAGGTTGACGGACACGCGGCCGCAGGCGGCGATCTCGAAAAGCTTCTCGTTGGCCGTGGCGTCCCGCAAGGAGTTGTAGCCGTTCAGATGGCAGGCGTGGCGCTGGTAGGCGGCGGGCAGCTGCGGGAAAGGAATATCGGGGGCCGACTTCACGCCGTATTTTTCCCACTCCCCCTGCGCGCTGTAAACGTCCAGGAGTCCCGCCTTCCAAAGGCGGTGGACCAGGGCGGGGCGGTCGAACTGGTTGGTCATCTTCACGAACATCGCGGCGTTGAGAATTTCCCCCGCCTCATTGATCGCCTCCAACGCGCCGGGGTAGTCCCGCCCGGCGCGGACCAGCAGGGCGGTGGCGGAGACATAGGGCTCCGCCGCCCGCATGACCAGGGCCTGCGCGAGGAGGGCCCGCACGGCCGGCTCCTTCGCCAAGGGCTTGTGCAGATAAACCATGGCGTGAGCCATGGCGGCGCGGCGGGCCTCCTCCCGGATCTCCGGCAGCTCCGCCCCCCTTTCCAGCAGGGCCAGGATCTGCGGGGTGGGCGGGATGCGCAGCCCCGGATTGCCGATGAAGGAGGCGCGGGCCGTCACCTCCGGCGCGGCCCGGTGACGGAGATACTCCGGGGCGGCCGCCAGGTAGCTCAGGCGCGTGCCCGTGATGCCCAACGCGTGCAGCTCCTCCCGCTGCCCCTGACCGTAACAGCAGTGCAGAACCTTGGGATGGCGGAGGGCGGCCTGGAAACGGTCGAGCGCGCCCGGAAAACACGTGTTCGGATAGGCGCACCAGGCCTTCGGGTCGTCGAACCAGAAGGAGTAGATGCGGGAGACGGCTGGATCGTCGAGGAAGAGGGCCTCGTCGAAGAACCAGTTAAGGTCGAGCGCCAGGACCGCCGCGCCAGGACCGCCCGGGCGGGCGTGCTCGCGCACCGTGGCGCCGTACAGGCCCCGCACCCGCTCCCGCGCCTCCGCCCACGCCGCCTCCGGGTCGGCGACGAACTGGGACTCGATGTCGGCCATCAGCCGCAGGATCGAGCCGTCCCGCGCCACGGCGGGCAGGCCCAGGGCGCGGCAGGCCCGCAGGATCGCCTCCGAGGTCTTCGTGCTGTGCGGCATCACGTCCTGCGCCACGACCAGGGCGGAGGAGAAGGCCGCAGGCGGCTCCGCCGCCTCGGCCGCAGGAGCGGCGGGCGCGGCCTCCTCCACGCGGAAGCGGAGGCCCTCCACGTCGCTCAGGGCGTGCCGGACCGGATCGGGCAGCGGCGGAACGGCGACGATCTCCGCCATCTCGTAGAAGCGGCCCAGCACCGCGTAGATCGAGCGCAAGATATGGAGATAGGCCTCACGGAAGGGGGCCTCGCCGACGTGGCCGATGAAATCGAGGGGGATTTCCAGCTCCGCCGCGTCGCGCAGGACGGCGCTGCGGCCTTCCCGGCGGGCCGCCTCCTCCAAGGCCAGCGCCTTCTCCCATGAGGCGGGGAGCCGCCGGTCGGCGACGATGAGCAGGCCGTTCTTCACAGCGGGCCCCCGCTCCACTCCCGCAGCCGGGCGGCCAGGGCGGCCAGCGGCGCGTCCCAGGCCCCGGGGAGGCGCTGGCGGAAAAGCCGCACGGAGGGATACCAGGGCGTGCGCTCGTCGTAGGGATCACCCTCCCCGCCCTGCTGCCAGCGCCAATCGGGCGCCGCCATGAGGAGGAGGGCCGTGGGAACGCCAAGGCTCCCGGCCAGATGGGCCAGCGCGGTGTCGCTCGTCACCACCAAGTCGGCCTCCGCCAGCGCCTGGGCCGTCTCGTAAAAATCGGCGAAATGCGGCGGCGGCTCCAGCGGCGGCGCCCCGGCGGGCCAGGCCTCCAGGGAGGCGCCGCCCTGCTGGAAGGCGCGCCAGGAAAAGCGTTCCCCCGCCGCGCGGGCCAGCGCGGCGAATTTTTCCAGCGGCACGCCCCGGCGGGCGTTCTGGGAAAAGGCGGGATTGCCCGTCCAGGCCAGCGCCACGCGGAAAGGCGGGCGTCCCGGGGCGGACCGGGCAACCCCCCGGAACCGCGCGGGCGGCGGGACGCTTTCCAGCCGGGTGCCGCAAAGCCGCGCCGCGGAGACCAGCGGCAAATGAAAGTCGAACGCGCCGGGCGGGACGGCCTCCCCGCGCGGCACGACGGCGGCGACGCCCTCCGCCGCGGCGGCCAGGCGGCGCAGCGGCTCCTCGCACGCCACGGTGACGCGCGCCCCGCGCCCGGCCAGCACCGCCGCGTAACGCAGGAACTGGATCGAGGTGCCCGCCCCCTGCTCCGTCCAAAGGAGCAGCCGCTTTCCCGCCAAATCTTCCCCATGCCACGCGGGCATGGGAAAAGCCGGCGGGGCATACCCCGGCAGCAGCCAGCGGGCCTCGTACTCCGCCCAGCCCCTTTCCCAATCCCCCGTCATGAGGCGGGCCAGGGCCAGGTTGGCCGCGCTTTCCGCATCGTCCGGGGCCAGCGAGCGGGCCCGCTCGTGCGCGCGCACGGCGGCGGGCGGATCCCCCGCCTCCAGAAGGGCAATGCCAAGGTTCATCGCCGCCTTGGGAAACGTGCCGCCGGAAAGGGCCAGCGCCCGCTCAAACAAAGCGGCGGCGGCCGCCGCGCGGCCCGCCTCCAGCTCCACGTTGCCCAGGTTGAAGGCGGCGTGGGCGTAGAGCGGGTCGATTTCCAAGGCGGCGCGAAACGCCGCCGCCGCCTCTTCCGCCAAGCCCCGCTTCTGCAGGACCAGGCCCAGGTTGTTGCGCGCTTCCGCGTAAAGAGGGCGCAGCTCCAGCGCGCGGCGCAACGCCGCCTCCGCCGCCTCGGGACGGTCCAGGGCCAGCTCGCACAGGGCCAGGTTGTTGTGCAATTCCGGGACGGCGTCCAAGGCGGGGGCGGCCTGCCGGTAAAGGGCCAGGGCCGCGGCGGCGTCGCCGGAGGCCTGGGCCTCCAGCCCCCGCTCGGCCAGGACGGCGGCTTCCGCAAAGGAAAAGGCCGGGCCGCTCATGACGGCGAGGCGGGCGGCAGAAGCCCCGCGCCGGTTCGCGCGGCCTCCTCCAGCTCCCGCGCGACGCGGGCAATGAGCCCCACCCAGTCGCCCCGCGCCGGTTGGCGCATCAGGCGGGCCGTGGGGTACCAGGGCGTCGTCTCCCGGTCGATGAGCCAGCGCCATTCCGCGTGGCGGGGCAGGAGGAGCCAGAGCGGCTTGCCCATCGCCCCCGCCAGGTGGCCGACGGCGGTGTCGACCGCCAGCACCAAGTCGAGCCCGGCGACGACGCGCGCCGTGTCGAGGAAATCGCGGCAGGCCCCCACGGCGTCCGGGAAAGGAGGCGGCGGGGCGGAAGGCTCCAGCTTTTGCAGGCTGACGATCTCGACGCCCGGCACGTCCCGCAAGGGCAGAAGCGCCTCCGGCGGACAGGAGCGGGCGCGGTTTTCCGCGTGGTCGCCGCTTCCGGCCCAGACGATGCCGACGCGCAGCGGCCCGGTGCGCGGGGAGCCGGAAAGGGAGGCCCCCAGGTAAGGAACGGACGCGGGGACCGCCTCCGGGGCGGGGCAAAAGAAGCGGGCCAGACTCATGAGCGGCGACCAAGCCTGGAAGGGAGGCCGGGGCGTGCCGCGGATGATGACCTGGTCGATCCCCTCCACGCCCCGCAGCAGCCGGGCCAGGACAGCCTGCGTTTCCACGATGATCCGCCCCCCGCCCAGCCGTTCCTTGGCCTGGCGGGCCAGGCGGATGAACTGGATGGTGTCTCCCAGCCCCTGCTCCGCCAGGAGAAGGAGGGCGCTTCCCTCCCCCAGCGGCTGCCCCTCCCACCGGGGCATGGTCAGCTCCTTGTGCCCGTAGAGGAGGTGGTAGGTGACGAAACGCCAGTCGAACTCCTTCCATCCCTCCGCGTAGTCGCCCTGCAGGAGGCGGACGGTGGCGCGGTTGATGTGGCTCTCCGCGTGGTTGGGGTCGATGGCCAAGGCGCGGTCGAAGAGCTCCACCGCCTCGTCGATCCGCCCCAGCAGGCGGACGGTGACGCCCAGATTATTCAGCACCTCCAGCAGCTTCGGCTCGATCTCCAGCGTGCGGCGAAAGTGGGGCTCCGCCTCCTCCAGCCGGTTCAGGCGCAGCAGCGCAGTGCCGCGCAGAAAGGAGTAGTCCCCCCGGAGATGCGGAACGGCGTGCTCCGCGTAGTGGGGGGCCACCTCGTCGAGGAGGGGGAGGACCTCCTCGAACTTAAGCTGGTGCAGAAGGGCGCGGACCAGGGAAAACTTGGCGATGGGCAGGTCCGGCGCGAAGCGCAGGGCGTTGCGCAGGCAGGTTTCGGAATCGGCCCAGCGGCGCTGGTGGGCCATGACCAGGCCGAAGTTGTTCCACAGCTCCGGATTCTGGGGGTCGAGGCGGAGGCCCGCCTCAAACGCGCCGATCGCGGCGGGCCAGTCCCGCTTCTCCAGGGCGACGAGACCCAGAAGGTTGTAGACCTGCAATTCCCCCGGCATCCGGCGGCGGCACTCCTGCAGGAGGGCGGCGGCTTCGTCCCAGCGCCGCTGGTGATACAGGCGGCTTGCCTTCTCTAAGATTGCATGCGCCATCGCAATACAGTAACCGTAGGCGCTATCGAGGCATCCCTCAAACCTTTCGTGAAGCCGAAACGCAAACTGGACGTCGCCCCCAGCGACACGCCCGCCGCGCCCCTCGGCGGCCTTTCCGACTCCCTCCTGCAAAGCCTCTCCTCCGTGGAGGGCCGCGCCTACGAGGCCCCCGCCTCCCCGGAACCCCCCGCCGCCCCAGGCAAGGCCAAGGCCGAACGGCTCGTCCTGCGCCGGGAGACGAAGGAGCGGGGAGGGAAGACAGTCGTCGTCGTCGCCGGGTTCTCCGGCGCGCCGGAAGCCCGGGAGGAAACGGCCCGCGCCCTGCGGCGGACGCTGGGCTGCGGCGGCACGGTGGAGGGGGAGGAAATCGTCCTCCAGGGGGACCGGCCCGAGGCGGTCGCCGCCGCGCTGCGCAAACTGGGCCACCACGTCCGGGGAGTGGGCGCGTGAGCCGGCTTTCCCTTTTGGCCGCCCTCCTCGGCTGCCTTCTCTGCGCCTGCCAGCCGGTCGACACCACCGGCCTGGACGAGGCGATGCAGGGCTACCTCGACTCCATCCACGACCTGAACCCCGGCCTGACCCTGCGCTACATGCCGCGCACGGACAAATGGCATTTCATCTCCTATCGGAAAGGGAATTCCAAAATCGTCAGCGCCCCCTTCTTCACCTACCAGGAGACGCAGACCCAGTTCGACAGGCGGGGCGGCCTCTGGACGGCCCTCTTCAGCGGCACCGACGACTACCACTACACCGACCGCATCGCCGCCCATCCGACCGTCCGCTACTGGGACCATGACCCGGGCGACCTGACCTACCGCATCCCGGCCCGGGACGGCGTGAGCTACGTCACCTGGCGCAAGGAAGGGGACGGCTGGGTCATCTCCGCGATCGGCGACGACGCGCCTTAGGGCGCTCCGCGCCCGCCCACTACGCCAAGGCCTTGATGAGAACCTTGGAATTGCGGCCGCTCTGCTCGTAGCGCTCGCGCCGCGCGGCGGGCAGGAAGTCAGGGCCGACCTCCCGGAAACCGCCCTTTTGCTGGAAGAAATTGAACGTCCGCGTGGAGAGGGCGAAGAGCTCCCGCACCCCCTTTTCCTTCGCCCGCTCGTGGACGAAGTGGATGAGCTTCCGGCCGATGCCCTGATTCTCATGGTTGCGGCTGACGTGGAGGCAGGCCAGCTCCGCCTTCCCCTCCGCGAAGACGTGCAGGGCGACGCAGGCGACGATGTTCCCGTCGATCTCGAAGACGTAGTAGTCCCCCAGCTGCTGGAGGATGGAGGCCCGCGTCCGTTTCACCAGCTCCTCCGCCTCCACCGACTCCTTGATGAGGGAGAGGATGTGCCGCACGTCCTTCTTCAACGCGGGGCGGATGGCGGTGTATTCGTTGGCGTAGATCATGGTGCCCACGCCGACCTTGGAGAAAACCTCGCCCAGGATCGCCTCGTCCAGGCGGCCGTCGATCAGGTGGGCGCGGCTGACCGCGCCGCTCTTGCAGGCGCGCACGGCGTGCTCGACCTTGGAGATGAGGGTTTGCGGGACCTCCGCGTGGGATTTCTTGAGGTAGTCCTCCGCCTCCGCCACCGCCATCTGGCTGATGAGGGAGCTGCCGCGGAAGAGGCCCGGCTCCGGGGTGAGGTAGATCAGCTTGGCCGCGCGCATGGACTCCGCCACCGCCTGGGCCACGCCGTCCGAGTTGACGCGGTAGGTCCGCCCCTCCCCGTCGAAGCCGAGGGGGGGGAGCACCGGGATGATCTCCCGCTCCAAGAGCTCGTTCAGGAAGGCGGTGTCGACCCGCTCCACCCGGCCGGTGAGCTGCCGGTCAACCCCGCCGACGATGCCGAAGGGGTGGGCGATGACCGCGTTGGCGTAGACGGCGCGCAGGTCGCTGGAGGAGAGGCCCTCCATGATCTCGTGCGTCGTCCGGTTGGCGGCGGTCAGCGCGGCGGCCAGGGTCGGCGCGTCGGTCACGCCGGTGCCGTGCAGGTCGGAAATGGGCGCGCCCATGCGGGACATCTCCTGCAGCTGGTGGCCGATGCCGTGCACCACGATGAGGCGGATGCGCAGGCTGTGGAGGACCGCCAGGTCCAGGAGGATGTTGGAGAAGTTGTCCTGGGAGACGATCGCCCCGTCGATGGAGACGACGAAGAGCTTGTCCCGGAATTGGGGGACGTAGGTGAGGATGCCGCGCAGGTCGGAAACGTTCATGGCTTCGGAGAGCCTTCACGTTGGGCGGCGCGGGCCCGCCCGGCAACGATTTTTGCGGCCAGCCGGAGGGCGGCAACCATGCTGCGCGGGTCGGCCCGGCCGGTCCCCGCCAGGGCCAGGGCGGTGCCGTGATCCGGGCTGGTGCGGACCAGGGGAAGGCCCAGGGTCACGTTCACCCCGTCGTGGAAGGCGGCCATCTTGAAGGGGGCCAGGCCCTGGTCGTGGTTGGCGGCGACGACCCCGTCGAACTCCCCGTGCGCGGCGCGCCAAAAGACCGTGTCGGCGGGATAGGGCCCGGAGAGCTCCGCGCCCGGAATGCCCGCCCGGAAAACCGGGGCGAAGCGGGCCTCTTCCCGGCCGAAGAGGCCGTTTTCCCCCGCGTGGGGATTGATCCCCGCCACGGCCAGCCGGGGCCGGACGATCCCCAGCTCCCGCAGGAAGCGCGCGGTCTCCCCCGCCACGTGGCGGAGGCGGGCGGCGGTGGCCCGGGCGATCGATTCCTTCAGGCTGCAATGGGCGGACAGGAGGGAGACGCGGAGCCGGGGGGACCAGAAGGCCATCACCGCGCGCTCTTCCGGCAGGCCGCAGGCGGCGGCGAGGAACTCCGTCTGGCCCGGATAGGGGAAGCCGATCTCCGCCAGGGTTTCCTTCCGCACCGGGCCGGTGACGACGGCGGCGTAGCGCCCCGCGCGGCAGCCCTCCGCCGCGCGCTCCAGGGCGTCCCAGGCCGCCCGGGCGGAACGGCGGGTGGAACGGCCCGGCTTTGCCGCGCCCGCCTTGCCGACGACCTCGTAGCGGAACCCTTTGGGCAGCGGGCCGCGCAAGGCGGCGGCGGCGACTTCCGGCCCGACGCCGGCGGGATCGCCCAGGGTGACGGCGATGACGGGGGCTTTCACCCTAAAACGCCGTCTTGATGAAGGCCTTGGCCCGCAGGCGGTCGAGCCATTCCAGCTGGAGCCGCTGGCGGTCCTCCTCGACGAGGGCCTGCTCGATCTGGGCGCGCACCTCGCTCATCGGCTGGACCTGGGGCCGTTTCCGGTCCTCGACGCGGACGATGTAGTAGCCGTCGGAAGAGGTGATGACGCGGCTGGTCTGGCCGGGCTGGAGGTCGAAGGCGACGTCGGAGATCTCCGCCCGCAGATCGCCCCGCTTCACCCAGCCGATGTCGCCGCCTTCCTGCCGCTTGGGCCCCTCCGAATAGGAGCGGGCCAGGTCGGCGAAGTTGGCGCCGGTGTCGAGCTTGAAGAGGAGCTCCTTGGCGATCTCCGCCGTGGGGTCGACCTCCTGGCCGGAGGCGTCCTTCTTCGGGAAAAGCGACTTCCGCAGGTAGATGATGCCCAGGCGGACCTGGCCCTCCTGGGTGAACTGGGCCGCGTTGTCCTGGTAATACTGCTCCACCTTGTAGGGGGAGATGACGACGTTTTCCGAGACGTTCTTCGACCGCATCGCCTGGACGATGACCGAGTTGCGCAGCTCGTCCTTGAACTGGTCCAGGGAAAGGCCCTGGGCCTGGATGGTGCGGATGAAGGCGGTGCGGTCCCCCTCGTACTGGGTCTGGATCGTGTTGTGGAGGCGGTCCTCGATGATGGTGTCCGGGATGAAGTAGCCCTGCTTCTTGAAGTCCTGGATGATGAGCTCCCGCTCGATGAGCGCGCGCAGGGCGTTGAGGCGGGCCTCCTTGATGCGGCTGACCAGCTCGGGGCCGTTGTAGGTCTCGCGCAGGATGCGCTCGGTATCCTCCACGCGCTTGGTCACCTCGGAATAGGGGATGACCTTGTCGTTGACCACCGCCGCGATGCCGTCGGCGATGTGGGCGGCGCGGACCGTCCCGGCCGCGACCAAAAATAGGAGGAGGCCGCTGGCTAGGCGATGGAAAGGAGCCATGAACGGATTTCGGTCAACTTATTTTCAGCGCCCGAAGCCGTCAAGCGGGGAAACTTCCCGCCGATCATGATGTAGTCCCCCCGGCGCTTGAGAACCAGCTTCTCCCCCTGGGTTTCGATCCGCTCGATCCGGCGCTGGCGGCCCAGGATGCGGATCTCATGCAGGAGGAGAAGCCGCTCCACCGGCGCGGGCCACGGGCCGTGGCGGTCCCGCCAGTCCTGGCGCAGCGCCTCCAGCTCCTCCGTCCGCGCCGCCTCGTTCAGGCGGCGGTAACCCTCCACCCGCCAGCGGCTCTCCGCCAGGTAGGAAGAGGGGAGCAGCGCCGGGGGCCGCGCGTCCCCGGCCTCCCGCTGGTGCAGGGCCAGGAAGTCGAGCGCGACGCGGCAATCGGTTTCCGGCAGGGGCGGGATCTGCCCGTCCGGCCCGGCCTGCGCCTTGAGCTGGGAGACCGCCCCCTGGAGGAGGTGGCAGTAGAGGTCGAAGCCGATGGAGGTGATGTGGCCGCTCTGCGCCGTGCCCAGCATGCTGCCCGCGCCGCGGATCTCCAGATCCCGCATCGCCAGCTTGAAGCCGGAGCCCAGGGCGGCGTACTGCCGCATGGCCCCCAGGCGCTTCCGCGCGTCGCCGCCGCTGCCCAGCATCTCCCGGGGCAGGAGGAGGTAGGCGTGCGCCTTGGAATGGGAGCGGCCCACCCGGCCGCGCAGCTGGTAAAGGTCGGCCAGGCCGAAGCGGTCGGCGCGGTCGATGAGGATCGTGTTGGCGTTGGGAATATCCAGGCCGTTCTCGATGATCGAGGTGGCCAAAAGGACCTGCGTCCGCCCTTCCACGAAGCGGCGCATGACGTCCTCCAGGTCCCCCTTGTCCATCTGCCCGTGGCCGATGTCGACGCGCAGGCCGGGGACCAGCTCCCGCAGCCGCTCCGCCATCCGCTCGATCGACTGGACCCGGTTGTGCAGGAAATAGACCTGGCCGTCGCGGGCCAGTTCCCGCTCGATCGCGCCGCGGATGACCCGCTCGTCGTAGGGGCTGATGATCGTCTCCACCGTCTGGCGGCTGGGCGGCGGCGTCTCGATCGTGGAAAGGTCCCGCGCGCCGGTCATGGCCAGGTAGAGGGTGCGGGGAATCGGCGTGGCGGAGAGGGTCAATACGTCGACCAGGCGGAAGAGCTGCTTGAACTTCTCCTTCTGCACGACGCCGAAGCGCTGCTCCTCGTCGATGACGACGAGGCCGAGGTCCTTGAAGACGACGTCCTTCGACAAAAGCCGGTGCGTGCCGACGACGACGTCGACGCTGCCGTCCGCCAGCCCCTCCAGGACCTTCTTTTGCTCCGCCGGGGTGCGGTAGCGGGAGAGGATCTCCACCCGCACGGGATAGTCGGCGTAGCGCTCCCGCAGGTTCTGGAAATGCTGCTGGGCCAGGACGGTGGTGGGGACCAGGAAGGAGGCCTGCTTGCCCCCCATGACCGCCTTGAAAATCGCGCGGATGGCCACCTCCGTCTTGCCGAAGCCGACGTCGCCGCAGACGAGGCGGTCCATCGGCTTGGGGGATTCCATGTCCCGCTTCGCCTCGGCGATCGCCTTGAGCTGGTCGGGCGTCTCCTCATAGACGAAGGCCTCCTCGAACTCCGCCTGCCAGGCGTTGTCCGGCGGGAAGGCGAAGCCCTGCAGGGTCTCCCGCTCCGCCTGGACGCGCACCAGCTTCAGCGCGTAATCCCGCACCGCCTTCTGCGCCTGGGCCCGCGCCTTTTCCCAGCGCGGCCCGCCCAGCTGGTCCAGGGCCGGGGCCTTCTTCGTCGCCCCCAGGTAGCGGGAGATGAGGTAGGACTCCTCCAGCGGGACGTAGAGCCGCGCCTGCTCGGCGAACTGGAGGACCAGCACGTCGGTCTCCCCCTTTTCCCCGGGCAGCTTCTGCATCCCCCGGTAGCGGGCGATGCCGTGATGGAGGTGGACGACGTAGTCCCCCTCCGCCCAGTCGGAAAGGGCGGCGGCGCTGATGGAGGCGGCGCGGGAAAGCGGCGCGTGGAGCGCCCGCTCCCGCCGCCGCAGGGCGCGCAGCGTCTGGTAGCGGCCAAAGATCTCCGCGTCCGCCAGGATGACGCGCCGCGCCGCGGGCCAGGAAAAGCCGCGCAGGAGCCGCCGCTGGGCAAAGGAGACCTTCTCCAGGTCGATCCCCTGCTCGCCCAAAATCTCCCGCAGGCGGCGCTCCTCCCCTTCGTTATTGGCGGCCAGGACGATCTCCCACTCGTCATCCATCCAGTCGCGCAGGTGGGAGAGGAAAAGGTCCCGCCGCCGCTCCTGGGCGATCCAGTCCCCCGCGCGGCCGTGGAGGAACTCGTGGCCGAAGAACTCGAGCGACACCGGCTCCGCCTCCGCGTCGTCCCCCAGGGAAAAGGCGACGGTGCCGGGCGGCAGATAATCGGCCAGGGCGGCCTCTCCCTCCCCCTCCGCGGCGGCCTTCAGCAGGCTCACCTCCGCGCGGGGCACGTTTTCCAGGGAGCGCTGGAGCGCGGGATCGAAAAGGCGCAGGGAGACGACCTCGTCCCCGTCCCACTCACTGCGGACCGGCTGGGCGGACGCCCAGGAAAAGACGTCGACGATGCCGCCGCGCACGCTGAACTGGCCCGGCCCGCTCACCTCCAGCTCCCGCTGGTAGCCCGCCTCCGCCAAGAGCGCCAGGAAAGCGTCCCGGCCCTGCGCCTTCCCCGCTTCCAGGTGGGCCACGCGGCCCAGGGCCTCGGGATTCGGCAGCGGCTGGTCGAGCGCCGCCTGCGTCGTGACGATCACGGGGGCCGCGCCCGCGCCCGCCGCCCCCTGCAGCCGCCGGACGACGGCGAGCCGCTCGGCGGCCAAGGCGGGATCGGGCAGGGCGTCGCCGACGGGCGGCTCCGCCTCCGGGAAAAAGAGGAAGGAAAGGCCGGGCGCCCAGGCCTCCAACTCACTGGCGAACTCCTCCTGCGCCTTCACCCCGGGCGCGACGACGAGAGCCGGGGCCTTCCCGCCGTGCAGGAGCCCGGCGACGGCGAAGGCCTGCGCGGCGGCGGGCAGCGCGGCCAGGCCGCAGGGGCGCTTCGGAGTGAGCGCGGCGCGGGGTTTCCGCCAGGCGGGATCGTCGAACCAGGAAAGGGCGCTCATCGCAAACGCCCCACTCTAACCGCTAAATCGTCCGCCCGCGATCCCCGTCGTCGGACTTTTCCTTCCCGGGGCGGGGGCGGTTCATGTCGGAGGCGGCCTCCGAAATGGCGGAAAGCCGCAGCGGCCCTGCGGCGTAGCGGTTGTCCCGGACGACCTGGTGCCGGATCTCCACCGCCCGGTCGGCCCGGACGCCGGCGGCCAGCACGCCGTCGAGCAGCCGCGCGCCGCCGCCCAGGAAAGAGCCCGGGTCGAGGGCGGCGTAGGCCGCCCGCGTCTCCGGGCCGGAAACGGCGGCCTCGTCCGCCACCGTCCAGGCGATGGCGGCGTCGCCCGTCACCGCCGTGCGGAAAAGGTGGGAAGCCCGCACGGTGGCGTCCTCCACCCGGCTCTCCGCCAGCGTGACGATGCCGACCATGCGCTGCACGCCCGGATTCGGCTGCACGCGCCGGTCGCCGGTGATGGCGGCGTCGCGCAGGGCGGACTGGTCGATAAGGACCGGCCCCTCCACGCGGGTGTTGCCGGAAAGGGTGTTCGTGGCGGAGATGAGCAGCTCCCCCGCGCGGTTGTAGATCACCACGTCGGGCCCGATTTGGGCCTCCGGGGCGATACCCTCCAGGGAGCCCTGCACCCAGGCGCTGGGGGTGCCGTCCAGGTTCGTGCGGCGGCGCCAGCCTTCCCGCTCCGCGTAGGCCGCGTCGGCCAGCCGCGCCCGCACCGCGTCGTTCTCCGCCTTCAGCCGCTCCGCCGTCGCGCTCATAAGGACGCCTAGGCTCCCCCCATTCGGCGGCAAATGCAATATCTCGCCTTCCCCCCGGGCGGAGAGTAAGACCGGGGAACGATGAACCTGATCGTCACCTGCGGCCCGGCTTACGCGCCGATCGACGGCACCCGGCGCCTGACCAACCACTCCACCGGCGGCCTGGGCGCCTTTCTCTGCGCCCACTTCGCGGCGGCAGGCCACCGCGTCCTCTGCCTGCGCGGCAGCGGGGCCACGGAACGGCAGGCCGCGCCCGGAGTGGAGGTGCGGGAATTCGGCACGAACGAGGACCTGGCCGCCCTCCTGGCGGAGGCGGCGCGGGAACCCGTGGACGCCGTCCTGCACGCCGCCGCCCTCTGCGACTTCGGCGCGGGCGTCATTCGCGACCTGGAGGGCAACGCCGTCCTCTCCGGCAAGATCCCCAGCCGCGCCCCCGGCTACCTGCTGACGCTGCTGCCCCTGCCGAAGGTCATCGTCTCCCTGCGCCGCCTCTTTCCCCAGGCGTTTCTGGCGGGCTGGAAATACGGCACCGAGGGGGGGGAGGAAAAGATGGCCGCGCAGGGCCGCCGCCAGCTGGAAGAGGCCCGCACCGATCTCTGCGTCCTCAACGGCCCCGGCTTCGGCGACGGCTACGGCCTGCTCACTCCCGCGGGAGAAATGGAAAAGGCCCCGACGCGCCAGGATCTGGCGGGGGGCCTTTTGCAAAGGATCAAGCAGCGGATCGAAAAACGGCCTTAGGAATCCTGCTGCGCCACCAGGCTGGTGCCGATCAGGCTCAGGAGCCCGGCGGTCAGCGCCTGCGGAGGGTATTCCCCCTTGGCGATGGCGGCGCGCCATTGCTGGATTTGGTCGGCAGTGAAGCCGGCGCTGTTGCTTTGGGAGAAGGTGGACCGCGCTTCCTGAATGAACCGGGCCGCGCGCTCGCCATCGGAAGAGATGCTGACCTTGTCGCTCGGCAGGGAGACGGAGGCCGTCTCGGAAGTCGTCGTCTGGGAGGTCGTGGCGGCCGAGGAAGCGGCGGACGTAGAGCTGGCGGTCTTCACCCCCTGCAGCGACACCGCTGCGTTGGTGGAATTAATTGCATCCATGCTCATGATATAGGATTCGGCTTTCCCGCGCCGGAGTTTAGAATTTTTTGCCGATTTCTTAAAAGTTTTTTAAAACCCCTAAAAAAATATTAATCCTTGTTAAGCGAAAATCACTTCGTATCGGCACTTTTTGCCGGAGGCGACTGAAAATAAGTTCCGCCGGAAGAAGGTGCCGGTTGGGCTTTGCTGACGCGGTTGGACTGCTTTACGAAGGAGTCGGCGATCAGTTTGGCCGTTTCATAGCCGCTGAAACGGAGGAATTCCTGATAGCTGGTCAGGATCGTCAGGCTGCGTTCCGGCAGGTGGCGGGACTGGAGCTGGCTCTGATAATAACGGCGGGCCGTGGTGGCCACCTTTTCGTCCCGGGCGTCGAGGTCGGCGGTCATCTTATAAAAGATGGTCCGGGATTCGACGCTCTCCATCCGCGCGTCGGCGACGATCCGCAGCGGGGCGTAGATCGCCTGCTGGCTTAAGTCGACCTGAAGGATCGAATCGGCCCCCAGGGCGCGCGCCCGGTCGAGGGCCTGGTCCTCCGTAACGGCCATGTCCGCGGAGGTCGAGTTGGCGTCGTCATAGGTGAAAAGGACCCACGGGAGAGCCTGCCGCAGTTCCGCCAAGAACTTGAGCTCGAACTGGTTGCGCGCCTCGTCCTCCACCTGGCCGGAGATGGGCAGGACCAGGACCCGGGTGGGCCACACATCCGGCTGGCGGGCCACGGTGGGGGCGTAATCGGGCCCTAGGGGCCGATCGAAATACATGCTCGATTCGTCGGCCGCGATGCATCCGGCCAACAGGAGGGAGGCGGCCAGAAGGGCCGGCTTAAACTTCGACGAGGATTTTTTGGGTGATGGCATTGGATTCGGAATGTTGCAGCAGGCGGTCGATCATGGCCTTGTTCAGAACCTGGCCCTGCTTGATGAGCAACATCCCTGTCGCGGTGTAAATGGAACTGGAAAGCTTCATGCCGGGGATCAGCTCATGGAGGAGCACTTGCCGTTCCCGCGGCAGCTCCAAACCTTTGGAAACGGCCCGTTCCAGGGCGTGGACGATCTCCGGGGCGTAGAGCCGGCCGGAGTGGTTCATGATCCGGGTCAGGACGTGGTCGCTGCTGGAGGCCAGCTCGTCGTAGGAATCGGCCACCGCCAGGACCTGGGCCAGGAAGGAGATGCGGTTGCCCGCCAGGCCGTCCGGATAGCCGCTGCCGTCCAGGTATTCATGGTGCTGCTCGACGGCCTCCAGGACGTCCGGCAGGGGGAGGAATTTCACCAGCTGGGCGGCCAGCCGGGGGTGGTTCTCTATCTGTTCCCGCTCCTGGGGGTTGTTGATCTGGTTGAGAGACCGTTGATTGGAGCGCAGGGTGACGTTGCAGCCCAGCAGGGCGATGTCGTGCAGCTGGGCGGCGATCTCGATCCGGTTGACGACGTCCTCGTCGCACTGCAGCTCGCGGGCGATGGCGCAGGCCAGGACGGCGACGCGCTGGCTGTGCTTGAAGAGGAGGGGGTCGATCCGCTGGAGGATCTCCAGGCAGAGGTCGATCATGCCGTGGGAGGCGCCCCGCCAGTTGCTGCTCTCCACCGTCAGCCCGCGGGAGCGGGCCTCCTCCTCCGCCACGCGCTGGGCCAGCTGGGCGTTGACCCGGCGCAGCTCCTCGTTCTGAAGGGCCAGGCGGGACTGGAGGCGGGTGTTCTCCGCCTGGAGGTCGTGGCGGTCGAAGCTTTGGGAAAGGGTGGAAAGGAGGTCGTCGACCGTGAAGGGCTTAAGGAGGAAGCGGTATATCTCGCCGGAGTTGATGGCGTCCATCGCCAGCGCCTTGTCATAGGCGCCGGTCATCAGCACGCGGACGATGAGCGGGTGGTGGGTGCGCAGGTCGCGCAGGAACTCGACGCCCAGGCCGTCCGGCAAAAGATGGTCGCACAGGACGACGGAGAAATCCGGCAGTTTCGCGAGGATCTCGTGGGCCTGGGCCAGGTTCGTCGCCACGACGGAGCCGATGCCCTTGGAGGTCAGCAGCGTCTCGATCAGCTTGAGGATGGCCGGATCGTCCTCGATGACGAGGACCTGCGGGCGGAACGCGTCTTCGCCGCGCGCGGCGGGAGGAGGAGTGAAAGGTTCCGAAAACACAGTAAAAAGCGGCGGCTGGGGGTAAGGCTAGGACCAATCGCCGATTAAGGCAAGGCGCTGGGAATGACGCCTTGTTATTATAAGGAGTTCGCCTAGCCTTAAGGGCGGAAATGGCTCTCAACCAAGCGATCCTCGACCGTGTCGGCTCCTTCCAGGGGCTCTACGACCCCTCCCAGGAACACGACGCCTGCGGCGTCGGCTTCGTCGCCGGGATCGACGGGGAGCGCTCCCACCAGATCCTCCAGGCGGCCCTCCGCTGCGTCCGCGCCCTTTCCCACCGCGGCGCCATGGACGCCGACGCCAAGACGGGCGACGGCGCCGGGGTCCAGACCCAGCTCCCCTACGACCTCTTCCGGGGAGAGATCGAAAAGATGGGCCAGCGCCTCTTTTCCGACGACGACCTGGCCGTCGGCTTCCTCTTCCTGCCGAAGGACAACGCCTACGAGCAGGCCTTCTGCCGGAAGGTGGTGGAGGAGACCCTCCTCAAGCGCAAGCTCTGCCTCTTCGGCTGGCGGAAGGTGCCCGTCCGCATGGAGGTCCTGGGGGACAAGGCCCTGGCCACCTGCCCCCACATGGAGCAGGCCCTCATCGGCAAGCCCGCCGACTCCCGCATGGGCGCGGAAGAATACGAGCAGCTCCTCTACCTCTGCCGCTCGGAGATCGAATACCGGGTCGCCCAGGGCGGGATCAAAAACTTCTACGTCCCCTCCTTCTCCAGCCGGACCATCGTCTACAAGGGCCTCCTCGTCTCCCCCCAGCTGGACAAATTCTACCTGGACCTGCGCAACCCGGACTACAAGACCGCCCTGGCCGTCTACCACCAGCGCTACAGCACCAACACCTTCCCCACCTGGCCCCTGGCCCAGCCCTTCCGCTTCCTGGGGCACAACGGGGAGATCAACACCGTCCAGGGCAACCGCATCTGGATGCGCGCCCGGGAGGCCCGCATGGAGTGGCCGTTCTGGGGGAAGGACGTCGAGTTCCTCCGCCCCGTCATCCAGCCGGGCGGGAGCGATTCCGCCTCCCTGGACAACACCCTGGAGCTGCTCTGCATGTCCGGCCGCGACCTGCTGCACAGCATCATGATGCTGGTGCCCGCCGCCTGGCGCGCCGACGCCAAGATCACCCCGGAAAAGAAAGCCTTCTACGAATACCACGCCTGCGTCACCGAGCCGTGGGACGGCCCCGCCGCCCTCGTCCTCTCCGACGGGCGGACCGTCGCCGCCTGCCTGGACCGCAACGGCCTGCGCCCCGCCCGCTACGTGGTCACGCGCGGGGGCCTCGTCTTCCTCGGCTCGGAAGTCGGCGTCGCCGCCTTCGACGACAAGGACGTGGTCGAGAAAGGCCGCCTGGCCCCCGGCGAGATCCTGGCCGTCGACACCGTGGCCAAGAAGCTCTGGCACAACGACGAGATCAAGGCCCACTACGCCTCCCGCCAGCCCTACGGGCAGTGGCTGAAGGAAAGCCTCAAGGAACTCCGGACGGAGCCCGCCCTGGGCGAGGCCGAGGCCGAACCCCTCCCCCCGCGGCAGCTCGCCTTCGGCTACAACGAGGAAGAGATCAAAGTCATCCTCAAGCCGATGGCGGAAACCGGCGAGGAAGCCATCGGCTCCATGGGCGACGACACCCCCCTGGCCGTCCTCTCCCTCAAGCCCCGGCTCCTCTACACCTATTTCAAGCAGCTCTTCGCCCAGGTCACCAACCCGCCGATCGACCCGATCCGCGAGAAGCTGGTCATGTCCCTGGAAATCCACTGCGGCCGCAGCGGCAACCTCCTGGACCAGGCCCCCGGCCACGCCGACTGCCTGCGCCTGCAAAGCCCCGTCCTCTCCGGCGCCGAGCTGGAGGAACTGCGCAGCCGCCCGGAGCCCAGCCTGCGCGCCAAGACCCTCTCCTGCCTCTTCCCCGTGGGGGCCGACGCGGAGCAGAACGTCCGCGCCTTCGCCCACCGGCTCCAGGAACTGCGCGAGGAGGCGGAAAAAGCCGCCGACGCCGACGTCGCCCTCCTGATCCTCAGCGACCGGGGCGTCTCCGCCGGCCAGGCCGCCCTGCCGATGCTCCTCTGCGTCTCCGCCATCCACCACCACCTCATCCGCAAGGGCAAGCGCATGCAGCTCTCCCTCGTCGCGGAGACGGGCGAGTGCCGGGACGTCCACCAGTTCGCCTGCCTCATCGGCTTCGGCGCCTCCGCCGTCCATCCCTACCTGGCCGCCGCCACCTACCGCGACCTCCTCGCCCAGGGGCAGCTCAACGTCGACGCCGCCGCGGCCTGGAAAAACTACCGCGCCGCCATCGAGAAGGGCCTCCTCAAGATCATGTCCAAGATGGGCATCTCCACCCTGGAGAGCTACCACGGGGCCCAGGTCTTCCAGGCCATCGGCATCGACCGCGCCGTCGCCGCCGAATACTTCTCCGGCGTCTCCACCCCCCTTTCCGGCATCGGCCTCAAGGAAATCGCCCAGGAAACCCTGGCCCGCCACCACGCCGGCTTCGCGGAGGAAAACCCCAAGCTGGCCGACGCGGGCTACTACCGCTTCCGCCGGGACGGGGAAGCCCACGCCGTCACCCCGCAGGTCATCCAGAACCTCCACACCTTCAGCGGCATCAAGGGCGCCGACAAGGCCGGCAAGCTCGAGGACTACCGCAAATACGTCGAGGCCGTCCTGGAAACCCAGCCCCTCGACCTCCGCCACTGCCTCTCCATCAAGCCCGGCACCCCCATCCCCCTGGAAGAGGTCGAGCCCGTGGAGGAAATCCGCAAGCGCTTCACCACCGCCGGCATGTCCCTGGGCGCCCTCTCCCCGGAGGCGCACGAGACGCTCGCCGTGGCGATGAACCGCATCGGCGGCAAGTCCAACTCCGGCGAGGGCGGCGAGGACCGCGAGCGCTTCATCCCCCTCGACAACGGCGACTCGAAGAACAGCGCCATCAAGCAGATCGCCTCCGGCCGCTTCGGCGTCACGGCGGAATACCTGGCCAGCGCGGCGGAGATCGAGATCAAGATGGCCCAGGGCTCCAAGCCCGGCGAGGGCGGCCAGATCCCCGGCCACAAAGTCTCCGCCCTCATCGCGCGGCTGCGCCACTCCACCCCCGGAGTGATGCTCATCTCCCCGCCGCCCCACCACGACATCTACAGCATCGAGGACCTGGCCCAGCTCATCTACGACCTCAAGCAGGTCAACCCGCGCGCCAAGATCTGCGTCAAGCTCGTCGCGGAAGCGGGCGTCGGCACCATCGCCGCGGGCGTGGCCAAGGCCCACGCCGACGTCATCCTCATCAGCGGCCACGACGGCGGCACCGGCGCCAGCCCCCTTTCCTCCATCAAAAACTGCGGCGCGCCGTGGGAGATGGGCGTCTCGGAAGCCCAGCAGGTCCTCCTCTGGAACGGCCTGCGCAACCGCGTCACCCTGCGGACGGACGGCGGCATGCGCACCGGCTTCGACATCGTCGTCGCCGCCCTCCTCGGCGCGGAGGAATACAACTTCGGCACCGTCGCCCTCATCGCGGCGGGCTGCGTCTACGTCCGCCAGTGCCACCTCAACAACTGCCCCGTGGGCGTCGCCACCCAGGACGAGAAGCTGCGGGCCAAGTTCAAGGGCTCGCCGGAGAACGTCATCCGCTTCTTCGACGCCGTCGCCCAGGAAGTCCGGGAAATCATGGCCGGCATGGGCGTCCGCACCATGAACGAGCTGATCGGCCACGCCGAATGGCTGGAACAGCGGAACATCCCCGGCCACCCGAAGGCCAACACCCTCGACCTCAAGTCCCTCATCGCCGTCCCGCCCGTCCACGAGACCGTCCCGCGCCACCACACCTGGGACACCAACACCAAGCTGGAAGACCGCCCCCTGGACAACGACATCCTGCAGGCCGCGCGCAGCGCCCTGCAGAACCGCCGCCCGCTCAAGCTCCGCTACAAAGTCACCAACGTGAACCGCAGCGTGGGCACCCAGCTCTCCGGCGCCATCGCCTACGCCACCGGCATGCACCACCTGCCGGAAGGGACCATCGAGATCGCCCTCTCCGGCAGCGCCGGGCAGAGCCTGGGCGCCTTCCTGGTCCCCGGCATCCGCCTCCTCCTCTCCGGGGAGGCCAACGACTACGTGGGCAAGGGCATGTCCGGCGGGGAAATCGCCCTCAAGCCCCACAGCCGCCACGGCTTCGCCCCGCACGAGAACTCGATCTGCGGCAACACCGTCCTCTACGGCGCCACCGGCGGCCTCCTCTTCGCCAACGGGCGGGCGGGCGAGCGCTTCGCCGTCCGCAACAGCGGCGCCACCGCCGTCGTCGAGGGCATCGGCGACCACGGCTGCGAATACATGACGCGCGGCACCGTCGTCGTCCTCGGCCCCACGGGGAAAAACTTCGGCGCGGGCATGTCCGGCGGCGTCGCCTACGTCTGGGACCCCGCCGGCGCGTTCGAAACCCTCTACAACCCCGCCATCGTCGGCATCGAGCGCCTGGAAAAGGGCGGGGAAGCCGACGCCCTGCGCGCCCTCGTCGAGCGCCATCAGAAGGCCACCGGCAGCACCCACGCCGCCGGGCTCCTGGCGGAATGGGAGGCCGCCCGCGCCGCCTTCTGGAAGGTCGTCCCCCATCCCACCGTCAGCACCGCCGCGCCCGTCCCCGCCAAGGCCGCCCTCTCCGAGGGCAAGCCCGCCGAACCCGCCGCCACGCCCTAACCCATCGTGAGCGAGATCGACGTCCTCCACCAGCGCCTCCGGCAGCTCGCCGGGCCGGACGTCCACTTCGCCCCCGCCGAGTGGCGGCGTCACGTGAACCCGGACCAAAGCCCCGGCGCGTGGGTCCACCAGTCGGCCTCCGTCGGCCCCGGCGTCCACGCCGACGCCGAGGCGATCATCTGCGGCGAGGAAACCTACCTTTCCGAGGACGCCCGCGTCGAAGGCCCCTCCTTCGTCGGGCCCGGCGTCATCGCCCGGCAGGGCACCGTCATCGCCTCCTCCCACGTCTCCGTCCTGCCCGCCAAGCACCTTTACGGGGCCGTCGGCACCACGGAGAGCCTCGGCCTGGAACGGGCCAAACTGCGCGAGGCCGACGTGACCGCCCGGGGCCACATCTGGCAGTCCACCCTGGGCGAGGGCGTCCGCGTCCGCGGCCTGATGCGGATCTCCAAGTCGGCCCTCGACCACGCCGCCGAAGTCATCGGCGACACGGACAGCGAATACCTGACCGAGGTCCACCAGTCCGTCGTCACCGACGGCGCCCGCATCGCGGGCCGCGCCCGGTTCCTCAACTCGCGCGCCGACAGCGGCGCGGTCGTCGACCTCCCCCGCGTCATCCGCGGCGAGCGCGTCTCCGACAACCGCCACGCCGCCCCGCCGTCGCAGCCGAAGGTCCCCTGGAACGAGGCCCCCTTCCCCGACCGGCGCGGCTCCGCCACCCCCCTCTCCCCCCAACCCGAAAAAATCAAATGACCCACATCGGCACCCAGCTGGCGATCTTCCTGGCCAACCGCCCCGGCGCGCTCTGCGACGTCTGCGACCTTTTGGCCAAGGCCGGAATCAACATCCACGCCCTCACCACCTCCGACACCGTCGACCACGTCGTCATCCGCCTGATCGTCGACAAGCCGCAGGCCGCCCTCCGCGCGCTGGAAGCCCACGGCACCCTGGTCGTGGAGAACGAGGTCATCCTCTTCGAAGGGCAGAACCGCCCCGGCAGCCTCTCCCAGATCGCCAACACCCTGGCCAAGGGCGGCGTGAACATCGAATACGTCTACTGCGCCACCCCGCCCTCCTCCAAGAACGGCCTCCTGGTCCTCCGCCCCTCCAACGTGGCCAAAGCCCTCAAGCTCCTCAACGAGTCCCCGGCCAAGAAGAGCGCGCCCGCCAAGAAAAAGTAGCGGCCCCCGCGCGTTCCCGTAGATTAGGCGGAATGTCCTCCGTCCTGCGGGTCTTCCGCTACCTCCGCCGTTATCCGGGCCTGGCCGCGGCGACCTTCCTCTGCGCCGTCCTCACCACCCTGGCCGCCTTCGTCTTTCCGAAGGCGACGGGCCTCATCGTCGACCGCGTCCTGGTCGCCCACCACCCAGGGAAGCTCTGGCCCTACGTCCTGGCCATCGCCGCCGCCTTCTTCGCCCGCGACGCCTTCAACAGCCTGCGCATCCGGCTGAACAATTCCTACGAGCAGAACGTCGTCCGCGACCTGCGCTGCCAGCTCTACGACGCCCTCCAGCGCCTCCCCCTCCCGTGGTTCGAGCAGCGCGCCACCGGCGACCTGGTCACCCGCGTGAGCGAGGACGTCATCAGCGTGGAGCGGGTCCTCATCGACGGCATCGAGCAGGGGGCCATCTCCCTGCTCCAAATCGGCGGCATCGGCTTCCTTCTCTTCCGCCAGAACCCGGCCCTGGCCGCCTGGATGCTCCTGCCGCTCCCCCTCATCGGCCTGGGCGCGTGGCTCTACTCCTCCACCCCGGACCGCTACCGGGCGCAGCGCCGCGCGGCCAGCGCGATGAACTCCCTCCTCCTGGACAACCTCCAGGGCATCCGCCAGATCAAGTCCTACGCCCGCGAGGACGAGGAGGGCCGCCGCTTCGCCGCCGCCGCGGAGGAAGTCCGCACCACGCAGCTCTGGGTCATGCACGTCTGGGCGCTCTACAACCCGGCGATGAATTTCCTGGGCGCGCTGGGCACCCTCATCGTCCTGGCCGTCGGCGGGCGGGACGTCCTGGCCGGGCAGTTCACCGCCGGCCAGCTCGTCGAGTTCCTCCTCTACGTCGGCATGTTCTACGACCCGGTGGGGAAGCTCCATCAGCTCAACCAGACATGTGGCAGTCGGCCCGGCCCGCCGCCGAGCGCGTCTTCCAGATCATCGACACGCCGGAGGAGCCCTACGCCGCGCGGCTGGAACCCGCGCCGCGCCTGAAAGGCCGCATCGTTTTCAAGAACGTCGGCTTCTCCTACCAAACCGGGCGGCCGGTCCTGCACGGCATCGACCTGGAAGTGGAGCCCGGCATGACTGTCGCCCTCGTCGGTCCCACCGGCGCGGGGAAGACGACCCTGGTCAGCCTCTTGCCCCGCTTCTACGAGGCGACGGAAGGGACGGTCGAGATCGACGGGAAGGACGCCCACTCCTACTCCCTGGCCGCGCTGCGCGCGCAGATCGGCCTGGTCACGCAGGAGAGCTTCCTCTTCAACACCACCGTCCGGCACAACCTGCAAATCGGCCGCGCCGAGGCGGACGACACCTCCCTGCGCGCCGCCGCGCAGGCCGCCCACGCCGACCTCTTCATCGACAAGCTGCCCCAGGGCTACGACACCGAGGTGGGCGAGCGCGGCGTGAAACTGAGCGTGGGGGAAAAGCAGCGCCTGGCCATCGCCCGCGCGCTGCTCAAGGACCCGCCGATCCTCATCCTCGACGAGGCGACGGCGAGCGTCGACACCGTGACGGAGAAGCTGATCCAGGACGCCTTGGAGCACCTGCTCCAGGGGCGGACCTCCTTCATCATCGCCCACCGCCTTTCGACCGTCCGCCGGGCCGACCTCATCGTCGTCCTCAAGGAAGGGCGCATCCTGGAAAAGGGGACCCACGCCGAACTCCTGGCGCAAGGCGGCCTCTACGCGCGCCTGGCCACCGCCCAGCGCGCCGACCTGCTGGAAGACGCGGCGTTCGCTTAGAACCCTCCGGGCGCACCCGGACCGATTGGCCATCCTTCCGGGGCGACTCAACGTCGTCCCGGAAGGAGCGGGGATCCAAGGGGGGCTGCGCCCCCCTTGCGTCTGTGAAACCTCCGTCCTGCAGGCGGCGCGCTGGCGCTGGCGCGGTAAATTTGGGTCCCTAGTTCGCTTCCTGACTCCTTGGGTGGCCTGGGCCTTGGGACACCGTCTCCGGTCTGCGGGTCGGGGCACGCCGGTCCGTAGGAGGTGAGTCCGCCCCGGCAGCGGCCCGCCGGGCGAAAAAGAAGCCGGAAGGACGACACCTATTCCAGGGGAAAGAGCCGACGCACTCAACTGAGCCGGAACGGAACGCGGCGGCCATAAGTCCTGTCCTACGACAGGAAGCCACCGAAGGGACTCCCATTTCCCGCGCCAGCGCCAACGCGTTGCCCACCGGAAGCGGGATGTTTACAGACGCATGAGGGGGCGGGCGCCCCCTCCTGGACCTCCCCGCCTCGTCGGCCCGGCCCTTGCGCGATGGCCAGTCCGTCCGGCTCTAGCGGCGCCGCTTGAATTCGAGCAGCGCGAGAATTCCCGCCGCGGCGATCATGCCGACCGACAGCAGCTGGCCCTGGGTGATAAAGCCGAAGTAGTACCCGATCGGCGCGTCAGGCTCGCGGAAGCACTCCCCGACGATGCGGACGATGCCGTAAATCGCCATGAAGGCCAGCGCGACGGCGCCCTCCCGCCGCGTCGCGCGGCGGACGAGGAAGAGCACGGTGAACAGGACGACGCCCTCCAGCAGCGCCTCGTAGATCTGCGAGGGGTGGCGCGGCACCGGCACGCCGCCGACCCACGGGGCCTTCGGAAAAATGACGGCCCACGGCACGGTCGCCGGACGGCCCCACAGTTCCCCGTTGAAGAAATTGGCGATCCGCCCCAGCCCCAGGCCGACCGGCGTGCAGAGCGCCGCCGCGTCGGCCAGCGTGTAGAAGCGGATGTGGTGCTTCCGGGCGAAAACGAGCATGACGAGGATCACCCCGATCACCCCGCCGTGGCTGGCCATGCCGCCGCGCCAGAGCTCGAAGATCGTCCACGGCTCCCGCCACGTGGTCCCAAAGTCGTAGAAGAGGCAATAGCCCAGCCGCCCGCCCCCGATCACCCCGGCCAGGGCCAGCCAGACCACCAGGTCGTCCACCTCCGCCGCCTTCAGCGGCAGGTAACCGCGCCGGGCCTGGAAGTGGAGCCCGGCGTAGAGAAAAAGAAAGCCCAGCAGGTAGGCCAGGCTGTAGTAACGAAGCCCCAGGCCATGGCCGAATTCGACCAGGAAGGGGCTTAAGGTATCGACGTAATAGGCGAGGAAGGGCACGTCCCCTCCAAGGGACCACATTCCCCGCCCGCCGCCGACTTAAAAATCAATCGGTGATCGAGATGCCGCGCCGGTCGTAAGACCGGGACTCCCACTCCGCCCGCCGTTGGGCGCGCCGGGAAGGAAATCCGCGCAGGCTGTCCCGCTTGGCCAGGGCGGCCCGCGCCGCCTCCGGGGTGGAGGGCACTTCACGCTGCGGTTGAGGATAAGCCGAAGGGGTTTCCATAGTTCGATAGATTTAGTAGACTATTTCTCCAAAGAAAAGCCGTTTTTTGAGAAAAACGGCAAAAACTTTAGGAAACCCGTTCCTGGGAGGGAGCGGGAGAGGCGGGACGATGGGCAAAGACTTCCCGGACGCGCTTGGCGTCGGCCAGGATGCCCTTGAAGTCTTTCTTCGCCGCGGCCTCGCTGGCACCGGCTTCCCGAGCTTCCCGAGCCTGACGCTGCTGGTCCCAGAAAGTGAAAAAGGTGCCGTGCATGGCCTTACTTCTTTTTGGGAGCCAGCTTCTTCTTGGCAGCGGGCTTCTTCGCGGCGGCCTTTTTCGGCGCGGCGGGAGCGGGAGCGGCGGCTTCCTTCTTCGGGGAGAAGAGGCGGGCCAGACGGCTCTTGCGGCGGGAAGCGGTGTTGCCCTTCAGGCGGCCCACCTTGGCGGCGCGGTCGACCTGGGACTGGTAATCGGAGAGGAGGCCCTTGGCCTCGTCTTGCTTGCCCTCTTTGACGAGGTTCTTGATCTTCTTGGCGGCCTGACGAATGAGGTCATGGGCCTGCCGGTTAAGGGAGCGGCGACGGGTCGCTTTTCGAGCTTGTTTTGCCGCCGAACGGATATTAGCCATAGGGCGCTAACGCTAGGTCCGCCATAGATCAAGTCAAGCCTTCGCTCCCTCCCCCCATGCCCCTTTCTCTTCGCCTCCTCCGCTGGGGCATCGCCCTGCTCCTTTTGCCCCTGACGGCGGCGGCGGGATGGAGCCTCGTCGAGCTTTTCCAGGCGCTCTGGAACTCGGGGGAGTGGAAGCTGGCGTGGTGCTGGTCGGTCGGCGGCGGGCTGGCGGCCTGGCTCCTCCTCTACGCGGCGCTGCCCCGGCCGCTCTGGATTTACGTCTTCGGCCACGAGCTGACGCACGCCCTGGCCGTCTACCTCCACGCGGGGCGCGTCCACCGCTTCCAGGTCTCCAGCCGGGGCGGCATGGTGGTGAGCGACCGGAGCAATTGGATCATCGCCCTGGCCCCCTACTTCATCCCCGTCTACACCCTCCTCCTCATCGGCCTCTGGTGGACGGCGGATTTCTACCATCCGCTGGCGGCCTACACGCCGTGGTTCTACGCCGGCATCGGGCTGACGTGGGGGTTTCACCTGACCTTCACGGTGAGCATGATCGGCGCGGGGCAGAGCGACCTGACTGGCCAGGGGGTTTTCTTTTCCCTGGTCGTCATCGTCCTGCTCAATCTCCTGGCGGTGGAGATCAGCCTCCTCTCCGTCCTGCACGGGGTTTCCTGGGGCCACTTCTTCCGCCAGCTGGGCGGCCACGCGTGGGACGCCTACGCCGCCACGGGCCGGACTCTTTGGCACGGCGCGCGATGGACCGCCTCGTTTCTCTCTGGCCTCCTGGCCGATCCGCACGCTAAACCTGCGCGGTGAAATCGCCGCAACAGCATTTGGAAGAGCGCGTCCTGGCCGCCGCCGGGGCCCTCCTCCCCCCCGAAGCCTTCGCCGCCGCCACGGTCAAGCCGTGCGCCGATCCCCGCCACGGCGATTTTCAGGCCAACGTGGCGATGATCGCCGGAAAGGCCCTGGGCCGCCCGCCGCGGGACGTCGCCGCGGAGCTGGCCGCCGCCCTGGGAGAAGACGCGGTGGCCGCCGCGCCGCAGATCGCCGGGCCCGGCTTCCTCAACTTTACCCTGAAGGAAAGCTACCTGGACCGGGCGGTGGCCCAGGCCCGCGCCGAAGGGCGGCTCGGCCTCGACCCCGTCCCGGCCGCCGCCGCGCGCCGCGTCGTCATCGACTACGGCGGCCCGAACATCGCCAAGGAGATGCACGTCGGCCACCTCCGCACCCACGTCCTGGGCGCGGCCCTGGCCCGCATCCACCGCTTCCTGGGCCACCACGTCGTCACGGACAACCACCTGGGCGACTGGGGCACCCAGTTCGGCAAGATCCTTTCCGGCTACAAAGAGGCCCTGGCCAAGGACCCCGCCGGGACCGCCGCCGCCATGGCGGAGCACCCCATCGGCTTTTTGGAGGAGCTCTACCAGGCCTTCACGGAGCAGGCGAAGACCGATCCCGCCCTGGACGAGGCGGCCCGCCGCGAGCTGGCCGCCCTCCAGCGGGGCGACGCGGAGAACCTGGCCCTCTGGCGCCAGTTCGTCGCCGCCACGCGCGCGGAGCTGGACAAGATTTACGCCCGCCTGGACATCTCCTTCGACGAGACGCTGGGGGAAAGCGCCTACAACGAGCGGCTGGAGCCGATGGTCGCCGAGCTTTTGTCCAAGGGCATCGCCCGCGAGAGCGAGGGGGCGACGGTCGTCTTCTTCGACGGCGACGCGCAGCTGGAGGACAAGCCCTTCCTCATCCGCAAGTCGGACGGGGCCTTCCTCTACAGCACCACCGACCTGGCCACCGCCCAGTTCCGCGCGGAGCGGGGCGTCGACGCCATGATCTACGTCACCGACGGGCGCCAGCAGCTCCACTTCCAGCAGGTCTTCGCCACCGTCCGCCGCTGGGGCATCCTGCCGGAGTGCGCCCTGGAGCACGCCTGGTTCGGCGCCATCCTGGGGGAGGACAAGAAGCCGCTGAAGACCCGGGAGGGGCGCCCCATCAAGCTGCGCGAGCTGCTGGACGAGGCGGAGTCCCGCGCCCTGGCCCTCATCACGGAAAAGCGGCCGGAGCTGCCGGAGGCGCGGCGGCGGGAGATCGCCCGCGTCGTCGGCCTGGGCGCGCTCAAATACGCCGATCTGGGCCAGAACCGGAACCTCGACTACGTCTTCAACTGGTCGAAGCTCCTCTCCTTCGACGGCCACACCGCCCCTTACCTGCAGAACGCCTACGTCCGCATCCGCTCCATCTTCCGCAAGGGGGAGGTCCGCCCCCCCGCCCCGGAGACGCCCGTCACCCTGGCGGAACCCGCCGAGCGGGCGCTGGCCAAGAAGCTCCTGGCCCTGGGGGAGACGCTGCGCCTGGCGGCGGCGGAGAACCGCCCGCACTTCCTCTGCATCTACCTTTACGAGCTGGCGACGGCTTTCCACGCCTTCTACGAGGCCTGCCCCGTCCTCAAGGCGGAGGAACCCGCGCGGACCAGCCGCCTGGCCCTCTGCGACCTGACGGCGCAGGCCCTGGCCCTGGGGCTGGAGCTCCTGGGCATCGGCGTGCTGGAAGAAATGTAAGGGAAAAGCCCGCGCCGGCTATGCGGCGGGCGGCGCGGAAGGAGGCGGGGCGTCGCCCGTCTCGTTGCCGCTGTTCTTGTCCTCGGCGACCTGCCAGGCGTCCCGCAACTCCTGGATGAGGGGAATAATCTTGTCGATCCGCTCCGGCTTCTGCTCGTGCATCGCCTTGGACAGCTCGACGGTGTAGAACTGGTAGAGGTTGGCCAGGTTCCGGCAGAGCTCCGGGGAGGCATCCGGCCGCAGGCAGCGGCTCAGCTCGGTCAGGATGCGGATGGCGCGGCTGATCGGTTCCGCGCCGGTCCGGCCCGCCACCAGCTCGTCCCGGGCGTCCCCCGCAAAGCGCATGAGGCCGTCGTAAAGCATGACGATCAGCTGGCCCGGCGTGGCGGAATTGACGGTGTTGGAAACGTAGGCGCGGCCGGGGTTCATGGCGGGAGGAGGCTGGCTCTAAGGCTGTTTGGCGATAAGGGCGTCCACCCGTTCCACCTGCCCTTCCAGGAATTTCCGGAAGTCGGCCAGCCAGGGAAGGAGCTGCATTTCCAGCTGGTCGGAGAAGCCCACCACATCGCCCTTGGCCATGATGGCGGCGATCTCCTTCATGACCTGGCCCAGCTTGGCCAGCTTGTCGTCGACGATCAGGTCGACCTCCTCCTTCGTGAGGAGGCCTTCCAGGACGCGCAGGAACTCGACGCCGCCCTTGATCGCCTCGCACAGGACGTTCCAGGCGGCGGCCACCTTGACGGGCTCCACCAGGAGGCTGTCGGTGATGAGAGTCTCGCACTCCCCCTCCATGCGGCGGAGGGCGTTGCATTGGAAGGCGATGTTGGCCTGCAGGGCGACCAGCAGGGGGACCGACTCCACCTGCATCTCCTTCCCCCCGGCAAAGAGGCGCTGCCCCTGGGCATCGAGGGTGACAGCCTGGCCGTCGATGAGGCAGGTGCCGATGCTTCTGTGTTCTTTGATAAGCAGATCGGCCACGCGGTCCAGGTAGGCCGTGAGGGCCTCGTCCGGCTGACGGGGAAGATCGACCGTTTTCGAGTCAATCGTAAGAATCATCCGCCGGGAAGTCTGGAAGGAAAGGGCGCGAAGCGCAAGCGCGGATCAGCCGCCGCCCGTCAAGGGCTCATGGGCTAGCCCAGGACGCTGCCGGAAGAACTGCTGCTGCTGCTCGAGCTGGAGCTGGAGCTGGTCAGGCTGTTGAGATAGGAGGTCGTCGTCTGCGCGGTCTGGTAGGCCGACTCGTAGCGCGCGTAGGCCGCCTGCAGCTGGGTGAGCTTCAGGTCCGCGTTGGCGTTGATCTGGTCGATGCGGTTGTCCAGGTCCTTGACCTGCTGGTTGTTGGCCGTGATCTTCAACCCCAGCGTGCTGGCGCCGCCCGCCGCCTGGGAGGTCATCAACTTGCCCATCTTCGCGTAGAGGCCGCTGGCCGGATTGGCGAAGATGTTCATGATGTCCGTCAGGTGGTTGGTAAGCGCGTCGGTGAGCAGCGTGGTGTTGCTGGCGGTGGCCAGGTTGTTGGAGGAATTTCCCCCGATGCCCAGGTCTTCCAGCGTCTGGTATTTGCCGCTGGCGTAGAACTGGGTGCCCAGGATGGCGCGCAGCTGCTGGGACATGGTGCTGACCGTGGGATCGTTGTAGAGGACGCCTTCCAGGCTGTCGGAGCCGGTGCTGGTCGTCAGCGTCGTATAGGTGGCCAGCGTGGTCTGGGCCGCGTCGTAGGCGGCGACGAAGGCGTCGATGGCGGACTGGATGGTGGCGACGTCCGGGGTGATGCTCAGGGTCGTCTCGCCGACGCCGGTGGCGTTGAAGGTCACCCCCGCGATGCCGAGCATGTCGCCGGTGAAGGTGTTGCTGTCGGAAGTGACGATCGAGCCGCCGTTGACCTGCACCATGGCCGACTGGCCAATGACCGACTGGGGGCTGCCGTTGGAGTTAGCCGTCAGGCCGTAATCGGCCAGGGGGCCGGTGACGTCGCTCACCTCGATCTCGCTGGGCCCCGGGTTATTGGAGATCAGCTCGACCTGGTCCGTGAAGGAGTTGTAGACCGCCACGACCCCCGCCGCGCTGTTGGTGATGCTGGTCAGCAGGGAGCTGAGAGTGTCGGAAGTGGTGTAAGAGATCGTCGTCCCGTTGATGACCAGGGAGCCGCCGTCGGTGAAATTGGCGGAGGTGTCGAGCGTGCCGAGGGCGTTGGTGGACGTCGTCGAGGTGGAGGAGCTGAGCGCCAGGCCGGCCTGCTTGAAGAAGCTGCCCGTCCCGTTGGCGACGCTCATGGTGGAGGTCGACTCAAAGGTGAGCCGCCCGCCGACGATCGATGCCTGGACGTCGGGGATCTGGGCGTTGATCTGGTCGACGAGCTGCTGGAAAGTCTCCGTGCCGGTGACGTTGATGGAGACGCCGTTGAGGGAGAAGGTGCCGTCGACGAAGTTGGAATAGGCGGAGCCGACCGTCTGGCTGGCCGTGATGGTGGTGGAGGCGGAGGAGCGGACCGAGTAGTTGCTGTAGAGCTGGGCCTGCTGGAGGAAGTCGCTGGTGCCGTTGCTCAAAACCAGGGAGTCGGAGGCGGCGAAGGTGAACTTGCCGGTCGTCGTGTCGTAGCTGGCGGTCACGCCGGAGCCCGCGCCCGCGCCGGTGTTGATATCGTCCAGCAGCTGCTGGATCGTTTCCCCGGCGGTGATGGTGATCTTCTTGGTCGTGCCCCCGGCGGTGCCCAGGGTGAAAGTGCCGTCGACGGAAGTGCCCAGGACCGTGTCGACCGCCGTGGAGGTGTCGGTGACGACGGCGCTGGCCTTCGCCCCCACGAGGACGGAGGAGGTGGCCACCTGCAGAACGTTGATGTCATACGCGCCGGCGGCGGCGGTGCCGTCGGCCGTGGCGGTGCCCAGGGCGGTGTTGGCCATCGTCGCCAGCTTGGTCTTGTAGAGGGCCGACTTGCCGAGGGCCTGGAGCGCGGTGTAGGCGTCGTTGATGCTGCTTTGGATGGCCTGCAGCGCCAGGGTCTGATTGTTGATCGTCGTCTCCTGGGCCTGGAGACGGGTGGCGCCCTGGCGATTCACCGCGTCCTGGGACGAGATGAGGTCGGAGATCTGAACTCCGCCGATAGAGCCTGTTAAGGAGGTGCTCGCCATGGCCTGGGACCTGAATGAGTTTAGGGTAGAAGGACTTCCCTGATACGTTTATCGACCCGACGGAAAAGGGACTTTAGCGCTTTTTTCTCCGCAACGTTTCGAATGAAAAGGGGTCTATCATCCCCTTGACCTTCTGTACACCTCTTTTAGCCTGATCCTAGCCCACTTTGGCCCCGATTCTATGGGTATTTCCACCCCCACCACCTCCGGCAACGAAAACCTTTGCCGCCTGACCGACGCCGCCGCCCGCAAACTGGAGTCCCTCCTGGCCCAGAGCGCCAAGCCCCGGGGGGCCCTCCGCATCGCCGTCGTCGGCGGGGGATGCTCCGGCCTGCAGTATCAAATGGACCTGGTGGAAGAACCCCGGGCGAAGGACATCGTCATCGAAGCGCGCAACGTCCGCCTCTTCATCGACCCGAAAAGCGCCCTCTACGTCAGCGGCTCGACCCTCGACTACAGCGAGGACCTCCAAAGCACCGGCTTCACCGTCACCAACCCGAACGCCAGCGCCCACTGCTCCTGCGGGAAGAGCTTCACCGTCTAAAAGAGACGGCCCAGCCAAGCCAGCAGCGGCCCCGGCCAGAGGCCGCAAAAGAGGGTCACCCCCACCCCGCCCGCCAGGAAGGCGCGCATCCCCGGCTCCAGCCGGAGAGGGGCCTCCTCCGCCGGCTCCTCGACGAAGATCGCCCGGATGAGCGCCAGCGCCCCATAGAGGAGCGGCACGGAAAACAGGACGGCCGCGGCCGCCACGCCGTATTGTCCCCCCTGCCACGCGGCCGCCACGATAAGAAAACGGGCGAAAAAGCCGGGCAGGGGAGGAATCCCGGCCAGGGAGGCAAGCCCCAGCGCGGCGGCCCAGGCCAGGAGCGGCGCGCGGCGGCCCAGCCCCGCGAAGGCGGCCAGGGTCCCCGGCTGGGGACGGCCGCCGGTCGGCGAGGCGGAAAGGGCGATCGCCGCCAGGACGGGGAAAACGGCCAGGAAATAGGAAACCAAAAGAAAACAAAGCGCGTGGGAGCCCGCCCGGCTATTGGCCGCCAGGGCGGCCAGGAAAAATCCCGCGTGGGCAATGCCCGCATAGCCCAAAAGGCGCTTGCCGTTGCGCTGCGGCAGGCCGGCCAGGCTCCCCAGCGCCAGGGAAAGGACCGCCGTCAGCGCCAGGGCGGCCAGAGCCACCCCTTCCACCGCCACCCCGCCGAAGGGCAGGTCGAGCACGCGCAAGAGCGCCGCGCAGCCCGCCCCCTTGAACGCGACCGCCAGAAAGGCAGAAAGGGGAATGGAGGCCCCTTGCTGCGCGTCGGGCGCCCAAAAATGGAACGGCACCGCCCCGATGGTGAAGCCCAGGCCCGCCAAGACCAGAAGAAGCCCGGCCGCCAGCGCGGGCGTCAGATCATGGGTCTCCAGCACCCCCGCAACGACGTCGAACCGCGTGCTCCCCGCGACGCCGAAAATCAAGGCGATCCCCAAGGCCAGGAGCACCCCGCCCACCATCGCCAGGAAGAGAGTCTTCACCGAGGCCTCCTCCTCCGCGGCGGAAGCCTCCCGCCCGCCCGCCAAGGCCAGCGCGGCGGGAAGGAAGGAAGCCGTCCAGGCGAGGAAAAGGAGGAGAAAATCGTTCACCGCCGCCTGCAGAACCAGGCCCGCCGCGGAAAAAAGAAGGAACGGCCAGCGCGGCCGCGCCCCGGTCAAAAGGCCCAGGAGGGCGCAACAGGCCGTCGCCGCCAGGACAAAGACCTGGAAGAAAAGCGCCGTCCCGTCCCAAAGATAAAGGCCGAAGCCGTAAAAGCCCGACTGCCGGGGCAGGACAAACTCCAGGAGGAGCGCCGCCAGCGTTCCCGCCACCACCAGCCCGCCCCCCCGCCGCGCCGCGCGCCAGCGGCGGCCCAAAAGGAAAAGACCCAGGACGACGAGGATCGTCTCCGGCAACGGCAACAGGAGCCCGTTCATCGCGCCCCCCCGAAGAACGGCCCCGCCGCCACGGAAGCCGCGCGCAGGACCGACCCGGCCAGGAGGGCCAGAAGCAGAAGGCCGCCCGCCAAAAGATAGAACGGCCGCCGTTCCGGGCCCGGGGCCAAGTCGGCCCCCGGCGGCCCGGCGGGCGCGCCCAGATAAAGGGGGGCCAGCGCCTTCGCCAGAAAAACCGCGGCGGCGAAAAAGCCGCCCGCCATCCAGAGCGTCGCGCGGGGGTGAACCGCCCACGCGCCGAGGAAGAGCGCCTCCTGGCCGCCCAGGTTGGGCAGGCCGGGGAAGCCCAGGAGGGCCAGCGCCCCCAGGCCGAACATCCCCGCCAGCCAGGGCGCGCGGCGGGCCAGGCCCGCCAGGTGGGCGATCCGCGCCTCCCCCGTCCGGCGGACAATCTCCCCCGCCGCGCCGAAGAGGAGGGCGAAGGCGACGGCATCCGCCGCCATCCAAAGAACCGCGCCGGAAAGGGCCACCCGATTCCAGGCCGCCAGCCCCAGCAGGAGGCCGCCCGTCCGCATCGCGCTCCAGGAAGCGGCCAAAAGCGGCAGCTCCCGCTGCGCCAGCGCCACCAAGCCGAGGCCGAAGGCCTGCGCCAGCGCCAGACCCAGGAGCCACGCCTCCCCGTGCCGCGCCGTTTCCGGGAAAAGCGGCCACGCCACACGCAGGAGAAGATAGAGTCCGGCATTCTTGAAAAGCGCGCCGTGGAGCATCGCCACCGGGGGCGGCTCCGCCGCCTGCGCGGCAGGGAACCAGCTATGAAAGGGAAAAAGCGGGACCAACAGCCCCGCGCCCAAAAGCAGGAGGCCGAAGAGGAGCGGCGCCACCTGCGGGCCGACGAGCCCCCGCGCGCCCGCCAGGACCGTCACGTCAAACGTCCGGGCCGAGGGCGGCAGCGCGGAGACGAGGGCGACCAAGGCCAGGAGCAGGGCCAGGCTCCCCAGCGCCAGGCAGAGCGCCGCCTGAAGGGAGGCAAAGCGCCGATTGCGCCCGCCCCAACGGCCCGTCAGAAGGAAAAGAGGCAGGATCGTCAACGTGGCGAAGAGGGAGAGGAAAAAAAGATCGAGCGAGACAAAAACCCCCACCAGCCCCTCCGCCAGGACCAGGAGGAGCCCATAAAACGTCGCCGTGCCCTGCGCCAGCCGCTTGGGAGTAAGAAGGACCGCGGCCAGCGTCACCAGCGTCGCCGCCAGAAGAAGGGGCAAGCTCAGGCCGTCGATGCCCAGGTGGCAGACAATCGGCGGCAGCGTCGGGGAAAGGCTCCCGGTCCCGTCGAAAGCGGCCCAGACCGCCCGCTGCTCGAACTGGAAGCCGGGCGTTCCCGGGACGAAGCGGACCGCAAGGGCCGCGCTCAGGAGGAAATTGCCCAGGGCGGCCAGGAAGGCCGCAAGCTTCGCCGGAGCGCCCAGGAGGATCGCCGCCAGCGCCGCCAGGGGCAGGAGGAGGAGAAGGGCCAACATCAGAGGAAAAGGGCGACGAGCCCCGCGCCGCCCAGGATCAGGAAGAAAAGGCCGCCCCGCACATTGCCGACCTGGAGAAGCCGCCCGCACTCCCCCGCCAGACTGGCCGCCAGCCCGGCGCCGCGCACCAAGAGAAAGGCGACGCCCCAGCGGTCGACGGCGGAAACAAACGCCGCCAGGCCAAGGGAAGGCAAACCGCGCAAGAGCCAGGCCAGCCCCAGGGCAAGGGGGGCCAGGAACGGCGCCAAATAGAGAAAGCGGGGAAGGGCCATTGGAACTAAAACTTGAGGGTCGTGAAATCCTCGCTCCGGATCGTCCGCCGGCGGCGCTGCAGAAAGCCGAGGAGCGCCGCGGCCGCCGCCGTCCAGACAGCCGCCACCATCAGGACAAAAACGGCCAACACCGCCCCGTCCCGGTCCCGGAAGCGGCTGAAGGCGGCCAGAAGCAGGGCTGCCCCGGCAAAGAGAAGCTGAAGGGAAAGCAGCTGGGCAAAGAGATTGCGCCGGGCGACCATCCCAAAAATTCCCAGGAAAAAGAGGAAGGCGGCCGCCGCCGCGTAGGCGTGGAAAGTCACGCCGCCCCCTTCCGCCCCAGCCAAGCCCCGGCCACCACCGCTACCAGGACCAGAATGACCAGCGCCTGAGCGGGCAAAAAATAACTGCCGTCGACGGCGGCGGAGACATCCCCCGGCAGAGAGCCGCTTAGCGACCGGGCCGCGCGGAAAAAGACCGTGGCGAAAAAGAGAGCCGCCGCCAGGCCGCAGAGCAGGCCGAAGGGGCGCAGCCGCATTCCCTCCTCCGGCTCCAGCCCGGCGCCGCGGGCATAGGGAATCAGGCCGCCCCAGGCCGCCCCCGCCAGAACGGCCGCCACGGAGGCCGGCCCGGAAGCATGCAGGGAAAGGAAAAGCCCGGCCAACCCGGCCAGGACCGCCGCCAAACCGGCGGCGTTCGTCACGGGGCGCCGCCCCAGGACAACCGCCAGCCCCCCCGCCCCGAGGGGCAGCAGGCTGACGCAAAAGATAAAGGCGTCCATAGCGGGGCGGTGGGGAAGCTACCCGGTCTCCCCCCACGGGGCAACTTTTCATCGTTGCCCCGCCCCGGTCCGGTACGCGAGACTCAAAGCCCTCTCCCCATGAAGTACCGCCCCCTTCCCCGCACCGACCTCCTGCTTTCCGAAATCGGCTTCGGTCTCTGGACCGTTTCGACCGGATGGTGGGGCCAGTTCACCGACGAGGAAGCCGTCGCCCTCATGCACAAGGCCCTCGACCTGGGGATCACCCTCTTTGACGCCGCCGACACCTACGGCAACGGCCGCAGCGAGGAACTGCTGGCCAAGGCCTTCCCCACCCCGGCCGACCGGGACAAAGTCGTCATCGCCACCAAGGTTGGTTATAACTTTTACGACCATGGCGAGGAGCGCCGGGGCCAGCGGGAAATCCCGCACGACTTCTCCCTGCCCTTCATCCGCCAGGCCACCGACCTGGCCCTCCAGCGCCTGAAGACCGACCGGATCGACATCCTCCAGCTCCACAACATCCGCATGGAACAAGTCCAGGACGACGGCCTCTGGGAACTGCTGGCCGCCCTGCAGAAAGAGGGGAAGATCCGCTCCTACGGCGCCGCCCTGGGGCCCGCCATCGGCTGGCTCTACGAAGGGATCGAAACCCTCCGCCAGCGCCGCCCCCACATCCTGCAGCACATCTACAACCTGCTGGAGCCCCACCCCGGCCGGCAGATGATGGACGACGGCGAGAGCCCCGACACCCGCTTCCTGGTCCGCGTCCCCCACTCCAGCGGCATGCTGGAGGGGAAATACACCGCCGAGACGACCTTCCCCCCCACCGACCACCGCAGCCACCGCCCCCGCTCCTGGCTGCTGAGCGGCATCCAGAAAGTCGACCAGCTCCGCTTCCTGGAAGGCCCCGGCCGCACCCTGGGCCAGGCCGCCCTCCAATGGCTCCTGGCCGACCCGCGCACCGGCTGCTGCCTGCCGAACATCTACAACGCCGAACAGCTGGAAGAATTCGCCGCCGCGCCGGAGACCCCCGCCCTCACGGCGGAGGAACTGGCCCGCATCGACACCCTCGTCGCGGCCAACTTCGGCCTGCCGCCGGAAGAGCCCCGCTTCAAGGGAACCATGACGCCGCCCCTGGCCGGGGCCGCCGCCTGATTTGGCGCGCCCCCGGTCCGGTGCTAAGCTGACGCGCATGCCTTTCTCCTCCGCCTCCGCTGCCCGCCGGACCGGCTACGCCCAGGTGGCGGAGTGGTTTTCGGAGCTGCCCTCCGGGCTGAAGCGGGCGATCCTCGTCATCCTCGGCCTCGTCGTCGTCGTCCTGCCCGCCCTGCTTTACGACACGGCGACACGCGCCGCCTACGACGCCGCCCGCTGGGTCTCCCACACCTACCTGGTGGAGGCGCGGTGCTACCGGCTCCTCTTCGACATGCGGGACACGGAAAGCATCCTGCGCACCCGGATCGTGGGCCTTCAAGGCGCGGAGAAACCCCCCGCCTCCCCCGCCGACGCCCTCCACGAGGATCTCTTGGAGATCCAGCAGCTGACCCTCGACAACCCCCGCCAGCAGGAGCGCCTGGGCCAGCTTCGCGTCATCCTGGACACCCGGCTGGACACCCTCCAGGACGGCGTCCGCCTCGCCCAAACGGGCCACCCCAAGGAAGGCCTGGACAAGATCAACGAGGTCATCCGCAATTATCCCTTCCGCGCCCTGACCGACCAGATCCTCGCCGAGGAGCGCGGCCTCCTGGAGGGGCGCCTTCGGACGACCTCCCACCGCCAGCACCTGGCCAGCACCCTGATTTGGGGCGCGGTCTTCGCCCAGTTCCTCCTCGGCGGCACCCTCTACCTGGCCTCGGAGCGGGATCTGGCCCGCCGCCGGGCGGCGGAAGACCTCTCCCGGGAAGCCTCCGCCCACGCGGAGACGATCGTGGAGATCAACCCCGACCCCCTGGCCGTCCTCGACCGCCACGGCCGCGTCCGCCACGTCAACCGCGCCTTCACCAACCTCTACGGCGTCCCCGCCGCCACGGCGCGCGGCCTCTTCCTGCGGGACCTGGGCCAGGGCGCCTGGGACCTGCCGGAGCTCCAGCAGCGCCTGGCCGACCTGGTCCCCCAGAACCGGGAAATCTGGGACTGGGAAGTCACGCAGCCCGTCCCCGGCGGCGAGACGCGCGTCATGCTGCTGAACGCCCGCACCTTTCCCGGCATGGGCGGCCAGCGGCTGATCCTCCTTTCCGCCAAGGACGTCACCGGCCGCAAGAAGACGGAGGAACAGATCACCCGCCTCAACCAGGAACTCTCCCTGCGCGTCGACCAGACCCAGGCCATCAACCAGGAGCTGGAAGCCTTCAGCTATTCCGTCTCCCACGACCTGCGCGCCCCGCTGCGCCACATCACCGGCTTCGGCGACCTCCTCAAGACCCACCTGGGCAAGGCCGCCCCCGACCCCAAGACGGAGCGCTACCTCGGCTACATCCTGGAATCCTCCACCCAGATGGGCGCGCTCATCGACGACCTTCTGGTCTTCTCCCGCATGGGGCGCGCGGAGATGACGCAGGAGGAGGTCGACATGGCGGCCCTCGTCCAGGAAGTCGTCCGCTACCACCAACTGGAAACGGAGGGACGGAAAGTCCGCTTCAACATCGCCCCCCTGCCGCCCATCCGCGGAGACGCCGCCATGCTCCGCCAGGTCTGGGCGAACCTGGTCGGCAACGCCATCAAGTACAGCCGCACGCGGGAGGAGGCCGTCGTCGAGATCGGCTGCCAGGCCGCCGAGGCGGAGAGGGTCTACTTCGTGAAGGACAACGGCGTCGGCTTCAACATGAAGTACGCCCACAAGCTCTTCGGCGTCTTCCAGCGCCTCCACCAGGCGGATGAGTACGAGGGCACCGGCATCGGCCTGGCCAACGTCCGCCGCATCGTGCTGCGGCACGGCGGCAAAGTCTGGGCGGAAAGCGCCCTCGACCAAGGCGCCGCCTTCTTCTTCTCCCTTCCCCTGAACCCGCCGGCCGCCGCCGCCCAGGTCACGCCCACCGGCGTGCCGATCAACGGCCCGGTCCCCACCCCAGCCATCGCATGAGAGAAATACGCACCATCCTCCTCGCCGAAGACAACCCGAAAGACGTCGAGCTGACCCTCGAGGCCCTGAGCGACTACAACCTGGCCAACGAGGTCGTCGTCGTGAAGGACGGCGAGGCCGCCCTCGACTACCTCCACCGCCGCGGCGCCTACGCCAACCGCCCGCCGGAAAACCCCGCCCTCATCCTCCTGGACATCAAGATGCCGAAGGTCGACGGGCTGGAAGTGCTCAAGGAAATCAAGTCCCACGACTCCCTCCGCGTCATCCCCGTCGTCATCCTCTCCTCCTCCCGCGAAGAGCGCGACCTGCTGGCCAGCTACGGCATGGGCGTCAACGCCTACGTCGTCAAGCCGGTCAAGTTCCACGACTTCATCGAGGCCGTGAAGGCCCTGGGCCTCTTCTGGGCCTTCTTCAACGAGCCGCCCCGCCCCGCCGCCTGACACCCCGCCCGCGCACGCCCATGGCCTCCAACCTCCCCAAGACCGGCCCGCTCCGCGTCCTCCACGTCGAGGACAACGAGCGCGACGCCGCGCTCATCCGGGAGATCCTGGAGAGCGACGGCCTCCCCTGCCGCTACACGCGCGTGGAGACGGAAGAAGCCCTGCGGCACGCCCTGAAGGAGGAAGGCGCGGACGTCGTCCTGGCCGACCTGAGCCTGCCCGCCTTCGACGGGCGCACCGCGCTGGAAATCGTCAACCGCGCCGCCCCGGACGTCCCCTTCCTCTTCGTCTCCGGCACCATCGGCGAAGAGGCCGCCATCGAATCGATCAAGCTCGGGGCGACCGACTACGTCCTCAAAAGCCGCCTCAGCCGGCTGCCCCTGGCCGTCCAGCGCGCCCTGGACGAGGCGCGCAACCGCGCGGAGAAGCGCCAGCTGGAACAGCAGCTCCTCTGCATCCAGCGGCTGGAGGGCTTCGGCCCCATCGCCGCGGGCCTGACCCACGACCTCAAGAACCTCCTTCACCCCATCAAATTCACCAGCCACCTGGTGGAGGAACGCTACCAGGACCCCAAGCTGCAGGAGCTGATGCACCTCATCCGGGACTCCGCCGACCGGGGCCTGGACATGATCAACCAGATGATGGACCTCTTCCGGGTCTCCGAGCAGTCACTCGAGCCCCTGGACGTCCCCCGTCTCCTGGGCGACCTGGCCAACCTCGTCCACGGCGCCTTTCCCGGCATCGACGTCCGCCTCACCCTGGCGGAAAACCTTCCCCTGACCTGCGGCCATCCCAACGAGATCCACCAGGCCCTCCTCAACCTGGCCATGAACGCGCGGGACGCCATGCAAAACCAGGGGGCCCTCCACCTGGAAGCCGCGCCCGCCCACCTCGACGCCGGCTTCTTCCTGCCGGAAGAAAACGGCGGCACCCCGGGCGACTACCTGCGCCTGACCGTATGGGACACCGGCCCCGGCATCCCGGAACATCTCCTGGGCCGCATCTTCGAGCCCCTCTTCACCACCAAGGAAAAAGGCGGCACCGGCCTGGGCCTCGTTTCCGTCTCCACCATCGTGCGCAATCACCGCGGCTACCTCCGCGTGGCCAACGCCGCCGCGCCGGAGACAGGCGCCCGCTTCGACCTCTACCTGCCGCCCAACATTTCCCCGCGCGCCGTCGGCACGGAGGCTCCCGCCCCCGCCGTCGCCGGCAAGCACGAGATCCACTCCCACATCCCGACCGGCAAGGGCCAGGTCATCGGCCTGGCCACGGAGGAAGCCGCCCTGCGCGCCGCCGCGCGCGACGTGCTGGAAACCTGCGGCTACCGCGTCCGCACCGCGGAGCACAGCGGCTCCGCCCTCACCCAGTTCGCCGGGGAGGAAGGCCACGTCGACCTCCTCATCCTCGACCGGGAACTCTCCGTGGTGAACGGCGTGGAAACCGCCCGCGCCATCCACCAGCACCACTCCGCCATGCCGATCCTCTTGGTCACCAGCCATCCGGAAGTGACCCTGACCGCGCAGAAAAAGGAAGCGGGCGTCCGCGCCATCCTCCACCGCCCCTTCAACGCCTCCCAGCTTCTCCAGGCCGTTTCCCAGGCCCTCGACACCGGGGAGGTGATCTCCATCCGCGCATGACCGCCGCCGCCCTCCAGCAAAGCGCCGAAAACGACCTCGTGCTCCGCCTGGCCCTGGAGCACTCCCTCATCAACAGCGACCAATACCACGCCACCTCCTCCATGCTGGCGGGGCAGCCCAGCCTTCCCGCCGTCGAGCTGCTCTACGAGCAGCAGCTGATCGACGGGCCGCAGCGGGACTGGTTCCACCAGGTCCTGGCCTCCGGCCTGGCCCAGCAGGCCGCCCGGCAGGCCATCGCCGCGCAGGCGGCGGAGCCGGAGCCCCGGCAGGCCGCCGCGCCGCCCCCCTTGGCCGCCGCCGGCGGGGCCGGCCCCTTCGCCCACGTCGACGACTACCTGCGGGAAGCCCTGGCCGCCGGCGTTTCCGACGTCCACCTGGCGCCAAGCAACACACCCGCCGGGCGGCGCCACGGCCAGCTTCGCATTCTGCGGGAGGGCCTGGCCTCCCTCTCCGCCGCCGACACGGAACGGCTGGCCCACGGCTTCCTGGACCCCCGGATGGCCGCCCGCGTGCGGGAAACCGGCGCGGCCGAATTCTGCCACGAACTGGAAACGGGCCCCGGCCAGCCCCCCGCGCGCTTCCGCACCAGCGTCATCCGCCAGCGGCGCGGCTGGGAAATGGTCTTCCGCGTCATCCCGGGCCGCGTCCCCACCCTGGCGGAGCTGGGCATGCCGGAGACCCTCCGCACCCTCACCCGCTACCACAACGGCCTGGTCCTCGTCACCGGCCCCAGCGGCTCCGGCAAGTCGACCACCCTGGCCGCCATGGTGGAACAGATCAACGCGGAGCGGCGGGACCACATCATCACCCTGGAGGAGCCGATCGAGTACGTCTTCTCCCCGCGCGGCTGCCAGATCTCCCAGCGGGAAGTCGGCGCCCACACAAAGACCTACGGCAGCGCCCTGCGCGCCGCCCTGCGCGAGGACCCGGACGTCATCGTCGTCGGCGAGATGCGGGACCTGGAAACCATCTCCCTGGCCATCACCGCCGCGGAGACCGGCCACCTCGTCCTGGGCACCCTCCACACGAACAGCGCGCCCCGCACCCTCAACCGGCTCCTGGACGCCTTCCCCATCTCCCAGCAGGCGCAGATCCGCACCATGGTCTCCGAGTCGATCCGGGGCATCGTCTGCCAGCAGCTCGTCCCGCGCGCCGACGGCCAGGGCCGCGCCATGGCCATGGAGATCATGACCAACACCCCCGCCGTCGCCGCCCTCATCCGGGACGGCAAGACCTTCATGCTCCCCGGCATCATCCAGACCGGCGTCCGGCAGGGGATGGTCCTCATGGACGACTCCCTCCTCTCCCTCGTCGACCAAAACCTCATCACGGCAGAGGAGGCCTACCGCCGCAGCGAGAACAAGAAGACCTTCGCCCAGGAACTGGCCCGCCGCCACCGTTCATGACATGAGCGCCATCGCCCCCCTCTTCCAGGCCCTGATCGACCAGGGCGGCTCCGACCTCCACCTCCTGGAAGGCGCCCCGCCGAAAATCCGCCTCCATGGCGACCTGCGCCCCCTGCGGGAGGAGCCCCTCACCCAGGCGGAGATGGCCGCCCTCCTCCAGCCCCTGGCGGGGGAGGAAAACTGGCGCCACTACCTGGAGGCGGGGGACCTCGACTTCGCCCACGAGTTCGGCGAGGCGGCCCGCTTCCGCTGCAACTACTACCGCCAGCTTCACGGCATGGGCGCGGTCTTCCGCATCATCCCCTCCCGCATCAAGACCATCGCCGAGCTGGGCGTCCCCCCGGCCATCCAGGCCTTCGGCGACCTGCAAAGCGGCCTGGTCCTGGTCACCGGGCCGACCGGCTCCGGCAAGTCGACCACCCTGGCCGCCGTCATCGACTACATCAACTCCACCTACGCCCGGCACATCGTGACCATCGAGGAGCCGATCGAGTTCGTCCACGCCGACAAGCAGAGCCGCCTCACCCAGCGGGAAGTGCCCCAGGAGACCCCCACCTTCGCCTCCGGCCTGCGCGCCGCGCTGCGGGAAGACGCGGACGTCGTCCTCGTCGGCGAAATGCGGGACCTGGAAACCATCTCCCTGGCCCTCACCGCCGCGGAAACCGGCCTCCTCGTCTTCGGCACCCTCCACACGAACAACGCGCGCAAGACCATCGACCGCATCATCGACGCCTTCCCCGCCGACCAGCAGGAACAGATCCGCGTCATGCTGGCCAACTCCCTGCGCGGCGTCTGCGCCCAGCTCCTCTTCAAGCGCGCCGACGGCAAGGGCCGCCTGGCCCTCAACGAGATCCTCGTCGCCACCCCGGCGGTCGGCGCGATCGTCCGGGAAGGCGCCACGGCCAAGCTGGTCGACGTCCTCAAGAGCGGCCGCGCCGAGGGCATGCAGCTGATGGACGACGCCATCGAGGGCGCGCTGCGCCAGGGCCTCATCACGGCGGAGGAGGCCTACATGAAGGCCATCGACAAGCAGCGGTTCGAGGCCGGCGCGCCCGCCCCGGCGACGGCCTAGCGCCCATGTCGATCCTCCTCTCCCTCGCCCACACGCTGAAGGGCGGCGCGCCCCTCGACGCCGACCAGGCCGGGGCGGCGGCGGAAACCCTCTTCGATCCCACCATCGGCGACGCCGACCGCGCCGCCTTCCTGTCCGCCCTCGCGGAAAAGGGGGAGACGGCGGAGGAGCTCGCCGCCTTCGCCCGCGCGCTCCTGCCCCGCGCGGCCGCGGTGGAGACGGCCGACCTGGGCCTCCCCGGCCCCGTCCTGGACTGCTGCGGCACCGGCGGCGGCGGGCTCCCCCTCTTCAACGTCTCCACCGCCATCGCCTTCGTCGTCGCCGCTTGCGGCGCGCCGGTGGCCAAGCACGGCAACCGGGGCGTCACGAAACCCTCCGGCAGCATCGACGTCGTCGAGGCCCTGGGCCTGCGCCCCGCCCTGACGCCGCAGGCGGCGCGGGAAAGCCTGCGGGCCTGCGGCCTGGCCTTCCTCCACGCGCCCGCCTTCCATCCGGGCCTGGCCGTCGTCGGCCCCGTCCGCAAAAGCCTGGGCAGCCGGACGATCTTCAACCTCCTGGGCCCCCTCCTCAACCCCTGCTACCCCGGCGCGCGGCTCGTCGGCGTCTTCCGCCCCGCCCACGTCCCGCTCTACGCGGAGGCGCTGAAAAAGCTGGGGGCGCCGCGCTGCCTCGTCGCCTACGGGGAAGTCGGCGGGCAGCCGGTCGGCGAAGCGAGCCCCACGGGCGAAAACCGCCTGGCCCCCGCGCTGCCCGCCGCCGCGCCATGGGCGGGAGAAGCCTCCCTTGAGGGCCTCCTCGTCGCCGACGCGGCGGAGAGCGCCGCCCTGGTGGAAGCCGTCCTGCGCGGGGAAGGGCCGCCCTTCGGCCGCGCCCTGGTCGCCTGGAACGCCGCCCTGGCCTTGGCGGCCCAGGGCCGCGCCGCCTCCGTCGCGGAAGGACTGGCCCTGGCGGAAGAGGCCCTGCGCTCCGGCGCCGCGCGCGCGAAGCTGGAGCAGATGCGCGCTTTGCCCTAGCATATCCGCATGCCCCCTTCGTTCCGCTGGCGCCCGCGCAAGGGCTCCTTCCCCGCCGAGGCCTGGGCCGTCCTCCGGGAGACGGCCCGCAAATGGATCGCCGACGACGCGCCGACCCACGCCGCCGCGATCTCCTACTACGCCATCTTCGCCGTCGCCCCCGTCCTTATCGTCGCCATCGCCATCGCCATCCCCATCCTGGGCCAGCGGGAGGCGGAGCGCGGGGTCTTTTCCCAGGCCCAGCAATGGATGGGGACGGCCGGGGACACCCGCCTTTTCCACACCGCGGTAAAACACGCCAGCCACCCGGGGGCCAACTTCGTCGCCGCCGCCCTGGGCGTCGGCGCGCTGCTCTTCGGCTCCAACGGAATCTTCCTTCAACTTCACCGCTCCCTCAACCGCATCTGGAACGTCCCCCGGGAGGACGCGGCGGGCCTGGGCCAGTCCCTGCGGCGGCGCGGCCTGGCGCTGCTCATGGTCATCGTCATCGGCTTCCTTTTCCTGGCCTCCCTCCTCATCAGCACCGGCCTCTCCGCCTCCCGCGTCTACGGCGTCCCCCTTCTGGGCAGCCAGGCATGGCACACCTTCGCCGGGGTGGCGGAAAGCATCACCGCCCTGGGCACCTTCACCCTCCTCTTCGGCCTCCTCTTCAAGATGCTGCCGGACGTGGCCCTGGAATGGCGGGACGTCCTGCCCGGCGCCTTCCTGGCCGCCCTCCTCTTCGACGTGGGCAAGCTCGCCATCGGCGCCTGGCTGGGGCGCAGCCCCATCGGCTCCAGCTTCGGCGCGGCGGGCTCGATGGCCCTCTTCCTCCTTTGGTTCTTCTACGGCGCGCTCATCGCCCTCTTCGGCGCGGAGTTCACCTGCGTCGACTCCACCCGCCGGAGGAAACACCGCGGGGACCCCCCCCCGGCCCTCCGGAAACGCGCCAAGTAGCCTTGTGGAATCCGCAATTGGAAGTAAGGTGAAGGCATGAGCGACGCCACCATCACCCTTTCCCGCGACGTCACCGCCACCCGCATTCCCCAGGGGGAGGCGTGGTCCCTTTCCAAGGGGACCCACGTCCTCATCACCCAGGAGCTGGGCGGCTCCTTCACCGTCGTCATCCCCACCCAGCCCGGCCTCTACCGGATCGAGAACGAGTTCGCCGACGCGCTGGGGAAGGAAAAGGTCGAGGCCGCGTCCGCCGCCCAGGGCCCGCTGACGGAAGAAGCCGTTTGGGAAACCCTCAAGACCTGCTTCGACCCGGAGATCCCGGTGAACATCGTCGACCTCGGCCTCGTCTACGACCTCGACCTGGACGCCAAGCCCGAAGGGGCCTCCATAAAGGTGGCCATGACACTCACCGCGCCCGGCTGCGGCATGGGCCCCGTCATCGCCCGCGAGGCGCAGCAGAAAATCGCCAAGCTCCCCGGCGTCTCCAGCGCCGACGTCAACCTGGTCTGGGACCCGCCCTGGTCCCCGGAACGCATCTCCGAAGACGGCAAGAAGAAGCTGGGGATGGTGTAATCCCGTGGACCTGGACGGTCCCCTTCACGCCCGCCTCGACCAGGCCAGCCTCCTCCTCTCCCAGGGCAGGCTCGCCGAGATGCTCGACGTCCTGGAGCCGCTCCTCCCCCTCCTGGGGAACGACGCGTCCTTCCAGTGCGCCCGGGGCATCGCCCTCCTGACCCTGGACGAGCCGGAGGCGGGCGAGCTGGCGCTGCGCCGCGCCGTGGCGCTCAATCCGCGCCTCTCCCGCGCCCGCGTCTACCACGCCGCCGCGCTGGCCGACCTGGGCCAGACGCAGGAAGCCCTCAACGCGTACGAAGAGGCGCTCCGCCTGGAGCCCGAAAATCCGGAAGCCCGCACCCATCGGGCCCTGCTCTGGCTTTCCCGGGGCCGCCTGGCCGAGGGCTGGGAGGAATACGAGTGGCGCTTCCGCCTCTCCTCCCATCTTTTAGGCGGGCCGCCGCCCCACACGCCGCGCTGGAGCGGGGAGCCGCTGGAAGGCCGCACCCTGCTCCTGCTGGCCGAACAGGGCCTGGGAGACACCCTTCAATTCGCCCGCTTCGCCGCGCGGGCCAAGGAAGCCCACCCGCGCGCCACAGTCATCCTGGAATGCCAGCCGGAACTGGTCCGGCTCCTGCAGGGCGCTCCCGGCTTTGACGCCGTCGTCCGGCGCGGCCCCGCGCCGCCGCCGCACGACGTCCACCTGCCGCTCCTCTCCCTGCCCCGCTTCTTCTGCCCCGATCCGGCGGCGATCCCCCCGCCCCTTTTCCTGCCCGCCGTGGAAATCCCCGCCGCGCCGCCTCCGGGAAGCCCGCGGCGGATCGGCGTCGCCTGGGCGGGCGGCCGGGCCAACACCAAGGACCGCAGCCGCTCCTGCCCGCCGGAGGCGCTGGCCCCGCTGCGGAACGCGGCAAACGTGGAGTGGATCAACCTGCAAAAGGAAGCCCCCGGCGCGGCGTGGCTCCCCTTCGCCTCCGACCTTTCCGCGTGCGAGGACTTCCTCGACACCGCGCGCGTCGTCGCGGGCCTCGACCTGGTGATCACCGTCGACACCGCCGTGGCCCACCTGGCGGGCAGCCTGGGGAAGCCGGTCTGGATTCTCCTGCCGGAACCCTCCTGCTGGCGCTGGATGACGGAGGCGGAGGCGACGCCGTGGTACCCCTCCGCGCGGCTCTTCCGCCAGGCGCGGCACGGGGATTGGGACGGGCTGCTTGCGCGCGTGGCTACCGAATTAGCCCGTATTTAACGATGCAGTAGAGGGCGCGGACGCCGTCCCGCCAATTGATCTTCTTCCCCTCCGCGTAGGTGCGGCCGTGGTAGGAGATGCCCACCTCATAGATGCGGACCTTCATCCGCGCGACCTTCGCCGTGATCTCCGGCTCGAAGCCGAAGCGGTTCTCCTCGATCCGCACCGCCTGGATAATTTCCCGGCGGAAGGCCTTGTAGCACGTCTCCATGTCGGAAAGGTTCAAGTTGGTGAACATGTTCGACAGGAGGGTGAGGAACCCGTTGCCAACGCGGTGCCAGAAGTAGAGCACCCGGTGCGGGCCGCCGCAGAAGCGGGAGCCGAAGACGACGTCGGCCTTGTCCGCCCGGATCGGCTCGATCAGGAGGGGGTATTCCTCCGGGTCGTACTCCAAATCGGCGTCCTGCGCCACCACCACATCCCCAGTGGCCGCGGCAAAGCCGGTGCGCAGCGCCGCCCCCTTGCCCTGATTGGCCTCATGGTAGAAAATCTTGTCGGCCAGGCCGGAACCCTCGATCTCCCCGCGCAGGATTTCCCGCGTCCCGTCGGTCGAGCCGTCGTCGACGACGATGATCTCCTTGTCCGGGTAGGGCGCCCGGCGGACCGCTTCCAGGAGCCGGCGGAGGGTCGCCCGCTCGTTGTAGCAGGGGATGACGACGGAGAGCTTCACGCGCGGGCAAGATGCCGGGAGTCCCGGGCCAAAGGCAAAGCTTTTCCGCCCCTCCCGATTGTGGCAGAATGGCCGTCCCCATGAAGACCGACGCCCCCGCCGCCGACCGCCTCGCCTGGGCCCGCGGGCTTTGCGAGGAGATGGGCCTACGCCGGACCCCCGCGCGGGAGGCCGTCCTGGAATTCTTCTCCACCCAATCCCAGCCCGTCACCCTGGCCCAAGTGTGCGAGGGGAAAGCCGTGAAGGCCCAGTGCGATCCGGCCACCGTCTTCCGCACCCTCCAGACACTGGAGGGGATGGGACTGCTGCGGCGCATCTGGCTGCACGAGCGGACGCCCTTCTTCGTCCTCCTCTTCCCCGGCGACCACCGGGACTACGTCCTCTGCACCGGCTGCGGCAAGGTGGAGGAAACCCAGCTGGAATGCCCCGTCGGCAAATTGGAAAAGGAAGTGGCCGACAAGCTCGGCTACACCGGGCTGCGGCACGAGCTGGGCTTCTACGGCGTCTGCCCGGACTGCCAGAAGCGCCACCCGGCGGAGCCCCACGTCCACCGGCCCGATTTCTCCTGCTGCGCCCCGGCGCCCCGCCGCCGGAAGAAGAAGGCCGACTAGGGCCGGCCTACTTCCCCTTCTTCTGCTGCCAGGAGCCGTCGGCGGCCTGGATCCACTCGCCCGGATAGGCGGCGTCCTGCCAGCGCTCGCCCGACTCCTTCTGGACGGTGTCCAGGGGCGTGCCCTGCTTGGTGGCCGCCTGCATGTAGATGGCCTTGCGGGCGTCGTTCTCCTCCTTGACGATGCGGCCGACGTAAGCGGCGTAGTCCTCCCCGGTGGGGAGCTTGCCCTGCGGCGCGTTGCGGACGGCCAGGTAGCCGTCCTTCCCTTCCCCGACCAGGCCGGAGTTCTTCAGCTCCTGCACCTCGCCCATCAGGCGGGTGTGGTCGGCGGCGGCCGCGTCCCCGCTGGGGGCGGCGGGCTTGGCCTGGGACTGGCTCTTGGAGGCGGAGCCCTCCTCGCGCGTCGTCACGTCGACTTTCATGTTCACGTCGATGACAACCGGCTTCGGCACCGCCACATGGACGGTCGGCGCGCAGGAGCAGAGGAGCAGGGCCGGGGCGAGGCAGAGGAGGTGGGCTTTCATAAAATTAGTCGATGTGGACCGAAACCTTGGGCGGGGCTTTTTCCGGGAGGGTGATTCCCTTCCCCTCCTGGTTCCATCGGATTTGGAAGTTACGCCGTCCGGCGTCGCCCGCAAGGTCCAGTTTCAGGGTGCTGACGGGGAGGCCATAGGCGAAGTCGAGGGTCCCGGTCTTGAAGGGATAGTCGGCGAAGCTGTCGATGATCCGCTCGACCATCTGGGACTGCAGCTCCTGGCGCCAGACAGGCCCGTCCGCGGAGGCCTGGAGGGACTTGCCCGCCTCCCGCGCGGAGGGAATCTGCAGGAACCCGCCCTGCGGGAAGAAGAAACTGCCCTGGCACCTCTCGATGTCGCGGCTCTTCGCATCGACGGTCAGGTTGAAGCCGGCCTTCCCCTGCAGCCGGAAATCGCCGTGGGCCAGCTTTTCCACCGGCTCTTTCACCTCGGCATGGTCCAGGTAGAGCCCGGCGTGCCAGGGGAACCCCTCGCCAAAACCGACCGAATAGTTTCCGCTCATGTAGCCGCCGTAGACCTTGCCCCCCAGCCGCCCGTAGATCCCCGTGCGGTCGAAGGTGACGGTGGCGTAAACGTCCCGCGCCTTGAGCCCCTTCCAGCTCAGCTCCTCCAGGTTGATCCACTGCACCACGTTCCGCCCGCGGCCGGGCGGCAGGTTGAAGTCGAGCTTCCCCTGGAAGCCCGTGAGGGAGATGCCGTAGCTCGGGTAGTCGAAGCTGCGCTGGTTGATCTCGATCCGGTTCTGCAGCCGCAGAGTGTCCAGGTCTGCCAGGTTGATGTTCTGCCCGGAAGAACGGAAGGTGAACGGCAGGACGACGCCCGGCTCGCCGAAGGCGGTGATATGCAGCGTGCCCTGGGTGAGGGCCAGATTCTGGATGACCCAGGGGGAGGCGGGAGGCGGCGTCTTTGCCGCGGGCGCGTCGCCCTTTCCCTGCACGGCGTCGAAGAAGGCGAAGAGGTTCGGCCCAATGTAGAGCGTCGGCGCGACGACGGAGACGCTGGCGATCTCATGCCGCTCCAGGCCGCGCCAGGTGAAGGTGATGCGCAGCGTGCCCAGGTCCAGCACCGGCGCGATGGGGTTGATGGGGGAGTAGAGGCGGATGTCGCTCGTCTCCGCCACCTGCAGCGGCTCGTGCGCGTCGTTGACCTGTGTCAGGGAGCCGGTCTGCCAGGAGAGCGGCGCGTTGCGGCCGATGGCCAGGCGGATCGGCGGCAAGCCCGGCCCGAACGGGCCGATCCAGACCGCCCCCTTATTGATGCGGATCTCGTACGCCCAGCGGCGGACCATCTCCATGGGGTCGTCCTGCTCCGATTCCTCCCCCTGGTCCTGCGCCGTCTGCGGAAAGGCGTGGTCCAGGGCGTTGAGGAAAACCTGCGGCCGCACCAGCTCCACCAGGCGGAAACGGCGGTGCAGGATCAGGTATTTCCACTTCCACTCGATCCCGATCGCCTCCGCCGTGAAATAGTCCCCCATGGAGACGCCCCGCAGCTCCACCCGGTGCAACGCCTTCCAGCGCACACGGTCGATCTGCATGTCGACCCCCGCCACCCGCGCGCCGAGGGTCACCAGGGGCCCCAGGAAAAAGCCGATCAGAAACAGGCCGACGACAATCGTGACCAGGCAGGCCGCAAGAGCGCGCGCGCCGCGGTGGCGGAAGAGCCGCCGCCAGAATTCCCGGTCCGTCAACATCCCTGGTACCTTCCTCAAGGTTCGCCGCGCGTCAAGGTCGCGCCTTCCAGGAAAACCAGATTGCCGCCGGTGTCCGCCGCCAGGCGGCGCATGGCGGCCTCCTCCCCGGGCCGGGTCCGGGAGGTGCGGAAAAAGAAGACGTCGACCCGGGGACCCGGCCCCAGCTCCCCGGCCAGCCGGGCCAGCGCGGCGGCGTCCAGGAGGACCAGATGCGCCTCCCCGGAGGGAAGCTGGATGTCCCACTGGCCGTCCGTGACCACCACGATCCGCTCCGGCCCCAGCGCCCAGGCCTGCCGGAGCATCACGTCGCCCCGGGTGCCGTCCCCCTCCACGCGGCGCGTCCCCTCGCCCGAGCGGACGGAGAAATTCCGGCCCCGGGCCGCCTGCCTCTCCAGCCACGCCCGCGCGTCCCGGCGGTTTTCCGGCGTGGCGTCCGCCAGATCCGGCTTCCACGCCAGCACCCCGTCCTTGAAGGCCAAAAGGCCGAAGCGGGCCTGCGGGCCGAGGCCCTCCACCGCGCGGGCCGTCCCCGCCATGAGGCGGGCCGCCGCGTCCGCGTCCCGCATGAACATCGAGCTGGAAAGGTCGACCGCCACAACGATCCGCCCGCCCGCGCCCGCCTCCGCGCCGAAGAGGGAAAAGCCCGCCCCGGAGCCGCTCCCCACGCCCGTTCCCGCCCCGCCGCCGGAAACGCCGCCGCCCCGGCCACCGGGGAGCGAGCCGGGCGGAGCGGGCTCCGCCGCCGTCCACGCCGGCAGCGGCGCGGCGGACGGCGGGATCTCCGTCACGGCGGGCGCGGGCGGAAGGGCGGAAGAGGAGGCCGGGCCGCCCGGACGCCCGCCCGGCTCCTCCGGCGGCAGCCCCGGCGGGGGCACGGCCGCGCGCAGCGCCACGGCAGCGGGCGGCCGGTGCCAGGCGCGGGAAACGACCCAGCAGGCCGCCCCCGCAGCCAGCACGGCGTGGAACAGGAGGCTGGCCAGCAGGACCCGGGAGAGGGTCCGGTGCCGCCGGAAAAATTCCTGGAAACTAAGGCGCGCCATCGGGACCGGCCAGGGTGACGCCGGAGACGCCCGCCCGGGCGCAGGCGGCCAGGACGTCGGCGATCCGCTGGTGGACCGCCGCATCGTCCGGGACCAGGATGACGCGCGCGGGAATCCCGTCGGCGGCGCAGGCCGCGCGGAAGCGGGCCAGGATGGCGGCAAGGCGCGGCAGCTCCCGGTCGGACGGGGCACCGACGGGCAGCTCGTTGAGCAGCACCTCGCCCCCCGCGCGGAGGACGATCCGCTGCGCGTCGGGCAGGGGCACCGGCGCCTCCTGCGCCGCCGTGCCGGGCAGCTCCAGGGCCAGCTCCCCTTCCGGGCGGGAAAGCGGCTGCACCATGAAGAAGACCAGGAGCAGGAAAAGAACGTCGACGAACGCGGCGATCTGCAGTTCCGGCGCGGGCAGGGAGCGGCGCGCGATCCTCACCGCTCCGCCTTTCGGTCCGGCTCCTGCGCCGTGCCCAGGATCACCTCCGCCGCGCCCGCCTCCGCGCTCCAGGAGACGATCTCCCGGATGCGCCGCGCCGGCGTGGCCGCGTCCGCCCGCAGGAGGACGCGCAGCGGGGCGGGCCGCTCCCGCAGGGCCTGGCGGAACGCGGCGGGATCGATCTCCCGCCGCCCCAGATAGAGGCGGCCCGCGCCGTCCAGGTTGGCGACGAGCCGCCCTCCCTCCCCGTCCTGCGGGGCGGACGCCGCGGCGGCCTCCGGCAGGCGCACGGGCAGGGACCGCTCCCGGCCCGCGAGATGGGCGGTGAGAAGGAAGAAGGTGAGGACGAGGAAGATCACGTCGCACATCGGCGCGATCTGCAGCCCCACCGGCTCCGTTTCCCGGCGGCGGATCCTCATGCGTGCGGCGTCCCGGGAGACGACGCCTCCAGGGCGTCATAGAGGCGGCCGATGCGGCGGCCCGCCTCCGCCGCCTGGGTGGAAAGGCGGTTGCGGTAGTGGAAGAAAAGGAACATGGCCGGGATGGCCAGGAGGAGGCCGGTGGCGGTGGCCACCATCGCCTCGCCGATGCCGCCCGCCAGGTCGGCCGGGGCGGAGCGGCCGCTTTTAAGCTGCTCGAAGCTGGCGATCATGCCCGTGACCGTGCCGAGCAGGCCGAGCATCGGCGCGAGCGTGGCGATGACGTTCAGGTAATGGACCCAGGTGAGGAGCTTTCCCTCCTCGTAATAGACGACGTCGGCAGCCGCCGCCTCCATGGCGGGCCTGCCGGCGGCGATGCGGGAGAGCCCGGCGGCCAGGCTCTTGGAAAGGAGGGAAGTCCCTTCCCGCGCGCGCCGCCAGGCCTCCGCCCACTGTCCCTGGCTGAGGTAGGCGTGGAAGGCGGCCTCCTCCTCCGGCGGCAGGAGCGCCCGGCGGGAAAGGGAAAGCTGGAGGTAGAGGGCGATGGCGACCATCGCCACCGAGGCCGCCGCCAGCGGATGCATGACGAAGCCGCCCGTCCGGTAGAGGTCAAGGAGCGTCCGGTCCTTCGCCGGGGCCGGGACGGCGGGCAGGGCGGGCGCCGGAGCCGCCTCCGCCGGGGCCGCCAAGGGCGGCAGCGGCGGGGGCGTTTCCGCAAGGGCAGGCGGGAGAAGGAGGAGGAACAGCAGGAGGGCGGAGCGGATCATAAAAGTCAAAGGGAGGCGCGCAGCGTCCGCGCGGCGGGCAGGGAGGCCGGATCGGGAAAGGCGCGCAGGAGGTCCTCCGCATAGCGCCGGGCCGCCGCGCCGTCTCCGGCGGCGGAGGCGAGGCGGGCGGCCTCCAGCAGCCCCCGGGCCGCACGGGCCCGGTCCCGGGGAAGAAAAACGGAGGGGCGCAGGAGAGCGTCGGCGGCCTCCTGATAGAGCGCGGCGCGCTCGGGACCGGGAGGGAGGGCGCGCCAGCGCGCGGCGGCGCACCGGCCCAGGGCAAGCCACCCGTCCGCCCGCGCGGCGGGATCGGCGGGCGGGCGGGCCAGGAAGGCGCGGGCGGCCTCGGCGGAGCGGGCCTCCGCCGGAGGCATCGCCTCCAGCGCCACGGCTTCCGCCCGCTCCCGGCAGGCGGGGGCAAAGGCCCCGGCCTGCACCTGCGCTGCGATTTCCGCCGCGGCGGCGGAATCCCCCTCCCGCAACAAAGCCCCGGCCAGGCCGAGGCCCGCCTCCGCCGCATCGGAACCGGAAAGCCCCAGAAACGCGCGGCGCTTTTCCCACCAGGCGCGCCAAGCGGGCGCGGAACCGTCTTCCCGCAGAAGCCGCTCCTCGGCCGGGGTGCGGGCCAGGGCGATCCGGGCGATCTCCGCCGGGGCGCAGGAAAGCTCCGCCCGGCCTTCCGGGCCGGGGAGGCTTAGGGAAAGGGTCAGCGCGTCACCCGCAGCGGAAAGGACTCCCTCCAAATGGCGCCCGTCCTTCAGCCACACCTCGTCGGCGCGCAAGAAGACGGGGAATAGAAGGAGAAGGCCCCCGGCCAGCCAGCACGACAAAGACAGCAGCGGCACCCCCTTCATTTGGGGGTTCAAACTACCGCCCCGCCCGGGAGCGGCAAGCCCCGGATCAATGGAAGCTCGTCGCGGCCTGCGTCGCCCCGTGAGGGTCGGTCATCGAATCGCCCGTGTCGTCGACGTCGTCGTCCTGCGGGTCGGTCGATTGGACTTGGCCCTTGCCGTCGGCGCGGACATTCCGGCGCTTCGTCGCGCGGTGGGCCAGCTGGGCCAGGACGGCGTATTCCTCCGCGTGCTCGGAGGTGGGATGGAAGGCGGCCGTGGGCAGCTTGCCCGGCGCGAGGGGGGCGGCGGAATGGCCCTTGGCCTCGGCCGCCTCGGCGGCGCGGTCTTTCTCGACCTCGCTCAGCTTCTGGCGCAGCTCCAGGACGCGGGCCCGCTGCTCACGCAAACGGTTTTGGAGAGTGTGGTAGCCGGGAGTGGCCCGGTTTTTCCGCTCGCCCTCGATGGCGGCCTGCAGGGCGCGGACCTCCGGGTCGTCCGCCATGTGAGGATAGGCGGCAACGAAGGCGCGCAGGTCGCGCAGCGCCTCGGCTTCCAGCACTTGGGCCATTTCCTGTTCCCGGCGCAGGTCGGTTTTTTCCTGGACCGGCAGGGGCGGCGGCATGACCAGCGGCGCGGCGGCCACGGGATCTTTCAGATCTTTTTCCTGCCTCGGAAGCGGCATCGGCTTCGAAGACTCGAGCTTCAGCTTCATCCTCTTCATAATAGATAATTCGGCTATTGGCCGATGGGCGAATCTTAAACCGCTGATAATCAACAGTCAAACTCTGCCCCACCCCTTTCCCCCGGATTCTCCGTAAAAAGCTGGTCCTCAACGGCCTGCGGCAGGAGGAAAAAGCCCCGCTTCCCGCACCGCCCGGTAGAGGCCGTCATAGGGAAGCGGGTGGGCCTGGATCAGCTCCAGGAAGGCCTGCCGCCGCTTTTCCAGAAGGCGGCCCAGCTCCGCTTGCTGATCGGGGGTAAGGGCGAGCCGCTCGGTGAAGATATGGAGCGTGGGCGTATACATGACGATCCGCATGACCCGCATCAGGAGGCGGCGGGGATCCCGGGCGGGCGACGGCGGCGCGGGCGGCTGGCCGGAACGCTCGGCCGCCATCTGATTGAACTCGCCCACCCAGTCGATCGCCTCCTCCGGGCGGCGGAAGGCGCGGGCCTTTTGTTCCGGGGTAAGGAGCGCCTCGAAAGAAGCGTGGAAATCGTTTTCCAGGACGTCGAAGCCCTTTTGGAAAGCCTCCAGCTGCGGCTGGAGGGCGGCGACCGCCCTTTCCAGCTGGGCCGCCTGCTGCGGGGTGGGGCGGGGACGCGGGCCGGGGGGATGCCCCGGGCCGCCGGGGCCGGGCCCCGGGCCGAAGGCGCCGAAAGGGGGCGGAGGCGGCAGCGGGCAATCCCAGGCCAGGCGGTAGCCCAGGAAAAGGCCGCCGCCGAAAAGCGCCAGCGCCATCAGGACGGCCAGGACCCGCTGCTTCGTCACAATGCTCACCCCTATCTCTTAATCGACTTCGTAGCTCTGCGTCCAGGCCGCAACTTGGGCCCAGGCCGCCTGCCGCTCTCCGGCCAGCCGGTCGACGCCGGCCAAAAGGGTGCCCGCCGCCAAGGCGCAGACCAACCCGGCGGCCAGCATCGTGCGCGGCATCTGCCAGGCCTCCCGGTCCGCGCGGACGCGCGCCGCCTCCGCCAGGACGCGGGCGGCCAGATTCGGCCTCAATCCGGCGGCTCCCGCCGCTTTCAGGGCCTCTAGATCATGCCAAACTGTTTCGTCTCCGGTCTTCATCGGCTTCCTCCTGTTTTCTCATCCGTTCCATCCGTTCTTTCAACGCCCGGCGCGCGCGGTGGACCCGCGTCTTGAACGCGCCGACGGTCAATCCCAGCGTCTCCGCCGCCTGGCGGTAGTCGCCGTCCCGGTCCTGCGCCAAAAGGAGGAGCGCCCGCTCCTTCTCCGGCATCGCCGCCAGGGCGGCGCGGAGCCGGATCAGGTCCTCCGGCGGCTCCGCCGCCGGGGCGGGCGGCGCGGCGACCTCGTGGTGCGTCTCGGAAAGGGGGAAAAAGAGGCGCCGGAATTTTTCCCGCCGCAGATAGGAAAGGCAGTGATTGCGCGCCAGACGGAAAAGCCACGGCTCGAAGCGGGCCGTCTCCCGTAGTTTCGGCAGGGAGAGGACCATCTTCACGAAGATAGCCTGGCAGAGGTCGTCAACGGGGGCGGACTGGGAGATCAGCCCGTAGACGAACCCGCCCAGTCGGCGCTGGTAACTTTCGACAAGAAACTGCTGGGCGGCCTCCTCCCCGGCCTGGGCCCTCTGGACCCACGCCTCCAAGGCGGGATCGGCCGGTTCCAGGGTCGTTTCTTTCACGGCAGCCATCTCAGGCAGGTCAAAGCCTACCTCCTCCCAAAAGGGGCGCAATCCGGGAAACGGCCTCTCTAAAACCAGGGTATGCATGGGGTTCCCTAGGCCGGACGCCCCGAAAGAGCCCCGGTTACAAAAAAGTTCAGGAAACGGCCAAGACGGCCAAAGCGTCGGCGGTGCCGATCCGGTCGATATTCAGGAGAGTCATCACCCGGCCCTTGGCCTGGGCCATCCCCAGAAGATAATCGGCCTGCAAGGGAGTGCCGAACTGGGGAACCGCACCCAAATCGGCCGGGCCGAAGGGGAGAACCTCCTCCACGGCATCGACAATGAGCCCCATCAAAGCCTCCTCCCCCTCTCCATGAACGACTTGCACCACAACCGCACAAACCCGCCCCCGATTTTCCAGAGGCCCCAGGCCGAAGCGGACCCGGAGGTCGACAACGGGAATGATCTTCCCCCGCAGGTTGATAACCCCCCGGACGTAGGGGGGAGTCTGGGGAACGGGGGTTACCTCCTCCGGCATGCGGAGAATCTCCCGGACCTTCCCCACGGGGATGCCGTAAGCGTCCCGGCCCAGGGTGAAGGTGAGGTATTTCCCCGGCGGCGGGAGGGCGGCGGAGTCCGGGGTTCATGGCGGGCTTCCCGAATCTATCCGGGAAAGGTCTTCTCCCGCAACCGATTTCCCCTCCTTTTTTTCTTGGCAAGGGAGGCCCCCTCCACTAGAAACGACCCCCCTATGGCGAAAGCGGACCGTAAAAAAGCACCGATCAAGAAGGCTTCCCCCAAGCCCGTGAAGGCGAAGGCGGCCGCTCCCAAGGCCAAGCCCGCGCCGAAGAAGGCCGCTCCCGCCAAGGCGAAGCCGGCCAAGGCCGCGGTCGTCAAGGTTCAAGCCGCCAAAGCCCCCGCCGCCAAGCCGGCCCCCAAGGCCAAGGCGCCCGCGAAGGCCGCCCCCGCCGTGGCCGAGCGCGCGCCCGTGCCGATCAAGCAGCCCTACAACAACGATTTCCTGGAGCGCCAGAAACAGCGCCTCCTGGAACTGCGCGACCACCTGCTCAACCAGATGCAGGGCGTTGCCCAGGACACCCTCCGCGTCCGCGCCGAGGGGAGCGAAGCCTCCGCCTTCGGCATGCACCAGGCCGACGCGGGCAGCGACGCCTACGACAAAGATTTCGCCCTGAGCCTCCTTTCCCAGGAGCAGGACGCCCTCTACGAGATCGAGGAGGCCCTCAAGCGCATCGAAGGACGCACCTACGGCGTCTGCGAGATGTCGAACAAGGCCATCCCCAAGGTCCGCCTGGAGGCGATTCCCCACGCCCGCTTCACCGTTGAATGCCAGGCCCAGCTCGAGCGCGAGAACAAAGGCCGCCGCCGCTGGGACACCATCCCGCAGTTCATGGATTCGGCCGAGACGCTGGTCGACGAAGAGGATGACTCCTCCGAGGAAGACGACCGCCGTAAGGAAAAGGATTAAACCAAAAGAGAGAACGCAATGAGCCAGACCAAAGACACCGGCAAAGACGGCAAGCGCCGCCGCCGTCCGCCCAAGAAAGTCCACAAGAAGCGGATCAACATCAACAAAGAGGCCCTCGACTTCAAGAACACCGAGACCCTCAAGAAGTTCATCACGGAGAGCGGCCGCATCCTGCCCCGCCGCGTCACCGGCATGCCGGCGAAGCTCCACCGCAAGCTGACCCAGGAGATCAAGCGCGCCCGCAACGTGCTCTTGGTCAAATAAGGGCTTAACCAGGAATACACATCATGTCCCGTCGTTGCTCCATCACCAATGTCGGCCCCACCAAGGGCCACCGCATCATCCGCAGCGGTAAGGCGAAGAAAAAAGGGGGTATCGGTACCCACGTCACCGCCAACACCGCCCGCGTCTTCATGCCCAACCTGAAGACCAAGCGCGTCTTCGTCCCGGAACTCGGCCGCACGGTCTCCGTCAAACTGACGGCCCGCGCCCTGAAGACCTTGACGAAGAACGGCGGCTACCAGACCTTGAAGAAGGCGGGCCTGATCTAAGCAGGCCGCGCCCGAAACCAACCAACCCTAAACGAGGAATCCGACATGGCCTTCAGCGTCAAAAGCAACAAGAACGGAAAGACCTTCTACCTGCACGGCCGCGAGCAGACTCTGCGCGGCGGCACCAAAGTGAAGCTCTACTACTTCGGCGGCGAAGCGAAGGAAGGCGCCCTGGACGCCCTCCCCGAAGGCTACGAGGTCAGCGAGAACAGCCGCACCGGCCTCCCGATCCTCAAGAAGAAGGCCGCCAAGTAGGCGACCGCTTCTCTCTTCACAAAACCCCGCCCGTTGAAACGGCGGGGTTTTTTGTTGCCCTCCCCCGTCCTGGGCGGTTCCATCTCAAGGAAAGGCCCGTGAGCACGTCCTGGTTTTCCTTTCCCGACTTCTTCCTCTCCTTTTCCGCCCTCCTCCTGGAAGGGCTCCCCTTCCTCCTGGTCGGCGCGCTCGGCTCCGCCCTGGTCGACCTCTTCCTGCCGGAATCGTGGCTCCGCCGCTTCCTGAAACTCGGCCCGGCCGCCGGCATCGGCGCCGGGATGGCCGCCGGGCTCCTCTTCCCCATCTGCGAGTGCGGCGCCCTCCCCGTCGCCCTCCGCCTCATCCGCAAAGGGGTGCCCCTGCCCAGCGCCGCCGCCTACCTCTTCGCCGCGCCGCTCTTCAACCCCCTCTCCATCCTCAGCACCTACCTGGCCTTCCGCACCCGCCAGCCCTGGCTCATGACCGGCCTGCGGCTCGGCATGGGGGCCCTCCTCGTCGGCTCCCTGGCCCTCTGGATCCGCAGCCGGGACAGCCGGGAAATCCTCCGCCTCCGCCCCGCCGCAGAGGGGGCCGCCCTCCCCGCCGACCCGGAGGAACCCGCCTGGCGGGCCCGCCTGCGGCAGACCGTCCGCAGCGTCGGGGAAGACCTCCTCTCCGTCGCCGCCTTCCTGGCCCTCGGCGCCGCCGTAGCCGCCTTTCTCAACACCAGCATCAACCGGGCTTGGCTCCAGCCGCTGGCCCAGAACGGCTTCTGGGGGCCCGTCGCCGCCGTCCTCCTGGCCCAGCTCCTCTCCCTCTGCAGCACCACCGACGCCTTCGTCATCGCCGCCCTGCCCCAGTTCACCCGCGCCGCCGCCCTCGCCTTCCTCGTCGCCGGCCCCATCTTCGACCTCAAACTCTGGTGGATCTACCAGGCCCTCTTCACCCGCCGCGCCGTCCTCCAGATTTGGCTCCGCGTCACCGCTGGCGCATTGGTCCTGGCGTGGCTATATTCCCTATTATGATCCGGGCGCAGCTCGACCACTTCCGCGCTCCCCTGGTCCTCGGCGCCCTCGGCGCGGGGCTCCTCCACGCCTACGTCACCGGACAAGTCGGCACCCTCCTCCACCCCCTCCTTCAGCCGTGGGTCCTGGCGGGAGCCGTCGGCCTCCTGGCCGCCGCCCTTCTCCACCTCCTCCTGGCCCCCGCGCCTGAATTCCGGCCCGCACCGGAACTCGCCCTCCTGGCCAAACGCCTGGGGCGCGACACCCTGGTCGTCGCCGCCCTTCTGGGCGGCCTGGCCCTGGCCCCGCGCGACTTCTCCTCCCTGGCCCTGGCCAACCGCCAAGGAGCCGACCCCGCCCTTCTCCTCCCCCAAACCGCCGACGCCAAACCCCCGGAATGGAAAGCCGACGCCACCGGCGCGATCCCCGTCGAAACGACCGACCTGGCCCTGGCCGCCGAGCACGCCGACACCACCGCCGCCCTGGAAGGCCACGTCGTCCGCCTCCACGGCCAGCTGGCCCCCGTTCCCGGCCAGGCGGGGGCATTCCAAGTCGTCCGCTTCCTCATGTTCTGCTGCGCCGCCGACGCCCAGCCCGTCGCCGTCCGCGTGAGGGGGGAGGCCCCCGCCGCCGTCCGCCCGATGGGGTGGGTCGAGGTCAGCGGCCCCGTCCACTTCGTCCTGGGCGCGGAAGGAAAGATGGAGCCCGTCCTCACCCTCCAAGCCGCCCAATCCATCCCCGCCCCCGCCGACAAATTCCTCTACTGATGCCCCTCGACCCCGCCCTCCTCGCCCTCCTCTGCTGCCCGGAAAACCTCCAGCCCCTCTCCGAGGCCGACGCCGCGCTCGTCGCCCAAGTCAACGCGCGGATCGCCTCCGGCGCGCAGCGCAACCGCGCGGAAAACCCCGTCACGGAACCCGTCGACGCCCTCCTGGTCCGGGAAGACCGCGCCTGCGGCTACCCCGTGCGCGGCGGCATTCCCGTCCTCCTCGTCGAGGAGGCGCTGCCGTTGTGAGCGCGCCGGGCACCACCGGCTTCGTCCTGACGGCGAGCCCGGCCAGCCCGCGCTTCGACGCCTGCCTGGAAGCCCTCGACCGCGCCGCCGCGGCGGAGGAGGAAGTCTTCTTCTACCTCCTGGACGACGGCATCATCGCCGCCGTCGACCCCCGCCTGACCGGCCGCCTCGGGCCCAGATTCCACCTCCTGGGCTGCGCCTACGCCGCCGAGCAGCGCAGCCTCCCCCGCGTGCCGGAAGTGACCTACGGCGGCCTCAAAATGCTGGGGGACCTCATCGCCCACACCGCCCGGTTCGAGGCCTACTGAAAATGGAAAAGAAAAAGGTCCTCCTCCTCGCCGCCAGCGACCCGCGCCAGGGAGGCCGCGTCGCGGAAGCCTTCCGCGTCGCCGACGGCCTTTCAATCGCGGATGAGCTGGACGTCGCCCTCCTCCTCACCGGCGCCGCCGCCCAGGCCTTCGCGGAGAAAGCGGGCCTTTCCCAGGACTGGCAGGACGGCGCCGGCCTCCTCCGCCATCTCGCCGCCCTCCGGCGGCGGCACATCCCCCTCTTCGTCGAAGGGGAGGCCCGCGCCGCCCTGGAAGAAGCGGGCATAAAAACAGCGGCGCCCGGGGAGGCCGAAGCCCTCCGCCGAAACGCCGCCGTGGTGATCGAGTTCTGATCTACGACACTTTCTCCGCCTCCTCGTCATAAATAACAAGGGTCCTGGCAAGATAGTCGTGGAGCGCCTGTTTCTTCGGGGTGAAGGCGATGAGAAGACCATTGGCCAGGACAATCAACCCCACCACCCCGGCGGTCATCGGTGTCGCCCCAAAATCTCGCTGCAGTTTCCGGATAAGAATTATCCACATCCCAACTGCCAGCCATCTTCCCACGGAGTGAAGAAAAGAAAGGCGCTCCCCCTGGTAATTGACCACCTTGATACCGCACCACCTCATCCCGAGCGTGGCTTGCCACAAGGAAGCAACCAACAAAATTTCGTAAAGCGAATTTGTAATGCGAACCGTATCACCCCAGAAGCGAAAAACCGCGCCCGGAACCCCCATCTTCCTGGCCGCCACCGCGGCCAGGGTCAGCATCGCAAAAATTGAAAAGTCCCAAAACCCCGCCGCCAACCGGATCCAAAATCCGGCGTAGCGGGGGCCCCTCTCCGTCATGCGCGGAAGGAACTACATCCGCGGCACGGTGATGCCGCGCTGCTTCATGTATTTGCCGCCCCGGTCGGCGTAGGAAGTCTCGCAGATCTCCTCCGCCTCGAAGAAGAGAACCTGGGCCAGGCCCTCGTTGGCGTAGATCTTCGCGGGAAGCGGGGTGGTGTTGGAGATTTCCAGGGTGACGTGGCCCTCCCACTCCGGCTCGAAGGGGGTGACGTTGACGATGATGCCGCAGCGGGCGTAGGTCGACTTGCCCAGGCAGACGGTCAGCACGTTGCGCGGGATGCGGAAGTATTCGACCGAGCGGGCCAGGGCGAAGGAGTTCGGCGGGACGATGCAGACGGGGGCCTTGATGTCGACGAACGACTGCTCGTCGAAAGCCTTCGGATCGACGACCGAATTGAAGACGTTGGTGAAGACCTTGAACTCGTCGGAGACGCGCAGGTCGTAGCCGTAGCTGGAGACGCCGTAGCTGATGAGGCGGCCGCCGTCCTCGCCGTGGCGGACCTGCCCCTCGGCAAACGGCTCGATCATCCCCTTTTCCAGCGCCATGCGCCGGATCCAACTGTCAGCGTGAATGCCCATCGGGAAACTGTACCGGCCGCCCCGCGGAAGGCAATGCGCGGCTACTTGCTCGCCCTCGGTTTCCGCTTCGGCTTGGCGTAGCTGACGGACCGGGGGGCTTCCATGACCTCGAACTGGCCCGCCCCCGCATGCTCGGCGACCTTGAGGGCGCCCTCTTCCGAAACACCCAGCTCCTTGGCCAGGCAATAGCGGTAGAAGCCCGACTTGGTCATGCCCCGGCGCTTGGCTTCCAGGTGGGCGGCCCGCAACAGCTCCCGCGAGGCGCTGAACGCGTCAACAGCTTGGTCTTCTCTGCGCTCCCGGGTCATGCGTGACCCCATTTATACGGATTATTAAAACCCTGGCAACCCAGGCTCGACAGGCCAAATGCGTATCGTTATACGGTTTATTACGATGAAGGGGAGGCCCAAGGAGTTGGAGGGGGAGACGGCGTCGGCGGCGTTTCGGCTGCCCAAATGGATGCGGGATCTGGCCCGCAAGCAGGCGCGGGCGGAGGGAATCACGTTCAGCCAGTATATGCGCCGAACGCTGCGGCGGGAACTGACCCGAAAGCGATGAGCGCCATTCCCGAAGGCAACCGCCGGGCGTTGGAGGGCCATGTCGATGCGCTGGTGGTGCGGCGTCTTTTGGAGCTGGCCCAAGCGCTGGCCCGCTCCCGCCAGCCCTTTGCCGAAGGACAAGCCCGCCTCTTTTTGGCCCGAGTGGTCGCCGCACCGCCCACGGACCGGGACCGAGTGATCGAGGAAGCCCGCCGCTATCTGGCCGAAAAAGCCCAGGAATGAAGCCGAAGGCGCGCCCGCCTCTGCTGGCCGGGGCCGCTCATTTCGAGCCGGTTCCCCGGCGGCGGCGCCCACAAAGCAAGCCCCCCTCGCCTCCCCCTTCGGACGAAAAGACGGGCTGAGCGCCGGCGTCCGGCTAGGGAAAACCACCCGCCGAATCCTCGCCCGCCGAGGGATCTCCCGGGGCCCCCAGTCCATCCCAACCCGTGTCCCGCTTGGCTTGTTTAAATGCCTCGTCTCGACTGGCTCCTCCCCGCTGGTAATGGGCCGCGCGCTCGTTGAGCGCGGCGAGGCCTTCACTCTGCGTGGAGGGCCCCAGTTGAGTCTGGGGCGTGCGGAAAGGGGAAAAGGGCGGGGGCGTGTTCTCGGCGGTGGGCGCATGCAGGGCGGAGCATCCCCCCAACAAACAGAGGATGCCCCATCGCGCCCACTTCATACGCCGCGCCGAACGCGAAGCGAAAAAGCCCCTACCAGGTCGAATTCAGCGCGCTGCCGTGCTGGTACTCGGTGACACGGGTTTCGAAGAAGTTCTTCTCCTTGCCCAGGTCCATGGTCTCGCTCATCCAGGGGAAGGGGTTCTTGGAGCCGTACTTGGCCTTCAGGCCGATGCGCTCCAGGCGGCGGTCGGCGATGTGCTGGACGTACTCCCGGAAGAGGCCGGCGTTGAGGCCCAGGATGCCGCGCGGCAGGCAGTCCTGCGCGTAGGCGATCTCCAGCTCGACGGCCTTCTCGATCATGGCCTCGATCTCCGCCTGGAAGGCGGGGGTCCAGACGTTGGGGTTCTCTTCCTTGATGCCGTTGATGAGGTCGCAGCCGAAGTTCAGGTGGATGGTCTCGTCGCGCAGGATGTATTCGAACTGCTCGCCGATGCCGACCATCTTGTTCTGCCGCTTGAAGGAGAGGATCATCACGAAGCCGGAGTAGAAGAAGATCCCCTCCATGATGACGTAGAAGCCGATAAGGTTCTTGAGGAACTTCTGCACGCCCTCGACGGTGTCGGTCCGGAAGTCGTCCTTCACGATCTCCGAGGTGAGGGTCATCTCGAAGGCGTCCTTGTCGTGGATCGAGTTGACCTCATGGTACATGTTGAAGATCTCCCGCTCGTCCAGGGCGAGGGATTCGACGATGTAGTGGAAGGTGTGGGTGTGGACGGCCTCTTCAAAGGCCTGGCGCAGGAGGTATTGGCGCGCCTCCGGGTTGGTGACGTGCTTGAAGATGGCCAGGGTGATGTTGTTGCCCACCAGGCTCTCCGCCGTGCTGAAGAAGCCGAGGTTGCGCAGGATGACCTGGCGCTCGTCCGGGGTGAGGGTGTTGGACTTCCACAGCTCGATGTCGCGCTGCATGGGCACTTCCGAGGGCATCCAGTTGTTGGCGCAGCCGTTGAGGTAGTGCTCCCAGGCCCACTTGTACTTCAGGGGCATGAGCTGGTTGACGTCGACGGTGTTGCAGTTGATGAGGCGCTTGTCGTCGACGTTGATGCGCTTGCTCAAGTCGTGAGGCTGGGGGCGCTCGTCGGAAACGTTGCAGCAGGACATATTAGAAACTCCTTAGGGTAATGTTGGAAGAGGGAATCCAAAGGAGAGGAACCTGGGTTCCTCCCCTTTGCGTCTGGTTTCAGATCACTGGCAGCTTTCGCAGCCCGGATCGGTGATGGAGCAAGCCTTCGGCAGGGTGTCGGCGGTTCCGGCGGTGACGGTTTCCAGGTTGCCGTCTTCCTTCGCCGCGACGGCGACGGCGGGGGCGGCCTCCGGGCGGTCGATCTTGATGTTGGCCGACGCGCTCTTGTTCTTCATCCAGCGGGGCTGGACGCCGCGGCGGTTGACGTCGAGGGTCGACTTTTCCACGGAGGTGGCGGCGACGGAGCGGAGGTAGTAGGTGGTCTTCAGCCCCTTGCGCCAGGAGAGGAAGTACATGTCGTTCAGCTTCCGGCCGCTGGGGGCGGCGATGTAGAGGTTGAGCGACTGGCCCATGTCGATCCACTTCTGGCGGCGGCTGGCCGCCTCGATGATCCACTCGGGATCGATCTCGAAGGAGGTGCGGTAGACTTCCTTGATGGGGTCGGGGATGCGCTCGATCTCCAGGACGGAGCCGTCGAAGTATTTGAGGTCGTCGAGCATCTCCGGGTCCCACAGGCCCAGGGCCTTGAGGTCCTCGATGAGGTAGGTGTTCACGGTGGTGAACTCTCCGGAGAGGTTCGACTTGGCGTAGAGGTTCTTGTAGGTCGGCTCGATCGACTGGGAGACGCCGGTGATGTTGGAGATGGTGGCGGTGGGGGCGATGGCCATGCAGTTGCTGTTCCGCATGCCGTGCTTCTTCACCGACTCCCGGACGGGGGCCCAGTCCTTCGAGACGCTCAGGTCGACCTGGAAGTCGCCCGGGGCGCGCTCTTTCTCCAGGAGCTTGAGGGTGTCGATGGGCAGGAGGCCGCGGTCCCACTTGGAACCCTTGAAGGACTGGTAGGCGCCGCGTTCCGCCGCCAGCTCGGAGGAGGAGAGGATGGCATAGTAGGAGATGGCCTCCATGCTCCGGTCGGCGAAGTCGACGGCGGCCTGGCTGGCGTAGGGGATGCGCATCTTGTAGAGCGCGTCCTGGAAGCCCATGAGGCCAAGGCCGACGGGGCGGTGCCGCAGGTTGGCGGTCTGCGCCTCCGGGGTGGGGTAGAAGTTGATGTCGATGACGTTGTCGAGCATCCGCATGGCGGTGCGGATGGTCTTGGCCAGGAGGGCCTCGTCGAACTGCCCGTTTTCCCCGATGTGGTTGGGCATGTTGACGGAGGCCAGGTTGCAGACGGCGGTCTCCTCCGCCGAGGTGTTGAGCAGGATCTCGGTGCAGAGGTTGGAGTTGTGGACGACGCCGACGTGGTCCTGCGGGGAGCGGACGTTGGACGGGTCCTTGAAGGTGACCCAGGGATGGCCCGTCTCGAAGAGCATGGTGAGCATCTTGCGCCACAGGTGGGTGGCGTCGACGCGCTTGAAGAGGGCGATCTCGCCGCGGTCGGCCATGGCCTCGTATTCCTCATAGCGCCTCTCGAAGGCGGCGCCGTAGAGCTCGTGCAGGTCGGGCACGTCGCTGGGGGAGAAGAGGGTCCAGGTGGCCTGGGCGGCCAGGCGCTTCATGAACAGGTCGGGGATCCAGTTGGCCGTGTTCATGTCGTGGGTGCGGCGGCGCTCGTCGCCGGTGTTCTTGCGCAGCTCCAGGAAGTCCTCGATGTCCAGGTGCCAGGTCTCCAGGTAGGCGCACATGGCGCCCTTGCGCTTGCCGCCCTGGTTGACGGCCACGGCCGTGTCGTTGGCGACCTTCAGGAAGGGGATGACGCCTTGGCTGCGGCCGTTGGTGCCGCGGATGCGGGAACCGGTGGCGCGGACGTTCGTCCAGTCGTTGCCGAGGCCGCCGGCCCACTTGGAGAGCTTGGCGTCGTCGGAGATGACCTTGAAGATGTGGTCCAGGTCGTCCATGACCGTGGAGAGGTAGCAGGACGAGAGCTGCGGATGGAGCGTGCCGGAGTTGAAGAGGGTGGGCGTGGAGGAGGTGAGGAGGAACTTGGAGAGCACCTCGTAGAACTCGATGGCGCGGGCGTTCTTGTCCTCCTCCTTCATGGCCAGGCCCATGGAGACGCGCATCCAGAAGTACTGCGGGGACTCGATGCGGCGGTCTTTCTCGTGCAGGAGGTAGCGGTCGTAAATGGTCTGCAGGCCCATGTAGGTGAACTTATCGTCCCGCTCCAGGCGGAGGGCGGCGGCGACCCGGTCCAGGTCGAACCCGGCCAGCTCCTTCGTCAGGCGGCCGACCTGGATGCCGTGGGTGATGTAGTCCTTGAAGTGGGCGCGGTGGGCCGCGGCGACTTCCAGCGGGGCGAAGCCCGCCGGCAGCACTTCCTTATAAATGGTGTTCAGCAGGAGGCGGGCCGCCACGTAGGTGTAGGCGGGTTCGCGCTCGATGCGGGCCTTGGCCGTCATGATGAGGGCCTGCTCCACCTCGGAGCTGCGGACGCCGTCGTAGAGGCTGGTCATGACCTCTTCCGCCATCTCGCGCCAGGAGCAGCGGTCCTCCAGGCCGCGGCAGGCCTGCATCAGGTCGCGGCGGATGCGCTGGGGGTCGAGGGGCTGGACGGTGCCGTCGGCCAGGGTGATCTTGATCTCCGCCTGGGGCTGGCCGTCCACGTCGCGGTCGCCGCGCAGGGCGCGGGCGCGGCGGCGCTCCTCCCGGTACAGGATGAAGCGGCGGGCGATGGCCAGATGGCCGTCCTGCATGAGCTCCAGCTCCACCAAGTCCTGGATCCGCTCGACGCTCAGGTCCTCGCCCTGGACGGCCAGGCCCTTGGCGTGGCCGGCCACCCGGTCGGCGATGTCGCGCACGGTGGCCAGGAGGCCCTCCGGCAGCGCCGCGTCCTTCACCACATCGTGCTCGACCTTGAACGTCGCCTCGATCGCCAGGAAGATCCGCTCCTCGTTGAACGGCTCGACGCGGCCGTCGCGCTTGCGGATCGAAAACTCGCGGTTCTGGAGCGGGTCGATCCCGGCAAGGTCAAGCTGGCCCTGGGGACGGTCGGAAGAGGCGGGGAAGGTCATAGGCGAGGGGGCTGGATTGGGGTTTCTTAAGTTTTTGTAGTAAAAATTTTCGGTGGACTCCGAAGGGCGAGGCAAGGCGGTCGGGGGGAAGGGTTCGTGGAGGGCGGGAACTGCGTTATTTCCTGAATCGTTTCGGCAATCTCAAACTCTCTATCTTGATTCTTCGGAAACCCTAACGAACTTTTTTACTTCTTTTTTGCTAAAATTATACTTTCCGTGGGAGATGGCAAGCCAAATTACCCCACTAATGGGGTTTTTGCCACCCGCGAGGGACTCATTTGCCGGAGCAAAGGGAGGGTGACAAGCGTTTTCTGTTTTTTTTGGCGAAGGAGGGCCATTTTCCACTTTCCGTAGGGGCCACAAAGCTAAAACTATGCCACAAATGGTGGTCGGAGTATTTAGTTAATACGCATAAATTTTTAATTTAAAATCATCGGTAAGTTGACAGTACGGAGGCAATTAGGGAGAATGGCCGACCGGAATGCTGCCCGCCCCGACCCCCCACCGGTTGATGCAGCGCAATACGGCGCTGGCTTCCCTCTTCTCTCCCGCCAGCGGGGCCAACCCGCTGGCCATGATCGTCGCCGCCCTGGACCAGGCCAAGGAAGGGTATCTGGTGATGACGCCGGACGGCGACTTGGAAGCGGGCCGCATCACCTACGTCAACCGCGTCTTCTGCCAGATCACCGGCTACGCCGCCGACGAGCTGCGCGGCCGTTCCCCGGCGCTTCTCTACACGCCGGAGATCGAGGACACGCTGCGGCGCGAGGTGCGGCCGCACCTGGAAAAGCACGACTCCTTCGTCCGCGAACTGTCGCTGCTCACCAAGCGCGGCGAGGCGGCGTGGATCGAGCTGCAGATCGTCCCCGTCGACCTCCCGCCCCACGTCGCGCGGCACTGGGTGTGGATCGTGCGCGACATCTCCGAGCGCAAGCGCGTGGAGCAGCACTTGGAGCAGATGGCCAACTTCAGCCGCTTCAACCCGAACCCGATCTACGAGATCGCCGAGACGGGCGAGGTCCTCTACTCCAACGAGGCGGCGCGCCGCCTCTCCGCCTCCTTCGACCTGGAGGACCCGGCCGACATCCTCCCCGCCGACGCCGCGCGGCTGGCGCAGGACTGCCTGCGCACGGGCGAGCCGATCGTGGGGCGCGAGGAAGGCCGGGGCGAGCGGACGCTGACCTGGGCCTTCTTTCCCATCCCGGAGACGCGCGTGGTCCACTGCTACGCGGGCGAGCTGACGGAGCGCCGCCGCCTGGAAAGCCAGCTGCGCCAGGCGGAGAAGCTCAAGTCGATCGGCCAGCTGGCCGGCGGCGTGGCGCACGATTTCAACAACATCCTGACCGTCATCCACGGCTTCTCCTCCCTCCTCCTTTCCAAGGAGCACGCCGACCCCGCCGTGGGGCAGCAGCTGGAGCAGATCGCCACCGCGGCGGAGCGCGCCCGGGACCTGACGCGCCAGCTCCTCACCTTCAGCCGCCGGCAGATGATGAAGCCGACGACCCTGGACCTCCACGCCATCATCCGGGAGATGGGCCAGATGCTCACCCGCCTCCTGGGGGAGCAGGTGGAGCTGTGCGTCGCCTGCCGGCCGGAGGAAATCCTCATCGAGGGGGACCGCAGCATGATCGAGCAGATCATCCTCAACCTGGTCACCAACGCGCGCGACGCCATGACGCGCGGCGGCCTCGTCACGGTGGAGACCTCGGTCGTCGACATCCCGCCCGACGCCCCGCTGGGGCCGGAGGCGCGGCCCGGCCGCTTCGCCCGCCTCTCCGCGCGGGACACCGGCTGCGGCATGGACGCGCGGACGCTCTCCCGCATCTTCGAGCCCTTCTTCACCACCAAGGAAACCGGTAAGGGAACCGGCCTGGGCCTGGCCACCGTCTACGGCGCGGTCAAGCAGCACGACGGCTGGGTCGAGGTCCGCAGCGAGCCCGGCGCGGGCAGCACCTTTGACGTCTACCTTCCCCTCTCCACGGAGCGGCGGGAAGCCGTCCAGACTCCCGCGCGGGAAGGCAAAGCCCCCGGCGGGCAGGAAACCGTCCTCGTCGTGGAGGACGAGGCCGCCGTCCGCCAGCTGGCCGTCACCATCCTCAAGAGCGCGGGCTACACCGTGCTGGAGGCCAAGAACGGCCTGGACGCCATCGGCGTCATGGAGCGGGAGGGCGGCCGCGTCGCCCTGGTGCTGACCGACCTGGTCATGCCGGGCCTCATCTCCGGCATCGACCTGGGGGAAAAGCTCTCCGCCGAATACCCGGGCGTGAAGGTCGTCTACACCAGCGGCTACAGCCCGGACATCGTCGGCGGCGGCGCCGCGCTCAAGGACAAGCCCTTCCTGAGCAAGCCCTACACCCCGCCCAGCCTCCTGCGCCTCATCCGCAACGTGCTGGACGGCGTTCTGGCTTAGGCCGCCAATTCCTTCAGCGCCGCCGCGACCGCCGGAGCCCACGCCCCGCGCGCGGGCTGGCGGAAAAGCCGCGCCGTGGGATACCAAGGGGAGTCGGCCCGGTCCAGGAGCCAGCGCCAGTCGGCGTAGAAGGGCAGCAAAACCGAGGCCGGCCGCGCCAAGGCCCCCGCCAAATGCGCGGGGCTCGAGTCGACGGCGACGACGTGGTCGAGCACGGACAGGAGGGCCGCCAGGTCGTCCAGATCGGCGGCGTCGGCGACGGCCGCGCGGGGATACCGCGCCAGGAGCGCCCGCTCCGCCTCCGTCAGCCCCTTTTGAAAAATCACCGGCAGGAAATCCTCCCGCTCCAAAAACGGCAGGAAGTCCTCCAGCCGCGCCGAGCGCCAGCGGTCGCGCTCGTGGGTGGGGCTGCCCCGCCAGGCCAAGCCCACGCGGCGGCCCTTCCCGGACGGCAAGGCGGCGCGCCAATGGGCCGCGCGCGCCCCGTCGGGGGTGAGGTAGGGGACGCGGCCCGGGATGTCGGCCACCGTGTCGGTCCGCAGGGCCAGGGGGAGGCTCATCATCGGGATGCGGCGGGCGGCGCCCGGGGGCACCGCCACGTCGGAAAAGACCCGCGCGGCGGGAAAGCTCCGCGCCGCCAGCGCGCGCAGCGTCTCCGGCACCTGGAGCCAGCAGGCCGTGCCGCGCGCCTCCAGGAGCGGGACGTAGCGGAGCATGTGGATCGTGTCCCCCAGCCCCTGCTCCGCCTGGAGGAGAAGCGGCCCCGGCCCCGGCTCCCCTTCCCCGAGCCAGAGGGGGCAGCCGGCCGGCGGCGGCGGCGAGATCGGCCTGCGGCCGCTCCAGCGCCGTTCGTAGCTCTCCCAGCCCCGCCGCAGCTCCCCGCGGGCCAGGAAAACCCCGGCCTGGATCCAGAGCGCCTCCTCATGCCCGGGGTGAAAGGAAAAAAGCCGCTCGTGGACGGCGAACATCTCTTCCACGCGGTTCATCTCCAAAAGCGCGTTGGACCAGTTGTAAAGCGCGCCCGCGTCGTCCGGCTGGAAAGAAAGCGCCTCCTGATAGAGAGCCACGGCATCCTCATGCCGGTTGAGCTTCTGCAGGATTGCCCCCGCGTTGACCCTCCCCCGGACGTAGCGGGGATCGGCGGCGAAGGAGGCGAGGTAAGAGGCCAGCGCTTCTTCCAGCTTCTCTTGCGCTTCCAGCGCCGCGCCCAGGTTGTTGTGCGCCGCCGCCAGGCCGGGCTCGAGTTCCAGCGCCCGCCGGTGCGCGGCCACGGCCTCCCCCAGCCGGCCCAGGTCCTTCAGCAACGCGCCGAAATTCGTCAGCACGCCCGCGTCCTGCGCCAGCACCAGGATCCTTTTGTAAGCCCGCACCGCCTCCTTCAACCGGCCCAGCTTTTGGAGCGCCTCCGCCAGGCCGCGCCAGGCGTAGGCCTCTTCCGGCCGGATGACCAATAGCCGCTGGTAAACGTCGGCCGCCTCCGCAAAGCAGTCCGTGGCGCCCAGCGCGGCGGCCAGCCCGCCGAGCATATCCGCGTCCTGCGGGCGAAAGGCCGCCGCCCGCCGGAGCCACGGCAGCGCCTCCGCCGCCTTGCCCTCCTGCAGGAACGTGACCCCCAGCAAATGAAGCGCGACGGGGTTGTGCGGCGCTTGCTGCAGAACGCGGGCGTAGGCGACGCGGGCGTCGGAAACCCGGCCCTTTTGGTGCAGCGCGATGGCCGCCTGAAGATCGTTACTCAATCTTCCCGCACTCTAGCAAAAGGACGGTCGGCCACAAGGAGCGCGCGCAAAGCGGGAGCGCGGCTGGGGAAGACGGCGCCCACCAGGGCGGCGGCCAGCTCCCGCCGTCCCGCCGCCCGGATCGCCGCGTCCTGCAGCGGCTCCTGCCGGTCCAGGACGGCCAGGGCCTTTTCCCGCAGGCCGCTGGCGCGGAACCATTCCCGCGCGGAAAGGTCGTGGAGGCGGAGGCTCTTGCCCGTCCGCCTCCCGTCGGGGCCGATCTCCTCGGCGCTTCCGGCGATGAAATCGGTCCGGCGGCTCTGCCGGTCCCAGGCGTGGGTCTCCGGGTTGCACTCGTACGCGCGGCGGCGCGGCTCCTTGTATTCGGCAAAGGCGGCCTCCACGTTCGGCTGCGCCAGCTCGTAACCGATCGCGCGCAGCAGGAGGGGCCGCTTGTGAGCGCGGCGGCTGGCCTCCGTCTCCCCGCGCCAGGGGCGGGCGTCGAGGCGGCCCGCGTCGTAGGCGTCGCGGAACCAGTCGAGGGCGGCCCGCTCCGCCGCGCCCGGCGCGGCATTGTGAAGCGCCCGGTGCTGGTGGACGACGAGCTTGCCCCGCTCGACGGAGACCTCGGCGGTGGAACGGGCCAGCCCGCCCGGGTCGCGGACGGAGAGAATCTGCCGCTTCCCCGCCAGGCACTGGCTGCCGTAGGAGCCCCAGCCCACGCAGTGCGAGAGGTCGCTCCCCTCCTTTTTCAGCTCCTCGTCGGTGGTGAGGACGTGGACGGAAAAGCCGTTCGGGGCCGGGTGGGCTTTCGTCTCCGTCAGCGGCTCCCAGGAGCCCTCGACGGCCAGGGGGAGGAGGACGTCGGGAAAGCCGTTGCGCTCGCGGTCGTGCCAGGCGTGGGCCAGGCCGGTGATCTTGTCCAGGCTCCGCCCGGCGTGGAGGACGCGCTGGACATCGGGCAGGAGCGCCTCGGAAAGCCTGGCCGCGTCGAGCTTCTTCAAGACGCCGTCGCCCAGGGGGACGCCGGTCTTTTCCGACCAGGCGACGAGGGCCTGCGGCAGGACGACGCGCTGGACGAATTCCTGCCCGGGATCGGTCAGATAGCCGTGGGCCGGAACGTAGATGCCGTCCCAGAACGCCCGCCGCTGGGCGGCGTTGCCATGGAGATAGGGCTCCGCCAGCGCCTCGAGCGTGGCGGGGAGGCGCCCCTCCGCCGCGCCGAAGAGAGAGCGATGGGCGTCGAGGACGTGCCTAAAAAGAGCGCGCCCGTAGCGCTCCTCCTGCCGCTCCGGATCGAACAGCTCGCGGACGGCCTTGTAGAAGCGCCGCTCGCGCGGATCCAGATCGGGCCGCCGGAGGATCGCGTCGAGGACCAGGCAGGACTGGCCGTCGGCCCGCGCGCGGTCGTGGTCCCACATCTCGTCGCTCTTCCACGCGCCGAGGAAGAGCGGCTGGCCGTCCACGAGCCAGCCGAAAGGGGAGGCCCCCTTCTCCAAAAGATGGGCGACGAGGGCGCGGTTGTCGCCCCGGGCCTCCATGGCGTTCAGGAGGAGCCGGTCGGCGGGCACGCCGACTTCCATCAGCCGGTCGGCCAGCGCCCGCTGGCGCGGGGCCCTCTCCTCCGCCTGGTAAGCATCGTGAAACATGAGGCCGCCCGCCATCCGCGCGACGCGCTCCTTCTCCACATAGGGGAGAACCTCCTCGAACAAAAACGCGTCCAGATCGCCCAGCGCCTGGTGGAGGAGGGAATCCTCGCTCTCAAAGGCGCGCTCCTTGTCCTTGAAATGCTCCGGCGCGAGGCGGTCGAGCGCGGGAAGCGCCAGCTCCGGCGGCGGATCGCCCTCCCGCTTCCGGTAGCCCGCCGCGGCGAGAAACGCCTCCCGCTCCGGCGAGGTGCGCCCCGCGTAGTGGCCGCCCTCCGGCCCCACGAAGGAAAGGGTCAGGCCGCTGCCGGGGTGGAACGGGGTGGAAATGAAGTAGTCCCCCAGCGCGGGCAGGCGGGCCGCCACGGCCTCTTCCGCGCCCGGATGGACTCCCAGCCGGCCGCCGCCCCCATAATGATAGAGACCGTCCAACTTCATCCACAGCCCGTCGGGAAAAGAGAGGCCCCACTCTTGGGCGCGGGCCGCATAGGCGGCGGCAGGGGGCGGGTTGGGCATGTACCCAATTCGGCTTTTGCCCCGCCGCCCTGAGTAAATTTATTCATTTGAATAATTCAGGATGCGCGGCGCCGTTTTTCTGGTAGATTGAGGGTTCCGCTCCATGGCCCTGTCCTGCATCTCGATCCGCGGCGCGCGCGTCCACAACCTGAAGGGCGTCGACGCCGACATCCCCCACCGCGCGCTGACCGTCATCACCGGCCTTTCCGGCTCGGGGAAGTCGTCGCTCGCCTTCGACACCCTCTACGCGGAGGGGCAGCGCCGCTACGTGGAGACCTTCTCCCCTTACACGCGGCAGTTCCTGGAGCGGGTCGACAAGCCCCAGGCCGACTCGATCGAGGGAATCCCGCCCGCCATCGCCATCGAGCAGGCCAACGCCGTCCGCACCTCCCGCAGCACTGTGGGCACGATGACCGAGGTGGCCGACCACCTGAAGCTCCTCTACGCCCGCCTGGCCGTGGGGAGCTGCCCGGACTGCGGCCGGGACCTCCGCGCCTGGACGACGGCCCAGATCGTCGACGAGGCCGCCGCGCGCGGGGGCGAGGCGCTCGTCCTCTTCGCCGTCCCCTTCCCGGCCAAGACCCCCTTCGCCGAGGCGGCCGCCTTCGTCGGCGCGCAGGGCTTCCTGCGCGTCTGGCACGAGGGGCAGGCCGCCCGCCTGGACGAGCTTTCCCAAACCCTGCCTCACGCGCCGCGGGAAATGCTCGTCGTCCAGGACCGCGTCGCCGACGCCGCGCGGGACCGCGCCCGGCTGGCGGAGGCGGTGGAAGCCGCCATGCGCCTGGGCAAGGGCCAGGTCCGCCTCCTCTGCGGGCCGGACCGCGCCGAGCACCGCTACAGCCGGGAGGCCGTCTGCCCCCACGACGGCGCGCGCCTGCCGGAGCCGACCCCCGCCCTCTTTTCCTTCAACCATCCGCGCGGGGCCTGCCCGGCCTGCCGCGGCTTCGGCCGCACGATCGAGATCGACTACGACCTGGCCCTGCCGGACAAGAGCCTCTCCATCCGCCAGGGCGTCGTCCGCGCCTTCCAGGGCTCCCAGATGGGCGAGTCGCAGAAGGACCTCCTGCGCGCCTGCCGCCGCCAAGAGATCGACGTCGACGTTCCCTTCGCCCAATTGCCGAAGGCCGACCAGCGCTTCGTCCTCGACGGGGAGGGCGGCGACCCGGAGAGCGGCGCCTGGTACGGCGTGAAGGGCTTCTTCCAGTGGCTCGAGTCGCGCACCTACAAGATGCACGTGCGCGTCCTCCTTTCCCGCTACCGCTCCTACCGCACCTGCCCGGCGTGCGACGGCGCCCGCTTCCAGCCGGAGACGCTGGCCTACCGGCTGCGCGGGAAGGAGGAGAGCCACTCCATCGCCGCGCTCAACGCGCTCCCCCTCGGCCAGGCCCTCGCCTTCGTGGAGGGGCTGCCGCTTTCCCCGCACGACGAGCCCTCCCGCCGCCTGCGGCAGGAGGTGGCCGTCCGCATCGGCTACCTGCGGGACGTCGGCCTCGACTACCTGGCGCTCGACCGCGCCACGCGCACCCTCTCCGGCGGGGAGGTGGCCCGCGTCAACCTCACCTCCTGCCTGGGCAACTCGCTGGTGAACACCCTCTTCGTCCTCGACGAGCCGACCATTGGCCTCCACCCGCGGGACACCGGGCGGCTCCTCGACGTCATCGAGCGGCTGCGCGACCGGGGAAACACCGTCGTCCTCGTCGAGCACGACGAGGCCGTGATGGCCCGCGCCGACCACGTCCTCGACCTCGGCCCCGGCCGGGGCGAGCAGGGCGGCCGGATCCTCTACGCCGGGCCCTACGCCGGCCTGGCCGCCGATCCCCAGTCGGTCACCGGCCGCTTCCTTTCCGGCCGGGCCTCCATCCCCGTCCCCACAAAACGCCGCGCGCCCCGCCCCGGCGCCGCCCTCCGGCTGGAGGGGGCGCGGCTCCACAACCTCGACGGCCTCGACGTCGAGATCCCGCTCGGCCTCCTGGTCGCCGTCACCGGCGTCTCCGGCTCGGGGAAAAGCACCCTGGTCAACGAGGTCCTCGCGGAAAACCTGGCCCTGGCCGGGCGCCTGGCGAAGGAGCGCGGCTCGGCGCAGAAGACCGTCTCCAGCCCCACCCTGGACAAGCTGACCGGCCACGGCCTCCTCTCCGGCGTCATCCGCGTCGACCAGTCGCCCCTCACCCGCACCTCCCGCTCCAACCCCGTCGTCTACCTCGGCGCCTACGCGCCGGTCCGGGAACTGCTGGCCGCCACGGAGGGGGCGGAAACCGCCGGGCTGCGCGCGGCCGACTTTTCCTTCAACGGCGGCGCCGGGCGCTGCCCCCGCTGCGGCGGCGCGGGCGTCGAGAAGGTGGAGATGCAGTTCCTGGCCGACGTCTTCCTGACCTGCCCCGCCTGCGAGGGGAAGCGCTTCCTCCCCCACGTCCTGGACGTCCGCTACCGGGGGAAGAATATCGACGACATCCTGGGCCTGACGGCGGAGGAGGCCCGCGCGTTCTTCGATCCCGACGCGGAGGCGGCCCCCGCGCAGGCCGCCCAGCACCGGAAAATCTGCGTCGCCCTCGACCTCCTGCGGGACGTCGGCCTGGGCTACCTCCGCCTGGGCCAGCCGCTCACCCAGCTCTCCGGCGGGGAGGCGCAGCGGATCAAGCTGGTCCGCCACCTCTCCGGCGCGGCGGGCGAGGACGAGGAGGACGGGGAAACCCAAGGCGCGTCCGGCGCGGAGGCAGGCACGCGCCTCTTCATCCTCGACGAGCCGACGACCGGCCTCCACTTCGAGGACGTCCGCCTCCTCGTCCAGGTCTTCCGCCGCATGGTGGAGCGCGGCGACTCGGTCCTGGTCATCGAGCACCACCTCGACGTCATCAAGGCGGCCGACTGGGTGATCGAGCTGGGCCCGGAGGGCGGCGCGGCGGGCGGCAGGCTCGTCGCCGCCGGGACGCCGGAGGCGGTCGCCGCCGACCCGGCCAGCCGCACCGCGCCCTTCCTCAAGGAAAAGCTGGCCCCCGCGAAAAAGGCCTCCGCCCCGCGCGCGCCGAAGAAGGCCCCCCTCCGCCTGCGGGAGGAAGGGCCGGAGGAGATCGTCATCCGCAACGCGCGGCACCACAACCTCAAGAACCTCTCCCTCTCCATCGCGCGGGGGGAGATGACCGTCGTCACCGGCCTCTCCGGCTCGGGCAAGTCGACGCTGGCCTTCGACATCCTCTTCGGCGAGGGGCAGCGCCGCTACCTGGACAGCCTCAACGCCTACGCCCGCCAGTTCGTCGAGCAGATGGAGAAGCCGGAGGTCGACTCGATCACCGGCATCCCGCCCGCCGTCGCCATCGAGCAGCGGCTCTCCCGCGGCGGCGGCAAGAGCACCGTGGCCACCGTCACGGAGGTCCACCAGTTCCTCCGCCTCCTCTACGCCAAGCTCGGCACCGCGCACGACCCGGAGACGGGGGAAGCCGCCGTCCACCAGACCCCGGCGGAGGTCGCCGCGCGGCTGGAGAAGCACCTGCGCCAGGCGAAGGAGCTGACCCTCCTCTCCCCCCTCATCAAGGCGCGCAAGGGCCTCCACACGGAGGTGGCCGCCTGGGCGCGGAAGAAGGGCTACCCCGCCCTGCGCGTCGACGGAAAGTGGGTGGAGCCCGCCAAGTTCAAAGCCCTCGACCGCTTCCGGGAGCACACCCTCGACGTCGTCCTGGGGAACCTCTCCGCCAAGGCCCCGCCCGCCGAGCGCCGCCGGAAGGTGGAGGAGGCCCTGGCCCTGGGCCGCGACACCTTCTACGCCCTCGACAACCGGGGGAAGGAGACGATCTACAGCACCGCCCTCTACTGCCCCGGCTCCGGCCGCGCCTTCGACGAGCTCGACCCGCGCCTCTTCTCCTACAACTCCCCCCACGGCTGGTGCCCGGACTGCATGGGCTACGGCACGGTGGCCGACGTCCCCGCGCCGGACGAGAGCCGCTCCGCCGTGGAGCAGGAGCTGGATCTGGAGCGCGCCCGGGAAAACGGCGCGGAGGAGGAAGTCCTTTGCCCGGCCTGCGGCGGCGCCCGCCTCAACCCCCTGGCCCGCGCCGTCCGCCTTCCCCACGGGAAGGGGCCTTGGCTCAGCGCGGGCGGGCCGACGCTGCCCGACCTGGGCCGCCTCTCCATCGCGGAGGCCGCCGCCTTCTTCGCCACCGTGAAGTGGAAGGGCCGCGCCGCCGCCGTCGGCCGCGACATCCTGCCGGAAATTTCCCAGCGCCTCCGCTTCCTGGCGGAGGTCGGCCTCGGCTACCTCACCCTGGACCGCGCCGCGCCGACCCTCTCCGGCGGGGAATCCCAGCGCATCCGGCTGGCCGCCCAGCTAGGCTCCAACCTGCAGGGGGTCCTCTACGTCCTGGACGAGCCGACCATCGGCCTCCACCCGCGCGACAACGCGCGGCTCCTCGACTCCCTCGACGCGCTCAAGGCCAAGGGGAACACCCTGGTCGTCGTCGAGCACGACGAGGAGACGATGCGCCGCGCCGACCGGATCATCGACCTGGGCCCCGGCGCGGGGCGCGACGGCGGCCACATCGTCGCCGACGGCACCTGGCGGGAAATCGCCGCCCACGCCACGTCCCCCACCGGCCTCCTCCTGGGCAATCCGCTCCCCCACCCCATGCGCGGCGCGCGCCGCCCCTGCGGGAAGGAGACCGCCTTCCTGCGCGTCACCGGCGCGCGGGCCAACAACCTGGACGGCCTCGACTTCGCCATTCCGCTGGAACGCCTCACCGTCCTCTGCGGCGTCTCCGGCGCGGGGAAGAGCACCCTCATGCAGGAGGTGCTCAAGCCCGCCGTGGAAGCCGCCCTCGCCGCGCGCGGACGGAAGAAAAAAGAGGCCGGCCCCCGCTGCTGGAAGACCGTCTCCGGCGCGGAGGAACTCTCCGGCGTCTGCGAGGTCGACCCCTCCCCGATCGGCAAGACCTCCCGCTCCACCCCGGCCACCTACCTGGGGCTCATGGACGGGCTGCGGAACCTCTACGCCCAGACGCCGCTGGCCCGCCAGCGCGGCTACGACGCGGGCCGCTTCTCCTTCAACAGCGGCCCCGGCCGCTGCGAAAGCTGCCAGGGCCAGGGCACCATGAAGGTGGAGATGCAGTTCCTCCCCACCGTCCTCCTCCCCTGCGAGGCGTGCGGCGGCAGGCGCTACAAGCCGGAGACGCTGGAGGTCCTCTTCAACGAAAAGAACATCGCCGAGGTGCTGGCGATGAGCGTGGAGGAGGCCGCCGGGTTCTTCGCGGGCGTGCCGCGCCTTCAGCGGCCGCTGGAACTTTTGCAGAAGACCGGCCTGGGCTACCTGACCCTGGGCCAGCCCAGCCCCACCCTCTCCGGCGGGGAGGCGCAGCGGCTCAAGCTCGTCACCCAGCTCTTTGGCTCCCTGGAAGCGACGCTGCAGACCCGGCTGAAGAGCCGCGCCCTAATCCAGCCGCGCCAGCTCTTCCTCCTGGAGGAACCGACGATCGGCCTCCACCTGGCCGACGTGAAGCGCCTCCTGGAAGTCCTGCACGAGCTGGTCGAGGCAGGCCACACCGTCGTCGTCATCGAGCACCACCTCGACGTCATCGCGGAGGCCGACCACCTGATCGAGCTGGGCCCGGAAGCGGGCGCGGCGGGCGGAAAGATCATCGCCTCCGGCACGCCGGAGGAGGTGGCGCGGGCACAGGGATCGCCGACCGCGCCCTTCCTCAAGGAAACGCTGGACCGGAAGCCGAAGCCTAAGGCCGGTAAGGCGACCCGGCGTCCTTCTTCAGCCGCTCGATAAAGGGCTGGGGGCCGCCCTCCTGGTAGCCGTCGAAGCGGGCCAGCACCTTCTCCGTCGGGGAGATGAGGAGGAGGGTGGGAAAGCCGTCGACCTTGTATTTTTGGGCCAGGCTTTGGTTCTGCTGCGTCAGGGCGACCGGCAGGGGATGCTTCTGCGGGAAATCGGCCCGCAGGAGGACCAGCTTATCCTGCGCGTAGGCCTCAAACTCCGGCGTGGAGAGGACCTCCTTGTCGAACTTGACGCACCAGCCGCACCAATCGGAACCGGTGAAGTCGATGAAGAGGGGTTTCTGTTCCTTGCGGGCGGTGTTGATCGCCTGGACGTAATCGGTCAGCCAGACGGCCTCCGCACGCAGCCCACAAAGGGCGGTTCCCCACACGAGCGCGAGCAGCAGGAGCCGTTTCATGAATAAAGATTACCCCCATTGAAGATTCCGCGCCAAGCTTGCTTGGGCCCGGTTTTCCCTTAAAAGTACGGTCCCCTCATGAAATGGTCTTTTCTGGCCCTCGCCGGACTCCTCGCTCTTTCCCCCCTGCTCTCCGCCCAGGTCGATCCCGGCGCCGCCCAGGACGCCGAGGCCGAGCGGAAGCGCCTGCTGCGCGCCGCCGACGAAACCGCCGCCCTCCAGGCCGCCGCCGATTCCCAGACCGCCCAGCTCACCTCCCTCAAGCAGCAGGTCGACGACCTCCGCGCCGCCCTCCAGGCCGCGCAGGGGGACCTGGCCTCCCTGAAGGGCGACAACGCCTCCCTGCGGGAGACAGTGCAGAAGATGGAGGCCGCCCGCGCCGAGGAGCGGAAGGTCCTCCTGGCGGAGGTCGGCAAGATCGTGGCCGATTCCTCCTCCAAAAAGGACGCCGACGCGCCCGCGCCCGCTCCGAAGCCCGCCAAGAAAAAGGCCGCCAAGGCCGCCACGCCCGCCGCCGACGCCCCGGCCTCCGCCCCCGACAAGCCGGAGGAGGGCTACGACTACGTGGTCTCCAAGGGGGACACGCTCCATGCCATCGCCGCCGCCTACCAGGACCACGGCGTGAAGGTGACGGTGGCCGACATCCGCGCCACCAACCACCTCTCCCGCACGGAATCGATCCACGTCGGCCAGAAGCTTTTCATCCCGAAGAAATAGGGAGCCATGTCCTCCGCCCCGCACCACCATCCGGCCTCCCACTTCCGGGGGGACGAGACCGGCGCGCAGATCGACGCCCTGCGCAAGCCGCGCCCGGGCCGGGGAAAGAACTTCATCACGGAGGTGCTCCTGCCCTCCCTCCTCATGCGCAAGCAGGGGACGCAGCACAAGCCGATCTTCCCGAAGGTGGGCAAGGGCCAGGTCTGCCTGACCTGGATCGGCCACGCCTCCTTCCTGATCCAGACGGAGCAGCACAACATCCTCATCGACCCGAACTGGGCCAACTGGATGCTCGTCATCCGCCGCCTGCGCCACGCCGGGCTCTCCATCCAGGACCTGCCGAACATCGACCTGGTCCTGGTCACCCACGCCCACTTCGACCACCTCAACCGCCGCTCCCTACGGCAGGTGGCGGCGCGGCAGCCCATCGTCGTCCCCTCCGGCGTCTCCAACCTGGTCCACGACCTCGGCTTCGAGAAAGTGCACGAGATGAACTGGTGGGACTCCTGGCAGTTCCGGGGCCTGAAGATCACCTTCACCCCGGCCAAGCACTGGGGGGCGCGCGTCCTCACCGACCGCCACCGGGGGTACGGCGGCTTCTGCGTGGAGTACCAGGGCCGCTCCATCTTCCACTGCGGCGACACCGCCTACTGCCCGGAGCTGAAGGAGATCGGCAAGCGGCTCAAGCCGGAGATCGTCCTCATGCCCATCGGCGCGTACGAGCCGCCCTCCCGCCGGGACGTCCACATCGGCCCGGAGCAGGCGGTCCTGGCCTTCCGCGACCTGCAGGCGCAAATGATGATCCCGATGCACTTCGGCACCTACCGGATGAGCTACGAGCCCCTGCACGAGCCCGCGCAGCGCCTGCTCGTCGCCGCCGCCAAGGTCGGCATCACCCAGCAGATCAAATTCCTCTTCGAGGGGATGCCCCAGATTTTTTGAGCGCCAAAGCCGTCCAGCGGGCCGAACTGGCGGAGCGCCTCCGCGCCCTCTCCCTGCCGGAGCGGGACGGCGGCTCGGCCGCCATCGCCGCCCGCCTCCGCGCCCTGCCCGCCTGGCAGGCGGCGATCGCGCGGGGGGAGGGGCTGGCCCTCTTCCTCCCCTTCGGCGCGGAGCCGGACTGCGGGCCGCCGCCCGGGCCCGCCGCCTACCCGCGCCTTGCGGAAGGCGGCATAGAACTGGCCCTGGTGGAAAACCCCGCCGACCCCGCCGCCTGGGAGTGGACCCGCACGGCGCAGGGCCACCGCTTCCGCCAGCCCGCGGCCGCCGCGCCGCGCGTCGCGCCGGAAACCGTCACCCTCATCGCCGTCCCCGGCGTCGGCTTCGACCGGCGGCTGCGCCGCCTGGGCCGCGGCGGCGGCTGGTACGACCGGCTTCTGGCCGGTCTGCCTCCGGGCGCCCTGAAGGCGGGCCTTTTCTTCTCCTGCCAGGAACTTGCGGAAATCGCCGCCGCCGGGCATGATGTCCCCTTGGACCTCGTCCTGACCGAACACGAAACGATCGAAATAACGTAAATGAAGCGCTTTGCCGTCCTTACCTCCGGCGGCGACTCGCCGGGAATGAACCCGGCCATCGCCTCCGTCACCCGCACCGGCCTGAACTTCGGCTTGGAAGTCGTGGGCATCCAGAATGGATACCAGGGCATCTTTGACGAGCAGTTCGTCCCCCTCGACGCCCTGAAGGTCAGCGGGAAAAACCGCGATCCCGGAACCTTCCTGCAAACCAGCCGCTGCCTGGAATTCCGCGAGGAAGCGGGCCAGCGCCGCGCCGTGGAGGTGCTCCGCCGCCAGGGGATCGAGGGGCTCATCGTCATCGGCGGGGACGGCTCCCTGACCGGCGCGCAGAAGCTCCACCAGCTCGGCTTCCCCGTCGTCGGCCTTCCCGGCACGATCGACAACGACATCTACGGGACCGACATGGGCATCGGCGTCGACACGGCGCTGAACACCATCATCCACCTCGTCGACATGATCCGCGCCACGGCGGCCAGCCACCGGCGCTGCTTCATCGTGGAGGTCATGGGCCGCGACAGCGGCTACCTGGCCCTCATGACGACGATCTCCACCGGCTCCCAGATCGCCGTCATCCCGGAGTACAAGCTCAACGCCCCGCGCATCCTGGAAAAGCTGGCCCGCCGCTTCGAGCACAACCACAACAACAGCGTCATCATCGTGGCGGAAGGCGTCTGCAGCGGGGAGGAGCTGATGAAGCGCCTGCACGACGCAGGCCCCATTCGTCAGGAAATGCGTTTGACTGTCCTGGGCCACGTCCAGCGCGGCGGCGTGCCCACCCACTTCGACCGCCTGCTGGGCAGCCGGATGGGGGAACGCGCCGTCCTGGCCCTCACGGAAGGACAGAGCGGCGTGATGGTCGCCCAGGCCCAGGGGCAGATGCAGCTGCGCGCCCTCTCCGACATCCTGGGAAAGAAAAAACCCCTGCCCGCCGACGCGATCCGCGTGGCGCGCAACCTGGGCACCGAGTTCGGCGACCCGTTCGACGAGGCGTAGGAAAATCCCGGCACGAAAAAACCCAGCGGCGCCTTGCCGCTGGGTTTTTTTGTTTCGGGTGATTCGGGAAAGATTACTGGGAAGACTCGGTCGTCTTCGTCGTTTTCGTGGTCTTCTTGGCCTTCTTCTTCTTTTTGGCCTTCTTCTTGGAGGAGGAAGACTTCTTGGCCGTGGTCTTCTTGGCCGCCGCCTCCGTCTTGGCGGGGGCGTTGGTGGCGGTGTTTTCCGCCGGCGCGGGGGCCGAGGGGGTGGCGGTGGAGCTCGACGGCGTGGCGTCGGCCGGCGCCTGGACGGCGGGAGCGGGCTCCGTCACGGGAGTGACGGGGGCGTTGGAAGCGGGGGTCTGGGCCAGAGACAGGCCGGTGAAGGAGGCCAGGGTCGCGGCGACAATCAGCAGGGAGAGCTTGCGCATAGGTCGGGATTTAACCGGGGCGTTTGGAAAAAGTCGCGCGCTTTTCGACAAATTTTCGTTTTGGGCGTAGGGTACCCCCATGCCCACTTTGTACGTGAAGACCGGCTGCCCCTGGTGCACCGAGGCGGAGGAAGTCCTGAACCGCCACCATATTTCCTATGACCGGGTCGACGTCCTCCGGGACCGCCAGGCCTTCAAGCGGATGCAGGAAATTTCCGGCCAGACGAAAGCCCCCACCCTGGAATGGGAGGACCACCTCCTGGCCGACTTCGGCGGGGAGGAGCTGGAGGCCTTCCTCAAGGAGAACAAGCTGGCTTGAGCAAGTCGGACCGAGTCGCCGAGCTGCTCGCCGCATGCGGGGAGGCCGATCCCGGCCACGACCCGCATTACTCCGGCTATTTCGCCTGCTTCAACCAGCAGCTTTATTACGAGGCCCACGACGTCCTGGAAGCCCTCTGGCTCCCCCGCCGCCGCCAGCCGGACGGGGACTTCTACAAGGGGCTGATCCAGCTGGCCGGGGCCTTCGTCCATCTGAAGAAGGGGCGGCTCAAGCCGGCGGGCAACCTCTTCGCCCTGGCCGAGGCGAACCTGCGGCGGTACCCGGCGGTGCACCACGACTTCGCGCTGGGCGATGCGCTGGAACTCTGCGCGCGGTACCGGGCGCGATTGGCCGTTTCCGATTTCCGGGAGAACCCGTGGACGCCGGAGACGGCGCCGCGGCTCTCCCTTTCGGGCGGCTGAACGCCGCCCGAAAGGGGCGGGGATCCAAGGGGGGCTGCGCCCCCCTTGCGTCTGTGAAACCTCCGTCCACCGGGCGGCGCGCTGGCGCTGGCGCGTTAAAGTTGGGCCCTTGGGTCACGTCCTGTCCTGGGGCGTGAGAGCGGCGCCCCATTCTGTCTCCGGTCTGCGGGTCGGGGCCCGCCGGGCGAGCGGCCCGCCGGGCGAAGAGGAGGCCGGAAGGACGACACTCATTCCGAGGAAAAGCCCCGACGCACTCAACCGAGCCGGAACGGAGCCGGGCGGCCCTAAGCCACATCCCAGGGCAGGAGGCCGCCGGAGGGACTCCCATTTTCCGCGCCAGCGTCCACGCGCCGCCCGGTGGACGGAGATTTTACAGACGCAAGGGGGGGCCGGCGTCCCCCCTTGGATCCCCCTCCCAGGTGGCCCGGCCCTTGCGCGATGGCCAATCGGTCGGCTACGGTGGACGTCTCTATGCGCAAGTCCTCCGGCTGTCTCGGCATCCTGCTCGTCCTGCTCCTCGCGGTGAGCCTGGTCGTGAATGTCATCCTTTTCATCGCCAACAAGATGAAGGGCCGCGGCGTGAGCGGCCCGGTCACCTTCGACGAGGATTACGTCTCCGGCGCGGCAAGCGCCTCCGACAAGATCGTCCTCATCGACCTGCGCGGCCTGATCGACTCCGCCGGCAGCGGCGACTACGGCGCCGACCTGGTCGACGACATCCGCCTGCAGGTGGAGCAGGCCGCCCGCGACCGCGACGTGAAGGGCGTGGTCCTCCGCATCGACTCCCCCGGCGGCGAGGTGACGGCCAGCGACGAGATCTACCACTACATCTCCTCCCTGCGCGACGGGGGCAAGCCGGTCACCGTCTACATGGAGTCGATCGCGGCCTCCGGCGGCTATTACAGCGCGCTGGGCGGCACCTACCTGATGGCCAACCCCCTCTCCCTCACCGGCTCGATCGGCGTCATCCTGGAGACCTTCAACGTGGGCGACCTCCTGGGGAAGATCGGCGTCCGCGCGCTGGTCATCAAGTCCGGCAAGATGAAGGACCTCCTCTCCCCCTTCCGCCCGGCCACGCCGGAGGAGCTCGCCTACGTCCAGGGGCTCATCAACGAGACCTACAGCCGCTTCGTCGGCCTGGTGGCGAAGGAGCGCAAGCTCGACGAGGCCAAGCTCCGCGCGGGCATCGCCGACGGGCGCGTCCTCTCCGGCGCGCAGGCGAAGGACGCGGGCCTGGTCGACGGCCTCGGCTACTTCGAGGACGCCGTGAAGAAGGAGCAGGAACTCTGCAAGCTCCAGAAAGCCCGCCTGGTCCAGTACGTCCCGCCGGTCAACTACGGCCGCCTGGTGAAGGGCCTCCTGGCCTCCCCCATCGGCCACCTGAAGGTGGAGCTGCCCGGCGCCGCCACACCCGCCGCCCTGCCGCTGCGCAGCGGGAAGTTCTACTACCTGCCCGCATCCGCCGTCGGTTACTAGGGCCTCCGCGTGGACGACGTCGCCCTGCCCGCCTGGCTCCTTCCCGTCTGGGGGGCGCTGACCTGCCTGGCCGCGTGGGCGCTGGGCCGCTTCCTGCGGGGCCGCCCCGTGCGGACCGGCGGCGTCCGCCCCTTCGACCCTCCCGCGGCCGACCTCCTCGGCTTCTTCGTCTTCCTCCTGGCCGGGGCGGTCCTCCTGGGCGGCTTCTGGTTCAGCGGCACCGCGCTGGCGGGCGTCCTCCTCCTCTGGGTCTACCGGGAGGGGATGCCGGGGCTGCGCGCGCGGCTCGGCCTCGGCTGGGGCGACCTCTCCCCCGCCGCCGCCCTGGGCCTGGGCCTCTGGATCGCCGCCGTCATCTCCCTGCCGCTCCAGCTCTTCTCCGGCGCCATGGGCGCCCTCTTCCAGGCCTTCCACTGGAAAACGCCTCTGGAGCCCGCCGTCGACCTCTTCCTAGGCACGCACGGCTGGCGGCAGCTGGTCCCCGTCGTCCTCGCCGCGCTGGTCCTGGCCCCGGTGGCGGAGGAGGTCTTCTTCCGCGGCTTCCTGCAGGCCCTCTTCAAGGCCCGCTTCGCCGCGCTGGGGGAACGGCGCGGCGCGATCGCCGGCGGCCTCCTCTCCGCCCTTTGCTTCGCCGCGCTCCACGCCCACGCCCTCACCTTCCTGCCGCTGGCCGCCATCGGCCTCGTCCTGGCCCTCGTTCACGAGTGGTCGGGCTCCCTCCTCCTTTGCATCGCCGTCCACTTTTGGTTCAATCTCTCCACCGTCCTCATCCTTCTCTCCGGCCATACCACCCTGTGAGCCCGCTCCCCGCCGAAGACCGCCTCATCCCCCTGCTGACCCGCTCCTGGAAAACGGGCGGGGACGTCCGCGTCGGCCCCGGGGACGACTGCGCCGTCCTCCGCCTGGGCGGAAAAACCCTCCTCTTCAAGACCGACGCCGTGGTGGAGGGCGTCCACTTCCTCCCCGCCACGCCCGCGCCGCTGGCCGGGCGCAAGGCGCTGGCCCGCGCGGTGAGCGACGTGGCCGCGATGGGCGGCAGGCCGACCCACGCCCTCGTCACCCTGGCGCTGCCGCCCCGGACCGCCGCCGCGCGCGTCGCCGGGCTCTATAAAGGGCTCTCCGCCCTGGCGGAGGAATGCGGCGTCGCCCTCGTCGGCGGGGAGACGACGCGCGCGCCGCGCCTCCTCCTCTCCATTTCCCTTCTGGGCCTCTGCGCGGCCGCGCCCGTCCTGCGCTCCGGCGGCAAGCCGGGCGACGACCTCTGGGTCACCGGCCCCCTGGGCCGCAACGCCACCCGCGCGGGGAAAAACCACCACCTCCGTTTCACCCCCCGGCTGAAGGAAGGCGCCTGGCTGGCCCGGAACCGCGCCGCGCACGCCATGATGGACTTGAGCGACGGGCTGGCCGCCGACCTTCCCCGGCTGGCCCAGGCCTCCCGCTGCGGCTTCCGCCTGGACCCCGCGCTCCTGGCCCGGGCCGCCGCCTCCGGCGCCACGCCCGCCCAGGCCCTCCAGGCCGGGGAGGATTACGAGCTGCTCTTCGCCGCCCCGCCGCGTCTCCGCGCGCGCTTGGAACGGTGGCCCTTTCCCCACGCCCCCTGCCGCATCGGCGCGCTGACCGCGCCCGGACGGGGGCAATCCCCGCGCACCCTCGGCCATGGATTCGATCATTTTGCCTGACGCCGCGGCGGCGCGCGCCGCGGGCGCGGCCTGGGCGGCCCGCTGCAAGGGGAGCGAGGTTTTCGCCCTCCACGGCCCCGTCGGCGCGGGGAAGACGGAGCTGGCGCGCGGCCTCGCCGCGGGCCTCGGCTTTTCCGGGGAGGTGACCAGCCCCACCTTCTCCCTCCTCCACGAATATCTGGGCGGCCGCTTCCCCCTCTACCACCTGGACCTCTACCGGCTGGCCCACGCGGAGGAAGTCCGCGGGCTGGGGCTGGAAGACTACGTCGGGGAAGGGGTGATCGCGATCGAATGGCCCGCACTGGCCCTCCCCTACCTGCCTCCGGAAACGGAACACTGGCAAATGGACCTCCTCCCCGACGGCGCGCGCCGCCTCTTCCGCCTATGATCACGCTGGCCATCGAGACTTCCGCGCGGGAAGGCTCCGCCGCCCTGGGCGACGGCGTCCGCGTCCTGCGCGAGGAGCGGTGGAGCGACGACGGCGCGCAGCCCGGCAAGGGGCGCCCCTCCGTGGCCCTCTTCGCCGCGCTCGAGGCCCTCGATCTCAAGGCGCGCCCGCCGGAGCGGATCGTCGTCGGCCTGGGGCCGGGCTCCTTCTCCGGCGTCCGCGTGGCGCTGGCCGCCGCGCAGGGCCTGGCGCTGCCCGGCCGCGTGCCCGTCCGGGGCGTGGCCAGCACCGCCTCCGTCGGGCGGCGGCTGTCCCACGTGACGCGCCTGGGCGTCTTCGCCGACGCGCGGCGCGGCGACTACTACTGCACGATTTACGCCAACGGGAACCTGGAAAAGCCCGCCTTCCTGGTTCCGCGCGGGGAGGTCGACGTCCTCCTCTCCAAACTGACCCTGGCGGTGAGCGCCGATCCGCTGGAGGGGATCCCGGAACGGGCCGTCCCCCGCGCCGCCGACTTCCTTTCCCTGCCGGACGACGCCCCGGAATGGAGCGGCGCCCTGGAGCCCATCTACCTGCGGGAGGCCGCGTGAAGGCGCCCCTGCGCACCTGGATCGAGGTCGACGGGGCCGCCCTGCGCCACAACCTTTCCTTCCTGCACAAGCGGGCGGACGGCGCGCGGATCGTCGCCGCCGTGAAGGCCAACGCCTACGGCCACGGCCTCCTGCCCGTGGCGCGGGAGCTGGCCGCCGCCGCGAGCCCCGTCGCCGCCTGCGGCGTGGCCGACGTGGACGAGCTGCGCGCGCTGCGCCGGGGGCGCGGCTGGGTCCGGCCCGTGCTGCTCCTCTCCGCCGCGCAGAAGGAGGAGATGGAGGAGATCGTCTCCCTGCGCGGATGGCCCACCCTCTCCACCGTGCAGGAGGCCCGCTGGCTGGCCGCCGCCGCGCGGAAGCTGGGGCGGACGGCGGAAGCCCACTTCAAGGTCGACACCGGCATGGGCCGCCTGGGCCTGCCGCCGGAGGAGGCCGTGGCCGCGCTCCGCGCCGTCCTCCGTCTCCCCGGCCTGCGCATCGGCGGCCTGTGCAGCCATTGCGCGGCGGCGGACGACGATCCCGCCTTCACCCGGCGGCAAGCCCGCGTCTTTCACGCCTGGCGCGCCGCCTTCCCGGAGATTCCCTGGCATCTGGAGAACAGCGCGGCCCTCCTTTCCGGCGCGGCGACGGACGGCGGCCGCCACGGCGACTGGGTCCGCCCCGGCCTGGCCCTCTACGGCCTGGGCCCCCGGCCGGAGGACGAGCCGCTCCTCCGCCCCGTCCTTTCCCTGAAAGCCCGGCTGACCCTGGTCCGCCGCCTCCCGGCGGGCCGCACGATCAGCTACGGGGCGACGTACCGGCTCCCCCGCCCGCAGACGCTGGCGGTGGTGGCGGCGGGCTACGGCGACGGCTACCCGCGCGCCCTTTCCAACCGGGCCGACGTGCTGGTGCGCGGCGTCCGCTGCCCGGTGCGCGGGCGGGTGACGATGGACCAGATCATCGTGGACGTTTCCGGCGCGCCCGGCGCGCGCTCCGGCGACGCGGCGGTGCTGCTGGGGCGGCAGGACGGGGAGGAGATCGCCGCCCGGGAGCTGGCGGAGAAGGCGGGGACGATTTCCTACGAGATCGTCACCCGGCTGGCGGAGCGGCTGCCCCGCCGCTACTTGCGCTGGAGTTAGGTCGTGTTAACGAACCGGAAGGGGCCGCGCCGGCGGGGCTTTGCCCCGCTCCCTAGGCGCGAGCGACGCGGTGGATTCAACGAATCCATAAGGAGTCGAGCAACGACGGGGGCGGGGCAAGGGACCCCGGCCCGGAGGGTTGCGTCTAAAAAGCCTTCCATCCGCGTTGCTCGGCCACTTATGTGTCGCTGTGGACACACCGCGCGGCCTCTCGCCTTGATGGAAGGCTTTTTAGACGCAACGCGACCCCTTCCGGTTCGTTAACACGACCTAGGCTTCCCCCGAGGGGGCGTAAGCCGCCTCCAGCGCCTCCAGCTCCGGCTTGATGGCGGCGCGCGCCTCGGCGGAGAGGTAGTCGATGAAGAGCTTCCCCTGGAGATGGTCGTACTCGTGCTGGATGACGATGGCCAAAAAGCCGGTCGCCTCCATCTTCACGGGCGTCCCGTCGGCCAGGTGGGTGGAGAGGACGACGCGGCGGCTGCGCGGCACCTCGACGCGGAGGCCGGGGAAGCTGAGGCACCCCTCGCCGCTGTCGACCTTCGCCTTCGTCTTTTCCAAAAGCGGGTTGATGAGAAAGAGGGGCATGTGCTCCTCGACGTCGACCGCCTTGCCCTCGATGAGGAGGCCGCTGGGACGGTCCTCGTCGTCGATGCCCGCCACGTCGACGACGGCCAGCTGGAGCGCGCGGCCGATCTGCTGCGCCGCCAGGCCGACGCCGCCGGAGGCCTCCATCGTCTCCAGCATGTCCCCAATGAGGGCGTGGAGCTTCGCGTCGAACTTCTCGACCGGCTTGCCCTTCTCCCGCAGGACGGGATCGGGATAGTGGACGAGAGGGAGGATCATGGGGCGGCGGCCGCCGTCTCGGCCGTGAAGGTGGGCAGCTCGGCGATGCCGGCGGTTTTCACCGCGTCCATGACGCGGACGACGACCTCGAAGGGGGCGCGCTTGCTCGCCTTGAGGGCGAACTTGGCCGTGGGGTCCTGGGCCATGCGGCTCTTAAGGAGGGTGCCCAGCGCGGCGGGATCGACGGGCTGGTCGCCCAGGTAGACCTTCTCGTCCTCCGTCACGGTGATGATTTCCGGCGTGGTCTGCTGGGCGGCCTTGGCGGTGGTCGACTTGGGCAGGTCGAGCTTGATCTGCGGCTCCTCCCTCTTGAACGTCGGTGGTGACGATGAAGAAGATGAGGACGATGCAGAGGATGTCGATCAACGAGACGACGTTGATGAGGGGCGTGCGGCGGGTCTTGTAGTTGCGGAACCGCATGCGGGGAAAGGGCCTCCTTTAGGAAGCGGAGGCCGGCTCGGCTTCGGCGGACTGGGTGTAGACCTTCGCCAGGAGGTCGGCGGCGTAGCCCTCCAGCTCGACGGCGTAGTTTTCCACCCGGCGGCTGTAGATGCTGAAGGCGACCAGGGCCGGGATGGCGACGAGGAGGCCCGCCACGGTGGTGTTCAGCGCCTCCGAGATGCCGCGCGCGATGGCGACGCCCTGGCTGGCGATCTGCTGGTCGCCCACGTTGCCGAAGATGACGATGAGGCCGGAGACGGTGCCCAACAGGCCCAGGAGCGGCCCGATGCCGACGCAGACTTCCAGAATCACCAGGCCGCGCTCCAGCCGGACCAGCTCCGAGCGGGCGCGGGTCTGCAGGGCCTCGGCGTTGTCGACCTTCGACCACGGCAGGTTGAAGAGGGCCAGGCGGACAAGGCGGTCCAGGACGGTGCGGTCACCCCCCTCGATGAGGAGCCCCTCGATCTCCACCGTGCTCTGGCCGTGGCGGAGGGTCTCGATGGCGTCGGCCAGCCGGGGGTTGATCACCAGGCTGCGCCGGAGGGCGAACGCCCGCTCCAGGATGACCGCCAGGGAAAGGATGGAGGCGAAGATGATCGGCAGCATGAAGACGCCGCCGCGCGAAAAGAACTGGGCAATCGAGTTGATTTCTCCTGAAAAGGACATGGGAAAACCCCAGATTTATCTGGCGGACCGGCCCCTGACGAGGTTTTTTGGGGGGGCGGTCCCCATAAATAGCCGAATTACCGGTACGATGAAGACGCCGAACCTGAAAGGAATCTGGGAACGCCACCCCAGCTTGGAACAACCGCTCCTCCGCGCCGCGCAGGTTTCCTCCAGCGTGACCGGCCTCTTCACCGGAGCCATGGCCCTGGACAAAGGGGTGACCCACCACCCCGTCCAGGCCGCCGCCGCGGGGCTCCTTTCCGTGGGCCTCATCGTCGTGACCAACAAGGTCGTCAGCTACGCGGAGAAAAAGGGCCTCGACCTGGACGGGGCCCGCAAGGCCGCCGAGGCGGCCGCCTTCCGTTTCCCGACACCCGTCGAGGAACGCCGCCGCTAGGCCCCCCTTTCCCCTCATGATCGCGCCGGCCCCCTCCCCTTCCGGCGCGCGGCTGCGCCACGTCTGGCGGGCCGTTTCCGCGCCCGTCGCCGACTATGTGCGGCGGGAGTTCAACACCTCCACCGGCCTGGCCGCCTCCTTTTGGTACATGCTGGGCAGCGCCGTGGCCGACGGCCGCCACCACGACTGGAAGCGCGTGGCGTGGGAAGTCCCCGCCGCCGCCGCGTTCAAGGCGCTTTCCCATTGGAAGGGCCGCCGGGAAGTGGAGGAGGACCGCCGCCGTTTTCCCGAGGCCTTCGCCGCCTTCGCCCGGCACGGGCTGGAGTGCGCCCTCGACCACGTCCGCACGCGGCGCCGCCACGCGGACGACCTCAATAAATCGTAAAGGTGATGTCGTCCCAGAAACCGTCCCCGAGCTGCTGCTTGAGGTTGTCGGTGAAGGGTTCCCCGTAGGACTCGGCGACCGCCTTCAGGGAGATGCTCCGCAGGATGTCGACCCGCCCGCTCTCCGCGCTGACGGAGACGTTGCTGATGACCCCGTTGGCCTGGACGTAGAATTTTATGTGGACCTCCCCGATGGCCAGGAGCGTCATGTTCCGCTCCACGCTCAGATACCAGCGGGAGCCGATCATCCGGTAGAGCTTGGCCTTGTAGCGGCCCATCTCCGTTTCCTTCGACGCGGGGGAGGGATCGCCCAGGGCCCCGCCGCCCACCACCTCGCTCCGCTGCTGGCTGAAGCTGGCGCTGGACGGCGGCGGGGACTGGACGGCGGGCTGCACCTGCGGCTGGGGCGGCGTGGCGGGCTGCGGCGTCTCCTTCTCCGCCTTGGTCTTCGCGTCGTTCGGAGCGGGGAAAAGCGGCACCGCGTCCGGGGAGGGCGGCACGTCCGGCGCGCTCTTCGCGCCCGCGGGCTGCGCCTGCGGCTGGGGCGGCGTCTTCGTCGGCTGCGGGGCGGCCTTCGGCGCGGCGGGCGTCGGCTGCGCCTGCGTGGCGGGGGCGGCCTCCGACTCCTGGGAGCGGATCTGCGGGCTGTTCGGCGAGTCGTGGTAGACCAGGCCGCCGCGATGCGCGCCCGCCATGCTGGGCAGGCTGCTGTTCGGGTCCTTCGGCGGCGCGCCGCTCTTCAGCAGCGTGTTGCGGTCGGACTCCAGCACGGTGCGCGGGTCCGGCTTGTCCGCCGCCTGGGAGGGCAGCGTGGGGACGAAGGAGGAGGGATTGAGCGTGAGGGCCAGGGAAGGCGGCGCGGGCGGCGTGATCGGCTTGGGCCGCACCAGCAGCAGCAAACGCCGGATGTTCGGATCGGTCCAAACGAAGGCGGTGACAAGGTGGACCAGCAGGGAAAGGAGCAGGAAATACTGAAGCCGGTTCAAGCGCGTCCGCACGGACGGAAGCTAGCAAACCATTCGGACGATGAACAGGGCAGTAACAGGCACTTTAGATAAACCTAAAAGTGAACCAAAAATTGACCGGCGCGCGGTTTGACAAAAATAGGCCGGACATTACGTTGAAATGTTCGCTCTTTCGTTGAGCCGAAGAATTTTTATGGACGCATCCGCACGCACGCTGAAGAACGGCAAGATCGAAGTCGAACGCAAGACCTTCCTGTTCGACCTGAAGGAAAACGACCGGGGGCGCTTCCTCCGCATCACCGAGGATGTCCGCGGCCGCCGGGACACCATCATCATCCCGGCCCCCGGCCTGGAGGATTTTCGCCGCGCGATCGAGCTGATGATCACCGCCAGCAACGAGGCCGGCCCCGCCCCGGGCCGCCCGCCGGAATTCCACCCGCAAGAGCAGCAGTAGGCCTTCGCGCCTTCCGTTCGCCGAAAAAAACGCGCCCCTCCCGCGCCGGCTTAATGCTGGCCCGGACCCGGGGGCGCGTTTTGCATTTTGGCGGCCACCTTCCCCGCGAAATCGCGCAGGCGCGCGTCCTCCTGCGGGTTGGCGGCCATCGCCCGCAGGGCGGGCGCCGCCTGCGGGTCGCGGAGGGAAAAGAGCGCCAGCACCGCCTCCCCGCGCACCTTCAGCTCGGGATCGGCCAGCGCCTTGCGGACGGACGGCAGCGCCTCCGGGTCCCGCGCCGCGCCCAGGGCGCGCAGCGCGTCCTGGCGGAGCCCCGCGTCCGGCGAGGCGAGGAAGCCGACGAGGGCCGGCGTGGCGCGGCGGTCCTGCACCGCCGCCAGGGCCAGCGCGGCGGCGCGCGCGCGGGCCGGGTCGCCGCTTTGCAGGGCGCGGACATACGGATCGGCTCCGGCGGAGGAGACCAGGAGGGCCAGCGCCCCTTCCGCCGCGTGGCGGACGGCGGCATCCGGATCGTGCAGCGCGCCGAAGAGGGGCTCGACCGCGCGCGCGTCCCCCAGCTTGCCGAGGGCCAGGGCCGCCTCCGAGCGGGTGAACCACCACGGATCCTTCAGCCCCTCGACCAGGGCCGGGGCGGCGGCGGGCTGGCGCAGCTCTCCCAGGGCGGCGGCGGCGGCGCGCCGCACCTCCTGGTCCTTGTCCCGCCGGAGGGACTTTTCCAAACCCTCCCGCGCGTCGGCCGCGCCGACAAGGCCCAGAGCCTGCGCGGCGGCGGCGCGGAGGGCCGGGTCCCGGTCGTCCAGCGCGTCGCGCAGGACGGGGTCGCTTGGGGAGAGTCCGGCGGGCGCCGCCAGCTGGCGGTAGCAGAGGCAGGCCAGGTCGATCCGGCCCGCCCGGAGGAGGAGGCGGACCTGGGCCCGGCGCAGCGCCTTGCTGCCCGGGTCGCGGGCCACGCCGTCCTGGAGAAGGGCGAAGGCCTGGCGCATGTCCCCCGCCTTGGCCAGAGTTTCCGCCTGTGCGGAGAGTGTCCCGGTCCCGCCCGCAGGCGGCCAGGCAGAGGAGGAGGAGAAGGGCGGCGCCCTGTCGGAATCGGATCATCGCTTTAGGCCCGGTTGGCGGAGTGGAGTTATCGGCGCTCCCTCTCTTTCGGGCAAGGGGAAACGCCCGCTTGCCCCCCGCCCCGAAGGGACTATGATGTCCGCCTCCATGACCGCCACCGTCCCCCCCGCCACGCCGCCGCTCCAAGCGGCCGGGGCCGATTGGGCGGCGGCCGTCGCGCCCGTCGCCGGGGCGCTGCGGGAGCTCGACGCGCGGCTCCACGCCCAGGCGGCGGAGTTCGATCCCGGCATCGCCCCCTTCCTGGAATACGCCCTCGACAGCCAAGGCAAGCGTCTGCGCCCCGTCCTGGCCCTCCTTTCCGGGGCCGCCACCCGGCCCGACGGCGCGCCCGACGCCCTCCACGTCGACCTGGCCATGGTCATGGAAATGATCCACCTGGCCACCCTGGTCCACGACGACATCATGGACGGCGCCGAACAGCGCCGGGGGCGGCCCACCGCCTCCCTCCGCTGGGGCCCCGACCTGGCCGTCCTCCTGGGCGACTGCCTCTTTTCCCACGCCCTGCGCCTCTGCGCCCGCCGCTTTTCCCAGGAAGTGAGCCAGGAAATCTCCAGCGCCGTCTGCGAGGTCTGCACCGGCGAGATCCTGCAGACGCGCCGCCGCTTCGACCTGGACCTCTCCCTGGAAGACTACCTCCGCATCCTGCGCATGAAGACGGCGGAGCTTTTCCGCGTGGCCTGCCTGCTGGCCGGGCGCCTCTCCGGCGCGCCCGCCGCCGCGTGCGACGCGCTGGGCCGCTACGGCGAGGCCCTGGGCGTGGCCTACCAGATCTACGACGACTGCCTCGACCTCCTCGGCCGCGAGGAGGAGGCGGGCAAGACCCTGGGCACCGACCTGGAGCGCGGCAAGCTGACCCTTCCCTTCCTCTACCTTCTCCAGGCCCTCTCCGGCGCGGAGCGGGAGGCGGCCGCCCAAGCCCTCCTCCACGGCACCCCGGCGGAACGCGCCGCCCTCGTCGCCCAGGCGCGGGAGCGCGGGATGCTCGCCAAGTCCCTCGCCTTTCTGGACAAGCACCTGGCCGCCGCCGCCGAGGCGCTGGCCGTCCTGCCCCCTTCCGCCGCGCGGGAAAGCCTGGCCGCCATCGCCGCCTCCGTGGGCCGCGCCGCCGCCGCGCTGACATGAGCGGGCGCGACTCCGGGGAATGGAGCGACCAGGAACTGGTCCGCCAGACCCAGGCGGGCGATCCCGGCGCGTTCGACCAGCTGGTCCTCCGCTACGAGGGCCGCATCAAGGCGCTGCTCTACGGCATCCTCCTCAACCACGAGGAGGCGGAAGACGCCGCCATCGAGACCTTCTTCAAAGCCTTCCGCTCCATCGCCCACTTCCGCGGGCAGGCCCAATTTTCCACCTGGCTCTACCGCATCGCCAAGAACACCGCCTACAACGCGCTGCGCCGCCTGCGCCGCCGTCCGGCCATCCTGCCGCCCCCGCCCGACGGGGACGACGACCTGCAGGAGAACTTCCACTTCATCGACAAGAACCCGGCGTCCGACGTCCTGCGCCAACTCGGAAACCAGGAACTGCAAAATAAATTGAACGAATGCCTCCGGCTCTTGTCTGAAGATCACAGGATGGTCGTCACGCTGTTCGATATCCAGGGGGTGGCGCATGCGGAAATCGCGCGGATCATGGGCTGCTCGGAGGGGACGGTGCGTTCCCGGCTTCATTACGCGCACAAACAATTGCAACAGCTCCTGAAAAACTATAAATAAGGGGCCCCCGGTCCCGGCTTTCACCCGCTTTCCCACGGCCTGTTCCCTATGTCGCAGATCGACCCCTCCCTCGCCATCCTCCTGCGCGCGCGCCGGGAGATGTATTCCCGCACCGCCTCCGTCCTGCCCCGGCTCCACCGCCGCCTCCACCGCGCCGCGATGGAAAAGACCTCCCTGCGCCAGGCCACTGCGCCGCCGCGTGGCCGAGGCCTTTGAGCGGTTCCTCTGGCCGGAAGGGGCCCGCCTGCGCGCCGTCCTGGCCGTGCTGGCCCTCGCCGCCTTCGCCGCCGCCGCCTGGCTGGCCGTCGGCCTGCCGCAGGGGAGCCCGCCCGCCCTGGCTCAGCATCCGGGCCAGCCCCTGCCCGCCCACGCCACGCCCGCCGCCCCGGAACTCTTCGTCCTGGCCGGCGTCCCGGCTTCCGCCGATGAGATCGTCTCTTTCTAGGCTCCTCGGCCTCTTCCTCCTGGCCACCGCCGCCGCGCGGGGCCAGAACGCGCCCGCCTCCGTCTTCGACGCCATCGGCACCCAGGTGGACAAGGTCTTCGCCTCCGCCAAGCCCGCCCTGGCCCTCGTCCGCGCGCAGCAGGAAAGCTTCCGCACCGCGGGCACCGGCTTCTTCATCGACGGGGACGGCACGCTGCTCACCACCGCCTCCCTTCTCCTGCCGCCGCAGGCCCCCTTTCCCGCGGACAAGCCCGCCGTCACCGTCGAGACGGGCGGCAAGGTTCTCCCCGCCGCGATCGTCGGCGTCGACCCGCGCACCGGCGTGGCCGTGCTGAAGGTGGCGGGCAGCCACCCCTACCTGACCCTGCCGGTCGCCGCCGACGCGGCCGCCGTCAAGCCCGCCACGCCGGTCGTCGGCGCGGGCTTCCCCTTCGACCTCCCCGCCGCGCCCCTCTTCGGCATGGTGACGGGGTGCGACAGCCAGTGCCTGGGCCGCTTCTTCGCCACCAGCCACCTGCGCACCACCCTGGCCGTCGCCCCCGGGCAGCTCGGCGGGCCGGTTTTGGACGGCAAGGGGAACGTCCTGGGCATGATGGTCGTCTCCGCCGACGAGCGGAAGACCACCTACGCCCTGCCCGCCGCCGCCCTGGGCAAGGTGGCGGAGGACCTGCGCCTCCACGGACGCGTCCTGCACGGCTGGGTCGGCGTCGGCGTCGATCCGGGGGCCGACGGCGTCCGCATCGCCCAGATCTTCACCGGCACGCCCGCCGCCGCCAGCGGCCTGGAGCCGGGGGACACCGTGCTGAAGATCGACGGCCGCGCCATGCGCCACCCGTGCGACGTGATCGACGCCTCCTTCTTTTCCCGCGTGGGGGAGGAGATGAGCGTCGTCGTCGACCGCGGGGGCAAGACCCTGACCTTCGCCTTCCCCGTCGGCGAGCGGCCGGAACGGATGCCCGTGGCCGTGGCCCGCGGCGCCCAGCCCGCCCCCGGCGCGCCCGCCGTCCACGTCCTGAAGGCCAGCGCCGTGGCCGCTTCCCAGGACTGATCCCGAACAGAAAAAAGCCCGCGCCGCGTTTTCCGCGGGCGGGCTTTTTTCGTGTTCCGGCGGGGGAGCCTTACTTCTTCAGCGAGGCGCGCACCGTCTCGAGCGTCCCGGCGGCGCCGAGCTTTTCATTCTTGTGCGCGATGAACTTGGCGTATTCCTCGACGAAGGTCTTGCCGGGGGGACGGAAGTCGAAGTGCGTCCGCGTGGTCGCGGAAGTATTCGCGGTGAACGCGGGTCCAGACCAGGCGGCCGTCCGTGTCGATGTTGATCTTGGTCACGCCCAGCTTGGCGGCGGGCAGGTACTCGTTCTCGTCGACGCCGCAGGCGCTCGGGTCGAGCTTGCCGCCGGCGGCGTTGATCCGGCGGACCTCCTCCGCGGGGACGCTGGAGCTGCCGTGCATGACGATGGGGGTGCCGGGAATCTTCTCCTGGATCTCCTTGATCACGTCGAAGTGGAGGGACTGGTGCCCCTTGAACTTGTAGGCGCCGTGGCTGGTGCCGATCGCGGCGGCCAGGGAATCGCAGCCGGTCTGCTTCACGAACTCGACGGCTTCCGTGGGGTCGGTCAGGCAGGCGTGGCCCTCGTCGACCTTGATGTCCTCCTCGACGCCGCCGAGCTTGCCCAGCTCCGCCTCGACGCTCAGGCCCTTGGCGTGGGCCCGCTCCACGACGCGCTTGGTGATGGCGACGTTGGTGCGCGAAGTCCTCATGGGAGGCGTCGATCATGACCGAGCTGTAGAAGCCGGAATCGATGCAGTCGTAGCAGGTCTCCTCGTCGCCGTGGTCGAGGTGGACGGCGAAGATGTTCTCCGGATACATCTCCGAGGCGGTGCGGATGAGGGCCTCAAGCATGCGCTTGTCGGCGTATTTCCGCGCGCCCTTGGAAAGCTGGATGATGAAGGGGGCCTTGGAGTCGGAACAGCCTTTGAAGAGGCCGAGGATCTGCTCCATGTTGTTCACGTTGTAGGCGCCGATGGCGAACTTGCCGTAGGCGACCTTGAAGAGCTGCGCGGTGGTGACGATCATAGGTGGGCCCTCAACAAAACGCCAAAAGGGGCCTTTTGGCAAGTTTCGCAAGCCGGGGCTCTTTTCAAAGGGCCCGCCGCATTCTAGAATCCCTCCCTCATGCCGCGCCCCCGCCCCGACACCGCCCTGGTCCTCGCCGGGCACGGCTCCACCGTCAACGCCGACTCCAGCAGGGCCGACCTACCGCCACGCCGACCTGCTGCGGGAAAGCGGCCTCTTCGCGGAAGTGCACGAGTGCTTCTGGAAGGAGGAGCCAAACTTCCGCCACGTATTAGAGGGGGTCGACGCGCCCCGCGTCTACGTGGTGCCCGACTTCATCAGCTCCGGCTATTTCACGGAGGAGGTGATCCCCCGGGAGCTGGGCCTCTCCGGCCCCGTCACCCGCCGGGGGGAGCAGGAGATCTATTACTGCGAGCCGGTGGGCCTCCACCCAGCGATGACCGGCGTCCTCCTGGAGCGCGCGGCGGAGGTGACGGCGGGCGCGCCGCCCGATCCGGCGCGGACCGCCCTCTTCCTCATCGGCCACGGCACGGGCCTGAACGACAACTCGACGAAGGTGGTCTACGAGCAGGCCGCCCGCATCCGGGAACGCGGCCCCTACGCGGAGTGCCACGCGGCCTTCATGGAGCAGGCCCCCTTCATCAAGGACTGGCGGGAGACGACGGCGCTGCCGCACGTCATCGCCGTCCCCTTTTTCATCGCCGACGGGCTCCATTCCTACGAGGACATCCCCGTCCTCCTGGGGATGACGGAGAACGTGCGGGAGCACGGCTTCCGCAACCCGCACCCGATCGGCGGCCGGACGCTCTGGTACGCCAGCGCGATCGGCACCGATCCCCGGATCGCCGAGGTGGTCCTGGCCCAAGTGGAGAATTTCGATGCGCGGCACGGCGTGGCTTGAGGCGCGGCTAGGGGAAGGCCCGCAACAGCTGGGCCAGATCTGGATCGCGGGCGGCGCGCTCCGCCACATCGACGACCGGGACGCCGCGGAAGGCTCCCTCGCCCCCCTGGCCGATCTGGCCGCCCTGCGGGAGACGGTGAAGACGGACGACGGCGGAAATTTCCGCCCCCTGCGCGGCGCGCCGACGCTGCGGCGCGGCTGGCGCTCCCCCATCCTGGCCGCGCCCGCGCTGGCGCGGTGGCTCAACGTCCTCTACCCCGGGGCGCTGGCCTTCGCGGAGCTGGGCGGGGCGCTTCCCGTCACCCCCTTTGAGGAGACCGCCCGGCGGCAGACCGGGATGTACCGCCTGCTCCACGCGGCGACGCCGGAACAGGCGCGGCGGACGATCGAGGAGGTCTGCGACGCGGGCTGCCTGCGCCAGCGCCTCTGGAGCGGCGGCCCGGCCCGCGCGGAGGGTCTCCCCCTCCTCTGCCCGGAGGCGTGCAACTACTTCGTGGGCCGCTGCCGGGAATCGCTCGCGGCGGCGCGGGCATAAAAAAGCCGCCGCTTCCCCGGAGGGAGGCGGCGGCTTTCTTTTGCCTAAGAGATTAGGCGCGGCCCAGGTAGCGGCCGTCTTCCGTGCTGATCTTGAGCAGCTCCCCTTCCTTGATGAAGAGGGGGACCTGGACGGCCAGGCCGGTTTCCATGACGGCCATCTTCTGGACGTTGTTGGCGGAGTCGCCGCGAACGCCTTCGGGGGAATCGGTGACCTTGAGGGTGACGCTGGAGGGCAGCTCGACCTCGGCGGCCACCTCGTCGGTGAAGAGGACGTCGACGGACTGGTTTTCCGTCAGGTAGTCCTTGATCTTGCCCACCAGCTCGCTCGACAGGGTGAGGGAGTCGAAGGTGACGGGGTCGATGAAGTTGTAGTCGTCGCCGTCCTTGTAGGAGAACTCGTACTTCTTGCGGGTGATGGGGACGACGTCGAGCTTGTCCGTGGAGCCGAAGCGCTCGACGGAGGACTTGCCGGTCTTCAGGTTGCGGATGGTCATCTGGACGAAGGCGCGCAGGTTGCCGGGGGTGCGGTGCTGGGTTTCCAGCACGATGCAGACGGCCCCGTTGAACTTGATGGCCTGGCCGCGGCCGATGTCGTTGGCGTTGGGCATAATAGTCTCTCTTTTCCTTAAACGATGCGGTGTTTGGTGATGTCCTGGGCGTCGACCAGGCCGACGGGCCGGTTAGTATCGTCGACGACCACCAGGTCGTCGATCCGATTTTTCTGGAAGAGGGAGAGGACCTCGACGGCCAGCTTGTCGACGCGGACGGTGACGGGCTTCGGCGTCATGACGGCCTTCAAGGGCAGGTCGCCCACCTTGGCGTCCCGCTCGTAGCGGCGGATGAAGTCGCCGTGGGTGAAGATGCCGGCCAGCTTGCCGTTTTTCTTCACGACGACGACGGCGCCGGTCCGCTTCAGATTCCACTGCTTGAGGGCGTCGCGCACGCGGGCCTCCTCCGGCAGGACGGCCAGGCTGGCGGCCGGGCGCATGACGTCGAAGACTTTCAGGAGGAGGCTCTTCCCCAGGTTTCCGCCGGGGTGGAGGCGGGCGAAGTCGTCCTTGCGGAAGCCCCGCTCCTCCAAAAGGACCATGGCCAGGGCGTCGCCCATGGCCAGCATGGCGGTGGTGCTGGCGGTGGGAGCCAGGTTGTGCGGGCAGGCCTCCTTCGGCACGCGGACGTCCAGGACGGCGTCGGCGTGGCGGGCCAGGGTGGAATGGGCGCGGCCGGTGAGGGCGACGATCTTCAGGTCGTCCCGGTCCAGGACGGGAAGGAGGCGGAGCAGCTCGTCGGTCTCCCCGCTGTAGCTCAAGAGGATGAGGGCGTCCCCTTCCGAGACGACGCCCAGGTCGCCGTGGATGGCGTTGACCGGGTCGAGGACGACGGCGGGCGCGCCGGTGCTGGTCAGGGTGGCGGCCAGCTTCTGGCCGATGGCGCCCGACTTGCCGATGCCGCAGACGACGATTTTCCGCCCCCGCTTGAGGGCGGCGGCCAGGATGCCGACCGCCTCCGGAAAAGAGGGGCCCAGGTGGCGTTGGACAAGGCGGAGGCCTTCCAGCTCGATCTGGATGACGCGGCGGGCCTTTTGCAGGGCGTTCATGGGGAAGTGTTTTTCTAGAGCGGCCCTTTTGAATTAACAAGGCCCGTCCGCGCCGGGTAACGTCAGCCCCCATGCGTCCCCGGCTCCTTTTCCTTGGCAGCGCCCTGGCGCTCGTCGGCGTCCTGGCCTGCCTCTGGCTGCCGGAGGGGCCCAGCAAAAAAGAGATCTTCGTCCCCCTGGCGAAGGCGGCCGACTTCGAGCGCGGCTGCCTCTCCGTCCACGGGCCGGTCTGGTGGACGCCCTTCTACCTCCAGGGGCAGAGCTGGGCCGGTTTTTGGTCGACGCCCCTGAGCGTGGCCTGGCTGGAGGCGGGCCGCCTCCTCTTCCATCCGTGGGGGCCGCTGGTCGGCTACAAGATGGCCGCGCTTTTGGCTCTCCTGGCGGCGGGGGCGGCGATGTACGCCTTTGTCGAAGAGCTGGCCGGCTCCGCCTGGACCGCGGCGGCGGCCGGGTTTTTCTACCTCCTCGCCCCGGAAACCTGCCTCGCCCTGGGGGAGAACGAGCATCTGGCCTTCGGCGGCGCGGGGCTTTGCTTTGCCATGCTGCCCCTGGCCTGCCGGGGTCTCCTGCGCCTGCGGCGCGGGGCGGAGGAAAAGGTTTTCCCCGGAGGGCGGCTGGCGGTGGCGCTGCCCGTCGGCGCGTTCTTCCTCCTGGCAACGAAGATGGCCGTCCTCTCCCTGCCGCTCCTGGGCCTCTACGCGCTCTGGCTGCGGGGCGACCTGCGGGACGCCTACGCGCGCCACCGCTTCACCTGGGCCGCGCTGGCGGGGCTTTTCTGGGGCGGCGTCCTGGGCGGGTTGCCGCTCCTGCCCCTCCTGCGGGAAGAGCCGTGGATGACCCTCTTCTCCACCGATCCGCTCCTCCAATGGCAGTCGGTATTCACGCTGAAGACCCCCTTCTCCTGGCTCGACCGCGGCGGCGACCTCCTCCTCCACGCGCCGCCGACGATGCAGTTCTCCGGCAAGGCCTTCTACGTCGGCCTCCTCTGGGCGGCGGCGCTGGCCGGGGCCTTCCTGGCCCGCGGGCCGTGGCGCGGATGGCTGGCCACGCCCGCCGGGCGGCAGTGCCGCCTCTTCACCGCGCTGGCGCTCGGCTTCGCCTGGCTCTCCTACGGCTTTCTTTCCCCCTGGATGGGGCAGCGCGTCCTCCTGCAGGCGGGGACCCTGATGCCGGGCTGGGCCATGCCGGTCCTCTGGGCCGCGCTGCTCCTGCAGGCGGCGCTGGTCTACCGGCTGGCGGCGTTCTGGCTCGCCGGACGGGCGCACCGCCTCCTGGCGACGCTCGTCTTCGTCTTCGTCTCCGGATTCGCGGCGCTGCAGATGATCCCGCCCTTCGGGCAGGTGCGCGCTCCTTCCGCGTTCTGGATGCTCAACGGCACGTTCTGCGTGGCGGTGGCGGGCGCGCTGGCGCTGCGGGCCGCCGTCGCCCGGCTGACGCCCCTGCCCGATCCCCGGCGGCGCGCCCGCGTCCGCGCGGCGATCCTCGCCGCGGTCGTGGCCCTGCTCTGGCTCGACTTTTCCCCCTACCTCGCCGCCTTTTCCCGCCAGGGGCTGCCGGAACCGGTCTGGCGCGACTTCCAGGAAGCGGCGGCCTTCCTCAAGGCGCAGCCGTGGGGCTACGTCCAGTCCATCTCCGGCCGCTACTTCGACCTTCTCCTGCCGCAGTGGGCGAACAAGCCGCTGACCTGCGAGGCCGCGACCAGCTACTTTCAGCCCCGCTGGATCCGCCCCTACCAGAACCTGGCGCGGGACAACGGCGACGCCTTCGACACGATGCTGCCCGCCTCCGGCGTCGGCTACGTCCTGGTCGACCGGCTCGACCCGATCTTCGATCCCTCCCTCTTCGCCTACCTCAAGCAGCGGCGGCCCACGCTCTTCGAGAACGCGGGGTTCACCGTCTTCGGCTCCCCGCGCAGCATCGCCCCCGCGCTGGCGACGGGGCGCGTCGTCTCCCTGCCGCCCCGCGCGCCGATGGGCCGCGCCCTGGGAGAAATCGGCCAGGACCGCTGGCCGATCGACCGGGGCCCCGGCACGCCGCCAGACGCGCCCGCGCCCGCGCCGGGGAGCGAGGAAGGCAGCATCCGCCTGCGCCCCGCCCGGCCCCGCGCCGCCGATTACCACACCGTCTCCTTTTCCTTCACGCCGCCGGGCCAGCCGTGGGTCATCCTGCCGGAGTCTTACCACCCGGACTGGAAGGCCGAGTCCGACGGGCGCCCCGTCCCCGTCTACCGGGCGGCCGGGTGCCTTTTGGCCGCGCGCGCGGCGCGGGAAGGCGCGGGAATCACGTTCCGCTTCACGCCGCCCTGGTGGTACAACGGCGCGCTTTTGGCCGCCGCGCTGGCGTGGGTGGCCTCCCTTCTAGCCTGGCTACGCCGGACGCAGGTCTAAAAACGCCTCCGCCACCCGCTGCGGCGGCAGGTCCTGGACGCAGGCGAAGTCGATGCCCGCCGGGCAGGAGAGGGGCTTGGCGGAATATTCGAAGCAGGGCTGGCAGGGCAACCCCAGGGAGACGACCCGGTGCGGCACGCCCCAGGGGCGGACGTAGGCCGGGTTCGTCGGCCCGAAGAGCGCCACGGAGGGGAGCCCCCGGAAGGAAGCCAAATGGAGGAGCCCCGCGTCATTCCCGATGAAGGCGGCGCAGCGGTCGAGAAGCGCGGCGCACTCCAGGATGCTCTCCGGCGCGGCGCGGCGGGCCAGCTCCGGCGGCAGCGCGGCGGCCAAAAGGTCGGTCCGCTCCCGGTCGCTCGCCCCCTCGAAGAGGAGGAAGGCGGCGCCGGGCCGGTGCCGCGCGATTTCCCGCAGCGCCTCGGCGAAGCGCCTCGGCGGGTAGCAGCGGCGGTTCTGGTTTTTAAGCGGATTGGACCCCGCATGGACGGCGACGACCGCGCGCCCCGCGCGCCACGCCTCCATCTCCGCCCAGCGCCGCGCGGCGGCCGCCTCCGCCGCCGCCGGGATGCGGAGGGCGGCGCGCGGCCACTCCCCGGACAACCCGGCCGGCCTGAGCCCCGCCGCGGCCAGGAGGTCGAGGTTTCCCTCCACCGCGTGGCGGTCCGGCCGCTGCGGGGCGCGGACCTGGTTGAGAAAGCCGAGGCTGCCGAGCGGGTCCCGGCGGTAGCGGTGGGCCAGGCGGCGGGCGGGACCGGAAAGGAAATTGGCCAGGTTGTATTCCAGGCGGTTGGAGCCGTAGGGGATGACGCCCCAGTCGAAGCGCCGCCGCCGCAGCCCCAGGAAAAAGGCGAGACCCCCCGCCTTCGACCCGGCCAGGAAATCGTGGTCGATCACCTCGTCCACCAAGTCGACGTTTTCCAAAAGCTCCCGCACGGAGGGGAACATGGTCAGCGCCGTGACGCGCAGCCCGGGATCGGCCCGCTTCCAGGCGGCCAGGGCGGGGAGAAAGAAAAGGGTGTCACCCAGGCCGGAGAGGTTGAAGACGAGGGCCTTTGCCATCAGGTCCTGGCATAACATAGTTCTGGCGCTCTGCGGAAGGCCGATTAGCTTGGAGGGAGTGGGCCGCGCGCTGATCGTCATCCCGACCTACCGGGAGCTGAACAACCTCCGGGAGCTTCTCCCGCACCTGGCCGCGTACCGGGACCGCTTCGACATCCTTCTGGTCAACGACGAGGCCGGGGACGGCACCGGCGACTGGGTCCGCACCCATCCCGACTACGGCCAGACCCTTTTCCTTTTGGAACGCCCCGGCAAGCAGGGCCTGGGCACCGCCTACCGGGAAGGCTTCCGCTGGGCGCTGGCGCGGGACTACGCCTCCGTCTTCGAGATGGACGCCGACCTCTCCCACGCGCCCGACGCCCTGCCCGCGCTCCTGGCCGCCCTGGAGACGTGCGACGTCGTCGTCGGCTCCCGCTACCTGGAAGGGGTCCGCATCCTCAACTGGCCCATCTCCCGCCTCCTCCTCTCCCTCACCGCCGCCCAATACGCCCGCTTTCTCACCGGGCTGCCGCTGACCGACCCCACGAGCGGGTTCAAGGGCTTCCGCCGCCGGGTCCTGGAGCGGATCGACCTGGGCCGCGTCCACTCCACCGGCTACGCCTTCCAGATCGAAATGAACTTCCTGGCCTGGTGGAAAGGCTTCCGCCTCGCCGAAGTGCCGATCGTCTTCACCGACCGGCACGAGGGCGACTCCAAGATGTCCGGCGCCATCGTCCGCGAAGCGGTGTGGGAGGTCTTCCGGCTCGGGTTGCGGCGGCTTTTCTCGAAACGGGCAACAAGGCCGTAGGAGCCGGACGGACTGGTCATCGCGCAAGGGCCGGGCCGACGCGGCGGGGAGGTCCAGGAGGGGGCGCCCGCCCCCTCATGCGTCTGTAAACACCCCGCTTCCGGTGGGCGGCGCGCTGGCGCTGGCGCGGTAAAGTTGGGCCCCCAGATCGCTTCCTGCGCTGGCGCGTCACTTATGGCCGCATGATTCCGTTCCGGCTCAGTTGAGTGCGTCGTGGGCTTTCCTTTGAATTTAGGGTCGTCCTTCCCGCGTCCTCTTCGCCCGGCGGGCCGCTGCCCGGGCGGACTCACCTCCTGCCGGACCGGCGGGCCCCGACCCGCAGACCGGAGACGGCGCCCCACGGCCCAGGCCACCCAAGGAGTCAGGAAGCGACCCAAGGGCCCAACTTTACCGCGCCAGCGCCAACGCGCCCTCTTCCAAACAAAACGCTTACAGACGCAAGGGGGGGCGCAGCCCCCCCTTGGATCCCCGCTTCCCGCTTGTCAGGCCGCCAATGCCGATCGACACTAGGAGCCTATGACGACGCCTCGGGCCTACCTCGACCACAACGCGACCACCCCCATCGCCCCCGAGGTCTTCGAGGCCATGGTCCCCTTCCTCACCGAGCAGTACGGCAACCCCTCCAGCGCCTACGACTTCGGCAAAAGCGCCGGGGCCGCCGTCGCCCGCGCGCGGGAGCAGCTCGCCTCCCTCCTCAATTGCGAGCCGCGCGAACTCCTCTTCACCAGCTGCGGCACCGAGTCCGACAATGCCGCCATCCTCTCCGCCCTGCGCACGACGGGGAAGAAGCACCTCGTCACCACGCAGGTGGAGCATTCCGCCGTCCACAAGCTCTGCGAGGACCTGGAGACGCGCGGCTACCGGGTGACCTGGCTGCCCGTCGCCGAGGACGGCACGCTCGACCCCTCCCAGGTCGACGAGGCGATCCACGACGACACCGCCGTCGTCAGCGTCATGTGGGCCAACAACGAGACCGGCGTCCTCTTCCCCGTGGAGGAGATCGCCGCCCTCTGCCGCACGCGCGGCGTCCTCTTCCACACCGACGCGGTGCAGACCGTCGGCAAGCTCCCCATCGACCTCTCCGGCGGCCAGGGGCCCGACTTCCTGGCCCTCTCCGGCCACAAGCTCCACGCCCCCAAGGGCATCGGCGCCCTCTACATCCGCTCCGGCGTCCGCTTCGTCCCCTTCCAGATCGGCGGCGGGCAGGAACGGGAACGGCGCGGCGGCACGGAAAACGTCCCCTACATCGTCGGCCTGGGCCGCGCGGCGGAGCTTTCCGCCGAGAATCTGCTGGAGGAGGAAACCCGCACCCGCGCCCTGCGCGACAAGCTGGAGGCCGCCCTCCTGCGCGTCCCCGGCGCGGCCCGCAACGGCCACGCCACGCTCCGCCTGCCGAACACGGCCAGCCTCCGCTTCGAGGGGGTGGAGGCCGAGGCGGCCCTCCTGGCCCTCAACAAGCGCGGCATCTGCGCCTCCGCCGGGTCGGCGTGCACCACGGGGAACCTCGCCCCCTCCCACGTCCTCACCGCCATGGGCCTTTCCGCCGCCGACGCGCGCGGCACCCTCCGCTTCTCCCTTTCCCACATGACGACCGACGCGGAGATCGACTACGCCCTGGGCGCGATCCCGGAGGCGATCGCCGAGGTCCGCAGCCACCTGCCCGCCACGCTCCAGCCGAAGTAGCCATGCCCGCGCAAACCCAGGTCTTCTTCGACGAGGCGGCCCGCCAGCAGTTCTTCCCCGTCACGCGCAACCGCATCTTCCTGGGCCACGCCGGGGTCTCCCCGCTCCCCCCGCGCGGTGGCGGAGGCCGTCGCCCAGACGGCCCTGGGCGGCATGGCGGAGACGCAGGAGCCGGAGGCCGCCAAGCGGATGGTGGAGGAGGCGCGCGCCTCCTGCGCCGCCCTCTTCGGCGCCCAGGCGGAGGAGATCGCCTTCGTCGGGCCCACCGCCGTCGGCCTCAGCCTGGTCGCCGCCGGGATCGATTGGCAGCCGGGGGACGAGGTCGTCTACTACGCGGAGGACTACCCCTCCAACGTCTATCCCTGGACCGACCTGGCCCGCCAGGGCGTGAAGCCCGTGGCCGTCGAGACGCCGGTCTCCGGCCACCTCACGCCGGAATTGGTCTTCGCCGCGCTGACGTCCCGGACCCGCCTCGTCGCCCTGCCCAGCTGCCACTTCCTCACCGGCTACCGCGTCGACGTGAAGACGATCGGCCGGGAGCTGGCGCGCCGGGACATCCTCTTCTGCGTCGACGCCATCCAGTCCCTCGGCGCCACCCCGCTGGACGCCGCCGACTTCGACTTCCTCTCCGCCGGGGCGCACAAGTGGCTGCTGGGGCCCCTGGGTTCCGGCGTTTTCTACGTGAAGAAAAGCCGTTTCGACCTCCTGCGGCCCATACTCCTCGGCTCGATGAACGTCGTCTCCCCCCGCTTCATCCCGCAGAAGGAGATCGCCTTCCCCGCCCACGCCCGGCGCTATGAGGCGGGCGGGCTAAACGTGGCGGGCATCGCCGGGCTCAACGCCGCCGCCGGGCTGCTCGGCGCGGTCGGCGTCGAGCGGATCGCCGAACGGCTCCTCTCCCTGCACGCCTACGCGGCCGACCTCCTGCGCCACGCCGGGTTCACCGTCCTCTCCGACGCGTTCCCGGAGGAGGCCAAGAGCGGCATCATCACCGCGCACAAGCCGGGAACCGACCTAAAGCCGCTCTTCGACCGGCTGGAGGCGCGGAACATCGCCGCCTCCCTGCGCTGGGACGCCAAGGGGAACGGCTACCTGCGCTTCTCCCCCCACTTCTACAACACCGACCGCGAGCTGGAAGAGACGGCGGAAATCCTGGCCTGACGCCGCTCCTCGCGGAATCCGCGCGCCGTCCGCCCGAAGTGGAAGCCGACGGCAAGGCCCCACGCCCCGCCGACGATCAGGTCGGAAAGGTGGTGGCGCTGCAAGTAAGCGCGCGACCAGCAGACCCCCGCCGCGCCCGCCAAGGCGATCGGCATGAGCGGCGGCACTGCCGCGCCGAGCGCGCCCGCCGTGGCAAAGGACGTCGCCGCGTGGCCGGAGGGAAAGCTGTGGTAGCGGTCGGAGGAACGGAAGCCGCAAAGCCCGTCGCGGACGCCCTCCGCCGTGGCGCAGGGCCGGGGCCGCCCCAGCGAGACGCGCAGCAGCGTGGCCGGAACGCCCGCCACCGCCGCGGCGAGGAAGAGCGCCCAGCCGATGCGGCGCCATTGCCGCCACCGCGGCCCGGCGGCTCCCGCCAGGAAGCAGAGCAGCACCAGCGCCATGGTGCCGGGCAGGAAATCGCCCCAGAAACTAAAGCCCCGCGCCCAGACGCCGGCGCGCCCAGACGCGCCGGGGCAGCGCGCCTCCAAAACGGGCTCGAACGGGTGGGCGGCGCACGCCGCCGCCGCGACGGCCAGCGCAAGGAAAAGCCAGAACCGCCCGGAGGGACGGCGCCGCCATGCGGCGGCGGCCAGATCAACGCCTTCCCGAAACCACGTTTTCATTGCGGGTCGTCTGCACAATAAGTCCGTCCTTCATCTCGTGCACCCAGTCGCACCGCTCGGCGATGGCGGGGTTGTGCGTCACGAGGAGAAGGGCCTTCTGCTGCTCGTGCACCAGGCGGGTGAGCAGGTTGAAGATGCGCTCGGAGTTGACCGAATCGAGGTTGCCGGTCGGCTCGTCCGCCAGGAGCACGGTGGGATCGTTCGCCAGGGAGCGGGCAATGGCGACGCGCTGCTGCTCGCCGCCGGAAAGGTGGCGGCTGGGACGGGCCGCCTTGGCCGCCAGGCCGACCTCCCCCAGGAGATGCCGGGCGCGCTCCCGCATCGCCTGCTCGGAAAGATGGCCGAGCTGCCGCATCGGGATCATGACGTTCTCCTCCGCCGTGAAGTCTTCCAGGAGAAAGTGGAACTGGAAGACAAAGCCGATCAGCTCGTTCCGCTTGAGGGAGGCGGAGCGGTCGTCGAGCGTCCAAACCGGGCTTTGGCCGATCCAGATCTCCCCCGCGTCCGGCGTGTCCAGGAGGCCCAGCAGGTAGAGGAGGGAGCTTTTCCCGCAGCCGGAGGGGCCGACGATGGCGTGGACGCTCCCCGGCTCCAGGGTCAGGGAGACGCCGCGCAGGACGTGGACGCGGGACTCCTCCTGGCCGAGCCAGCGCTCCAGGTTGACGCAGGTGAGACAGGGCAGGGAATCCATGGTCTTTTATTGCCCGGAGCCGCGCAGGGTGTCGACGGGCGGCAGGGAGGCGGCGCGGCGGGCCGGGAAGTAGCTGGCGATGAGCACGGAGGCAAAGGCGATGACCGCCGCCATGACGTAGTGGCGCCACGACCAGGCGACGACGAAGTAGTCCGCGTGGATGATGCCGCGGATCTTCACCGGGATGCGCGACATGCCGAAGGTGAGGATCGCCCCCAGAACGCAGCCGAGGAGGGAGCCGATGCTGGCGACGATGAGCCCCTGGAAGAGGAAGATGTTCTGGATGTCGCTCCGGCGGTAGCCCATGGAGCGGAGGATGGCGATTTCCCGCACCTTGTTGAGCACCGTCATGGTCAGGATGTTGAAGATGCCGAAGCCGGCCAGGAGGATGATGAGGGAGACGGTGATGGCGGCGGAGAGGCGCAGGGTGCGGAAGACGGCCAGGTTCCCCTGCTCCCGCTCCTGCCAGGAGCGCGCGCGGTGGGAGAGCTGGCTTTCCAGCTGCACGGCCAGCTCCGGCGCGCGGTCCGGGTCGCGCAGGCGGACGATGGCGGTGGAGACGGCGTAGGGCATCTTCATGATGCTCTGGGCGGCGGGCTTGTGGACGTAGCCGCGCGTCTCGTCGATGACGTTGATGCCGGTCTGGAAGACGGCCTCCAGGCTGAAAGGCCGCGTCCCCGCCGCGCCGGTGAGGTAGAGGATGTCGCCGATTTTCACCTGCAACTTGTCGGCGATGAGGGCGCCCATCATGATGCCGTAGGGCTTGCGGCGGAAGCGCTCGATGGAGCCCTGGACGATCTGGCCGCCCAGGCTGGTGGCGCGGAGGTGGGCCTCCAGGTCGATGCCGTCGAGCTTGATCACCTCGTCCTTGAAGTCGGTGCGGGCGGTGACGTTCCCCTCCACCACGGGGGCGACGGCGACGACGCCGTTGTATTCCTGCACCGTGCGCAGGAGGAGGTTGGGGTTGGAAAGGCCGCTGTAATACTTGCGCGGCTGCTGGCCGCTGACCGCCACCATGGCGGGCCCCCGGCGGTCGGCCACGCCGTCCCCGTCCGTGTCGACGTCCTGGGCCTTGGCCTTCTCCCCGTCCAGCATGGAGGAGTAGCGGTTCTGGAAGCGGTCGCTGACGACGATGGCGCCGGAGCTGCCCAGCACGGTGTCGATGAAGAACTGCTCGAAGCCCTCCGTCTGCGCCTGGGTGGAAATGAAGAAGGCGACGCCGAGGACGACGCCGGAAAGGCTCATGGTCAGCGCGCGCTTCCGCGCGGCGGTGAACCGGAGGGCGATGTACAGGGAAGGCTTCACCCGCGCAGTCGGCTACTTGGCGTCCAGGTCGGGGTTGATCTCGATCGCGCGCACCCGCTCCCCGCTGTGGTAGGAGTCCTGGTCGCCGATGATGACCTTCTCCCCCTCCCGCAGGCCGCGGACGATCTCCGTCGTCTGCATGCTGTGGTAGCCCATCTCGACCTCCCGGCGCTTGATCATGCCGTGGTCGACGACGTAGGCCTTGTCCCGGTTCACCACCGCGCGGGTGGGGATGAGAATGGCGTTGGGCCGCTCGCCGATGATGATGTTCATCTCCCCGGTCATGCCCGCCATGAGGTTCTGCGGCGGGTTGTCCAGGCTCAGGATGACGGTGTAGCGCTGGCTGGCCGGGTCGGGGTAGGGCAGGATCTGCGTGACGGTGGCGGTGAACTGGTTGTCCGGGAAGGAATAGAGGCGGACCTTGGCCTTCATTTTCTCGTGGATCTGGCCGACGTCCTCCTCGTTCACCTCGCCGCTGACGTAGGTGCTGTTGACCGCCACGGTGAAGAGGACGCTGTTGGCGCTGACCAGCTCGCCGTCGTTGTTGGAGACGGCGGTCAGCACGCCGTCGATGGGGGCGCGGATGTCGGTCTTGGCCAGCTTGTCCTGCAGGGTCTTGAGGTTCTGCCGGTTGGTCTGCACGGCCTGGTCCAGCTCGATCTGCTCCCCCTTCACCGCGTCCGAATAGCGGCGCACGTCGTTGCGGGCCTGCTGGAGCTGGGAGGCGGAGACGGCGTTGAGGGACTCCAGCTTCTCCAGGCGGGAGAGGGTGTCCTCCGCCGTGCGCAGGGCCCCCTCGTCCGCGGGGCCGACGGCGGCGCGGGCCTGGGCGGCCTGGAGGTCGATCTTGGCCTGGTTAAGGCTGCGGATGTTGTCCTCGTCGACGATGGTGGCCAGGAGCTGGCCCTTCTTCACGTGGAGGCCGATGGAGGCCTGGCCGGAGGAGATGCCGTTGGCCAGCTGGATGTAGCCGTCGTTCTGCGTGCGGACGCCGACGGAGTAGGTCCACTGGATCTTCACCGTGCCGTAGACGGCGGAGATGGCGGTGCCGCGCTGGGCGCGGTAGACCTCCACCACCGGCCGGGAAAGGTAGATCCAAACCGCGATGCCGGCCGCCGCGGCGGCCAGAAGCAGAAGGGGCACCCACCCCTTGCGGGCGGGCCGGGACGGCGGGGCGACGGGCACGGGAGGAGGAATGGGGGTCATGGGGCGCTGGGAGAAGGGGCTTCGGCGAACTGGAGGGTGCGGCCGGTGATCACGTCGTACTGGGCGATGGCGATGTTGTTTTGCAGCAAGGCGTTGAGCCGGTTGAACCGGGCCTGCAACAGATTGCTCTGGGCGTTGAGAAAATCAAGCTGCGGCAGGTCGCCGTTCTGCACCTGGGCCTCCACCTGGCGCAGGTTGCGGTCGGCCAGGGCGATGTTCTGCTCGGTCCCCTGGAGGGCTGAGGCGGCGCGGGCCAGGCCGGCCTCCACCTGCTTGAGCTGGCGCGGGACGTCCTGCTCCAGCCGCTTCAGGTCGATCTCGTACGCGTCCCGCCCGGCGTCGACCTGCTGCGCGCGGCCGTGGATGGCGCCGCCGTCGACCGGCACCCAGGTGTAGCCGGGGCCGAAGAGGACCTGGGTCAATTCCGTGCTGTTGCCCGCCTGGACGACGGTGCCGCTCTTCTGGATCGAGCTTTGCGGGATGTATTGCCCGTCGGCCTGGAAGGCGATGCGCGGCATGTAACCGGCGTGGACGATTTCCGAGTCCTGCTTGGCCGCCTCGATCAATTGGCGCAGGGCCAGGAGATCGGGCCGGTGGGAGAGGGCGTAGGCGGTCTCCGTCGGGTAGTCGATGGAGGCGGTGACCGGTTCCAGTTCCCCGGCGGGAACGGGGAGCCCGGCGGCGGGGTCGTTGGGGGTCGGCGCCCTCCACCGCGGCGGCGGAGAGGTCCCGGCCGAGCCGCTGGGCCAGGTCGATGCGGGCCTGCGCGTAGGCGGCGCGGGAGGCGGCCAGCCCCGGCTCCAGGGCGGCCAGCTGGGCGCGCGCCTGCGTCACCTCCCGGCTGCTCACCTTGCCGACGGAGAGCTGGTCTTCCTGCGCCTTGAGGTTGGCCTGGAGGCGGACCTTGATCGATTCCTGGATCTCCACGGCGGCGCGGGCCTGCTGGGCGATGTAGAAGTCGAGCCGCAGCGCGTAGAGCTCCGCCAGGACGGCCCGGTTGAACTGCTGCTGCGCCAGGGCGATGCCGACGCGCCCGCGCCGGAAGGAGGCGGGGATGGCCGCGTCGTAAAGGGGCTGGCTGAAGTTGCCCGTGGCCAGGATGAAGAAGCGGGTGTGCGGGTTCTGCGCGCCGTTGCGCGGGCCCTGCTGGCCGGCCAGGAAGCCGACGCGGGCGCTGGGAAGGGCGCGCGCCTGGAGGACGAGCTGCGCGCCCGCCGCCTCCTGCAGGGCGCCCTTGGCCGCCAGGATGGCGGGACTCTTCGCCAGGGCCTCCGCGTAGCAGGATTCCAGCGTCACCGCCTCCTCCGCCCGGAGCGGAAGGACCGCGGCTCCCAGGACGGCCAGGAGCAAGGCGGCGCGCCTCATCGGTTGTAGCCTCCGAAGGAAGAGCCGAAGGGCGTCGACGGCGCCGCGCCGGGCGGGGCCAGGGGCGACGGGACGGAGGAAGGCGGCGGGGGCGCCGTGGGCATCGGGGAAGTCGGCGTCGGCGCGAGGGAGGGCGGCGGCATCGGCGCGGGGCCGGGCATGGGGGGCAGGGCGGGGATGGCGGCGGGGCCGGTGATGGGAACGTCGGCCCCCGTGGGCAGGGGCGGCAGCGGCGTGGAGGGCGGCGGGAAGGAGGGGGCGGCCATGCCGCTGGCGGCGCTTTGCGGCGGGGCCTGAGCGGGGCCCTGGGCCTGGTCCGGCGCGGCGGAGGCGGAAGGCGCGGCCAGGGGCTCCGTGGCGGGAGCGGGCGGGGGGAGGTTGTCGTTGACGATCTGGAACTGGCTGGAAAGGGCGCGCTGGAGGTTGGCGGTGGCGGCCAGGTAGTCGTAACGGGCCTGGAACTCGGTGGTCTGCGCGGTGGTCAGGTCGACGCGGCTTTGCAGCACGTCGAGCTGGGTGGCCAGGCCCGCCTCGTAGCTGGCCTGGGAGAGGACGTAGCTCTCCCGCGCCTGGACGACGTTCTTGATCTGGGACTCCACCGTGGAGGCCGCCTGGGCCAGGGTGTTGAAGGCCTGGCGCACCTCCGCCTCCACCCCCAGGCGGGCCTGGGTGCGGCTCATCTTGGCCGCGGCGATCTTCGCCCGCGTCTGCCGCATGCGGCCGGTGGTGGCCAGGCCGTCGAAGATGGCCCAGCTGCCGGAGACGCCGGCCACGTAGCCGTCGTTGTAGCTGTTCAGGTCGCTGCGGGCCGGGTCGCTGGTGAAGTCGTAGCCCAGGAAGAGGTCGACGCGGGGGAGGAGGGCGGAACGGTCGACGATGAGCTGCTTTTCCTGGCTCTCCACGTTGTTGGCCTGGACGCGCAGCTCCGGGCGGGAGGAGACGGCCTTGGCCAGGCAGTCGGCCAGGCTGTAGGCGCGCGGGTCGTAGCCGAGGGAGCCGGTGACGGCGAAGGGCGGCGCGCTGGAGGAGGGCTGGTAGGGGATGTTCAGGAGCTGGCTGAGCTTCACGTAGCCGTTGAGCAGCCGGTTCTCCGCCTCCAGGAGGGAGGGCAGCTCGTTGGCGCGGGAGACCTGGGCGCGGAGCACGCTGGTCTGGCTGGTGAGGCCCGCCTTGTAGCGGTCCTCCTCCGCCTTGAGCTGCTGGTCCAGGAGGTCGACGGCCTGCCGCCGCACCTCGATGTTGGACTGCGCCAGGAGCAGCTCGTAGTAAGCCAGGCGGACCCTGAGCAGCACGTCGTCCACCGCCGCCTGGTAGCCGAGCATCTTGGAGGACTGGGCCAGGCGGGCCATCCGCATCCGGCTGGTGTTTTCCCCGGCAGAAAAGACGTTCTCCGTCAGGCGGAGGGTGACGTACCAGTTCTCGTCGCGGAGATTAGGGTCCTGCTGGGTGCTGGTCAGGGTGCCCTGCTCCCGCTTCTGGTAGAGGCCGGAGGTGGAGAGCTGCGGCAGGAAGGCGGCCCGCGCCTCGATGACGCCGCCGGCGGCCCCCTCGATTCCCTTTTTGGCGATAAGGAGGTCGGGGTTTTGGCGCAGGGCCAAGTCGAGGCAGTCGCGCAGGGTGTAGACCGGCCGGGAAGAGAGGGACGGCCCGTCGACGGGGGGATGGACCAGGTCGGGGTTCTCGTCCCGGGCGGTGATCTGATTCTCCGGATAGGAGACGACCGTCGGCGCGGGGGAGACCGGAACGTCGGGCGCGGGAGTGATCGTCGAGACGATGCCCGCCCCGCCCTCGTTCGGCGTCAGGTCGGCGGCATGGAGCGTCCCGGCGAGCAGGAGCGCACCGATCCAAGCGAAGCTAAGCGGTTTTCGACGACACATGGCGGGGGGCTACTTTTTATCCCCCAAAGGGTTAAAAAGTACGCATTCCATCTAAAAGCCAACGGATTATGCCGCGCCCCCCAGGCCGGTCAAGGCCTTCTCCCCGGGTCGGCAGGGCTATTCGCCGTGGTGAAAAACCTTGCCCGCCAACTGGTTGCGTAATTTTTCCAAGTCGGCGTCGACCATCAGGCGGGTCAATTCCTCGAACTTCACCTTCGGTTCCCAGCCGAGCTGGCGCTTGGCCTTGGAGGCGTCACCGATGAGCAGCTCCACCTCGGCGGGCCGGTAATAGCGCGGGTCGATCTCGACGTGCTTCTTCCAATCAAGTTCCGCGTGCTGGAAGGCGACCTCCAAAAACTCCCGGACGGAGTGCGTCTCCCCCGTGGCGATGACGTAGTCGTCCGGCTTCTCCTGCTGGAGCATGAGCCACATCGCCTCCACGTATTCCTTGGCGTAGCCCCAGTCCCGCTTGGCGTCCAGGTTGCCCAGGAAGAGCTTTTCCTGGAGGCCCAGCTTGATGGCGGCCACCGCGCGGGTGATCTTCCGCGTCACGAACGTCTCCCCGCGCCGGGGCGACTCGTGGTTGAAGAGGATCCCGTTGGAGGCGTGCAGCCCGTAAGACTCCCGGTAATTGACCGTCAGCCAGTAGCTGAACACCTTGGCGCAGCCGTAAGGGCTGCGGGGGTAAAAGGGGGTCGACTCCTTCTGGGGCACCTCCTGCACCAGGCCGTACATCTCGCTGGAGGAGGCCTGGTAGAAACGCGGCGGCCGGTCCAGCTCCCGGAGGGCTTCCAGCAGGCGGACCGTGCCCGTGCCGGTGATGTCGCCGGTGTATTCCGGGGAGTCGAAGCTGACGCGGACGTGGCTCTGGGCGGCCAGGTTGTAGACCTCGTCCGGGGCGATCTTTTGCAGCAGGCGGGAAAGGGAGCTGGCCTCCGCCAGGTCGCCGTAGTGGAGGAAGAGGCGGGCCTTGGCGTCGTGCGGGTCCCGGTAAATGTCGTCCAGGCGGGCGGTGTTGAACGTGCTGGCGCGGCGGATCAGGCCGTGCACCTCGTAGCCCTTTTGCAGGAGCAGCTCCGCCAGGTAGGAGCCGTCCTGGCCCGTGATGCCGGTGATAAACGCCTTTTTCATGGGGGCGGGAACGTTGTCCTCCGCAGGAGGGCTTTGACAAGCCTTTCCGCTCCCGGCAGGGTGCCAGCCCACCTTATGTTGCGCGCCGGAATCGTCGGTCTCCCGAACGTCGGGAAAAGCACCCTCTTCAACGCCATGACCCGGACCCGCAAGGCCCAGGCGGCGAATTACCCCTTCTGCACCATCGACCCGAACGTCGGCGTCGTCACCGTGCCCGATCCGCGGCTGGCCTTCCTCTCCGAGATGTCGAAGACGCAGAAGACCGTCCCCGCCGTCATCGAGATGGTCGACATCGCCGGCCTGGTCCGCGGCGCCAGCCAGGGCGAAGGCCTCGGCAACCAGTTCCTCTCCCACATCCGGGAAGTCGACGCCATCGTCCAGGTCGTCCGCTGCTTCGAGAACGACGACATCCACCACGTCTCCGGCTCCATCGACCCCCTGCGCGACATCGAGGTCATCACCACCGAGCTGGTCCTGGCCGACCTCTCCAGCGTGCAAAAGCGCAAGGAGCGCACCGCCAAGACCGCCCGCGGCAGCGGCGCCGACGCGAAGGACGCCAAGGTGGAGCTGGCCCTCCTGGAACGGCTGGAACCCCACCTGAACGAGGGCAAGCCCGCCCTCCTCCTGGAACTTTCCGACACGGAAAAGCCGATCGCCAAACAGCTCTGCCTCCTCACCAGCAAGCCCACCCTCTTCGCCTGCAACGTGGCGGAGAGCGAGCTGGCCCAGGGCGACTCCCAGCCCATGGTCCAGCGCGTGCGCGAATACGTGAAGGCCCACCACGCCACGGAAGCCGTCGTCATCTCCGCCCAGATCGAGGCCGACCTCATCGACCTCTCCGAAGAGGAAGGGGCCGCCTTCCTCAAGGAACTCGGCGTGCCGGAATCGGGCGTCGGGGCGCTCATCCGCGCCACCTACCACCTGCTGGGCCTGCGCACCTACTTCACCACCGGGGAAAAGGAAACCCGCGCCTGGACCATCCACCAGGGGGACACCGCCCCGCAGGCCGCCGGCGTCATCCACTCCGACTTCGAGCGCGGCTTCATCGCCGCCGAATGCGTCGCCTACGACGCCCTCCAAAGCCTCGGCACCATGGCCAAGGCCAAGGAAGCCGGCAAATGGCGCGTGGAAGGGAAGGAATACGTCGTCGCGGACGGCGACGTCCTCGAATTCCGCTTCAACGTTTAGGCGTTCCCGGCGTCCAACCCCTCCCTCCCATGCGCGCGGCGCTCCTCCTCGCCCTCCTCCTGCCGGCGGCCGCCCTGGCCTCCGCGCCGCCGCCCTTGGTCCTGCCCATGCCGGGCACCGTGCCGAACCAGCCGCGCCCCGTCGTGCCGCGGGGGCGGGACTACTACTTCGACCGCTCCCTCTCCGCCGTCTGGTGGAATCCGCAGCCGGGCGTCCCCCTTAGCCGCATCGAGGTCCGCCTCTCCACCCTCAAGCTCTACGCCTTCCAGGGCGACGCCCTCGTCGGCATCGCCCCCGTCTCCACCGGCAAGGAAGGCCACTCCACGCCGACCGGCCGCTACAAGGTGCTGGAAAAGGACCCCAACCACCACTCGACCGAATACGGCGGCTTCTACAACGCCAAGGGAGACCTGCTGGAAGCCAACGCCACGCCGACGATGACGCCGCCGGAAGGCGCCCACTACGAACCCGCGCCGATGCCCAACTTCCTGCGGCTGACCTGGGACGGGGTGGGCCTCCACGCCGGCTACCTGCCCGGCTACGCCGCCTCCCACGGCTGCATCCGCCTGCCCAAGGGATTCTCCAAGGATCTCTACGACGCCGTCACCGTCGACACCCCCGTCGACATCGTTCCCTAAATCATTTCTCCCGAACGGGCGGCTCCTGGCCCGGGCCCGGCTGCGGCATGGAGCTGGAGCGGGTGGCCGCCTGCAGCTTCAAGGCCGCCAGCTTCTCCGGGTTGGCCAGAGTCTCTTCCAGCGCCGTCAGCCGGGCGGCGTCCGCGCCGATCTTGGCGAAGGCGGTGACATACCCAGACAGGTTCCTCTCCATCTCCGTTTGCGGCTCCTCCGGCTTGCCGTAATTGGGGTTCCGCCCGATCAGCTCCTGGAAGACCCGCCAGTCCCGGCGGAAAAAATGGTCGAGGTCCCCGATCGGGTCCCAGCTCTCCGCCTCCTTCAGGGCGGCGGCCAGCTCCTCCTCCCCCTTCCCCAGGGAATTGGCGGCGTGCAGCCCGGCCAGCTTCAGGGAGCCGACGGCGTATTGGAGGTCGCGCGGAGAGTGATAAGGCCCCTCCTCGTTGATGTTCCGCATGAGGCTGACGTAGGCCTGCGCCCACTCGGTCTTCAACGTGTCGCGCCAGCCCATACGCCCTTTCTTAAAGCACCCCGCCGACGCTGACGGCGGCGTCGACCGCTTCCGCCGTGCCGGGAGCGGGGACGGGGCGGGCGGGACGGAATCCGGCGGCGACTTCCTGGAGCGCCGCGACGACCTTCGACGGCTGGAGCTTTTCCGCCAGCCCTTCCCGGGAGCGGCCCGCCGCCTCGAACTCGGCCAAGGCCGCGTGACACGCGCGGAACCAGGGGGTGGCGCGCACGGCGGCCTCGTTTTCCAGGTAGCGGGTTTCGCCCGTGCGGACGGAACAGGGCACCTTCAACTCGTCCCCGATGTTGGCGGTCAGCACAGAGCGCATCGTTTCAAAGAGGGCGGCGGTGACGACCGGCGCGGTCTGGCGCGCCTCTCCCGGCTCCGGGTGGAGGTAGACCGGCTCCTTCGCGAAGCGGAAGAAGGAGGCGGCGACGTTGGCCCCCGCCTTGGAAAGGGTTTCCAGCTCGGCGCGGGAGGCCCCGTCCGCCTGGGAAAGGGAGCCCTTCATGTAGGCCAGGGCGGCCAGTGCGGCGGCGTAGTAGCCCTGCCGGTAGCCGAAGTAGGGCGGGACGGAGATTTCCTCCGGCTTGGCGGCGGCCAGCGCGGGGACGTCGAGGTTGCGCCCCAGGGCGGCCAGGTCGACGTCGTGAACCTTGGAGTCGTGGATGAAGCCGGTGGTCTCGTCGAACGACTTTTTCAGGTCGAGGCTCATGGTACGTAATTCGGCTATCAGACGACCCGCCCGAACTTCTTTTCCAGCTCCCCCTTGGTGATCTGGATCATGGTGGGGCGGCCGTGCGGGCAGGTGTAGGGCAGGGCGCAGGCCAGGAGGTCGGTGACGAGCCGCTCGGCCTCCGGCAGGGAGAGGCGGTCGTTGGCCTTCACGGCGCGGCGGCAGACGGTCTTGGCCACGACTTCTTCCGAAAGGTGGCGGTCCTTCCGCGTCTGGCCGCCCTCCTGCTGGAGGTCGGCGACCAGGTCGCGGATCAGCTCCGGCACGTTCTTCTGGGCGACCATCGGCGGCAGGGCGTCGACCAGGAAGGCCTGGCCGCCCGCGCCGTTCCCGCCGAAGGCGCTCAAGGAAACGCCCACCGCGGCCAGGGGCTCCAGCTGGCGGGAAAGGAACTCGGCCTCGCGCGGCGGCAGCTCGACGGTGGCGGGCAACAGGAGCCGCTGGGAGGGAACCTCCCCGGCGCGCATCCGCTCCAGCATCTGCTCGAAGAGGACCCGCTCGTGCGCGGCGTGCTGGTCGATGAGGACCAGGCCCTCCGGGCTTTCCGCGACGATATAGAGACGGGCGACGATCCCCAGGATGCGCAAGCCCAGGGGGTTGGCGGCGGCTTCCTCCGGCGGCAGGAGAGGCGCGGCGCTCCGCAGCGCGCTGGGCGCGGGGGCGGAAACATGCTCGGGGACCGGCTCCGCCGGGCGCGCCTCGGGAACGAAGGCGGGCGCGGGCCGCTCCGGCGTCCGCGCGATCTCCGGGCTGAGGAAGGTCTCCTGCCGGGCGGGCGGCACTTCCGTCAGCGCGGCGTAGGCGGGGGGCTCCTCCCGCACGGAGAGGGGGACGGAAACCGGCGCGGCGGCGTAGCCCTGGAGGGCCTCCTGCACCGCGCGCTTCACGAAGAAACGGATCTGGGCGTCGTCGTGGAAGCGGACTTCCCGCTTGGCCGGGTGGATGTTCACGTCAACCCCGGCGGGATCGAGGTCGAGGAAAAGGACGGTGACCGGATAGCGGCCCCGCATGAGGGAGTTGTGGTAGCCCTCCTGAAGGGCGAAGTGGAGGGTCCGGCTCTCCACCGGCCGGTGGTTGACGAAGAGGAACTGCTCCTGCCGCGTGCCGCGGCTGACGCCCGGCTGGCCGACGAAGCCGCGCAGGCGCAGCCCCTCGGCCTGAGCCTCGACAGGGACCAGCTCCTTCCGCCACCCCTCGCCGAAGAGGGTGGCGATCCGCCGCTCCAGGTCCTGCCCGGCCGGCCAGCGCAGGGGGGCCGCGTCGTCATGGACGATCTGGAAGCCCACGTCGGGCCGGGCCAATCCCGCCAAAAGGAGGACGTGCTGAAGGTGAGCCAGCTCCGTCCGGTCGCCCCGGAGGAACTTCCGCCGCGCGGGCAGGTTGTAGAAAAGGGAGCGGACCTCGATCCGCGTGCCGGGAGCCAGGCCCGCCTCCCGGACGGAGGCCAGCTTGCCCCCCTGCACGGAGACCTCCGTCCCGGCCAGGGCGCCGGGCTCGCAGGTCTGAAGGAGGAAGCGGGAGACGGAGGCGATGGAGGGCAGCGCCTCCCCGCGGAAGCCGTAGGAGGCCAGGCGGCGGAGGTCGTCCGTTTCCTTCAGCTTGCTGGTGGCGTGCCGCTCCAGGCAGAGGAGCGCGTCGTCCCGGCCCATGCCGCAGCCGTCGTCGGTGATTTCGAGCAGCGTCCGGCCGCCGTCGCGCGTGCGGACGGAAACCTGCCGCGCCCCCGCGTCCAGGGAGTTTTCCAAAAGCTCCTTCAGGACGGACGCGGGCCGCTCGATCACCTCGCCCGCCGCGATCTGGTTGGCGACGTTTTCGGAAAGAAGCTGGATGCGCGGCATGGCGGAAAGCCCCTTAAAATGGGGCGCGCGCGGCGGTTTGGCTACGGAAATTGTACCGGTACGGCGAGGTACCTGGCATCGCCCATGCTTGAAGGGAGTTACTATGCAGACTGAAACGCTTCTCGCCGGAACCGCTCTCCTCTCCATGACCCTTCTGCTGGGAGTTTTCCTGCGGAAGCTTCAGCTGCAACCGATTCCGATCAAGCGTCAGCGCCATTGATCGTTAACTCATTTTAAGGATGAGTTCCTCCGCCCAGCTTTCCGGGAAGGAAGTGGTCCAGGACGCGGCCCAGGCCGTCGCCCTGCGCCAGCGCCTGGAGCGGGCCAAGGAACTGGACCAGGCCAGCCGCCTCATCCACGCCGGCAGCCGGACGGCCAGCACCGTCCGCAGCGGCACGCAGAAGATGAGCAGCGCCGCCCGCATCGCCACCAGCGAGGCGGGCGTCCGCGCCGTCAGCCGCGTGGCGGGGGAGGAAGCGGGCCGCACCGCCGCCGTGGCCGGCGCCCGCGTCGCGGGCACCGCCCTTTTGAAGAAAGTCCCCATCGTCTGCTCCGGCATCATGGTCGGGGAAGGACTGTGGGACCTGGGCAAGGCGGGCATCGCCGCCGCACGCGGCGGGCGCGACGCCAAGAGCTTTGCCATGCAGGGCGTGCTGCGCCTGGCGGGCGGCGGCGCGGGCCTGGCCGCCGACGTCGCCGCGCTGGGCACGGCGGGCGTCGCCACCCCGGTCGCCATCGGCGTCACCGCCGCGGGCATCGGCGCGGAGGCGACCGCCGCCCAGCTGGAAACGATGCGCAAGAACGGCCAGGCGGCGACCTGGGGCGACGTGGCCAAGGGCAAGGTCACCGCGGCCGCCGCCGTCGACACCTGGCACAGCGTGGCCGGCGCCGCCGCGAAGGCGAAGGACGCCGCGCTCCACGGCGTCTCCCCCGTCAGCCAGACTCCCTCCGGCCAAAGCCCGACTTTGACCGACCGGGGCATCGGCCTCCTGGCTTCCGCCCACAACCAAGTCTCCCGCTGGAGGGACGAGGCGATGAGCTTCTTCTCCACCGCCGGAGCGGCCCACGCCCGGCCCGACCTCGCCGCCGCGCCCGGCCTCCAGCCGGTCCTCAGCCACTGACGTTTGCCCCGGCGCCCGTCCCGGGTTAGCTTTGGCGGCATGAAAGCCCGCCTCCCCCTCTTCCTCCTCGCCCTGCTCTGCCTGGCCCCCGCGCTGCGGGCCGACGACCTCGACGCCTTCCGCGCCGACGCGCTGAAACAAATCAACGCCTTCCGCCAGGAACAGGGCAAGGGCGCGGTGAAACTCGACCCCACCCTCAACGGCACCGCCCTCGACTGGGCCAAGCATTTGACCGGCGTCGGCCAGATGGTCCACCGCGACCGGAGCAGCCTGCGCGCGCTGCTGCACGAGAACGCCTGGACCTCGATCAACGAGAACCTCTTCCAATCCCGGCCCGCCTCCGCGGCCTCCACCGTCGTCACGGCATGGAAGAACAGCCCCGTCCACCGGGCGAATTTGCTGCAGGACAACATCGACCGCATCGGCCTGGGCACCGCCGTTTCCGGCGAGGGGTGGTTCTACGCCGTCTTCAACGGCGCGGGCGTGGCGGCCAAGCGGGGCTTCAGCCTGGGCGACAAGCTCGGCCTGGGCGGCGAATACACCGGGCCTTAATTTTCCCGGAGCGGCCCGCCCTTTTCCGCCCGCCCCGGCCCGGACAGCTCCGGCCGGGCCGCGCCGCGGAAGGCCGCCGCGGGCACGCGCGGCGCGCGGCTGGCCAGCGCCGCCTCGTGGGAGAGGCGCTCAAAATCGACCCCGCCCCGGCTCTCCTCCCGCACGTAGCTCCAGAGTTTCCCCATCTCCCCCACGCGGCGCGTCCAGAGGGAGGGCTCGAACACCTGGTCCAAATTTCCGTGGAGGGCGGCCTCGTCGAGGGCCGTCTTCCCGTCCCGGTTGGCGGCCAGCCAGTGCCGGGGCCGCAGCTCCCATCCGGCCTCCCGCACCGCCGCGGCCAGCGCGGCGATCTGGCGGCGCTGCGCCGCCACGTGCAGGGGCGTGCGGGCGGAAAAACCGTCCGGCACCAAAAGCGCGTCGAGGCCGGGCTCTTCCCCCGCCTCCCGCAAGACGCGGATCACGTCCCGGAAGCGGCCGCCGTGGGCGGCCTCGTGCAGCGGCGTCCAACCGCCCAGCGTGGGGCGGGACAAATCGGCCAGGGAAAGGCTCTCCCCCACCTCGCCGACGCAGGCCGCGACCTGCGGCAGGTAGCCGGTGAACGCCGCCGTGTGGAGCGGCGTGGCGTTGCCCTGGCCGCCCTCCAGGAAGCAGGCCAGGGGAATCCGGTAGAGCGCGGCCACGGCGGGGAAGGTGCCCTGGCGCATCGCGTCGATCAGCCAGCCCCTGGATTCCCAGGAGGCCCGCATCAGCGGCTTGGGATCGGAATCGCCCATAAAGGTTAGCGGCGGAGCTCCGTCTCCGGGGCCTTCCCCGGCGGCGGGCCGACTTCCGGCCGCGCGGCGGCCTTGAAACTTTCCGGCTCCACGCGGGGCGCGCGGCGTCCGGCCAGCGCCACCTCATGGGAGACGCGCTCGAAATCGACCTGGCTCCGGGCCCCCTCCGGGACGTGGCCCCACAGCTCCAGCATCTCCCCCATCCGCCCGCGCCAATCCCGCGGATCGAAGACCTGGAACAGAATTCCGCGGGTTCCCGCCGCGTCCAGGGAAGACCAGCCCGATCGATTCCTGGCCAGCCAATCCCCGGCGCCGAACCGCTCTCCGGACCGGCGCACGACGGCGAGCAGGAAGTTCAAACGCCCTTCCCGGGAGGCCGCCTGCAGCGGCGTGACTCCATTGTCGTCCTCGACGAGGAGATGCTCCTTCCGGAGCGTCTCCCCCGCCGCCTCAAGAACCTCGACCGCCTGCTCCAGGCTGTCGCGGCCGGCGGCGGCCACGTGGAGGGCCGTCTCCCCGCGCCCATTGGGCCGCAAGAGGGCGTCGAGCGTCACCCGGTCCCCCGCCTCCCGCACCTTGGCGGCAACCTTGTCCAAATTATGGCAGGCGGCGGCCGCGTGCAGCGGCGTCATCCCGTCCTTGTCCGGGACCAGGAAACAGGCCAGCGGGATCCGGCAGTGGGTGAACCGGGCGAACTGGGTCGAGGCGTCCTCCCGGCGCACCGCGTCGTCCAGCCACTCCCGCACCTGCTGCGTCGCGGGAAGAAATTCCTTACCAGCGGCGGCCATGGCCCTCCTTTTCCGGAAGCGGGATGGACGGCCGCGCCGCGCCGCGGAACGATGCCGCCTCCAAGCGCGGGCGGCTCAGAAGCGCCGCCTCATGGGCGGCCTTTTCGAAATCGACCTGCTCCCGGTATTTCTCCGGGACGTGGCGCCACAGCTCCGCCATCTCCGCCAGCCGCCCTTGCCATTCCTCCGGCCAAAAAACCTCGCGCAAATTTTCGGCGAAGGCCGCCGCTTCCATGGGGGAAATCCCCTCCTCGTTTTCGGCCAGCCAATCCTGCACCCCCAGCCGCTGCCCCGCCTTCCGCACCGCGACGTGGAGAGAGGCCAGGCCCTTCGCGTGAGCGGCCGCGTGGAGGGGCGTGTCCCCGTCCAGGTCGGGCGTCAGGAGGTGCCGGACCAGAAGGGTTTCCCCCGCTTCCCGCAAGATGGCCGCCACCTCCCACATCCCCTCGGCGGCGGCGGCATTGTGCAGGGGCGTCCACCCCCGGCGGTTCGGCGTCAGAAAGTCCTGGGTCGTCAGCATGTCCCCGGCCTCCCGGACCGCCGCGGCGACAACGGGGAGGCAGTGCTGGGTGGCCGCAACGTGGAGCGGCGTGCACCCCCGCTCGTCCGGCTCGAGGACGACAGCCCTGGGAAAACCGTACCGCTCCGCCCAGGCAAAGGCTTCCCCCTTGTTAATCAGGGAAATCAGCCACGCTCCGCCCGTTTCCAGGCGCGGTTTGGCGGCAGAGGACCCCATAAGGGGTACAATTCGCCTATTTTACCCGGAAAAGCCCTACCGATCAGGCTTGGCAAGGGTGGGGGGTGGGGTAAATTGAATATCCCACAAAATTACTAGACTATGAGCCGCCCCTACGCCCATCCCGAAACGCTCGTCGAAACCGCCTGGCTGGCCGAGCACCTGAACGATCCCGGCCTCCGCATCGTGGAGAGCAACGAGGACGTCCTCCTCTACGACACGGGCCACATCGAGGGCGCCGCCCACATCGACTGGCGCGCCGACCTCCAGGACCCCGTCCAGCGCGACTACATCTCCCCCGAGGCCTTCGCCGCCCTCTGTTCCAAGCACGGCATCACGCCGGAGACGACCGTCGTCTTCTACGGCGACAAGTCCAACTGGTGGGCCTGCTACGCCTTCTGGGCCTTCCACCTCTACGGCCACACGAAGACCAAGATCCTCAACGGCGGCCGGGACAAATGGGTGAAGGAGGGCCGCCCCCTCACCCGCCAGAAGCCGTCCCACCCCGCCGCGCCGTATCCCGTCCCCGCCCAGCGGCGCGACGCGGAGATCCGCGCCTTTTACGAGGACACCCTGGCCCACAGCCAGGCGAAGAAGCCCCTCATCGACGTCCGTTCCCCCGCCGAGTTCAAGGGAGACGTCACCCACATGCCCGAGTATCCCCAGGAGGGCGTCCTGCGCGGCGGCCACATCCCGGGCGCCAAGAGCGTCCCCTGGAAGACGGCGGCCAACGACGACGGCACCTTCAAGAGCGCCGACGAGCTGGCCAAGATCTACGAGGAAGGCTGCGGCCTGGCCAAGGGGGGCGACACCGTCGTCTACTGCCGCATCGGCGAGCGGTCCAGCCACACCTGGTTCGTCCTCCACTACTTGCTGGGCCACGAAAAGGTCCGCAACTACGACGGCTCCTGGACGGAGTGGGGCAACCGCGTCCGCGCCCCCATCGAGCGTTCGTAAGGTGAGCGCGCTCCCTCCCAAGCTCGAGGAAATCGTCGATCTCTTTGCCTCCCTCCCGGAGGAGGAGAAGCGGGAAAACCTCATCCTCTACAGCGACTCGGCCAAGGGCTGCGCGCCGAAGGAAGGGGAATCCTTCGACCTGGAAGACATCCGCAAGGACGAGGAATGCGCCGACACCGTCGGCATCTTCCTGCGCGTCGATCCCGCCACGGAGGCCGCCACCGTCCGCGTCACCCTGGGGCCCCAGGTGCAGACCCTGACCAAGGCGATGACCACCATCCTCTGCCGCGGCCTGGCCGGGACCACCCCGCGCCACATCCTGGAGGTGCCCAGCGACTTCGTCCCCCGCATCGTCGGCGGGGAACTCATCCGCGCCCGCAGCCAGACCACCTACTACGTCCTCTCCCGCATCAAGGGGATCTGCAAGGTCTACCTCGACCGCAAGCGCGCCGCCGAGGCCGCGGCGTGAAGCCCTTCCGGCCCGGCCCGCCCCCCGCCAAGCGGGAGGAGCTGAAGACCTACCGGGAACTGGGCCTGGACCGGGAGACGAAATCCTTCCGCGCCCGGCGCCGCCTCTCCGGCGGCGGCCCGCGCCTGCTCATCGGCGGGGAGGAACCCGCCCGGCCGCCCCTCATCGTCACCCGGGAGGCCTACCAGCGCACCCGCGCGGAAGTCCTTCGCGCCCTCCTTTTGGAGGTCCGCGCCGGGCTGGGCGGCGCCTCCGGCGTGGGGAAGGAAGAGGTCCTCGACGCCCTGCGCCCCCGCGTGGAGCGGGAAACCTACGACCGCCTGGCCCGCGCCCACCATCACGGGCCGCGCCTGGACGCCGCCTTCCAGCGCCTCCACGGCCGCGCCCCCACGCCGGAGGAGCGCGCCGCCCTGCCCCCCATCGCCGCCGCGCCCACCTACGCGGACTACCGTGGCGGCCTCCTCGACTCCCTCGTCGGCAGCGTGCAGCGCCGCCAGGCGCACAATCCCGCCCGCTACCAAACCGTCTGGGCCCAGCTGATCGGCCCGGAACTGGCCCAGCAAAGCCAGCTGGAAAAGGTCGACCAGGGCATCGCCTACTTCCGCTGCCTGAACAGCGCCCTCTCCTACCAGCTCCAGCGCCGGCCGGAGCTGCCCGCCCAGCTGGCCAAGGCCCTGCGCGTGCCGGTGCGGCTCCTCAAGGTGATGTACTGAAATTTTTGGCGCGGCACCGGGGAATAGCCGAATTGGTAGATACAACGACTAAAACCCCGATGAACTTCAACAAGCTCGCCAAAGAAGATCCGCAAGCCGCCGTGACGCTGGCCCTCCAGCTCCCGCGCGGGAAGATGCGCGAACGCGCGCTGGCCATCGTCGCCGATTGCCTGAAGTCTCCCCGCCGCTAAATGATCACGACCCTTACCCAGAAAAAAGAGCGCATCGCCGACGCGATCCGCCACCAGGATTACCACGCCGCCGCCGACCTCCTGGCGGAATTCCCCGTCGAGACTCTCCGCCACACCGGCCTGATCGACGTCTTCAGCGAATGGGGCGCCAAGACCCCGCTGGCCGTCGACTACGCGCAGCTTTTCACCGGCCGGGACCGGGACGCCGCCCTGGCCGGCGCCGCCCTGGGCCGCAGCCTGGCCGACGACCCCTCCATCGCCATGCGCGCCGCGCTGCGCGTCTCCCCCGGCGAGCCCCGCCGCCAGGCCATCGCCGACGTCCTCCTGGTGCTGGCCGACAAGGAAGCCAATCCCCACGCCCGCGCCGACACGGTCCAGGCCGTCGCCGCCATCGAGGAAGCCGCCGCCCAGCCCCGCTCTCAACGGGGCCTCGACTTCCGCCAATTCTCCCTGGCCAAGCCCGACGTGGCCGCCTGGCTCGCCGGCCAGCTGCCGCCCGCCTTCCAGCGCCCCGCCCAGCAGGCGGCGGCGGAGGGAAGAAAGGCCCACGACGCGCTGCGCGAAGAAGCCTTCTGCGCTTCCATCACAGGTTAAATAGGTTTGCCGCAGGCGGCGGGCCGTTTACCCTTCCGCCTGCGTGAAGCGCCTCCTGCTCTCCCTGGCCCTCCTGGCCGCCTGCGCCCTCTCCGCCCACGCCCAGCTCCGCCTGGGCCTGACCGCCGAGCGGAGCAGCTACCTCCTCTACGAGCCGGTCCCCCTCCACCTCACCCTGCAGAACGACGCCGGGTTCGACCTGGTCTTCCAGGACGCCGGGGAGCACCCGTGGCTCTCCTTCCTGGTCACGCGGGCGGACCGCTCCGTCGTTTCCGCCGACCGCCACATCCCCGGCCGGGAGCTGAAGCTGCCGGAAGGCGGCAGCGTCTCCCTGGACGTCGACCTGACGCCCCTTTACGCCATGCGGGAAACCGGCTCCTACAAGGTGCGCGCCGTCGTCGACGTGGGGGGCCGGGAATACCTCTCCGCCCCCATCGAAGTGACCCTTTCCGCCGGGCGGCGCATTTGGTCGGAGACGCGGACCGTCGACGGCTCCCCCCGCATCTTCTCCCTCCTGCGCTTCGCGCCGACGATGCAGGGCACCTTCCTCTACCTCCGCGCGGAGGAGCCCGCCCAGAACCTCGTCTATTCCACCGCGCGGCTGGGGGAAATCGTCGACCTGGGCAAGCCCCAGACCGCCTTCGACGCCGAAGGCCGGCTCCACGTCCTCTTCCTCACCGGCAACGCCGTCTACCGCTACGTCCGCGCGGGCCAGGACGGGGCGCCCCTCTCCCAGAAACTCTACGATTCCCTGCCGGAAAACCCGCCCCGCCTCCAGGCGGCGGCCGACGGCTCCGTCCTCGTCGCCGGAGGGCGGCTGCAGACGGAGGGGACCCGCCGCGAGCGCCTTTCCGAAGTGCAGGGCCGGGTGAAGTCGGCCCAGCCGACCTTCGAGCCCCTCTCCCCGTCCCTTACCCCTTCCGCGCCGCGTGGAGGGCCACAATCCCCCCTGCCAGATTCCGCCAACTGACCGCGGCGTAGCCGCTTTCCCGCAGGAGGGCGGCCAGGGCCCGCTGCCCCGGGAAGGCCGCGATCGAGTCCCCCAGGTATTCATACGCCTCCCGCGGCGCTCCCACGCGCGCGGCCAGGCCGGGCAGAATCCGGCGCAGGTAAAAGAAATAGGCCGGGGCCAGCGCCGCCCACGGGTGGGAAAATTCCAGCACGTAAAGCACGCCGCCCGGCGCCAGCACGCGGGCAATCTCCCGCAGCGCCCGGGGCCGGTCCTCCAGATTCCGCAGGCCGAAGGCGATCGTCACGGCCTGAAAAGACCCGTCGGCAAAGGGGAGGCGAAGCCCGTCCGCCTGCGCCAGGGGGCCGACGCCCTTGCGGCGCGCCTGGTCGAGCATCGGCGCGCAAAAATCGGCCCCCACCCCCAGTCCGGTGAACGCCCTTCCCCGCCGCAGGGCGGCCAGGACCTCCCCGCTGCCGGTCGCCAGGTCCAGGAGCCCCTCCGGCCTCTGGGCCGCCACCTGGCGGACCAAGGCGCGCCGCCAGCCCCGGTCCAGGCCGCCGGAAAGGAGGGCGTTGAGAAAGTCGTAGCGGGGCGCGACGCGCCCGAACATGCCCTGGACCTCCCGCGCGACGGGTGTGCCGGATTCGCTTTTCATGTATATTGGGGGGAGCGTATCGTACCGCTCCGCATTCATGAAGCTGAACATCGACCTGCACGTCCACTCGAAGTTCTCCGCCGACGGCATCGCCGAGCCGGAAGAGATGGTGGCCGCCGCGAAGAAGCGCGGCCTGCACGGATTTGCGATCACCGACCACAACACCTGCGCCTGCGTCGACTACTTTGAGAGCCGCGGCCTCCTGCGCGCCGACGGCCTGCCCGTCGACGGATTCCTCATTGTCCCCGGCCAGGAAATCACCACCGCGGAGGGGCACCTCCTGGCCCTGGGCGTCCGCATGCCCGACCTGAAGGGGATCCCCGCCCGCGAGGCGGTCGACCTGGTCCACCAGGCGGGCGGCCTGGCCGTCCCCGCCCATCCCTACGACTACTTCCGCGCCGGCATCCGGGAGGCGGTCCTCGACACCCTGCCCGTCGACGCCATCGAAACCTTCAACGCCGCCACCACCTTCCGCCGCTGCAACAACCAGGCCCACGCCTACGCCGTCCGGCGCGGGCTGCCGATGATCGCCGCCAGCGACGCGCACCACTGCGACCCCATCGGCATCGCCCACACCATCCTGGACGCCGACGAATTCTCCGTCGCCGGCGTGCTCCGGGCCATCCAGGGCAACTCAACCCTGGAAAAGCGCTACATTTCCCCCCGTGACGCCTTCAAGAAGACCTTCAACAACGTCTTCCGCCTCCGCCGCGGCGGCTTGAAGAGCCGCGCCTAGCCCAGGGCGCTCCCGATGGCCCGCCGGATCGTCTTCCTCGAATCGCGGCACGGCGCCGAATCCCTCCTCACCCGCGGCCTGCGCGGCGGCGCCGCCGCCTGCGGATGGGACACCCGCGTCGAATTCCTCCGCCGCCCGGACGGCGCGCCGGAGCCCGTCCCCGCGCTGGCCGGGCGGCTCCGCGCCCTGCGTCCGGACGCCCTGGCCTTCCTCATGGACGCCCCCCTGGAATGGGAGCCCCTCTTCGACGACCCCCTCCTGGCCCCCCTGCCGAAGCTCTCCTTCTGGTTCGACGACTTCGTCCGCAGCCCGCTGACCATGGAGCGGCCCGCCGTCTGGCGGCGCTGGCAGGCGGAGCGGCGCGTCGCCGCCTTCGTTCACGACGGCCACTGGCGGGAAGCCTGGGCCGCCCACACCGGAGCGCCCGCGCGGCCCGTCGACCTGGCCGCCGACCCGGAAACCTTCCGCGGCGCGCCGGAAGCCGCTCCCGCCTTCCCCGAGCTTTCCCGCCACGCCGTGATGCTCGGCACCATTCCCTCCGCCGCCTCCCTGGAAGCGGAAACCGCCGCGTTTTCTCCCCCCGCCCGCCGCTGGCTGGCCGCCGCCGCCGAGGCGCTGGAGACGGCCCCCTGGCCGCTCCGCCCCTACGATCTGGCGGAGGAAATCCTTCCCTCCTTTAAGCGCCAAGGACCGGCTCCTCGTCGACAAGCTGCGGGAGGACCCGCGCGGCCTCTGGCTGGCCGTGAGCCACCTGTGGCGCCTGGGCAAGCGGACCGCCCGCCTGCGCGGCCTGCGCGCCCTGGCCGCGCGGGTCCCCGTCGCCGTCCTTTCCGGCCACCGGCGGGAATCCTTCGCCGGGGAGGCGGAGCTGCGCGCCGCGCTCCCGCCAGGGGCGGCCCTCGCCTTCCACGACACGACGGAGATCCCCGCCGCCGCCTGGCCCGGCCTCTTCCGCAGCGGCGCCTTCCACGTCCAATGGACCGACCCGCAGAGCATCGAGTCGGGCGCGCCCTGGCGGATGTTCGAGACCGCCGCCGCGGGCACGCCCCTCCTCTCCGACGCGCGGCCCGGCTACCCGGCGCTCTTCGCCCCGGAGAAAGAAATATTCTACGCGCCGGACGAGGCGGCCCTGGCGGAACGCGCCGCCGCGCTCCTCGGCGGGCCGCCGGAGCTCCTGCGGGAAACCGGCGCCGCCGCCCGGCGCGCCTTTTTGGAACGCCACACCTGGGAAGCCCGCTGGCGGCAGATCGAGCGTCAAATCCCGTAGCGAAAGCGGGCCAGCTCGAAGAGGACAAGCATCGACCCCAGCACCGCGGCGGGACGCCGGGAGGCGCGGCCCGCGTCGCGCGGCGCGGCCAGGGCCAGGAGAAAGCCGACGGCGGCCCAGGCGATGAAGTTTTGCGCCGGCGGCTGGCCGTCCGGCGTTTGCCAAATCCAGTAGCCTTTCACCTGGACGGCGAACGGCTCCAGGAGCGCGTCGAAAACCGCCGCCCAGCCGCCCGCCAGGAGCGCGCGGGAAAGCCGGGGCGCGGGCGCGACCGCCGCCAGCCAGCCGCCGAGCACCGCATACCAGGCCAGAGGAATGGCCGCCGGCAGCGGCCCCAGCCGGAACCCGAACGCGCCGGTATACGCGTAAGCGCCAAAGGGAAACCCCGTCCGCACGCCGAGGATCTCCACCGCCGCGCTGGCGGCCAGCACCAGCGCCAGCCACCGCCGCGCGGGGCCCGCGCCCCAGCGCGCCTCCAAAGCCAGGTGGACGACCGCCGCCGCCAACGCCATGAGGACGACGTCCCCCCACGGCCCGACCGCCGCGCGCCGCCAGGTCAGCGCCAGGCCGACCGCCATCCAAACCGCGTAAAGGCCGAAAACCGCCCGCTCGACCCGCGCCCTCGTCATCGCTTTTCCTCCGCGATCCGTGCCGCGACCATTCCCGCCCCGCGCAGGACCAGCGGGATGCCGCCGCCCGGGTGGGTCGTCCCGCCGACGAAGTAGAGCCCAGGCCGCCGCGCGCTCCAAAGCGGCGGACGCAGCAGCGCCGCGCGCAGGGAATGGGAGGCCCAGCCGTAGAGCGCCCCGTGGAGGCTGCCGTCCCGCGCGGCGAAGTCCTCCGGCGCCTGGATCTTCAGCCCCACGGCCATCCGGCGCAGGGCGGGCAGGCCGCTCGACTCGAGCCGCGCCAGGATGCGGTCGGCGTAGGCCGCCGCATCCTCCGGGGAAAGGGAGCCGGGCGGCAGCGCGGGCGCGTTGGCCAGGACGAAGTAATTGTCGCACCCCTCCGGCGCGTCGCCCGGGTCGGTCCGCGCGGTGAGGGCGACGTAGAGCGAGGGGTCCTCCGGCAGGCGGCGGCGGATGAAGAGGTCGTCGAACTCCGCCCGGTAGTCGTCGGAGAAAAAGAGGTTGTGGTGGCGCAGCTGGGAGTAGCGCCGGGGCAGGCCGAAGGTGAGGACGAAGGCGGAGCTGGAAAGCTCCGGCCGCCGCAGCGCGGCCATCTCCCGCGCGGAAAAGTGGCCGTCCAGCCACGTCTGCGCGGCGGCCAGGACATCCTGGTTGCAGACCAGCACGTCGGGCCGCGCCGTCCTCCCGTCCGATCCGGTCAGGACGCCGCGCCCCCACCGCGCCGCCGCCACGCCGTGGCAAAAGCGAACGCCGCGCGCCTCCGCCAGCCGGGCCAGAGCCCGGGCGATCTCCGCCATGCCGCCCCGGACATACCACGCGCCGAAGCGAGCCTCCACGTAGGGAATGATCGAGAAAGTCGCGGGCGTCCGGTAGGGGGAGGACCCGTTATAGGTGGCGAAGCGGTCGAAAAGCTGGCGCAGGTGGATGTCCCGGAAGCTTTTGCGGGACAGCTCCGCCAGGGTCCGCCGGGCCGCCACCTTCGGCAGATGGCGCAGGCGGGGCAGCCCGCGCGGGGAGGCGAGGGCGCGGGCGAATTGCGCGGGCGGGCGGCTCAAATACGCCTCGCCGGAAAGGTCGTAGATCCCTTTGGCGCGGCGCAGGTAGCGGGCCACTTCGGGCCGCGCCCAAAAGCGCTCATCCTCGTCGATCACCGTGCCGTCCCGCCAGAAATAGCGGCAGGCGCCAGGCAGCCGCTCCAAGGCAAGGTGGTCCTCCAACCGCTCCCCGGCGGCGGCGAACAGTTCCTCCAGCACGTGCGGCATCGTCAGAAGAGAGGGGCCCAGATCCCAGCGGTAGCCGTGCTCCCGGCGCTCCCGCAGCTTGCCTCCCGGCACGGCGCCCGGCTCCCACACCTGGACGGCGTGGCGCGCGCAGGCCAGGCGCAGCGCCGCGGCGATCCCGCCCAGGCCCGCTCCGGCCACGACGACGTTCTTGCTCATCGGTACGAGGTGATAGACCGAAGCGCGCCGCCGCGAAAGGGCTTTCGCGCGCGCGCGGCGGAGCCTAAAAGTGGAGGCCCCATGTTCCGCCACCTCCACCGCGCCGCCGCACGGGTCGTCGACGAAGTCGGCTTCGGCGCGATCAACCTGCTCCATGCCCGGCAGCGGCCCGCGCGCGATTTCGCCGCGCGGCTCGACGCTTACGTCGGCGGCTGGCGGCAGGCCACCATGGAGGAATACCTGGCCGTCCCGCAAGAGACAGCGGCGGAGGCCGCGCTGGCCGCGCTCGACTTCCAGCCGCCCGCCCCCGGCCAGCGCGGCCGCCTGCGCTTTCCCAGCCCGCTGCCCGGCGCCCACCCCGCCAACGGCCACGCCGTCTACGACCTCTACGCCGGGCCCGCCGGGTGGAGCGCGCCCACCCTCCTGCTCACCCACGGCCTCATGTCGGTGAGCGACGCGGGCTACCGCTACTGGGCCGCCCGCTGGAACAAGGCGGGCTGGAACGTCGTCTTCGTCCACCTGCCCTACCACTACGCGCGGCGGCCGCGCGGCACCTTCTCCGGCGAGCTCTGCGTCACCGCCGACCTCCTCCGCACCGTGGAAGGGGCCCGCCAGGCCGTCGTCGAACTGCGGATGCTCCTGCGCTGGCTGGCGGCGCAGGGAGGCACGCGCTTCGCCGGATGGGGCACCAGCTACGGAGCCTGGGTCCTGGGCCTCCTGGGCTGCGTCGAGCCGCTGTTGGCCGAAAGCCACCTGGCCCTCATCGAGCCGATCCTGGACATCGACGCGGCCGTCTGGCACTCCCCCGCCTGCGCCGTCCTGCGCCGCTGGCTGCGCCGCCGCGGCGTGACCCCGGAGATGACCGCGCCCCACATGCGCCTCTGCTCCCCCCTCCACGCCGGCGCGCCCGCGCTCCCGCCGGAGCGGGTCCTCCTCCTGGCCGGGCAATACGACCGCGTCGCCCCGCCGGGCGTCATCCGCGCCCTGCACGAAAAATGGCGCGGCTCCCATTTCTACGAGTTCCCCCAAGGCCACATCGGCTACCGCCTGCTGCCGGAGAGCTTCCGCCTGGCCGGGGAACTGTGGGGCGGGGAATTCTCCGCCGTTTCCGGCCCTCCGTAGGTTTACCTAACCCCCTCTCCCGGAGAGAGAAAAGCCGCAGGAGGACCCATTGACAACCCGGCCTTCCTCCCCCAAATTTAGGTATGCCGATGCGAGCCTCCTCCCATCTTTACGCCGGCCCTTACGACGAGACCGCCGTTCGGACCGCCGCGCATGAAGCGCTCGAAAAACTGGGGACCAATCCCACCTTGGGCATCGTCTTCGCGACGCCCGACTATCTCTCCTTCAAGTCCGACTTCCTGGAGCTGCTCCGGCTCCACGCCCACATCCCGCTCCTCGTCGGCGCGTCCGGCCAGGGACTGATCGGCATCGACAAGGAGAGCGAGGAAAAGCCCGGCTTCTCCATCCTGCTCCTCTCCATGCCCGGCGTCACCGCCAAGGCCTCCATCCTCTCCCCCGCCCGCTGCGACGACGCCGAGGCCAACGCCAGCTCCTGGCACCGCGCCACCGGCGTGAAGCCCGGCCAGACCAAGGCCTGGCTCACCTTCATCGACCCCTTCTCCGTCCACATCGAGCGCTGGATGGCCCGCTGGAACGAGGCCTATCCGGGCATCCCCACCGTGGGCGGCCTGGCCAGCAACTCGACCGCGGCGGAAGAAGCCTGGGTCTTCCTGGACGGGGACACCGTGGAAGGCGGCGTCGCCGTCTCCCTGGACGGCCCCGTGGAGGTAAAGACCCTCGTCTCCCAAGGCTGCAAGCCGATCGGCGAGCCCTACACCATCACCAGCGTCGACCAGAACGTCCTCTACACCCTCGGCTCCCAGCCCGCCTACCAGATCCTCGACGGCGCCTTCCAGGCCCTGACGGAGTCGGAAAAGGAACGCGCGCGGGGCCACCTCTTCGCCGGGCTGGCCATGAGCGAATACGTCGAGGAATTCAAGCGCGGCGACTTCCTCGTCCGCAGCATCCTGGGCGCCGACCCGAACACCGGCGCCGTCGCCATCGCGGCCAAGCCGCGCGTCGGCCAGACCCTCCAATACCAGCTGCGGGACGCCGAGGCGGCCTCCGCCGACCTCCACTACCGCCTGGAAGAACTGCAGACGGAAATGGCCAACGGGCCCGTCCCATTCGCCGCCCTCCTCTGCACCTGCAACGGGCGCGGCACCGGCCTCTTCGGCGACGTCGACCACGACGCCCACGCCCTCGACGAGCACTTCCCCGGCATGCCCGTGGCGGGCTTCTTCGCCAACGGCGAGATCGGCCCCGTCGGCGGCCGCAGCTACGTCCACGGCTACTCCGTGGCCCTCGCCATCTTTCGCGAGGCGGCGGAATAGCATGCCCGCCCGCCGGGCCGCGCGCGTCCTTCTCCTGGACCCGCAGGACCGCGTCCTCCTGCTTCACTTCGCCGTCTGGCGCGGGGGCGCCCTCTTCCGTTTCTGGGCCACGCCCGGCGGCGGCGTCGAGCCGGGGGAGAGCGACCTGGACGCCGCCCGCCGCGAGCTGCGGGAGGAATTGGGCCTGGAAGTCCCCCTGACCGGCCCCGTCCACGCCGCGGGCTCCCGCGTCGGCCCGGCGCACGACGAGCTCATCAGCGACGACGTCTTCTTCCTGGGCCGCTGCGCGCCGGAAGCCCCGGTCCTAAGCGCCCCCACGGAGGCGGAGCGCGCCGTCCTGCAAGACCTCCGCTGGTGGACCGCCGAGGAACTGGCCCAAACCCCGGAACCCGTCTTCCCCGCCGACCTGCCCGCCGCCCTCCGGCGGTTGGCGCGGCCTTGACAAAGGGTGTTCTGGTGTATTATTAGATTAATACACTAGCCATGCCGCTGGCTCTCACCCTTTCCCCGGCCTCCGACGCGCCGCTCTACCGGCAAATCGTCCTCCAAGTGGCCCAGGCCGTCGCCTCGGGCCGCCTCGCCGTCGGGGAGCAGCTGCCCGCCGTCCGCGCCCTGGCGGAAGCCCACGTCGTCAACCCCAACACCGTCGCCCGCGCCTACCAGGACCTCATCCGCGAGGGCCTCCTGGAAAGCCGCCCGGGCGTCGGCGTCTTCGTCGTCGAGCGGCGGCCCCTCCTTTCCGAGGCGGAACGGGAACGCCGCCTCGCCGAGGCCGCCGCCCGCTTCGCGCAGGAGGTCGCCCTCCTTGGATTTTCCCCGGCCGCCGCCCGCGCCGCCCTCGACAAACACTGGAAAAGGAGCCCGCGATGAATCCCCCCGCCATCGAAATCGACCACCTGACAAAATACTACGGGGCCCGCCCCGTCGTCCGCGACCTGACCCTCCGCGTCCCGCGCGGCGCCGTCTACGGCTTCCTGGGCCGGAACGGCATGGGGAAGACGACGACAATCCGCACCTTCCTCGGCTTCGAGGCGCCCACCCGGGGCCGCACCGCCGTCCTCGGCCACGATTCCCGCACCCTCTCCCCGGAAACCCGCGCCCGCATCGGCTACCTGCCGGAGGGCCACCACGTCTACGGCTGGATGACCGTGGCCGAATGCGCCGCCTTCCAGCGCGCCGCGCAGCCCGCCTGGAACGACGACGTCTTCCACGCCGTCCTCACCCACTTCCGCCTGACGCCGAAAATGAAGGCCGGGCGCCTCTCCCGCGGCCAGCGCGCCGGGCTCTGCCTGGCCATGACCCTGGCCCCGGAACCGGAGCTCCTCGTCCTGGACGATCCCGCCCTCGGCCTCGACCCGGTGGCGCGGCGCGGCCTCCTCCAGACCATCCTCTACGTCACCCGCCGGGCCGACCGAACCGTCTTCTTCTCCTCCCACATCCTCTCCGACGTCGAGCGCGTCGCCGACCGGATCGCCGTCCTCGACGGCGGTGTCCTGCGGGCGGACTGCACCGTGGAAACCTTCCGCGAGCGGCTCCGCCACTACCTCCTCCGCTTCGCCGGGGCTCCGCCCGCCACGCCCCCGCTCCCCGGCCTGGTCGAGAGCTTCCGCGCCGGAAACGAGCTGGCCCTCACCGTCGCCAATCCCGACGCCGAGACCGAACGGGCGCTGGAGGCGCTGCAACCCGAGTCGATCGAGCCGTGCGCCCTCACCCTGGAGGACGCCTTCGTCCGCTACGTCGGCGACCGCGGCGAGACGAGCTTCTTCATCCCCCAATCATGAAAGCGATCTTCTGGAAGGAATGGCGCGAGAACTGGAAGTGGGCCGCCCTGGCCATGCTCGCCCTCGGCGCGGCGGAGTTTTACGGGCTTCTGGGTGAATCGCAGACGACCAGCTACATGGGAGAGAACGGCCTCCTTCGTTCGGCCTTCCTTTTGGCCACCACGTTCGGCCACGCGACCGTCGGATTCCTGCTGGGCCTTACTCAGTTTCGGCCCGAGCAGAACCGGGACCGCTGGGCTGTCCTCCTTCACCGGCCCGCCCCGCGTTCCGCGCTCTTCCTGGGCAAAGTCCTGGCCGGACTGGCGCTCTACCTCCTCGCGGCGGCTCCCGCCTTGGCCGCCTCCGTCCTTTACGCGGCGACGCCGGGGCACTTCGCCTATCCGTTCCTGCCGGGCATGGTTCGCCCCGCCGCGGCCGACCTGGTGGCGGGCTTCGCCTTCTACGGCGCGGCTATCTTCCTAGTGCTGGAACGCCGCTGGGCCGCGCGCATCCTGGGCATCCTGGCCGCCGCCCTAACTATCGGCGTCTCCCTAAGCGAAGGGTCCTTCCGCGTGGCTCTGGAGGCGACCACCGCCATGTCCCTCGTTCTCCTCCTCGCAGCCTGGGCGTCGATGGGCGGCCCGGCCAACTCTCGCGCGGGAAGGATTGCCCTCTTCGCCGTCCTTTTCTACGGCGCCTGCGGTGCCGGGGGCCTTCTTCTAGCCATCCACAGCCTTTTGGTCTCCCGCGACAATTATTCCGGCAGAGAGCTGATCGTCACCGAGGACGGGGATCCCGTCTGGCTTAAGTTCAGCAACGGCCGCCAAACCATCGTCGACCTGCAAGACCAGCCCCTGCGCGACCCCCGCTACACCGCCTTCGACCGATACAATCATCTGAAAACATTCGAGCGGGTTTGCTTCCTCGTCGGCGACAGCCACGGGCTTTCGCGCACTCCTTCACCGGAGGCCTATCGAGGGGCCACCTGCTACGCCACTTCTCTCGGGCGTTCTTTTGAGGAACCGTGGTATTACATCCCCAGCCAGCGACTATTGCGCGGATATGACGGACACTCCCGCCGTCCCACGGGCGTGGCTGACCAAACCGGCTTCCATGCCTTAGGAACAGCCGCCACCCCCTTGGCGGCGCCGGTTATTTACGAACCGTGGAACTCTTTCAACCCGTTCATGGCCGAAAGCGGCGGTGCCGTTTATGTCTTTGACGCCTACCGACACCAATTCTCGCACCTTCCCCAGACGACCCCTATTTATGGGTTCCGTCTTGTCCCGCTCGGAGAGCGAAACTCCAGAACGGAAGAAACGGGCGTGGTCATCGCCGGCGAGAGCGACCTCGCGGTCTATTCCCTCCCCGGAGCCACGCCCGTGGTCCGTCTTCCCTATGTGCGCGATAGCGATCATTGGGGCACCCTGAGCTTTGCTTACTGGAAAAAGCTCCAGCGCTATTACGTCCACGCCAGCCCCAGCGCATGGATTCCTGAGGAGCAAAGGGACACCACGCCCTCCTACCTCGACGTGTTCGACGCGCAGGGCAAACCGCTCCGCAGCTACGAAATCCCCCCCGCTCCACCACATAAACGCGGCCCCGTCACCCTCGTCGAGCGGCTCAACGGCGCGCTCCGCTCTCCCGCCTACATCGTGGGCAACTGGGCCTACAACGCGGCGGGGAGCGCCCTCCACATCAAGAGGCTCCATGACCGCCTCCAGTACGACTTCGGCACGCCCAAGGCTCGCCGCTGGCAGCTGCGCCACATGGCCTGGGTCTGCGGCGCGGCGGCGCTTTTTTCCGCCACGTCTTATATTCTGGCCCGGCGGCGGCACTTTTCGGCGCGGAGCGCCCGGAACTGGGCCCTTCTCGTCTTCGCCCTGAACCTTGGCGGGTTCGTCGTCTTCCTGCTGGCCGCTCCCTGGCCCGTGGAAGAACCCTGCCCGTCCTGCGGGCGCAAGCGGCCCGTCGACCGGGACCTTTGCCCCGCCTGCGGGGCCGGATGGCCCGCGCCCGCGCCGGACGGGACCGAGATTTTCGATTCCGTACGCGGCTAGCCTCCGCTAGAAAGGGCGGTTCCCGCCCATGCCCTCGGTCTACATCAAAACCTACGGCTGCCAGATGAACGTGCGCGACGCCGAGCAGGTCGCGCGCGACCTGGCGGCGCGCGGCTACGGCCTGGCGCAGAGCCCGGAGGACGCCGACGTCGTCCTCCTCAACACCTGCAGCGTCCGCGACATGGCGGAGCAGAAGGCCCTGGGCCAGATGGACCAGCTCCAGCGGCTGAAGAAAAAGAAGCCCCACCTCGTCCTCGGCCTCCTGGGCTGCATGGCGCAGAGCCGCGGGGCGGAGCTTTTCGACGCGCTGCCCGACCTCGACCTCGTCGTCGGCACGCAGAAGTTTCACGAGGTGGCGGGCTACGTCGACCGGCTGCGCGCCGGGGAGGCCCCCATCGCCGACACGGAAGCCGAGGCCGGCTCCCAGAACGCGATCCGGGACCACACGCTGGCCCCGCAGCAGGTGACCGCCTTCGTCTCCATCATGCAGGGGTGCAACATGCACTGCACCTTCTGCATCGTCCCCTCCACGCGCGGGCCGGAACGGAGCCGCCCGATCCCCCACATCGTGGAGGAGGTGCGCGGCCTCGTCGCCCAGGGGGTGAAGGAGGTGACGCTCCTGGGCCAGATCGTGAATCTCTACGGCCGCCACGAGTTCCCGAAGGTCGGCAACCAGACCCCCTTCACCCAGCTCCTGCGCGCGGTGGCCGCCGTGCCGGGGCTGGAGCGGCTGCGCTTCACCTCTCCCCACCCGATCGGCTTCAAGGACGACGTGATCGAGGCGATCCGCGACCTGCCGAACCTCTGCGAGCAGGTCCACCTGCCGCTCCAATCCGGCAGCGACCGGATCCTGAAGGCGATGCACCGCGGCTACACCGCCGCCAAATACCTCGACCTGGTCCGGCGGCTGCGCGCCGCCATCCCCAACGTCTCGATCAGCACGGACATCATCGTCGGCTTCCCCGGGGAGACGGAGGAGGACTTCGCCGCCACGCGCGCGGTGATGGAGGAGGCCGCCTTCGACCAGGCCTACGTCTTCCGCTACTCTCCGCGCCGGGACACCCCCGCCGCCACGATGGAGGGCCAGCTTTCCGAGGAGGTGAAGAGGACGCGCAACCAGGACCTCCTGGCGCTGCTCGACCGCCTGGTGGCGGAAAAGAGCCGCGCGCGCGTCGGCACCACCGTCGAGATCCTCGTCGAGGGGGAGAGCAAGACCAACCCCGCCCGCTTCCAGGGCCGCACGCGCGGCAACCAGCTGGTCATCCTCCCCCGCGAGGAGCGGTGGCGCGGCCAGCTCCTGCCCGTCCGCATCACGGAGTCGACCGGCTTCACCGACTACGCCGAGCCCGCCATTTTAGAAACCGAGACTCTTTCCGTATGATCTATTCCTTTTCCCTGCAGGCCGTGGCGCTGGCCGTCGGCGCGCTCTGGATCGTCCTCCACCTGCCCGCCGCGCTGGCCCCGGACCGGGCTGCGGCCTTCCTGGTCCGCTTTCCGCGCAGCCGCCCGCTGGGCGTCCTCCTCATGGGCCTGGTGACGATCTGGGGCCTCTGGCTCGGCGCGACGGTCGACCTGGGCGACTTCACCCCCATGCGGCCCGCGATCCTCTGGGTGACGCTGATTCTGGGCGTCTTCATGACCGCCTATTCCCAGGAGTTCCTGGCCGTGCGCGGGCTGGCGGCGCTCCTCCTCCTGGGGGCCAACGTCCTCCTGGACGCCTGCTTCCTGCGCGACGAGCCGTCGAAGCTCGTCCTGGTCTCCTTCGCCTACGTCTGGATCGTCGCGGGGCTGGCCCTTCTCTTTTCCCCCTACCTGATGCGGGACCTCGCCGGGACGCTGCAGAAAAACCCCCGCCGTCTCCGCCTTGCCGCCTGGGCGGGCGCCGCCTTCGGCGCCGTCCTCCTGCTCCTCGGCTGGCTGGCCTACTAACCCATGACCCTCACCGAAGCCGCCCACGGCGTCCGCGACTACGCCCGCGAGATCGTCCAGCTCTCCCGCGCGCACCCGAAGGAAGCCGCCCTGGCCTTCCTGAACCTGGTCCCCTTCGTTGGCACCGCCGCCAAGGGCGCGGCCATCCTCCTGCACCAAGGGCAGGCGCACCGGCTGGAAAAAGCGGGCCAGGCGGAGGAAGCCGCGCTCCTGCGCGCGCGGATCAAGGAAGAGAAGCTCCAAGTCCAGGCCCTGGGCTCGATGAATCTTTTGAGCGGCATCGTCGCCGCCGCCACGCGGCCGCACCAGCAGCCGTCCGACCTCGTCGTCGCCGGGGTGATTTCCACCGCCATCGGGGTGCCGATGGCGGCCCTCGACTTCCTCGCTATCGAGGAGAACGGGCGCCGCGCCCGCGAGGTGGGGGCTACCCCGTCGTCCGCAGGCCGCTCGCAATCGCGTTGATCGAGAGGAGGAGCGTGGGCCGGAGCTGCTCGGCGGAAGCCGGGTCGCCCTCCCGCAGCTTGCGCCACTTCGCCAGGAGCGCGATCTGCTCCCGGTGGAGGAAGGCCAGGGGCTCCTCCCGCATCTGGAGGGTCTTCACCATGCGCGGCCGCCGCGCGGCGAAGGAGCCCTGGAAGATTTCCTCGAAGAGGGAGCGGGTCCGCTCGAACTCCTCCAGGATGATTCCCAAAAACGTCTCCCGCACCTTCTTCCGGGTGACCAGCGCGGCGTAGCTGCGCATCGTCTCCGCGTCGGCGCTGGCCACGTTCGTCTCCACGTTCATGAGGACGTAGCCCAAAAAGGGCCATTCCCGCGCGTGCCCGGCCAGGGCGCGGAAGGTGGCCGGGTCCTTTTCCTTGAGCGTTTCCAGCGCGGTGCCGACGCCGTACCATCCCGGCAGGTAGAAGCGGGACTGCGTCCAGGAAAAGACCCAGGGGATCGCGCGCAGGTCTTCCAAATTCCGCTGGCCGGTGCGGCGGGAGGGGCGGGAGCCGATGCCGCTGACCTCCAGCGCGTCGATCGGCGTGGCCTGCGCGTAGAACTCCATGAAGTGTTCCCGCTGGAGGAGCCGCCGGTAGTGCTCCCCGCTCCACTCCGCCAGGGTGTCGAGGAGCGGCTCCAGCCGGTGCGGCTTGCGGGGCTGGTGCTCCTGCCGGAGGGTGACGCCCGCGGTGCCCGCCAGGAGGATTTCCAAATTGTAGGTGGCCGTGATGCGGTTGGCGTATTTCTGCGCGATGGTTTCCCCCTGCTCGGTCAGGCGCAGGTCCCCCTGAAGGCTGCCGACGGGGACCGCTTCCAGGAAGCGGTGGGTGGGGCCGCCGCCGCGGCTGATGGTGCCGCCGCGCCCGTGGAAGAAGCGGAGCCGGACGCCGCACCGCTTCCCCACCGCGGTGAGGGTCTCCTGCGCGCGGTGGAGGTTCCACTGGCTGGAGAGGATGCCGGAGTCCTTGTTGCTGTCGCTGTAGCCGATCATCACCTGCTGGACGAGGGGGCCGGGATGGGTCAGCGGCTTTTCCTCCACGTGGGACGGGCCGTGGATGGCGCGGTCCAGGAGGTGAAGAACGGTGCCGTTTTGCTGCGCCTGGAGGCTGCGGCGGGTGATCGGGTGCTGGAGGAACTCCTCCAGGATCTGCGGGCTGTGCTGGAGGTCGTCGATCGTCTCGAAGAGGGGGACGACGGGCAGGAGGCAGACGAGGCCCTCCTCCGTGGTGCGGGCCAGACCGGCCTCCCGCGCCAGGAGGTAGACGACGAGCAGGTCGGACAGCCGCCGCGTCATGCTGACGATGAGCGCGCCGACGCCTTCCGCGCCGTATTTGCGCAGGTGGGAGACGAGGACGACGTAGCAGCTCTGCACCGCCTCCGACTCCGGCCCCAGGAAGGTGTGCGGGTGGGTGAAGGGGCGCGGGGAGGCCAGCTCCATGCGGAGGAACTCGAGCCGCTCCTCTTCGCCCATCTTCAGAAACCCGTCGCCGTCCATGCCGGCGGCGTTCATGAGCTGGGCCAGCGCCAGATCGTGGAAGCGGCTGTTCTGCCGGATGTCGAGCGCGGCCAGGTGGAAGCCGACGACGTCGACCAGGCGGATGACGGGATCGAGGTCCTGCGCGGCGATCCGCCGCGCGCCGACGTCGACCAGGGAGCGGCGCAGCAATTGGAGATCGGCCTGGAGCTGGCGGGCGTGGTGGTAGCGGCCGGAGGCCTCGCTGATGCGGGGGTCGATCCCTTCGGCCAGCTCGAGCGGCAGCTTCGCCGTGACGAGGGAGGCGAACTGCCGCCACGGCTCCTGCGCGTGGCGGCGCAGGAGGGTTTCCCCGGCTTCCTCCGGCAGGTCGGCGGCCAGGCGCCCGATGCGCTGCAGGAGGTAGGCGGGGGGCGGCTGGTCGGCGGCGGAAAGGCAGAGGGCGCCGGTCAGCTCGTCCAGGTGGCGCTTGAGGACGACCAGGGCGCCCAGGCGCAGCTCCTTCAAGGTCTCCTTCGTCGTCTGCGCGGTGACGAGGGGGTGGCCGTCCCGGTCCCCGCCGACCCACGAGCCGAAGGAAACGCGCGGGCGCGCCAGCGGATCGGCCAGAAGCTCGGGGTCGTGGCCCAGGCTTTCCCAGGCCAGGCGAAGGCGGTTGTCCAGATCGGGCAGCACCTCCGGGAAGACGTCGCGCAGGTAGTGGAGGGCGGCGGCCCGCTCGGCGGCGACGTCGGGCTTGATGGTGAGGACCTCGCCCGTCCGCCAGATGCGCTCGAGCACCGTCTCGATCTGCCGGACCAGCTCCTCCTGCTCGCCCGGGGTGAAGATGGGGTTCTCCCGCTGCTGGAGCAGAAGGTAGAGGACGCGGTGCTGCTCCAGGACGGTGGAGCGCTTGGCCTCCGTGGGGTGGGCGGTGAGGACCGGCTCGATGCGGACGCGGCCCAGGGCCTCCGCGAGTTTGGCGGCGGGCAGGCGCAGGCTCTTGAGGCGGGAGAGCTGGTCGCCCCAGAGGCCCGACTCCGCGGCGACGCCGTAGGCCGTCTCCCGCGCGCGGCGGGACTGGGCGGCGGCGTTTTCCTCCACCAGGTTGAGGAGCTGGAAGGCGATGGAGTAGGCCTGGCCGAGGCGCGGGGGCAGCTCGCCGCCCTTCACCAGGCGGGCCTTTTTCCGCGCCGCGCCGGGCGACCAGGGAAGGTGGTCGGCCAGGGAGCCCTCGCCCAAACGGCGGAGGACGTTGGCGAACGTCTCGATGAGAAAGCCGAGATCGCGGTCGACCTTGGCCAAGCCGGCCTCGAGCACGGCCTGGCGGCCGGCGGGGCGTTGGGGAGACTTCTTCTTCAAGAGGCTTCCTTGATTTAGGAGAGGGAGGCCTCCCGGGAAAAGCTTTATTTGGCACGGGAGCTGCGCGAGACTGGGAAAATGGCCTCCTCCCTCAAGGTCCTCATCCTGGAGGACGACCCGGCGATCGGGGAAATCCAGGTGGCCATGCTCGGCGCGCTCGGCTACGTCGCCGTCCTGGCCCGGCACGGCGGCGCGGCGCTCGACGCCTGCCGCGCGCACCGGGACCAGGGGGAACCCTTCCAGCTCGCCCTCCTGGACCTGACGATCGAAGGGGGGCTGGGGGGCCGGGAAATCGTCCCGAAGCTCAAGGAGCTCGACGCGGCGCTCCGCCTCATCGCCTGCAGCGGCTTCTGCGAGGAGACGCTCAACGCCCAACTGCTGCGGGAGGGCTTCGCCGACGTCTTGGCCAAGCCGTTCCGCCCGCAGGAGTTGGCGGCGGTTTTGGAAAAGAACCGGCCTTAAGCCTAAGGCCTAGGCGCCGATGGCCTTCTTAAGCGGCCCCAGGATCTTTTCCGCCAGGACGGGCAGCCGCTCCCCTTCCTTCGCCTCCAGCAGGAGGCGCACCTTCGGCTCCGTGCCGGAGTAGCGCAGGAACGCGCGGCCCTGCGCGCCCATCTCCGCCTCCACGGCGGCCAGGGCGGCGCCGACCTCCGGCAGGTCGGAGAAGGGGACGCGCTCCCGCACCTTCACGTTGACCAGGAGCTGCGGATATTTTTTCAGCACGGCGCGCAGCGCGCTCAGGGGCTTGCCCGTCTCCCGCATGACGCGCAGGAGCTGGAGGGCGGAGAGGAGGCCGTCCCCGGTGGTGGCGTGGGCCGCGCAGATCATGTGGCCGGAGGGCTCGCCGCCCAGGACCAGGCCCTTCTCCCGCATGAGCTCGAGCACCGCGCGGTCGCCCACCGCGCTGCGGTGGACCGCCGCCCCGTGGGCGGCGAACAGCTCGTCGAGCGCCAGGTTGCTCATGACGGTGGCGGCGATCCCGCCGCCGTCCAGCGCCCCCGCGCGGAGCAGGTGAAGGCCGACGACCGCCAGCACCTCGTCCCCGTCCAGAGCGGCGCCCGTCTCGTCGCAGGCGATGAGGCGGTCGGCGTCGCCGTCATGGGAGAGGCCGAAGTCGGCCTTGTGCTCCCGCACCAGGGCCTCGACGACCTCCGGGTGGGTGCTGCCGCAGCCGGCGTTGATGTTCACCCCGTCCGGGCGGTCATGAAAGACGAGGACTTCCGCGCCGAGGGCGCGGAGCGCGGCGGGCGTGGTCTGGAAGGCGGCCCCGTTGGCCGCGTCGACGACGATGCGCGTCCCGGCCAGGGAGAGCCCGGCGGGCCAGGAGGCCAGCACCGCTTTCACGTAGAGGTCGGCCGCGTCGCCGCGCGGATTGACCCGGCCCAGGGCGGCCCCGTCCGGCCGGGGCGCGGCGGGCGGCTCGGGAGAAAGGAGCGCGGCCTCGATGCGGGCTTCCAGCGCGTCGTCGCACTTGTAGCCGCTGGCCTGGAAGATCTTGATCCCGTTGTCCTCGTACGGGTTGTGGGAGGCGGAGAGGACGATCCCTGCCGTGGCGGAGAGGGAGCGGGCGAGGGTGGCGACGGCGGGCGTCGGCACGACGCCCAGCGGGATCACCTCCGCCCCGGCGGAGAGGAGCCCGGCGGCCAGCGCCGCCTCCAGCATGGGGCCGGAGAGGCGGGTGTCCCGCCCGATGAGGACGCGCGCGCGCCCCTCCGGGCCGGGAAAGAGTTCCCCCACCAGGACGCCGAGGCGGCAGGCCACCTCCGGCGTGATCGGGTAGTGGTTGGCGCGCCCCCGGATCCCGTCGGTCCCGAAGAGTTTCATGGCGTGGCGGCGGGGACGTGGGGCGCCGGGGCCGCGGCGGGGCCCGCCGCGGGAAGCGGGGTGACGTCCTCCGGCTTCACCACGGTGCCGGAGAGGATCTGGTCGAAGGTGCCGGGGTCGATCGACTCCTTCACGAAGGCCCAGATGAGGATGCCCAGGATGAGGGAGATCAGCTTTTGCCGCCAGTTCGTGAAGAGGAGATGGTGAAGGGAAGGCATGGCGCTACAGGAGGATGCGGGTCAGCTCGGCGCGGAGGCCGTCGGGGGAGAGCGGGCGGATCAGGTTGCCCCGGTGGGCCAGGGCGATGGTGCCGGTCTCCTCCGAGAGGACGACGACGACGGCGTCGGTCTCTTCCGAAAGGCCCAGGGCGGCGCGGTGGCGCAGGCCCAGGGCGCGGTCGAGGTGCTCCTTCTGCGTGAGGGGGAAGATGGCCGCCGCGACGACCACCTCGCTCCCGCGGATGATGACGCCACCGTCGTGCAGCGGGGTCTTCGGGTAGAAGAGGGTGGCCAGGAGGTCGGCGCTCACGGCGGAGCGCAGCTCGGTGCCGGTGGAGCGGCCGGGGGCGAAGACGTCGTCCCCCTCGATGGCGATGAGCGCGCCCAGGCGCTCCCGCTGGAGGATCTCCAGCGCGTTGACGATGTGCTCGATCACCTCGCTCTGCTGGCGGGTGCCGGAGAGGACGGGGCGGGTGCCCAGCTCGGCCAGGATCTGCCGCAGCTCCGGCTGGAAAAGGACGACGACGCCGATGAAGAAGGAGGGAGAGAAGAGGTCAAGGATCCGGCTCACCACGGAAAGGTGGAGGAAGTGGGAGACGGCGATCAGGGTGACCAAAAGGATGGTCAGCCCGGTGAGGACCCGCGCGCCGCGCGTGCCGTGGAAGAGCTTCCAAATGTAATAGATGGCCGTCGAGATGATGAGGATCTCGATCAGCCAGCTCGGTTGGAAGTGGGGCCAGTTCATGCGACGCTAGGGAGCGGTTGCCAGGGCCTCGACCAGGAGGGAGTTCGCGCGGGCGGCTTGCACATCGTGCGTCCGCCAGAGGTGCGCCCCCTGCCAGGCGGCCCACGCCTCCGCCACGCCCGTGGATAGCGGCAACGCGGCCTCCCCCGCAATCCTTTTCAGGAACGACTTGCGCGAAAGTCCGACCAGGACCGGCCGCCCCACCGCGGCGACCTCCCCGAGCCTCCGCAAAAGGGCCAAATTGTGCTCCGCCGTCTTGGCGAAGCCGAAGCCCGGATCGCAGGCGACCTGCGCCGGATCGAGGCCCCGGCGGGCCCCTTCCGCGAGCCCCTCCCGCAGGAAGGCGGTGACCTCCGCCGCCACGTTCCCGTAGACGGCCAGCGCCTGCATCGTCCGCGGCGTGCCCCGCGCGTGCATGAGGACGTAGCCCGCGCCGGTCCGGGCGGCCAGGGCCTGCAGCTCCGGCCGGGCGGCCACGTCGTTGACGATCTCCGCCCCGCGCTCCAGCGCCCCGGCGGCGACCGCCTCCTTCGTCGTGTCGACGGAGAGGGGGACGGCGAGCCTTCCGGCCAAAGCCTCCAGGACGGGGAAGAGGCGGCGGCACTCCTCCGCCTCCGGCACCGGCTCCGCGCCGGGGCGGGTCGACTCGGCACCGATGTCGATCAGGTCGGCCCCCTCCGCCTCCATCTCCAGGGCGCGGGCGGCGGCCTTTTCCGGGTCGAGCCAGCGGCCCCCGTCGGAAAAGGAGTCCGGCGTCACGTTGAGGATGCCCATGACCAGGGGCCGCGTCCCAAAGGAGAGGACGCGCCGGGAGGTCTTCCAGGAAAGGCCGGGCACCCGGAAAACTTATTTTGAAACGGCCGGGCCGCCAACTCGGTTCTTTCTTTTTCCCGGCAAGGGGCGAAACTGGCTTTCCCGGTATGGCTTCCTCCGCCCTCACCGAAGACGACATCGCCGCCCTGCGGGAGACCTGGCACGCCCACGGCGCCGATGTGCGGGACTACCTTTGGACCCTCCAAGGCCGCAAGGACCCCGCCGCGCTCCGCGCCCCGCTCCACGCCGCCTTCCTCCGCTACGCGGCGCTCCTGAAGCCGCCCGCCGACACGGCGGCCACCCTCTTCCGCTTCGCCCGGGAGGCGGCGAAGGCCCCCTCCAAGCCAAACCAGGAAGAGCTGCTGGCCCTCAAATTCCGCCACGGCCTCTCCCTGAAGCAGATCGGCGACCTCTTCGACTGGAAGCCGGAACAAGTCGCCGAGCGGTTCCACGCCGCCGTCCGCGCCTACAAGCCCCAGCCGGAACCCGCGGCCGCCGCCCGATGAAACCGGCGGACAACCCCCTCCTGACGGCCCACGCCGTCGAAACCCTCCCCCCCGCGCAGCAAGCCCGGATCGACGGCCTCCTGGCCGCCTCCCCGGAAGCCCGCGCCGCCCTGGACCACATCGAGGACCAGGTGGAGGCGATCCGCCAGGCGCAAAAATCCGCGCCCCAGCCCCCGCCGCCCGCGCCGGGAGACGACCTCTTCGCCCCGGAGCACCGCCCCGCGCTGGCCGCCGTGCGGAAGAAAGAGGAAAAGAAGCGCCGGGCCGCCCTCTGGTGGTGGGGCGGCGGCGTCGCCCTGGCCGCCCTGCTGGCCGTGGCCGCTTACGAATATTTGGAGAAGAAAGAGGCGGAGCCCCTTTCCCCCCTGGTAAAGGGCCGCCCCGGCCCCGACCACGCCGCCGCCGCGCCCGCGATTCCCGCGCCGCCGCTGCCGGACCGGCCCGACACCCCGCCCGACGCCGCCCCACCCGAAGACAGCGCCGGCGCGCCCATCCGGCAAGCGCCGCCGCCCCATCCCGCCTTTACCCCCCGGCCCCCCGCCGGCGGGCCGCCCTCCTCCCGGCCCCCGCACTTCCCCCCCCGCGCCGCCGGGGGTCCCGGCGCCGCCGCGCCGCCTCCCGCTCCCCCCCGCCCCGCGCCGCCCTTTCCGAGCGAGACCACGCCCGCCGCCTCCGACGAAAACATCTCCCCCTCCCTGCCCAACACCGGGCCGCAGGAACGCCGCCTTACCCCCGGCCCGCTCCGCCCCGCGCCGGAAAACGGCGGCGGCCCGGGCTTCTCCCTGCCCGAATTCGGCACCTCCTCCGCCGCGCCGCCGCCCTCCCCCGCGGCCGACGGCGGCATCGACGAGGACGGCCCCGGCTTCCAATCGGCCGACTTCGGCGGCGACCTGGCCGACCAACGCGCGCCGCTCCCCCTGGCCCTCCTGAGCAAGGAAGAGGAATCGCCGCTCGACCCTTCCCGGCGCCTCCTCCTCGTCGCCCTCCTGCCGGTCGACGCCGCGCAGACCCGCCGCCCCCCGGCCAACCTGGTCTTCCTCGTCGACGACTCGATCTCCATGGGCGGCCCCGACCGCCTCCCCATGTTCCTCCAGGCCTTCAGCCGCTTCCTGGACCGGCTCCAGCCGGACGATCGCGTCGCCCTCGTCGTCTACGCGGGGGACTCCGCGCTCCTCCTCCCCTCCACGGCGGCGCAGGACAAGCAGGCAATCTTGGCCGGCTTCTCCCGCCTGGCCGCCGTGGCCACCGGGCGGCCCGGCGCCAGCCTCCAGATCGCCTACGACATCGCGCGGGCCAACTTCGTCCGCGACGCCAGCGGCAACCCCGGCCTCAACCGCGTCATCGCCGTCAGCGACGGGGACCTGAACCTGGGCGTCGGCGAAGCGGGCGGCCTCTACGACTACGTCTCCCGCCACACCCAGGACGGCATCACCCTGAGCGTCCTGGGCGTCGGCCGGGAATTCGTCCTGGGGGAAAAAGCGCGGAAGCTCGTCCGCACCGGCAAGGGCCGCGCCAGCGCCACCCACTCCGTCTCCGCCATCGAGCTGGCCCTGGACCGGGAGGTCGCCGCTCCGCCCGCCGCCTCCCTGCGCGACCTAAAGCTGGAACTGGCCCTGGCTCCCGGCGGCACCTACCGCCTCCTGGGCTTCCAGAACGGCCTGCCCCGCGCGGGCAGCGGCCTGCCCACACAGCCCGGGCAGGGCGTCGTCGCCGTCTTCGAATTGGGCGGGGCGGCGGGCGGCTCCGCCGCCCCCGCCGAGATGAAGCTCCACTACCACCGCGCCCTTCCCCCCGGCTCCCCGGACGAAACGCTGACGCGGGTGGCCGGACAGGAATCGGCCTCGCCCCCGGCCGCCGCGCGCACCTTCGACGAGGAAATCGCGGGCTGGGAGGCCCGCCTGGCCCAAATCCCCAAGGGCTCCGCGCCCAGCGCGCCCGCCCCCGCCGCGCCCGCGCCAACCCCCAGCCCCGAAGCCGCCGCGACGGAAGGCGCCGAGGTCAACCCCAACGCCGTGCGGGAATTCCAGAAAAACGCGGCGGGATGGATCGAGCCGCCGCCGCCGAAAGCCGGGACTAATTGATCCAGCGGGTCGGCGCGGGGCCGCGGTCGGCCTCGGCCATGACCTGCTCCGCCCGGCGGAAGGGGGCCTCGTCCTCCGCGACAGGCTCAAACCGCTCCCGCGCGTAACGGTCATCCTCGACCGTCTCCCCCTGGAGAACCACGGGCGTGTCGATCCGCCCCTCCTGGCCGACGCGGCAGCGGGAGAGCCACGCGCCGCCCGAAACCTCGCCCCCCTCCACGCGGGCCTGCAAAAGGACCGTGCCGGGACCGGCGACCGTGGCGCCGACCAGGCGGGAATCCTCCACCCACGCGCCGCTTAAAACCTGGGAATGGATGACGTCCGTGGCCAGGACCTTGCCCCCCTGAATACGGGAATGCTGGACCTCCATCAGCCGGACCCCACCGCGCGGATGCTGGCCGGAGACATAGGCGCCGCCCTCGATCGGCACGTCACCCGTGGTGACCACGCCGGGGCCGACGAGGACGCCTTCCCCCAGCGCGGTGCCGGGGCCGATCGCCGTCCCCTCGCCAAAAACCGCCGCTTCTTCGTCCAGGAACGCGCCCGCGTCGACCCGCGCGCCGGGCCCCACCCAGCCGCCCAGGAGCACCTGTCCGTCGATGACGTTGACGTGCCGCTTCCAAACGGCTTCCTCGCCCGCCTGGTCGTGGCCCGTCCGCTCGATGATCCGGTCCCGCAACTCCTGGAAATCCATTAGAGGAGCCCCTCCTCCTCCAGCTCGTCGAGGCGCTGCTCGTCGTGGTCGCCCACGATCTCCGTGACGTGGGGCAGCTCCAGCAGAACGTCGAGGGGGAGGGTCAAATCGGGGTCGGGCATGCCGCTGGTCTCCATCGCGCGGCGGTCCTGCGTCAGATAGACCCAGGTGAACTCCCCTTGTTGAAGGACGCGGAACTGGAGCGCATCGGACGCCCACATCACGTCGGCCGGGCTCTTCACCGCCAGGGTGAATCCGGGGCCGCTGCCCGTGTGTGGAGCCACCTGCTCCAGGGACTCGAAGCGGTTGAGCCACGATTCGACGCACTCGGAAATGAGCGCGCGGTTGAGCGGCTTGGCAAAAACGGCGACATAGCCCTGGCTGATCATGGCGGCTATTCTAGGGACAATCGCCCGTTCCGACAAGGCGCGGGGCTACTCCCGGTCCCGGCCCCGTTCTTCCCGCGCCGGAAAAGGCGCCGCCGCCCGCCGCGCCGCGCGGAAGACGCCCGGCTCGATCCGGCGGGGGCTGAGCCGCACCGCCTCGTCGAAAATCGGGCCGATGTCGACTTTCTCCCGCCCCTCGGGCGAGACGTGCCGCCACAGGCCGGCCATCTCCCCCACTCGGCCCGCCCATAATTCCGGCACGAAAAGTTTCTTCAGGTGGCCGTTGGTTTCCGCGAAGCGCAGGGGGCTCCACACGTTCGCGTTGCGCTCCTTCACCAGGAACGGCGCGGCGGTCAGCCCTTCCCCCGCCAGCCGCAGCACGGCGGCGTAGGTGTCGAAATAGCCCTGGGCCGCCGCGGTGTGGAGCGGGGTGTAGCCGCTGGTGTCCGTGACGTTGAGTTCCGCCTGGGAAAGCCCCTGGCGCTGCGGCCCCAGCATCGCGGCGACCCGCAGCAAATCGCTGCGCCCCGACACGGCGTGGAGCGGCGTCCAGCCGTCCCCGCTGGGGGTAAGGAAATCGGCGATCGTGAAGTGGTCCCCTTTGGGGAGCGCGGCGGCCACCTGGTCTAGATGCCCGGTGAGCCCCGCCTCATGGAGCGGCGTCCACCCCTTGCGGTCTTCGCTGTCATCCGGGATGAGAAAGTGCCGGGAGGTCAAAGCATAGCGCCGCGCAAAGCGGGCCAGCTCGCCTTTGTTGAAGGCGTTTTCCAACATTTTCCCCGCCTCCGGGGTCAGGGACAGCGGCTCTTTCCGAAACCAGCTCATCGGCCCTCCCGCTCCCTGCCCTGCGCCGTCGGCAGGGGCATTTCGGCGCGCGCGGCCGCCCGGAAGAGTTCCGGCGAGACGCGGCGGCGGCTGAGCAGCGCCGCCGCGTGCAGAAGCCGGTCGAGATCGGACTGCTGCCGCCCTTCTTCCGAAACGTGCCGCGCCAGCTCCGCCATTTCCGCAACCCCCCCCGCCCAGAGTTCCGGCGCGAAGAGGCTTTCCAAATGGCAATGTTGTTCCGCCTCATGAAGGGCCGTGCGCTTGAACATGCGGCAGGGCTGCAAAAAGGGCGCCGCGGAAAAGCCCTCGCCCACCGCGCGCAGCACGGCGGCGCAGGAGGCGTAATCCCCCAGGCTGCTCCCCGTGTAGTGAAGGACAGTTCTGCCGGTGATGCTGGTGGCCAGCAGTTGCTCCATGGTAAAGCCCTGCTGGCCGGCGGGAAGGAGGGCCGCGACCCTTGCGAGGTTTCCGTGCACCGCCGCGGCGTGGATCGGCCTCGCCGACGCGCCGGTCTGCGTCAGAAAATCTGCGGCGGAGAACCGGGCGCCGTCGCGGAGCGGAGAAAAAGGCGAGTCGGCCAAAAGGCGCAGCGCCTCCCGGTCCTTGGCGGCGTCGTGCAAGGGAGTCCATCCCCGATCTTCCGGCCCGTCCACGTCGGGATTGGGGATAAGGAAGTGGGCCGGCGTCAGGCTTTCGTGCGCCTGCATAAAAAGGCTCAGCCGCGCTTCCTTGATCGCGGCGGAGAGCTGGTGGGCGACTTCCAGCGTCAATGGCAGCGGGCCTTGTTCCTTGTGAAAGCGTTTCATGGACGGCGCTCTCCCGCCTTCCAGCTCTCCGCCCCCGTGAGGGGGAGCGCCGCCCGGGCCGCGCCGCGGAACGCGGCGGGCTCGATTCTCCGGCGGCCGATGAGCAGCGTTTCATGCAACACGCGGTCGAGATCGACTTGCCGCCGTCCTTCTTCCGAAACGTGCCGCGTCAATTCCATCAGCTCCGCAGTCCGGCCCGCCCACAATGCCGGCACGAAGAGCGTGCGCAGGCAACCCGACTCTTCCGCGAGTTGCAAAGGCGTCTTTTTGTTCGAGCCGGGCATCAAGAGGGGCGCCGCGGCAGGCCCTTCTCCTGCCATTTTCAGGACCGCGACGTAGGAGGCGAACTCGCCCCTCTGCGCGGCGGCATGAAGGGGGGTGTAGCGCAGATTCGTCGTGAAAACGGTCAGCTCTTCCTGCGAAAACCCTTTCTTTTCCGGCCCCAAAAGCGCGGCGGCCGCCTCCAGCCTTCCCTGCCCCGCCGCGGGATGAAGGGGCGTGGTTCCTCCCTGGAAAGCCCCCCGGTGAAAGTCGGCAAGGGTGAGCCAATCCTGCGCCGGAGAAAGGATCGAGGCCATCCAAGGGAACAGCCCGTAGATCGCCGCCTTGTGCAGCGGCGTGCATTCCTCATGGCTCGGGATGAGAAAGTGCCGGGAGGTGAGCCGGCTCCCCAAATCCTTCAGCACCTCCACCTTCCCTTTCTGCATCGCGTCGCAAAGCAGGGATCCGATCTGCGGGGTCAGCGGCAACGGTGTTTGGTCCGGCGCGTTCATCGCCGCACCTCCCGGGTGGGAATCTCCGGCAGGCCCGGCAGCGCCGCCCGCGCCGCCCCGTGAAACACGGCGGGCTCGATCCGGCGGCGGCTGAGGAGCGCCGTCTCGTTCAGCACGCGCTCGAGGTCGAGCTGCCGCCTCCCCTCCTCGGAAACGTGCCGCCACAGCTCCATCATTTCCGTCAGGCGGCCCGCCCAATGTTCCGGGGCGAAGAGTTTCTCCAAGCGCTGCCACTTTTCCGCCACGTTCAGGGGTGTCCGCGCGGGATTGTCCCGTTCCGGGATCAAAAAGGGCGCGGCGGTCAGCCCTTCCCCCGCCAGACGGAGAACCGCCACGTAGGAGGCCAGCTCGTCCGTGGCGACCGCCTCGTGCAGGGGCGTGGCCCCCAGGTCCGAGGTGAAGACGTTCAACTGCGCCTGGGTCAGGCCCTTCGCCTCCGGCCCCAGGAGGGCGGCGGCGTCCGGCAGGCACCCCTTCCCCGCGGCGTAATGGAGGGGGGTGGCGTCGCTGCCCGCCCGCGCATGCAGGTCGGCCAGGGTGAACCAATCCTGCGCCGGGCCCGTCACCTGGACGATGGACGGGAGGCGTCCCAGACGCGCCGCCTCGTGCAGCGGGGTCCAGCCGGTCTTGTCCGGCAGGAGAAAATGCCGGGAGGTCACGGCCCACTGCCTCGCCAAGGCGCCGAGATCCTGCCCGGTGCGCAGCATCTCGCCGAGCCGCTGGCCGACTTCCCAGGTCATGGGCAGGGGGGTGCGCGACGTCATAGATAGGGTACATTCGGCTATTTTCTCCCCGCGCCGGGAGAAAAAGGGCGAATTTTAAAGAGAGAAAGCGCGCGCTAGCTGGCGCGTTCGAGCTTCCAAGGATGGATGACCGTTTCCGGCATCTTTTCCCCGCCGTAGACGTAGCGGGCCAGGGGGACGGGGCCCCGCTTCAATTCTTCCTTAAAGGTGCGGCCCGCCACCTGGTCCGCACCCAGCCGGATCTCCGCATAGGAGATGGGCCGGGGAGGACCGGCATAGCGGTCATTGTCGATGAACTCGTTGACCCGCTGAAGGTTGGGACGATCGACCCGGGCGCCCTTCTCCACCACGCAATCGATGACGCGCGCCCCGCCCGCCACCTGGCAGGAGCCGGTAAGGGTGGAGTGGTGGGCGGTGGTGTGGCGGCCGGTCAGGCTGGACCCGTCCTCAATAATGGAGGCGACCGCCTCCGCGCCGCCGCCGACGTGGGAGCCCTCCCGCACCAGCGTGCCGCGCACCCAGGTGTCTGGGCCGGTGATGGTGCTGGCGTCGACGCCGGTGCCGAAGAGGGTGGCGCCGGAGATCTCCGAGCGGTCGATGCCGGAAGCGTTGATCTTCGCCCCGGTCACGGTCGAGTCGCGCAAATGGGTGTGGTCCAGGGGCCAGCCCGTCTGCTGGGTGTGGAGGGGGAGGCCCTGCTTGTCCTGGTCCCAGCTGTAGCCGCAGACGTGGGAGTCGACGATGTCGACCTTCCCGTCCGCCACCACCCCCGGGCCGACGATGGACCGGCCCCGGACGCGCGTCTCCTTGGAAAGAGAGACGCCCCGGCCGAAGACGATGGCCTCCGCCTCAACGACGGAGCCGGGATAGAGAACGCATTGGTTATGGACCCAGCCGCCGACGGAGCCGTCCGGGTTGGGGTGGCGATGCCACTGCCACCGATCTCCGGCAAGATCGTCGCCGTATTCGCTTAACCCCTTCAGGCGGCCCCGGATCTCTTCAAATTCCATGTTGGAAATCGTTTAGAACCGATTCGGAATGCCCGGTACTATTGCTGTAATCTGAAAGTTTGCAAACGAAATGGTTAAGGAAATGAGGGTTTGTACGTTTTTTCTTTGTAAAATGCCTTGTCTCCGCGCGCCGCCCCTGCCATCTTCTCCGGCCCACGACAATTTAGGACAAGCATATGAAACGGACCTATCAGCCTTCCAAGAAGCGGCGCGTGCGCCAGTACGGCTTTCTGAGCCGCACCCGTACCAAGTCTGGCCGCGCCATCCTGAGCCGCCGCCGCCGCAAGGGACGCGTCCGCCTGGTCCCCGTCGGCGCGGACCAGAAGTTTGCCCGCCACACCCAGGCCTAGTTCCAGGAAGAAGCTGCCGCGGCGCCGCATCCTGCGCGCCCGGCGCTTCCTGGACGCCGCCTTCTCCCGGGGAGAGGCCCGCCGGATCACCGGCGCCGCCCTTTCCCTCCTTATCCTGAAACGGGAAGATCCAGCGGCTTCCGCGCCCGGCGCGGAGGAAGTCGCCTTCCTCGTCCCCAAGAAACTGGGCTGCGCGGCGGTGCGCAACCGGATCCGCCGCCGGATGCGGGAAGCCTACCGCCTCCACTTCGAGCCCGAGCGGGAACGCCGCCTTCTTTGGCTGGCCAAGGCTCCCGCCGTCCGGCTTGAATTTCCCGGCCTCCTGGCCGCCATGAAAGACCTGCATGCCCGCAGTCTCTGACCTCTTCGCCCGCGCCCTTTGCGCGCTCATCGAGGGCTACCGCCGCTTCCTAAGCCCGCTCAAGGCCCTCGTCGGCGCGGGCGCCTCCTGCCGCTACACCCCCACCTGCTCCGCCTACGCCCAGCAGGCCATCCGCCTTCACGGCCCCGCGCGCGGCGCCCTCCTGGGCGCGCGCCGCATCTGCCGCTGCCATCCCTGGGGCGGCGGCGGACACGATCCCGTCCCCTCCCTCTACCCCTCCTAATCTTATGAACGACACCTCTCCCAAGCCGAACTGGCTCGCCGTCGGCCTTTCCCTGGCGCTCATCGTCGGCTGGCTTCTCTACTCCTCCTACCGCTGGCCCACGCCGCAGCCCCCGGCCAAGCCCGCCGCCCGCGCGGAAGCCGCGGCGCAAAAACCGGCCGCCTCCGCTCCGGCAATTGCCCCCAGCCTCAAGTCCGCGCCCAAAAACACGGCGCCGGAGACCCGCACCGCCCTGGCCAACGGAAACCTGCGCGCCATCTTCACCTCCCGCGGCGGCGGCGTGGCCCGCATCGACCTCCTCCAGCACGCGGCGCAGAAGAACGCCGACCCCGTCGTCCTCAACGGCGGCGCGGACGACATCACCCCCGTTTTCAGCCTGACCGGCTGGGACGCCGCGCCCGCCGCGTACGCGCAGTCCTCCGACGCGCAGTCGGTCACCTACACCCGCACGCTTCCCGGCGGCCTCCGCCTGGAGCGCCGCTACACCCTGGCCCCCGGCGACGGCTACCAGATCGAGCTGGAACAGAAGATCACCAACCCCGGCGCGCAGGCCGTCACCCTGCCGGAATACGGCATGGAAATCGGCGCCGCCCTGCCCCTCTACGACGGCGACCTGCCGCAGACCGTCAGCGCCAACTGGGCCCAGGACGAGGGCAAGCGCTACGGCCGCGTCAACCCGGGCGAGTTCAACCCCTCCAACGGCTTTCTAAGCTTCGGCGCCCACCCCGCGCGCGACGCCGTCTCCAGCCCGGAAAAGGAAACCGACCTGCGCTGGGCGGCGGTGAAAAACCGCTTCTTCGCCCTCGTCGTCGTCCCCCCCGCCGACCGGCCCATCTCCTCCGTCGTCGGCCGCCCCGTCACCGTCTTCCCCCCCGGCGTCGACGCGGGCGTCTTCCGCCCCGCCACCGGCATCCAGGCGGAAGCCCGCTTCGCCCCCCTCACGCTGGCCGCCGGGGAAACCCGCACGGAACACTACGTCCTCTACGCCGGCCCCAAGGAGCACGGCCGCCTGGCCGCCCTGGGCCACGGCGCGGGAGAGCTGATGGAATTCGGCTTCTGGAGCTGGGTCGCCATCCCGCTCATGAGCATCCTGGAAGCCCTCCACCACGTCATCCCCAACTACGGCTGGGTCATCGTCTTCCTGACCCTGGCGCTGAAAATCATCTTCTGGCCCCTCCAGTCCGCCGCCAACCACAGCATGAAGCAGATGCAGGCCCTGGCGCCGAAACAGAAAGAACTTTCCGAGAAATACAAGAGCGACCCCCAGCGCATGCAGATGGAAGTCATGAAGCTCTACAAGGAATACGGAGTCAACCCCGTCGGCGGCTGCCTGCCCGTCCTCATCCAGATCCCCATCTTCTTCGGCTTCTACACCATGCTGCAGAGCGCGGTGCAGTTCCGCCACCAGTCCTGGCTCTGGGTCCACGACCTGGTGAAACCGGACACCATCGCCCTCCTGCCCGGCCTGCACCTGCCGGTCAACCCCCTGCCCATCATCATGGCCGTCAGCCAGTGGGTCGTCATGAAGATGACGCCGCAGGCCACCGAAAACCCGCAGATGAAAATCATGCAATTCATGCCCCTGGTCATGCTGGTCCTCTTCTACAACTTCGCCGCCGCGCTGGCCCTCTACTGGACAGTTAACAACCTCGTCACCGCCGTGCAGACCTACCACAACCTGCGCAAACCCATCCCGCTGCTGCACCGCATCAAAAAGAAAAAGAAGTCGTAAGCCGCCCTGCGCGCGGGCAGGATAAGGGGACACGATTTTTATGAGCACCGTACAGGAAGGGCAAAGTCCGCGGGAAGTCCTGGAACTGATGCTGGGTCACCTCGGCCTCGTCTTTGAGATCGAGGAGAGCCACGACACCGCGCGCGACCGCGTGCTGCTGAACATCCGCACGCGCGAGCCCGCGCGCCTCATCGGGCGCGACGGGCGCACCGTCGACGACCTGCAATACCTCCTCAACCGGATGATCGACCGGGGAGAGGGGGACGGCGGCCGCATCGTCGTCGACGTCGAGGGCTACCGGCAGAAGGAAGAGCACGAATTTCTGGAGCAGATCCGCGTCCGGGCCGAGCGCGTCCGCCAGACCGGCGAGACCGAGACCCTGCCCCCCATGAACGCCTACGAGCGGTGGACCGTGCACCAGGCCTTCAAAGACGACCCCGAAGTGGCCACCCGCAGCGTGGAAATGCCCGGCGGCCGCCTGAAGCAGGTCGTGATCGAGCGGCGGTAACGCCGCAAATCGCGCGCGGCCTCTTCCCATTGCGGGTGCTGAAAGGCAAAGCCCTCCCGCAACAGCCGTCCCGGCACCACATAGCGGCTTTTCAGGACCAGCTCCGTCTCCGTCCTCAGAAAGAACGCCGCAATCTCCAGCATCCAGGCGGACGCAGGCAGGCCGAAAGGAACGCCCCAAGCCCGGCGCAGTCCCCGCATGAACGAAGCGTTCGACAGGGGTTGGGGGGCGGCGAGGTTGACGCAGCCGGAAAGCCCCCCGTTTTCTATCAGCCAATAAACCGCCCGGACAAAGTCGTCCCCGTGAATCCACGAGACGTATTGCTTTCCGTCGCCCGAGCGTCCCCCCAGCCCCAGGCGGACCAGCCAGGACAACAGGTTAAACGGGCCGCCGGCCCCGGGCGTCATGACAATGGCCGAGCGCAGCAAAACCACGCGGGTTTTCGGCAGCGGCCCCGCCTCCTCTACCGCTTTTTCCCAAGACGTGGCCACATCGATGCTGAAGTTCCACGTTTCGGGAACCCCCGGCTCGCCGCCGCCCAAAAGCCCGTCCTCCTCATTGGCGGCGTCGTAGCGGTGGGCGTAAATCGTCGCCGTGCTGGCTTGCAGCCAAACGGCGGGGGGACGCGCGGCACCGGCGATCGCCAGGCCGACCGCCCGGACCGAATCCACCCGGGAGTCTTTGATCTCCCGCCGGTTCTCCGGGCCGTAACGGCAATTGACGCTCCGACCCGCCAGATTGATCACGGCGTCCGCCCCCTCCAGCTCCCCGGCCCACGCCCCGACGGTCCGGCCGTCCCAAGCCACCACCCGCCAGGGGGCCGGCCGAACCCGCCGGCTCAAGACGACGACCTCATGCCCGTCGCGATGAAGGGCGCGGGCCAGCAGCGTCCCCACCTGGCCCGTGCCGCCGGGAAGAACGATTTTCATCGGAGGGCCGGACTAAGCCGGGGTGGTTTCCGAGAGGGCCTTGATATGATTCAGCACGCGCAGATGGATGCGGTGGATGATGAAGTCGCTCCAGAGCTCCCAGTAATTCACGGGCCAGATCCGGTTCGTGTACCACGTCGTCCCTTCCAGCCGCGTGCGGTTTCCCGCCAGCGGCACCAGGCGAAGCTCCCCGTGCTTTGAAACGATGTAGCCGTCCAAGTGGGGTGGGTGGATGTGCGCATACGGAGTCAGCTCATCCAGCGGCTCCGGCTGATGCGTCACAGAAAACGCCAGAAGGCGCGGCGGGTCCCATTTTTGGACGGGCTCGACAAATTCTCCCGTCGAGAAAATGCAGTGGCGCACGGCGCCGACGCCGCACCCGTCGATCCGGGCGTGCGTGGGATAGGCGATGCCGGTGTGGAAAAGCCACTCCCGCTTTTCCGGAATCGCCGAAAAGGCGACGACGTTCGGCCAAACCTTTTCCGGCGGCGCGTCGATATCGACCTGGGAGCTCACCTGCAAGACGGGCGGTTCCAAATCGATCCAGCTCTCCATGCCCATGAACAACGGCGTCGCGGCAAGGATCGCCGCCGCGACCACGGGAGAGACGCGGGCGTGCCTCGCCTTCTGGATCGCATAACCGACAAGGCCCCCGGCCAGCGCCAAAACCAGCGCGATCGGCGCCGCCATGAGAAGACAAATCAGGCCCTCAAACGGAATGGCAAACAAAGCCGCGCCAATAAAAACCACCGGCAGCACCGCCACCCTAAGGCTCGCTCCCAGGCCCCTGGGCCACCGGTAATTGTAGATCAGCACCGATGTCAGTCCGAGCTCGAACGGAAGCGCAACGAAAAGGCCCGAGCCGTAGTTGTGCAGCACCTTCACGCCCAGCACCACCAGTCCGGTCCCCACCAGGCCGACGATCCCGATGCTGCCCAGGGCTCCCGTCAGCCAATCCCATCCCCCCGGCAACGGCGGAGGGACGCTGCTCGCCCTCTCAGCGGAGCGGGGAGGAAGAAGGCTGAGCAAAAGGAAAAACAGCAGATTCACCGCCGGCACGAAGAACAGAAGGCAAAGCCCCCCATGAAGCCCCGCCGACTTGAGCCGCTTCCACGTCAGCGCGAGCCCCATGAAAAGGAACGGAAGCGCAGTGAGGAGAAGCGCCAAATAAAACCCCTGCTCCGAAACGCCCACGGCATCGATCGACGCGCTGGCATGCGGCTTCACATAGCTCGACATCTGCCACGTGCGCCTAAAACCAACCCAGGCAATCACGCGATCCAGATTGTACTTCACCGCAATGAGAATGAACCCTTGCGAGAAATAGGCCCACCGCCCGATTGGAGCGGCCAGCCAGTTCTTGATACCTTCCACCATAGTGACCTCCTTTTTGGGTTACCCTTACCCCGCGTAACGCCGGGGCGAAAAATTCAGCTCTTCTTTTTCCCAAGGAACTTCAAAGCCAGAGACATAAGGATCCCCCGCTCCGTGCGCGAGACGCGCTCCATCACCGCCTCAGCCAAGCCGATGAACTCGCCGAGCGCCTTGACCTGTTTATGGAAGGCCGCCGCCTGCTCCCCCTTCAGGGAGCGCGTCTTGGCCTCGCACGCGCGCAGCACCCCGGCCACCGGCTCGATCTCCCGGCGCTTTCTGCCCCGGGTGATGGTGCAAAACATTTTCCAGACATCCTTCTCCGACTCGAAGTATTCCTTCCGCTCCCCCTTGCGGAGCACCGTCCGAATCAGCCCCCAATCGATGAGCTCTTTGAGGTTTTGATGCGCGTTGCCCCGGCTGATCTTCAGCTCGGCCATCACCTCGTCCGTGGTGAGGGGCCGCTCGCTGGTCATGAGCAGAGCGTGGATCTGGGCCATGGTGCGGTTGATCCCCCAGGCGCTCCCCATCGCCCCCCAATGGGCGATGAATTCATCCCTGGCTTCAACGAGAGCGGGGTCCAGAGCCGCATCCATATTTTCAATATTTACTGAAAATTCAATATTTGTCAAGACCTCTCGCCGCGGCGGGCGGGGCTACAGCTTGAAGAGGAGGACCTCGCCGCCTTCGCATCCGGCGGCCAGGGCGGCGCCGTCGGGCTTCCAGGCCAGGCGGTGCGGGATGCTCTCCGGCACGGCGCGCATGCCGACGGGGTCGTCCTTGCCGATCTGCCAGATGAAGATGAGCTGGTCCCGGCCCGACGACGCCACGCGGCTCTCGTCGGTCGGATGCGCGGCCAGGGCCGCCACCGCTTCCGAGTGGGCCATCCACTCCTGCGGCGCGCTCCCCTCCGGGCCCGCGCCCCGGAAGTCCCAGCAGACCACGTTCGGCCCGCCGCCGGTGGAGAGGGACTGCCCCCCCTTGTGCCAGGCCAGCTCGCGGACCTTGCCCGCGTAGCCCGCCATGCGGAGCGATTCGTCGGTGCCGACCTTCCAGACCTCGACGCTGGCGTCGCCCGTGCCGGCGGCGACCCATTCCGCTTCCCACGACTCGGGCCGCCAGGCGGCGGCCAAAAAGGAGGTGCCCCACGCCTTCGCGGCGACGGGCTGCGCCTCGCCCGCCTTCCAGACGGAGAGCGCGCCGAAGCCGCCGACCACCAGCTCCGGCTCCCTCGGATGCCAGGCCAGGGCGGCAGGCGTCGCCTTTTCGAACGGCGTCACCCGGCCAACCTCGGTCCCGTTGGCGTGGTAGAAGAGGACTTCCTTTCCGGAGGTGAAGGCCAGCGTCCCGTCGGCCGCCCAGGCGCCGTGCTCGCTCCAGCGGCGGCGTTCCTGGAATAGGGTGACGATCGGCGCGCCGGTGTCGGCATGCCAGAGTTTCACCGCGCCGTCCTGGCCGCCGGTGGCCAGGAGCGGCTCCGCCGGATGAAAGGCGAGCCAAAGCGCGCCCGCCGGATGGGCGTCTTCCCGGATCCAGCGGGGCTTACCCGTCTGGCCGTCCAGGACGGCGACCTCCCCCGCCAGCGTGGCGGCGGCCAGGGTGTGCCCGTGCGGCGCCCATTGGAGGGCGTGGACGCAATCGGCCCCGGCCCATTTCCAATGGGGGGGGCGGGCCTTCGACAGTTTTTGCAGGGCGGGGGCGGGCTCGGCCATCGCTCGTTACGCTTTGCAGGCCAGGACGCCTTTTTCCAGGGCGGCGCGGTCCAGGTTCTTGCCGATGAAGACGACGCGGCTCTTGCGCGCGCGGTCGCCCCACGGCTTGCCGGGGCGGCCGTCGAGGAGCATGTGGACGCCCTGGAAGACGAATTCCTCCGCCTTGTCGGCGAAGCTGACGATGCCCTTGAAGCGGTAAAGGTCGGCCCCCTTGTCCCGCAGGAGCGCGCCGATCCAGGCCTCGAACGCGCCGAGTTTCAGGTCGCCCGGCACCTCGATGCCGACGGAGCCGATGCCGTGCTCGTGCTCATGGGTGTGGCCATGGCCGTGCCCGTGGCCGCCGTGGGGATTGTCCGGGCCGAAGCCGTGGCCCTCGGCGGGGGCGACGAGCTTGCCCTTTTCCGTGGTGACGCGCGCGCCGGTTTCCTGCGGGCCGTGCTCGGTGAAGAGGGCGTAGCCGCCCGCCTGCGGCACGCGCAGGGTGAAGGCGGTGTCGCCTTCGGCCAGGGAAAGGATGCTCGGCGTTTCCTCCACGTTGAGGACGCCGCCCGCCGCGACCGGCTCCGGCGCTTTCTCAAAAAGATGCTCCGCCTCGTGCTCGGCGACGTGGAGGCCGCGATGGCTCACCTCCTTCACGGGGAAGAAGGCCACCGTCTGGCTCTCCTCGCCTTCCGGGGCCTGGAGGACGTAGCGGTATTCCCCCGCCTCCAGGTTGTAGAGGCCGCCCCAGCGGAAGGCGGGCTCTTTTTCAAAGAGGGCGGGATCGACCTCCACCGCCTTGTCCAAGTTGAACGCGCCGACGCCGATCACCTTGTCCAGGCCGATCTCCGCGTTGCGCGTCCGCTCGATCTTGGCCACGGCGTTGATGGCGTGGATCCGCCCTTCCAGCGCGGCCAGCTCCTCGGCGGAGACCAGGTCGGTCTTGTTGAGGAGGATGACGTCGGCGAAGGCGACCTGGCGGCGGCACTCCTCGCTCGAGTCGAGGTGGAGGAGGAGGTGCTTCGAATCGACCAGGGTGACCACCGCGTCGACGCGGAGCTGCTCCCGCATCTCGGCGTCCATGAAGAAGGTCTGGATGACCGGGCCGGGATCGGCCAGGCCGGTCGTCTCGATGAGGATGGCGTCGAACTTCTGCTTCCGCTTCAGCAGCGTGTTGAGGACGCGGATCAGGTCCCCCCGGACGGTGCAGCAGAGGCAGCCGTTGTTCATCTCGAAGATCTCCTCGTCGCTGGAGACGACCAGGTCGTGGTCGATGCCGATCTCGCCGAATTCGTTCTCGATGACGGCGATCTTCTTGCCGTGCTGCCCGGTGAGGATGCGGTTGAGAAGGGTCGTCTTTCCGGCGCCGAGGAAGCCGGTGATGATGGTGACGGGAACGGGGGTGGCCATAGGGGTGAAAAAGGGGAGCGTCATCCTCCCCCCGATCGGCACGGAAAGCAAGCGACCCTTGCAAACGGCATGCATATCCTGCAGGCTGCTTGCATGCGGCGCGCCCTCCTTCTTTTTCTTCTGCTTTTTCCGGCTTGGGCGGACGCCGCGCCGCTGCGGGTCGTCGCCTCCTTCCTCCCGCTCTACGCGGCGGCGCAGAGCATCGGCAGCGGCCGGGCGGAGGTGGCCGACCTGGGAGTGGGAGGCGCCGATCCCCATGACTTTTCCCCCAAGCCGAGCGACCTGAAGAAGATCGCCCAGGCCGATCTGCTGGTGGTCAACGGCCTCGGCCTCGAAAGCTGGCTGGAGCCGACGGTGAAGGAAGTCGGCGCGGGGAAGCTGGTCGTCGTCGATGCCAGCGCCGGATTCGATTATCTTCCCAATCCCCATACGCTCGTCATTCCGGAGCCGATGATCCTGGGCGATTTTCCGAATGGAGGCAGGATACATGTCGAAAAGCCCGAGACGAACGCCCCCGTCCCCGCCTCGCCCGCCAATGTAAATCCCCACGTCTGGCTCGACCCGCTCCTCCACGCCCGCCAAGCCCAAGCGATCGCTGCCGCGATGGAAAAGGCCGACCCTGCCAACGCCGCTTTTTACCACGCCAATCTCCAGGCTTATTTGGCCCGGGTTTGGGCGCTCGACGAAAAGTTCAAGGCCCTCTTCGCCGCGCTCCCGGCGGGAGAAAAGAACCTGGTCACCTTCCACGACGCCTTCCCCTACTTCGCCGCGCGCTACGGCCTCCATTACCTCGGCTCGGTCGAGGAATTCCCGGAGAAGGCCCCCTCCCCGCGCCAGCTGGAGCGGTTGACCGACCTGATCCGGAAAAACCGCGTCGGCGTCCTCTTCGCGGAGGAAGGCTACGAGCCGAAGCTCCTGCAGACCCTCGCCGCCCAGACCGGCGCGCGCGTCGCCCAGCTCGACACGCTGGAGGTGGGCCCGCCCGCGGCCGACGCCTACTTCGTCCGGATGGAGGCAAACCTCGACGCGCTGCGCAAAGCGTGGGAAAAGACCTCCCCATGAGCGACGGATGTCCCGACTGCGGCGGCCACTCCCACGGCGCGCCGCTGCCCCGCCGCGCCGCCCCGGCCCGCCCCCTGGTCCGCCTGCGCGGCGCGGGCGTCCGCCACGGGGAAAACTGGGCCGTCCACGGCATCGACCTCGACGTCGGGACGGGGGAGATCGTCGCCCTCATCGGCCCGAACGGCGCGGGAAAGAGCACGCTCCTCCGCGCGCTGGCCGGTCTCCAGCCCCTCACCCAGGGCGCGATCGAATGGGCGGAGGGCAAGCCGCTCCCCCTGGGCTACGTGCCGCAGCAGCCCGCGCTCGACCGGCGGCTCCCCATCTCCGTGGAGGAATTTCTCCGCCTCAAGCTCCGGCGGGAGCGCGGCTGGTCCTGGCTGCGGCGGCCGGACGCCGCCCTCCGCGCGGAGACGCGCGCCGCGCTCGACGCCCTGGGCGTCGGCCACCTGGAGGCGCGCCGCCTGGGCGCCCTCTCCGGCGGGGAATTGCAGCGGGTCCTCATCGCCTACGCGCTCCTGGGCCGCCCGCGCCTGCTTCTTTTGGACGAGCCGATGACCGGCATCGACGTGGCGGGCGGCAAGGCCTTCGAGGAGCTGCTCGACGCCGTGCGGCGGGAGCGGGACCTGGCCGTCCTCATGGTGACGCACGACCTCCACCGCGTCGGCGCGCTGGCCGACGTCGTCGTCTGCCTCAACTGCCACCTCTGCGCCGCGGGCGCGCCCGCCGAGGTGCTGCAGGAGCACATCCTCTCCGGCATCTACGCCCACCCGCAAGGGGGGACGGCCCCCCTTGGATTCCCCCGCTAGTTTCATGGACTTCTGGCACTATCCCTTTCTCCGCAACGCCTTCCTGGCCGCGCTCCTCCTGGGCCCGGCCTGCGGGCTCCTGGGCGTCTTCGTCACGCTGCGCGGGATGGCCTTCTTTTCCGACGCGATCGCCCACGCCGCGCTGACCGGCGTCGCCCTGGCGCTGCTCCTCCAGCAATGCCTCGGCACCCACGTCGACCTCCTGGCCGTGGTCCTCACCTTCAGCCTGGGGCTCTCCGCCGCCATGGCCCACCTGCTCAACCGCACCCATCTGCGGAGCGACACGGTGATCGCCTTTTCCTTCACGGGAAGCGTCGCCCTCGGCGTCCTCCTCATCAGCAAGCTGGGCCAATACCGCCTGCTCGACGGGGTTCTCTTCGGCGATATCTACGCCAACGCGCCGCGCGACCTCCTGGCCCAGGCGGGGCTGGCGGCGGGGCTCTTCGCCTTCTTCGGCTGGAATCTGCGCCCCTATCTGTTGACGCTGGTCGAGCCCGACCTGGCCCGCGTCGAGGGGGCGAACCTGGAGCGGCTCAACCTCGTCTTCGCCCTCCTGGTCGGCGCGACGGTCACCCTTTGCCTGAAGATGCTCGGAACCCTGCTTCTCAGCGGGCTGATCGTGATTCCTCCGGCGGCGGCCAAGCTGGTGGCCCGCAACTTCCGGCAGATGATTTTTTACTCCGTGGGGCTCGGCCTCGTCGGCGCGGGAAGCGGCGTTCTCCTCTCCTACGCCTGCGATACCCCCACCGGCCCCACCCTGGTTTTAACCGACCTGGGGCTTCTCTTTCTTTGCTTTATTTTTCGACTTAAGTAATTCGATATTAATTACTTAGGTCTTCGTCTTCTTTTTTCTTGGCCGCGCGCTCGAGCTTTTGCTCGATCCCCCACAAAGTCAGCACATAGGCCAGGATCGCGGGCAAGACCGCCAGCAGTACCGACCCCAAAAGAACCGGCCAAAGGTGATAAGCCTCCTGCTTCCAGAGGGAGGGATGATGAAGAATATGGAGCATCTTCTCCGCCCGGAGCGGCTGCGGGGTGTGAAGCAGCCAGCTGCCGAACTGATAGCTGGCGTGGAGGTAGAAGGGATAGATCGGCAGCAGCAGCTCGTGCAGGGCGACGGCGGCGACGGCGGCGACCTTGTTCACCCGGCAGGCCCAGGCGGTCAAAAAGGTCAGGATCGTTTTGAAGCCGAAGAAGGGAGTGAACCCCCAGAAGACCCCGATGGCGACCCCGGCCGCGATCGACTTCTTATCGTCCTCCAGATGAATGATGGCGTGGATCTGGCCTTTGGTCCAACAGATGACTTTTCCAATCATGACGCGTTCTTTTCTCCTCGTTTCGACCAGACCATGAGTAGGGCAATGTCGCTCGGATTAATACCAGAAATGCGGGCCGCCTGGCCGAAGGTGCGGGGACGGATCGTCTTCAGCTTGTGGCGGGCCTCGGCCTTGAGGCCGTGGACTTGGTCGAAATCGAGCCAGGGCGGGATCGGCTTCTCCTCCCCTGCCTTGGCCTTGGCGATCTGGGCTTGCTCCCGCTCGACATAGCCGGCGTATTTGATGTCGGTCTCGATCTGGTGGGCGACGTCGATCGGCAGGCCGCGCCACGGCTCCGGCAGGTCCTGCCAGCTGAAGTCGGGTCGCTTGAGCCAGGAAGCCAGCGTAATCCGCTCTTTCTTGTTCTCTTCCAATCCGGCCCGGGCGGCGGCGATCTGCCGCTTTTTCTCTTGAACCCGCTCCAGGCGGAGCGGCGAGGCCAGGCCGATCCCGGCCCCCAGCTCGGTCAGCCGCAGATCGGCATTGTCCTGGCGGAGGAGGAGCCGGTGCTCGGCCCGGGAGGTGAACATCCGGTAAGGCTCCTGCGTCCCCTTCGTCACCAGGTCGTCGATCAGGACGCCGATGTAGGCCTGGTCCCGGCCCAGGATGACGGGGGGCTTCCCCTGGTTCTTCCGGGCGGCGTTGATCCCGGCGACCAGCCCCTGGGCGGCCGCCTCCTCATAGCCGGAGGTGCCGTTGATCTGCCCGGCAAAGAAGAGCCCTTCGACTTTTTTTGTCTCCAAGGAGGGGGAAAGCTGGGTCGGCGGGCAGAAATCGTATTCGACGGCGTAGCCCGCCCGGAGCATCTCCGCGTTCTCGAGGCCGGGGATCGACCGGATGAAGGCGTACTGGACCTCATAGGGCAGGGAGGTGGAGCACCCATTGATATAGTACTCCTCCGTATCCCGGCCCTCCGGTTCCAGGAAGATCTGGTGCCGCTCCTTGTCGGCAAAGCGGACGACCTTGTCCTCGATCGACGGACAGTAGCGGGGGCCCACCCCCTCGATCTGGCCGCAGTACATCGGCGACAGGTGGAGATTGGCCTTGATGATCTCGTGCGTCGCGGCAGAGGTATAGGTGATCCAGCAGGGCAGTTGTTCCACGTGGAACATTCCGTCCCGCATCCCGTTGAGGGTGAAAAGCCGTTCCGGCTTAATGGTATCGAAAACGTAAGAAAAAAGCGGGGGCGGCTCGTCGCCCGGTTGGGCCTGGCACTGGGAAAAGTCGATGCTCCGGCCATTGAGGCGGGGGGGCGTCCCGGTCTTCAGGCGGCCCAATTCGAACCCCAGATCCCGCAGGGAGTCGGAAAACCGGCTCGCCGCGTCGCCCATCCGGCCGCCGGGCTGGTTTTTGAGGCCGACGTGGAGGAGGCCCTGAAGGAAGGTCCCCGTGGTGACGATCACCGTCTTCCCCCGGTAGGTGACGCCGAATTGGGTCGTCACCCCGGTCACCCGGTCGTTCTCGACTTCCAGGGAGGCGATCTGCCCCTGCTTCAGGTCGAGGTGCTCCTGCCGTTCGCAGGTCGCTTTAATGCGGAATTGGTAGGCCTTTTTATCGCACTGGGCGCGGGGGGCGCGGACGCTGGGCCCCTTGGTGGCGTTGAGCATGCGGAACTGGATGCCCGTGGCGTCGGTATTGAGGCCCATCTCGCCCCCCAGGGCGTCGATTTCCCGGACCAGGTGGCCCTTGGCCAGGCCGCCGATCGCCGGATTGCACGACATCTGGCCGACCGTGTCCAGGTTCATGGTCAAAAGAAGGGTCCGGCACCCCATCCGGGAGGCCGCCAACGCCGCCTCCACCCCCGCATGGCCCGCCCCGACCACGATCACCTCATATTCTTTGGGATAAATCATAAGTATTTTTCCAAGAAAGACTTATGGAGTTGTTCCCAAATTACTCACAAAAATCGGGCGCAAATCGTTCCAGGCCAAAGATTTGTGTTGAAATGCGCGGCGTTGTGCAACATTGTGCAGCCTTCGTATGGTTTCCCGCGCTCCCGCCCGCAAGAAGGCCCCCGTTTCCGGCACGGCCGCCGATCCCGCCCAACTCACCGCCCCGCTCTATAGCGCGGAAGCGGAGAAGGCCGTCCTCGGCTCGATGCTCGCCCACCCGGACATGGTGATGTACCAGGTCCTTGAGTCGCTCAACCGGGACGACTTCTTCGTCCCGGCGCACCAGGAAATTTTCGAGGCCATCAAGGATCTGCACTTGAGCCAGCATGCCATCGACATCATGACGGTGCACCAATATTTGGTCGACCGGAAATTGGCCGACGTCGTCGGCAGCCCCGGCATCCTCGCGGAGCTGGGCGCGGCCCTGGTCACCCACCTGAACGTGGCCACCTACATCCGCCTGGTGCGGGACAAGAGCCTGCTGCGCCACCTCCAGGGCGCGTGCATCAACATCGTCCAGGACATCGCCGACTCCCCGCACGAGGTTTCCGCCGTCCTCGACCGCGCGGAGACGGAGGTCTTCCGCGTCACCGAGTCCGGCCTCACCCAGTCGACCGTTCCCGCGAAGGACGAACTGGAGCGCGCCATCGCCATCATCGACCAGTTCCGCAGCCGCAAGGGGCAGCTCCAGGGCATCCCCACCGGCTTCTCCCAGCTCAACGAGCTGACCACCGGCTGGCAGAAGGGGGACATGGTCGTCCTCGCCGCGCGCCCCGGCGTGGGCAAGACGGCGCTGGCCCTCACCTTCGCCCGCCACGCCATGTCGGACCGCTACGATCCCGCGCGCGACACGTGGGTGAAGCCCGGCCACCCCGTCGGCCTCTTCAGCCTGGAAATGACCAACGCGCAGCTGATGCTCCGTCTCCTGGCCTCCGTGGCGGGGGAAAGCCTGCAAAAGATCCGCCGCGGCGAGCTGGACGACTTCGGCATGGAGAAGCTGCGCCACATCGCGGAAGACATGAAGGGCTGGCCCCTTTACCTGGACGATTCCAGCCACCTGACGATCAACCAGCTCCGCGGCAAGGCCCGCCGCATGAAGCAGCGCTACAACATCGACCTGCTCATCATCGACTACCTCCAGCTCCTCCACTCGGAATCGGCCCAGGCGAAGGAAAACCGCCAGAACGAGGTGGCGGAGATCTCCCGCGGCATCAAGGCGCTGGCCAAGGACCTCGACATCCCCATCATCGTCCTGGCCCAGCTCAACCGCCGCGCCGAGGAAGGCAAGACCGAGCCCGCCCTGCACAACCTGCGCGAGTCGGGCGCCATCGAGCAGGACGCCGACATGGTCCTCCTCCTCCACAAGAAGGACGAGGAAGAGGGCGCCGCGCCGAGCAACCTGCGGGACTACACCCTCATCATCGCCAAGCAGCGCAGCGGCCCCACGGACAAGCTGCCCATCCGCTTCAACGCCCCCTTCACCCGCTTCGAGGACCCCGTCCGCCACGAAAGCCGCCAGGGCGACCTCCACGACGAGGAGTAGAAAATGAGCCGCCGCCCCCAAAGCACCGTGCTGGCCCAGTCCAAGTCCGAACTGGCCGGCCACACCTATTACGACGGCCCCGGCACCCTGCAAGAGCCGGACGGCGGTTTCCAAACCGTCGAGCCCGGCCGCACCCTCGACCTGACGGAGGCGCCGGACGGCCTCCGCGTCCAGGGCGGCGTCCTGCGCCAGGTCGCCGAGCGGACCCGCTGGACCCACAAAGTCACCCTCGACCCGCAGGAGTGCCTCGCCCTCCGGCGGAGCACGAAGGGGGAGGGCCCGGCCCTGGCGCCCCTCGACCTCGCCGCCATTCAGCGCGTCCGCTGAGCCGCCGATGCGTGCCCTTCTCCTCGACCGCCCCGGCACGCCCTCCTCCCTCCGCCTGGCCGACGCGCCGGAGCCCGCGCCCGGCCCCGGCCAGGTCGCCGTCCGCGTCGAAGCCGTCGGCCTCAATCCGGTCGACTACAAGGTGATCGCCTCCGGCCATCCCGACTGGGCGTGGCCGCACATCCCGGGCCTCGACGTCGCCGGCACCATCGAGGCCGTCGGCCCCGGCGGCGACCCATGGATCCCCGGCCAGCGCGTCTACTTCCACGGCGACCTGCGCCGCCCCGGCGGCTTTGCCGAGGTGGCCCTGGCCGACGCCGCCGCGCTGGCCGCCCTGCCGGACGAGGTGGCCGCGACCGACGCCGCCGCGCTTCCCACGGCGGGCTTCACCGCCTACCAGGCCCTTTTCCACCGCGTCCGCCCCTGGGGCGGGCCAGTCGATCCTCATCCACGGCGGCTCCGGCGGCGTCGGGGGATTCGCCCTGCAGCTCGCGCGGGAACTGCGGCTCCGCGTCCTGGCCACCGCCTCCCCGGCCAACCTGACCCTGGTCCAGGAATTGGGGGCCGACACGGCCATCGACTACACCGGGGGAGAGGCCGCGATCGCCGAGGCGGTCCGCCACGCCACCCAGGGCCTGGGCGTCGACGTCGTCCTCGACGCCGCCGGGCCGCCCCGCGCGACGGAGGCCTTCGACCTCCTGGCCTTCGGCGGGGCGCTCGTCTGCGTGGCGGGCCTGCCCGATTTTTCCAAATGGAAACCCTTCCACAAAGCCTGCTCCGTCCATGAGATTTCCCTGGGCGCGGCCTACGGCCCGGGCGGCTCCCCCGCCGCGCGGGCGGAGCTGGGCCGCCTGGGCGCGTCGGTGATCGGGCGGCTGGCGGCGGGGCGGATCTCCTCCCTGGTCACGGAAGTCGTCCCGTTCGAGGAGATTCCCCAGGCCCTGGGCCGCCTCCAGCGCCGGGAGGTGACGGGCAAGATCGTCGCCCGCGGGCCGGGGTTTTAGGCGCCGGGCCGGCCTTTTTTAGGAAAGATAGCCGAATTGTACTCCTAAAGGGGGCATTCGCATGAACTGGAAAGAAGCCGCGGAAGAGACGAAAGACACCAACTACGCCTGGTGGCACATCCGCGAGGCGGTGGAGAGGTTTTCCGATACCGAGGCGGCCGAGATCGCCGCCCTGGTCGCCCAGACCGCCCGGCAAAAAAACTTCCCCGTTTTGGCCAAATCCCCCAACGGGGTGGACTTCCTTCTCGACCGTTCGGCGTTTCAAACCTTGTCCGCCTATCTCGCCGCTCCCGGCACGCCGCTGGGCAAGGAGATCGCGATGGATGAAATGCTCACGCGCTACGAGCGGCTGGATCAAAAAGGCCCCAAAGATCCCGCCTACCGCCACAACCTCCAGGCGCTCATCTGTTCTTTCGCCAAGGAGGTCGACCTTCAGAATCTGAGCTTTCCCAACGGAGGATCGCAGAAAGACGAGCTCCACCCCTACGGCGGGCCGGTGCGGCACCTGCTGTTTCAATGGAATAACCTGGGGACCTTTCACTGGCAGGCGGAACCTTACGCCCGGCGGCTCCAAAAAATCGGGATCGGCCCGGAGGCGCTCGACGCGGCGCCGAAGACCCCCTTCCTTCGCCCCATGCAGGAGGCCGCCTCCGCCGCCCAAACCGATTTTCTGACGCAGGAGCGCCACCCCAAAGCCGCGGACTTAAGCGCCCTGGCGGGGGCCCGCAGGGCTTCCTCTTTTTGTTCCGGCGACGACGGGCTTCTCCATCGGAGCGACAAGATCGCGCTCGATCTTTCCGATTCTTACCGCGACCACAGCGGCGGCGGCTGGGGCGGCGGGGGCGGAAGCTTCGACTAGGGCCCGGGCCGCCTAGTCCTGCTCCGGCAGCGGGGTGGCGGCGGGGGCGGAAGCGGCGGGGCCGCGGCGGCGCTTGGCCGGGGCGGTGGTGAAGGAGTAGCCGATCGTGCTCACGTGGCTGTTGATCCGCCGGAAGCTGTCGAGCATGTCCAGGAAATGGGCGCTGACCGCCAGCGCGTCGGCGCCGTCGTGGCCCGCGTGCATCTTCAGCCGCTCGTAGTGGGCCTTCTGCTCCTGGCGGCACCACTCGTTGAGCGTTTCCTTTCCGCGCAGGAAGGCGCGGACCTGGCCCGCGCCCTGGGTGGTGAGCAGCCCGATCGCCTCGTCGAAGCGGTGCATGACCCGCTCGTAGACGGCGCGCAGGACGGCGGCCTCCTCGGCGGGGAGGATGGTCCCCTCGTTCAGGTGCTTGCGCAGCTGGTCGCAGAGGCTCTTGTCGATGATGTCGCCGACCGACTCCAGCTCGTTGGAGAAGGTCAGGAGGGCGAACTGCCATTCGGCCTCCTTCTTCGTCAGCCCCTCGCGGATGCGGGAGAGGTAGTTCTGCACGGCGCGGTAGGTGCCGTCGACCAGGTCGTCGGCCTGCTGCACCTGGGCGATGAGGGCGAGGTTCCGCTCCGTGTGGACGCGCCAGGCGCTGGCCAGCATCTGCTTCACCGCGTCGGTCATGCGCAGGGTCTCCCGCGTGGCGTTGGCCAGGGCGACGGAGGGGGTCTCCAGCGCCTGCGGGTCGAGGTAGGTCTCGATGGCGGGGAGGCCCGACGCCGTCGGCTCCGGCGCGGGCAGCAGGTCGCGGACGAGGAGGACGATCCGGTCCAGGAAGGGCATGGCCAGGAGGCCGACCAGGAGGTTGAAGAGGCTGTGGAAGACGGCGATGTGCCGGGTCACCGAGCCGGTGCCCAGGTGGTAGAGCGCCTCCGTGAGGGAAGGCGCGGCGAAGAGGAGGAGGAGGGCGAAGGTCCCCTTGATCATCAGGTTGGCCGTGGTCAGGCGGCGGCCTTCCAGGGTGTTCCAGCCCATGATGACGCCGGTGACCGAGATGCCCAGGTTGGTCCCCAGCACCCACGGCACGGCCAGGGAGGCGGCGAAAACCGGGTTGGCCGCCAGCGCGATGGCGAAGCTGATGCTGACCGTGGAGCTCTGCACCGCCACGGTGAAGAGGGCCGCCAGCACCAGGACCAGGAGCGGGTGGGTGGAAAAGAGGGTGATCCAGGGCCCGTTGGCCGGATCGCGCAGGAAGACGCTCACCCCCGCGCCGATGTACTGCATGGCCACGAAGATGAAGCCGAAGGAAAGGAGGCACTGGCCGATGCCGCGGATCGTCTCCCGGTGGAGGAACTGGAAGCCGATGACGCCGAAGACGAGCAGCACGCCCGCGTAGCTCTGGACGTGGAAGGCCAGGAACTGGGCCATCACCGTGATGCCCAGGTTGGTCCCCAGGAGGACGGCGAGCATCCGCGCCGCGTCGATGCGGCCGCTGTCGATCAATTGGAGCGTCAGGAGGGAGAGCGCCGTGGAGGAGGGGGCCAGCGTGCCGACGGCGACGCCGGAGCCGAAGGCCTTCCACCGCCCCTGGGTCATCCGGGAGAGCCAGAGGACCAGCTTGCCGCCGAAGAGGCGGTCCAGGCCTTTCCGCAGAAAACGGACGCCGAAGATCACCAGGGCGATGCCGCCCGCGATCTGGAAGAAAAGCATCGGTGTCTTAGAAAAGAAAAGGGGTCGTCACCCGTTCGTAACCTTGGAGGCAAAAAAACGGGCCTTAGCCCATTTTGACGGGGCCGCCCTTTTCCACGCAGGCGCCGAGGCCTTCGAGGATCTGGCGGAAAAAGCCGGGGCGCTTGGGGGAGACGTCCTTCATCGCTTCGGCGACGGGGGCGGTCCGTTTCGGAAAAGAAGGGAGCGGGGCGGGCTGCTTCATAGAAGGGGAAGAAAATAGGCCTTCCGGCGCGGAAGATCAATCCCTCAATGCCGCGCTACACCGGCGCCAGCACGGCGACGGCCTCCACCTGCGCGGTGCGGGGGAAGAGGTCGACAGGGACGACCCTCTCGACGCGGAAGACGGAAGAGAGCCCCGCCAGGTCGCGCGCCAGGGTGGCCGGATCGCAGGAGACGTAGACCGCGCGCGCGACGCCCGACGCGCCGGCCCGCAGCGCTTCCAGCGCACCGGGGGCCAGGCCTTCCCGGGGCGGGTCGAGGAGGACGAGGGCGGGCGCGGAAGCCGCCGCGGCCAGGGCCTCGGCCAGCCGGTCTTCGACCTTTCCTTCAATCCACTCCACCTGTGGGAGCTGCCGCCGCCGGGCGTCGCGCAGGGCGCGGCCGTCGGCCTCGATCGCCCAGGCGCGCGCGCGGCCCGCGGCGAGGGCCTCCGTGAAGAAGCCGCCGCCGCAGTAGCCCTCGACGAGGTGGGGCGCGTCGGTCGCCGCCGCCTGCGCGGCGACGAGGTCCCGCAGCGGCTCCAGGAGAAAGCGGTTCACCTGGTGGAAGGCCGACGGCGGCAGGTCGGGCATGCGCAGGGAGAAATGGCCCTCGGCGGGCCGGGGCTTCTTCCGGCGCAGGTCGGTGAGGGCGTCGTTGACCTCCGGCGCGGCCAGGAGGCAGTGGGCCACGTCGACGATCTCCCGGGAGCCCGCCCGGTGGAAGCCGAGGCGGCCCTGCCCCGCGTGGACGGTGATGCGGTTGCGGTAGCCGTAGGCCTGGGGAGAGGGAACGATCGGGTCGACCGGGGCCTCCACCTTTCCCACGCGGCGGAGCGTCTCGGCAACCTGGGCCTGCTTGGCCCGCAGCTCCTCCTCATAGGTAAGGTGCTGGTATTGGCAGCCGCCGCACGGCCCGTAGTAGGGGCAGGGCGCGGCCTGGCGGGCGGGGCCGGCCTTCACCACGCGGACGACCTCCGCGCGGCCGAAGTTCTTCTTGAGCGTCGTGACGCGGACCTCCACCTCGTCCCCCGGCGCGGTGAAGGGGACAAAGTAGACCCGCCCCTCCGCGCGGCCGATCCCCTCCCCGCCGAAGGCCAGGGTGTCGATGGAAAGAGTCAGGGGAGGATTGGCAGACATTATGCTCGAATGGTTTGAGTGGGCCGAGGCGGATGCGCACCGGCTCCGCCCACGAAAAAAGCCGGGATCGGGGGATCCCGGCTTTCTCGTTAGCCTGGAAGTTCAGGGGTTCTAGTAGAAATTGATGAGATCGCCCGGGGGGTAGTCCTGCACCACCATCGAGTCGTAGGCGGGCTGCTTGAAGCCCTGATAGCTGACGCCCGGGCCGATCGGCAGCGGGGAGGTGGCCACGTCGACGACGCCCAGGCCGATGTCCTGGACCACGCGGCTGGTCCCCTGGACCAGGCCCTTCGACCAGGCAACGGTGGGGCCTTCCAGCTCGTTGAGAGAATACATCGAGTCGAAGATCTCCGCCGGAGCCCAGGCGATGTTCGCGATGCCGCGGCCCATCTTGTCGTAGAAATTGTCCTTCAACGGCATCGAAATGTCGGCACGGGCCAGGGTCAAACCTCCCAAAACGAGCGCCAGCGCGAGGGTCTGCGGCTTCATACCGTTATATTTCCACTAAAAACGGGAAAATCCAGTACGAAGATTGCCGTCTCCCGGCAGCCCGGCATAACCGGGGGAATGGCCGATTCCATCCCCCTCTGGCCCGGCGGCGCGCCGGACGCCCGCGGCGGCGCCCCCCACGACGCCCCCGCCCTGACCCCTTTTCCGGCCGACGTCCCGCACCCCGCCCCCGCCCTCCTGGTATTGCCCGGGGGCGGCTACGAGTATCTCAGCCCCCGGGAGGGGGAGGAATTCGCCCTTTGGCTCAACGAGCGGGGGATCCACGCCTTCGTCTTAAGCTACCGGCTGGGCAAGAACGGCTACCGCCACCCGGCCATGCTCCAGGACGCCGCGCGCGGCCTGCGGACACTCCGCCACCGCGCCGGCGAATTCGGCATCGCGCCCGGCCAAATCGGCATCATCGGCTCCTCGGCGGGCGGCCACCTGGCGGCGACTCTTCTGACCCGGTTTGACGCCGGGGATCCCGCCGCCGCCGATCCGGTGGAGCGGCTCTCCTCCCGGCCCGACCTGGGCGTCCTTTGCTACCCGGTCATCACCCTTTCCGGCCCCGCCACCCATGAGGGGTCCCGGGACCAGCTGCTCGGCGCCGGGGCGGAGGAAGCGCAGCGGCTTCTTTTAAGCGCGGACCTCCACGTCACGGAACAGACGCCGCCCTGCTTTGTCTGGCACACGCAGGAAGACCCCTACGTCCCGGCGGAAAACGCGCTGCTCTTCGCCCGGGCCCTCCAGGCCAAGAAAGTCCCCTACGCGCTCCACGTCTATGAGCGCGGACCCCACGGCCTGGCCTTGGGCAACCATCCCTGGACGGCGGAGCTGCTTCGCTGGCTCTCCCTGCGCTGGCCGGTGCGGCACGCGGGCTAGCCCGGAATAATCTTTTCCGCCCGCAGACGGGCGAAGAGGTCGAGGAAGGAATCCTCCGTCACCTGCACGTCCCGGAAGCCGAGGCGGCGGTTCTTCGTCATGTCGGTCAGGGTTTCCAGCGGACGGCCCAGGTCGGCGTCGGTATGCCACCAGGAAACCAGCGTCTCCAGGGCGAAGGGCTGGAGGTTGTGCTTGGTGACGACCTTGTCCCACAGCGGCGCGGCGTCCGCCCACATCGCTTCCAGCGGCTGGGCGTGGCCCGGGTATTCCGCCGCCTCGACGCCGAGGGCGCGGGCGAGCTTTCCCCACATCCGGCGCCAGCGGAAGACGTCGCCGTTGACGATGTTGAGGGCCTGGTTGCCCGCCTGCGGCTCGGTGGAGGCCCATTCCAAGTGGCGCGCCAGGATGCGGGCGTCGGTCACGTCGGTGAGCGCCTCGTACTGCTGGGGGGAGCCGGGGAAGACGAAGGGCCGCCCCGTCTCCCGGCAGAGGGCGGCGTAGACGGCCAGGGTGACGCCCATGTTCATCGCGTTGCCCAGGGCCCAGCCGATGAGGGTGTGGGGCCGGTGGACCGACCAGCGGAAGCCCTGGCGGGCCGCCGCCTCGAAGAGGATGTCTTCCTGGGCGTAATAGAAATTGGGGTAGGGAACGCGGGGCTGCTCCTCGCTGAAGGGGGTGTCCGGCTTCACCTTGCCGTAGGACTCGAAGGGCCCCAGGTAGTGCTTGAGGCCGGTGACCAGGGCGACGTGCTCCGGGCAGGCGGGAAGGGCTTCCAGGAGGTTGCGGAGCATCGCGCCGTTGACGCGGATGTTCTCCGCCTCGTTCGCCTGGCGGGCCCAGGTGCAGTAATAGACGTGGGAGAAGGCCTGCCCCTCCAGCGCGTGGCGGACGGAGGCCGGATCGGCCAGGTCGGCGACGACGGGGACGATTCCCCGGTGGGTGCCGGGGCGGCGGGCCAGGCCGTGAACGGTCCAGCCGTGGTGGACGAGGTGGTCGGCCAGGTTCTGGCCGGAAATGCCGGTCGAGCCGACGACAAGGGCGGTGGGCTTCATCAAAAAAAATCAGGCGGCGGGCGGAACGTAGGCGGCCAGGGAGCGGACGGGGCGGCCCTCCAGCGGCGGGCGGCGGTCGAAGATGCCGGGGGCGATCTCCGCCTTTTCCTCGTAGGCGCTGCGGAGCATCTCCAGCTTGGCGTCGAGGTTGTCGAGGTAGTGGAGCGCCCACGCCTCCGGCGTGCGCGGCGTCACCGGCGCGCCGAATTCCCGCTGGCCGTGGTGGGAGGCGATGAGGTGGAGGAGGTGGAGCTTCACCTGCTCGGCCGACGGGGTGGCCGCCTGGGTGAACTCCTCCCGCTCCGCCACCGTCCGCCAGAGGGCGTTGACCAGCTCCATCCCCACAGGGATGTGGCCAAGCAGCTCGCCAATCTGGGTGTAGGGCATGACGAAGCCCTCGGCGGCGTAGTCGTTCTCCCACAGCTTGCCGCAGTCGTGGAAGAGGACGCCCGCGCGGACCAGGTCCCAATTAAGCCGGGGATAGACGGGGGCCAGCGCCGCCGCGCCGCGCAGCATCTGCGCGACGTGCTCGACGAGGCCGCCGCGCCGGGCGTGGTGGAAGTCGCGCGCCGCCGCCGCGCGGGCGAAGCGCTCCCCGTATTGGGAAAAGAAAACCTGGCAGAGGACCCGCAGCCGCGGATCGGCCAGGGAGGCGGCGGCTTCCTCGATATAGGCCAGCTCCCCGGCCAGGAAGTCGCGCCGTTCCGGCGTCCCCGCCAGGAGGGCGGCCGATTCCTCCTCCGAAAGGGGGCGGAAATGGAGCCGGTCCGGGTTGAGGCCGAAGCCGTTGCGCCGGAAGACGGCCTCGACCCAGAGGAAGGCGCCGGGGCGGAGGCCCTGGGCCTCCTCGTAAGCGGGCGCGTCGGACCAGAGCTTGATCCGTTCCGCGCCGGTGCCGTCGGCCAGCTCCAGCTCCAGGTAGGGCTTGCCCGTCTTGGTGGTGCCGGGACGGGCGGCGGCGACCTGGCAGGCCAGGCCGCCGCTCCACTCCGTGCCGTCGGCGGGCGCGGCGAGGAGGAGTTCCCGGAAAGTCACGGAGGGTTAGGAGGCGAGGAGCGCCTTGGCCTTCTCGACGACGTTGTCGACCGTCAGGCCGTAGACTTTCGCCAGCTCCTTGGCCGGGGCGCTCGCGCCGAAGCGGTCGACGCCGACGAACGCGCCGTGGCGCCCGATGTAGTGGTCCCAGCCCATGCGGATGCCGGCCTCGACGGCCAGGCGCTTGACCGCCGCGGGGGGCAGCACGCTGTCCTGGTAGGCCTGGTCCTGCCGGTCGAAGAGGTCCCAGGAGGGCAGGGAGACGACGCGGATCTTCTTCCCTTCCGCGGCCAGCTTCTGCCCGGCCTCGAAGGCCAGGGAAAGCTCCGAGCCGGTGCCGATGAGGATCAAATCGGGGGTGGCACCAACCTGGCTCTCCCACAGGACGTAGCCGCCCTTGAGGACGCCGCTGGCGGCGCCGGTCTTCGTGCGGTCGTAGACGGGGAGGTTCTGGCGGGAGAGGGTCAGGATCGTCGGGCGGTCGGTGTTGTGCAGCGCGGCCAGCCAGGCGTAGGAGGTCTCGTTGGCGTCGCCCGGGCGGATGACGGAGACGCGCGGGATGGCGCGGACGGTGGCCAGGTGCTCGACCGGCTCGTGCGTCGGGCCGTCCTCGCCGACGAAGATGGAGTCATGGGTCATGACGTAGATCCCCTGCAGGCCGGAGAGCGCGGAGAGGCGGATCGGCGGGCGCATGTAGTCGGTGAAGACGAAGAAGGTGGAGCCGAACGGGATGAGGCCGCCGTAGTAGCCCAGGCCCGCCACGATGGCGCCCATGGCGTGCTCGCGGATGCCGAAGTGGAGGTTGCGGCCGCCGAAGTCGCCCTTGAGGAAGGAGCCGAACTCCTTGATCCAGGTCTTGGTGGAGGGGGCCAGGTCGGCGGAGCCGCCCAGGAGCTGGGGCACCTTGCCGAAGAGGACCTTCAGCACCTCGCCGCCCGCGTTGCGGGTGGCCTGGGGCTTGTCGGCGGGGAACTGGGGCAGGGCCTTTTCCAGGTCGGCGGGGAGCTTCTTTTCCAGGGCGTCCTGGAAGATTTTGGCCTTCTCCGGCTCGGCCTTGGCGTAGGCGGCGAAGCCCGCCTCCCACTCCTCGCGGGCCTTGGCCCAGTCCTTGCGCTTGGCGGCGAAGAACTCCTTCACGCGGCTGGGGACCAGGAAGTGCTGGTCTTCCGGCCAGCCCAGGTTCTTCTTCGTCGCGGCGACCTCTTCCTCGCCGAAGGCGTCGGAGTGGGCCTTGGGCGTGCCCTGCATCTTGGGGGAGCCCTTGCCGATGACGGTCTTGCCGATGATGATCGTCGGCTGGCCGGTGACGCCCTGCGCCTCGGTCAGCGCCTTCTCGATCTGGGCGCGGTCGTTGCCGTCGATCTGGATGACGTGCCAGTGGTAGCCCTTGAAGCGGGAGGGGACGTCGTCGGAGTAGGAAAGGTCGGTCTTGCCCTCGATGGAGACGTGGTTGTCGTCGTAGAACCAGATCAGGTTGTCCAGGCCCAGGTGGCCGGCCAGGGAGGCCGCCTCGTGGGAGATGCCTTCCTGGAGGTCGCCGTCGGAGACGATGGCGTAGACCTTGTGGTCGGAAACTTTGAAGGAGCCGCTGTTATAGGTGGCGGCGGTGAACTTCTGCCCGATGGCCAGGCCGACCGAGTTGCCCGTGCCCTGGCCCAGGGGGCCGGTGGTCACCTCCACGCCGACCGTCTCGTGCGACTCGGGGTGGCCCGGGGTGAGGCTGTGGAGCTGGCGGAAGTTCTTCAGCTGGTCCAGGGTCATCTTCTCGAAGCCCGCCAGGTGCAGGAGGGAGTAGATGAGCATGGAGCCGTGGCCCGCGGAGAGGACGAAGCGGTCCCGGTTCGGCCAGTGGGGGGCGGTGGGGTCGATGCGGAGGAACTTGGTCCAGAGGACCACGGCGAAGTCGGCGCAGCCCATCGGCAGGCCGGGGTGGCCGGACTCGGCCTTCTGCACCGCGTCGAGGGTCAGGGTGCGGATGGTGTCGGCGGCGAGCTGCTCGATGGGGACGTTCTGGAAAGAGGCCGGTTCGGCGGAGGCCGTGGGGGCAGGGGTGGACATGGTAACGAGAACCGTAACCAGGGCCGCCGGAGGTGTCAAAAAACTAATAGGTCGCCGTGATGGAAAGGACCGCCGTGCCGCTCCGGGACTGGGTCCAGGGGCCGCTGTCGCCGGAGGCGCCCCCCACGCTGTCGTAGCCGCCCGCCTCGTCGTACCACAGCGGCAGGGTGAAGCCGTCGGCCGTCCCGTCGACCGGCCACCGCTTCGGGATGGCGACCAGGAAGCGGTAGCTGCTGACGGTCAGAATCGCGTTCTGGGCGCTGAAGGCCAGCCGGGGATAGATCAGGCCGCCCCAGGAATAGGCGTAGGGGGAGGCGCCGGTCCCCCAGACGACGAGGGAGACGGTGGCGTCCCCTCCCGACACTCCCGCCGGGCAGACCAGCTCCCGCTGCGTCCCGCCGCGGTCGACGGTCACCGTGTCGGTGATGGGGGCGGAAAAGGAGGGGTTGGAGGGATTGGGCTGCGTGCCGGAAAAGGCGAAGGCGGCGGCGGCCTGCCAGGTCTTCGCCTGCCAATACCAGCGCATCGCGTCGGCCAGGGAGAGGCCGACCGGATAATAGGTCCCCGGCCCGACGTAGCCGGCGGGGAGGGTGCTGCTCGTCGGGTCCCACAGGCCGGACGCGGGCAGGACGCAGAAGGGAAAGGAGCCGGAGCGGGAAAGGTGGAGGACGGCCATCCCTTCTATTTATAAAAGGCGGAAGGACCGCGCCTCGACGGAGGAAATGTCAGGAATGGAGGAGCCAGTCGAGCGCCCCGTCGACCGCCTTGAGCAGGTCCCGGTCGACGCGCAGGAAACGGTTCCAGCCCAGGGCGAAGGGGAAGAGCCGGTGGGGGAAAGCCCCGGCGTCGATCCAGCCGGTTTCGACGAACCAGCCGTTCCGGTCGAACGCGGCGGCCACGGGCAGGTCCTGCAGCGCGGCCCCCTTGGCCGCCAGGGAAAAGCTCCCCGCCCCCCCGGCCGACATGCCGAAGCGCTCCGCCAGCCCGCTGCCGCAGCGGCCCCGCGCGGGCGGGTTGACCAAAAGGAGGCCCATCAGCCGGGCCGGGGCCGGGGGCTGGGCGGCCAGCAGCGCCTGCGCCGCCCCGGGGCCCACGCCGCCGTAGAGGATCGGCACCCGGTCCGCCCGCTGGACGGGGACGGCGGCGGCGGCGATCCGCTCCAGGTCGGAGGCCAGGTTCTCCGCCGTGTAGGGCGCGGCGGCGTAGGCGGGCAGGTCGAGGCCCAGGACGTAGAGGCCGTTGCGGACCAGGTGGCGGCAGAGGGTCTCCTCCCAGAACGTCCACCCGTTCCCCCCGGAGACGAAGACGAGGATCGCCGCCGGCGGCCCGGCGGGCGGCAGGTCGTAGACCGTCGCGCGGCCCCGGGAGAGCGGCAGCGTCAGGACGGGGCGCGCGGTGGGAGCGGCCGCGCGGTCCTGCGCGGGCAGGAGCGGCGCGGCGGCCAGCAAAAGCAGGACGGAAAAGATCAGGCTCTTCATACCGCCTCCTCCGGTTCCTCGCCGGAAAGGCGCTCGCCGTCCCGGTAGACGGAGCGGAGCCGGGGCTCCCGCTCCGTGTCGAAGAGGCAGAAGTCGGCGGGCATCCCCTTTTCCAAGCCGTGGGAGAGGCCGATCCACGCGGCGGGACGCAGGGAAAAGGCGTCCCACAGATCGTTCCACGGCAGGCCGGAAAGGGCGGCGGCCTGGAAGACGCCCCGGAAGGGCGTCAGCGTCGAGCCCGCCAGGCGGCCCGTGCCGGGCTGCGTCGCCCGGCCGTCGGCGGCCACCGCCACTTCCTGCGCGCCCAGGGTGAAGGGGCCCTCGCCCGCGGCCCCCGCCGCGCTCATGGCGTCCGTCGTCAAAAGGAGGCGCGGCCCCAGCGCCCGCGCCAGCGCGCGGAAGGCGGGCGGCGGCACGTGGAGCCCGTCCGGGATGAGGAAGGCCCGCAGCCGCTCGTCGGCCAGGACGTGGAAGAAGGGGTTCTCGAACTTGTCGATCTGGCGGGGCAGCGCGTTGCCCAGGTGGATCCAGGCGTCGGCGCCCGCCTCCACCGCGTCCGCCAGGGCCGGGCCCATCGCCAGGGAGTGGCCGATCGCCGCGCGGACGCCCGCCGCGCGCAATTGGCGCAGGAAGGGGAGCGCCCGCTCCGGGGCGATCTCCGGGGCCAGCGTCACCAGCCGGACCGCGCCGCCCGCCGCCGCCTGCCAGCGGGCCAAAAGGGAAAGGTCGGCCGGGATCATCCGCGCCGCGTCGTGCGCGCCGCGCGTGCCCGGATCGGGATTCAGGAAGGGCCCCTCCAAATGAAAGCCCAGGCAGCCGCCGGGGGATTCCGCCCGCCGCGCGGCCAGCGCGCGCAGGAGCGCCTCCCCCTCGTCCGGCGCGTGGGTGATGAGGGTGGCCAGGAAACGGGTGCAGCCGTGCGCGGCCAGCGCGCCGTGCGCGCGGGCCCAGGCCGCCGGATCGGCGGGCAGGCGGTTGAAATCGGCGCCGCCGAAGCCGTTCACCTGAAGGTCGACGAGGCCGGGAGCGATCCACGGCAGGCCCGCGGCGGGCCCCGTCCAGAGTTCGAAGGCGGCGAAGCGCCCGTCGGCCACGGCGATCCGCATCGGCGCGCCGGTCCGGTAGTGGCGCGCGGCCAGATGGAACTCCATGGGCCGACTCTACGCCAACCCCCCGCGCCCCCGCAACCACGCCGCGCTCCGCTTTCTCTTAAGCGTTACGCGCGCCAGAGCACCAGGATCAGGATGACGATCAAGAGGAGGCTGCCGCTCGGGTAATAGCCCCAGCCGGCGGCGTAGGGGAAAACGGGCAGCGCGCCGAGGAGGGCGAAGAGCAGGAGGATCAGCAGGATGGTGCGTAACATGGGATCGGTGGGGTTGGTTTCCCCAACGTAACCCCGTTTCCTACTTCCGCAAACGGCGGGCGGTGAGCAGGCCCGTCGCGCAGCCGGTTCCCGCCAGGATGACGGCGCAGCCCACGACCATGCGGAGGGTGACCGCCTCATGCAGCAGGACGACGCCCAGCAGCATGGCGAAGACCGGGACCAGGAAGGTGACCGACATCGCCCGCGCCGGGCCGACGTGCGCGACGAGCCGGTAAAAGACGATGTAGGCAAAGGCGGTGCAGAGAACGCCAAGCGCCCCCACCGCCGCCCACGCCGCCGGGGTAACCGCCGCTCCCGGGCCGCGCGGAAACAGGAGCCATGCGGGCAGGGCCATGAAAAGGGCCGCCCCCACCTGGCTGCCGCCGGCGATGAGCAGCGGCGGCACGCCGGGGAGCATCTTCTTGGAATAATTCGTCCCCACGCCGTAACAGAGCGTGGCCAGGAGCGCCGCCGCCAGCGCGGGCCCCGCGCCGCCCGCGTGGAAGGAGGCCTTCCCCCACACCAGGAGGACGACGCCGTAAAAGCCGATGAAGAGCCCCGCGACCCGCATGCGGGTGAGCCGCTCCCCCAGCCAGACGCGGGCGATGAGCGCGCCGAAGAGCGGCGTCGCCGCGTTGAGGACCGCCGCCAGCCCGGCGGTGATGGTGAGCGTGGCGTAGGCCAGCAGGGCGAAGGGGATGGCCGAGTTGACGATGCCGACGACGGCGATGTGCCCCGCCTGCCGCCAGGAGGCCGGGGCCTGCCGCCGCAGGAGGAGGAGCGGCAGAAGGGCCAGCGCGCCGATCGCCACCCGCAGGGCGATGAGCGGGACCGGCCCCAGCTGCGGCGCGGCCAGCCGCATGAAGGGGAAGGAGCAGCCCCAGATGGCGGCCAGGAGAACCAGTTCGGCGGCGTCGCGCGGTTTCATCGGAGGCTCCCGATAAAAGGGGTTCGCCAACCGCCCGCCAAGCGGCAATTTGGGCGGCATGGAACTGCGCCCCGCCACGGAGGCCGACCTGCCCGGCATCCTGGAAATCTACAACCACGCCATTCTCACCAGCACCGCCGTCTACGACTACGAGCCGCACTCCCTGGAAATGCGCCGCCGCTGGCTGGAGGAAAAGCGCGCGGCGGGAATGCCCGTCTGGGTCGCCGCGGAGGGGGAGGCCGTCCACGGCTTCGGCGCGTACGGGCCCTTCCGCCCGTGGGCGGGCTACCGCTTCACCGTGGAGCACTCCCTCTACGTCGCGGAGGCGCGGCGGGGCCAGGGCCTGGGCAAGCGCCTCCTGGAACGGCTCCTCCTGTCCGCGCGGGAACAGGGAATGCACACCGTGGTCGCCGGGGTCGACGCGGCCAACGAGGGGAGCATCGCCCTCCACCGCGCCTTCGGCTTCGAGGAAACGGGCCGCCTGCGGGAGGTCGGCCAGAAGTTCGGCCGCTGGCTCGACCTCGTATTCCTGCAGAAGCTACTGAGCTAGATCGAAGGAGCCGCTCGGCCCCAGATCGGCTTCCGGGCTCTCCTTCTTCCCTCCCGCGCCGTAGACGACCGCGCGGACGCGGCGAAAGACGGAAGGCCCGTCGTAGCTCCCCTCCCGCACCCAGCCCAACGTCCGGCGCGCCTCGTCCCACGTAAAGCGGGTCTTGCGCACCGCGCCGCTCAAATAGCCGTCGGTCGCCCCGTCATCCTCCACCAGCGTGAAGGCGGCGTCCTTCCCCGCGTAGACCTCCACCGTGAGCGGGCCGCCGGGGAGATCCGCCGTCGTCTGGACGACGGGCCCCAGCGGCAGGATCGTGCCGGGCCGGACGTAGAGGGGGATCTGGTCCAAGGCCGCATCGACCTCCGCGCGGCCCGCCGGAAGCTCCCGCGCCTCCTCGAAGGCGCGGAGCCGCTCCGGGAAATAGACGCTCCGCTTCGTCCCCGGCGCCAGGACCGGCGCGGCCAGGAGGCCCGGGCCCAGGAACCACTCGTCGGACAGATCCGCCGCCTCCGCGTCGCCCGGGTAAAGCATCGCCACCGGCCGCAGGAGCGGCAGGCCGCTTTCCCACGCCTCATGCGCCAGGCTGTAGAGATAGGGGATCAGGCGGTAGCGGAGGTCGAGCGCCCCGCGCATCGCCTCCTCCGCCTCCTCCCCGAAGGCCCAGGGGAAATGGGGCGGCACCTTCCGCGCGGAATGGGAGCGCATGACCGGCAGCAGGGCCCCCGCCTCCATCCAGCGGGCCAGCATCTCCGGCGAGGGGCGGCCGGGGAAGCCGCCGATGTCGCAGCCCGCGTAGGGCATCCCGGCCAGGCTCCAGTTGAGGAGGTTCACCGGCGTCACCGCCAGCGCGGGCCAGGTGGAGAAAATATCCCCCGTCCACGCCGCCGCGCCGAGCCGCTGCAGGCCGGGGGAGAAGGAGCGGTTCAGGCTCCAAAAACGCTCGTGCGGCCGGGCGCGGCTCCACGCCTCCCGCTCCGCCTCGTTCCACCAGTAATATTTGGTGTAGATCGACTCCCCCTCGTCGTTCCACCAGCCGGCGACGCCGTCCCGCGTCATCGGCTCGAGCTGCGCCGCATACCAGGCGCGCGCCGCCGGATTCTCGAAGTCGAGGCCCCGCAGGTCGGCCTTCGTGCTCTTCTCCCCGTTCCCGCCCGCCGCGCGGATCCACTTCTTTTCCCGCAGCATGGCCAGCGTCTCCGCGTCGCCGATGCGCGGTTTGCGGATGGGAATGACGCGGACGCCCTCCTTCGCGTAGGCCGCGATCTGCGCCGCCGGATCGGGGAAGAGCGACGGATTCCACGAGAAGTCGCCGAACCGCGGCGCCCCCTCCGGCGGCAGCTCGTAGTCGGGCGTGGCCGTGTAGCACTCAAAGTCGAAGATGAAGGCGTCGACCGGCAGGCGGCGGAGACGGAAGGTCTTCAGCGTTTCATCGACATAGGCCGGATCCTTCCAGCCCCAGCGGGACTGGAGATAGCCGAAGGTCCAGCGCGGCGGCACCGGCGCGGCTCCGCTCAAGGCCGCGTACCGGCGGCAGGACTCCGCCAGGTCGGCGGCGGGGAAAAGGTAAAGGGAGGCCGTCCGGCCGGGAAAGGTCCAGCGCACCTTCTGCGCGTCGGCGGCCCACCGGGCCGGGGCGTCGTCCACCTCCGCCACCCCCAGCGCGCCGTAGCCCGCCGCGGACCAGTAATAGGGAATGGCCGCCTTGCCGTTGCCCAGGCGGGAAAGCCCCTCCGTCTTGAGCAGCGCGTCCGCCTCGCCCCGCCCGCCGCCGCCCGCGCCATAGGCACGGAACGGCGCGCCCGCCGGCAGCGCGAGGTCGAGGGCCAGCGCGCCCTTTTCCTCCCGCGCCACCGTGCCGCGCGCCAGCACCATGCCGCCCGCGCGCAGTTCCCACGCGCCGGTCGCCTTCTCCACCGCCAGCTCCTGCCCGTCCACGGACACGCCGCGCCAGCCGTCCTTATCCACCTCCGTCCCCGCGCGCGCCCGGGCCAGCGCCGGATCGGTGAAGATGCTGGCGGGCCGCTCCGGCGCGCCGAGCGACTCGGTCAGGCAAAAGAGGCCGGGCTTGAGCGCCTCCACCCGGACGTGGACCGGGCCGACGTCGAGATCCGCGGCCCAGGAAAGAGAGAAAAGGGAAGCGAGCGCGGAGAGGGAAAGGGCCAAGCGGCGCATTTCCCCATCTTAAGCCGAAAAAGAAAAATTACGAGCGCGCCTCCCGCTCCAGGAGGATCCGCTTCCGCTCCGCCGTCCAGCGGTAGCCGGAAAGGCCGCCGTCCGTCCGCACCACCCGGTGACAGGGCACGGCCAGCGCCAGGACATTGGCCGCGCAGGCCCCCGCCACCGCGCGGACCGCGCGCGGCGCGCCGATCTTCCGGGCGATCGCCGCGTAGGTCGCCGTCGTCCCCGCCGGGATGCGGCGGAGCGCCTGCCAAACCCGCTTTTGGAAGACCGTGCCCCGGAGATCGAGCGGCAGGCCGATTTCCAGCCCCGGCGCCTCCACGCAGCCGACGACCCGCGCCACCCATTTCTCAAACTCCCGGTCCGCCCCCGCCAGGCGGGCACGGGGGAAACGCTCCTCCAGCTCGCGCACCAACACGGCCGGATCGTCCCCCAGGGAAATCATGCAAAGCCCCTTCTCCGAGGCGGCCACCAGCAGCGCGCCGAGCGTGGTGGCGGCCACGGCAAAGCGGACCTCCGCCCCCGCGCCCCCCTTCCGGTAGGCGCGCGGCGGCATCCCCAGCTCCCGGGCCGCCTCCGCGTAGAAGCGGCCGCTGGAGCCGAAGCCCGCCTCGTGGAACCCCTCCGTCACCGTCCGGCCCCGGGGCAGCGCGGCGCGGACCTTCTCCGCCCGGCGCGCGGAGGCGTAGGCCTTCGGCGTCAGCCCCGTCGCCGCCTTGAACGCGCGGTGAAAATGGTGGCGGCTCATCCCCGCCGCCCGCGCCAGCGCGTCCAGGGAGGGGGCTTCCGCCGCCGCTTCCAGAAGGCGGCACGCCCGGGCCACCGCCGCCGCGTGGCGGGTGGCGGTCTGCGGCAGGGGCGGCTTCTTCGTCATGCGGGAAAGCTTACCCCTCCCCGCCTTCCGAAACACTCCGGTTCTGGCTTTTTTACCAGCCGGAGAGGACGATCTTCCCGATCGTCCGGCCGCTTTCCAGCTTCTTGTGGGCGGCGCGCAGGTTGGCCGCGTCGATCGGGGAAAGCGTCTCCTTCAGCGTGCCGCGCAGGGCCCCGGCCTCAAAGAGCGCCGCCGCCGCGTCCAGGATCTCCCCCTGCCGCGCCATGTCGGGGGTTTGGAACTGCGCCCGCGTGAACATGAACTCCCAGAAAAACGCCGCGCTCTTCGCCTTGAGCAGGCCCAGCTCCAGCGGCTTCCGGTTCTCCACCACGCAGACGATCCGCCCCTGCGGCCGGACCGCCTCCGCCATCGTCTCCCAATAGGCATCCGTGTCGGAGAAATTGGCGATGAAGTCGACCTCCCGGTGGCCGAAGGCCGCCAGCTGCGGCGCCAGCGGCTGCCGGTGGTCGGCCACGTGGTCGGCGCCCAACGCCTCCACCCAGGCCCGCGTCTCCGGCCGGGACGCCGTCGTGACCACCGTCAGCCCCGCGCGCTTCGCCAATTGGATCCCGATCGAACCGACTCCGCCCGCCCCGCCGATCAGGAGGAGCGTCCGCCCCGCGCCGCCCCCTTCCGGCGCGATCCCGAGCCGCTCGAAAAGCGCCTCCCACGCCGTCAGCGTCGTGAGCGGCAGGGCGGCCGCCTCCGCAAAGGAAAGGGTGTGCGGCTTGCGCCCTACGATCCGCTCGTCGACCGCCTGGAGCTGCGCGTTCGACCCGGGCCGCGTGATGTCGCCCGCATAGTAAACCGCGTCGCCGGGGCGAAACCGCGTCACCTCCGCCCCCACCGCCTCCACCACTCCGGCGGCGTCCCAACCCAGGACCCGGGGCGCGGCTTCGACCTTCGCCTTCGGCGCCCGCACCTTCGTGTCCACGGGATTGACCGAAACGGCCTCCACGCGCACCAGGAGATCGCGCGGCCCGGGCACCGGATCGGGCAGCTCGCAGTCAAAGAGGGACGCCGGATCGTCGATCGGCAAATAACGGCTCAGGGCGACGGCTTTCATGGGAAGTCCTACTCTAAGATGCCGCGCGCGGGCGGCAAGAAAGAGGGAAAGACCCCACGGCTACGGCGCCCAGGCTTCGCGCCATCGCGATCCCGCAACCGGGCCGCAGGCCAGTCGCGGGACCGCGCCGGGCTCAGACCTGCGCCATTCCCCCATCTACGGCGAGATCCACGCCCGTGATGTAAGAACTTTCATGGGAAGCCAGGAATACGACAGCCGACGCGATTTCCTCGGGCTTGCCCCTGCGCCCCAGCGGAACCTGCGAGACAAACTGAGCCACCGCCTGATCGACCTGTTCAGGAGGAAGGCCCACCTTGTCCAGGGCCGGAGTTTCGATCGGGCCGGGACTCATCGAATTCACGCGAATCTTGCGGTCCTTCAGCTCCGCCGCCCAGCCTCGCGCGAAGCTGCGCACGGCCGCCTTGCTGGCGGCGTAGGCGGTAAACCCCGGCAGCCCCATCACATTCGCGACAGAAGAGTTCAGAATGATCGAGCCGCCGTCCTTGAAGAGCGGCAGGGCCTTCTGCGCCGTGAAAAACAAGCCCTTCACGTTCACGTCGAAGGTCTGGTCGAAATGGGCCTCGGTCGCCGTCGCAAGCGCCGCAACGGTCCCGCCGCCCGCGTTGGCAAAGAGGACATCAATGTGGCCGTGCTTCTCCTTCACGACGGCGTAGAGCCGGTCCAGATCCTCCAGGCGCGACACGTCGCCCGCGACCGGCGTGACGTTTCCGCCGATAAAGGCCGCGGCCTCCTTCAGCTCCTTCTCGCGCCTGCCGGTGATCACGACATGGGCTCCCTCTTCCACGAAACGCTTGGCCACGGCCAGGCCAATCCCACTATTGCCGCCCGTCACGACCGCGACTTTCCCCGTAAGTTTATTCATGCTTTTGAGACTCCTGTTTCCTGTTTGAGGCCGCCCTAAGGACGGCGCTTTGTTTCATTAGTTACTTGCAACTTGCAAGTGATATTGGCTTAAACAATTAGCTTTCAAGTTGCAAGCTATTTACCGCAAGATAGCGGCAATGGGAAAAGCCAAGTCCGATTGCAGGCAGTCAGGATGCCCCGTTGCCTTCACCCTCGATGCTTTCGGGGACAAGTGGTCGCTTCTTATCGTTCGGGACATGCTCCTGAACGGCAAGAGGCACTACGGCGAGCTTTTGGAATCCCCGGAACGCATCGCGAGCAACATCTTGGCCGACCGCCTCAAGCGGCTGGAGGAAGGCGGCGTGATCACCAAGGCCGCCGATCCCAAGAACCAGAGGAAATATGTTTATGCGCTGACGCAGAAGGGAATAGACCTTCTGCCCCTGGTGCTTGAATCGGTGGTCTGGGGTTCCAAGCACGTCCCCGAAAACAGCACCCCGAAGGAGTTTTTGCGACGCCTTAAGAAGGACCGGGGAGCCGTCGCCAAAGAAGTCCTTGCGGCCTTAAGGCGCAAGGAATCCGCTCTGTAAGAGCGCCCGTGCGACAAGGCCCTTGGCCGGTTTTCTTTTTTTCACCAAGCCGGAGGGGGGAATCCGCGCACCCGTTGGATTTAGTAAGTGAAAATGGCTCCGGAGGTAGGGCTCGAACCTACGACCAATCGGTTAACAGCCGACCGCTCTACCACTGAGCTACTCCGGAGTGGCGAAGAGGGAAGACGCTATCAGCGCCGCCTGCGGGGTTCAACTTTGAATTTGCGGCCCGCGGCCCCTCCGTACAACGTACCCCCCGTGCGCGTGATCCGGCGTTTGGGCTTTCGGGGAATGGCTGCCGCTCTGGCTCTGGCCTGCGGGGCCGGGCTGGGGCTGCCCAGCGCACGCGCCCTGGAGCCGGTGACGATCGACCTGGGCGTCGATATGATGGAGCGCGACCACTTCGCCCTTTTCCAGGGGAAGCGCGTGGGCCTCATCACGAATCAGACCGGGGTGGACAGCTCCGGCCGGACGACGCGGGAGGCCTTCAAGGCGGCTCCCGGCGTGAAGCTGGCGAAGCTTTTTTCCCCGGAGCACGGGATCGACGGGACGGTGCCGGCGGGCCAATACGTCCGCTCCCGGAAGGACCGGGTGACGGGCCTGCCGGTCTATTCTCTCTACGACGCGACGCGCAAGCCCAGCTCTTCGATGCTGGACGGCCTGGACATGCTGGTCTTCGACATGCAGGACATCGGCTGCCGCAGCTACACGTATATCAGCACGATGGTGCTGTGCATGGAGGCGGCGGGGGACAAGGGGATCCCGTTTGTGGTGCTGGACCGCCCCAATCCGCTGGGCGGGGAGCGGGTGGAGGGGCCGATGGTGGAGCCGCGCTGGGTTTCTTTTGTCAGCCAGGTGCCGGTGCCTTACGTGCATGGGCTGACGGTGGCGGAGCTGGCCCGGATGGTGAATGACCTGGGCTGGAATAAGCACAAGTGCCGGCTGATCGTGGTGCCGATGCGGGGCTGGGAGCGGGGAATGACGTGGAACGACACGGGGCTGCGCTGGGTGCAGACGTCGCCGAATATCCCGTATGCGACGTCCCCGGCCTATTATGTGGTGACGGGGCTGGCGGGGAGCCTTTCCGGGCTGAACATCGGCATCGGCACGCGGGAGCCGTTCCAGCGCTTTGCCTGCGCGGGGGTGGACGGGGCGTCGATGGCGGCGCGCTTCCGCGGGCTGGAAATTCCCGGGCTGGTGGCGACGCCTTACGCCGATCCTTTGGGCAGCTGGGAGGGGGTGAGCCTGAAGATCGATCCGCACGCGAGGACGAATCTCTGCGCGATGGCGCTTTATTTCCTGGCGACGGGGGAGCGGCGGGCGCACATCTTTGACCGCTCGACGCCGAGCCAGCTCAATCTCTTCTATAAGATCTACGGCAGCGCGACGATCCGGGGGAAGCTGGCCAATGGCGCGTCGGTCGGCTCGATCGTGAATGCCTGGGAGCCGGCGGTGGCGGCTTTCCGCGAGAAGCGGGCGCCGTATCTCCTCTATTAGCCGGGCGCCTTTTACTGGGCGCCGGAGAACTGGTTGTGGGTCAGCCAGTAGCTTTTGAGCATCTTTACGAGCTCGACGAGCTGGTGGAAGGAGGTGGGCTTTACCAAATAGGAGTTGGCGCCCAGGGCGTAGGCTTTGGCCACGTCGCGGCTTTCCCGGGAGGAGGTGAGGACGACGACGACGAGCCGGGAGACGTCGGCCTGCTTGCGGATCCATTCCAGGAGGTCGAAGCCGCTCTGGCCCGGGAGCTTGAGGTCCAGGAGGATCATGATGGGGCGGTCGGCGGGGAGAGCCCGCTTGCCGCCGAGCTTGGCCATCAGTTCCTGGCCGTTGGGGACGACTTCCAGGGGGTTGGCGACGGTGGCGGAGGCAAACGCCTTCTTCATGAGGAGGGCCGCGTCCGCGTCGTCTTCGACCAGGAGGATCGTCCCTTGATTCAACATAGTTTTACCGGGGACTAAGTATTAGAGGTGAGCCTACAAACATTCAACTGGCAAATCGGCCGCGCTCCCTTTGGAATAGGACGTCGTGGGCTCCCCGGACGATTTGGCCGAGATGCTGGAGGTGGTGACGGAACCCGTCGTGGCGCTGGACGGGGAGGGCCGTCTGGCCTTTTGGAATCCCGCCGCGCAGGCCCGCCTGGGCTTGCGGGAGGAGGACGCCGGGGCGGATGGCCGCGCGCGGCTTCCGGCTTTCCTGGCCGCCGCGCTGGACGCGCCGGCGGGCGCCCCTTTCCTGGCCGACACGCCGGAGGGCCTTTCCTGGGAGGTCGCCGCGCGGCTCCGGGCGGGCGGCGGCCTTCTTCTGCGGCTACGGGACGTCACCGCGCTGCGGGACGCGGAGCGGCAAGCGCGCGAGGCGGAGGAAACCCTGCAGACGGCGCTGGCGCGGGAACTGGCCCGGCTGTCGCAACTGGAGACGCTCATGGAGTCGGTCCCCGCCGCCGTCTTCATCGCGCACGACCGGGAGGCCCGCGTCATCACGGGCAACCGGATGGCGGCCGAGCTGTGCGAGATGCCCCCGGGCGCCAACCCGTCCAAGACGGCGGAGGACCCCTCCGCCACGGCCCACTTTACGATCATGCGGGACGGCGCGGAGGTGCCCCCGCAGGAGCTGCCCATCCAGGCGGCCGCCGCGCGGGGCGTCGCCGCGCGCGGGGTGCAGATGGACCTGGCCTTCCGGGACGGCCGTGTACGCCACATCTTCGGCAACGCCTACCCCATCCGGGACGAGGGGGGCGAGCCCTGCGGGGCCATCGCCGCCTTCGTCGACGTTACCGACCGGCTGCGCGGGGAGCAGGAGATCCGCCGCATGAACGAGACGCTGGAGGCGCGCGTCGAGCGCCGCACCGCCGCCCTGCAGGACGTGAACCAGCAGCTGGAGTCCTTCTGCTACTCCGTTTCCCACGACCTCCGCACTCCCCTGCGCAGCATTATGGGGATGACGGAGCTGCTCCAGCAGGAGCCGCCGGAGGGGGAGGCGGACCCGGGGTATCTGGACCGCATCCGCCGCGCGGCGGAACGGATGGACGCCCTCATCCAGGATCTCCTCCACTACAGCCGCCTGACGCGGGAGGAGCTGCCGCCGTCGGAAATCGACCTGGGCGGCCTGGTCGCCTCCCTATTGGAGGAGTTCGCCTTCGAGCACCGGCAGCGGGGCGTGACGGTGGAGAACCGGACCGGGGCGGAGCGGGTGCGGGGCCACGCCGTCACCCTCAAGCAGGCGCTGGCCAACCTCCTGGACAACGCCGCCAAATTCACCCCCCTGGACGCCGCGCCCCGGCTCGTCCTTTTCACGGAACGGCGGGGCGGGTTCCTCCGTCTCTCCGTCCGGGACCACGGCATCGGCGTGCCGGAGGCGTACCGGGAGCGCGTCTTCGCCCTTTTCGAGCGGCTCCACCATCCGGAGGAGTACACGGGCACCGGCATGGGCCTCTCCATCGCGCGGCGCGCCGTGGAGCGGATGGGCGGGCGGATGGGCTGCGAGGCTCCGGGCGACGGGATGCCGGGAGCCGTCTTTTGGATCGAGCTTCCGCTGGCGGGCGGCGGGGAAGATAAGGCCTAGGGCCAATCGCTTCCTCTTTACGTGAGCGGCTTTTATTGTATCAATAAGTCGATTCGCCTGCGCGGTTTGCACGCATGAACCTTTACGTTGCCAAAAACGGTCAGCCCACAGGACCATTCCCGGAGGAAGAGGTCCGTAAAAAGCTGGCGGCCGGAGAGGTTCTGCCCGGCGATCTGGCCTGGCATGAGGGGTTGAAGGAGTGGGCCCCCCTGCGCCTGCTGCTGCCCCCCGCCAAGCCCGCCCCCGTCGCCACCCCCGCGCCGGAAGCGGAAGCGGCGCCCGAGCCCGAGCCGACCGCCGCCGCGCCCGAGCCGGAACCCGAGCCCGAGCTTGCCCCTGAGCCGAAGAAGGCCGAGGCCGCCCCCCAAAAGAGCGCCCCCGCCGCCAACAATCCCGTCATCTCCCTTTCCAAGCCCCCCGCCGGCAAAGGCAGCCCCGCCGGCGCGCCGAAGCTCAAAGCCCGCCCGCAGGGCATGTTTTCCCGCCCGGTCGAGCCGAAGGCCGCCGCCACGCCGGAGCCCGAGCCCGCCCTCGAACCGGCTACCGCTCCCGAGCCGGAACCGGCCCCGGAACCCGCCGCCGTCTTCGAACCGGAGCCCCAGCCGGAACCGGAGCCCGCCCTCGAGCCCGAGGCGATTTCCGAGGAAGCCCCCGCGCCGCAGGCCCAGGCGCCGGCCCAGGCTGAAAACCATCCCGACATCGAAGCCCAGCGGCAGGAGGTCGAGCACTTCAAGCGCCGCGTCGCCGAGATGGAGGAGGAGCTGACGCGCCTCCGCATCCAGGCGGAAGCCGTCGAGGCCGAGCGCGCCTCCCTGGCCCGGGAGAAGAATTCCCTTTCCGCCCGCCTCGCTTCGGAGGAGGAGACCGCCGCCCTCCAGGCCGACCTGGAGAAGCTGCGGGAGGAAGTCGCCGCCGCCACCTCCGACCGCGACCAGCTGCGCGGCCAGACGGAGGAGGCCCGCGCCCGCCTCAGCCAGGCCGACAAGGAGCTGGAAAACCTCCGCGCCCAGGCCGCCCAGCTCGCCGCCGACCGGGCCGCCCTGGCCAAGGAGCGCGAGATGCTCGCCAACCGCCTCTCCGCCCAGGAGAGCGAGGGGTCCAGCCTCCACGGCGACCTGGAAAAGCTCCATGCGGAGGCCGCCACCGCCTCCGCCGAACGCAACCGCTTCCAGGCCGAGTCCGCCGAGCGCGCCGAGCGCCTGGCCCAGGCCGAAGGGGAGTTGGCCAGCCTCCGGGCCCAGGCCAACAACGTCGAAGCCGAGCGCGCCGCCCTGACCAAGGAGCGCGAGATGCTCGAAAGCCGCCTGAAGGCGGAAGAGAACGAGGGGGCCACCCTCCAACAAGATTTCGAGAAAACCCGGACCCAGCTGGCCCTTCTGGAATCCGAGCGCGAAACCCTGCGCTCCCAGGCCGCCCAGCTGGCGGCCGAGCGGGACCAGCTCAAGCTCCAGGCCGCCGCCGGAGGCACCGCCGCCGCCGAGCGCGACCAGCTGCGCCTCCAGGCGGAGGCCGCGCAAAAGCGCCTCGCCGATCTGGAAGGCGAGGTCCACCGCCTCCGCACCCAGGCCACCGGCGGCGACAGCGAGCGCGCCGTCATCGCCCGCGAGCGCGACATGCTGGCCAGCCGCCTGGCCGCCGAAGAGGCGCAGGGAGCCACCCTTCAGTCCAATTTCGAGAAAACCCGCGCCCAGATCACCGCGCTGGAGACGGAACGGGAAACCGCGCGCGTCCAGTCTGCCACCGCCGTCGCGGAGCGGGACGCCCTGCGCGCCCAGCTGGCCACCCTCACCGCCGAGCGCGACCAGCTCCGCACCCGGGGCGAGGCGGAACTGACCGCCCTTCGCGAGCGGCTCATCGCCGCCGAGGCCGCGCGGGACGGCGCCCTCAAGGAAAAGACCATTTTGGCCGAGGAAGAACGCCGCCACGCCGCCCGCCAGAGCGAGGCGGAGGCGGAAGCCTCCGGGCTCCGCACGAAAGTCGCCGAGCTGCGCGACGCCGTGGCCGAGGCCACCGGGGCCGCCCACGCCGAGAAAGCCCGCCTGGAAACCGAGCTGCAGAAGGTCCGCGAGCAAGTCTCCGCCCAAGAGGCCGAGGCCTCCCGCCGCCGCCACGAGCTGCAGGCGGAGGTGGAGCGCCACGAGGCCGAGGCCGAGAAGGCCCAAAAGGAAGCCCACGCCCTTTCCCGCCGCCAGGCGGAGATGGAGGAAGAACTGCGCCAGCTCAAGGTGAGCCTGAGCGACACCGTCTCCGAGGCCGCCCGCATGCGCACCCAAGTCCGCGAGGCGGGCGAACGCCTGCGCGAGGCGGAGCAAACCGCCGCCGACGAGCAAAAGCAGTGGCTGCGCGAGGCCAAAGCCCTCCGCGGCCGCCTGGCCTCCGTGACGGAAGACGCCGAGCACCTCCGCGCCAAGGTCTCCAAGCTCCAAGGCGAGCTGGCCGAGGTAAGCCACGCCGCCGCCGAGACCCACCGCGAGCTCCTTTCCCAGAACCGCGCGCTCAAAAGCCGCCTCTCCAACGTCGGCAAGCTCGTCGACGACCTCAAGGAAGTCCTCAACCTCAAGCAATACGGGGAGCTGCCCCTCCGCCTCCGCAGCCAGGCGGAATTGGGCGGCGGCGGCCTGACCAAGGAAGAAGAGGAGGAGAGCTACCAGGACAGCAACTTCGGCGCGGAAGACGCCGAGGACGCCCAGTCCGAATACGGGACCGAGGGCGGGGAACCGGCCGAGGACGCCGAGGCGCCCGCCGAGGAAGAGGCCGCGGCGGAAGAGCCGCCCGCCGAAGAAGAGCAGTAATCCCTGCCCTTCCCCGCACTTCTACTCAATTTCCCTCCGCGCCCCCGCGCGGGCACGTGGGCTGCTTTTTCCAAAGCATGAACACGCATCCCGCGCGGCGGAACGGAGCCCGGGCCGTCGCCCTGTCCGCCGTCGAACAACAGGAGGCCACCCTGGCCTTTCTGCGGGGAATCTTCCTCCTCCAGATGCTCGCCGCCGGGGTCCTTTTCCTCCTCCCCCTCCGGGCCCACTTTTAAGCCGGTCCCGATCTAACCGCCGAACTGGCGGTCACCCGCGTCGCCCAGGCCCGGCAGGATAAAGCCGTGCTGGTTGAGCTGCCGGTCGACGGAGGCGGTGAGGATCGTCACGTCGGAGTCGAGCGAGCGGATCTGCTGGATCCCCTCCGGCGAGGCCAGGCAGCAGACGAAGGTGATCGACCGCGCCCCCCGCTCCCGCAGCCGGGAAATCGTCACGCAGGCGCTGTGGCCGGTGGCCAGCATCGGGTCCAGGATGAAAACAGCCGTCTCCGGCGTCAGGGGCGGGATCTTGTCCAGATAGATGACCGGCTTGAGCGTCTCCTCGTTGCGGGAGGCGCCAAAGAAGGCGACGGAGGCCTCCGGCAGGATGCGCTGGAAGCCGCGCAGCATCCCCAGGCCGGAGCGGAGGATGGGGACCAGCATCACCGGCTGGGAAATTTTCCGCGCCTGCGTCTCCTCCAGCGGCGTGCGGACGGGAACTTCCAGGGTTTGCAGGCGGGCCGTGGCCTCCACCGCCATGACGCTGGAGAGCTGTTCCAGGGCGGAGACGAACTCCTCCCGGCCCGTCGCCTGGTCCCGCATGGTGCGGAGGCGGTCGGCGGCGATCGGGTGCTCGATGAGGTGGAGGGGGTTCATAAATTTTGAAACTTGAGACGTTATCCCCAAAACCGCAGAGTTTTAAACCCTTTTATGGCCCAGCTCCCCCTCCCCCGCCGTCCGCGCCGCCTGCGCGCCACGCCCGCCGTCCGCGCCCTCGTCGCGGAGACCGACGTTCTGCCCCGCCACCTCATCGCCCCCCTCTTCGTCCGGGAGAACGCCTCGGTGCCCGCCGCCATCGCCTCCATGCCGGGGGTGAAACGCCACCTCCTGCCCGATCTGGTGAAGGAGGCCGCCGCCCTGCACAAGCTGGGCATCCCCGCCGTGGCCCTCTTCCCCGCCCTGGCCACCGTGAAGAAAGACGGCCGCGGCACCGCCGCCACCGATCCGAAGGGCCTCATTGCCCGCGCCATCCGGCTCCTTAAAAAGGAGCTGCCGGAGATGCTGGTCATCACCGACGCGGCGCTCGACCCCTACACCACCCACGGCCACGACGGCGTGCTGGATAAAAAGGGCCGCGTCGACAACGACGCCACCGTCGCCATCCTGGCCCGCCAGACCGTCCTCTACGCGGAGGCGGGGGCCGATTTCGTCGCCCCCTCGGACATGATGGACGGGCGCGTCGCCGCGCTGCGGGCCGCCCTGGACAAGGCCGGGCACATCCACACCGGCATCATCGCCTACGCCTCCAAGTTCGCCTCCGCCTACTACGGCCCGTTCCGCGAGGCGGTGGGCAGCGGCGCGCGCAAGGGGAGCGGCTACCTGGACAAGCGGACCTACCAGCTCTCCCCCGGCAACCGGCGGGAGGCCCTGTTGGAAGCGCTGCTGGACGAGGAGGAGGGCGCCGACATCGTCATGGTGAAGCCCGCCGGGCCCTACCTCGACGTCCTGCGGGAGGTGCGCGACGCCGTCCACGTCCCCGTCGCCGCCTACCAGGTTTCCGGGGAATACGCGCAGATCCAGGCCGCCGCGCAAAACGGCTGGCTCGACCTGGAAAAGACCCGGGACGAATCCCTCCACGGCATCCGCCGCGCGGGGGCCGACATGATCCTGACCTACTTCGCCCGCGGCTACGCGGAGAGCTGGAAGAAACTGAACGCCTAGAGCGCGGCCAGCGCGGCGCGCGCGGCGGCGGCCTCCGCCTCCCGCTTGCTCCGGCCCGCGCCGCGGGCCAGCTCCTTGCCGCCCCAGTAGACGGCCACCTCGTAGCGGCGCTCGTGCGCGGGGCCTTCCTCCGCCAGGCAGACGTAGCTCGGAGCCTCGCCGCCTTCCTGCTGGAGTTTTTCCTGGAGCGCGCCCTTGGCGTTGAGCGGGCCAACGTTGGATGCCGCCTCCGCCTCCAGCGCGGCGAAGAAGGGTTCCAACAGGCGCAGCGCGGCGCCCCGCGCCGCCTCCCAGCCGCCGTCCCGGTGGACGGCCCCCAGGACCGCCTCCACCGCGTTGGCCAGGTTGGAGGTGCGGGTGCGGCCCGCGTTGCGCTCTTCCCCGAAGCTCATGGAAAGGAGCGTTCCCAGCCCCAGCTCCGCGCCGACCTGCGCCATCCGCGCGCGGCTGACCAGGCTCGCGCGCCAGACCGTCAGGCGGCCTTCCGGCGCGGCGGGAAAAAGCTCGTAAAGGCGCTCCGTGGCGGCCAGCTGGAGCACGGCGTCGCCCAGGAACTCGAGGCGCTCGTTGTCGGCCACGGCGGCGCCCTCCTCCCGCCCGTGGACGGAGGGGTGGGTCAGCGCCTCGCGCAACAGCGCGGCGTCGGCGAAGCGGTGGCCGATCTTTTCTTGGAGCAGGTCGAGGGTCATGGAAGGGGGGGCTAGGCCGCGCGGAGTTTCGCGCGGGGATGGAACTGCCGGTGGGCGGCGCGGAGCCGGTCGGCGTCGACGTGGGTGTAGATCTGCGTGGTGGCGATGCTGGCGTGGCCCAGGAGTTCCTGGATGACGCGCAGGTCGGCTCCATGGGCCAGCAGATGGGTGGCGAAGGAGTGGCGCAGGAGGTGCGGGTAGACGTTCTTCCCGATCCCGGCCCGGCGGGCGATCTCCTTGACGATCTGTTCCAGCCGCGCGGGCGTCAGCCGCGCGCCGCCCCGGCCCAGGAAGATTTCCCCGCCGCTCTCCGGCCCGGCCAGGACTGGGCGACCTTTTTCCAGCCAGAGGTCGACGGCCTCCAGCGCGGCGCGGCCCAGCGGCACCAGCCGCTCCTTGTTCCCCTTGCCCAGGACGCGCAGGACGCCCTCCGCCGGGGCGTAGCCCTCGATCCGCGCGGTGGCCAGCTCGGAAAGGCGGAGGCCCGCCGCGTAGAAGACCTCCAGCACCGCCTTGTCCCGCAGGCCCAGCGGCGTCTCCGGGAAGGGGGCGGCCAACAGCCGACCGACCTCCTCCTCCGTCAGCGTGTCGGGGAGGTGGCGGGGAACCTTCGGCAGTTCCAGGTAGGCGGCGGGGTCGAGCGGGATCTCGTTCTCCCGCCGCAGCCGGGAAAAGAAGTGGCGCAGGGCGACGACGGCGATCTTGAGGGAGGCCGGGGCCAGGTCCCGCTCCGCGCGCAGATCCCGCAGGTAGGCGGACAGGTGCTCCGGCGCCACCTGCGCGGGGGAGAGCGCCCCGTGGCGCGCGGCCGTCCAGCCGGCGAAGGCCTCGAGCGCGGCGCGGTTCAGGAGCTGGCTGCGCGCGGCATGGTCCCGCTCCGTGGCCAGGAAGGCGACGCAGTCGTCGATCTCCCGTTCCCAGAGCGGCGGCGGCGCGGGAGTCATGCGTTGAGTTCGGCCAGGACCTGCGGGTCGCGGACGTCGACCCAGGAGCCGCCCAGGATCACGCCGTGGAGGCCGCGCTCCCCGGCCAGGTCGCGCAGGGCGTCGGTCAGCTCGTATTCCCCGCGCGGGGATTTCTCCAGCCGGGCGGTGAAGGCGAAGAGGCGCGGGGTGAAGAGGTAGAGGCCGCTGTTGTAATAGGCGTTGGCCGGGACCTGGTCGGCGGGCGGCTTTTCCACGATGGCGGTCACCGCACCCGTCCCGTCCAGGACGATCGCGCCGCCCTTGGTCAGGTCCTGCCCCTCGACGAGGCCGATGACGCCGTCCGGCCGCCCCGCCTCCTCCCAGCCGCGCACCATGCGGGCGTAGGCGGAGGGCTCCACGAGGATGTCCCCGTAGGAAAGGAAGAAGGGGTCGTCCGCCAGCCAGGCCCGGGCCACCTCCGGCGCCTTGCCGGTGCCGTCCTGGACGGCCTGCTCCCCGTAGCGGATGGAGACGCCCCAGGCGGAGCCGTCGCCAAAATGGCGGCGGATGATTTCCCCCTGGTAACCGACGACGATGAAGAACTCCCGGATGCCCGCCGCGTCCCGCAGGCCGGTGAGGATGGTCTCCAGGATGGGGGTGCCTTTGACGGGGACCATCGGTTTCGGCAGGGAGGCGGTCAGCGCCCCCATGCGGGTGCCGCGCCCCGCGGCCAGGATGAGGGCCTTCATGAGGAGGATTGCGCGCCGCGCGGAGCGGCTTTAACTTGGAAACCTATGGCTTTTTTCGAGGACATCGTCGGGACCGTCGGCCGCACGCCGCTCATTCGCCTGAACCGCCTGACCGCCGGATTGGGTGCCACCATCGCGCTAAAAGCCGAATTTTTCAATCCCTTAGGCAGCGTGAAGGACCGCATCGGCGCGGCGATGATCGCCGCCGCGGAGAAGGAAGGCCGCCTGAAGGAAGGCACCACCATCATCGAGCCGACGAGCGGCAACACCGGCATCGCCCTGGCCTTCGTCGCCGCCGCGAAGGGCTATCCCCTGGTTCTGACCATGCCGGAGAGCATGAGCGTGGAGCGCCGCACCCTGCTGGCCCTCCTGGGCGCCCGCCTGGTCCTTACCCCCGCCGCGGAGGGGATGAAGGGAGCCATCTCCAAGGCGGAATCCCTTTCCCGCGAGATCCCCAACTCATGGATCCCGCAGCAGTTCGAGAATCCCGCCAACCCGCAGATCCACCGCCTGACCACGGCGGAGGAAATCTGGGCCGACACCGACGGGAAGATCGACGCCTTCGTCGCCGCCGTCGGCACGGGCGGGACGCTGACCGGCGTCGCCGAGGTGATCAAGGGGCGCAAGGCCGCCGTGAAGGCGGTCGCCGTCGAGCCGAAGGACTCCCCCGTCATCACCCAGACCCTCAACGGGGAGCCGCTCAAGCCCGGCCCGCACAAGATCCAGGGCGCGGGCGCCGGCTTCGTGCCGAAGAATTTGAACCTGAAGATCGTCGACGAAGTGATCCAGGTCACCAACGACGAGGCCCTCTCCATGGCCCGCCGCCTGGCGAAGGAGGAAGGCCTCCTCGTCGGCATCTCCACGGGCGCCAACGTCCACGCCGCCCTGCAGCTGGCCGCGCGGCCGGAGTATAAGGGGAAGCTGATCGTCACCGTCGGCTGCTCGACGGGGGAGCGCTACCTCTCCACCGCCCTGGCCGACGAGGCCCGCAAGGCCGTCGGCGGCTAGCCGGGGATCAGCTGGCGCCGTGGACGCGGCCCCAGTGGACGTCGAGCTTCTTGGTCAGGAAGAGCTTCACCGCGCGCAGGAGGCACTTCGCCTCCAGGGCCTGGCCCCGGCGGACGATGCTGGCCAGCGGCTCCCCCATCTTCAGCCGCGCCGATTCCTGGGCCAGGATCGGCCCCTCGTCCAGCTGCGGCGTGACGAAGTGGGCGGTAACGCCGAAGACCTGCACCCCTTTCTCGAAGGCCTGCCGGTAGGCGTTGGCCCCGGGGAAGGCGGGCAGGAGGGAGGGGTGGATGTTGATGATCTTGTTCTTCCACCGCCAGACGAAGTCGGGGGAGAGGATCTTCATGAAGCGGGCCAGGACGGCGAACTCCACCTGGTATTGGTCCAGCAGGCCCAGGATCTCCTTTTCCGCCCGGGCGCGGTCCCGGTAATCGACCTCGTGGAAGGGGATGCCGGCCTTTTCGGCCAGGGGCTTGAGGTCGGGCCGGTTGGCGATGAGGACGACGGGGACGGCGGGCAGGGTCGGCTTTTTGCCCAGCGTCGCCTTCAGGAAGGCCTCGACGGCGTGGGGCTCCTTCGTCGCCAAGAGGGCGAAGCGGCGCGGGCCGCCCTGCTCGAAGCGCAGGGAGCATTCCATGCCCACGGCCTGCGCCTCCACCTGGAGGGCCAGGCGGACGGCCTCCGCGTTGAAATCGCGCGCAGCCTTCCCTTCCCAGGAGGCCAGCACCGCCATGCGGAACTGGCTGCGGGCCACCTGTTCTTCCAGCCCCTCGATGTTCGCGCCGAGGCGGAAGAGGAGCTGGGTGAAGCGGGCGATGACGCCCTTGCGGTCGGGGCCGATCAGGGTCAGGGCCACGAAGCGTTTTTTGGCCGGTTTCATGGGGCGGGCAGTTTTGCCCGGCTCGGCAGGCCCTTGCCAGACTATTTCCCAGGCCTTATAAATCGCACCCTATGGCCGCGTCCCACGAGATCGAGGAAGGCTTCCGCCTCCTCCCCGCTTTCGACCGCCAGGAGCTGCTCCCCTGCATCACGGTGGAGGCCTCCACGGGCGAGGTCCTCATGCTCGCCTACATGAACCGGGAGGCCCTGGAACGCACCATCGCCACGAAGAAGGCGACCTATTGGAGCCGCTCCCGGGGCAAGTTCTGGGTCAAGGGGGAGCAGTCCGGCCACTTCCAGCACGTCGAGGAGCTGCGCGTCGACTGCGACCAGGACGCCATCCTCTTGAAAGTCCGCACGGAAGGCGGCGCCGCCTGCCACGTCGGCTACCGCAGCTGCTTCTTCCGCAAGCTGAAAGACGGCTCGGAGGGCGAGCTGGAGCTGGCCATCGCCGAGAAGGCGTTCGACCCGGCCAAGGTCTACGGCCCCGGCCACTGACGCGATGAAGTCCGCGCTCCCGCTACTCCTGGGCTGCCTGGGCGCGCTCTGCCTGGCGGCTTCCGCGCAGGCCCGCGTGGGCGACACGCGCGCCCAGCTGGCGGACCGCTGGGGCGCGGGCAAGGAAATCGGCGAGCAGGTCCTCTACACCGCCGACCGCTATTCGGTGACCGTCACCTTCAACGCGGAAGGGGAGGCGGCCATGGAGATCTTCGGCCTGCGCCCGGACGCGACGGGCGCGCGCCCCGCCATCACCCCGGACGACTGCGAGGAATTCCTCCACCAGGAGGGCCGCGGCCAGCCGTGGCGGAAGCTCGACCTGCCCGGCGCCGGCGCCACCTGGGAGCGGGAGGACGGCAAGGTCTTCGCCCGCTTCATTCCGGGGCAGCAGGCCTTCGTCGTCCTGGGCATGGACAAGATGAGCGCAGCGCCGCTGCCCGGCGTCAACCGCGTGGCCCCCGGCCAGCCGCTGCCCACCGCGCCCGCGCCATGAAGTTGCTGCGGCTTCTTCTCCTTCTTTTGCTTTCGGGCTCCCTCTCCGGATGCGGCGGCGGCCAGAACCCCTACCCGGCCATCCAGCAGGAGTGGTATGAATCGGGCCTGAGCCGCGATCCGACCCACAACCCCAACTTCGCCCTGCCGCCGAGCAGCAACAACCCCGGCAACCCGAACGCCTACCACCCCCGGTACGACGCCGACGACTATTAAAAGAAAAAGCCCGGCCCCATGAAAAGGCCGGGCTTTTTGCGGGAGGCGCCTCCCTTCCTACTTCTTAGCGGGAGCGGGGGCGGGCAGGTCGCCCGCGGTGGCGATCACCTTGCCGACCAGGCCGTAGGCCTTCGCCTGCTCGGCGGACATCCAGAAGTTGCGGTCGGAGTCGCGCTCGATCTTCTCGATCGGCTGGCCCGTCTGCTTGGCGAAGATCTCGTTGAGGCGCTGGCGCATCTTGAGGATCTCCTCCGCTTCCACGCTGATGTCGGAGGCCTGGCCCCGGACGCCGCCGGAGGGCTGGTGGATCATGAAGCGGGTGTTCGGCAGGGAAAGGCGGCGCTCCACCGGCGGCGCGGCGTAGATCAGGGCGCCCGCGCTGGCCACCCAGCCGGTGCCGATGATGAAGACGCGCGGCTTCACGTAACGGATCATGTCGTGGATGGTGTCGCCCGCCTCCACGTGGCCGCCCTGGGAATTGATGTAGATGTAGATGTCGTCGTCGGAGTCCGCCGCCATCGCGATGAGCTTCTCGCTGACGTCCTGCGCCTTCTTCTGGTCGATCCCGCCGTAGATCAGGATGGTGCGCGCCTTCAGCAGGCGCTCTTCCAGGCGGGGCTTCGGCGGCTCGGGCGCGGGGGCCTTGGTTTCGGTCTCGGTTTCTTCGTCTTCTTCTTCGTCGTCGAGGTGGAACGGGCGCGGCATAGAAAGGGGGGTCAAGGCGGGGAGGGGGGTGTTAAACGCTGTCGTCGTCGATCCAGTCCGTCTCCGTCTCCACGGGCACGTTGCCCAGGCCGAAGGGCTTTTCCGCCACGGCGACGACCGCCTCGATGGGGAAGGCCGCCACCCGGCGCCCCTCGACGCTGAAGTAGAGGATGCCGTCGCGGGAGTGGAACTGGAATTCCTCGGCCCGGATGCGCAGGAGGCTCGGCAGGGTGGTTTGGACGACGTAGGTTTTCATCACGCCGTCACCCTAGGGCCATTTGAGGATGAACGCAAGGTACGGTCTATTGACTCCTTCACCCCCATGCCCTTAAGTATTCCCCGTGAGCCTGCACACTAAAAATCGCAACGCGTCCGCCTTTACCCTCATCGAACTGCTGGTGGTCATCTCGATCATCGCCATCCTGGCCAGCCTGGCGCTGCCCGCGCTAGACAACGCCCGCACCCAGGCGCAGGGCGTGCAGATCGTGAGCAACGCGCGGCAGGTCTACATCGCCATGCAGGCGGCTTCTTCCGACGCGGCCCAGAGCGGCCTGGGCGGCATCGGCTTCCCGGCCGACGCGGGCCCCCAGACCACCCCCACCGCCTACTTCCAGAACGTCTTGATCGCCAACGACTACCTGAAGGCGGGCGACCTCCGCGTCCTCTCCGCCCCGGGGTATCCCGCCGTCGTCGGCACGAACACGCTGACCGCCGCCAACAACGCCTTTAACCTGGGCAACACCGGCTCGATCGACGCGGGCACCGCCGTCCTGATCTACACCAAGAACTGGTCCTGGGGCCAGGATCCGAAGGAGACGAAGCAGCCCTTCGGCAACAAGGGCGCGGTGATCCTCCACAAGGGCGGCGACGGGGCCTTCTGGAAGGCCAACGTGGCCAAGAAGACCGACGGCACCATCGGCACCCAGCCCGCGGGCACCCCGGCCTGGATCACCGAATAAGCCGCTCCCCCGAAGAGGAGGCGAGGAATGACCGTTCTAAGCGCCCCTCGACTTGGGCAAATGGCCGGCGCGGCCCTGGCTCTCTGCCTCATCGGCGGCGCCGTCTTGGCATTATGGCAGGACGGCCCCCCGCCTTTGGAAAATTTCGCGGTTCCCGCTCTTCAGGTCCAAATCACCCCGCCCATGACCGTGATCGTGAAAGGCACCCACGCGAGAGGGCCGATCGGGCGCTACGATCTGATGGATTACTCATTAGGAGAGGAAATCGCCAAGTCGCTCCGGAATCAGATCAAAGTGCGGTAAGACCGGACACTCCGCCCCGCCAATAGCCGAATCGTACCCATGCCCTCGGTGACCGTCAGCCAGCTCGACCGCCTTCTGGAATCGCCCGGAACGGCGCTTTTCGACGTGCGGGACGCCGAGCTTTACCGCCTGGGCCACATCCCCGGGGCCGCCCACGCCCCCCTGGCGGAAATCCGGGAGCGCCTGTCTCCGCTGGACCGGGAGCAGCCCGTCTATTTCGTCTGCCAGATCGGCGAGCAGCGCTCCGTCGAGGCGGCCCGCCTGGCCGGGGAGCAGCTCGGCTTCCGGCAGGCCTTTTTCGTCGAGGGCGGCACCAAGGCCTGGCAGCGGGCCGACCTGCCGCTGGAGGGGGAATGGGCCCGGCGGCTGGACGGCTTTTCCGGGCAGCGCGCCGCCGCCGTCCCGGCCCCCGGGAAAAAGCCCGAAGGCCGCACGCAGGGATAAGCCCATGGCCTCCGTTTCCCCCCGCCGCCTGGCCGAGCTGCTTCCCTCCCGTCCGGCGATCGTCGACGTCCGGGCCGAGGCGGTCCACCGCCTCTCCCACATCCCCGGCTCCCTCTCCGCCCCCTACGCCATGGACGTCCCGAAGGGCGATCCGGCGACCTTCGCCGCCATCGCCCGGCAATTGGAAACCCTCGACCCCGCGCAGCCCGTCTACTTCGTCTGCCAGCTGGGGGAATACCGCTCCATCGAGGCGGCGGCCTTCGCCCGGGAAAAGGGATTTTCCCAGGCCGCCTACCTGGAAGGCGGCGTCACCGAATGGCGGCGGTCACGCCTGCCGCTGGACGGCACAGTGCCGCGCACCGAGCTGGCCTGGGCCGCCGCGCGGCGCAGCTCCCCCGCGCCGGAAGGGATCCCCGCGCGGGACCGGTCGCCGGAAAGGGCCTAGGCTCCCGGATTTTAGAGCAGCTCCCCCTGGCTCCAGGTCGGGGGCGCGGGCGGCTTTTCCTGCTTTTCCCTCCTCGCCTCCGGCGCGGGCGCTCCGCCGAGCATCCGCTGCGCCTCCGCCAGGAAGCCCCGGAACTCGTACGCGGCGAAGAGCCGCGCCTGCGCGGCCCAGTCGGGCGTGATTTGCAGCTCCCCGATGGGGCGCGGCAGCGGAAGGTCCTCCCGCAGCATCACCAGCTTGCGGTTGCGCGCCAGGATATCGCGGGAGGATTCCAGCATCTGCCGGTGCCGCTCGCTCTTCAGCTCGTGCAGGTGGGCCAGGAGGCCGTCCACCGTGCTATACGCCTGGATCCAGGTGGCCGCCGTCTTCGGCCCCACCCCGGGGACGCCGGGGATATTGTCCACCGCGTCGCCCGTCAGGGTCAGAATTTCGCCGATCTTTTCCGGCGGCACGCCCCACTTCTCCCGGACGGCCGCGGCGTCGATCAGGTCGAAGCCCGCCGGCGTCGGCTGGTAGACGGAGAGATTGTCCCCCACCAGCTGCATCAGGTCCTTGTCGTTCGTCGCCAGGACCACGTCGATCTTCTCCCGGGCCGCCTCCCGCGCGTAGCTGGCCAGGACGTCGTCCGCCTCCTCCCCCTCCACCGTCAGGCAGGCCAGGCCCAGCGCGGGGACCAAATCCTGGAAAAGGGGAATCTGCTTGGCCAACAGGTCGGGCGTCTCCGCGCGGTTGGCCTTGTAACTCTCGTGCTCCGCCAGGCGGTGGGCGGGCAGGCCGCCGTCCATGACCACGGCGGCCAGGTCCGGCTTCACGTCGGCGAGCATCTTTTTGAGCGCCTTGGCCATGCCGAAGAGGGCGTTCGTCGGCTCCCCCTTGGAGTTGGAAAGGTTCCGGATGGCGTAGAAGGAGCGGTAGGCGTAATAATGGCCGTCGACCAGGAGGAGCTTCATGCGGGAAAGGCCCAATCTAGCTCACCCCGGAACGGCGCCGCAATGAACTATCTTCTCTGCTCCTGGGGCTCGGGCGGCGACTTGATCCCCTTCCTCTCCCTCGGCGCCGCGCTGCGCCGCCGGGGCCACGGCGCCACCCTGCTGGGCAATCCGGAGTGGCGCGCCCGGGCGGAAGCGGCGGGCCTCCGCTTCGTCCCCGCCTTCGCCGCCGCGCCGCCGCTCGATCCCGGCGCGTTCTCCACCCGCCTGGCGGGCCTGGCCTCCTTCCGCACCCTCTTCGAGAAAACGATCCTCCCCCTCCTGGACGAGATGACGGAGGCCGTCTTAAGGGAAGCCCCCGCGCACGACGCCGTCGTCGCCCACCATTTCGCCTTCCCCGCCGCGCTCGGCGCGGAGGCCCTGGACAAGCCCTGGGCCTGCGTCGCCCTGGCCCCCGGCGTCACCCCGTCCGCGGAGGGGCTGCCCGCCGCCTTCCCCTTTGCCGGGCTGCCCGGTCCCCTGGGGCGCCTCTTCAGCCGGATGGTGTGGGGAATCGGCCGCCAGACCATCGCCCCCTTCGTCGACCGCCCGCTCAACGCCCTGCGCGGCCGCCTGGGCCTGCCGCCCGCGCGCGACCACATGTTCTCCCCCCGCGCCGCGCAGCGGATCCTCCACCTCTACAGCCCCCACTTCGCGCCGCGGCCCGCCGACTGGGACGCGCGCCACGCGGTGACCGGCTTTTGCTTCGATCCCGCGCCCCCCGCGCCGCTCCCGCCGGAGGTGGAGGCCTTCCTGGACGCGGGACCGGAGCCGTGGCTCTTCACCCTGGGCACCGCCGTCGTCGGCCGTCCCGGGAATTTCTACCGGGCCGCCGCCGCCGCGCTGGAGGGGACGGAGCGGCGCGCGCTCCTCCTCGTCGGCGATTCCGACCCCGGCCCGCTGCCGGAAAACGTCCTGGCCTGGCCCGCCCTGCCGCTGGCCGACCTCCTGCCCCGCTGCGCCGCCGCCGCCCACCACGCGGGAATCGGCACCCTGGCCGCCGCGTTGCGGGCGGGGCTTCCCGCGCTGGCCTGCCCCGTCGCCTTCGACCAGCCGAACAACGCCGCCCGGCTGCAAAAGCTCGGCGCGGGCCGCCTCCTCCACGCGGCGCGGCGGACGGCGCAGGGCTTCCGCTGGGAGATGGGGCGGCTGGCGAGCGGCGCATACGCCGACCGCGCGGAGGACCTGGCCGACCGGCTGGAAGAGGAGGACGGCCCCGGCAACGCCTGCGTGGCGCTGGAACAATTATAGTTCAGCAAAAAGCTCGCCCGTCCGAGACGCGCTTATTATATCGATTTCTCATGAAACAAGGGCTGCTTGGGGTGGGCTTTATTGCCTGGTGGATTTTCGGGGGCATGGCGCTGGCCGAAGATCACCTTGATTCAATCACCACCACGGATGGGAAAACGTATACGGACGTCGTCGTTAAACGATCTGACCCCTCAGGCTTGGACATCACTCATTCTGGGGGTGCGGCTCATTTGCTCTTCGAGAAACTTCCCGCTGACATCGAGCAAAAATATGGCTACGACCCGGCAAAAAGCGCAGCCTTCAAAGCCGCGCAACAGCAAGAACGGGAAGCAGGAGCCAAAGAACTGGCAGCCGAGTTGGATGCCAAAGCGATTGCCACCGCCTTAGCTAAGTCTGAAAAATATGGTTCAGGCAACGTGTTTCAGACCACGGAAAACGGCCTTTTAATCAAAGGGTCTTATTACAAAACGACGGTCGGCTCGCACATCACGGAGGTGGTGATCGATCAAAATAAAAACACCGCGTTTCCCAGCAAAATCATCGAGCGCCAAACCGTCGAAACCACTAATACGGAAGCCTATCATTTAGGCCCCAAGGGAGGCCTGGTTTTCATCGAGTGCGATCCTTCGGGCTGGGTCGATGAGGAGGAATGGACGGGGATCATCTACCCCATCGGAACTTACAGCTACACCAATGTGATGGGGGCTAAAGTCAGCATTCCGAGATTCACCACGGACGTTCAAAGGGCAGCCGCTTATTTGCGGCGCACCCACCAATATTAAGGCTTCGCCGGGACGTTCGTCGCGGGCGCAGGCGCGGGCTGAGGAACGGCCGCCGCGGCGGGGGCGCCGGTTTCCTCGTCGAAGAGGAAGTGGTCGCGGCGCAGGCGGTTGAGCGCGTCGCGGAAATCGTTCGCGTTCGGGCCGCCCAGGGCCTCCAGCCGCCGGTAGACTTCCGCCGCGCCCGCCCAGTCCTGGGTGGCCTGCCGCAGCGCCGCCGCGTCGAGGCCCGCCTTCACCCGCCAGAGCATCTCCGGCGGCGGCGGGTTTTTCTCGTCGAAGGGGGCGGGGGCCTCGCGCCCGTTGAGGACGTCGAGGTAAAGGGCCAGCGCGTCGGCGGCGCGGCCCAGCTTCTCGAAGCATTTGGCGCGCATGTAGGCGGCCTCGTTCCGCTCGGCGAAGCTGCCCTGGCCGGTGGAAAGGAGGGTGCCGTAGGTGTTCGCGGCCAGCTCGTAGCGGGTCGGATCGGCGCCGCCCTGGGCAAAGAGGGCGTTGCCCTTCCGCAGCGTGGCGGCGACGAAGCGCGGGCCGCTCTTTTCCCCCGCCAGAACGGAGTCGAAAAGGGCGACGGCGTCGGCGAAGCGGCCCTGCAGGTGGTAGATGAGGCCCTGGAGGAGCCGCGCGTCGGTCTTCAGGCCGCCCGGGGCGTCGGCGGGGACCTTTTCCAGGATCTTCAGCGCGGCGGCGTAGTCCTTCCGCTGCGTCGCCGCCTGGCCCGCGTAGTAGAGGGCGCGGGGGACCAGGTCGCTCTGCGGGAAGCCGGAGGCGACTTTCTCGAAGTAGGTCTGCGCGCCGACGTAGTCCTGCGCCTCGAAGCAGAACTCGCCCAGGTTGAAGTCGATCCGCGCGCCCAAGGGCCCCTTCTCGAAGCGCTGGGCCAGGCCGGTCAGGGCGTCGCGGGCCTGCTCCTTCGTGTATTTTCCGGCCAGGAAGCTGACCCAGACGAAGTCGTAGGCCGCCTCGGCCACGCGCGGGTCCTCGGGGAACTCGGTCGCCACCTCGTTGTAGTATTTCAGGGCGTCGTCGTAGTGCTGCGCGCCGCGTTCCAGGTCGGCCAGGCGGAGGAGGAGGAGCGCCTTCTGCGCGGCGTCCGGGTTGCGCTGGAGGGCGGCCTGGTAGGCGGCGCGGGCCTGGTCGGGCTGGTTCGCCTTCTCGTAGAGGCGGGCCTTTTCCAGGGCGATGCGCGGGAGGAGCGGGCTCTGCGGGAAGGCCTTGGCGAAATCGGCCTCCGTCTTGAGGAAGGGGTCGATGGCCCCCTGCGCGGCCTGGGCCAGGAGGAGGTTGAAGAGGGCCTTCTCCGTCAGCGGGCCGCCGCCGGGCGCGGCCTTCTCGAACTCGGCCGCCGCCTTCGCGTAGGCGCCCTTGGCGAAGTCGATCTCCGCCAGGCGGAAGGAGGCCTCCCGCGCCATCCCGGCAGGCGGGTTGGCCTCCAGGCAGTTTTGCAGCGCGGTGCGGGCCTCGTCCGGCTTGCCCTGGTCGGTGTAGAGCTGGCCCAGCTGGAAGAGGGCGGCGGGCTTCCAGTCGGTCTGCGGGTAGGCGGTAAGGAGGGCTTCCAGCGTGCCGATCGCCTCGTCGGTGTCGCCGTGGTCGGCCTGGCTGGAGGCGATGGCCAGGAGCGCCGCGGCGGCGGTGACGGCGGCGTTGTCGTGCTTGGCGTAGTCCCGCAGGCGGGCCTGGGCGGCGGGCAGGCGGTTGAGCCCGGCGGCGCTTTGCAGGTAGAGGCGGAAGCTGGCCAGCTTCATCTGCTCGCTGGCGCTTCGGGTGTAGGCCTGTTCCAGCGCCTGCATCGCCTTCTCCCCGTCGTTCGTCTTGAGGTAGGCGCTCCCCAGGCCGAACCAGGCCTTGGCGACGAGGGGGCCGGGGAAGGCCTTCGCGTCGTCGGTCACCTTGCGGTAGGCGGCGATCGCGTCGGCGGGGCGGTCCTGCTGCTGGGCGATCTCCCCGCGCCAGTAGGCGGCCTCGAAGGCGACGCCGGGCGTCACCTTCCGCTGGACCAGGCCGTCGAGGGTCTTGGCCGCCGCGTCGGGCTCGCCGCGCGCCAGGTCGATCTTGGCCAGGATGAGCGCGGCCTTGTCGCCGGCCTCGGTGGGGAGCTTCGCCTCGATGAGGGAGTTGAGGAGGGCGCGCGCGTCGGGCTCGTTCCCCTCGTGGAAAAGGGCCCAGCCCAGGCCCAGCTGGGCGCGGGCCTCGTAGGGATTCGGCGGCGGCTGGGAAAGGGCGGCGCGGTAACGTTTCTCCGCCTCGGCCCAATTCTCCTGGCCGGTGAGCGCCTCGCCCTGCCAGAAGAGGACCTCGGCCTGCCTCTCGGGCGCATCGGCGGCGGGGACCGCCTCAAAGGCGGCCTGGGCGGGCCCGAACTGGCCCAAATAATAAAAGGCCTGCCCTTGAAGGAGCCGGGCCGCCGCCTTTTGTTGGGCGGACGCGGCGGGGATCTTCACCAGCGCCTTGGCGGCGGCGTCGACTTTCTCGAAGAGGCCTTCGTCGAAATAGGTCTGGAGGCGTTCCAGTTCCCGCGCGGCGCGCGCGGCTTCCTTGGCGTCCTTCGCCGCGGCGGGCGGCGCGGGCGGAGCCTCGGCGGCGCGCAGGGGCGCTGCCAGGAGGAGCAGGAAGGTGACGGAACGCCGCATGGAAGCCGCCACGCTAGCCGACCGATTGGCCATCGCGCAAGGGACCTTCCTTCCGGGGTGGATCCACGCCACCCCGAAAGGAGCGGGGATCCAAGGGGGGCTGCGCCCCCCTTGCGTCTGTAAGCGTTTTGTTCGGTGGGCGGCGCGCTGGCGCTGGCGCGTAAAATTTGGGCCCCTGGGTCGTTTCCTGTCCTGGGGCGCGGCTTGGCCCTCCCGCTCCATCTCCGGTCTGCGGGTCGGGGCCCGCCGGTCCGGCAGGGGATGAGTCCGCCCTGGCAGCGGCCCGCCGGGCGAAGAGGAAGCCGGAAGGACGACATCTACTTCGGGGGAAGCCTCGACGCACTCAACTGAGCCGGAACGGAACCGGGCGGCCATAAGTCACGTTCCTGGGCAGGTAGCCATCAGAGGGACTCCCATTTAACGCACCAGCGCCAGCGCGCCGCCCACCGGAAGCGGGGTGTTTACAGACGCATGAGGGGGCGGGCGCCCCCTCCTGGACCTCCCCGCCTCGTCGGCCCGGCCTTTGCGCGATGGCCAATCGGTCCGCGTTCTACAACACCGTCTTCAAATACCGCCCCGTGAGGCTCTGCGGGCTCGCCGCCACCTCCTCCGGCGTGCCTTGCGCCACGATCCTTCCCCCGGCCTCCCCGCCCTCCGGCCCGAGGTCGAGGACGTAATCGGCGCACTTGATGAGGTGGAGGTTGTGCTCGATGCAGATGAGGGTGCTGCCCTGGTCGCGCAATTTAAGCAGGACGCGCAGGAGCAGCTCGATGTCGGCCCAGTGGAGGCCGGTCGTCGGCTCGTCCAGGAGATAGACGGTCCGCTCCGTCGCCCGCTTGGCCAGCTCGGCGGCCAGTTTCACGCGCTGCGCCTCGCCGCCGGAGAGGGTCGTGCCGGGCTGGCCCAGCTTCAGGTAGCCGAGGCCGACCGCCGCCAAGGCCTCCAGCTTGTCGCTCACCGCCGGGATGTTGCGGAAGAAGGAGAGCCCGTCGTCGACGGTCAGTTCCAGCACGTCGTAGATGTTCCGGCCCTTGTAGGTGATTTCCAGCGTCTCCCGGTTGAAGCGCTTGCCCTGGCAGGCCTCGCAGGTCACGTAGACGGCGGGCAGGAAGTTCATCTCGATGGCCAGGACGCCCGCCCCCTCGCAATGCTCGCAGCGGCCCCCCTTCACGTTGAAGGAGAAGCGCCCCGGCCCGTAGCCGCGCACGCGGGCGGAGGGGAGCTGGGCGAAGAGGTCCCGGATGCCGTTGAAGGCGCCCGTGTAGGTCAAAGGGTTGGAGCGCGGCGTCCGGCCGATGGGGGACTGGTCGATGACGACGGCCTTGTCGACGAGCTGCAGGCCGTCGATCCGGCCGTGCGCGCCGGGCTTTTCCTTTGAGTTGTAGAAATAGCGGAAGAGGGCGCGGCAGAGGACGTCGTTCACCAGCGTGCTCTTGCCCGATCCGGAGACGCCCGTGACGCAGGTGAAGAGGCCGATGGGGAAGGCGGCATCGACGTCCTTCAGGTTGTTCTCCCGCGCTCCGTGGACGGTGAGCCAGCCGCGCGAGGGCTCCGTGCGGGCGCGGGGCACGGGGATCTTCTCCCGGCCGGAGAGGTAGCGGCCGGTGAGGGAGCGCTCGTCCGCCGCCACCTGGGCGGGCGTCCCGGCGGCGACGAGGTGGCCGCCGCGCAGGCCCGCGCCGGGCCCCAGGTCGACGAGGTAGTCGGCGGCGCGGATGGTGTCCTCGTCATGCTCGACGACGATGACGCTGTTCCCCAAGTCGCGCAGGGCGCGGAGAACTTCCAAGAGCCGGTCGTTGTCCCGCTGGTGGAGGCCGATGGAAGGCTCGTCCAGGATGTAGAGGACGCCGGTGAGCCGCGCGCCGAGCTGGGCGGCCAGCCGGATGCGCTGCGCCTCCCCGCCGGAAAGGGTGCCGCTCTCCCGGGAAAGGGTGAGGTAGCCCAGGCCGGTCTGGACGAGGAAGCCGAGGCGGCCGCGCAACTCCCGCAGGACGTCGCCCGCGATCTTCCGCCGCGTCTCGTCGAGGGAGGGGGCGAGCTTTTCCACGAAGTCGAGTGCCGCCGCGACGGGGAGGCGGCAGAACTGGTCGATGTTCAGCGGGGAGAGGCCCGGGACGTCCTCCCCCAGCGTGACGGCCAGGATCTCCGGCTTGAGCCGCGCCCCGGCGCAGACCGGGCAGGGCTCCGCCGTCATAAAGCCCGCCAGCCGCTGGCGCGTCAGCTCGCTCTGGCTTTCCTCGTAGAGGTTGCGCAGCTGCGGCAGGACGCCCGCCCAGGGGCGGCGGACCATCGCCCCCTTGCCGCCGGGCAGGGGCATCGGCTCGTCGCCGGAGCCGTGGAGGAGGACTTGGCGGAATTCTTCCGAGGTCTTGTCCCACGGCGTCTCGAGCGGCTGGCCGTAGTGGGCGGCGACGGCGGCCAGCTGCTGCCGGTAGAGCGCGGCCAGGCCCGCGTTGCTCCGCCGCCACGGGGCGACGGGCATTTCCGAAAGGGCCTTCTCCCCGTCCGGCACGATCAGGGCGGGGTCGAAGACCGGCGCGGTCCCCAGGCCGTGGCAGGCCGGGCAGGCGCCCTGCGGGCTGTTGAAGGAGAAGTGGCGCGGCGTCAGCTCGCCGAAGTGGAAGCCGGTCTCCGGGTCGAAGTTCTGCGTGCTGGCGCGCCACTCGCGGCTCTTGCCCGCCGCGTCCCGGTAGAGGAACCCGGCCACGCCGCGCCCCGCGCGCAGGGCGATCTCCAGGGAGTCGGTCAGCCGGGAACGGACGTCGGGGGCGACTTTCAGCCGGTCGACGACCGCCTCGATCGTGTGCGGCTGCTTCTTGTCGAGGCCGGTCAGGTTCTCCACCTCGGTCACCACGCCGTCGATCCGGGCGCGGATGAAGCCCTCCCGCTTCATCCGCTCGATGACGTCGCGGAACTCCCCCTTCTCCCCGGCGACGAGGGGCGCCAGGAGGTGGACGGGCGTCCCCTCCGGCCAGGCCAGGACGTGGTCGACGATCTGCTGCGTGGAGAGGCGGCGGAGCGGCTTGCCCGTCTTCGGGTGGTGGGGCACGCCCAGGTGGGCGAAGAGGAGGCGCAGGAAATCGTAGACCTCCGTGGTGGTGGCCACGGTGGAGCGGGGGTTGCCCGCGCTGGTCCGCTGCTCGATGGCGATGGCGGGGGAGAGGCCCTCCAGGTAGTCGCAGTCCGGCTTCTCCATCTGGTCCAGGAACTGCCGGGCGTAGACGGAGAGGCTCTCCACGTAGCGCCGCTGCCCCTCCGCGTAGAGAGTGTCGAAGGCCAGGGACGACTTCCCCGAGCCGGAGACGCCGGTGAAGACGACCAGCTTCCCCCGCGGGATGGAGAGGGTCAGGTTCTTGAGGTTGTGCGTGCGCGCGCCGCCGATGCGGATTTCTTCCGTGGACAAGCCCTCAAGGTAACCCGAAACCGCCGTCCGGTCCAGGCTTGCCACCCCGGCCCGGAAAGGCGTAGCGTTTCCTTCCCCCGGCACGCGCCCGCCATGCTTACCCCCTCCCGCGAGACCTTCCGCGCGCTGGCGCGCCAGGGCAACCTAATCCCCGTCTACCGGGAAATCGTCGCCGACCTCGACACCCCCGTCTCCGCCTACCTCAAGCTGGACGGGGCGGTCGGCGCCCCCTCCTTCCTCCTGGAATCGGCGGAGCACAACGGCCGCTTCAGCCGCTACTCCTTCCTGGGCGCCTCCCCGCGCCTCGTCTTCACCATGCGGGGGGAGGAGGTCACCCTGGAGGAGCGCGGCGAGGTCCGCCGCTACAAGACCCAGGCCGATCCCCTGGCGGAGCTCCAGCGCCTCATGGCCCCCTACCGGCCCGTCCCCGTGGAGGGGCTGCCCCTCTTCTCCGGCGGCGCCGTCGGCTACCTGGCCTACGAGGCCGCCACCCATTTCGAGAAGACCGTCCCCCGCGCCAAGAAGGACGACCTCCAAGTGCCCGACGCCTGCTTCCTGGTCGCCGACACGCTGGTCATCTTCGACCACCTGGAACGGCGGATGAAGCTGCTGGCCCACGCCTACGTGGAGGGCGATCCCGACCGCGCCTACGACGAGGCCGCCGCCCGCATCGAGGCCCTGTCCCGCCACCTGGAACGGCCGATCCACCAACAGCTCCTCCAGCCCGGCGCGCCGCTGCCGGAGAATGCCCCCGCGATCAACATGACGCGGGACGAATACCTTTCCATGACCGCGCGGATGCAGGAATTCATCCGCTCCGGGGACATCTTCCAGATTGTCCCCTCCCAGCGGTTCGAGATCCCCTTCCCCGGCGATCCCGCCGACCTCTACCGCGCCCTGCGCCTCATCAACCCCTCCCCCTACATGTTCTGCCTCAAGCTGGGGGGCTTTTCCCTGGTCGGCTGCTCGCCGGAGGTCCACGTCCGCGCGGAGGAGGGGCAGATCACCATCCGCCCCATCGCCGGGACGCGCCCCCGCCGGGAGGACCCCGCCGAGGACGAGGCGATGGCCCAGGAACTCCTGGCCGATCCCAAGGAGCGGGCGGAGCACGTCATGCTCGTCGACCTGGCGCGCAACGACGTGGGCCGCGTCTGCGACTTTTCCTCCGTCAAGGTGACCGACTTCATGACCATCGAGCGCTACTCGCACGTCATGCACATCGTCTCCAACGTGACGGGGGAGCTGAAGCCCGGCCACAGCGCCTACGACGTGATGCGCGCCACCTTCCCCGCCGGCACCCTGACCGGCGCGCCGAAGATCCGCGCCATGCAGATCATCGCGGAGGAGGAGCCCACCTGCCGCGGCAGCTACGGCGGGGCGGTCGGCTACTTCGGCTTCTCCGGCAACCTCGACTCCTGCATCGCCATCCGCACCGCGCTGCTCAAGGACGGCAAGGCCTATCTGCAGGCCGGCGGCGGCCTGGTGGCCGACTCGACGCCGGAAGGCGAATACCAGGAGAGCCTCAACAAGGCCAAGGCCGTCCTCAAGGCGCTGGCCCTGGCCCAGCACGTCGCCCGCCCATGATCCTCCTCATCGATAACTACGACTCCTTCACCTACAACCTCGTCCAATACTTCGGGGAGATGGGGGAGGAAGTCGTCGTGAAACGGCACGACGAGGTGACCCTGGACGAGATCGCCGCCCTCAAGCCCGGCCGCATCGTCATCTCCCCCGGCCCGAAGGCCCCGCGCGACGCGGGCGTCTCCTGCGGCGTCATCGAGCGCTTCGGACCCGCCATTCCCGTCCTGGGCGTCTGTCTGGGCCACCAGTGCATCGGGGAAGTCTACGGCGGCGTGGTGATGCGCGCCCCGCGCCTCATGCACGGGAAGACCTCCCCCATCCGCCACAACGGCCAGGGCCTCTTCAAAGGCCTGCCCAACCCCTTCGAGGCGACGCGCTACCACTCCCTCATCGTCGAGCGGGCCACCTTGCCCGCCTGCCTGGAGATCACCGCCGACACCGCCGAGGAGGAGATCATGGGCCTCAAGCACAAGGACCACCCCGTCTACGGCGTCCAATTCCACCCGGAGTCGATCCTCACCCAATCCGGCAAGGACCTCCTGCGCAATTTTCTCACCCTCTAACTTATGGACTACCTCCTCCACAATCCGGTGTTCCAGATGGCCTGCCAGCAGTTCGACCGCGCGGCCGATTTCCTCGACCTCCCCCAGGTCACCCGTGAGCGGGCGAAGTGGCCGAAGCGGGTCATCTCCGTCTCCGTCCCCGTCCGCATGGATTCCGGGGAGGTCCGCCTTTTCTCCGGCCACCGCGTCCAGCACCACCTGACCCTGGGGCCGACGAAGGGCGGCATCCGTTTCTCCCCCTCCGTCGACGTCGGCGAGGTGGCCGCGCTGGCCATGTGGATGAGCTGGAAGTGCGCCCTGGTCGACCTCCCCTACGGCGGCGCCAAGGGCGGCGTCACCTGCGATCCGCGCACCCTCTCCCTGCGGGAATTGGAGGCGGTCACCCGCCGCTACACCCAGGAGCTGATCCCCTTCATCGGCCCCCACATCGACGTGCCCGCGCCCGACATGGGCACCAACGAGCAGGTCATGGCCTGGCTCCTGGACACCTACTCCGCCCACGTCGGCCACGCGGTGCCCAGCGTCGTCACCGGCAAGCCGATCGGCCTGGGCGGCTCCGCCGGGCGGAAGGAAGCCACCGGCCGCGGCATCGCCTTTTTGGCCAACCAGGCGGCCAACCTCCTCAAGCTCCCCACCGATTCCCGCGTCATCATCCAGGGCTTCGGCAACGTCGGCACCTACGCCGCGCTGGCCCTGGCCAAGTACGGCTCCCGCATCATCGGCATCAGCGACATCTCCGGCGGCCTCTATAACGAAAAGGGGATCGATCCCCACGACCTCCGCCGCTTCCTGGACGCCGGCGGCACCCTGGCCGAATACAAGGAGGCCGACCAGATCTCCAACGCGGAGATGCTCATCCAGCCGTGCGACATCCTGATCCCCGCCGCCATGGAGCAGGTCATCACCGCGGAAAACGCGGGCAAGCTGAAGTGCCGCGTCCTGGCGGGCGCCAACGGCCCCACCACCCCGGAGGCCGACGCCATCCTGGAGCAGCGCCCGGAGATCCTCCTCATCCCCGACATCCTCTGCAACGCGGGCGGCGTCGTCGTCAGCTACTTTGAGTGGGTGCAGGGCCTGCAGAGCTTCTTTTGGACGGAGGCGGAGGTCATGGACAAGCTCTACCGCCTCCTGGGCCACACCTTCACCACCGTGCTGAAGCTGGCGCAGGAACGGAAGGTTTCCACCCGCACCGCCGCCCTCTCCATCGGCATCAAGAAAGTCTCCGACGCCAAGGCCGCGCGCGGCCTCTTCCCGTAGGACAGCGATGCGCCGCATTCTCTTCCTGCTGCTCCTTACCGCCTGCGCCGCCCGCGCGGAAGACGGCCGCCCCGGCACCCTGCTTAAGCTGAACGACTTCGGCAGCGACGACGTCGCCTACTTCGCCATCCCCGCCCAGGCGCCGCGCGGCGGCGTGGTGGTGATCCACGACAGCCGCGGCCTGGTCGACGCCGACAAGGACCGCGTCGACCGGCTGGCGAAGGAGGGCTACATCGCCGTCGCCCCGGACCTCTTCAACGGCCAGACCGCGCCCGACACCGTCCGCGCGGAGGACCTCCGCCGCCAGCTCGACCCGGAGTCGGCCCAGCGGACCATCGCCGCCGCCGTCAACTTCCTGCGGCAGAGCCCGCGCTTCCGCGCCGCGCGCGTCGGCGTCGCCGGATGGGGCATGGGCGCGCCTTTGGCCGTGGAGGCCGCCCTCCGCGCGGAGGCGGAGAGAGAGCCCCTGGACGCCGTCGCCTGCCTGGGCGGGCCGCTCCCGGAAGGCGCCCAGGACCTCTCCCGCCTCGGCGCGCCGGTCCTCTTCGTCACCTCGGACGCCGCCTCCACCCCGGAGGCGCGGGAGCGCTTCGGCAAATCGCTGGAAACCCTCCACAAGGAAGCGGAGCTCTACCTCCTGCCCGGCGGCTCCGCGGAGGAGGAGGAGGCCCTCTCCTGGCAGAAAGTCCTCGGCTTCCTCACCCACTCCTTCTCCGAAAAGCCGAAGAAAACCGGCCTCATCAAATCGACCTGGCAGAAGCTCTTCCCGTCCAAGGCCTCCGCGCCGCAGGCGGCCAAGGCCGCGCCCGCCAACGGATGAGCCCCTGGCGGCTCCTGCGCGACGGGCCCGGGGAGGCGGCCTGGAACATGGCCCTGGACGAGGCGCTCCTGCGCCACGCCGCGTCCGGCGTCCTGCGGATCTACCAGTGGCGGGACCCGGCGGTCAGCCTCGGCTATTTCCAGGAGGCGGCCGTCGCCCCCGCGGGGCGGCCCTTCGTCCGGCGCTACACGGGCGGCGGCCTCGTCGACCACGCGCGGGACGTCACTTACACCGTCGTCGTTCCCCGGCACGACGCCCTCGGCGGCCTTTCCACCGCGGAGAGCTATTCCCGCATCCATGAGGCGGTCGCCGCCGCGCTCCGCCGCATCGGCGTGGAGGCGGAGCTGGCCGCCTCCTGCGACCCGGAAGAGGCCGACGCCTGCTTCAACCGCGCCGTCCGTTTCGACGTCGTCCACGCGGGCCGGAAAGTCGCCGGGGCGGCCCAGCGCCGCACGCGCGCGGGCATGCTCCAACAGGGCAGCGTCCTGTTGCCGGACCCCGCCCGTAACGAGGCCCTGCGCGCCGCGCTGCCGGAGGCCTTCGCCGCCGCGCTCGGCGTCGCGCTGGAGCCCGGCGCGCCGACGGAGGCGGAGCGGGCGGAGGCCGAAACCCTGGTCCGCGAACGCTACGGGACCGAGGCCTGGAACCGGCAGCGGTAGGGCGAATCTCCCCTACTTGGCCAGCGGGTGCAGCGTCAGCTCGATGCGGCGGTTTTTTCCGTGGTCGGCGGCGGAAAGGGGCTTGGCCGCGCCGTAGGGGCGCAGGCTGACGCGGACGGGATCGGTCGCCTCCGCCAGGGCGCGGGCCACCGCGTTGCCCCGGCGCAGGGAAAGGTCCCAGGGGTTGAACATCGCGGCGGGCTTCCCCTTGGCGGGCGGGGTGTCCATGTAGCTCTCCACCAGGATCTCGGCGGCGGGGGCTTCCTTCGCCACCTCGGCCAATTTGTGCAGGAAGGCCGCGCCCTGCTTGTTCGGGCCCGGGTCGGTCGAGTCGAAGAGGGCTCCGTCCAGGATGCGGACGCGGACCGCGTCCCCTTCCGTCCAGACCGTCACGCCGTCCTGAGAGACGAAGGCCTTGGTCAGCGCCACGTGAAGATCGTTCTGCGCCTGCCTGGCCGCCGCGCTCTGCTGGCCCTGCTGCTCGGTCTGCGCCTGGACGGCCTGGAGCGTCTGCGTGGCCGCCTGGAGGACCTGCTCCCGGCTCTTGAGGAGGTTGCCTTCCTGGGCCAGCTGGCCCTGAAGCTTGTCGATCTGCGCGCGCAGCTGCTGGTTCTCCGCGCCGAGGATCTGCTCCTGGTCCCGCAGGAGGCGGGCCGCCTTTTCCTGGGAAACCCAGCCGCCGTAGCTCCAGACCAGGAGCGCGGCCAGGACGGCGCAGAGCCCGCCCCAGAAGAGGAGCGCGCCGCGGCCTCCGGTGGGCATCCAGATGGGGGGCGCGGGCGGGCGCTTCGGCGCGGCGTCGGTCATGGCGGATATCTAAGAGCGTGAAAATCTTTCTCGCAAGCACCGTGCGGGGAAACGATGATCGCCGTCCTCCCATGCCCGAACTCGCCAAAGCCTACGAGCCCGCCGCCATCCAGGACCGCCTCTACGCCGGATGGCTGGAAAAAGGCCTCTACCACGCCGATCCCGCCCGCGTCTCCCCGGAGCGCCCCGGCTACGCCATCGTCATCCCGCCGCCGAACATCACCGGCGTCCTCACCATGGGCCACGTCCTCAACAACACGCTGCAGGACATCCTCTGCCGCAAGGCCCGCCTGGAGGGGAAGGAAGTTCTCTGGCTCCCCGGCACCGACCACGCCGGCCTGGCCACCCAGACCGCCGTGGAAAAGGCCCTGCGCAAGGAGGAGAAGAAGACCCGGCACGACCTGGGGCGCGAGGAGTTCCTGGCCCGCGTCTGGGCCTGGAAGGAAAAGCACGGCGGCATCATCACCGGCCAGCTCAAGAAGCTCGGCTGCTCCTGCGACTGGGAGCGGGAGCGCTTCACCCTGGACGCCGGTTACAGCCGGGCGGTGCAGGACGTCTTCGTCGCCCTCTACAAGAAGGGCCTCATCCGGCGCGGCAAGCGGATGGTCAACTGGTGCCCCGGCTCGCTCACCGCCATTTCCGACGAGGAGGTCATCCCCAAGCCCCAGCAGGGCAAGCTCTACCACATCCGCTACGAGCTGGCCGGAAAGCCCGGCACGTTCCTGGTCGTCGCCACCACGCGGCCGGAGACGATCCCGGGCGACGTGGCCCTGGCCGTCCACCCGGACGACCCGCGCTATAAGGACCTGGTGGGCCAGACCGCCTTCCGCCCCTTCCCGCGCGCGGAGATCCCCATCGTCGCCGACGACGCCCTCGACCCCAAGTTCGGCACCGGCGTGCTGAAAGTCACCCCGGCGCACGACAAGGTCGACTTCGAGATCGGCCGCCGCCACAATCTGCCCGCCGTCGAAATCCTCACGCCCGAGGCGCGGATCGACTGCCCCGCCGTGCCGGAACTGCACGGCCTGGACCGCTTCGAAGCCCGGGAAAAGGCCGCCCTCCTCCTGGCCGAGCGCGGCCTCCTGGAAAAGGAAGAGCCCTACAGCAACACCGTCGGCTACAGCGAGCGGGCCGACGTGCCCATCGAGCCCCGCCTCTCCGAGCAGTGGTTCCTCGACTATCCCCGGACGGAGGAAGCCCTCCGCGTCGTGCGGGAAAAGCTCGTCCGCTTCTTCCCGGAGCACTGGGAAAAGGTCTACGCGCACTGGCTGGAAAACATCGAGCCGTGGTGCATCTCCCGCCAGGTCTGGTGGGGCCACCGCATCCCCGTTTGGTACAAGGACGGCGAGGAACGCTGTCAGGCGGAGTCCCCCGGCGCGGGCTGGGAGCAGGACCCCGACACCCTCGACACCTGGTTCTCCTCCTGGCTCTGGGCCTACGAGACGATGGACGCCGCCGAGCGGCGGGCCTTCTACCCGACCGACGTCCTCGTCACCGGGCCGGACATCATCTTCCTCTGGGTCGCGCGCATGATCATCGCCGGGCTCGAGTTCCAGCCCGGCGGCGCGCTGCCGCAGGAGAACATCCCCTTCCGCGACGTCTGCTTCACCGGCCTCATCCGCGACCAGAAGGGGCGGAAGATGTCGAAGTCGCTCGGCAACTCCCCCGACCCGCTCGACCTCATCGCCAAGTACGGCGCCGACGGCGTCCGCTTCGGCCTCATGCGCATCGCGCCGCAGGGGCAGGACATCCGCTTCGACGAGAAGCAGATCGAGGAGGGGCGCAACTTCGGCAACAAGCTCTGGAACGCCTGCCGCTTCCGCGCCATGCAGGGCCCCATCGACCCGCAGGCCGATCCGTACGCGCTGGCGCTCTCCCCCTTCGCCCGGCTCCTGCTTCAGCGGCTGGAGGCCGCCACCGCCGTCGTCCGCCGCGCGCTGGAGGAATACCAATTCAGCGTCGCCGCCAACGCGCTCTACGACTTCGTCTGGAACGAGTTCTGCGCCCGCCTGATCGAGGCGGCCAAGGTCGACTTCGCCGACCCCGCCTCCCCCACCCGCGCGGGGACCCTGGCGGCGATCGACTACACCCTGGCCCGCGTCTTAAGACTCCTCCACCCGTTCATGCCCTTCCTCACGGAGGAGCTGTGGCTCGGCCTCGGCTTTGGCACGGAGACGATCCAGTTCGCCGGCTGGCCGGAGTCGCACGCCCCGGCCGCCGGGGAAGAGGAAGCCGCGCTGGCGGAGAAGGTCTACCAGACCGCCGAGAAAGGCCGCGCCCTCCGCAGCCAATACGGGCTGCCCCCCGGCCAGAAGCTCCGCTTCCTATTGTCCTCTCCGGCGCCCGCCGCCGCGCAGAAGGTGCTGGAGACGCTCCTGGGCGCGTCCGAAATCGGCCACGCCGCCGCGTCGGAAAAGGCCCCCTTCGTTCCCACCCCGCTGGGCGACCTCTACCTCCCCCTGGAAGGCCTCATCGACCCCGAGGCGGAGAAGAAGCGCCTGGCGAAGGAGCTGGAAAAGGCCGAAGCCGACATCGCGCAGACGGAGAAGAAACTTTCCAATCCCGACGTGGTGGCGAAGGCCCCCGCGGAGCGGGTGCAGGAGTGGCGCGACCGGCTGGAAACCCTCCAGCGGAACCGCGCCCAGTTCGCCGCGCAGCTGGCGGCGCTAGGTTAGACCGCTTCCCCGCGCAGGAGGAAGTATTCCAGCGCGTCGCGCAGGGCGATCCAGGACGCCTCGATGATGTTCGCCGAGACGCCGACGGTCGTCCACGCCGTCTCGCCGTCGGTCGACTCGATGAGGACGCGGACCTTCGCGCCGGTGCCGGAGGAGGAATCGACGATGCGGACCTTGTAATCGGTCAGCCGCACGGGGGCGATCTGCGGGTAGAACTTCCGCAAGGCCTCGCGCAGCGCGGCGTCGAGCGCGTTGACCGGGCCGTCCCCCTCGGCGACGGTGTAGGTCTTTTCCTCGCCGACGGAGAGCTTCACCGTCGCCTCGCAATCCTCCGGCCCGTCCGGGCGGCGGCGGAAGGAGACGTGGTATTCGATGAGGGAGAAGAAGGCCGGGTGGTGCTGGAGGGCCTTGCGCGCCAAGAGCTCGAAGGAGGCGTCGGCCCCCTCGAATTCGTACCCCTCGTTTTCCAGCCGCTTGATCGTCTCCAGGATCTCGCGGGTCTCCGGCGCCTTCTCGTCCAGGGAGAGGTTCAGCTCCCGCGCCTTCATCATGACGTTGGTGCGGCCGGAAAGCTCGCCCACCAGGATGCGGCGGACATTGCCGACCGTCTCCGGCGCGATGTGCTCGTAGCTGGAGATGAGCTTGTTGACCGCGTTGACGTGGGTCCCCCCTTTGTGGGCGAAGGAGGCCTGGCCGACGAAGGGGGCGCGCGGGTTCGGGCGCTGGTTGGCCGTCTCGTCGATGTAGAGGGAGAGGTCGCGGAGCTGCGCAAGCTTTTCCGGGGGGAGGACGGGGCGTCCCATCTTCAGCTGAAGGTTGGGGATGACGGTGGTCAGGTTGCAGTTGCCGGTCCGCTCCCCGTAGCCGTTGGCGGTGCCCTGGACGTGGACGGCCCCGGCCTCCACGGCGGCCAGCGCGTTGGCGACGCCCAGCCCGGCGTCGTCGTGGGTGTGGATGCCGACGGCCCCGCCGACCTGCGCCACCGCCGCCCGGGTCACCTCGGCGACGAAGCCGGGGAGGGAGCCGCCGTTGGTGTCGCAAAGGACGACGACGTCGGCCCCCGCCCGGCGGGCCGCCTGCAGGCAGGCCATGGCGTAGGCGGGGTCTTCCTTGTAGCCGTCGAAGGCGTGCTCGGCGTCGTAGATGACCTCCCGGCCCTGGGATTTCAGGTAGGAGACGGTGTCGGCGATCATGGCCAGGTTTTCCTCCGGCGTGGTGCGGAGGACTTCCCGGACGTGGAGGAGGGAGGTTTTCCCGTAGATGGTGACGACGGGGGTTTGCGCCTCCAGGAGGAGGCGGACCTGGGGGTCCTCCTCCACGGCGACCCCGGCCCGGCGCGTGCTGCCGAAGGCGGCCAGCCGGGCGTTCTGAAAATGGTGCCCTTTGGCCCGCTCGAAGAACTCGATGTCCTTGGGGTTGGAGCCGGGCCATCCCCCCTCGATATAGTGGACGCCGAAGGCGTCGAGCCGGGCGGCCAGGTGAAGCTTGTCGGCGGTGGAAAAGTGGATTCCCTCCGCCTGGGAGCCGTCCCGCAGGGTCGTGTCATAGAGCTGGACGGCGGCGTTCATGGGCCGGTCAGCCTGCCGTTTTGGCACGGCTAATGCACGCCAATTTGAAGCTCCCTCGACAACGCCGCGCCGGAGTGCGAACGTAGGGCGTATGCAAATCCACATCAGTCCGCGCGACATCAAGCTGACGGCGGCCATCCACGGCCACATCGCCGAGAAACTGGAGCATCTGGAGCACTTCGCCGACGGGATCATCGGCGCCCACGTCGCGATCTTTCACGACACCTCGCGGGCCAACAAGCACGCCTTCGTGGTGAAGGTCCACCTGGCCGTCCCCGGCCCCGACCTGCACGCGGAAGACCGCGGCCACGAGCTCTACCAGGCTGTCGACCTCGTCGCCAAGCGGCTGGAGCAGCAGCTCCGCAAGAAGAAGGGCGCGCGCGCCGACAAGCGCCGCGTGGCGGGCCGCGTGGCCAAGACCAAGCGCGTCGTCGCCCGCGTCTAGCTTCATGGAAATTCCGCCGCTCCTGCTAGCCTCCGGCTCGCCGCAGCGGCGGAAGCTCCTGGGCCTCCTGGGCGTCCCCTTTCAACTGGCCGGCTCGCTCCCGTTCGAGGAGCGGACAGAGCGGGACAACCGGGCCCTTTCCCCGCACGAATTCGCCTGGCACAACGCCCTGGGCAAGGCCCGCGCCGCCGCGCGCCTCTTCCCCCGCCGCCGCATCCTGGCCGCCGACACCACGGTGAGCCTGGGCGGACGCATTTTCGGCAAGCCGCGCGACCGGGCCGACGCCGCGGCCACCCTCCGCACCCTGGCCGGACGGCGGCATACCGTACAGACGGCCGTCGTTCTGGTGTTGCCGGACGGGCGGGAACGGAGCGCCGTCACCTCCAGCCACGTCCTCTTCCACCCCCTTTCGGACGCGCGGATCGCCCGCTACCTCGACGCCGTCGACGTGATGGACAAGGCGGGCAGCTACGCCGTCCAGGAACAGGGGGACTCCCTCATCGCCGATGTCCGGGGCTCCCTGACCAACGTCATCGGCCTGCCCCTGGAAACCGTCGCCGCCGTCCTCCGCGCTGCTTGATTTTTAGCCGCCGCGGCGCAACATTGATATAACACGGCTGGTTGAATCCCTTATGCGGTTCCCTCTCCTTCCACGGGCTTGCGCGTTCGCCTGTGCGCTATTGGGGGCATCCGCGCCTCTCTTTGCCGATCCGGCTGAAAAAGTCCCGGAGCCCCATTTCCTGACCGCCACGCGGGTCTTCCGCACCGGGGCGGCGGAGGTGGTCCCCTTTGCGGTCGCCCACGCGCCGAAGGAAAAGACCGTCTACCCGCTCCGCGTGGAGGGGCCGGACGGAACGCTGGCCGTCCTCCTGCCGCCCACCGTCCTGCCGGGGCGGACTGTGGGCTTCCTGCGGATCGACCCGCGCCAGGCGGGCCAGGCCGCCCTCCTCCTGGACAAGAGCCGCCTGGAGGCCCGCGTCGTGCCGGGCGGCCTTGACCCCGCGCGGCCCCAGGTGGTCAGCCCCACGGCGGGCTGCGACGCGTGGGGGCCGGTCACCGTTTGCGCGGAGCTGTTCAGCGCGCGGCCCGGCGACGATCCGCGCACGGTCTCCCTCCGCCTTCCGGACGGACGGGAACTGCCAGGCCTGGCCGCCCCGCCCCAACCCGGGGAATGCTTCCGCCGCTTCACCTTCCGGGTCGACGCGGACGCGCTTCCTCCCGGCGTCGCGCTCCTCACCCCGGTCCTGCGGGACGGCCAGGCCGCCGTGGAGGGCGACCCGCTCTGGCTGAACATCGTCCGCCCGAAGCCCGGCCAGCTCCTCTCCGGCTCCTGCGCGGCGCGCAACGCGGACCCGCGCGCGCTCCAGGCCGGGGAGAAGCCGCCCGACGTCCAGAAGGATCCGGAGGCCGACGGAGGCCAGCGCCTGGGCGCCTTCAACAACAAGCTCGGCTGGTGCCTGGCGGTCGACGTTCCCACGCCCGGCTATTACCAGCTCATCCTCCGCGCCAAGGGGACGGAAGGCGGCGGCGCGCTTCCCACCATCGGCCTCCGCTTCAACGAGGACCGCACCCCGGTCGCCTCCTCCCGCCTTTCTCCCGGCGATTGGCACCGCGTCCCCATCGGCACGCCGTTCCGGCTGCCGCCGGGGGCCCACATCCTGACCGTCGCCTACATGAACGACTTCCGCGTGGGGCCGGACAAGCGGGATCTCTTCCTGGACCGCTACGAGCTGCTCCGCCTCGACGCGAACGCCGCCGCCCCGCCTTCTCCCGGCATGGCGATGATGGCGGGGGAGGAGCCCCCCATGATGGCCGCCGCGGCGGAACCCTCCATGGGCGGCGGCATGAGCGCGGGCAGCGGCCCGGCGGCCAATCCGAGCGGCGCGGACGACGTCGACATGTCGGTCATCGGCCGTCCCGGCTCCCCGCTGCGCGTCGGCTTTGACCGGATCTTCGACAACCAGCCCGCGGCGGGCCCCGTCCTTCTCCACGCGCGGGCCTGGTGGCAGAACGCGGGCACGGGGGCCGCGCCCGCCCGCACCGAGCTGCTCCTCAACGGCGTCGGCATCGCCTCCCAGCCCGGCGCCGATCTCTGGTTCCGCATCGCCCCCGGCTCCCTCCTGCCGGGCGTGAACACCGTCTCCCTCCGCTCCGTCCTGCCCAGCGGCCTGGCCGCGGAGGCGCCGCCGCAGCGGATCGTCCTAAACGCGCCCGGAGGGCAGGCCGGTCCGCCGCGCCGCTTCCTCCGCTTCACCGCCGGGGAAAAGGGCTGGACCGGCCTCCTGCCCGGGCCCCGCGCGCCGATCGACCGGCCCGCCGTCTTCGCCTCCGCCGCCTCCGCCGCTCTGGAACTGCCCGCGGGGCTGGCCGGGGACTTCCTCGTCTTTGCGGAGACCGCCAAGCCCGATCCCAAGGCGCCGAAGGCGGAGGTCGCCTTCGGCATCCACGCCCCGCACGGGACGGTCCAGCTGGGCCGCGCGCCGGTGACGGGCTATGAGTGCGCCTTGGGCCGCGTCCACCTGGATGGCCGGGCGGGCCAGCGGATTTGGATTGGCCTGGCCTCTCCGGAGCCCTCCTCCTTCTCCCTGCGCGCGCTGCGGCTGGAAGAGATCGGTTCCGCGCCGCCGCCGCCCGCCGTCCAGCTCCTCTACCCCTTTGAGGGGGCCGTCCTGGAAACGGCCGACGCGGTCGTCGCGCGGGGCTTCGCCGCCACCGGCACCGCCTGGGTCGACGTGGTGGCCGATGGCAAGCCGCTGGGCCTCCACCTGCGCCCGCCGCGCAACCTCGGGCCGGTCGTCTTTCCCCTTTCCCTGCGCGGCTGGAAGCCGGGGCCGCACACGCTGGCCGTCGTCGCCCGGGACCGGGACGGGCGGGAGGCGGGGTCCGCCGCCGTCACCGTCACCGTACCCGCGCGGCTCTCCGGGGAGCCCGGCTCCTACGCGCGCGCGGTGCGGCTCTTGGACCGCTTCGCCTACGGGCCGGAGCCGGAGGAGCTGGCCGCCGTCCTCACGGAGGGGGAGGACGTCTGGCTCCGCCGCCGCCTGGCGGAGGATTTTTCCAGCCCCGCCCTCCAGGCCCTCGACAAGGAGACAGGCGTCACCTTTCCCGAGGCGCGCGGCGCGGGCGCCCCGGCGCGGGCCATGCACCAGCTGCTCCTGACCTCCAACCCCGTCCGCGCGCGCTTCGTCCTCTGGACGGAGAACCACTTCTCCACCTGGGTCAGCAAGGTGAAGGAGGGGGCCAAATGGCGGGAGCACCTCCGCTTCTGGCAGGCGGGCGTCGCTCCCTTCCCGGAGCTGCTCCGCCTCTCCGCCACCAGCCCCGCCATGCTCGTCTACCTGGACCAGTTCAACAGCTACGCCGGAAAGCTCAACGAGAACTACGCCCGCGAGATCATGGAGCTGCACACCCTGGGCGTCCACGGCGGCTACACCCAGGCCGACGTGACGACCCTGGCCGGAGTCCTCAACGGCTGGACCCTCTCCAGCGAGGCCGACCTTCAGGGCGTCCCCGGCCCCGAGCTGGACCGCGTCTTCCGCTTCGACCCCCGGCTCAACGACGGCAAGCCGCGCGAGGTCTTCGGCCTGGAACTGCCGCCCTCGGCCCCGGCGGAGCGGTTCGACCGCGTCTCCCTGGCCGTGGAAATGCTGGCGGCCCATCCGGCCACCGCCGCCTTCATCTCCCGCAAACTGGCGGAGCACTACGTCGGCGTCCCCGCGCCGCAGCCGCTCGTCGACCGCCTGGCCAGGATCTACCTGGAGAGCGGCGGAGACATGCAGGCCCTCCTGCGGGAGATCGCCCAGGCGCCGGAATTCTGGAAGGCCCCGCTGCGCCTCGCCCAGCCGGTCGACTACGCCGTCCGCCTCCAGCGCCTGGGCGGCAACGAGCCCGACCCAGACCAGGCGGGCGCCACCGCCACGTTCCTCAAGCAGTCGGGCCAGGGCCTCTTCGACCGGCCCACGCCGGACGGCTACAAGGAGGGGGACCGGGAATACGCCGGCTCCAACGCCCTCCTGCAGCGCTGGCAGTTCGCCCGGCGTCTCGACGCGCGGCTCTCCTCCCTCCTGCCGCCGGAATGGCTCGACCCGAAGGGGAAGTGGGACGCCGCGCGGGACCGCCAGGCCATCGACTTCCTCTCCCTGCGGCTGACCGGCCGCCTCCTTTCCCCCGCCTCCCAGCAGGCGGCGGAGGATCTCCTTTCCAAGAGCCAGGACGCCCCGCCCCAGCGGGCCGCCCTCCTCGCCTCCTTCCTCTGCCAACTGCCGGAGGCCAACCTCCGCTAACCCGGGAGAAATCCATGCACCTGACGCGCCGCTACTTCCTGAAGACCTCCGGCCTCCTGGCCCTCTACTGCGGGATCACCCCCTTCGACCTCCTGGCCCAGGCGGGGCTTTCGCAAAAGGACATTCGCCCCGTCGCGGCGGACCGCACCCTCGTCGTCGTCTTCCTGCGCGGCGGCATGGACGGGCTCAACTTCGTCGTCCCCCATGGCGACGCCGACTACTACAAGCTGCGGCAGTCGATCGCCATCGCCGCGCCCGGATCGGCCGACGGGGCGCTCGACCTGGACGGCCACTTCGGCCTCCATCCGCGCGCGGCGGCCCTCCGGCCCCTCTTCCAGTCCGGCCGGGCCGTGGCGCTCCAGGCCGTCGGCTACGACAAGAACACCCGCTCCCACTTCGAGGAGCAAGACACCTGGGAGACCGGCGTCATCGGCAACACCATCGCCTCCGACGGGTGGCTCAACCGCCACCTCCTGACCTCCGCCGGCCGCGGCCCGATCCGCGCCGTCTCCGTCGGCGACACGCTGCCCCGCATCCTGCGCGGGGAGGCCCCGGCCTACTCCATGCGCGGCGTCGACGACCTGGCCTTCCCCAAGACCGCCGCGCCGCAGGACCAGGCGCTGGTCGGCGCGGCGCTGGAGCACGCCTACTGCTGCGGCCCGCGGGAGGCGGGCCAATACGCCGGGGCGGCGCGCGACCTTTTGGCGGAGACCGCCCAGGCCACCTTCTCCGGGATCGAGCAGCTGAGGGGCGTCGTCTCCGCGCCCTACCAGCCCGGCGCGGCCTATCCGGAAAACGAGTTCGGCCGGAAGCTGCGGGAGGTCGCCCGGCTCATCAAGGCGGGCGTCGGCCTGGAGGTGGCGGAGATCGACTACGGCGGCTGGGACACCCACCAGAACCAGGGCGGCGCGGCGGGCAACTACGGCAACATGGTGGAGGGGCTGGCCCAGGGCCTGGCCGCCTTCAACCAGGACCTGGGCTCCCGGATGGAGAACGTGCTGGTGCTGACGCTCAGCGACTTTGGCCGCACCGCGAAGGAAAACGGAACGAAGGGGACCGACCACGGCTGGGCCAACTGCATGCTGGCCGTCGGCGGCCCGGTCAAGAACCGCCCTCGCCCCGTCCTGGGCAACTGGCCGGGCCTGGGACCGGAACAGCTCCACGAAAGGCGCGACCTCCTGCACACCACCGACTTCCGCGACGTCCTGGGGGAAGTGGTCCGCGTCCACCTGGGAAATCCGAACATCGAGCGGATCCTCCCCGGCCACGCCTTCCAGCCGGTGGGGCTGGTGTAAGAAGAGGGGCTGCCAAGGCCGGGAATAGCCGAATTATTGTTTATGAGCACCTTCATGGATCGTCTTTGGGCGCTGGAAACCGGGATCGAAAAGGCGGTTAAAAACAAAGCGCCGCTGCCGCCCGGGGCGCTGAAAACGATTTCCAAGGCGTTGAACAGCGGAAGCTCCCTCAGCGGCTTCCTCCGCGATTTTAGCATGGGAGACCCCCTTCTAAATTCGGTCTCCCACAACTTGATGCGGGGAGGGCAGGCGTATGCCAACGATCTGAAGGCCTTCGCCGAGGCCCAGATCACCAACCGGAATCGTGAAATCGTCCTGCGCGAGGCGCTGGTCATGTACCGGATCTACAACAAGGAGGAAGAGGGACACCGCGCCGCGCTGCGCCCGGTCATCGCCCATCTCGCCGGCCGCGTCAGCCCCGAGGGCAAGGGCGAGGCCCACGGCGGCTCCTTCGCCGGTTTCTCCCCTTTCAAGGACTCCCTGGAAGAATTCGGCCTGCCCACGCCCGAATCGAACCGCTTCGGCGGGGTCGATTTCAAGAAGGCCGTGCTCCATCCGATCCGCTCGCTGCGCGGCGACTACCGCGAGCCGGTGGCGGAGGCTTAAGGAGCGGGCGCCTGCGGCTCCGCCGCGGCAAAGTCCGGGAGAAGGATCTCCCGGTTCGATTCGCTCGACTTCATGATCGCCTCCAAAATGGCGATGACCAGGAGCGTCTGGTCGATGGGAACGGGGGAGGGGGAGCGCCGGCGGACCGCCTCCGCGAAGGCCAGGATTTCCTCCGTGTGGGCGGGCTTGCGCCCCACGATGGGCAGGACGGTACCGTCGACCAGGGCCCGGTTGACCACCGTATGGAAGCGGCCGTCCGGCCAGCGGACGGAGGCCTTCTTTCCCTGCAGGGTGGCGTTCAGCTCCTCCTTTTCCTGGTGCTGGAGCCAGCTGGCTTCCAGGACCATCGTCGCCCCGTTGGAAAAGTGGATGTAGCCGCCGGCGAAGTCTTCCACGCCGAAGAGGGTGCGGTCCCACTCCCCCCACGCGCCGGGGATCTCGAAGCCTTTGGCGAAGTTGGTGTGGGCCCGCCCGCTCACCCGCACGGGCGTGGGGAAGCCCATCAGCCACAGCGCGGTGTCGAGCGCGTGGACGCCGATGTCCATGCAGGGGCCGCCGCCGGAAAGCTTCGGGTCGATGAAGCCGGGGTTGATGGGAAGGTGGTTGCGCCGGGTGGCGTTGACGCGGGCGTGGTAAAGCTCCCCCAGCGCGCCGGAGTCGACCCACGCCTTGATGGCCAGGGACTCCGGGCTGAAGCGGTGGTGCTGCGCCGTCATGAGGATGCGGTCGGTCTTCCGCAGGACGGCGCGGATCTGCAGGATCTCCTCCACGGAGACAGCCAGCGGCTTTTCGCACAGGACGTCCTTGCCCGCCTCCAGCGCGGCGATGACGGCGGGGGTGTGGACTTTGTTCGGCGTGCAGATGTCGACGGCGTCGAGGTCCGGCATGGCCAGCATCTCGCGGAAATCGGCGAAGACGCGGGGGATGTTGAAATCGTCGGCCAGCTTTTGCGCCGCCTCGGGGTGGATGTCGCAGATCGCGGCCACCTCGCAATCGGGGACGGCCAGCCAGCCGGGTTTGAGGTGGGCCCCCCTCACGATGCCGCCCGCGCCGATGATCCCGACCTTAAGGGGTTTCGCCATACCTGTGGATGTCTGCCGTACAGTAGTATTCCGCGGGGACAATTCAAGCGGGGCTATTGCCAAGGCGGCCCCGCCCCCGATATAAATGCTGCCTTTGCCTATGATCTCCCCCGAAGCCAAGATCATGACCCCCGCCCAGGCCGCCGCCTTCCGGGAGGGGTTGGAAAAGGAGGGCCGGAAGCTGGTCTTCACCAACGGCTGCTTCGACATCCTTCACCGGGGCCACGTCACCTACCTGGGCTTCGCCCGGGAGCAGGGGGACGCCCTGTGCGTCGGCCTGAACACGGACGCCTCCGTCCGCCGGAACAAGGGGGAGAACCGCCCGATCAATAACGAGGGGGACCGGGCCTACGTCCTGGGCGCCCTCCAAGCCGTCGACGCCGTCGTCCTCTTCGGCGAGGAGGAGCCGAAGGAGCTGATCTCCCGGATTCTCCCCCACGTGCTGGTGAAGGGGAAGGACTGGGCCCATTACGTGAGCGGGCGCGAGGTCGTGGAGGCGCGGGGCGGCAAGGTCGTCCTGGCCAACATGGTCGAGGGCCGCTCCACCACCAACACCATCGCCCGCGTCGTCGAGGTCTACGGAAAGAAATGAAGGACAAGCCGATCATCGTCACCGGCGCCGCCGGATTCATCGGGCGCAACGCCGTCGCCGCCCTCAACGCCCGCGGGCGGGAAAACCTCATCCTGGTCGACCACCTGGGCCAGGAGGAGAAGTGGCAGAACCTCGCCGGCCTCCGCTTCGAGGACGTCCTCCTGCCGGAGAAGTTTTTGGGGCAGGTCCGCGCCGGAAAGCTGCCGAAGGCGGAGGCCCTCATCCACCTGGGCGCGTGCAGCGCCACCACGGAAAAGGACGCCGATTACCTGCTGGAAAACAACACCCACCTGACCCAGGAGCTTTGCCAGTGGAGCCTGAAGCGGGGGACCCGCTTCGTCTATGCCTCCAGCGCCGCCACCTACGGGGACGGGGAGCGCGGCTACCGCGACAGCGAGGCCGATCTCGACAGCCTGCGCCCGCTGAACATGTACGGCTACTCCAAGCACCTCTTCGACCTCTGGGCGCGCCGCCACGGCCTCTTCGACCGCATCGTGGGGCTCAAGTATTTCAACGTCTACGGCCCCTTCGAGGACCACAAGGGCTCCATGCGCTCCCTGGTGCAGAAGGCCTACCACCAGGTCCGGGAGCGCGGCTACCTGGAGCTGTTCAAGTCCTACCGGCCCGAATACCAGGACGGCGCGCAGAAGCGGGACTTCATCCACGTGCGGGACGCCGTGGCGGTGACCCTCCACTTCGCCCTCGACTCGCGGGCGGGCGGCCTTTTCAACTGCGGCACCGGCCAGGCGCGGACGTGGGTCGACCTGGCCAACGCCCTCTTCGCCGCCATGAACCGGCCGGCCGACATCCGCTTCGTCGAGATGCCGGAGATCCTGCGGGAAAAATACCAATATTTCACAGAGGCCGACATGGGGAAGCTGCGCCGCGCCGGGTATCTTCATCCCTTCTCCAGCCTGGAGGAAGGCGTCCGCGACTACGTGCAAAGCCACCTAGCCCTGGATTCCCAATAGCCCGCAGGCTCGGACCGGATGGAGGAGGATCTTTTCCGGACCCACCAGGACCGCTCCGCCCTGGGGCGCGGAGAAAGCCTCATCGAAGCGGCGGCCAAGCGGGGTCGCGGCTTCCCCAAACCTCCGCCCCACTCCTACGCGGAGGCCCGCCACCGGCTCATTTCCGGCCTCTCCGGCCTGCGGGAAACGCTGCGCGCCATCCCGCCGCTGGAGGCGCCGCCCGGCCGGCTCGTCCTGGCCCTCCGTCTCCACCCGGATTTTCTCTCCGCCGCCTTCGAGCCCGACCCGCTCCTGCGCCTGCTGCCCGCGGCGGCCAAGGTCGGCGCGCGGGCCTGGCGCGCCCCGCTGGCCGCCGTCATCCCCAGCGCGGAAGTGCGGCGGGAGCTGGAGCAGGGCCGGACGGAGGCCCCCGCCCGGCTCGTCTTTCTGGCCGTCGCGCCCGACCCCTTCGTCGAGGAATTGCTGGCCGTCCTGGACCGGGCGGAGAGCGCGCTCTCCCAAGCCGTCCGGCACGATCTCCAGCGCATCGAGCGGATCGACCTCCTTTCCCCGCAGGAACGCGTCGAGCCCGCCGCCCTGGCCGCCGAGGAGGAAGAGGGCCGCCCCCCCCGGATCGAGCTGGTCCTCCATCCTTCGCCCCTGCCGCTGGAAGCGCAGCGGGAACACCTCTTCGCCCGCCTGGCGGACGCGGGCCTCTTCCCGGATCCGGGGCGCGCGCGCTTCCGGCCCTATCCGGGCGGGCCCACGTTCGTCAGCCTGCCCCAGGGCCGCGCCGCCCTCGCCACGCTGGGCGGCTACAATCCCCTGCGCACCGCCCGCCCGATGACCCTGGGGCTTCCCTTTCCCATGCTGCGCGGCGCGCCCATGCTGGCCGCGCCCCAGCCGCCGCCCGCCCGCACGCCGCGCGCCGCCGTCACCGTGGCGGTCTTCGACGGCGGCTTCGACCCGGAGCTGCCCCTCCTGGCCGGCCACGCCCGGATGGAGGAGGAGGGAACGCCCGTGCCGCCCCACCCGGACTGCGTCGCCCACGGCACCGCCGTGGCCGGGGCGCTTCTCCACGGGCCGCTCAACCCCCACGCCGCCGAGGCGGCCCTGCCGCCGCCGCCCGTCTCCCTCCTCGGCTTCCGCGTCTTCCCCCTCTCCAACCCGACCGACTTCGATCTTTACGAGGCGATCGACACCCTGGAGCGCGTCGTGCCGAAGCTGGAGCGGGTCAAGCTCCTCAACCTGAGCTTCGGCCCGCGCGGCCCGATCTCCGACGACAACCTCTCCCGCTTCACCACCGTGCTCGACCGCCTGGCCTACGAGCACGACGTCCTGCCCATCGTCGCCGTGGGCAACGACGGCGCCCTCTCCGAAAGCGGCCGCATCCAGGCCCCCGCCGACTCCGTCAACAGCCTCTCCGTCGGCGCCTTCAGCCATTACGGCGGGGAGCGCTACGCCGTCTCCTACTCCTGCCGCGGGCCGGGCCGGGAAGGGGCCAAGGAAAAGCCCGACCTGGCCGCCTTCGGCGGGTGCGAGCGGACCCCCTTCCACCTCGTCTCCGCGCGGTCCGGCCACCGCGTCCTGGACCACGGCACCAGCTACGCCGCGCCGCTGGTCGCCCGGCGCTGCGGGGAACTCCTGGCCCGCTCCCCCGGCCTCTCCCCGCTCCTCGTCCGCGCGCTCATGATCCACCACAGCCACCCGCCGCACGGGCAGCGCGGCGCGTTCGACTACGCGCTGGGCCACGGCTACTGCCCGGAGGACGCCGACGCCATGCTCGGCTGCCCGCCGAAGACCGTCTCCATCCTCCTGGACCACGCCGTGCCGCCGAAGAGCGTGGCCCGCTTCCCCCTGCCATTACCCGCCGCCGTCGCCAGCGGCCCGGCGGAAATTTCCTGGACGCTGGCCGTCCTGGCCCCGGTCGACCCCCTCTCCTCCCTCGAATACACCCGCGCCGCCGTGGCCGCCACCTTCTATCCGGACAGCCGCGTCTTCACCTTCACCCCTCCCGCCGGGCTCAAGCCCCGGCCCGCGCCGCGGCGGCTCAACATCGTCCTGGAAGCCTCCGCCGCCGCGCAGCTGGAGCAGGAAGGGTGGACCCGCTCCGAGCTGCCCGTTTCCCGCGCCGCCAACCTCCACCGCCCCCCGGAAGGCCTCCGCGCGGGCGACCTCAAATGGGACACCGTCCTGCGGGCGGGCGTCTCCATGCAGGCCGCCGGGCTGCACGAGCCCTTCCTCCTCCTCCAAGCCACCGCGCGCAACGGGGAAAAGCGGCCCGTCCGCTTCGCCGGCGTCGTCACCCTGCGCCTGCCGAAAGCCAAGGACGACATCTACGACCAAGTCGTCCGCTCCTACCCTTCCCTGCGGAAAATCGCCCAGGAGGGGGACGACGCCCTGCCCCTGGCCGTCTAATCCGTACGCGCGCGGTCTTGTGTAATCGCCGCCAGGGCTTATTTTTCTCCCCATGAACGCCAAGTCCCTCGGGCTCGCTTTTCTCGGCCTCCTCCTTTTCCTCCTCATCGCCGCCGGCGGCGGCCTCGTCCTGGGGTACAACGGCCTGGTCCGCAAGCAGCAGGCCGTCGAGGCCCAGTGGGCGCAGGTGGAAAACGTCTACCAGCGCCGGGCCGACCTGGTGCCGAACCTCGTTTCCACCGTTCAGGGCGCCGCCGATTTCGAGAAGTCGACCCTCACCGCGGTGACCGACGCCCGCGCGCGCGTCGGCCAGGTCACCCTGCCGCCGAGCGGCCCGGAGAACCAGGCCCAGATCGACGCCTTCCGCAACGCGCAGGGCCGCCTGGGCGCCACCCTTTCCCGCCTCCTCGTCGTCGCGGAGCGCTACCCGGAGCTGCGCGCCACCGACGGCTTCCGCGACCTCCAGGTCCAGCTGGAGGGAACGGAAAACCGCATCGCCGTGGAACGCCGCCGCTTCAACGAAGCGGCCCAGGCCTACAACACCTCCCTGCGGACCTTCCCCGCCGTCCTCTACGCCGGGCTGCTCGGCTTCCAGCAAAAGCCCTACTTCACCGCCGAGCCCGGCGCGGAACGGCCCCCCTCCGTCCGGTTCAACTTTGACGGCGGCGCGCACCACACCACCGTCACCGGCCCCGGATCGGCCCCCCGCTAACGCGGCCCCGCGCAATGCGCCTTCTCTCCGTCCTGGCCCTGCTTCTGCCGCTTCTCCTGGGCGGCCTGCCCGCCGCGGCGGCAGGCGCGGACGGCCTTCCGCCCGCGCCGAAGAACTACTGCACGGACACGGTCGGCTTTCTTAGCCCCGCCGCCCGCGCGGAGATCGAGGCCCTCCTTCAGCAGAACGAGAAAGCCACCTCCAACCAAATCCTCGTCGTCATTTATCCGCGCGTGCCCGGCCAGGAAACGGCGGACGAATACGCCGACCGCCTCGCGCAAAAATGGAAGGTGGGGCAGCAGGGGAAGGACAACGGCCTCATCCTTTTCCTCTTCGTCGCCGAGCACCGCATCCGCATCGAAGTCGGCTACGGTTTGGAGGGGGCCGTGACCGACGTGCTATGCAACCGCATCATCGACACGGAAATGCGTCCCCGCCTGCGGGCGAACGACCGCGACGGCGGGGTCCGCGCGGGCGTCCTGGCCCTGATCGCCGCCAGCCGCGGCGAATACAAGGGGACGGGGGAAACCGCCGCCCAGGCCCAGGCCGACCAGGGCTCCTCCCTGGCTTTTTGGATCTTGGTCGCCCTGCTGATCCTGGCTTTCTTCATCCGCCGCCGGGGCGGCGGGGCCTACTACAGCGCGGGCGGCTTCGGCACCGGCTTTGGCACCGGCTACACGCTGGGACGCTGGGGGCGGGGAGACGACGGAGACGGCTTTAGCGGGGGCGGCGGCCGCTTCGGCGGCGGCGGCGCGGGGGGGAGCTGGTAAAATGAAGCCCCTCTTTTCCCGCCACCGGAAATTCCTGGCAAAGATCGACCATGCGGCGGTCCTGGCCGCCCTGGCCGCGGCGGAAGCCGGCACCACCGGCCATGTCCGCGTCTACGTCAGCCCCCGGCCGGAGCCCGACGCCCTGGAAGCCGCGCGGCGGCACTTCCTGCGCTTCGGCCTCTTCCACCACGCCCAGCGCAACGCCGTCCTCCTCTTCGTCGCGCCGCGCTCCCGCACGTACGCCGTCCTGGGGGATGAGGCCGTCCACGCCCAGGCGGGCACGGCGGCCTGGGAGGCGATCGGCGCGGCGGCCGCCGCCCGCTTCCGGGAGGGGGATTTCACCGGCGGCCTCGTCGCCGCCATCGGCAAGGCGGGCGAGGTCCTCAAGGCTCATTTCCCGCAATGAGGCGCCTCCTTGTCCTGGGCCTCTTGCTGGCCTTCCTTCCAGCCGCCCGGGCGGCGAAGGCGGAATTCCCCGTCGTTCAGACGGCGCGCCGGACGGTGACTTTGGAGGGCCTGGGCACCCGCACCTATTGGGTCGGCGGAGAGCACCAATCCGGGGAGGTCAGCGTCCTGAAGGTCCCGCAGGACCACGCGCCGGACAAAATCTATTACCTGCCCGCCTCCTTCCATCCGCACGACTACTTCCGGGCGGGCATCGACACGCCGGTCGTGGTCACCGGCTCCGTCCAGGTGCGGGACGGGAAGAACTACCTCTTCCCCTACTCCGCGTACGAGAAGCGGCCGTAGGGCCCCGCCGCGGCAATAAAAAAGGCGCGCGGTTTCCCGCGCGCCTTTTTTTTCGCAACCGCGACGTCTTAGACGTCGTAGTACATGGAGAACTCGATCGGGTGCGGCCGCAGGCGCAGGGTGTCGTAGTCCTTCCGGCGCAGGTCGAGCAACGTCTCGATCACGTCGGTGGTGAAGACGTCGCCCTTCAGCAGGAAGGCGTGGTCCTCTTCCAGCGCGTGGACGGCGCCGATGAGGGAATCGGGCGCGCTGGGCACCTTCTTCAGCTCCTCGTGGCTCATCTCGTAGAGGTTCTTGTCCAGAGCCGCGCCGGGGTCGATTTTGTTCTGGATGCCGTCAAGGCCCGCCATGAGCTGGGCGGCGCAGGCCAGATAGATGTTGGCCGCCGGGTCCGGGGTGCGGAACTCGATGCGCTTGGCCTTCGGGTTGTCGGAATAGGTCGGGATGCGGATCGCGGCGGAGCGGTTGCGCGCCGAGTAGCAGAAGTTGACCGGCGCCTCGTAGCCCGGGACCAGGCGCTTGAAGCTGTTGGTCGTCGGGTTGGTGATGGCGGTCAGCGCCTTGGCGTGCTTGATGATGCCGCCGATGTAGTAGAGGGCCGTCTGGCTCAGGCCCGCGTAGCCGTCGCCGGCGAAGAGGGGCTTGCCGTCCTTCCAGATGGACTGGTGGGTGTGCATGCCCGAGCCGTTGTCGCCGAAGAGGGGCTTCGGCATGAAGGTGGCGGTCTTGCCGTACTTGCGGGCCACGTTCTTGACGACGTACTTGTAGATCATCATCGCGTCGCCCGTGCGGAGCAGGGTGTCGAAGCGGATGTCGATCTCCGCCTGGCCGGCGGTGGCCACCTCGTGGTGGTGGCGCTCCAGGCGGATGCCCAGGGCTTCCATGACCAGGCACATCTCGTTGCGGAGGTCCTGCTGCGTGTCGGCGGGGGGGACGGGGAGGTAGCCGCCCTTGTAGGGGATCTTGGCGGCCAGGTTCGGCATTTCGTCGCGGCCGCTGTTCCAGACGGCCTCGATGGAGTCCAGAGAGTAAAAGGCGGCGTTCGGCTTGGAGTCGAAGCGGGCGTCGTCAAAGACGAAGAACTCGGCCTCCGGGCCGAAGTAGGCGGTGTCGCCGATGCCGGTATCCTTCAGATATTTCTCGGCGCGGATGGCGATGGCGCGCGGGTCGCGGTTGTAAGTCTGCTTGGAGATGGGGTCGTAGACGGTGCAGGTCAGGGAGAGAACCGGCTCCGTGTTGAAGGGGTCGACGAAGGCGGTGGCCGGATCGGGGACGACCAGCATGTCGGAGGCCTCGATGCCGCGCCAGCCGCGGATGGAGGAGCCGTCGAAGCCCAGGCCTTCGGTGAACATTTCCTCGCTCACCTCGTCCAGGGTGGTGGTGAAGTGCTGCCAGGTGCCCAGGAGGTCGGCGAACTTGAAGTCCACCAGCTTGATGTTGTTTTCCTTAATGTAGGCAAGGACTTCCTTGCCCGACGTACACCGCTTGAATTTGGCCATATTTCTCCGTTGGTTGGGTTAGCGAAAGCGCCCATGCAAGCAATTCACGTGCCGCAAATCCACCTGAAAAACGGCTCCCCGGAAGATGACACCCGCCGAAATAACCTTTAGACTCCGCCCGGGAAATGAAGCTCCTTGAATCGGTCTTTGGCAAGGTGGAGCGCCACCCGAAGCGCATCGTCTTCCCCGACGGCCACGAGCCGCGGGTCCTCCAGGCGGCGGCGGAGTATGTCGCCAGGAAGCTGGGCGTCGCCATCCTATTGGGGGAAAAGGCGGAGATCGCCCGCCAGGCGGAGGCCCACGGCGTCTCCCTCCACCGCATCCACCTGATCGATCCGCGGGAGGCGGAGGACATCCCCCTCTTCCTCAAATCCCTCACCGCGCTGCCCCGCTACAAGTCGATGGCCCAGGCGGAGGCCATGCGCATCGTCACCAACCCGAACTACTTCGCCTCCCTCATGATCGGCCACGGGCAGGCGGACGGCCTCGTCGGCGGGTTGACCACCGCTTCCGGCAGCCTCCTGCGGCCCCTCTTCCAGATCATCCGCCCCCTGCCGGGGACCAAGTCGATCTTCGGCGCCATGCTCCTGCACGTCCCCAACTCGACGTACGGGGAGGAGGGCCTCTTCTGCTTCGCCGACTGCGCGGTGATCCCGCGCCCCAGCGTGGAGCAGCTGGCCCTCATCGCCATCGAGTCCGGCCGCCTCATGCGGCAGCTCACCGGCCGGCCGCCGCGCATCGCCTTCCTCTCCTACTCCACCAAGGGCAGCGCCCAGACGGAGGAGGCGGAGAAGGTCGTCGCCGCCGCCGCGCTGGCGCGGGAGCGGTCGGCCACGGCGGGCCTGGGCTTCGAGATCGACGGGGAGCTGCAGGCGGACGCCGCCCTGGTCCCGGAGGTCGCCCGCGTCAAGGGGCTGGACGGCGCCGTGGCGGGCCGGGCCAACGTCCTGGTCTTCCCGGACCTGGCCAGCGGCAACATCGCCGCCAAGCTCGTCGAGCGGCTGGCCCGCGCCGACGCCTACGGCCAGATCCTCCTGGGCCTGGACAAGCCCGCGGCGGAAGTCTCCCGGGGCGCCACCGTCCAGGACATCCTGGGCGCGGCCGCCATCGTCGCCCTGCAGGCCATCGCCTACCGCAACCTCTATCCCGACCAGGGCGCGCCGGTGCCCACCGCCGACTGAATGTCCCCCGAGGTCCGCAACCACCACACGCCGCGCATCTTCGTCGCCGCCACCCGGCAGGACGACGGGAAGACCACCACCTCCCTGGGCCTCTTCGCCGCGCTGCAAAAGCGTTTCTCCCGCATCGGCTACATCAAGCCCGTCGGCCAGCGCTTCGTGGAGGTGGAGGGGGTGAAGGTCGACGAGGACACCGTCCTCATGAACGACACCTACGGCGTGCGCACCCCGCTGCGCGCCATGAGCCCCATCGCCGTCGAGCCCGACTTCACCCGCCGCTTCCTCAAGAACCGCAACGTGGCCGACCTGCACCAGCGCGTCCGGGAGGCCTTCGACGAGGCGGCCTGGGAAAAGGACTTCGTCATCATCGAGGGCACCGGCCACGCGGGCGTGGGCAGCGTCTTCGAGCTTTCCAACGCGCAGGTGGCCAAGCTCCTCGGCGCGCAGGTCGTCATCGTCAGCCAGGGCGGCATCGGCCGGCCCATCGACGAGATCGCCATGAACCTGGCCCTCTTCGAGAAATTCGGCGTAAAAGTCATCGGCGCGATCATCAACAAGATCGTGCCGGAAAAGGCCGACCTCATCCCCTACGTCCGCGAGGGCCTCGAGCGCATGGGCCTGCCGCTTTTGGGCACCATCCCGCTGCACCAGGAGCTGCGCAGCCCCACCCTGGAGCAGATCTGCCACCAGCTGAAGGGCGAGTTCCTCGCCGGGGCCGACCACCGGCGGCGCCCCGTCGGCAAGGTGGTCATCGGCGCCATGTCCTCCTACCAGGTGGAGAAATACCTGGGGGAGCAGAGCCTCCTCATCACCTCCGGCGACCGGGAGGACATGATCCTCACCGCCGCGCAGATCTACCGCTCGGAAAAGCGCGGCCTCCTGGCGGGCGTCGTCCTGGTCGACGGCATCCTCCCCAGCTCCGGCGTCCTGCGCTTCCTCTGCCAGGCCGATCTCCCCTACATCGCCTGCGCCTGCGACAGCTACACCGCCGCCAGCCAGATCAACCGCATGACGGTGAAGACCGAATCCGCCGACCGGGAAAAGATCTCCCTCATCCAGCGGCTGGTGGAGGAAAACGTCGACGTCGACCGCCTCATCTCCGCCGGGCAGGAAAACCTCGGCGCATGAGGCCGCTTCTTCTCCTCCTTCTCCTTCCGGCCCTGCTTTCCCTGGCCGCAAGGGCGGAGTCTCTCCTCCGCCCGGACGACGTCCTGGCCCTCTGCGGCGACTCGATCACCGAGCAGCGCCTCTACTCCGCCTACGTGGAGGACTACCTCCTCATGTGCCAGCCGGTGCCGGGGCTGCGCGTCGTCCAGCTTGGCTGGAACGGGGAGACCGCCGCCGGCTTCCTGGCCCGCATGGGGACCGACCTCCTGCCCTTCCAGCCCACCGTCCTGACCCTTTGCTACGGCATGAACGACGGCGGCTACCTCCCCGTCCGCCGGAGCGCCGCGGAAGACTACCGCCGCAGCCTGCGCGGCATCATCGACGCGGCGCGGCTGGCGGGCGTCCGCTCCGTGGTCGTCGGCGGCCCCGGCGCGGTCGATCCTGCCGCCTTCCACCGCCCCAACGTCGACGCCGTCGCCTACAACCAGACCCTCGGCGCCCTGGGGGAAATCGCCCGCAACCTCTCCCAGGCGGATGGCCTCTCCTTCGCCGACGTCCACACCCTCATGCTCCAGACCATGGAGAAGGCCAAGGCCGCCTACGGCGCCAATTACTCCCTGGCCGGCGGCGACGGCGTCCATCCCGGGCCCGAGGGCCAACTCGTCATCGCGCAGGCCTTCCTCCAGGCCCTCGGCTGCGACGGGGAGATCGCCACCCTCACCCTCGACTGCGGCACCCAGCAGGCCACCGCCTCCCCCGGGCACCAGATCCTTTCCTTCAAGGACGGCGTCCTGGAGGTCGAAAGCTCCCGCTACCCCTTCCTGGTTCCGCCGGAAGCGGCGGGAGTCCTCAAAGTCCTGCCCTTTACCGCCGACCTGAACCGCTTCGTCCTCGTCGTCCGGGGGCTGGGCGCGCCCCGCGCGCGCGTCACCTGGGGAAGCCAGGCCAAGGACTTCGACGCGGCCTCCCTGGGACGCGGCATCAACCTGGCGCAGGAGTTTCCGGAAAATCCCCTCAGCGCCCCCTTCCGCCGCGTCGACGCCCTCGTCCGCCTGCAGCAGGCCCATGAAGTCTTCCTGGTCAAAGACCTCCTTCATCATTACGCCGCCTACGCGGAGGGCTTCCCGGGGGACGCCGCCAAGCTGGAAGCCATCCGCACCCGCGCCCTGGAAGAGGACCGCGCCCTTTTCGACGCGGCCGCCGCCGCCGTCCAACCCGTCCGCCACCTCCTGCGGATCGAGGCGGCCGCCCCGGCGGTGGCCGGGAATTAACTTCCCCTCTTTAAACCGCCGCCTTTTTCGGGGCATTTCGGGCAGCAATAGGCGAATTACGTACCCACAACCAATTGCTTTATGAGCAACCTTTATCGAGGCAGCGACGGATTTACCTACCAGCGCGTCGGGGGCGGCCCCCCTGAAGGAGGAGGCGGTTCTCCGTTTCAATTCCTTAAAGCCGTGGTCATTACCGGTCTGGCTGGCGTCGGCTTTTTCGCGTTTGCGGGCTGGCTGGGGCAAAACCAACAGAAAAACGAAGCCTTGGCGGAACGAAAAGCGTGGCTGGAACCCCTGCGGAATAGCGATCCGGTCCTGCGTTCAGACGCCCTTTTAAAGGGCAAGCCCCTGGAGGCCGCCCCCTCCCGGCGGGAACGGGAAATCGCGGAGCGCTTCCAGCGCGCCGAAAACGGCGGGCTTCCCTTCACAATCATGCGGGCCGGGGCGCCTCTTTCCGTCATTTGCCGCATCTCTGGAGATTCCGCCACCTGCTATCCCAGCCATGCGGCCGACCCCAAAGTGAGAGCGGAGCTGGAACAAAAGATTCTTTCCGCCGGAGGCTCTTCTTCCACCGCCACGCGCTTAGGCCAGGCGTTTTCCGGCAAAACCGGAAACTCCATTGCGCCCCAAGACCAGCCCCAATTTCAGAAGCCTTTCTTCCTCTCTGCCGACGAAGCGAGGCACGCTCGCTATGAATCGGTCGCCAAAGCTTGGGATGCGGCTCATACCCCCGCGGAACAGCAAGCCGCTGCGAACGACATCACCCCGGTGATTTCGCCCGTGCTCCTCAACCGAGCCGACTTTATCAACAAAGGCGAAACGCCCATCCCCATCGCCGACGAGCGGGAAATCGGCATCGCCCATCTCCTGGGAAAAGCCGAGACGCAGAACAGCCCCGTGACCTGGGAAGACGAAAACGGCAAGGAGTACCAGACCACCTGCTCTCCCGCGGGGCGCGGCAAATATTCCTGCGTGAACGAAGGCTTCGAGCCTTTTACCGTCTCCGCCCTGGAACTCCGCCGCGCGCGGTATGCCAACGCGGAAAACGCGTGGGACGCCGCCCACACCCGCTGATCTTCAGGCCCGCGCGGGCGCGCACCGCCCCGGGCCGACCTCCCAAAAGGCCGCCCCCGCCAGCCCGGCCTCGCCCGGCGCGGCGGTGCCCGCCTGGATCACCTGCGCCTCCGGCGGCAGGAGCATTTCCCACGTCAGCCGCCGCGCGGGATCGAGCGGCGTCAGCGCGTCGTCGATGAGGAAGAGGGGCCACGCCTCCCGGCAAATCTTAAGATGGTGCGCCTCGATCAGGCGCAGAAGGAGGGCGGCCAGCCGCTGCTCCCCTTCTGATCCGAAGCGGCCCGCCGGCTTCCCGTTCCAGAGGATCTCCCACTCGTCCCGGTGCGGCCCCGCCAGACTGCGGCCCAGGCGGCGCTCCTGGTCGGAGGGGGCTTCCTTGTTCGGCCGGTAGCGGAAGGCGCAGGTCCCCTTCCCGCCGAAGAAGGCTTCCAGGAGCGGCTCCGCCAGCCGGGCCGCCGTCTCCGCCGCCGCGCGCCGCCCGGCGACGACCCGCTCCCCCGCCTCCAAAATCTGGGCGGTCAGCACCGCGCCGACTTCCGGGTGGCCCGGCTGGCGCAGCCAGGCGTTGCGCTGGCGCAGGACGGCATTGTACCGCTGGACGGCGGGCAGGTGGGCGGGCGCGGCGAAGCTCTGCAGGCTGTCAAGCCAGGCCTGGCGGCGCGCCGCCGGTCCGCGCAGGAGAACGCCGTCTTCCGCGCTGCAAAGGACGGCGGGCAGGCGTCCCCAAAAATCGGCCAGCGGCACCGTCTCGTCGCCGTCGATGCTCCAGCAGCGCGTCCCGTTCTCCCAGCGGACGGCGAGTTTTTCCACGCGGCCCTCGCGTTCGTGCTCCGCCTCGATGGCGAATCCGGGCGGCTCCCCTTCCCGGAACTGGGCCAGCTCCCGCGGCTGGCCGGTGCGGAAGGAGCGCAGCCGGCCCAGGTAGTGGACGGCCTCCAGGATGGAGGTTTTGCCCCGGCCGTTGGCTCCGCGCAATTCGTTGCGGCCGGGCGCGGGCTCCCAGTCGAGCCGCTCGTGGCAGCGGAAGCGGAGGAGCCGGAGGCGGCGGAGCATCGGCCCGCCACCATGCCCCGGCGCGGGGCGCTTGGCAAACTTGGCCGCGCCGATAGGCTGCCCTCATGCGCCTGGCCGTCCTGACCCACGCCCCGTTCGAGGGGCCCGCGGCGATCGGGGATTGGGCCGCCGCGCGGGGCCACGTTCTCCTGCCCGTGCCGCTCTGGGACGGCGCGCCGCTGCCGGAACCCGGGAGCTTCGACGCCTGCGTCCTCATGGGCGGCCCGCAAAACATCTACCAGCACCGGGACCATCCCTGGCTGGCGGCGGAGACCCGTTTTCTGGAGGGGGAGATCGCCCGGGGCACTCGGCTCCTGGGCGTCTGCCTGGGCGCGCAGCTTTTGGCCGACGCGCTCGGCGCGCGGGTGACGCAAAACCGGGAGCGGGAGATCGGCTGGTTCCCCGTTTCCTTCACGCCGGAAGCGCGCGCCCGCTTTCCCTTTTTGCCCGCGGAGCAGGCCGTCCTTCATTGGCACGGCGACACCTTCTCCCTTCCGCCCGGCGCGCTCCGCCTGGGGAGCAGCGCGGCCTGCGCGGAACAGGGATTCCTTTACGGGGATCGCGTCCTGGGCTGGCAGTTCCACCCGGAGCTGGGCCCGGAAACCCTGGGCGACTTGAGCGGTGCGTGCGGGGCCGAGCTGGCGGGCGGGGGCCGCTACGTTCAGGACGCGGCGGCGCTGAAAGCCCAGGCGGTCCTCCACGCCCCGGCGGCGCGGCGGCTCCTCACGGCGTGGCTCGACGCCTTCCTTAGCTCTTAAGGGAGCTCCACCAGCTGGAGAGGCGGCTCTTCGGAAAGGCCGGGATCGCCCCGCCGGATTCGGCGTAGTGGGAGGTGTCGTTGAAGAGGGTCAGGCGGGAGTGGGCCGGGTCTTTGAAGTCGACGATGTTGAGCGCCGCCGGGCTCTGGTCGAGGTTGTCCCGGTAGCGGCGCGGGTCGAAGCCCAGGAGGGAGCTCAGGAGGAGGCGGATCGTCGCCTTGTGGGAGGCAATGAGGATGACTTTCCCCTGGTGCTCGCGGACGACGTTGATGAGTTCCGGCAGGGCGCGGGCGGTGACGCCCAGGCCGCTTTCTCCGCCCTCCGGGGCGAAGGTGTAGGGGTCCTTTTCCCAATTGGCCATTTCCTCGGGATACTGGTTCTGCGCTTCCCGGCGGGTCAGGCCCTCCCAGCGGCCGTGGGAGATTTCCTTGAAGGCGTCGCGGGGCCGGACTTCAAGCTGGTGCGGCTCGGCCAGGATGCGGGCGGTCTCCATCGTCCGCCCCAGGGGGGAGGCGTAGACGGCGGAGATCTTTTCCCCGGAGAGGCGCTTGGCCAGGCGGCGGACCTGGTGGCGGCCCTCGTCGGAAAGCGGCACGTCGGTCTCCCCGGCGAAGCGGTCCTCGGCGGAAAGCGTCGTCGCGCCGTGGCGGATGAGGAAAACGCGCGTGTGGCCGTGGGGATGCATGGTCTTTATTTTGCCCGAACCGGACGTCCGCGCAGCCTAAAAATTTATTGCGGCCGGGGCGGCCAGCGCCTCGATCTCCGCCAGCTCCGCCGGGGAAAGCGGGGGCTGTTCCGGCACGGCGCAGAGTTCCTCGATTTGGGAGGCCTGGCTCGCCCCGATGAGGACGGAGGTCACCGCCTTCTGGCGGAGGATCCAGCCAACGGCCAGCTGGGCCACGCTTTGGCCCCGGCGGGCGGCCAGCGGCTCCAGCTTCCGGGCAATGGCGACGCGCGCGGCGAGCTGCGCGTCGTCCCGGCGGAGGCTGGCGCTGCCGTGCCCGATGCGGGAGTCGGCGGGGATCCCCTCCCGGTAGCGCCCGCCCAGGACGCCCTGGGCCAGGGGGGAAAAGACGATGCAGCCGATCCCCTCCTCTTCCAGGGTGGAGAAAAGGCCCGCTTCCGGCTCGCGGGAAAAGAGGCTGTAGCGGGGCTGGTGAATCAGGCAGGGGGTGCCCAGACGGCGGAGAATGGCGGACGCGGCGGCAGTCTGCTCCGGGGAATAGTTGGAAATGCCGGCGTAGAGCGCCTTGCCGGAGCGGACGGCGTGGTCGAGCGCCCCCATTGTCTCCTCCAGCGGCGTCTCCGGGTCGGGCCGGTGGGAATAGAAGATGTCGACGTAGTCGAGGCCCAGCCGGGCCAGGCTTTGGTCGAGGCTGGCCAAAAGGTATTTGCGGGAGCCGCCGTCCCCGTAGGGGCCGTCCCACATCCGGTAGCCGGCCTTGGTGGCGATCACCATCCCGTCCCGGCGGCCCGCGAAGTCGAGCTTGAGGATGCGGCCGAAGGCTTCCTCCGCCGCGCCGGGCGGGGGGCCGTAGTTGTTCGCCAGGTCGAAGTGGGTGACGCCCAGCTCAAAGGCCCGCCGGAGCATCGCCCGCCCGTTTTCGAAGGGGTGATGCCGGCCGAAGTTCTGCCACAGGCCCAGGGAAATGCGCGGCAGCCGCAGGCCGCTGCGGCCGCAAAGGGCGTATTCCATGCGCGAAGCCTCCTAGGCGGTCCGCATCGGCATGATCACGTAGAGGAAGGGCTTCTGGTACTTGATGACGCCGGGGGAAAGCTCGTCGATGAAGTCGAAGTAGATCTCGTCCGCGTCGAGGTTCTTCAAGGGATCCAGGAGGAAATAGGGATTGAAGGCGATGGTGAAGTCCTTCCCCTTGTAATTGACGGAGATCGATTCCTTGGCCTCGCCGACGTCGGGCGTGTTCACGCTGATCTCCAGGTTGTTCTTGGAGAAGCCGAATTTCACGGAGGTCGACTTGTCGCTGGCCAACAGGGAGACGCGGTGGACGGCGCCCAGCAGGATTTCCCGGTCCAGGACGATCCGCTCCTTGGCTTCCGCCGGGATGACCTGGCGGTAGTTGGGGTACTTGCCGTCGATCAGCTTGGAGAGAAGGACGATCTTTCCCAGGTCGAAGACGATCTGGTTCTCGGAAAGGTAGACGGTCAGGGGCTCGTCGCCGCCCAGGACGCGCTGCAGCTCGTTGACCGCCTTGGTGGGGAGGATCACCTCGCTCTCATTGCTGGGGGGGAAGTCGAGCTCCTGCTCGACCAGGGCCAGGCGGCGGCCGTCGGTGGCCACCACGGTGAGCTTGTTCTCCTTGAAGGAGAGGAGGACGCCGTTGAGGACGTAGCGGCTCTCGTCCTGGGACATGGCGTAGGAGGTTTTCTTAAGCATCTCCCGGAACACGCCCTGGGTGAGCTTGAAGACCTTGGCCCCGTCCGTCTTGGGAAACGCGGGGTATTCCTCCTCGGGCAGGCCCAGGATGCGGAAGTAGGAGGAGCCGGAGCGGACGAGGGCGTTGTGCTTGGCGTCGACCTCGATGGTCACCTCGGCGGCGGGCAGCTCGCGGACAATGGAAAAGAGGCGGCGGGCGGGGAGGGTGGTGGCGCCGGGCTTTTCGACCGTGGCGTCGACCACCGCGCGGACGCCGACGTCGAGGTCGGTCGCGGCGACGATCAGCTTGCCGTTATCGACCTTCAGCAGGGCGTTGGAGAGAATGGGGAGCGTGGTGCGCGTGGTGACCACGTTCTGGACAACCTGGAGCCCATCCAGGAGAGCCTGCTTGCTGATGATACATTTCATATAAAAAGGGGGAACCTATTCAGAACGGCACACGTTTTAAGAAGAGATTTTGAAATGGTAAAGGGATCTCCTTCTTCTTCACGGTGTGAATGAGTGGCCCAACTGGCCTAACGGACTGCCGATCACGCGGTTAGAGGACACCCGAGATGTGAAAAAGTTGCAAGCGAATAGAGAGGCGCGCGGGAAAGAGGGCGGTTATCGGCCTTATTGGCGCATTCCCGGAGTTCTTCACATCTCCGTGTGCGAGTAACCCGGACCGATTGGCCATCCTGCCAGGGCCGGGCCGACTGGGAGGGGGATCCAAGGGGGGACGCCCGTCCCCCCTTGCGTCTGTAAGCCTTTGTCCGGGAGGCGTTGCGCGCACGCTGGCGCGTGGCTTATGGCCGCCTTATGCCGTTCCGGCTCAGTTGAGTGCGTCGGCACGGGGCCGTGGGATTGATGTCGTCCCTCCCACGTCCTCTTCGCGCGGCGTCCGGCCGCGCCCGGAGAACTCAGGTGGAAAGCTTCGCCACCAGGGCCTCGACCTGCTGGCGCAGGCCCCCGTCGGCGGTGAGCTTGGCGTCGATCGTCTTCTGGGCATGGATGACCGTGCCGTGGTCGCGGCCGCCGAAGGCGTCGCCAATCTCCACCAGGGAGCAGCGGGTCAGCCGGCGGCTCAGATACATGGCGACCATCCGGGGCAGGGCGATGTGGGCGGGCCGCCGCTTGCTGGTCATGTCGGCCAGGCGGATGTCGTAGGCCTCGGCCACGCGGCGCTGGATGGCGTCGATGGTGACGGCGGCGGACGACTCATGCTGGAGAAGGTCTTTCAGGAGCACCTCCGCCTGGGCCAGGGTCAGCGCGCGGCCGTGGAGGGAGGCGTAGGCTCCGACGCGGGTCAGCGCCCCTTCCAGGCGGCGGATGTTCGTCTTCACCCGGTCGGCGATGAAGGTGAGGATCTCGTCCGGCAGGGAGACCTTCATGGAGGCCATCTTGTGCCGGAGGATGGCCAGCCGGGTCTCGATGCCCGGGGTCATGATCTCGGCGGTCAGGCCGGATTCGAAGCGGGAGGAGAGCCGCTTTTCGATATTGGAGATCTCCGAGGGGGGGCTGTCGCAGGTCATGACGATCTGCTTGCTGCCGTCGAAGAGGGAATTGAAGGTGTGGAAGAACTCTTCCTGGGAGCGGTCCTTGCCGGCCAGGAACTGGACGTCGTCGATCAGGAGGGCGTCGACCTGCCGGTAGCGCTTGCGGAACTTCGCCAGGTCGCCGTGCTGGATGGCGGCGATGAACTCGTTGGTGAACTGTTCCGAGGTGACGTACTTGATCTTAAAGTGCTTCTTCTTCTGGGAGAGCTGGTTGCCGATGGCCTGCATCAGGTGCGTCTTGCCCAGGCCCACGCTGCCGTGGATGAAGAGGGGGTTGAAGTTCCGCGCCGGGGCGTCGGCGACGGCCTTGGCGGCGGCGGCGGCGAACTCGTTGTTCGGCCCCACGACGAAGAGGTCGAAGGTGTGGCGGGGGTTCAGGCCGGTCGGCGCGGCCGATTCGGCCAGGGCCAGGGGGGACTCGGCGGGAGTCTTGCCGTCGTCGGGGAAAAGGGAGCCGGTCAAGGGGACCGACTCGACGGGGCCCGCCGGGGAGGCCTTGGGCGCGGCGGACTCCGCGGGGGCGGCGAACTTGATCTTAAGATTTTTCTGCTGAAGAAGCCGCCCGGCGACCGACTTGAGCTGGGGCAGGTAGTTCTCCTCGACCCAGTATTGGTAAATGCTGTTGGTGGCGCGGAGGGTGAGCGTCGCGCCGGAGACGGCCTCCACGTGGAGGGGGGCAAACCAGCGGGTGACGGCGTCGGCCGAAACCAGCTCCGCAAGCTCGGCGCAGATGGCGGCCCATAACTCCTTGGGCGGCAGGACGGGAGACGATTTACTCACAACTTATTCGCGACCGGGATTCTTTACCAAGCAAGGCGGATGCCGTTTTCGGCCTGCCGCGCCAACTCGGAAAAGCTTTCAGAACCCATTTTCCGAAAGAGACTTCCAATTAAATTTCCGCAAGCCGCCCCCAAAAAGGCGATCGGCGTGATGCGGTTTTCCGACAAGGCGGCCATCGCGCGGCGGGAAAAGCCCGAGTTATTCACACCCTTTGTTTTTATGTACTTTTCGTGAAAAATCGGGGCGCGGGAAGAGGGAGGGAGGCTGTCCTTTTCGGACCGAACTGCGCGCGAAACCTCGACTCCAAAAACCATCATGAGCAGGAGGGGAGACCCTAAGGATCGTACGGGACCCCGCAAGAAAATTGAGCCCGCCGCCGCGTACTTTTTTTCGGCAAAACCCTTGACCCCCCGGTACCCCCGGAAATCGCGGGGTACGATGCGTCGGGGGGCCGTTTGGACCGCTCCCCTGGCCTAGCGGACCGTCCAGCCCCGCCACAGGGCCGTTGCCAGCTCCTTCCCGCCGAAAAGCCAGAGCGCGGCGGCGAGCGCCAGGAACGGGCCGTAGGGGATGCGCGTTCCCCAGATGGAGCGGCGCCGCAGGAGCATGAGGAGGCCGTAGAGGGAGCCGAGGATCGAGGAGACCGCGACGACAAAGAAGACGCTCCGCCAGCCGAGGAACGCGCCGATGGCGGCCAGGAACTTCACGTCGCCCAGGCCCATCGCCTCTTTCTTGAACGCCTTCGCGCCTGCCAGGACGACGAGCCACAGGACCGCGCCGCCCCAGAACGCCCCGCGCAGCGCCGCGTTGAAGCCGCCCAGCGCGGACGCCTCCCCGTGGAGGGAGGGAAGCAGCGCGCCCAGGGCCACGCCCGCCGCCATGCCGCCCCAGCTGATCCGGTCGGGGATCAGGAAATGGTCCAGGTCGATGAGGCTGGCCGCCGCCAGGAGGAAGAAGAAGAAGCCGTAAGCCAGGGCCTCCGGCCAGGCGTAGCGCAGGAAGAGGGCGGGGAGGACGAGCGCGGAAAGGAGCTCCACCCAGAAATAGCGGGCGTCGATCGGCGTCCGGCAGCAGGCGCTTTGGCCCCGGAGCCAAAGCCAGCCGAAGATGGGGATGTTGTAGCGGATCGGGATCGGCCGCCCGCAGGCGGCGCAGGAGGAGGGCGGGCGGAGGACGGAGAGGCCCAGCGGGATCCGATAGACGCAGACGTTGAGGAAGGAGCCGAGGCAGGCGCCGACGGCGGCGTAATAGAGAAGGAGGATGGGGAGGGCGGCGGCGTGCGCCTCGGCCAGCCGGGGAAAGAGGAAGAGGAGGGGGTCGTTCATGAAGAGAGGGCGCGGCGCATGGTTTCCAGGGGGGCGGGGCGGCCGGTCCAAAGCTCCCAGGCCAGGGCCCCCTGGTGAAGGAGCATCGAGCGGCCGTCGGCCGTCCGCGCCCCGGCGGCGTCGGCGGCGCGCAGGAAGGGCGTCGGCGCCGCGCCGTAGACGATGTCGTAATAGGCGGGCCCGGCGGGAAAGGCGGCCAGGGGGGGCGCCTCTTCCGCTCCGCCAAGGCCGAGGGTGGTGGTCTGGACGACCAGCGCGCTGGCCGCGGCGGCGTCCGCCAGGGCGCCGGGCTCCCAGGGCACAGCCTCGAAGGAAAGACCGCGCAGGGCGTCGAGCCGCTCCGGGTTCCGGTTGGCGACGCGCAGCGTCCGGCACCCGGCGGCGGCGGCCCGGCGGGCCAGGGTGAGGCCGGAGCCGCCCGCGCCGAGGAGAAGGAGGTCGAGGCCCCGCAGCTCCAGGCCGAAGGCTTCCCGGACGGCCCGCTCCCAGCCCGCGCCGTCCGTGCTGTGGCCGGTGAGCCGGTCCCCCGCCTCCGCGCGCGCGACGGTGTTCACCGCGCCCGCCTCCACGGCGGAGGGGGCGAGCGTGCCGCGCGCCGCCAGCCAGGCGTGGACGGCCTGCTTGTGGGGGACGGTGACGTTCCAGCCCCGGAAGCCTTTTTCGACGAGGAGTTCCAACGCTTCCTCCAGCCGTTCCGGCGGGGCGTCGAGGGCGGCGTAGCGGGCGGCGATCCCCGCCTCCGCGAAGGCGGCGGCGTGCATGCGGGGGGAAAGGGAGTGGCCGACGGGGTGGCCCAGGACGGCGTAATCGGCCCGGCCCTGGCTGGAGCCGGGCGTTTCGGCCCGCAGCGCGTCGAGAGTCAGGAGGCTACCGCTTGGCATTCTTTTCGAAGGCGGCGTCGAAGGCCTGGGCGGCGGGCGGGAAATCGAGCCGCCGGACGAAGGCGGCGGCCTCCGCCGCGCCGTGCTCCCGGTCCATGCCGGGATCTTCCCACTCGACGGAGAGCGGCCCGGCGTAGCCCATCCGGTTGAGGCGCCGCAGGATCGCCTCGAAGTCGACGCCGCCCCGGCCCGGCGAGCGGAAGTCCCAGGCGCGCCGCGCGTCGCCGAAGGGGAGGTGGCCGCCGAAGACGCCCGCCTCGTTCGGCGCGCCCCAGGCCACGTCCTTCACGTGGACGTGGAAGATCCGGCCGGCGAAGCGGTCGAGGAAGCCGAGGTAGTCGACGCCCTGGTAGGCCAGGTGGCTCGGGTCGTAGTTGAAGCCGAAGGCGGGATGGCCGCCGAGGGCGTCGAGGAAGCGGGCCGCGCTGGCGGTGTCGAAGGCGATCTCCGTCGGGTGGACTTCCAGGGCGAAGCGGATCCCCTCCGCCTGGAAGGCGTCGAGGACCGGCTTCCACGCGCGGGCCGTCTCCGCGAAGCCCTCCTCCAGCGCGGCGGGCGGGACGGGGGGGAAGGAATAGAGGAGGTGCCAGATCGGGCTGCCGGTGAAGCCGTTGACCACCGGGACGTCCAGGAGGCGGGCCGCCCGGGCGGTGGCGATCATTTCCTCCGCCGCGCGGCGGCGGACGCCCGCCGGGTCGCCGTCGCCCCAGACGTGGGGCGGCAGGATCGCCTGGTGCCGGGCGTCGATCCGGTCGGCCACCGCCTGGCCGACGAGGTGGTTGGAAAGCGCGTGGACTTGGAGGCCGTGCCGGGCCAGGAGCGCCCGCTGCCCGGCGGCGTAGCCCGGCTCGCGCAGGGCGCGGCCCACGTTGAAGTGGTCGCCCCAGCAGGCCAGCTCCAGCCCGTCGTAGCCGAAGGCCTTCGCCTTGGCGGCCAGGGTTTCCAGCGGCAGGTCGGCCCACTGGCCGGTGAAGAGGGTGACGGGGCGCATGGGTTCTCTAGCTAAGCGGATCGGCGACCGGTTGCCACTTCTTCTCGCCGAGGGAGGAGGCGACGACGGCTTCCAGGAAGGCCATGCCGCGCACCCCGTCCGCCACGCCGGGGAAGTCGAGCGCGGGATCGGGCGCCTCTCCCGCCGCGCGCGCGCGGAGCGCGGCGGCGAAGTTGCGATAAAGGTTGGCGAAGGCTTCCAGGAATCCCTCCGGATGGCCGGCGGGCAGCCGCGTGTGGCGGCGGGCCGCCTCGCTGAGCGGGCCCGCGCCCGCGCGGACGATCTCCCGGGGCCGGTCGGGCCAGAGGAGGGTGAGGCTATTCGGCTCCTCGTGCCGCCAGTGGAGGGAGCCTTTCTCCCCGTAGACCTGGAGGGAAAGGCCGTTCTCCTCCCCCGCCGCCACCTGGGTGGCGTGGAGGACGCCGCGCGCGCTGCCGCGGAAGCGGAGAAGCACGCTGCCGTCGTCGTCCAGCGGGCGGCCGGGGACGAAGGTGGCGAGGTCGGCGCAGACCGCCTCCAGCCGGAGGCCGGTGACGTATTCGGCCAGGTTCTCCGCGTGGGTGCCGATGTCGCCCATGCAGCAGCTCAGGCCCGCGCGCGCGGGGTCGGTGCGCCAGTCGGCCTGCTTTTGGCCGCCGGCTTCGATCCGCGCGGCCAGCCAGCCCTGCGGATAGGCGGCGACGACTTTCCGCACCGCGCCCAAGTCCCCGGCGGCGACGCGGGCGCGCGCCTCCTTCACCATCGGATAGCCGGTGTAATTGTGCGTGAGGCCGAAGGGGAGCCCCGTCTCCCGCACCAGCGCGGCCAGGCGGACGGCCTCGTCCAGCGTGAGGGTCAGCGGCTTGTCGCAGAGGACGGGGAAGCCGTGGCGCAGCGCGGCTTCGGCGACGGGGAAGTGGAGGAAATTCGGCGTGACGATGGAGACGAATTCGATCCGCTCCGCCGCGGGCCGCGCGGCCTCCGCGGCGAACATCTCCGCGTGGGAGCCGTAGCACCGCTCTTCCGGCAGGAAGAGCGCGCGGCCCGAGGCGCGGGAGCGGGCCGGATCGGAGCTGAACGCGCCCGCGACCAATTCGATCTGGCCGTCCAGCGCGGCGGCCATCCGGTGAACGGCACCGATGAAGGCGCCCTCCCCTCCCCCCACCATTCCCATGCGGATCTTTTTGGTCATAAGGTAATTGGGCCCAAATGTGCGATTCTTACAGGAAAAACCCTAAATTCATCAGGATTTGGTTGGTACGGCAAAGAGTAATAATACGAAAGGGCGTATCCGTCAAAATACTCATCCGGGATAGACGAATTACTTAATAAGCACCAACCCCCCTATGGTTCTTAATCCCCCCATCCCCACGACAGGTCTCTTCTTCGGCAACCTTATACCCGACCGGGCCGGCTCCCCTGCCGCCCCGCGGCGGCTGGCGGCGCCTGCCGCCGCGCCGGAGCCCGAACCCGGCTCCGAAAAGAAGGAGGAACCGGCTCAAGGCGAAACGAAGGCCGAAACCGGCATCGGCGGCGCGCTGCTGAAGTGCGTGCCGCTGGTCGGCGGGCTCACCGGCGTGACGCACGGGATGATCAACATGGGCCAGGCGGCGGTCGCCGCCCGCAAGCGGCAGTGGGGCATCGTCGGCATGCGCGCCCTGCAGGGCTTCGTCCGCGCGGGGGCGGGCGCCTTCAACGTGGCGATCTACGCCAGCCTTCCCTTCCACCACGGGGTTTCCGAATACATCCTGCCCAGCTGGGGCATCTCGCTGACGGCCGAGCGGCAGATGGAAAACTTCGACAAGCGGATCAAGAACGCCGAGCGGCTCTACGCGGAGGGCAAGTCGAAGGAAGCCCACGCCGCCGCCCGCCTGGCGGAGAAGGAAGTCCTGGGCTCCCTCCTGGAAGACGTCCCCGGCCTGGGCGACGCCATGAAGGGCCTGGGCGCTCCCAAGGCCGTCGGCAAGGCGCTGGAAGCGGGCCGCACGCTCCAGCACGGCAAGGCTCTCTTCGAGCGGATCCGGCCTTCCCGCCACAAGAACGGCGGCCTGATCCAGCTGGGCCTCCACCCGAGCACCAGCGGCGCGCACGACCTCAACTAACTTCAACCGGGAACCCAAGGGATGTCTTTTTTTCTTAGCGACGACGATAACGCGGCCGAAACGCTCGAAACCGGCGTGCCCCGCCTGACCTCCGGCGAGATCGCCGGACAGATCGGGCTCAAGTGCCTGCCGGTTTACAGCTGCCTCAAGGCCCTCTCCCAGCGGCGGGAGTGCCTGGCCAAGGCGGCCGAGGCCCAGGCCGAGGGTCACGCCGCCCTGCAGGAGCTCTACGCCGACCAAGGCAAATCGAAGGGCCGCCAGGCCCTGGAATTGGTGATCCCCCTGGCGGCCGCCGCGGCGGCCTGGGCGCTGGGCGGCCCCGGGGAGGCGGCTACCGTCCTCGTGGGCGCCCAGGCGGCGCAGGCCATCGTGAGCGAGGGGGCGGACGCCTTCCTCTACGAAGGGCCGATCCGCCGGGAGGAATCCCGCCTCGACCTGGAGGGGGCCTCCCGGTCTCTGCCGGAAGTGGCGGCGCCGCTGCCCGCCATCTTGGAACGGACGCGCTAAACGCCGTTTAAGCGGGTTTTTTCACGGTCGGCCCCGCCACATGGCGGGGCTGGCCCGGTACTTGCTTGTTCCCGGGCTCTTTTCAACCCAGAGCCAAGGATCACATGAGCACCACCGCCCCCGTCCAGGAACCGACGCCGACTCACTTCCAGCAGTACGCGCCCTACTACCACGCGCTGCTCAAGGCGGTCCCCGTCGTCGGCACGGTGACGGCCCTGGCCCAGTCCGTCCACGCCCACATCGAGTCCTCCCGTCTCCGCGCGCAGGGCAAGACGGAGGAAGCTGACGCCAAGAAGCTGGAGGGCCAGGTCCGGCTCAATCAGACCATGGCCACGGTGACGGGCCTGGGCCTGGTGTGGGCCGGGGTCACGATGAAGGCGCATAACACGCGCGAGTTTGTCGCCATGGGCGTCTCCCTGGGCTTGGGCGCTCTTTTGGACGCTGTCGGCGTCGCGCGGGAAATGGACACCCGGATCGCGGCGACCCGCCGGGCCAATGAAGCCGGGGACATCGTCCTGCGCCGCGCCTACGACGCGGGAACGCTCCAGCTCTCCCCCCGGTCCGAGCGGGGCCGCGAGCGGTAGATCTTTTCCCCTCTCTTTAAAACGCGAAAAACGCCGGGCTTTCCCGGCGTTTTTTACGTACCGGCGCGTACCTGGCATTGCCGATGCTCATTGAGGTTTAGAAACCCAAAGAACCAGGACCAAGACCATGAGCCAACCCTCTCTTACCACGGAAATCGCAGGAACCCTCGGCAAGGCCGTCTTGGCCGAAGTGCCGGTCGCCGGCCGCGGTTTCGAGGGCCTTGCGGCGCTGAACAACTTCCGCCACGCCTACCAGGATTTCCAGCATGGCGACAAGGGCCACGCCGCCATGGAGCTGCTGGAGGGCGGCCTCCGCGCCCGCGCCGCGATCACCGGCCGGGCCGCCGGGAAGACCGAGCTGCTCGTCGGCATCCTGAACGTGGCCGAGGACCGGGTCTTCACGACCAAGGCGCAAGACGCCGCCCGCGGCCGCGCGCCCCGCTACGGCAATGTGCCGTTCCAATTCGCCAATCCCCTTCAGGCGCTCACCAGCGCCCTGGAAAATCGCATCCCCGGCCTGGAGCAGTAAGCCGCCTGGCACTCCTTCTGCTCTTCCTTTCTTAACCCCCCTCAGGAGATTTTTATGAGCTTCATGGGCAGCTTCCTCAAGACACAAGGCAAGGCGCTTTTGGCCGGTTCCCCGATCGGCGGATACTGGGAAAAGGCGGCGGCGGTCGTCGACGGCGCGGAAGCGGCCAACGCCCTCGTCCACGGCAATTTCCGCGAGGCGCTGAAGGACGGCGCCCTGGCCGTCGCGCGCTGGAAGCTGGCGAAAGCCTCCCCCATGCAGCGCGTCATGGCGGAGGAAGCCATCGGCATCCTTCAGCCCCTGGCGGACAAGCTCCTCAATCCCCAGGCGGCCCCGCAGCCGTCCGCCACCCAGCAGACGCTCCGGAACGGCGCGGGCGACATGACCCGCTCGCAGGCTCCCAGCGCCAATCCCTTCGCGGGCATCTCGCAGGCCCTTTCCGGTTTCCGGATTCCCGAAGGCGCCGAGGTGGGCTGATTTGACGGCCTCCGGTTCTGGATTAGGTTTCGATCCCTTTTGATGCATCAAACCGCGGCGGCGACGCCGCGGCCATACGTGCCAGGGGCTGCGGAGAACCCGCAGCCCCTGGATAATTTTAGGGGGGAAAGCCGCCGGGCACCGATCCTTTTTCCCTTGCATCCCAGAGAGGGACAGCCATAAGAGAAGGGCAATGCGGTGGGAAAGGGTCCCCCGCCCAATTTTCTCGAGGTAAATCATTATCCATGAGCGCCGAGCCGGTCCAACCTCCCCCGCTTCCTCCCGAGCAGCCCCCCGCCGACGACAGCGGCTTTTCCGCCCTACTGGATTGGAACGCTTCCGTTCCCAAGTTTGACCAGGCGGGCGACGCCGTCTTCTTCCTTTATCCCGACACCTCTCTCCTCCGCGCGGAGCGCGCCCGCTTCAGCCGGGATGCGGTGGAGGCCTTTGACCTGGTCCTGCGCCAGTTCCAGTGCCTGCGGGACCATTGGGGCCTGCATGACATCATCGTCCAGCAGGTCGAGATCCTGGCCGCCGGGGAGCCCACGGCGGGCCTCCAGCACCATGTGAAGGCCTGGTATTCCACCGCCCTCATCGCGGGCGGCATGGAGATCTTCGGCATGAACCTGACGCTTTCCCTGCGCGGGCTGCCGGCGGACCAGTCCGCCATCGAGCTGGCGCTTTCCCCCCTTCACCGTTACGGCCTTTGGTTCTGCGCCGAGGGGCTGCGGGACCATCTCCTGCGCGTGGCCCAGGACCATCCGGAATGGATGTTCGAGGAGCCCGCGATCATCGAGAAGGCCTGCGCCCGCGTGGTGGACGAGATGCTGGGCATCGAGGAGCGCTTCAGCGGGGCCAACGCTCCGGCGGAGCACCTCCTGACGCTTCAGGAAATGGAGCGCCTCTCCAAGCAGCAGGCCCCGGCCTGATCCCCCTATGAAGTCGGCCTATGAGCTGGCCATGGAGCGCCTGGCCAAGAAGGAGCCCAGCCGGCCCCTGACCCCGGACCAGAAGGCCCGCCTGGCCGAGATCAATTCCCTCTACCAAGCCCGCCTGGCGGAGCGGGAGACGTTCCTGCAGGGCCTCCTGGCCCAGGCGGAGCTTTCCGGCAATCCGGCGGAAGCGGAGGAAGTCCGCCGCCATGATCAGCCGCGACCTTCCGGCAATTCGGGAGGAGTGGGAGACCAAAAAAGAACGGGTCTGGAACGAGGGCTGACCGGGGGTTCCGGCGGCTTTTCTTTTCCTTTTGCCTCCGCCCCTTTCGCGCGGCGGGGCTTTTTCCCGCTCACGCGCTCTCCGGGGTCCGCGCCAGGAGGCAGTGGTAGTCCCTCCCGTTGTGCCGCAGGTGGAGGACTTCCGCCTCCACGGCCAGGCTGTCCCCCTCTTTCCGCTTGAGGCGGGTGGTGAGGAGAAAGCGCCCCCGCGCCTTCACCTCCTCCCAATGCAGAGGCCAGAGTCCCGCTCCGAAGCCGGGGTCGATTTCCGCCAGGGGCCGGCCCAGAAGTTCTTCCGGCCGGTAGCCCAGGAGGCGGCAGGCCGCCTCGTTCAGGTGGCAGATGAGCCCGTCGGCTTCCGTCCAAAGCAGCGGGTCGAGGCAGCGGGCGGCGCTGTGGCCGTTCCAAAAGGCCTGCCGCTCCAGGGATTCCCGCGCTTCCGCGTCGTGAAGGGTCACCAGGATCGCCTGCGTTTGGCCCCAGGCGACGATTTCCGCCGTCACGTCGAGGGGGCGGACGCTGCCGTCGACGCAAAGGAAGCGCTGCCCCTCGAAGACGCCGCCCCGCACCCGGAAGCGGGCCATCAGGTCGCCCACGGCGGGCTCGTTTTCCAGGGGGAAGAGGGCGGAGAAATGGCGCCCGGCCAGCTCCTCCTCTTGGTAGCCCAGGAGATTCTGGACGGCGCGGTTGGCCCGCAGGATGGTGCCGGTCACCGCCTGGATCACCAGCAGGATGTCGGGATTGTGGTCGAGGACCGTTTGCAGCCGCCGCTCCGCGCCCGCCCGGGCGGCATCCGCCCGTTGATGGGCCTCTTCCAGGCGGCCGAGGCGGAGGGCGCGTTCGATGACGCAGGGCAGCCGGTCCCAGTCTTCCGGCAGCAGGTAGTCGGCGGCTCCGGCGCGGAGCGCCTCCGCCTGCCGGGCGGGGGAGGGGGTCTTTCCCCCGCGCTCCCCGGCGCGAACGAAATAGAGGAGGGGAGCCGGGACGCCGGCCTCCCGGACCAACGCGGCCGGGTCTTCTCCCAGGAAAGCGTCGGCGCAAAGCAGCAGTTCCCACCCGCTTGACGTCAGCAGCTTTTGGAATTCCGGCTTTGTGGCGGCGTGGGCCGTCTTGCAGCGGAATCCGGCCGCTTCCAGCCGGGCCGCGCAGCGCCGGGCGCTGGCGGGACGATCGTCCCAAATCAAGACCCGCAGCGGGCGGGTTTTTTCCGGCCAAATAGGCGTTTCCTTGCGTGGTCGACGGGCCGGAGTGGCCCGGGGGGCGACGCGCCGCGTGGGCAATCGACTCATTCAAAAGTAGGTTAATCTATGTTTCAAAAATGTCCAACATATAGAAAACATACGTAAAGCATTGCGGAGTACCTTTCGGTTTGTGAAATAGATTGCAACTTGCAATAAAACCGCTGGGGGGTGGAAAAGAAATAAAACCGCATCTTGTTTATGGAGAAGGGCTTGATTCGTTGGAAGAAGGGTTGGCATGGAACCGGTTCCTCCTCCCGTACCACCATGAATACGACCCATCTGAAGCGCCGCTGGCTGCCTGGCCCGATTAGCCGGTCCCCCCGCCGGAATCCCTTTTACCAAGCCTAACCCACCCCATCATGATCACCTATCAAATCGTCGGCTCCAACGGAAAGGCCCTGCGCCAGATCTCCCATCGGGCTCCGTTGACTCTTGCGGAAATCGCCCTTTCGCTGGCTCCCCGGCGGAGGAAGCGGAAATAAGAAAGGAGAAGCCATGATTCCTCGTCGTTTTTCGGCGCACGGCGGTCGGTGGGGCACCTTGCTCTGGCCCCGCCGCACGTACGGCCACAGTGATTTGGTCAGCAAAGCCTACGGGTACACCCCGGCCGATCCCGTGGCGGCCATCGGGTTCGCCCCCTTTGTACACGCTTTTAAGGGGATGGCGTTGCTCAATCGGGATACCTCCTCTCCCCGGGAAGACCCACAATCCATAGATTAACCGTAAAAACGTTACCCCATTAGTGGGGTAATTTACCTTGAAGGGGAGGGGACCCCCTCTGTACTCTGACGGGCGCATGTATCTGAAAGCGCTCAACGTCGTCGGCTTCAAGTCGTTTGCCGACAAGACCGAAGTCCAATTCCACCGCGGGGTGACCGCCATCGTCGGCCCCAACGGGTGCGGCAAGAGCAACGTCCTCGACTCGATCCGCTGGGTGCTGGGCGAGCAGTCGGCCAAGGCGCTGCGCGGCGGCCAGATGCAGGACGTTATTTTCAGCGGCAGCGACACCCGCAAGCCTCTGGGCATGGCGGAGGTCTCCCTGACCTTCGGCGACTGCGAGCACCAGCTGGGCACCGCCTTCAACGAGGTGACGATCACCCGCCGCCTCTTCCGCGACGGCAACAGCGAGTACGAGATCAACCAGACCCCCTGCCGCCTGCGGGACATCCACCAGCTCTTCATGGACACCGGCATCGGCCGGACCGCCTACTCCATCATGGAGCAGGGGAAGATCGACCAGATTCTCTCCGCCCGCCCGGAGGACCGCCGCGCCATCTTCGAGGAAGCCGCCGGCATCACGAAGTACAAGAGCCAGAAGAAGGAGGCGATGCGGAAGCTGGAGCAGACGGAGGCCAACCTCCTGCGCCTGGTCGACGTCATCGGCGAGGTGCGCCGCCAGATCGGCTCCCTCCAGCGCCAGGCCAGCAAGGCCCGCCGCTACCAGGAGCTCCACGCCGCCCTGCAGGAGGGGGAGCTGCGCTTTGCGCGCTACCAGTTCGGCCAGCTCACGTCGGAAATCAACGCGCTGCAGACGCAGGCCGATTCCGCCCAGGAGAGCGGACAGGCCCTGGCCGTCGCCGTGGAGGAGGAGGAGTACGCCCTGGCCTCCCTGCGCGGGGAGCTTGAAATTTTGGAGCAGGAAACCGGCACGATCCGCGAGGCCCTCAACCAGGCCCGCAACGCGGGCGAGCGCGCCGCGCAGCGCGTCGGCACCGCCCAGACCCGCGTGGAGGAGTTCACCATCCTGCGCGAGCATTGCCGCCTGGAGATCGCCGGGACGGAGGAGAAGGTCCGCATCCAGGAGGAGCAGGCCCGCTCCCTGGCCGCCCGCCTCGAGTCCCAGTCCGCCTCCCGCGCGGACGCCGCGGCGGTCCACCGCCAGCGGGAGGAGGCCGTCCAGTCCCGCCAGGAGCTGGCCGCCGAGAAGAACGCCCTCCGCGGCGAGCGCCAGTCCGAGCTGGGCCGCCGCCAGTCCGAGCTGGCCAACCTCCGCCACCAGCGCGTGGCCTTGGAGGCCCAGCAGCACAATTTGATGGCCCGCGCCGAGGCGCTGCGGGAGGAAGTCGCCGCCGTCGCCGGACGCCGCGACGTGGCGGAGGCCGAGCGCGCCGCGCAGGAAATGGAGAGCCTGGAGGCGGAGGCCGCCTGGGAGGCCGCCCGCGCCGCCCTCTCCGCCGCGCAGGAGAGCCTGGCCGCCGCCCAGCCCCGGGCCAAGGACGCCGAGCGCGCCGAGCGGGAGGCCGCTTCCGCGCAGAGCCGCCTGCAGGCCAAGCTCGACGCGCTGCACCAATTGGAAGAGAGCCACGCCGGCTCTCCCCCCGCCGCCCAGCATCTGCTGGCCTGCGGCGCGCGCGGGGAGATCGCCGCGCGCCTCCACGGCACCCTGGCCGACGCCTGCGCCGTGGCCCCCGGGTATGAGGAGACGATGGCCCTTCTCCTCGGCGACGCGCTCCACAGCCTGGTCATCGAGGACCAGGGCGCGGCGGAGGAAGTCCTCGCCGCCTTCGCCCGCACCGGCGCGCAGGAGGGGCAGGTTCTCCTGGCCCCGCTGCGGCTGGCCCGTCCCGCCGGGCCCTCCCTCGCCGCGCCGACGGCGGCCCGACGCTTCATCGAGGTCGTCCCTTCGGAGGCCCGCTCGCCTGAGTTCACCGAGGCGCTGGGCACCCTGCTCGACGCCCTTTTGGCCGACGCCCACGTCGTCTCCGACCTGGCGCAGGCCTGGGAGTTGAAGGCGGTCTATCTCCAAGCCGTCGTCGCCGTCCACGGCGCCAACGGGGACCGCGGCGCGCTGCTGACCCGCGGCGGCCTGATCCAGGCCGGACGCCCCGCCGCCGATCCGCTGGCCATTCTCCGCCGCCGCCCCGAGCGCCTGGCGCTGGAGGCCGAGCTGGCCGCCGCCCAGGCCGCGGCGCAGGAGGCCCATGAGGCTTCCCTGCAGGCCGCCGAGGCGCTCCAGGCCGCGCACGCCGCCTTGGACGAGGCGCGCTCCGCCGCGAAGGACGCGGAAATCACCGCCACCACCCGCCGCCACACCCAGCAGACGCTGGCCAATTCCGTCCGGGAGCTGGACAACGCCCGCGCCCGCTCCGCCCAGGAGCAGGCCCGCCTGGCCGCCCAGGCGGAGGAGGACGCCGCCCGCCACGCCCGCGTGGAGGAGGAGCTTTCCTCCGGGGAGGCGGAAGCCGCCCGCCTGGAAGAGGAGCTCGCCGCCCTTCAGGCGGAGAGCGCCGCGCTGGAGGCGGAGGCCGCCGCGCTGCGCCAGACCCTCGTCGAAAGCCAGATCGCCCTGGCCACGCTGACCGCGGAATGCCAGTCGACCGAGCAGCAGCGCGCCAGCGCGGAGCACCGCGCCGCCGAGCTGCGCGACCTGGCCGCCACCCGCGGCCGCGAGGCGCAGGACTACACCGCCCGCATCGAGCAGGCCCACGCGGAGATCGAGGCCGCCACGATGGAGCGGGAGGAGGCGGAGGCCCGCTCCGCCCAGCAGGAAACCGCCCTGCAGGAAGTGCAGTCCCGCCGCGCCGAGCAGCAGGCCTTCATCGCCCAGCGGGAGGAAGGCCTGCGGATGCAGCGCCGCAGCCTCTCCGAGGCGCAGTCCCTCCACGCCTCCTGCGAGATCAAGCTCACGGAGCGCCGCATGCACCTGACCCACCTCAACGAGCGGGTGCAGAGCGCCTACCAGAGCGTCCTGGCCGACCTGCCCCCCCTCTCCGAGGAGGAGGCCGCGACCGACTGGGACGTCCTGGGCGCGGAGGTGGCCGACCAGCGGCAGAAGCTCGACGCGATGGGCTCGGTCAACCTGGACGCCATCGCCGAGTTCGAGGAGCTTTCCCAGCGCCTCACCTTCCTGGAAGGGCAGGAGAACGACCTGCGCGGCGGCAAGGACCAGCTCCTGGCCACCATCCAGGAGATCAACGAGACGACGAAGACCCTCTTCGCCGAGACGTTCGAGCGGATCAAGGTGAACTTCCAGGAGATCTTTTCCGAGCTGTTCGGCGGCGGCAAGGCGACCCTGGTCCTGGCCGACGAGACCGACCCGCTCGAGTCCGGCATCGAGATCGTGGCGAAGCCCCCGGGCAAGCAGCTGCAGAGCGTCACGCTCCTTTCCGGCGGCGAGAAGACGATGACCGCCGTCTCCCTCCTCTTCGCCATCTACAAGGTGAAGCCGAGCCCGTTCTGCGTGCTCGACGAAATGGACGCGCCGCTCGACGAGTCGAACATCAACCGCTTCATCCGCATGGTGCAGCGCTTCACGGAGCACTCCCAGTTCGTGGTCATCACGCACAACAAGCGGACGATCAGCATGGCGGACGCGCTCTTTGGCGTGACGATGCCGGAGCGCGGCGTTTCCAAGCTGATGTCCATCAAGCTGACCGCGGAGGAGAAGGCGGCGCACGCCGGGACTCCCGCGCCGGAGCGCGTCGCCGCCCCCGTCATCCCCGTGAAGGGGGAGGACGCCGGGCCGGAACCGGAGGCCGAGGCGGTCCCGGGCGAGGAAGACGAATCCGATCCCGCGCTGACGGCGTAGGCTTTTTCTTATGGGCAGCGCTTATCAGGACGATACGCGGGCGTTCCTCAACGGCCTCCAGGACGGGCTTCCCGTCTGGGGCGCGGTGCGCCAGGGGTTCAAGGGGGCGGTGCTCGCCTCCGTCGGCCACGCGCTGACGCGGGAACCGGACCTCATCGAGGAAAAGAACGGCGGCGTTTCCGTCACCTTCCGCCGGGGACGCGTGGCGCCGGAGGATCGGGAGCGGACGGAGGCGATTGTCTCCAAGCACGGCGCCGCCCTGAAGGGCTTGGGCGTCCGCACCCGCGCCTACGGTTTCCTGGGCCTCGGCGCGGCGGGCTACAATCTTTACGAGGCCGGGACATTCGCGACCGACCTGGTGCGGCACGGCATCGCCGCCGCTTCCACGCGGACCCATCTGCGCGGCATGGGGGAGGCCTTCGTCACCGCTTGCTGCGTCTCCCTGCTCACCGCCGCGTGGGACAAGGACGCGCGCCTGTGGCAGGCGCCGATCGTCCGCGACTTGCGGGAATGGGCGCGGCTCCACCCGGAGCGGCCCGGAGCGCCGGTTAGTGAAGCGCCGCGCGCCAGGCGCGGCGCAGCTCGGGATAGAGGTTAAGCCGCCATTCCCGGCCGTCGGCGGCGGCGAGGAGGAGGACCTGCTCGTTCGATTTTTCGTCGAGCCGCTCGGCGCGCGCGATTTCGGAAAGCGGGGCTTTCCACAATTCCTTCCGCCCGCGCCGGGCGACGACGGCATCCCCCGTGAAGAAGTAGGTGGGGTGGGGAACCAGGAGGGCGAAGAGCCCCAGGGCGATGGAAAAGGGCATCAGCATCCAGGTGGCCAGGACGGTGGGGAGATGGCCGGGGGGCGGCGGCATCTGCCCGGCGGCGAAGATCCAGCAGAGGGGCGCGCAGAATCCCAGGAAGAAGAGGGCGAAGATCCAGCGGCCGACCCGGTCGCGCGCGGAGGGGCCGTAGGCGCCGCGCAGGCGGCTCAGGACGGCGGCTTCATTGGGGGGCGGTGTTTCCATCTCACATGCGTTTGACGAGCCAGAGGAGGAGGAGCAGGAGCAGCCCGGCGGAGACGAAGAAGCGGATGCGGTCCCGGCGGCGCTGCGCGCCGTGGACGCGCTCGGCGCGGCGGACCGACTCCCGCTCGATGCGGCGCGCGTCGCTGGGGCGCAGTTCGGGCTTCCAAACGGGGGGCTTCGGCTCCGGCTTGGGGGGGTTCTTGAGCCGGTCGAGCTCCTCGCGCAGGGAGGCCAGGTGGTCCGCCAGGGCCTGCTCTTCCTTGTCCAGGTCGCGCGCGCGGCGCTTGAAGGGGTCCGCGCCGAACGCCATTACTTGAACAGGATCCGGACGAAGAGGCCCAGGAGGAAGAGGCCGATGAGGAGCGGCAGGGAATAGGCGAAGCCGGCGCCGACTTTGTTCCAGAAAGCGGAGATGGGCGCGCCGCCCTCGGCGAAGGTGCCGTCTTCCAGGTGGGCGTGGTGGCGGACGGAGGCGGTCTCCAGGCGGGTCTGCGCCTGGGAGTAGGCGCCCTTGGCCTGGTCGACGATGGCCAGGGCGTGGGTCAGCTCGTGCTCCAAATCGGCGGGATCCCAGGTCTGGGGGCGGATGGTTTCCAGCTGGCGGAGGTGCTCGGTGAAGGAGGTGCGGATGGTTGTGACTTCCTCTCCCTCCCGCTTCAGCTCGAATTCCTGCTGGGTCAGGAGGACCAGGCCGCGCTTGAGCCGCTCGAGGACCTGGCGCTGGCCTTCCTCGAACTCGTACTGCTTGCGGCGGATTTCTTCCAGCTGGCGCTTCTGCCGCTCGATCTGCTCGCGGCGGCGTTCCAGGTCGAGGAGGACTTCCTCGGCCTGCTGGACCTTCAGGTTGACGTCATCGACGGAGAGGTGCTCGCGCTCGGGCGGCAGCAGCTCGTCCTCGCGGGGATCAAAGGGCTTGGCGGGGGGCATGGCGGATTAGGGGGCGGTGGGTTGCGGTTCCGGCGCGGGGGGCGCGTCGGCGGCTGGGATGGCCGGAGCGGGCGGCGGCAGCGGCGCGCCCGCCGCGGGGATGACGATCTGGGCGCCGATCTTCAGCGGCTTTCCGGCGGGCAGCGCGGCGGCGTTGGCCAGCTTGATTCGCTCGATGCCCTCGTTGATGTGTCCGGGGTAGAATTTCTTGGCGATTTTCCAGAGGGTGTCGCCGGGGGCGATGGCGTAGGTCTGGCCGACGGTGGCCGACGGGGCCGGGACGGGCGCGGGAATGACCGTGGCGGGCACGGGCGGCGGCGGGGTGCCGGCGGCGGGGGCCGTTTCCGCGGCGGGCGCGGGCGCCGGGGCGGCGCCGGGGGCGTTGGTGTCGGCGGGGGTGATGTTGGGCGCGGCGGCGGCCAGCTCCTTTTGCGTGGCGGCGAGCTTGGCGGAGAGGTCGTTGATCCGCTGGTTGGCGGCCTCGAACTCGTTGCGCAGGTTCTGGTTGTCGCTCTGCAGGGCGGCGAAGGCCTGCGCGTTCTGCACGGGGGAGTTCGGCAGGGTGGCGGCGAAGTTGATTTCCGCGGAGTTCAGCCGCTCCTGGGCCTTGGCGGCGTTGTCTGCGGTGGGCCGGGCCTTGAGGTACTGGGCCAGGTGGTACATCGCGCCGAGCGGGTCGTTCAGGTGGTCGGAGTCGAGGAGGCCCAGCTCGTAGTGGGCCTGGGCGACGTTCGGGTTGGCGCGCAGGGCGGCCTCGTAGGAGCGGGCGGCCTCGGTGAAGTTGCGCTCCTGGATGGCGGTGAGCGCGGCGTGGAAGTAGGGATTGGTGTCGTCTTCGGCGGCCAGGGTCTTGTCGTCCTTTTGGCATCCTCCGAGGGCGAGGAGGCCGGAGAGCCCGGCGATCAGGAGCAAACGCTTCATAGTCCGTCCACGGTACCAGCCGCCCCCGGCTCCGCAAGGGCGTAATACGGAAGGGCTAAGCGGCCTTCCACTTGATGTTGCACCCCAGGCTCGGCTTTTGCAGGGAGCTGGGGTGGCGGCCGTCCAGGACGGCGCACATGGCGTAGCGGAGGTCGGCCCCGGTGACGGGGATGCCGTTGCCGGGGCGGCTGTTGTCCAGCTGGCCGCGGTAGGCCAGCTTGTGCGCGGCGTCGAAGAGGAAGAAATCGGGGGTGCAGGCGGCGTGGTAGGCGCGGGCGACGGCCTGGGTCTCGTCGTAGAGGATGGGGAAGGCGATGTCGGCGGCCTTGGCCCATTCGGCCAGGGATGCCGGGGCGTCGGCGGGGTAGGCCTCCGCGTCGTTCGCGCTGATGCCGACGATGGCGATGTTCCCCGCCGCGTAGTCGTAGCCCAGCTTGGAAAGCTCGTGCTCGACGTGCTTCACGTAGGGGCAGTGGCGGCAGAGGAAGATGACCAGGAGGGCCTGGCCGTCGAAGGAGGCCCGGGCGACGGTCTTGCCGGTGACGACGTCGGGGAGGGAAAAGTCGGGCGCAGCGGTGCCCAGCGGAAGCATGGTCGAGGGGGTCAGGGCCATGAAGCGCGAAGGTAGAGCGATTTCCGTTGGAGATCAATTCGCCCTTGTGGAAAATGGCGGGTCCCGACTTATGCCCGACCGCCTCGCCGCCGCCCTCAAGGAGACCTTCGGGTTCGACTCCTTCCGCCCGCTCCAGCGGGAGATCATGGAGGAGATCCTGGCGGGCCGCGACGCCCTGGCCCTCCTGCCGACGGGCGGCGGCAAGTCCCTCTGCTTCCAGCTGCCTGCTCTGGTCCTGCCGGGGCTCACCGTCGTCGTCTCCCCGCTCATCGCCCTCATGAAGGACCAGGTGGACAGTCTCCAGGCGGCGGGCGTGGCGGCCACCTATCTCAATTCCACCCTGGACGAGGCGGAGGCCCGCGCCCGCCTGCGCGGCCTCCACCGGGGGGAATACAAGCTTCTCTACGCCGCGCCGGAGCGGCTCATGCTGCCGGGCCTCCTGGAGAACCTGGAGGCGTGGGGCCTCTCCCTTCTGGCGGTCGACGAGGCGCATTGCATCAGCGAGTGGGGGCACGATTTCCGGCCCGAATACCGGCAGATCTCCACGCTCCGCCGCCGCTTCCCGAAGGTCCCCGTCCTGGCCCTGACCGCCACCGCCACCCCGCGCGTGCGCGGGGACATCGCCGCCCTCCTGGGGCTGGAGAAGGCGCGCCACTTCGTCGCCAGCTTCAACCGGCCCAACCTGACCTACCGCGTCACGCCGAAGAGCGGCGCGTACGACCAGCTCGTCGAGTGGCTGGAGAGCGGCCCCCGGCGCGGGGAGGCGGGCATCGTCTACTGCCAGAGCCGGAAGGGGGCGGAGGCCGTCGCGCAGAAGCTCCAGGCGGACGGCGTGCCCGCCCGCGCGTACCATGCGGGCCTCGACGCCGCCGAGCGCGCCCGGTCCCAGGAGCTTTTTCTAAGGGACGAGGTGCGCGTCGTCTGCGCGACGATCGCCTTCGGCATGGGCATCAACAAGCCGAACGTGCGCTACGTCGTCCACTACGACCTGCCGAAGAACATCGAGGGATACTACCAGGAAACGGGCCGCGCGGGCCGCGACGGCCTGCCCGCCGAATGCCTTCTTTTCTTCAGCGCCGGGGACGCGGTGAAGCAGCGCCGATTCATCGAGGAGAAGGGGAGCGAGGAGGAGCGCCGCGTCGCCTCGGCCCAGCTCCAGCAAATGCTTCATTACGCGGAGGCCAGCGGCTGCCGCCGGGCGGCGCTTTTGGAATACTTCGGCGAGGCGGTGGAGCCGGGCGGCTGCGGCGCGTGCGACAACTGCCTGGAGCCGCGCGAGACGTACGACGGGACGATCCCCGCCCAAAAGCTCCTCTCCTGCGTCTACCGGATCAAGCAGGGCGGCGGCTTTTCCGTGGGGCTGGCCCACGTCGTCGAGGTGCTGACCGGCGCGCAGAGCGAGAAGGTGAAGCGCTGGGGCCACGACAAGCTCTCCACCTACGGCATCGGCAAGGAGCTGCCGCGCGCCCAGTGGCAGGAGATCGGCCGCCAGCTTTTGCGCGCGGGCTATCTGCGCCAGAGCGAGGGGCAGTTCTCCGTCCTGGAGCTGACGCCGGAGGGGGGCGCCGTCCTGCGGGAGCGGACGCCCATCTCCCTCACCAAGCCGCTGGCCCAGGCGAAGGCGCGGCCTGACAGGCGGGACCGGGGCGCCATTTCCTGCGACGAGATCCTCTTCAACCGCCTGCGCGTCCTGCGCAAGGAGCTGGCCGACGCGCGGGACGTGCCCGCCTACGTGATCTTTTCCGACGTGACGCTGCGCATCATGGCGCGCGACCAGCCGACGGACCTCGACGCCATGCGCCGGGTGAGCGGCGTGGGGCAGAAGAAACTGGAGGAATTCGGCGCCGCCTTCGCCGCCTCCGTGCGGGATTATCTGCGGGAGAGCTAGTCCCGGACGCGGCCGGGACCGGCAGCGGCTTGGCGCAGCAGGACGCGGGAGGAGCGCCGCGCGGCGGCGACTTCCGGCACCGCCTCCGCTTCCAGGAAGAGGAGGGCGGCGGCCTGCCCCGCCGCGCCGGCGGCCAGGAAGGGCGCGGCGGCCACGGGGTGCTGATGGTGGACGAGGTTGGCCCCGACGGCGGCGGAGAAGGCGCTGGCGGTCAGCAGCGCGGCCTGCGCGCCCTTGACGAGGAATTCCGCGGCCAGGGTGGAGCGGGTTTCGATGTGGGCGTCGTCTTTGGTGGGGCGGTTTTCGTCCCACGCGCGGAAGGCGCGCCAGTTCTCGTAAGCCAGGCGGGTGTCGACGGCGGCGGGCGCGAAGCCGACGCCCGGCAGCGCCTTGAGGAGGACTTTGCCGAGGAGCGGCGGGTTTTCCCGGATCGCGCGGCCCAGGTCTTTGGCCGACTCGGCGGCGGAGCGGCCCAGGACGGTGACGGCGTTGAGGAGGGCGGTGCGCAGCGGCGTGATTTCCGGGGCCATGGAACGATTTAAAAGCTATTTGCCGAGGACGGTCAACGTTCCGCTGGTGACGCCGAGCTGGTCGGCCACCTGGAGCTGGGCGCGGAGGGTGGCGGGGGAGAGGTCGCCCGCCAGGAGGCGGACGTAGCTCTCGTAGACCCGGCGCGTGGCGGCGGCGTCTTCCCGCAGCAGTTCCAGCCGGAAGTGCCGCGCGCCGAGGGCGCGGAACTCTTCCAGGAAGGCGGCGCCGCTCTGGGCGCGGCCGTGGTAGACGGTGTTGCGGCAGCCGACGTCGGCCAGGACGGGGTGGGTAGCCCCCACGCGGTCGCGGACGGCGATCTGGTGGCGGTCGCACGGGCGGCCGCAGGTGGTGTGGTCTTTCCCTTCGGAAAGGAAGGCGGCGAAGACGCAGTGCTCCATGTGGAACATGGGCATGTGCTGGTGGAGGACGACTTCCAGCCATTCCGGCGGGCAAGCGGCCAGGAGGTCGGCCAGCTGGCGGGCGTTGAGGTCGTAGGAGGCGGTGACCCGCTCCAGGCCCCACTCCGGCGCCATGAGGAGCTGCGCGGTGAGGGGGTTGGCGACGTTGAGGGAGAAGTCGCCGACTTTCCGCAGGGGGGACGCGCGGAAGTGGTGGAGCGCGCCCAGGTTGCGGATGAGGACGCCGTCCGGGGCGGCGTTCTCGATCAGTTTGAAGAAGCCCTGCTCGCCCGATTTCTGGATGCGCGGGGTGGCGAGGTAGACGAGCGCGCCGGGGGTTTCCCGGACAAGGGAAACAGCCTCTTTATAGCGGCGGATGTCCTCGAAATCGACGTAGAGGGTCCGCGCGCCCGCTTCCAGGAGGGCGCCGAGCTGTTCCAGGGAGCGGCAGAGGACGGCGCAGGCGGCGGGGCCGGGCTGCGGCGCGGGACGCGCGGGAAGGAGCCGCTGCAGGACGGGCGCGGACGGCGCGCGGATGGCGGCGGGAGCGGGCGCGGCTTTTCCCAGCGCGGCGACGGCCTCGCGGCGGAGGCGGTTGAGTTCCGCGACGGGGAGGACGACCTGGCCTTCCAATCCGTTTTCCAGCGCGGCCAGGGTGAAGCCGCTGCCCCCGAGCCGCCCCAGCTGGGCGCGGAGCCGCGCCGTGTCGAGGGGCTGGGTGCGGGCCGGTTCCAGGGGCATGGCCGAATCGAGTTCCACGCCGCCGACGCCCGCCTCCGCGCGGAGGCGCAGGGGCGTGCCGGCCTTGCCGGAGACGGTGAAGGAAAGGGGCCGGTCGGCGGGCGGGGCGTCCTGGGCGAAGGTGCGGCGCAGGGCGGCGTCGAGCCGGGGGTCGTCCGTTTGGTAGACGGCCTGGCCGGGGGCGAGGCGGGCGAAGTCGATCCGGCCCCGCTCGAAGGAAATCCGGCCTCCCGCCACCTGCCAGAGGCGGCCGCCCTGCTGGGCGTTCTGGTCGCCGCCGTCGTCGAAGAGGATGCCGTCGCCGGGGCGCAGGGGCTCGCCCTCCCATTCGATTTCCACGGTTTGCCGCCGCGCATCGACGGCGGCGACGCGCCCGGCCAGGGGGCCGCGTTTGTTGGAATGGCGGCCGTGGACGAGCTGCTGGTGGTCGACGCCGTGCATCCAGCCGGAGAAGAGGCCGCGGGAGAAGGTCAGTTCCAGCTTGCGCCGGTCGTCGGCGTCGGGGGCGGCGGGGCGTCCGGCCAGGGAGGCGTCGATCGCCTTGCGGTAGACCTGGCAGACGGCGGCGACGTATTCGGGGGACTTGAGGCGGCCTTCGATCTTGAAGCTGGCGACGCCGCGCTCGATCAGCTGCGGGATCTCCGCCACGGCGGCGAGGTCCTGCGGGGAGAGGAGGTAGCGTTTGTCGCCCAGGTCTTTCAGCGCGCCGTCGACGATGAGGTCGTAGGGAAGGCGGCAGGCCTGGGCGCATTCCCCCCGGTTGGCGCTGCGCTGGCCCAGCGACTCGCTGGTCAGGCACTGGCCGGAGTAGGCGACGCAGAGCGCGCCGTGGACGAAGACTTCCAGCGGCAGCGAGCCGGCCTCGTGCTGGAAGCGCTCCATTTCCCTCAAGGAAAGCTCCCGCGCCAGGACGACGCGGGTGACGCCCAGCCGCGCGGCGATCTGCGCCCCTTCGGGCGAGGTGATGGTCATCTGGGTGGAGGCGTGGACTTCCAGGCCGGGCGCGGCGGCGGCGGCCAGGGCGGCCAGGCCCAGGTCCTGGACGATGATGGCGTCGGTCCCCGCCCGGTCGAGGGCCAGGAGGAATTGTTCCGCCTCCGCCAGCTCGCCGGGGAAGAGGAGGGTGTTCATCGTCACGTAGCCCTTCACGCCGCGCTCGTGGAGGTAGGCGACGATCTTCGGCAGGTCTTCCAGGGTGAAGTTGTCGGCCCGCAGCCGGGCGTTGAACTTGGTCAGGCCGAAGTAGACGGCGTCTGCCCCGTTGGCGACGGCGGCGCGGACGCAATCCCAGTCGCCCGCGGGGGCGAGGAGTTCGGGGGCGGGCGCGGCGGTCATCGGGGTACGATAGGGTCAATCGGGCCCAGTTGCATGCTATTCCTATATAGGATTGAATACTCATTTATGGACGAGACCCGCCTGCGGATCGAGGGGATGACCTGCGCGGGGTGCGCGCGCACCGTGGAGGAGGCGCTGCGGGCGGTCCCCGGCGTCGCCCGCGTCGTCGTCGATCTGGGGGGCCAGGAGGCCCGCGTCGGCTGGGCGGGGGAGCCGGGCTCTTCCGAGGCGCTCTTCCACGCCGTCCGCCGCGCCGGATACCGGGCCCTGCCCGCCAAGGGGAAGGGGGAAACGCAATGGAACGGCGCGCTCCGCCTGGGCCTGCCGGTCACCGCCCTCCTCATGTTCCTGGAATGGGGCCTGGGCCTCGACCACCGCCCTTGGTACGGGATTTTTTCCTTCTGGATCACGCTGCCGGTCCTCCTGTGGGTCGGCGTCCCGTTCTACCGGGGGGCGGCGCGGCAGCTCGCCCGGGGCCGGATGACGATGGACACCCTGGTGACCGTCGGCAGCCTGGCCGCCTGGGGGCTTTCCGTGCACGGCCTCCTGCGGCCCGGCCACCAATTCCACCTCTACTTCATGGAGGCGGCGGCGATCGTCTCCCTCATCGGGATCGGACATTGGCTGGAAGGGCGGATTTCCGCCCGCGCGAACGCGACGCTCCGGCGGCTCTTCGACCTGGCGCCCGCCTGGGCGCGGCGGCTCCGCCCCTCCGGCGAGGAGGAGGAGACCGCCGTCTCCGACCTGGCCCCGGACGACTTGATCCTCATCAAGCCGGGTGACCGCATCCCGATCGACGGCGTCGTTTTCGAGAACCACGGCCAGGTCGACGAGAGCCTGCTGACGGGCGAGGCCGCGCCGGTCGAGAAGGGGCCCGGCTCTCCCGTCTACGCGGGGACGCTCAGCACGCACCGGCTGGTCGTCCGCGTCACGGGGCTGGGGCGGGAGACGGCCCTGGCGCGCATCGTCGCCTCCGTGGAGCGGGCGCTGGCCAGCCGTGCGGCGGTGGAGAAGCTGGCCGACCAGGTCAGCGCCGTCTTCGTCCCCGTCGTCGTCCTCCTGGCCGCGCTGACTTTTCTCTATTGGGTCGACGTGGCACGCCTGCCGTGGGAACCGGCGCTGGTCGTCGCCGTCTCGGTCGTCGTCGTCGCCTGCCCGTGCGCGCTGGGCCTGGCGACGCCCGCGACACTGTTGGCCGCCACGAACGCCGCCGCGCGGCGGGGCATCCTTTTCCGCGACGCGCGGGCGCTGGAAAAGGCGGGCCGGATCGACGCCGTCCTCTTCGACAAGACCGGCACTTTGACCGAGCCGGAGGCGGTGGTGGAAAAGGTGCAGCTGCTCACCCACCGGATGGGCCGGGACGAGGCGGCCGCCCTTGCGCGGGCGCTGGCTTCCTCCAGCACCCATCCTGCCAGCCGCACCGTCGTCGCCCACTTCGCCTATGCGGCGCAGATCAAGCTGACGGAGTGGAAGGAAGAGACCGGCGCGGGCGTTTCCGCGATCTATCAGGGGGAGACGGCCCGCCTGGGCAATCCCGCCTGGGTCCAGGCGCACGGCGTCTTCGTCCCGCCCTATGCCGGGCTGGCGCCGGGGGACGTCGCTCTTTCCCTGGGGCACGAGCTGCTGGCCCTGATCCATTTTAATCCGCACCGGCCCCGGCCGGAGGCGGCGGCGGTCTTGCGCCGGCTGGAGGCGGAGGGATACGCGGCCTACGTCGTCTCCGGCGATACCGCGGTGGCGGCGGAGAAGCTGGCGCACGACCTCGGCATCGCCCCGGAGCGGGTCTTCGCGCCCGTCCGTCCGGAGGGGAAGGCGGAGATCGTCGCCCGGCTCCAGAAGGAGGGGCGCCGCGTCGCCTTCGTCGGGGACGGGCTCAACGACGGGCCCGCCTTGGCCCAGGCCGATCTGGGCGTCGCCGTCCTGGGGGCCAGCGATCTGGCCCGGGAAGCGGCCGACGTGGTTCTGCTTCGCCGGGAGCGGGAGCTGGAGGCGTTGCCGGAGGTCTTGGCCCTCTCCATCGCCACGCGCCGGGCGATCGTGCAGAATCTCTTTTGGGCCCTGGCCTATAACGTCGTCCTCATTCCCCTGGCGATGGCCGGGCGGGTGCCCCCGGTGGCCGCCGCGGTGGCCATGAGCCTTTCCGACCTCTGCGTGATGGGGAACGCCTGGCGGCTCTCCCTCTGGCGGGCGCGCAAATAAAAGCCTCGCCACAATGCACCAAAAGGTGTACATTAATACACCATGCGTGAGCGAGCTTGGTGGCTGGGCGGTCTGGGCGTCGCGGCGGCGGTTTGCGCCGCCCTTTTCGTTTTCCACGGCGGATCCCGGCAGGCGTCCTCTCTTTCCCTCGATTCCCTGGCGGTGACGGCACCGGCCTTGCCGCCGCTGCCCGCGTTGCCGGACGCGGCGGTGCCGGTCCCGCAGTTCCGCCCCCCGGCGGCCCGGCTTTCCTCTTTGGCGGGTGAGTAGCGGGGAGGGTGGACGGCCCCTTGCGGGATGCGGGGGAATTTGCTCTACTGCCGCTCTCTTTCATGCTCGACCTGAAGTATCTACGCGACCACGCCGAGGAGGCGGGCCGCCGCCTTTCGACCCGCGGCCTCGACGGCGCGGCCCAGGTGGCCGACGTCCTTTCCCATGACGCCCGCCGCCGGGAACTCCTCCAAAAGGTGGAAGCCCTCAAGGCGGAGCGGAACAAGGCGAGCAAGGAAATCGGCCAGATGAAGGCCCAGGGCCGGACCGACGAGGCCCTCCTGGCGCGCATGAAGCAGGTTTCCGACGAGATCGCCGCCCTGGACGCGGCGGTCGCCGGGGTGGAGGAGGAGCAGAAGGCCCTCCTTTTGACCGTGCCCAATCTGCCCCATGCCTCCCTGCCCGTCGGGGACGCCGCCGCCAACCGGGTGGAGCGCACCTGGGGCGCGCCGCCGCAATTTTCCTTCGCGCCGAAGACCCACATGGACATCGGCGCGGCGCGCGGCCTCCTGGACCTGCCCGCGGGGGCGAAGGTCTCCGGCTCCGGCTTCGTCGTCTTCCGCGGCGCGGGCGCGCGGCTGGAGCGGGCGCTCATCAATTACCTCCTGGACTTCCACACCCGGCCCGCCGCCGGCTTTGACGCCTATGAGGAGGTCGCCGTCCCCTTCCTGGTGCGGGAGGAGTGCATGGTGGGCACGGGCCAGCTGCCCAAATTCGCCGAGGACATGTACCGCCTGGCGGAGGAGAACCTTTACCTCATCCCCACGGCGGAGGTCCCTGTCACGAACCTCTTCCGGGAGGAGATCCTTTCCGCCGACCAGCTTCCCGTCCGGCGCGTGGCCTACACGCCGTGCTTTCGCCGGGAGGCGGGCTCCGCCGGGCGCGACACGCGCGGCATGATCCGCGTCCACCAGTTCGACAAGGTGGAGATGGTCCAGATCGTCCGCCCGGAGGAGTCCTACGCCGCGTTGGAGCACCTCGTCGCCCAGGCGGAGGGGATTCTCCAGGCCCTCGGCCTCCACTACCGCGTGCTGACCCTGGCCACGGGGGACGTCGGCTTCGGCGCCGCCAAGTGCTACGACCTGGAAGTCTGGGCCCCCGGCCTCGACACCTGGCTGGAGGTTTCCTCCTGCAGCAACTTCGAAGACTTCCAGGCCCGCCGCATGGGCCTGCGCTACAAGACGGCGGAGGGTAAGAACGCCTTCTGCCACACGCTCAACGGGTCGGGCACGGCGCTGGCGCGCCTCTTCGTCGCCCTCCTGGAAACCCACCAGCAACCGGACGGCTCCGTCCGCGTGCCGGAACCGCTCCGCCCCTATCTGGGGCTCGAAACCCTCTAGAAAAAACTCCCGTGAAACGCCTCCTTTCCTTCCGCGCCTTCCTCTCCCTTCTCCTTCTCGCCGGCGCCGGATGGGCGCTGGCCTGGGCGGCGGACGGGAGCGGCGGCCTCCGCGTTCCCGACCCGGAGAAGGTGCCGCAGACCCCGCCGAACGCGGAACGGAGCCACTCCGACGTCCCCTCCCGCGCCAGCCAGCGGACGGCGGCGGAGGTGGAGGACGGAAAGATCGGCGAGGTCGTCGCCCAGATCCTGGAACGCGCCCACTATTCCCAGCGGACCTTCGACGAGGCGATGTCCCACCTTTTCCTGAAGACTTACCTCGACGCGCTCGACTACCGCCACATGGTCTTCCTCCAGGGCGACCTGGACGAGTTCAACGCCAAGTACGGCGGCCGCCTCAACCGGCTGACTCTGGCGGGCGACATCTCCCCCGCGCGGGAGGTCTACAACCGCTTCGTCCAACGGCTGAAGGAGCGCCAGGCGCAGGTCGAGGAACTGCTCAAGGCCAAGCCCGACTTCTCCGTCGACGAGAGCTTCTCCACCGACCGGAGCAAGGCCCCCTGGCCGAAGGACGAGGCCGAGGCGCGCGAGCTCTGGCGCCTCCAGATCAAGTACGAGCTGCTCCAAGGGCTCCTGGCCGACGAAAAGCCGGAGGAGACCGTCAAGACGATCTCCCGCCGCTACGCCCGTCTGGTGAAGTCGATGAAGGAAGTCGACCACACGGAGCTGCTGGGCACCTACCTCTCCGCCCTCACCCATGCCTACGACCCCCACTCCGACTACCTGACGCCGGAGGACGCGGAGAACTTCCAGATCAGCAGCATCAAGATGGCCCTGAAGGGCATCGGCGCCGTCCTCAAGACGGAGGACGGCTACCCCACCATCGTCAGCCTGGTCCCCGGCGGCCCGGCCGACCTGGACGGCCGCCTGAAGGCGAACGACCGCATCGTCGCCGTCACCCAGGAGGGGGGCAAGCCCGTCGACGTCATCGACATGAAGCTGGCCAAGGTCGTCGAGATGATCCGCGGCGAGCGGAACACGAAGGTGACGCTGACCATCCTTCCCTCCGACGCCGCCGAGGGCGTCCGCCACGACGTCACCCTGGTTCGCGACGAGGTGAAGCTGACCGAGCAGAAGGCCAAGGCCCGCATCTACGAGCGCCAGGGCCCGAACGGGACCGTGCAGCGCTGCGGCGTCGTCATCCTGCCGGAGTTTTACGAGGGGGCGGCCAACGACGTCGCCCGCCTGATCGACCGCCTCAAGGAGGAGAAGATCGACGGCCTCATCCTGGACCTGCGGCGGGACGGCGGCGGCATCCTGGAAGAAGCCATCCAGCTCATTTCCATCTTCGTCCCGCGCGGCCCCGTCGTGCAGGTGAAGAACCCCCAGGGCGTCGTGAAGGCCTTCCCCATCACCGACCAGAACCTGACCTGGACCGGCCCCCTCATCGTCATGGCGGGCAAGTCGAGCGCGTCCGCCTCGGAAATCGTCGCCGCGGCGCTCCAGGATTACGGCCGCGCGCTGGTCGTCGGGGACAAGACCACCTTCGGCAAGGGGACGGTGCAGACCCTCATCAACCTGAAGGACATCAACTGGGGCTTCACCAGCGATCCGGGCGAGCTGAAGCTGACCGTGCAGAAGTTCTACCGCATCACCGGCGACACGACGCAATACAAGGGCGTCTCCTCCGACATCGTCCTGCCCTCCCTGGAAGACTACCTTCCGATCGGCGAGGCGACGCTCCCCAACGCCCTGCCGCCCGACCAGGTGGAACCGGCCAAGTTCAAGCGCCTGACGCCCCCGTGCCCCTTCGTCAAAACGCTGCAGGACCGCTCCGTGGCCCGCATCGGGAAGAACCCGGAGTTCGACTACCTCAAGCAGGAGATCGCCCTCCTGCGCCAGCGGATGACGGACAAGACCCTCTCCCTCAACCTGGACAAGCGCCGCGCCGAGCGGGACCAGTCGAAGGACCTCAAGGAAAAGCGGGACAAGGAGCTGGCCTCCCTGCCCCCCTCCAACCACAAGGTCTACGTCCTGGACCTGACCATGCTGGAAAAGGGGGAGTCCCCCAAGCCGGTCACCCGCGCCACCCCGCCCAAGGACGCCAAGGACAAGAAGGAAAAGCCGAAGAACGGCCACAGCCCCGCCGCCGAGGGGATCGAGGACGAGGAGGACGCGGGCGGCAACTCCCCGACCGCCATCGCGCGCGACGTCGATCTGGACGAGACGGTCAACATCTTCGGCGACTACAACTCCCTCTCCGCGGGCGAGAAGCCGAAGCGGTAGTTGTTGACGCCCCGCGGCCTTTCCGGGCAGCATCCCCGTCCGATGTCGGAAAACATGATTGAACTGGAGGGCAAGATCATCACCATCTTGCCCGGGACGATGTTCCGCGTGGAGCTGGACAACAAGCACGTGGTCCTGGCCCACATTTCCGGCAAAATGCGCAAGCACTTCGTCCGCCTCACCCACGGCGACCGGGTCAAGCTGGAGATGTCCCCGCACGACCTGGAAAAGGCCCGCATCCTCTTCCGCCTCGACCGCCCCGTCGACCCGAACGCCCCCGCCGCGCGCCGCCGTCCCGGCCAGCCGCAGCGCCGCCGCCGCTAGGCGCCGCCCCTCTTTTCCCATGCCGTCCTTCGACGTCGTTTCCGAGGTCGACGAGGCCGAGGTCATCAACGCCCTCGACCAGGCCCGCAAGGAAATCGCCACCCGCTTCGACTTCAAGGACGCGGGCGCGGAAATCGTCCACGAAAAGAACGAGATCAAGCTCCGCGCCGTCGACGGCTTCAAGCTCAAGGCGCTGGAGGAAGTCGTCCTGGGCAAGCTGGCCCGGCGCAACGTGAGCCTGAAAAACATCGAGCGCAAGCCCGCGGAGGTCTCCTCCACCGGCAAAGCCAGCCAGACTCTGGCCGTCAAACAGGGGATGGAAGGGGACATCGCCAAACAGGTCACCGCCGCCGTCAAGGCGACCAAGCTCAAGGTCCAGGCCCAGATCCAGGGCCAGGAAGTCCGCGTCACCGGAAAGAACCGGGACGACCTCCAGGCCGTCATCGCCGCCCTCCGCGCGCAGGAATTTCCCGTCGCGCTCGGCTTCAAAAACTTCCGCGCTTAAGCGCGGTTTCTTGCAAAAGCGCCTCGTAATGAGGTGTGCCCGGTTGAATTAGGAATTCTAATCGGAAAGAAGCGTTGCTGATAACGTTTCCTAATAATACTCACCCTTGGGAGGGTGGCTTTTGAATTGCTCAATAGAGAGACCTATATGGCCCAATCACGTACTCACCCCCCCTAAGCGTGAGGGGCCATCTAGGAATTAAGAGAAATAAGTCTCATTAAATCAGCGAGTTACGAAAGGAGGGAGTGACCTTGCACTCCTTCCGATCATGGGCCGAAAAAGGGATGGTTAAGATTCGGAAAATAGCACTATTTTCCGTGGGGGCGGCATTTTTGTCTCTCGGGGATGTAGGATTTGCCGCAGATTGGTCCAACACAACGGGTTCCAATCCGGAAATTGTAAATAATGGCGCCGGCTCGACGACGAACACGACGACATCGGGAACGATCGATGGTGTTCAGGGCGCCAGTGACGGAAGCACCACGAATATCGTGGTGACCGGGACGGTGACGATCAATGGAGGCATCGCCAACAGCAGCGCCGGAAACGATGTCGTGACGACCGCGTCAGGCGTTTCGCTGGTGGGATGGATCAATCTCAACGCCTCCGGGACCACCGGCGCCATCGAAATCGTCAATGGGGGTTCGATCTCGCAGACCAACACCGGCAACAACGCGATTTACGGAACGGTGTACGACACGAACGCGGTTGTCCCCATCACTCTCATCAATACCGGCACCATAACGCTGGTCATCAGCAATGGGTTCCTGAACACGGTGGACGCGGTGAACGTCGGTTCCGGTGCGGTGACGCTCAGCAATTCAGGCACGATCAATTTGACGGGGGGCTCCGGCGATTCGGCTCGCGCCTTCGTCACGGAGGGGGGCGGCGCGTTCGATACCTACGCCTCCAACAGCGGAACGATTCTCGTCGTCAACAGCCAAGGGGGCGGGGCGGAGGGCCTGTCGTTAAATGGCGGGAAGGGAAACCTCTACATCACCAACACCGGACAACTGGGAACGGCGGCCAACCCTCTTTCCGGTAGCGGAACGTTTGCGATAGCCGCGACGAGCGTGGGCGCGTCGAAGACGGTTTTGAACGCGCTGGGCGGATCGATTTACGTGCAAAACCAAAGCGGCAGCACGGCCTCGGCGACGGGCATCACTGTCGGGGAGGGAAGTTCAATGCAGGTGGAGAACGACGGGCTGATTTCCGTGGTGGGATCGGGCGGGGGCGCCTACGGCATTCGCCTGGAAAATACCGCGAGTTCCGCAAGCGCGCTGCGCGTCACCAACACCGGCTCCATCGCCGTGAGTGAAACGACCGCGGGCGACGGCACCGGCATCGTGGTCGAGGATTACTCGACCAATGCCGCCATTGACGTCAGCAACAGCGGGGCGATCACCGCCACGGGCGTTGCCTACAACGTTTCCGGGGTCGAGGCGATCCGCGTGGTGTCCTGGAACACGAACACGACGGGCGCCATCACGATCACCAATACCGCCGCGATCGGGGCGACCGGGTTGGGCGCTAATGATGCTACTGCCGCGATCAGCGCGGCCAACCTGGGGACGGGGAGCGTCTTTGTCAGCAATGCGGGAGACATCACCGTCTCCAATGCGGTGGGGGGGGGTATCTCTGGGATCTCGGCTCAAGCAGGAGGAGCCTTGCTGGTGTCGAACACGGGCTCGATCTCCGGGATCGGGGCGAACAGAAGTTATGGAATCCAGGCGATAGGCCATACGGGGGGGACGACCATTGTCAACGACGGGGCGATTACCGCCACGGGGGGCGCCGCCGCGTGGGGCATCTACGCGACGGGGGATAGCGCGGCCGCGGTTTCCGTGTGGAATGGCGATTCCATCACGGCGGTTTCGGCGGGCGCGGGCCAGGCCGCGGGGATCGACCTGACGAACGCCAGCGGCGCGATCCAGGTGGTGAACGACGGCTCCATCGCCGCGTCCAACACGCGCACGACGAACAACGCGGGCGCCGTCGGCGTCAACGCCTACATTTCCAACACCAACGCCTCCGGCTCGATCGACATCACGAACACCGGGACGGTGAGCGCCTCCACCCAGGGACCGTCCCTCGGGGCGATCGCCTTCCGCGCGAATAACCAGGGCCAGGGCGACGTCTCGATGCTGAACACGGGGACGATCCTGGTTCCCAATTTCGTGGGCGGGACGAACAGCTCCGTCGGGGCTTGGCTCACCGCCCGCACGGGGAGCGTTTTCTTTACGAATACCGGCGCGATCGGAAGCGCTGCCGAAATGAGTTCCGGCGTGTTGAACATTGGCCTCAGCGGGAGCGGCGCGGCCGGGGCGTATGTCGAAAACGCCGTCGGCGGAACGATCTACGGCACGTCCGCCGCGATCAACCTCAATGGCGGCGCGGTGGTTTTGAATAACGCGGGGAGCCTCTATGCCCAGGGGGGGGCCGTGGCCCTTACCGGAACGACCGTCACGGCCACGAACAGCGGGCTGATTGAGGCGGGCTCCGGCATCCAGGTTTCCACGTTCAACATCGCCACGCTTTACAATAGCGGCACCATCACGGCGACCAATTACGCGGGCATCAACGTGCAATCTTCCGGAACGGGCATTGCGACGGTTACCAACGCGGGAACGATCTCCGCCGGTTTGTTCGGTATCGTTGCCGTCAACTATGACGGCACGGCGGGCAGCGACACGGGCACCCTGATCGTGCGCAATCAAGGCAGTATTTCCGTGGCGAGCACCGCGGATGCAAGCGCCGGCATCTTCATGGCCGCGCCCCAGCAGGGGTATTCCTTCCAGGGCAGCCTGGTGGCGGCGACCAACACCGGCACGATTTCCGTCACGGGGAGCGGGCCCAACACGTTTTACGACATCTTGGACTCCAGCTTCAGCCCCACCGGCCAGCTGGGCAACGCCTATGGCGGCATCAACACGGCGGGGGTCAGCGGCATCTCGGTGGAAAACGATGCCGATGGGCAGGAGGCCCTGGCGGTGAACGCCGCAGGCGCCTCGGTCAACGCCACTTCCACCGGCACGGGCGACGTGGTTGGCATCTGGGTGGGGAACAACCAGAGCTCCAGCGGGGCGGTGGCGACCAACGCGGGCGCGGTGACGGCCGTGGCGACCGGCGGCGGCGCTGCCAGCGGCATTGTGGCCGTCAGCGCCGCGGAGGCGAATGTTACCAACGCCGCCACGGGAACCATCCTCGCCAGGAACACCTCCTCGACGAGCACCGTCGGGGCCCTGGGCATCGATGTCCTCATTTCGGAAAACCCCTACGTCACGGGCGTGATCCAAATCGAGAACGCCGGCAGCATCACGGCGATCAATGATTCATCGTCTTCTTCCGGCTCGGCCTTTGCGATCCGGGCGATCATGAGCGGAAGCGGCGCGGGCGTGTCGGTGACGAACGACGGCGCGCTGACGGCCCTGTCGACCAACGCTTCCTACGCGACGGGCATCGACGCCGAGATCAACGACGTATGGGGCGGAACGCTGGCCGTGCAGAACAACGGGACGATCACCGTCATCGGCATGAACAATAACGCGACGGGCATCTACGCGATCAACCACTTTACCGATCCGTCCGCGCCCGTCACGGTGACGAACACGGGGACGATCGGGGCCACGAACATCGGAAACGGGCAGGGTGTGGGCGTTAACCTGGGCAACGCCGGAGACGCCACGGGGTCGGAAATCGATTTCCTGAACACCGGCACGATCAGCGCGGTGAGTTCCTCCTCCTCCGCCCAGGGGGCCGTGGGCGTCTACGCGGCGCAAGATGGAGGGGCGGCCGAGTCGGACGTGACGCTCACCAATTACGGCACGGTCTCCGTGACGGCCCAGGGCACGAACATGGTCAACGGGGTTTACGGGGTCTTTGCCAGCAGCGTGATGGGGGGAGCCGACATTTTGAACACGAACGCGGTGACCGTCGTCGCGCTGGGGGGAAATGCGGCGGGCATCTCGGGAAAGTCCGCCATGGGGTCGGTGAACGAGACGAACAGCGGCACCATCACCGTCTCCACCTCGGGCAACAACGGCTGGGGCATTTATGCTTCAGGCGGCGACGGGGCTTTCATCCAGGCGCTTAATACGTCTTCCGGCGTGATTCTTTCCCAGGGCAACGGCGGAGGCTATTACGGAATCCAGGCGGTATCGAGCGGCGACGGAACCGTGGTTCTTAGCAATGCGGGACACATTACGGTTTCCGGCACCAATGTTTTTGACGACGGGTTGGTAGCGCAGGACGGGGGAGGATCCGGCGCGTTTGAGGTTTATAATTCAGGCACGGTTTCCGCGACGAATTTTTCCGGCGACGAGGCCAACGGCATGTGGATTCACAATTTGGGGACCGGCGGCGTCACGGCGACGAATAGCGGGACGATCACGGTCTATGGCGGCGGCGTCGCGGAAGCGGTCGGCATCAAGGTGATGCCGGGGACGGCCTCCGATGTTTTCTTGAGCAACAGCGGCAATATCTCTGTCGAATCGGCCAACAGCGGGGGAGCGGAAGGCTTTTACGCGATCACGTCCAAGAATATCGTGGCGACGAACACCGGCACGTTGATGATCATGGCGACCAACGGCGGCGCACCCGCCGGCATAGACGTGAACGCCGGCGGCACTATCACGATAAATAATAGCGGGCGGATCGGCACGGCAGCCAACGCCCTTACCGGCAACCAGCCCTACGGCGTCTATGCCTGGGGTGCGGGTGCCGTGCTGGTGGAGAATGTTTCCGGCGGCGAGATTTACGTGCAAAGCCTGAGCGGCACCGCCTATGGCGTCTATGCGGCGACAACGGACACCCTGGCGGGCGGCACCATGCAGATGAACAATGCGGGGATCATCGTGGTCGTGGGCGCCAATGCGACCACCTACGGCATCGCGGTGCGCAACACGAGCGCCTCGGGGAGTGACGCGGTGTCCGTGACGAACACGGGCTCGGTGACGGTTTCCAATTCCAACCTCGGGCGGGGCATCTCGGCGCTTCAAAGCGGCCTGGGAGTGGTGACCGTTGTCAACGAGACGGGGGCGCTGATCGATGTGCGGGGGACGCAGGCTTACGGCATGACCGCGATCAGCTCCAACACAGGCGCGGCAAACGGCCTGGTGAGCGTCGTCAATCGGGGGACGGTCGACGCCGAGTATCTTGGCATCAACGCGCAGAATCTGGGCGGCAACGGCGTGACGGTTTCCAACCTGGGCGTTCTTTCCGCGTCGGGCCCGATCGACGGCGTGGGCGGCTTCGGCATCCGCGCTTACGGCAGCGGCGGGGCGGGCTTGGTCTCCGTCCTCAATGACGGTTCCATTACGGTCACCAACGATTATGGCGAAGCGATCGACGCGCGCAACGGCGGCAGTGGCGGCATCTCCGTGACGAACAGCGCCACGGGCTCCATTCAAACGGCGGCCCTGGCGGCATTCCCGGCCTGGGGCATTGGGGCGACTCTGACGGGCACCGGCGCGGTCCATCTGCTCAACGAGGGGACGATCTCCATTCTTTCCAGCGGCGGAGGGGCCCAGGGCATCCAGGCGTGGATCAGCAATACGGCCGACAGCGATGTCCTGACGGCGAGCAACGTGGGCTCGATCACGGTTTCCGACACCAACGGCGGGGCGGCCAGCGGCATCTCTTTAGTCCATCAAGGCACCGGAGGTTTGACGGCCGATAATGCCGGTACGATCTCCGTGGCCGCGACCAATGGAGGCGCCTACGGCATCGCGGCGACGGGGGGCGGAACGATCGACGTCACGAACGAGGCGGGCGCCCAAATCGCGTCGTCGTCGTCGGGCAGTGCGGCCACCCTGGGGATCAATATTACGGAAACCGCGGCGGCGGCGGTCAACGTGCTGAACGCGGGCACGATTCTCACGTCTAACACGGGTTCCTCCACGGCCTTTAACAATAGCGCCATCCAGGTGAACAGCACCGGGGGCGGGGTCACCACGGTGATTAACACGGGCAGCCTGGGCACGGCCGCCAACCCCCTGTATGCCTCCGACGCGGCCTATGACTTCGGCGTTTATATCCGGAGCGGGGCGGCCGCAACGTTCGATAACCAGGGCTCCCTCATCATGGAGCAGGGGAACGGCACGGGCGCCGTCCTGGGAGTGCAGATGGCGAATGCAGTGGGTGGCACGCAGACGCTTCTCAATGAAGGAACGATTTCGGTGGACAGTCTGGCGTCGAACCAGACGCACGGCGTCGGCGTTTATCTTTATGGAGGAACGGGGGACGTGATCATTTCCAACACGGGCACCATTGAGGCGCTGGGCGCGGGGGGCTCCTTCGCCACGGCGGTGGATGGGGAGATCTACGGCTCCGGCGTGGGCGCCACGCGAATTTACAACAGCGGCACGCTGAGCGCGACGAACACCGGCTCCGGCAGCTCCGCCTACGGCGTGTATGCCAGCAGCGGCAGCGGAACGGTGGAAATGACGAACGACGGGACGATCGGCGTTTCCGCCGTCGGCGCGGTTTACGGTGTCGATGCGGTGGGCGGGGCCGACCTTACGGTGGTCAACACGGGGACGAATTCCGTTTCCTCCACCAGCAACACGGCCTACGGAATCAGCGCGGCGATTGCCAGCGGCTCTTCCGCCGGGGCGCTCACGGTAAGCAACAGCGGGGTGGTCGACGCCTCCGGCGGCGGATCGGTCCTGGGCATCGCGGCGACGAACGCCGGGACGGGAGCGGTGACGGTGAGCAACACGGGAAGCGTCACGGTCGGACAGCCGAGCGGGACAGGCCTTTTTGCCGCGGGCGTTCAGGTCATCAATAGCAATGCGGCTTCCACGAGCGCGGTGGAGATTTTCAACGGCGGCTCGATCGCGGTGACTAATGGCGAGAGCCGGGGAATCACGGTCGATCAATACGGCTTGGGCGGCGTCTCCGTCGTTAACGCGGCGGGCGCCAGCATCTACGACAACGCCAACAATAATTACGGCATTATCGCGATCAATCACAATACGAATGCCTCCACCGGCCTGATGAGCGTCAGCAACGCGGGCGACATCACCGTCTTGGATTACCGGGGCATTTATGCGGAGAACGCGGGCGGCGGCGGCGTGGCGGTCGACAATCAAGGCACGCTGTCCGTCCTGGGCTGGTATGGAGATGGAGGCGCGCAGGGAATCATGGCCCTGGCCGACAGCGGCAGCGGTGCGGCCGTGGTGACCAACGGCGGGACGATCACCGTCGTCGGCGGCCAGGGGTGGGGCATCGACGCGGAAAGCGGCGGCACGGGAGGGGTTTTCCTGACGAACACGGCAACGGGAACGATCCAAGTGGCCTCCGGCTGGGGCGCCGCCGCGGCGCTGCACGGCGTGATCGGCGGCGACGGGGAGCTGGTAATTTCCAACGCGGGCTCCCTTGTCTCCGTCGGCGACGGGGCGGGGGCCTACGGCATCCAGGCTCTGAATACGAACGCCTCGTCCGCCGGCGCCATGGCGGTGAGCAACACGGGGACGATTTCCGTCTCCGAAACCAACGGCGGCACGGCCACCGGCATCGACGCGGAGAGCGCCGGAACCGGCGCGGTGGCGGTGGTGAACGACGGCGCGATCACCGCGGAAGGCGCGGGGGCCTACGGCATCAAGGCGTGGCTGACGAATGCCGCCGCCACGAACGGCGTCTCCGTGACCAATTACGGCGTGATCCAGGCCCTCGATCCCGGGGCCACGGCCTATGGCATCGACGCGGAGACGGCGGGCACCGGCGGTGTCACGGTGCTCAGCACCAATTCGATCACCGCCATCGGCGACGGCGGGAACGGCTATGGAATTTACGCCTCGGCCAGCAATACCAATGCGGGCGCGCCGGTGGCGGTGACCAACCTCGGCTCCCTCGCCGCCAGCGACACCAACGGCGGCGCGGCCTACGGCGTCTTCGCCCAGAATGCCGGCGGCGCGGTGGTGGTGACGAATGCGGCCACCGTGACCTCCACCGGCTCCGGCGCGGGGGCCAATTACGGCGTCTATGCGGTCTCCTCCAGCGGTGACGCGGTGACGGTGGTCCACAGCGGCTCGATCACCACTTCCGGCTCCGGCGGCGGGACCAACTACGGCATCTATGCCAGCTCGACCGGCGCGGTCACCGTGGTGGTGACGGGGAATATCGACGCGGGCGCCAGCGGCTACGCGATTGCGGTGGGCGGTTCCGCGAGCACCGCGGTGAGCGTCACGCTGGCTGGGGCGCCGATGACTATCACCGGCATCATCGACGGCAACTTCAGCAGTTCCACGCCCTCCAACTCCTACCTGAACATCAACCTGACCGGACTCACGCCGACGGAGCGGGCCGCCGTGATCAGCTATCTGACCGCCAATCAAAACTCGGGCACGCTGGTCATTGGGACGAACACCTACGTCTATCAGGACTTCACCGGCGTCACCTACAGCTTCGGCCTGAGCGATTGGTCGAATTCCACCGGCTACGTGCCGTCCGTGGTGACCAACGGCGCGGGAGTGACGACGAATCTGACGACCAACGGCGCGATCGACATGGTCCGTGGGGCGGGCGACGGCAGCACGACGAACATCAGCCTGACCGGCACCGCCGTGGTCACGGGGAGCCCGGCTTCCGGCACGGCCAACGCGGCGATCTATAACGCGAGCGATTCCGGAGTGACCGTCACGACGGCGGGAACGGCGGCGATCGACGCCAGCGGCGGGGCGGGCGGCGGCATCAAGGTGACCGGCCTGGCGACTGGCAATGGGGCGATCTTTATCTCCAACGGCGCCGCGATCACGGCGACGAACGTGGGGGCGACCGCCTTCGGCATCTGGGCGGCGGCGGCGAATACGAACGGCACGGCGGGCACCGGCGCGGTGACGGTGAGCAACGCGGGCGCGATGACGGTCTCCAGCACGGGAGGCAACACCGTCTATGGCATCAGCGCGCAGGGCGGCGGCGCCGTCGCCGTGGTGAATGACGGCGCCTTGTCGCTGACGAACCAGACCGGCGGCTCGATCACCGGCATTCTTTCGGCCTCCTCGGGAGGGAGCGGAACCGTGACGAATAACGGCACGGTGACGGTGACCGGCGGATCCGCCGGCGCCTTCACCGGCATTTCGGCGATGAGCGCGGGATCGGCCGCCGGGACCATCGTCAACAATGGCGGCGTGAACGTGATCGGCACCAGCGGCGTGGTGACGGGCATGCAGCTGGTTACGACCAACGGCCTGGCCACGGTGAGCAACCTCGGCTCGATTTACGCCCAGGGCGGCAGCAGCGGCTTTAACGTTATCGTCTCCGGAACGGGCGGCATGGCGGCCTATAACGGGGCGGGGGCCACGATCACCGCCCTTGGCGGCCAGGGAATGTATCTAAGCGATTCGGGGGCGTCCGGAACGGCCAGCGTCACGAACGCGGGCACGATCACCGACGCCATCGGAGCCGGCATCTCGATGGACAGCACGGTGAATGTCACCTTCGACAACCAAGGCGGCGGCGTGATCAGCGCCGGTACCGGAGCCCGCTTCAATATGAGCGGATCGTCCGCCTTCCTGGGCGGGAATGAGGGAACGATCGCCTTCTCTTCCCTGGGCCTCAGCGTGGCAAATTCCGGCTCGGGGGCGATCACCTTCAGCAACACGGGGACGATGACCAATGCCGGAGCCGGCACGGCAATTTCGATCGTCGATTCCTCCACCGGCACCACCGGGCTGCTTTCCGTCACCAACGCCGGGACGATTTCCCAGAGCACGGGCAACAATATCGTGGCGACCAACTACGGTACGGGGGGCGTCTACGTTCTCAACAGCGGGACGAATATGTTGTCCGGCAGCAGCGGCAGCACCGGCATTCTGGCTCGCGGCGCCCAGGGCGGAACGACGACGCTGGTCAACTCCGGCGTCCTAAGCGTCATCGAGACGGGATCGGCCGCGTTGGGCGGCCTGGCCTATAATTTCAGGACGGGCGCCACCGGCCTGGTCAGCGTCACCAATGCGGGGTCCGTCGTGGTGCAGGGAGGAAGCAACACCGACGCCAGTTACTGGGGCGGGCAAAACATCACCTCGGCCACCGGCCTGGATGTGGAGAACTGGGGCGATGGCGGAGTTCTGGTGGCGGGGCAGACCGGCTCTTCCATCTCCGTCACCAATAGCGGCACCGGCACGGCCTACGGTATCTACGCCTACGGCGCGGGCGGTGCGGTGACGGTCAGCAACATGGGAGCCACCTCCGTCTTCGACAACGGGGGCAGCGCCTACGGCATCCAGGTGGTGAATGCAGGCACGGGCGTGACGACCGTCGCGACCGGAAACATCTCCGTGGCCATGAATAATCTGGCCATCAACCTGGACTCCGCCGTCGGCCTGGCAATTTGGCAAACCAATGCGGCCAACGCCAACCAGCTGGCCTTCACGAACGCGGCGGGGACGACGATTTCCGTCCTGGAGACCAACGGGACTCTTGCCGGCTACGGCGTTTACGCGACCAATGCGGGTTCCGGCGGGATGAGCCTGGTTAATGCCGGGACGATCGCCGTGACCAATGTCAGCGTGGGGGGGACTAATATCAATGCCGGTTTCCTCGGCGGCCTCTATGCGACCAATGGCGGCGCCGGAAGTATTTTTGTCAGCAACGGGGGGACGATCTCCGTCGCCATGAGCCAGGCGTCGGGCGCCTTTTTGAATACGATGGATGCGGGCATTACGGCCCAGAACTCCGGGGGTGGCGGGGTGACGGTGAGCAACACGGGCGCGATCCAAATGACGCCGAATGTTTATAGCAGCGACGCCTATGGCATCCGCGCGCTGATCAATGCGGCGACGAATGCCAGTGCCATACAGGTTTACAACAGCGGTCCGGTTTCCCTTGTCTCCATCGGTCACGGGACCCTCTACGGCATCGACGCGGAGACGGCGGGGACCGGCGCGGTCTCCGTGCGGAACGACGGCTCGATCTCCGTCAACAGCGAGGGGGGCTACGGCATCGTGGCCCTCAACAGCAACACCGGCGCCACCGGGCTGGTCGCGGTGACCAACGGAGGGTCGATCACCGTGGCGGTCCGCAACACCACCAGTCCCTCCATGGGCATCGCGGCGGGGAACGCGGGGACCGGCGGCGTCAGCGTGGTGACGCTGGCCGGCAGCTCCCTGACGATCAACGACGCCTCCTATTTCAACGACGCGGTCACCGGCATCCGGGCTTACAACAGCGCCACCAACTCGACCGGATCGGTCGTGGTTTCCAATGCGGGCGTCCTGACCATCGCGGACGCGGGCGGGTGGGCCACCGCGGCCATCGGCATCGACGCCAGCACCGCGGGCTTGGGGACGGTCAGCGTCGTGACCACCAACGTGACCATGTACGCCTTCAACACGACCAATGGGTATGCCGCCTCCGGCACGGCGGTGCGGCTGGCGCAATCCAACGCGGCCAACACGAACCGGTTGGCTTTCACCAACACGGCGGGGACGACCCTTTCCGTCCTGGAGACCAATGCGACGGCGGCGAGCTACGGCGTCTACGCGACCAACGCGGGCTCGGGCGGCATCAGCCTGGTCAACGCCGGATCCGTATTGACCACAAATATCGGCACCATCGGCACGAATACCACCACCCTCTCCGGCATGTATGCCAGTAGCGGCAGCGGAGCCGGAGCGGTCTTCCTGAGCAACAGCGGCACGGTGACCTCCTATTCCTCCGCCGCCGTGGGGAGCCTGATCGGTCTTGGATTATACGGGGAAAGCTACGGCACGGGGAGCGTGACGCTGATCAACGACGGCACGATCCGCGTCACCGGAGGGGGGAATCTCACCAGCCTCGGTAACGGCGCGGGCCTGGCGGGCTACATTGGAAACGCCGCCAGCACAGGCCTGTTAACGGCCACCAACACGGGCACGATTGTCGCGGCGGGGGGCGCGCCCGCTTCCGGCATCTCGCTGATCAACATGGGCCTGGGCGGTGTCTCCGCCTACAACAGCGGGAACATCACCGTATCCGTCACCTATCCTAAAGGCATCTATGCCGCGGAAAGCAACACTGCTTCCACCGGCGCGGTGACGATAACGAATGCGGGCAACGTGACGATGAACAGCTTTTGGGCCGCGCAGCTCATGTGGGCGCAGAATTTGGGTTCGGGCGGGATTTCCGTGGTCAACGGCGCGGGGGCGTCCCTGATCGGCACCAACGGCTATTATGTCAGCGGCATCATCGCGGTGGAAACGAACGCGGCGACCAACAGCGCCGTCTTCGTCAGCAATGCGGGCACGATCAACCTGCAGGGCAACTACACCACCATGGGCATCGATGCGGAAAGCTCCGGGAGCGGCGGGGTGGCGGTGTCCAACACCGGCTCCATCACCAGCACGTCCTACGGCACCGGCACCGGCATTTACGCGCGGGGCACCGGCAGCGGCGCGGTGACGGTAAACACGCTGGCGGGATCCTCCCTGCAGATGAACGCCAACGGGGGCGGGGCGCAGATCGGCATCCAGGCTTTGGGCACGTCCAGCGGCGGCGTGGCGGTGAGCAACCTGGGGGCGCTGAACATTGGCATCTCCAACGGTGGGACGGGCGATTCCATCGGTATCGACGCGGAAAGCTCCGGCACGGGCGCGGTGACGGTGGTGACCACCAACATCTCCATCGTGGTCTCCGGAAACGGAACCAACGCGGGGTCCGGCACGGCGGTCAAAATGGTGCAAAGCAACGCCGCCAATACCAACCAGCTGGCCTTTACGAACACGGTGGGGCGCACGCTTTCCATTCTGGAGACGAATAGCACCACCGCGGGCTACGGCGTCTACCTGGCCAACGCGGGCACGGCGGGAATCAGCCTGAGCAACGGAGGAACCGTCACGGCCACGAACATCGTGGGGACGACGGCCACGAATGCCTCCCTCTATGGCCTCTATGCCACCAACACCGGCAATGGCGCGGTGACGGTGAGCAACACGGGCGTGGTCAGTGTCTATAACCAGGTGACGGCGACGAACGTCCAAATCGGCGCGGCGGTCGGCATCGACGCGGAAACCGCCGGGACGGGTGCGGTGAAGTTGGTCAATACGACCAATGTCAGCGTCACCGGCGGACAGGGCGTTTCCACCTCGACCCCGGCCCTCTATCCGGTGGCCGCCTTGTTGGCCGTCTCCAGCAACGGGGGGGCCAGCGGCCTGGTCAGCGTCACGAACAGCGGCGCGCTGTCTCTTTCCATGACCAATCCGGTGGGGAACTTCACCCTGCAGGGCGGGATCGTGGCGGCCAATCTGGGCGGCGGCGGAGTCGACGTTCTCAACACGGGGGCGATCACGGTGACCTCCACCCAGGTCTATACGACCCTGCAGCTCCCCGCCATCATGGTGACGAATGCCGGAAGCGGGACGGTGAACGTCAGCAACGCGGGCACCCTGACCCTGGCGGGGAACGGGACCGGCGTCATGGTTTACGGGGGGAGCAACAGCGGCGCGCTCACGGTTTCCAACACCGGCGCCATCGCCTCGACGGTGGTGAGCGGCAGCGGCATCCAGATCACCAATTCCGCCAATAGCGCCATCCGCGTTTTCAACTCCGGGAACATGGGGGGAAGCGCATCCATCAACCGTGGCGGCATTTTTGTGACGGAAGGCAACGCCGCCGCGACGGCGCTGGTCGACATCACCAACACCGGCGCGATCAGCAACGCGGCCTACGGCATCCGGGTGAGCGAGGCGGGCACCTCGGCGGCGGGCGCGGGCGTTTCCATTTTGAATACCGGGGCGCTGAACACGATTGGATACAGCTCGATCTACGCGAGCAGCGGCGGCGCGCCGATCGCCATCACGAACTACGGCGCGCTCGTTACCACCAGCGCGGGAGGAGCCGCCTCCAGCTACGGCATCTACGCCGTGAACGCCGGGGCGGGCGCGGTCACCGTCCTGAACACGAACACGATCGCCCTTTCCAGCCTAAGCCCAGGGGCGGCGATCGACGCGGAAAACGCCGGAACCGGCGCGGTAAACGTCCTGAACAGCGGCGCGCTTTCCGTCAGCAACCCCTACGCCTCCGCGGCGGGGGTCAGCAATAACACGAATCTCTACGGGTCCCTGAGCGGCCTCGTCGCCGCGGAGAACGGCACCGGCAGCACGGGGCTGCTCAGCGTGACGAACACCGGCGCCATCAACGTCTTGAATGCGGCGGCGACGAACACCGGCTCCGGCATCCTGGCGACCAACGCGGGCACGGGCGGCGTTTGGCTCAGCAACACGGCCGCCGTCACGGTGACGAATTTGGGGGGTCTCACCTCCACCCTTGGCAGCACGAGCAAAGGCATCAACGTGAGCGGCGTTTCCGGGACGACCGGCGCGATTACGGTGAGCAATCTGGGCACGGTTTCCGTGGCCAATCTGGTGACGACCAACGCCGCCATCGGCTCCGCCGTCGGTGTCGACGTGCTGATGGGCGGGCTGGGCGCGGTGACCGTCGTCACGACGAACGTCTCCGTCGTCTTGTCCGGGACCGCGGGCGACAACGCCGCGGCGTGGGGTGTCCGGCTGCAGCAGCTGGCAGGAACCAACACGAACCAGCTGGCCTTCTCCAACACGGCCACGATCACCGTCCTGGAAACAAACACGACCGGCACAAGCTACGGCCTCTCCATGGTCAACTCCGGCTCCGCCGGGATCAGCGCGGTCAACACCGGCGCGGTCACCGTCGCCAACGTCGGCGGAAACGCGGCCTTGATGGGCGTGTATCTGAATAACTCCGGCCCGGGCGCCGTCACCATGACCAATACGGGCTCGGTCAACGTTTCCAGCGGCGGGAGCGTTTACGGCGTCAATATCGCCTCCGGCGGCAATGGCATCAGCGTGGTCAATCAGGCGGGCGCGACGGTCACCGTTTCCGGCGGCACCGGCTTGGCGGTGGCGGGCACCGGCACCTCGGGAACGACCACCATTCTCAACGCCGGCTCGATAAGCAACAACGGCACCGGCAACGCGATCCTGGCGAGCGCGGCCAACGACCTCCTAATCGACAACCAGGCCGCGGGCAATCTCTACACAGCCACCTTTGTCGGCGCCGGCATCACCGCCCAGGGCATCGGAGCGGGCTTGGTGACGGTGAGCAACGAGGGGACCATCCGGGCCGCGACCAGCGCCATCGTGGTGAACCAGGGCGTCACGGGCGGCGCGGTTACCGTCGTCAATTCCGGCTCCCTTACGAATTTCAACACGGACACCGGCCGCGGCATCCAAATCATAAGTGGCGGCACCAACGCGGCCACCGTCCTCAACACGGGCGCCATCCTGGCGCACGGCATGGGCATCCAGGTTCAGGAGACGAACACGGCGGCCACGGGCGACGTCACCGTTTCCAATACCGGGTCCGTGCAGGTTTCCGGCATCAACGCGGGCCGGGTCTATTCCATCGACGTGGAAAATTCCGGACTGGGTCGAACCGTTCTGACCAACACGGCGAACCTCGCCATTTCGGCCACCGGCAACGGCGTTAACACGAATTCCGCCACGGCGATCCAGCTGATCCAGTCCAGCGCATCCAACACGAACCAGTTGGCCTTCACCAACGCGGCGGGGACCACGCTTTCCGTCCTGGAGACGAACGGGACGATCGCCGGTTACGGCATTGTCGCCAGCAGCGCCGGGTCGGGCGGAATCCTCGTAAGCAACGGAGGAACGATCGCCATTACCAATGTCGCCAGCACGACGACGGGTGGAAACGTCACCGGCATCTCCGCCACGGAAAGCGGGAGCGGCGCGGTGACGGTGAGCAACGCGGGCGGCATTTCCGCGGTGACGACGGGAACGAACAACTCCTTCGGCATCGCCACCGTCAATAGCGGCAGCGGCGGCGTGAACGTTTATAATACGGGGGGCATCACCTCGACCGGCGATGCCGCGTATGGCGTGAGCCTCAGCGGCGGCAGCGGCGGCGCGGTGCTGGCCAACGCGGGCTCCATCACCGTGACGGGGCGGGCCGGCGCCCTGGGTTTAAGCGCCATCGGGACCGGCGCGGGAGCCGTGACGGTGAGCAACAGCGGGTCGATTTCCGTCACCGATTCGCCTTCCGTGACCTGGGGCATCCAGGCGCAGAACGCCGCGACCGGCGGCACGGGCCTGGTTTCCATCACCAATTCCGGGGCGGTTCAAACCCTTTCGGGCAGCACGAATTACGGTTTGTATGCGGCGAATTTGGGATCGGGCGGGGTCGATGTCGAAAACCAGGCGGCGGGAACGATCACGGCCACCGCCAACGGCGGGATCGCCTACGGCATCTACGCGACCAACGCCGGGGATCTGGCGACGGTGAGCAACGCCGCCCAGGTGAATGCCAGCGCCGCCTCCGGCGCCGCCTACGCGATCGATGTGGAAAGCTCCGGCACCAACGGGCTCGCCGTCTATAACAGCGGCGCACTGACCGCTCGGGGCATCGGCGCCTACGGCTTGCGGGCGATCCAAAGCAGCAGCGCCGCCACCGGCGCCCTCACGGTGGTCAATTACGGGGCGATCCAGGCCCTCGATCCGGGCGCGGCGGCCTACGGCATCGACGCGGAGACGGCGGGAACGGGCGGCGTCACGGTGCTGAACACGAATACGATCACCGCCATCGGCGACGGCGGGAATGGCTACGGTATCTACGCCTTGGACAGCAACGCGGGCACAAACGGCCAGGTCTTCGTGAACAACAGCGGCGTCCTGAGCGTGTCCGATACCAACGGCGGCAGCGCCAGCGGCATCGTGGCTCATAACGTCGGCGGCAGCGTCTCCGTTTCCAACGCGGCGGCGATCACCGCCACGGGCAGCGGCAGCGGGAACAACTATGGCATCTACGCGGTTTCGGACAGCGGCGACGCGGTCACCGTCCTGACCTCCGGCAGCATCACGGCGAGCGGGTCCGGCAGCGGCAAAAACTACGGCATCTACGCCAGCTCCACCGGGGCGATCACCGTGGTGGTGAGCAGCGACATCGACGCCGGTGCCAGCGGCTACGCGATCGCGGTCGGCGGCTCGGCGGACACGGCGGTCAGCGTCACGCTGGCCGGCGTCCCCATGTCGATCACCGGCATCATCGACGGCAACTTCACCAGCTCCACGCCGACCGACTCCTACCTGCACATCAACCTGACGGGGCTGAGCGCCTCCGACATCGCCGCGGCGATCACCTACATCAACGCCCACCAAAACGCGGGCACCCTGGTCATCGGGACGAACACCTACGTCTACCAGGACTTCACCGGCGTGACCTACCACTTCGGCGACTCGGACTGGTCCAGCACAACCGGGTCGGATCCCGAGATCGTGGCCAACGGCGCGGGGGCGACGATCAACATCACCACCTCCGGATCGATCGACGCGCTGCGCGGCGCGGCCGACGGCAGCACGACGAACATTTCCCTGATCGGCACGGCGACGGTGACGGGCGCTCCCACCGGCCCGCAAAACGGGGCGATCTACAACGCCACCGACGGAAACCAGACGGTCACCACCACCAACACGGCCGCCATCGACGTGAGCGGCGGCGGGGCCAGCGGCATCTTCGTCCAGGGGCTCTCCACCGGAAACGGCAGCATCACTGTCTCCAACGGGGCCCGGATCACCGACACGAATGCGACGGCTTCCATGGCGGCCATTCTAGCCACGGCCATGGGTACCAACGGGATTTACGGCTCCGGAGCGGTCACGGTCAGCAATGGCGCCGCCCTTTCCGTCAGCAGCTTGACCGGATCGGCCTACGGCATCGTGGCCGCCAGCGGCACGGGAGCGGTCACGATCAGCAACACCGGCGCGCTGGCCATCGGCGCCATCGGCGCCAGCAGCGGAAGCATTGGCCTCCAGGCGTCGATTGCAGGAACCAATTCGACCAACTCGATCAATATCTACAACACCGGGGCGATCGCCATGCAGGCCTACGGAAACGTCACGGCCATCGCCGCGCAAAACGCGGGCTTGGGCGGGATCTCGATCTACAATTCCGGGGCCATATCGGAAGCGACGTCTATCTACAGCGTCGTCAACGGAATCTACGCTGTGAACGCCAATACGAACAGCACGGGCGCGGTGAGCGTGACGAACGCGGGGTCGATTGAAAATTCCGCGGGGTTGAATTCCGGGGGATACGGCATTTATCTCCAGAATAACGGCAGCGGCGGCGTGACCTTCCTCAACACGGCCGCCGGTCAAATCACCAACAATGTCGTCGGCCTGACGATCCTTAACACCAGCGGCACCGGCAACATCAATGTGACCAATCAGGGCAACTTCGACGGCGGCCAGGGAGTCATGATGTGGATCAGCAATACGGTGGCCAGCGTGGCGGTCAACGTGACGAACACTGGAACGATCGGCAACCGGCACAACGACATCCTGGTCTACAGCACGGGCAATATTTTCGTCACCAACAGCGGCACTCTGAACAGCGGCTACAACGGGACCGACGAGGCCCGTATCGGCGCGTTCGAAACCGGCGCGGGCAGCGTGACGCTGAGCAATTCCAGCACCATCTACAACCGCGGCAACGGCATGTACGCCGTCAGCTCGCTGACCGGATCCAACGGCCTGGTGTCCGTCAACAACAGCGGAACGATGGTCAACCAGCTGACCGGGCTGGGCAGCACCTCCTACCTAAAGAGCATTGCGGCGACCAACAGCGGCACGGGCGGCGTTTCCGTGACGAATAACGGTTTGATTTACAGCCTGGCGCCCGTGGTTTTGGACTACGGCATCGATGCGATGAGCGGCGTCGGCGCGATATCGATCGTGAACACGGGCTCCATCGGCACGGCGGCCAACGCGATCTTCGGCTACGGCGCCTACGGCATTTCGGCCAGCGGCCAAGGCGCCGTCACCATCCAGACGACGGCGGGCAGCCAGATCAACGTGGTTTCCAGCAACGGCGCCAGCGCCATCGGCGCCTACGGCATCTATGCGATGGCGGCGGACACGGTTTCCGGCGGCGCGCTGAACGTCACGAATGCGGGCACGATCACGGTGGCGGGCAACAGCGGCGGCGCGAGCAGCCGGGGTATTCTGGCCTGGAATACGAACGTCGCGGGGACCGACGCGGTGACGGTCCTGAACAGCGGCGTCATCACGATCAATCCGGGGGCGGCCGGAGAGGACACCGTGTCGATCGATGCCCGCAACGCCGGTCTGGGCGCCTTGACGGTGACGAATACCGCCGCCCTGAATGCTGGAAGGTGGAACATCACGGCCCTCATCACCAACGCGGCGAATACGAACACCGTCTTCGTCAGCAACACGGCGACTCTCAGCCCCGGCAACGCCTACTACGGCGGCGGCATCAGCGCGCAGACGACGGGAACGGGCGGCGTAACGGTCTTTAACAGCGGAGGCATTAGCGGCCAGGAAGCCTATTCGTTCACCAATATCCTGGCCAAGGCGACCGGCACCGGAACGACTGGCCTGGTGGCGGTGACCAATAGCGGTGCCCTGAGCTCCTCCGTCTTCAACCCGAGCGATGTTGGCATCGACGCGGAGAATGCGGGCGCGGGCGGTGTCTGGGTTTCCAATACCGGCGCGATCACGGAACAAGGGTTGGGAACGGGCACGGGCGGCGCCGTTATCGGCATCAACGCCCTGAACACCGGCAGCGCCTCCACCGGCTCCGTAACGGTGACCAATCTGGCGAATGTCTCCGCCTACGGCACCAACGGCCCGTCGGCCACGGCGGTCGACATCGAGACGGCGGGCCTCGGCTCCGTCAGCCTGGTGACCACGGCGGCGACCTCCTACGCCGCGACGGCGGGTCTGGCGGCGACGGGGGGAGCCTCCGCGACCGGCATCAAGCTGGCGCAGAGCAACGCCCTGAACACCAACACGCTGGCGTTGACGATCGGCTCCCCCGTCACCGTGACGCAGTACAGCGGCGCGGGGACCGCCTACGGCATTCAGCTGACAAACGCGGGAAGCGGCGGGACGCTGCTGACCAACACCGGCACGGTGTTGGTCAGCAACATCGTCACCACTCTGCCGAACGCGGGCGACACGATCTACGGCCTCTATGCGCGAAACGGCAGCGGCACGGGCTCGGTTTCCATCAGCAACGGCGGCGCGGTGACGGCGGCCGCCACCAAGAGCATTTACGCGGGCAATCTGAGCCCGCAAATCATCTACGCCCTCTATGCGGAGAACAGCGGCACGGGCGCGGTGACGGTGACGAATAGCGCCGCGCTGACCGCCACGATCAGCGGATTTGCCGACTGGACGGACCGGACGGTCGACATCCTTGCGCAAAACCTCAACACCCTTTCCACAGGTTTGGTTTCCGTCGGCAACAGCGGCACGCTGACGTTTAGCGGGGGGGATAACATGGTCAGCTCCGGCATCATCGCCAAGAATATTGGGCGTGGCGGCGTTGCCGTGACGAACACGGCGTCGATGTCCGGCCTGTATGTGGAAGGGGTAATCGGCATTCTCGCGTTTGAAGCGGCGACGGGCACCACGGGTCTCGTCTCCGTCAGCAATACCGGAAGCATCACCGCTTCCGGGGCAAACAGGGCGGGTAACACGGGTCTTTACGCTCAATCCTCCCCTTATTCCGCCACGTTTATCGACGCGGAAAACGCCGGATCGGGCGGTGTCCAAGTGGTCAATACCGGAGCGATCAGCGGCACCTTCTCCGGCGGCGCGGTTATGGGAACGGCGGGTATTTATGCCCAGAGCTTGGGCAGCGGCGCTCTCTCCGTCTCGAACACGGGGCTTATCGTATTCAGTGGCGGCACCGCCGGGCAGTTTGTCGGCATCGACGCGGAACAATCCGGCACCGGAGGCGTGTCCGTCAGCACCACGAACATTTCGATCAACGTGAGCAATGCCCTTGCCACCACTGCGGCGTCCGGCACCGCGGTGCAGATCGTCCAATCGAACTTGGCCAATACCAACCAGCTGGCGTTCACCAACACGGCGGGCAACACCCTCTCCATCGTCAGCACGAACGCGACCGGCGCCCTCTACGGGGTGAACATGACGAACAACGGCTCCGGCGGCTCCAGCCTGGTCAACGCCGGGACGATCTCCATCTCCAATCTGGACGCTCTCAGCACGAACGCGGTCACCTGGTCGAGCTACGGCCTGTCGCTGGTCGGCAGCAACTCCGCCGCGGCGACGGGCGCCTGGAACGTGAGCAACGGGGGAACGATAACCCTCAACATATCGGCCACCGGAACGACCAATCAGATTCTGCAAAACGAGGCGGGCATCCTGGTGCGGCATGCGGGGGGCGGCGACGTGGCCGTGACCAATACCGGAGTCGTTGCCCTGATCCGGGATCGGCATTCGAGGTGATTGACCAAAACGCCTCCAACGGCACGGGCGCCATCACGGTCACCAACGCGGGCTCCATTTCTTCTCACGACGGCTGGGGAATCAGCGTCCAGGCCTCCAATGCAGACGGAGGAATCACCATTCTAAACACCGGGAATATGAGCACCGGATCGGGCGGCACTGCGGCCTACGGCATCACCGCTTACGCCGCCTTGGGGACGGGATCCATCCAGGTGACTAATTCCGGAACAAATACCGTTGTGGGCGGGTCCTTGGCCGACTACGGCATCAGCGCGATCAACGCGGGGACCGGCGGAGTCAATGTGCTGAACACCGGCGCGATCACGGTGAGCGGCGGCTACGGCATCCAAGCCCAAGAGTCGGCCGTGGCCTCCACGCAGGCCGTCACGGTTACCAATTACGGGACGCTGGTCACTTACCTCAGCGGCGCGGGCTCGAATCCCTCTGCGGGCGTGACGGCGATCAGCGCGCAGAACGACGGCCTCGGGGCGGTCAGCGTGGTGAACACCAATCCCATCTCCGTCGTCGCCGCCACTTCGGGCACCAACAGCCTGGGCGGCAGCACCGCCATCCGCGAGGTCCTTTCCAACGGAGCGAATACCAACGCCATCTCCTTCCAGAACAACAGCGCCATCTCGGTGGTGGAAACGAACGCCAGTTCGACCGGCTACGGCCTCTATCTTTCCACCGCGGGAAGCGGCGGAGTAAGCGTCACGAACACCGCCACCATCGCCTTGACCAATATTAACACCTCGGGTGTCGCCAGTGGAAATCTAACGGACATCTACGCCTATAACGGCGGCGGTGCGGGGGCCATTTCTTTCAGCAATAGCGGCACGCTCACCGACTATACCTCTCTGAGCACGAGCGCGGGAGCCTCCTATAACCTCCGGGCGGTCAACGGCGGCACCGGCGGCGTGCGGGTGACAAACAGCGGCGCTATGGTCATGACTAGCGGTATCGCCTCGACCGGGGCCGGTTCGGACAATATTTCCATCAGCTCGGCGGGCAGCATCGACTTGCTCAATAGCGGCTCTCTCTGGCTCTATTCCTACAGCGGCTACAACGTATACGCCCAGGAAACGGGAAGCGGCGGGGCGATCACCATTTCCAACACGGCCACCGGCGTCTTCACCAATTACGATTACGGCCTCGTCTTCGCGCAAAACCTCGGGGGCGGCGGCGTCACGGTGAATAATGACGGCCTTATGCAGGTGATTTCCTACGGCGGCGGCGTGATCGGCGGCGGCGGCTACGGCATCACGGCCCTGAACGTCGGCGGGAGCGGAGCCTCGACGGTCAGAAATTCCGGAACGATTTCCGTGATCGGCGGCGGTGGCGGCACGGCCCTCATCGCGGCGACCAATAGCGGCACGGGCGGCGTTCAGGTGGTCAACTCCGGCACCCTGACGAATATGAACGGCAACGCCCTCACGGCCTACGGCGTCACGGTCGTGAATTCCGGAACCGGCAGCACGATCGTCAACAATAGCGGCTCCGTGGTCGTTACGAACCAGGCGGGCGGCGCGGCGGCGATCAACGTGGTGAATGCCAGCGGCGCGGTGAACGTGGTGAACAGCCACGCCATTACCGCCGTGGGCGCCGGAACGGGCAACGTCTACGGCGTCTACGGGGTCATTTCCGGCGCGGCGGCGACCAACGCGATCACCATCAGCAACACGGCGGCGATCCAGGCCGACAGCCTGGGAAGCGGCGGCGCCTATGCCATCTACGCCGCCAACGCGGGCAAGGGCGCCATCAACCTTTATAATAGCGGCACCTTGGGGACGGCCGCCGACGCCATTTCCGGCAACGGGGCGGCGGGCATCTACGCCATGGGCAACGGGGCCATCTCCCTCAACAACCAGGGCACCATCTACGTGGCGGGCGGCGCGGGCAGCACCAACGTCTCCTACGGCATCTTCCTCTCCACGGCGGACACGGCGGGCGGCGGCAACATCGTGGTCACCAACGGGGCGGGCATTTCCGTGACCGGCGGGGGCGCGGGCGCCGTCGGCATCCAGCTGCAGAACACCAATGGCGCCAGCACGGCCTCCATCGTCCTGACGAACACCGGAGACATCAGCGTGGCGGACAGCGGCGGGCTGGTGGCGGGCGTCGTCATCACCAACATGGGGACGGGTGTCGTCAGTCTGGTCAACAGCGGCAACATCGACGCCTCCGGCGCGGCCGACGGGGCGATGGGCATCGCCATCTACGCCAACGGCGTGGTCAACATCCGCAACACCGGCAACATCGACGCCACCGGCACCGGCGCCTACGGCATCTACGTGGCGGGGGCGGACGCTTCCGGCATCACGAACAGCGGGGCGATCACCATCAACGGGACGAACACCTACGGCATCTACGTCTCCGGGGTGAACCCGGTGAACATCACCAACACCGGCGTGGTCGTGGCCGACGACCCGACGGGCATCTCCATGGGCATCGTCTCCGAGACGACCGGCGCGGGCGGGATCAACATTTACAACACCAACACCGTCACCGCGCTGGGCAGCGGCCTGGGGGCCTACGGCATCCGGGGCGTCGACAGCTATACCGGCGCGGGCGGCCAGGTCACGGTGACCAACCTGAGCGCGGTGGTGGCCATGGATACCAACGGCGGCGCGGTGGTCGGCATTGACGCGGAGACGGCAGGCACCGGCGCGGCCTACGTCACGAACGCCGCCGACATCGTGGCCATCAGCGGGGACGGCGCGGGCGGCGGGGCCACGGGCGTGAAGATCGTCCAGAGCAACGCGGCCAACACCAACGGCATCGTCTTCACCAACGGCAACAGCATCACCGTCCTGGAAACCAACGCGACGGCGGCGGGCTACGGCATCCAGGTTTCCAACGCGGGGACGGGCGGCGCCGCCGTCGTCAACAGCGGCGCGGTCACGGCCACAAACGTGGCGGGCGTCGACCCGGGGAACTTGACCGGCATCTCCGCCTACGGCGGCGGCGCGGGTGCTGTCTGGGTGAGCAACGCGGGCACGGTTACCGCCATCCAGCAGGGCCTGATCAACGCCAACGCCTTGGGCCTGGTGGCGGTCAACGGCGGCACCGGCGCGGTGGAGGTGGACAACACCGGCGCCGTCCGCGTCCAGGTTTCCGATGTGGAGGCCAGCGGCTTCGGATACGGCGGCCAGGGAATTTTGGCGCAGAACACTAACGCCGCTGCGACGGGCGCGGTCGCCGTCACCAACAGCGGGACGCTTTCCATCGTCTCCCTCGACAGCGGATTCAATTACGGCATCGACGCCTCCAATGCGGGGTCGGGCGGCATCAGCATCGTCAACGCCGGCGGCATCAGCATCACGACGGGCAACTACAGCTACGGGATTTTCGCCAACGAGCTGCAGACCGGCGCCGCCGGCGGGGTGATCGTCCGCAACAGCGGCTCGATCTCCTTCGACGGCGCCCTGGGCTGGACGGTTCAAGGCATCGACGCCTTCAACGCGGGCGACGGGGGCGTGGCGGTCACCAACAGCGGCTCGATCACCTCTGGGAACGCGTACAACGCCACCGGCATCACCGCCCATGGCGGCGGAGGCTCCGGCGCGGTGGTCGTCAGCAACACGGGAACCCTTAGCATCACCGGGGTAAGCCTCCTGGGCATCGACGCGCAGAACGGCGGCACGGGCGGCCTCTACGTGCTCAACCAAGGGACTCTCTCCCTCAGCGGCGGAGGCGTGGGGGCCACCGGCATTTCCGCCAACGCCACGGCGGGCAACTCGACGGTCGATAACGAGGCCTCCTTCTCCATCAGCACGACCGGAGGGGCGGCGGTGGGCATCACCTCCACCAACAGCGGCGGGGGAGCCGGCGTGGTGCTCAATAACGGCGCTCTCACCGTCAGCGGCGGGGGCGGCGGGGCGGTGGCCATGCAGCTCATCGGGGGAGCCTCCGGCTCCCTCACGGTGAGCAACGCCGCCGCGGTCACCGCCCTGGACACCAACGGCGGCGCGGCGGTTGGCATCCGCGCCGCGAGCGCGGGCGCTTCCGCCACGATTTTGAACAGCCAGCAGGTCGCGGCGACTTCCGGCACGACAAACGCGGCGGCCTTGCAGGCTTCCCTCTCCGGCGGCTCGGGCGCGGTCAACGTGACGAACGCGGCCGTCCTTTCCGCGACGGCGGGCGGCACGGGTGCGGCGGCGGGCATCGACGTTTCCAGCGCCTCCTCCGGCACGGTTTCCGTGGCCAACGGCGGAACCATCCAGGCCATCTCCACCAACGGCGCCGCCTACGCGATCGGGGTCAACTCCTCCGCGGCGGGAGCTTCCGTAAGCGTGGTCAACACGGGCTCCCTGGGCACGGCGAGCAATGCCATTTCCGGCCAGACCAGCACCGGCCTCTTCGCCTACGGGAACGGGACTGTTTCCGTCAACAATGGCGGCGCGGTCTTCGTGGCCAGCCAGGCGGGCACGACCAATCAAGCCATCGGCCTGGATGTGCGGAACGGCGGCGCGGGCGAGACGGGCGTGAGCAACGACGGGGCCATCACGGTCACCGGCACCGGCGGCGGCGCGACGGCCATCCGGGCGTCCAGCACCGCGGGCAGCGCCCTGGTGAGGGTGGCCAATACCGCGGCCGTGAACGTCGACGACACGGGCGTGGCCGCCGTGGCGGTCTACGGCATCGACGCGCAGAACGGAGGATCGGGCGACGTGGCGGTCACCAACAGCGGCGTTCTCACCATCGGCCACGACGGGGAGACGAACGGGGGCACGGTGTACGGCGTTTCCGCCACCTCCCTGAGCGGCGCGATCAGCCTGGTCAACCTGAACAGCCTGAATGTTTATGGCCGCGGCGGCACGACGTACGGCCTCTACGCCGCCTCGGCCAACGGGGGCACGGTCAACATCAACAACATGGCCGACATCACGCTCTCCGGCACGGGCGACCTTTACGGCATCTACGGCAGCTCTACCGGCGCGGTGAACATCTACAACGGCGGCAACGTCGTCGTGCCCACCGGTTCCACATCCATCGCGGCGGGCGGCGCGCAGAACACGGTGGTCAACGTGACCCTCTACAACTTCCCCACCGTCAGCGGCGTCATCAACGGCAACGCCTCCCTCTCCGGCGGCCAGGAGGCGGGGTCTTCCTACCTGCACCTGAACCTGACCGTCCCCAGCCAATACGCCGCGGACGCGACGGTGGCGGAGAAGTATCTGACCGAGCACCCCACCGGCGGCACCATCACCATCGGCGGCGTCACCTACACCTATGAGAACTTCACCGGCGTCACCTCGGACATCACCCTCCAGTCCACCTCCGGCAACCTGGGGAACAACCCGCAGCTCCAGACGATGGTCAACACCCTCAACCGCAATGTGCTGACCGACCTGGCCTTCGAGGGGGTCCTCCTCGACAACCGGCTGGAAATGATCCGCAGCGGATTCACCGGCGGCATGGATTGGAGCGGCATGAGCCTGGTCTCCGCCGACGACCCGACGCTCTCCCAGGTCTCCGGCCAGCTCTACGCCTTCAACCCCGCCATGCAGATGGAGGAGGCGACGATGAGCGACACGCCGGACCAGATCAGCGGCGAGGACCCGATCCTGCGGCGCTGGGGCACCTTCATCACCGGCAACGCCATCCTGGCCAGCCAGGGGGCGACGGCCAACCAGGCGGCGGTCGACTCCACCACCGTCGACTTCAACATCGGCACCGATTACCGGCTGAGCAAGGAATGGACCGTTGGTCTCCTGGGCGGCTACGGCCGCACGACGGCGAACCTGGACGAATACGGCAGCCGCCTGAAGGTGAGCGACTACCGCTTCGGCCCTTACGGCAGCTACAGCAAGGGCGATTGGTATGTGAACGGCCGCGCCTACTACGGCTGGAGCGTCGGCAGCTCCATCCGCGCCATCCCGAATGCCGGCGGCGTGGCCGCCAACGGCAAGCCGGACGGCAGCCAATACGGCGGCGCGTTCGACACCGGCTACAAGTTCCACGCGGGCAACCTGACCTATGGCCCCGTGGTGGGCCTGCAATACGCCCACATGAACATCGATTCCTACCAGGAGACCGGCGCGGGATTGAACAACCTGGCCGTGGGCAGGCAGAGCGTCGACTCCCTCATCTCCAGCCTGGGCGCCCGCGTCAGCTACGACTTCCACACCACCTGGCGCCGCGTCGTCATCCGGCCGGAGGTCGACGTTTCCTGGGAGCACGAGAACCTCGATACCACGCAGACCATCGGCGAGGCCTTCGTCACGCCGGGCACCGGCACCTTCGTCATCAACGCCAGCGGCCTGCCGCGCGACGCGGCGGTGCTGGGCGGCGGCGTCAGCGCCATCCTCAACAGCGGCTCCCTCCTCTTCCTGCGCTACGACGCCCAGATCGGCCAGGCCAACTACAGCGCCCAGAGCATCACGGGCGGCCTCCGCATCGTGTATTGACCGGTGGCCTCCCGGCCTCTTTCCTGTGAGGCCTATGGCCTCATGGATCATCAAGCAGGAGCCGACCTCCTACCCCTTCTCCCAGCTGGTGAAGGACAAGACGACCGCCTGGACCGGCGTGCGCAATTTCCAGGCGCGGAACAATCTCCGCGCCATGAAGAAGGGGGACCGCCTCTTCTATTACCATTCTGTCGAGGAGCGGGCCGTCGTCGGCCTGGCGAAGGTGGCTAAGGAGGCCTATCCCGATTCCACGGCGGAGGAGGGGGACTGGTCGTGCGTAGACGTGGCGGCCGTGAAGGCTCTGCCGAAGCCGGTGACGCTGGACCGGATCAAGGCCGATCCGAAGCTGAAGGAGATCGCCCTGGTGCGGCAGAGCCGCCTCTCCGTCGTCCCTCTGGCGGAGGCGGAGGCCGACCGCCTGGAGCGGCTGGGCGGCCTGTAAAGGGTTAGTCCAGCGGGGTGACTTCCCCGATGAGGAAGGAGTTGGGCTTGAAGACCTCTCCCTTGAAAACGTCGCCCCAGACGCAGTGGCGTTCCATGTCGTTTTCCTTCCGGAACTCCCCGGAGCTGATGGAAAGGACCATCCGGCGCCGGTCGTGGGCGGGGCCGACGCCGTTGACCCAGCCCCAATTTCCCTGGATGACGAAGGTTTTCCGGCCCGGTTTTTTTTCCCAGGTGCCCTCGATCGTGCGCCCGCTCAAGCCGAGGGGCTTGGACTCGAACGTGCCGTCCTTGCGGAAGAGGTAGTAGGAGAAGCCGTCGCTGATGGCCAGGCTGCCCCGCTTCTCGATGGCCCGGGCGGGGTCGAGGTCTTCCGCGCGCAGGGCCGCCGCCAGGACGAAAAGGGAGAGGAGGGTAAGGAAAAGGCGCCTCACCGTTTTTTGCGGGCCGACTCGGCCCGGCCGGATTGCTTGCCGATGATTTTGGAAACGCGGGTGGAGGGGTCGAGCGTCTCCTTTTCCCGCCAGACCCAGCGGATCGGGCAGCCTTCCAGCGGGAATTTCTCCCGCACCTTCAGCTCCAGGTAGCGCTGGTAGGCGGGGAGGAGGAGCTTGCGGCTGTTGACGAAGGCGACGAGGGTCGGCACGGGATGGGGCTTGTCGTCGTCCAGCTGGTGGGTGGCGTAGTAGAGCTTGAAGCGGCGGTTGGCCACGGAGGGGGGCAGGTAGCGTTCCTGCGCCTTTTGCAGCGTCTCGTTGAGCGCGGCGGTGGGAATGCGCGCGCGGCGGCTTTTTTCGATCCGTTCCACGGCGCGCAGGATATGCTCCACGCGCTCGCCGCTCTTGGCGCTGGTGAAGAGGACGGGGGCGTATTCCAGGAAGAAGAGGTCGTGCCGCAGGGCGTTGAGGTATTCCTGCTCCCGCTTCTTTCCCGCGTCTCCCTGTTCCTGCACCACGTCCCATTTGTTGAGGACGATGAGGCAGGGGCGGACGGCCTCGGCGATGAGGCCGCCGATTTTCTTGTCCTGCATCTGCACGCCGGCGGTGGCGTCCAGGGTCAGCACGCAGACGTTGGCGCGGTTGATGGTGTGGGCGCTGCGGCCGGTCATCTTCACCTCCAGGGGATCGGAGACTTTCCGGCGCTGGCGCATGCCCGCGGTGTCGATGAGGGTGAAGGGGCGGTTCTTCCAGCGGAAGGGGACGTCGACGGAGTCGCGCGTGGTCCCGGCCACGTCGCTTACCAGGGTGCGGCGGTCGCGCAGGAGGGCGTTGACCAGGGAGGACTTGCCCACGTTGGGCCGTCCCAGGAAGGCCAGGCGCAGGGGCTGCTCCGGCCGGGCGGCGGCCTCCTCCTCCGTGGGCCAGCCCTCGGTGAGGGTTTCCAAAAGTTCCTGCACGCCCAGGCCGTGCGCGGCGGAGATGGGGTAGACCCCCTCGAAGCCGAGGCGGTGGAACTCGTCGGCGCGCTCGCCCAGGGCCTCGGTGTCGAGCTTGTTGACGGCGACGAAGACGCGCCGCCCTTCCCGCTTTTCCCCCATGCGGCGGAGCTGGCGGGCGATGTCCTGGTCGAGCGGGGTGAGCCCCTCCCGCCCGTCGACGACGAAGATGATTTCCCCCGCCGTCTCCAGGGCGATCTCCACCTCCTGCGCGATGGCGGCGGCGAAGCCTTCCCGGTCGCCCAGGCCGATGCCGCCGGTGTCGACGAGCTCGAAGGCCCTTCCGTCAAAGCGGCAGGGGGCCACCAGGCGGTCCCGGGTCACGCCGGGGCGGTCGTGGACGAGGGAAATTTCCTTTCCGGTCAGGCGGTTGAAAAGGGCCGACTTGCCCACGTTGGGGCGGCCGACGATGGCGACGGTCTTCATGCGTGGGGAGGGTGTGGGGGTTGTTTGGGCCCGGCCTCCAGCGCGTGGAGGCCGTCGCGCAGGTAGAAGAGGGCGGAGACGGCGGTGAAGAATCCCGCCGCGTCGCAGAGGAGGCGGGTTATGGAAAGCTTGAGGAGGGCGGCGCAGATGGCGGCGAAGACCAGGCAGGTGGAGACTTTCCCCGTCCAGTGCGGGCGCACCTCCACGGGGTGGTGGAGGTAGTGGAGCGTCAGCGCGCCGACGGTCAGGAAGACGTCCCGGCTCACCACCAGGACGGGGAACCAAAGCGGGAAGGCCGGGATCGACCGGTAGTGGACGACGGAGAGGGAGACGAGGGCGGTGAAGACCAGGAGCTTGTCCGCCAGGGGGTCGAGGATGGTGCCCAGGCGGCTCTTTTGGTTCCAGTGGCGGGCCAGGTAGCCGTCGACGCCGTCGGAGACGGCGGCCAAAAGGAAGAGGCCGAAGGCGAGGAGCCGCAGCCGCTCGTCCGGCGCGCCGCGCTGGTCGCCCTCCGCGTAATAGAGGAGGGCCCCCAGGAAGACCGGCACCAGGAGGATGCGCCCGATGGTGATCCGGTTGGCCCAGGTCATGCGGGGGCGTGGGCGCCGAGCGCGCGGTCGATGCGGGTCAGGACGCGGGCCTTCCCCAGCACTTCCAGGAGGTGGTAGAGGCTGGGGCCCACGGAACGGCCGCTGGCGGCCAGGCGGACGGGGTGGATGTAGGCGCCGACTTTCTTGCCCTCCGCCTCGGCCAGGGCCTTGAAGCGGGTTTCCAGGGCGGCGGCGGTGAAGTCGTCGGCCTTTTCCAATTCCGCGCGGAGGCGCGTCAGGTTGGCCAGGCCTTCCGGCGTGAAGACCTTGGCGACGGCGGCGGGGTCGAAGGCGAACTCTTCCTGGAAGAAGTAGCTGAGCCATTCCGGCAGCTCGCGGCCCAACTTGATCTTTTCCTGCACGATGGCCAGGGCGGCGCGCAGGTAGGCGGGGTCATGGCCGGCGGGAAGGACGCCCGCCTCCGTGAGGAGCTGGACGGCCAGGGCCTCCAGGCGCTCCATGGGGGCCTTGCGCATGTACTCGCCGTTGAGCCAGAAAAGCTTGTTGGTGTCGAAGACGGCGTTGCCGCGCTTGATCTGGGGCAGGTCGAACTTCTCGATCGCCTCCTGCATGTCGATGATCTCGCGGTTCTCCTTCGGCGACCAGCCGAGGAGGCAGAGGTAGTTGCGCACGGCCTCCGGCAGGTAGCCGGCGGCGATGTAGTCCCCCACGGAGGCGCCCTGGTCCCGCTTGCTCATCTTGGAGCCGTCGGTGTTCAGGATGATGGGGATGTGGGCGTAGCGCGGCGCGGGCAGGCCGAGGGCCTCGAAGATGGCCAGGTGCTTCGGCGTGTTGGAGAGGTGCTCCTCCCCCCGGATCACGTGGGTGATCTTCATCTCGATGTCGTCGATGACGTTGACCAGGTGGAAGACGGGGGAGCCGTCCTTGCGGACCAGGACGAGGTCCTGGTCGTTGGCGCGGTCGAAGGTGACGTCGCCGCAGACCAGGTCCGGCACCACGATGGGGGTGCGGGGGATCTTCAGCTTGAGCGCGCCCTCGTGCTCGTAGACTTTTCCCTCCTCCCGGAGGCGGTCGACGTATTTCTTGTAGATGTCGTTGCGCTGGCTCTGGAAGTAGGGGCCGTAGGGGCCGCCCTTGTCCGGGCCTTCGTCCCAGTCCAGGCCGAGCCACTGGAGCCCCTTGAAGATGATGTCGACGGCTTCCTGCGTGTTGCGCGCGGCGTCGGTGTCCTCGATGCGGAGGATGAGCTTGCCGCCGGTGTGGCGGGCGTAGAGCCAGTTGAAGAGGGCGGTGCGGGCTCCGCCGATGTGGAGGAGGCCGGTGGGGGAGGGGGCAAAGCGGACGCGGACGGAACTCATGGAGCCGCCACGCTAGCCTCCGCCGAGGCGGCCCGCCAGCCCTATTGCACCCAGCCGCTGGTGAAGGTGACCACGGAGGCGTCCTGCGCGGCGAACCACTGCTCGTAATGGGTCCGCGCCAGCCGGAATTCTCCGGGCATCTGCATGAGGAGGGTGAGGGCGCCGACCCCGTCGAAGTAGCGGGCGTTGCCGTCCTGCCCCAGGTGGGCGAAGAAGCCGTTCAGGTCCCGCGCCTCGACGTGCCGCCAGAGGAGCTCTTCCCAGACGGCGCAGTCTTTGAGGATCTTTTGGTCGACGGGGAAGGGGTGCTCGAACCGGGGGCCGACGTGGCAGCCGTCGATGCTGACGATGGTCTGGAGCCGCCTGCCGTAGCGGGCGGCGGCCTCCCCCACCGCGCGGGCGAAGCGGGCGGAATGGCTTTGCGGGCCGGGGGGCTTTCCGGCGGCCACTTCCGGGAAGAGCCCGCCGCAGAGGACGGGCAGGAAGGTGAAGGGCCGCTCGATGCCGCGCAGTTTCCGCAGCGCCTGGAGGAGGACGAGGGGAAACTCGATCGAGTGCTCGCCGACGTGGGCTTCCAGGTCGGCCAAGGGGAAGGGGCAAGCGGCGGCGATTTCCTCCCCCAGGGCCTTTTCCACCTGGACGGTGCCGAGCGGCGTCCGGTAGGGGCGCGCGTCGAGGCTCCAGGGAAGGCTGGCCCGGTGGCCGACGCCGAGGATCAGGTAGACGTCGGCCTCCGCGGGCCGCCGCAGCCACGGCGCGAAGGCGTGGCCGTAGGCGCGCGGGGAGACGCGGAAGTCGATGTGGGGGGTGACGATCGCGCGGGGCGGCGGCAGGTCCTTCTCCGCGTCCGGCTCCCAGGGGGCGCCGTCCGCTCCGCCGAAGAAGGCGCGGAAGTAGTCGAGGGCGGCCTCCGGCTCTGTCGGATAGCAGGTCCCGGCGCAGCGGGCTCCGATCATCGCGCAGGCCATGGGGACGCCCTAGATCACGGTCCCGTGCGGGATGACGGCTCCCTTCGGGATGACGACGATGCCGTCGCGGATGAAGTAGTTGGGGCCGTCGTGGTTGTCCGGCTTCCCCTCGGGGGAGATGCGGACGTCGTTTCCGATCCGCACGTTCTTGTCGATGATCGCGCGGTCGACGTAGGTGTTGTGGCCGATGCCCAGGCGGGGCAGGCCCTGGGCCTCGGCGGCGCGGACCTGGGCGTCGCTCTCGTAGAAGTCCTGGCCCATGAGGATGGCGTTCTTCACCGTGGCGCCGCTGTGGATGCGGCTGCGGATGCCCGCCACGACGCGCTCCAGGTGGGCGTCCATGACGATGCAGCCGTCGGCCAGGACGACTTTTTCCATCTGGCTGCGCGTCACCTTGGAGCCGGGCAGCGGGCTGTTGTGGCTGTAGATGGGGGAGGAGGCGTCGAAGAAGTCGAACTTCGGCATCTCCTCGCACAGGTCGAGGTTGGCTTCGAAGAAGGCCTTGATGGTGCCGATGTCCTCCCAGTAGCCGTTGTAGAGGTAGGCGTGGACCTTGTGGGTTTGCAGGAGGCTGGGGAGGATGTCCTTGCCGAAGTCGGGTTTGGTGCCTTCCAGGGCCTGCTTAAGGACGTGGCGGTTGAAGATGTAGATGCCCATGGAGGCCAGGTAGCGCGGCTCGTCGGCGGAGGCGCCGATCTGCTCCAGAAATTGGGGGCCCAGTTCCAGCGTTTTGAGGACGGCGGGGTCCTTCGGCTTCTCGACGAAGCGCCGGATCTTCTTTTCCCCGTCGATCTCGATCAGGCCGAAGCCGGTCGCCTCCGCGGGGCCGACGGGGATGGTCGCCACGGTCACGTCGGCGCCGGACTGGAGGTGCTGGGCCACCAGCTTGCGGAAGTCCATCCGGTAGAGCTGGTCGCCGGAGAGGATGAGGACCAGCTCGTGCGGGTGGTTGTCGAAGTGCTGGAGGTTCTGCCGCACGGCGTCGGCCGTGCCCTGGTACCAGGCGGCGCCCTTCGGCGTCTGCTGGGCGGCCATCAGCTCCACGAAGCCGTGGGTGTATTGGTCGAAGCGGTAGGCCTGCTGGATGTAGCGGTGCAGGGAGCTGCTGTTGAACTGGGTGAGGAGGAAGATGCGGCGGAAGCCGGAGGTGATGCAGAGGGAAATCGGGATGTCGACGAGACGATATTTGCCCGCCAAGGGAACGGCGGGCTTCGAGCGGTCGAGCGTGAGGGGGAAGAGCCGGGTCCCCGCGCCGCCCCCGAGGATCACCGAAAGCACGTCGCGGGAGGAGACCAGGGGAGGCGTCGATTCCATGGTGGTACCATTAGGAGGCCGTGGCCGGTTGGCAAGGGGGTACATTCAGGAAAGGGCCGGACGGACTGGCCATCGCGCCAGGGCCGGGCCGACCGGGAGGGGGATCCAAGGGGGGACATCCGTCCCCCCTTGCGTCTGTAAGCGTTTTGTTCGGAAGACGGCGCGCTGGCGCTGGCGCGTTAAAGTTGGGCCCTTGCTTCGTTTCCTGCGCTGGCGCGGTACTTAGGGCCGCCCGGTTCCGTTCCGGCTCAGTTGAGTGCGTCGTGGGCTTACTCTGGGATGGGGATTGGACTTACCCGCTTTCTCTTCGCCCGGCGGGCCGCTGCCCGGGCGGACCCACCCCCCTGCCGGACCGGCGGGCCCCGACCCATAGACCGGAGACGGAATGGGGCGCCGCTCTCATGTCCCAGGGCAGGAAGCACCCCCAGGGCCCAACTTTGCGTGCGCCGGCAGCCCGCGCGGCGCCCACCGGCCCGGGCTTTTACAGACGCAAGGGGGGCTCAGCCCCCCTTGGATCCCCGAGGGAAGGCCAGAAACCCATTGCGGCGGCTTCCGGGGACGGGCTAAGCTGGCCTTCCCATGTGCGGCATTGTGGCTTATCTCGGCGAAAAAGAGGCGCAACCCCTTCTCCTGGACGGCTTGCGCCGTCTGGAATACCGCGGCTATGACTCCAGCGGCATCGCCACGCTGAAGGGGGGCCGCCTTCACCTGGCCAAGAAAGAGGGCCGCCTCCAGGTCCTGGAACACTTCGTCCGGGAAGAGCCCCTGCCCGGCCACATCGGCATCAGCCACACCCGCTGGGCCACCCACGGCGTCCCCAGCGACACGAACGCCCACCCCCACACCGACCGCTCCGGCCGCCTGGCCCTGGTCCATAACGGCGTCATCGAAAATTACCGCACCCTGCGGCAGAAGCTCCTGGCCCTCGACCACGCCTTCAAGTCGGAGACGGACACGGAGATCCTGGCCCACTTGGTCGGCCACTATTACGACGCGATTCCCGCCGGCACCCCTTCCCGCCTCCTGAGCGCCGTCCAGCAGGCGCTCCAGGAAGTGCAGGGCACCTTCGGCTTGGCCGTCATCCACCAGGACTCCCCGGAAGAGCTCGTCGGCGCGCGGCGCGGCAGCCCGCTTATTCTGGGCATCGGCAAGGAGGGGAACTTCTTCTCCAGCGACGTGACGGCCATCGCCGGGCACGTCAACCAGGTCGTCTACCTCAACGACGGCGACATCGCCTGCCTGACCCCGGGCTCCTTCGCCATCACCTCCCTTTCCGGCACCGCCCCGCAGTACGAGATCAGCGAGGTGGACCCGATCGAGGCCCAGTCCGAGCTGGGCGCCTACTCCCACTACATGCTCAAGGAGATCTTCGAGCAGCCCCAGGCCCTGCGGGAGGCCTTCCGCGGCCGCCTCGACGTGGCCGGGTCGACGGCCAAGCTCGGCGGCCTCTCCGTCCTTTCGGAGGCGGAGCTGCGGGACGTGGAGCGCATCGTCATCGTCGGCTGCGGCACCGCCCGCCACGCGGCCCTGGTCGGCGAATACCTGATCGAATCCCTCGCCGGGACCTCCCGGTGGAGGTCGATTTCGCCAGCGAGTTCCGCTACCGGAACCCGCCGATGGACCGCAAGACCCTCTTCTTCGCCGTCAGCCAGTCCGGCGAGACGGCCGACACCCTGGCCGCCCTGCGCGAGGCCAAGAACAAGGGCTTCCGCGTCTTCGGCATCTGCAACCGCGTGGGCAGCTCCATCGCCCGCGAGACCAACGGCGGCGTCTACATGCACGCCGGGCCGGAGATCGGCGTGGCCGCCACGAAGTCCTTCACCAGCCAGGTGATGATCTTCACCCTCCTGGCGCTTTTCCTGGGCCGCCGCCGCCGCCTCTCCGAGGTGCAGGGGAAGGAGATGATCGAGGCCATCGAGCATCTCCCCGGCCTGGTTTCCCGCGTCCTGGAGCAGAGCGACGCCGTGCGTGACATCGCCGAGCGCTACCAGAGCGTCCAGAGCATGATCTTCCTGGGCCGCCTGCAGCAATATCCCGTCGCCCTGGAAGGGGCGCTGAAGATGAAGGAAATCACTTACATCAAGGCGGAGGGCCACCCCTCGGCGGAACTGAAGCACGGCATCATCGCCCTCATCGACGAGGCGACGCCCGCCGTCCTCATCTGCACTCAGGACGACGTCTACGACAAGAACGTCTCCAGCCTCCAGGAAATCAAGGCCCGCAACGGCTCCGTCATCGCCGTGGCCAGCGAAGGGGACGAGGGCATCGCCTCCATGGCCGACGAGGTGCTCTATATCCCGAAGGCTCCGGCCTTCCTCCAGCCGATCCTGGCATCCGTTCTTCTTCAGCTGTTGGCCTACCACACCGCCGCCGCGCTGGGCCGGGACATCGACAAGCCCCGCAACCTGGCCAAGAGCGTCACCGTCGAATAACGCCGCCATGGGCCACGATCACGACCACAACCATGATCACGCGTGCGGCCACGATCATCACGGCCACGATCACGAAGGCCACCATCACCACCACGGCTACAGCCACGCCGCGGGCGTGACGGACGAGGGGCGGCTGGCCCGCGCCTTCTGGATCATCTTCGCCTTCATGATCCTGGAGGTGGCCGGCGGCCTCTTCTCCGGCTCCCTGGCCCTCCTGGCCGATGCGGGCCACATGATTTCCGACGCCATCGCCCTGGGCATGAGCTGGGCCGCCTGCCGCCTGGGCCGCCGCCCGGCCGACGCCGCCCGCTCCTACGGCTATAAGCGGCTGGAAGTCCTCGTCGCCTTCGTCAACGGCTGCACCCTGCTGGCCGTCTCCGCCTGGATCCTGTGGGAGGCGGCCTACCGCTTCCGCAACCCGTCCCCCGTCCTGGGCGGGCCGATGCTGGGGGTGGCCGTCGCCGGGCTGTTGGCCAACGTCTGGTCGTTCCTCATCCTCCACGGCGGCAGCCGGGAGAACCTGAACATGCGCAGCGCCTGGCTCCACGTCCTGGGGGATTTGATCGGCTCCGTCCTGGCCATCGCGGCGGCGGGGATCATCCTGGGCACGGGCTGGTCGCCGATCGACCCGCTCCTCTCCATCGCCGTCGCCCTGGTCATCGTCAAGGGGGCGTGGGGCGTCGTCCGCTCCGCCGCGCACATCCTCCTGGAAGGCGCGCCGGAAGGCCTGGACATCTCCGCCCTGCGGGCCGAAGTGGCGGCGCTCCCCGGCGTGGCCGACGTCCACCACGTCCACGCCTGGTCGATGACCATGGAGGAGGCCCTCGTCACCCTGCACGTCCGCTGCGCGCCGGGCGGGGAAGCCGCCGCGCTCGTTCCGGCGATCCACACGCGGCTGCGGGAGCGCTTCGGTATCGCGCACGTCACCGTGCAGGTCGATCCGGACCAGTGTCCGGACGCCCACCACGGGCACGCGTAAGCCGGCTTTTTCGGCGCCTATTGCTAGTGGTTTGGCGTCTTCTGCCGATGGCGGAGACGCCCCGCCGGGGCTATATTCCCTCCATTCAACCCCCGCCCGCGCCCGCGGGCATAAGGAGACCCGCATGTGTGCCAGCCACGACAGCTTTCCCCAAGAAGACCGCTCCCCGCGAATGGAGCGCCGCAAGTTCTTGATGACCGGAGCGGCCTGGGCCGCCGCCCCCTTTTTGGGAAGCCTGGCCGCGGCCTCCCCGGCGGCTGAGGCGGCCGCTCCTTTTTTTGCCCGCGCCTATGGCGCGTCCGGCCCGAAGGAGCCGCTCAGGCCGATGCGGATCCAACGCCGGGCCATCGGTCCCCATGACGTGCTGCTCGACGTGCTTTACTGCGGCGTCTGCCATTCGGATATCCACACCGCCCGCAACGAGTGGGTGCCGATGATGCCGACCCAATACCCCAGCGTCCCCGGCCATGAGATCGTGGGGCGGGTGAGGGAGGTCGGCAGCGCGGTGACCAAGTTCAAGGCCGGCGACATCGGCGGCGTGGGCTGCATGGTCAACTCCTGCGGCGCGTGCGAGAACTGCGAGGCGGACCGGGAGCAGAACTGCCTCAAGGGCGCCACCTTCACCTACAACTCGCCCGACCCGGTCCTGGGCGGATTCACCTACGGCGGCTACTCGGACAAGATGGTCGTGCCGGAACACTTCGTGATCCGCATCCCCCCCGGCATGGATTTGGCGGCGGCCGCCCCGCTGCTCTGCGCGGGCATCACCACGTTTTCTCCCATGCAGCATTGGAAGCTGGCGGCGGGCCAAAAGGTCGGCGTGATCGGCCTGGGCGGCCTGGGCCACATGGCTGTGAAGCTGGCCGCCGCCCGCAAAGCGGATGTCACCGTCTTTACCACGACCCCGGGCAAGATCGCCGATGCCGCGCGCCTGGGCGCGCGGGAGGCGGTGCTGTCGACCGACGCGGAGGCGATGAAGCGGCACGCCAGGAAGTTTGACCTGCTGATCGCCGCCGTGCCGCAGGCCTTTCCCATGCAGCCTTTCTTAAGCCTCCTGAAGCTCGACGCGACCCTGGTCAACGTCGGGGCGATGGACGCGCTTCAGGGTTTGGTCGGCATGGAGCTGGCCTTTGGGCGGGCAAGCGTGGCCGGTTCGGTCATCGGGGGCATTGCGGAGACGCAGAGAGTCGTCGATTACTGCGCGGCGCGGAACATCAAGGCTGACGTCGAGCTGATCCCCATCCAAGACATCAACCGGGCCTACGACCGGGTCGTGGCGAAGGATGTCCGCTACCGGTTCGTCATCGACATGGCGTCGCTCAGGAAGGACGCCTAAAACCGAAGGCTCCGGCTTAGGCCGGAGGCAGGGGAGGGGGGACGGCGGCCCCGGCGGGCGCCCCGTTCGCGCGCAGGATCCAGATCTGTTCCTTGCCGTAGGCGGGCGGGTTGCGGTGGAAGTCGGAATACTCCGCCTCCGGATGGAAGCCGCACAGCTCGGCCAGGTAGCGGAACTCGTGGCGGAAGGTCCAGCGCATCTCCAGCACCTGGTCGACCTGCCGCAGCACGTTCCCCTGGGCGCTCTTTTCCACGTAGCGCCAGTGCTCCTTGAAAATCTGCGGCATCACGTTGTTCTCCCGCTTCAGGCATTCGGCGACGACCTGGTTGCCGGAGGGGTGGGCCATGGTGCGGGACTGGAAGATGCCGGTCTGCTGCCCGGGGGCGATGTACTTGAGAAGAGGGTCGAAGATATCGACGATCAGCTTGCCGCCCGGCACCAGGTGTTCCCGCGCCTTCTGCAGGCACCGGCGCTGCGCTTCCGGCGTGAGAAGGCACTGGAAGGAGCGGTAGGCGATGATGATGAGGGAGAATTTCTGCCCCAGGTCGAAGTCGGTCATGTCCGCCAGGTGAAGGTGGAGGCGGCCCGCCTTGTCCGGCGGGAGCTGGGCCAGCTTTTCCTTGGCCAGCCTGAGCATCGGCTCGCTGTTGTCCAGGCCGTGCACGTCGACCCCCGCGGAGAGGAGGGAGAAGGTGATCCGGCCGGTCCCGCAGGCCAGTTCCAGGACCGGGCCGCCGGCGCGGCGCGCCTCTTCCAGGTAAAAGGAGGCGTCGTCGTGCTTGGCGGACCAGGAGGAACGGCACTCGGCGTCGTAAACATCGACCTGCAGGCCGGGGCGGGAATAGAAAACGGGCAGCTGGGCGTCCATGCGTCTCTCCCTTCTATAGCTGGCGCCATGCCATTGGCGAGGGTCTTTGAGGGAGGTAATTTCACCCCCTTTACCCATGCCCGGCTTTAGGTATCTTTGAACCCCCCATGCGCTACGAGTTTACCAGCGACAACACGGCGGGCGTCTGCCCGGAGGCCTGGGAGGCCCTCCGGGAGGCCAACGCCGGCTTCGTCCCCTCCTACGGCACCGATCCGGTCACCCAGCGGGCCGCCGACCTCTTCCGCGAATTTTTCGAAACCGATTGCGACGTCTTCTTCGTCTTCAACGGCACGGCGGCCAACTCCCTGGCCCTGGCCTCCCTCTGCCAGCCCTTCCACAGCGTCATCTGCCATGAGGCGGCCCACATCGAGACCGACGAGTGCGGCGCGCCGGAGTTCTTCTCCAACGGCACCAAGCTCCTCCTGGCCAAGGGGGAGCACGGCCGCCTGGCCCCGGCGGAGGTGGAGGCCCTGGTCACCAAGCGGACCGACATCCACTACCCCCGCCCGCGCGTCCTTTCCCTCTCCCTGCCCACCGAGCTGGGCACCGTCTACACGCCGGAGCGGATCGGCGTCCTTTGCCAGACCGCCGCGCGGCACGGGCTGAAAGTCCACGTCGACGGGGCGCGCTTCTTCAACGCCGTCGCCGCCCTCGGCGCGGCGCCCAAGGCGCTGACCTGGCAGGCGGGCGTCGACGTCCTCTGCTGCGGCGGCACCAAGCAGGGCATCGGCTTCGGCGAGGCCGTCGTCTTCTTCAACAAGGATCTGGCGCAGGAATTCGGCTACCGGTGCAAGCAGGCCGGGCAGCTCGCCTCCAAGATGCGCTACCTGGCCGCGCCCTGGGTGCGGATGCTGGAGGGCGACGCCTGGCGCAAGGGGGCCGAGCAGGCCAACCGCTGCGCGCGGCTCCTGGAAAGCCTGGTGCGCGGCGTCCCCGGCGTGGAGGTCCTCTATCCCGTGGAGGCCAACGCCGTCTTCCTCAAGCTCCCGCCGGAGGCCCACCAGCGCCTGGCGGCCAAGGGTTGGTCCTACTACACCTTCATGGGCGACGGCGCCCGCTTCATGTGCTCCTGGGCGACGCGGGAGGAAGCCGTGCGGGAGCTGGCCGCCGATTTAGCCGGCTAATTCCGCCTCAAACGCCTTGAGGTAGAGAAGCAGGAAGGCATGGCGCTTTTGCGCCGCCTTCTTGCCCGCCCGCGTGTTCATCCGGTCCTTGAGGAGGAGGAGCTTCTCGTGGAAGTGGTCGAGCGTCGCGCCCTCCGTGCCGTACATCGCCCGTCCGGCGTAGCCGCCGTAGGCAAACGCCCGGCCGATGCCGATCGCGCCCAGCGCGTCGAGCCGGTCGGCGTCCTGGACGACCTTTCCTTCCGGCGTCCGCATGGGCGGCCGGTCCTTGCCGCCCTTGAAGGACATCGTGCCGATGATCTCCGCGACATGGGCGACCGTCTCCGGCGGCACGCGGCGGCGCTTCATCCAGGCCGCCGCCGTCCGGGGGCCGATCTCCGTGTCGCCGCCGTGGAACTTGTGGTCGGCGATGTCGTGGAGGAGCGCGGCCAGGCCGACGACGAAGAGGTCGGCCTTCTCCTCCCGCGCCAGCCGCAGGGCGTGCCGGTGGACCCGCTCGATGTGGCTCCAGTCGTGGCCGGAGGATTCCTTGAGGCACTTCCGGCGGACGTACGCGGCGGCGGCCTGGAGGACGGCTTTCTTTTGGACGGTAGTCATGGGGAAAACTAGGCCCAGGATTTCCTTTTTCCCAGCGTCCACACAGGGCAGCCTTTTCCCGTGAACCGAGGTGCATGGCTGGGGTTGGGTTTCTTTCTGGCGTGGGTTTTCAATTCTGCGGCGGAGCCGTTCCAGGACCTTTCGTTTGACGCGGCCCTTCTGCGGGCGGCCCAGGAAAACAAAATTGTCCTCGTCGACTTTTTCACGACCTGGTGCCAGCCCTGCAAGATGCTGGACGAGACGACGTGGAAGGACCCCGCCGTCATTGGCCTTCTTCGGGAAAAGACGGTGGCGCTCCGCATCGACGCGGAAAAGGAGGCTCCCTTGGCGCAGCGGTACAACGTCCACGCCTACCCGACGGTGGCGCTGATCAAGCCGGACGGCACCATGATCGACGGGTTGGTTGGCTATCGGGACGCTAAAACATTCCAGGCCGATTTCCTGGCCTCCCTATCGGGCAAGACGAGCTTCATGCGAGCGCAGGAGGCGGTCGAAAAGGCGCAGGGGGACGCCCAAAAGACGGCGCAGGCGCGCTTCCAGCTGGGGCAGGAGCTGGTCCGGGAAGGCAAAGACCAGGAGGCGCTGGCCGAATACCTCTGGTGCTACGACGTGGGGATGGCTCAGGTTCCCGCGATGGTTGGAGTGAGGGATAGCTTTTTGACGATGAGCATCGGCCAATTGGGAAAGCGCTATGCCCCCGCCAAAGAAGCGCTGCAGACGCGGCGAAAGGCAGCGGGAAAAAAACTGGAAGAAAACCGAGCCGACATGGGGGCCTTGCTCGACTTCGTGGCGTTGACGGATGCCTTGGAGGGCAAGCAGGCCGTCCTGGCCTATTTCGACGCGCTGCCTCCCGGTGATCCGCGCCGTCCGTTGGTGGGGAAGCTGGTTTTCAGGCAGTTCTTGGAGGCGAAGAGGTATGGGGATGCCGTGGAGGCGCGGCCTTATGTCACGTTTCAGGCGGAATTCGCCGCCATGCTGAACGCCGCGCAGAGCCCCAGCCAGCAGGCCCTTCCCGAGAATGCCCGCGAGCGGCTGCACGCCTATGTCCTGGAGGACGGCGCCATCGAGGCGGAGGCCCTAGCGGGCGCCGGAAAGCTGGACGACGCCGGGGAGCTGGTGGGGAAGATTCTTGCCATGGACAAGTCGGAGAAGACGCGGGCGATGCTCCACGAGCATCTGACCCGGGCGGGGCATGCGGAATTGCTGAAGGCGGAGTGAAAGGGACGGGGTAACCGACGCCCGGGGGATTTCCGCCTCGCTCGGCTTTCGGCTTCCATGAATTTTCGGAAGAAAATTCATGGAGCCTAGGGGATTCGAACCCCTGACCTCCTCAATGCCATTGAGGCGCTCTACCAACTGAGCTAAGACCCCTTCAAACGGAACTCTCTTGGTTAGCGGAAACGGCCTTTCCCGCAAGCCTAAAGAATCAGCATGGCGTCGCCATAGCTGAAAAAGCGGTATCCCTTTTCCACCGCCTCCTTGTACGCCGCCAGGGTCCGCTCCTGCCCGGCAAACGCGCAGACGAGCATGAGGAGGGTCGATTTGGGCAGGTGGAAGTTGGTCAGGAGGGCCCCCACTTTTTTAAACTGGTAGGGGGGGTGGATGAAGATGTCGGTGGAGCCGTGCTGGGGCTTGAGGGAGGGGGCGCTTTCCAGGACGCGCGCGCTGGTGGTGCCCACGGCGACGATCCGCCGCCCCGCCGCCTTTTCCGCCAGGCCGGCCGGGATCTCGAACCGCTCCCGGTGCATGATGTGGTCCTCGACCCGGTCGACTTTCACCGGGCGGAAGGTGCCGATGCCGACGTGGAGGGTGACGAAGGCGTGGTCGAAGCGGCCGAGCAGTTCCGGCGTGAAGTGGAGGCCCGCCGTGGGCGCGGCGACGGAACCCGCCGCCGCCGGGTTGGCGTAGACGGTCTGGTAGCGGTCCCAGTCCTCGGCGGCCGCCTCGGTTTCCGCCAGGGCCTTGCGGCGCTTGGCGATGTAGGGCGGGATGGGCATCTGGCCGAAGGCGTCGAGGTCGATGTCGCCGAAGAAGCGCAGGACCCGCTCGCCGCTTTCCAGGGTCTTGAGGACCTCCGCCTCCACTTCCTGCGGCGGGCCGACGCGGGAGCGGAAGCGCAGGCGCATGCCGGGCATGGCGCGCTTGGCCGGTTTGACCAGGGTCAGCCAGTGGCGCGGGCTGGTTTCCTCCACCAGGAGGAGGGTGAGGGGGCCCGCGTCGGTCTCCGCATCCAGGGCGGCGGGCAGGACGCGGCTGTTGTTGAGGACGAGAAGGTCTTCCGGCGCGAGGAATTGCGGCAGGTCGGCAAAGGAGGCGTGGACGAGGCTCTCCTTCGCCCGGTCGAGGACCAGGAGCCGGGAGCCGGTGCGCTCCGCCGCCGGGTGGGCGGCGATCTGCTCCGGCGGCAGGTCGAAGGCGAAGTCGTTGGTCGAGAGGCTCATAAAAAGGCGTAACCTTAGGGGCCGTGCGCGGTCAGTCCTAGTACAATATGAAGAAGCATCTCTTGCGCGGCGCGGCCCTGGCGGCCCTGGCCGCCGCCCTGTTGGCCGTCAGCCCCAGCTCCGCCTCGGCGGGCGTCGCCGTCGGCCTGAACATCGTCATCCCTGCGGGCAATCCCCCGCCGCCGCCGCCGGCGCCGTCGGTGGTGGAGCCCAGCTATTACGCCTCCCCGGAGCCCGGCATGGTCTGGATCAATCCCCAGTGGCATTGGAACGGCCGTTCCTGGGTCTGGTGGCAGGGTTACTGGGAGCACCCGCCCCGCCCCCACGCGGTCTGGGTCCCGGGCGGTTATGTCCAGGCCCATGACGGCTACCATTATCGCGGCGGGCACTGGCGTTAACCGGTCCCAGGCGGTAGGGTGAGGGGCGTGGACGGTTCCGCTTCCAACAAGCCCTTTCTGCTGAAAGCGTGGCTGGGGCTCCGCCTCTGGCTGGCCGAGAAGGCCCGCCCGACGGAGCTCCAGATCACGCTGCTGTGGGCGGGCGTCGTCGGCTTCGCCGGGGGGATGGCGTCCATCCTCTTCCGGCGCGGGCTGAAGGCGGTCCAGCTCCTCCTTACCCACCAGAAGGGGGATCTCCTTCTCTCCTCCATCCGTTTCCCGTGGTGGGAGCGGCTCCTCCTGCCGCCGCTGGGCGGCCTGCTGGCGGGGGCGCTCCTTTATTACGGCACGCGCCTTTTGCGCGGGCAAAGCTCCGGCGACTACATGGAGGCGGTGGTGCTGGGGGACGGCGTGGTGCCCGCCCGGCCCACGCTGGTGAAGAGCCTTTCCTCCCTTTTCACCATCTCCTCCGGCGGCTCGATCGGCCGGGAGGGGCCGATGGTGCAGCTCTCCGCCATGCTCGCCTCCCTCCTGGGGCGGCGGTGCGGGCTTTCCACCACGCGCCTCCAGCTGCTGGTGGCCTGCGGCGCGGCGGCGGGCATCGCGTCCGCCTACAACGCGCCGATCGGCGGCGCGCTTTTCGTGGCGGAGATCGTGCTGGGCTCCATCGCCATGGAGAGCTTCGGGCCGCTGGCCTTCGCCTCCGTCGTCGCCACGCTGACGGTGCAGCGGGTCTTCGGCGGGCGGCCGGTGTTCGAGGTCGACGGGTTCGAGCTGGTTTCCAACTGGGAGATGGTTCCCTATCTCTTCCTGGGCCTCTTGGCGGGTTTCCTGGCCCCGCCCTTCCTGGACCTGCTGGAGCGGAGCGAGCGGCTCTTCTCCCGCCTGCCGCCCAATCCGATGTTCCGCCTGGCCCTGGGCGGGCTGGCCGTCGGCCTTCTCTCCCTTCTCACCACGGGCGTGTGGGGAAACGGCTATGAGGTGGTCAACGCCATCCTGCACCTGAGCCTCATCTGGCAGGCCGTCCTGCTGGTCCTGGTGCTGAAGGTGATCGCCACGGCGGCGACGGTCGGTTCCGGCGCGGTCGGCGGCGTCTTTACCCCCACCCTCTTCGTCGGCGCGGCGCTGGGCCTTCTCTTCGGCACGCCGTTCCACGCCCTTTGGCCGGAGCATGTCGCCTATCCCAACGCCTACGCCCTGGTCGGCATGGGGTGTTTCCTGGCCGCGACGACCCACGCGCCGCTCATGGCCATCGTCATGCTTTTTGAGATGACGCTGGACCACGCCATCATCCTGCCGCTCATGGTGGCCTGCGTGACGGCGCACTACACCTCCCAGGGGTTGCGCCGCCGCTCCATCTACGCCGCCGCTCTCCTGCGGAAGCGCGCGGCCATTCCCGCGCTGCCCGCCGGGGTCCTGCGCGTGCGGGATCTCCTGAAGGCCGATCCGCCCCGCGTCCCGGAGAACGCCCACTTCGCGGAGATCGCCCGCGCCTTCGCCTCCCACCGCTACAACTTCCTTTACGTCGTCGACGCGCGGGGGCGCTTCCGGGGGGCCATCGCCCTGCACGACATCAAGGCCTACCTCCACCAGCCCGACCTGGCCGGGCCGGTGGTGGCCGCCGACCTCCTGCGGGACGATTTTCCGCGCCTGACCCCGGACGAATTCCTGGCCGAGGCGCTGGGCGTCTTCGCCCGGCACGAGGGGGACCGCCTGCCGGTCGTCGCCTCCCGGGAGGAGCCCGTCCTCCTGGGCACGTTGTCCAAGAACGACTTGCTCCTCTCCCTGGCGCACGCCCCCGCGGCGGGCCGCGAGGCGGCCGGAATGCCCGCCGCTTAGGCGGCGATTCAAACAACTGTTTTAAATAAGCGATTGACGGTTCAAACATTTGTTTGAATCATTCGTTTCATGAAAGCGCGCGATACCGAGGCGGCCTCCCGCATCCTGGAGGCGGCGGGCGCCGTCTTCGCCGAGCGGGGCTACGAGGGGACCACCATCCGGGAGATCACCGCCCGCGCCAAGGCCAACGTGGCCGCGGTGAACTACTACTTCGGCGACAAGGACCGCCTCTACGGCCGGGTCCTGGCGGAAGCCTGCGTCGCCTCCAAGATCGACATCGATTCCCTGCCCGGCCGTCCCGCCGCGCGGCTGGAGGCGTTCATCTTCAAATTCGTCCACCATCTCCTCAACCCCGGCCGCCCGGCTTGGTACGGGCAGGTCATGGCCATGGAAATGGCCAAGCCGAGCCCCGCCCTGGACCGCGTGGTGAAGGAGACGATCGAGCCCCTCTGCGCCAGCCTCCGCCACCTTCTCAAGGAACTGGCGGGGCCGGGCTTCACGCCGCTGGAGATCGAGATGATGTCGGCCAGCGTCATCGGCCAGTGCCTCTACTATGTGCAGAAAGGGGCCCTTATCCCGCGCATCTATCCCCACCTTCACCGCGTGGCCGATCCGGCCGCCCACATCGCCCGCCACGTCGCCTCCTTTACCCAGGCCGGCCTGGAGGGGCTGAAGAAAGAAAAGAAACCGGCCCGCAAACCCGCCGGAGCCAAATCATGAGCCAACCCCATTCCCACCCCCATCCCGCCGGCATCAACCAGGAGCAGGCGGAGACCAACCGCATCCAGGCCCAGACCAATCGCGAGCTGGCCAAGGCCCAGCAGCAAGCCCCGGCCAAGCAAGGCGAGGGCGGGGAAAAGAAGGACGGCGAGGCCAAGAAGGCCGAGCCGCCCTCTCCCCGAGCCAGAAAGGCCCTGGCCGTCGTCAAGCAGCCGAAGGTCTGGATCCCGGCGGCGGCCGTCCTCTTCTTGATCCTGCTGGGGCTGGTCTACCACGCCTTCACCCACGAATCGACGGACGACGCCTACACCACCGGCCACGTCCACAACATCGCCTCCCGCGTGGCGGGCACGGTGATCGAGGTGCGCGTGGACGACAACGAGCGGGTGAGGAAGGGGCAGATCCTCGTCGTCCTCGACCCGACCGACTACCAGGTGCAGGTCAACCAGGCGCGCGCCGATTACGAGAAGGCGCAGGCCGACTACAACCGCCTGCTCCCCCTGCGCGGGGACGCCGCCATCTCCCAGCAGGACTTTGACAACGCCACCGCGCTGATGCAGACGACCAAGGCCCGGCTGGAGGACGCCCTCAACCAGCTGGACTACTGCACCATCCGCGCCCCGTCCGACGGCCGCGTCGGCCACAAGGACGTGGAGGCGGGCAACCGCCTGACCGTGGGCGGCGCGCTCATGGCCGTGGTGGAGGACATCTGGGTCGTCGCCAACTTCAAGGAGACGCAGCTGGCCAAGATGCGCGTGGGCCAGAAGGTCGACGTCGAGGTCGACGCCATCCCGGGCAAGACCTTCGAGGGGACGGTCGACTCCATCTCCCCCGGGTCCGGGTCCACCTTCGCCCTCCTGCCGCCGGACAACGCCACGGGCAATTTCACCAAGATCGTCCAGCGCGTGCCGGTGAAGGTCCGTTTCGACGCCGACTCGATCCGCGGCTACGAGGGGCGCCTGGTCCCCGGCCTTTCCTGCGTCCCCTCCGTTTCCCTGCACGGCGGCCGGGACAAGAACGACCTCGCCCCGGAACGTCCGGAGCGCGAGGCGATCTCCTCCGAGGCGGCCCGCTAGGCCTCCCCCCGGACCCTTCCCCCCGCCCTCCCGCACGATGAACGCGCCGGCCGCCAACGAGCCCCTCTCCCGGGAGCGCCTTCTGGCGCTCTTCGGGGTGATGCTCGGCGCGTTCATGGCGGTGCTCGACATCCAGATCACCAACGCCTCCCTCAACGACATCGCGGGGGCGATCGGCTCCGCCCTGGACGAGGCCTCCTGGATCTCCACCGCCTACCTGGTGGCGGAGATCATCATCATCGGCGTCTCCGCGTGGCTGGGGCGGGTTTTCTCCATCAAGAAGTATCTCCTCTTCTCCTGCATCTCCTTCACGTTCTTTTCCATCTGCTGCGCCTTCGCCCACTCGCTGAACATGATGATCTTCTTCCGGGCGCTCCAGGGGCTGACCGGCGGGGCGCTCATCCCGCTGGCCTTCTCCCTCATCATGATCCTGCTGCCCCCGGCCAAGCGGACGATCGGCACGGCGGCCTTCACCGTCACCGTCATCTTCGCCCCCGCCATCGGGCCGACCATCGGCGGCTGGCTGACGGACAACTACGGCTGGCAGTGGATTTTCTTCATCAACCTGGTCCCCGGCCTCATCATGACGGCGCTCATCGCCGCCTTCCTCCCGCAGGACCAGGCCCGCCACGAGCTGCTGAAGGAGGGCGACTACCTGGGCATCTTCTGCATGGCCCTGGGTCTCGGTTCCCTGGAATACGTGCTGGAGGAAGGGGAGCGGAAGGACTGGTTCGGCAACCCGGTCATCCAGCGCTTCGCCGTCATCGGCGTCGTCTTTACCCTGCTCTTCCTCATCATCGAGATGCGGTCGAAGAAGCCCTTCCTCCACCTGAACGTCTTCCGCTACCGCAGCTTCACCCTTTCCAGCCTCATCCAGTCGGTCCTGGGGCTGGCGCTCTACGGCAGCGTCTACATCATCCCGCTCTACCTGGCGCAGGTGCAGCGCTACAGCCCCTACCAGATCGGCCTGACCCTCATGTGGGCGGGCATCCCGCAGCTTTTCCTCATCCCCTTCGTCCCCTGGCTGATGGGCCGTATCGACATCCGGCTCATTATCGGCACCGGCCTCTGGCTCTTCGGCGCCAGCTGCTTCCTCAACGCCTACCTCTCCCCGGACTACGCCATGGACCAGTTCCAGTTCGCCAACGTGATCCGCGCCATCGGCCAGCCGCTCATCCTGGTGCCGCTCCTCTCCATCGCCACGGCGGGCGTGCCGCGGGAGGAGGCGGGCTCGGCCTCCGCGCTTTTCAACATGATGCGCAACCTGGGCGGCTCCGTCGGCATCGCCATCCTCTCCACGGAGGTGACGTGGCGGGAGCACCTCCACTCCGTCCGCGTGGGGGAGATGGTCACCGCGTACACGCCCGCCCTGCGGGCCCGGCTCGACGCCCTGACGCAGACCTTCGTGGGGAAGGGGATCGACCCCGCCACCGCCGCCTCCTACGCCCTCAAGGCGGTCGACAACGCCGTGCGGAAGCAGTCCCAGATCATGGCCTTCAGCGATTGCTTCTACATCATGGGCTGGTGCCTTTTCCTGGCCAGCAGCCTTCTCCTTTTCGTTCCGAAACCCAAAGGGCACGCCGCCGGCGGCCATTGAAAACCAAAATCCCCCCCACTCTTATGAAACGCATCCCGCTCCTGTTCTCCCTGGCCCTGCTGGCCGGCTGCTCCGTCGGCCCCGACTATCACAAGCCTGCCGCCGTCACCGCCGTGCCGCCCGGCTGGAAGGAGGCGCAGCCCGCCGACCGCCTGCCCCGCGGCCCGTGGTGGGAGCTCTACCATGACGCCGAGCTGACGCGCCTGGAGCAGCAGGCGCAAGGGCAGAACCAGGACCTGCGCGCCGCCGTCGCCCGCGTCGACCAGGCCCGCGCCGTCGCGCGGCTGGAGGGGGCTTCCTTCTTCCCGCAGCTGACGCTCGACGCCCAGGCCCAGCGCCAGCGCCTGACGGAGAACAACCCCACCTTCCAGCAGTTCCAGCTTCCCAACACCAAAATCCCCTCCGCCACGGTCAATAGCCGCAGCGTCCCCATCGACCTGAGCTACGAGATCGACGTCTGGGGCCGCGTCCGCCGTTCCTTCGAGTCGTCCCAGGCCCAGGCCCAGGCCTCCGTGGCCGACCTGCAGAACATCCTGCTGACCCTGCAGTCCGACGTGGCCGTCGACTATCTGACCCTGCGCGAATACGACCGCGAGCTGGCCATCCTGCGCGCCACGGTCGACACGCGGAAAAAGTCGCTGGAGATCAACCAGAAGCGCCTGCAGGCCGGGCGGGCGACCGCCCTGGACGTGGAGCAGGCCAAGACGGAATTGGCCAACTCCGAGGCTTCCCTCGCGCAGGTCGAGGAATCGCGCGCCCACATGCAGGACGCGCTGGCCTACCTCTGCGGCGAGCCGGCCAGCAGCTTCGCCCTGGCGGAGAACCCGCTGCCGGTCGACGCGCTGCCGCCCGCCATCCCCGCGGGCATCCCGTCCGACGTGCTGGAGCGGCGCCCGGACGTCGCCGCCGCGGAGCGGACGCTCAAGGCGCGCAACGCGCAAATCGGCGTGGCCACCGCCGCCTACTTCCCCACCATCAGCTTGACGGGGAACTACGGCTACCTCAGCTACAGCGCGGACAACCTCTTTACCCATCCCAGCAGCGTCTGGGCCATCGGGCCCTCCGTCTCCCTGCCCCTCTTTACCGGCGGCAAGACGGCGGCGCAGGTCCGGCAGGCCAAGAGCCAGTATGAGGAGGCCGTGGCGCAGTACCGCGGCGTGGTCCTGGGGGCCTTCCGCGATGTGGAGGACGCCCTGGCTTCCACCCGCACCCTGGCCAAGCAGGCGGAGGCGACGGGCCGCGCGGCCAAGAGCGCCAGCCACGCGCGCGAGCTTTCCGAGCAGCGTTACAAGGCGGGCGCGGTCGACTACTTCGAGGTGACCGAGGAGCAGCGCCTGGAGCTTTCCGCGCAGCGCGCGGAGGCGCAGGTGGCGGGCCAGCGGCTCTACGCCAGCGTGCGCCTCGTCAAGGCGCTGGGCGGCGGCTGGGATTCCAGCGTGCTGAAGGGGGAGAAGCCCGGCCCGAACCCGGTCGACGCGCCGTAAGGCGCGGGCGGGCCGCCTTAAATCTCGAAGTGGAGGGTCTTCTTCGCCGCGGCGTCCAGCTCGGCGGAGCGGTCCAGGAGGGTTTCCAGCGTGGTGCCGTCCAGGATCCCGGCCATGGCGTCCCGCACGTCCCGCATGACGGCGCGGATGAGGCAGGTCTCCACGTCGGGACAGTCGGTGCAGGGCTCGAAGGCGCTCTTGCTGGCGCAGGGGATGGGGGCCAGGGGGCCGTCGATGGCGCGGATCACCTCCCCCAGGGGGATCTTGTTCGGGAGGCGGGCCAGCTGGTAGCCGCCGCCCTTGCCCATCTTGCTCTGCAGGATGCCGCCGTTGCGCAGGTCGCGCAGGATGGCCTCCAGGAATTTCTTGGGGATGCGCTCCTTGGCGGCGATCTCCTGGATGAGGATGGGCCCCTTGCCGCGATGGCGCGCCAGGTAGAGCGTGGCCCGGAGGGCGTATTTGCCGCGTTTGGTGAGCACGTTAGGGCACGGTAGCGGTTTCCTCCGCCGGATCAAGGCCGCGCCGGTATTCCCCCGGGGCGGCCCCGGCGGAGGCCTTGAAGACGCGGGCGAAGTAGCCGGGGTTCTCGAAGCCGACGGCGAAGGCGATTTCCGCGACGGTCAGCGCGGTGCGGCGCAGGAGCTCCCGCGCCGCCTCCACCCGCTCCGCCGTGATGTAGGCGGCCAGGCGACGGCCGGTCTCCTGGCGGAAGAGGTGGGAGAGATAGTCGGCCGAGCAGCGGAGTTTCCCCGCCAGGAAGGCGGCGCCCAGGGCCGGATTGGCCAGTTCCTCCTGGATGAGCCGCCGAATGGCGGCGACGCGGGCTTTTTCCGCGGCGGGGCGGCCGCTCTTGGGCGCGCCCCGGCGCGGCAGGGCCGCGTCCAGGGCGCTGAGGTAGGCCAAAAGGAGGCCTTTGGCGCCCAGCTTGGCCTGCCAGTCGGAGCGGCGGCCCATTTCCAGGATCTGTCCCAGGTAGAGGCCCAGCAGCTCCGCTCCGGGGCTAGCCAGCTGGAGGTGGGAAGGGTCCCCCGCGCCGTGGAGGGAGAGGCCGATGGCGCGCGGGTAGAGGGAGACGGTGAGGATTTCCCGCGGGGGCTCGTCCGGGCCTTGGGCGGCGCAGGCGGCGTGGCCGGGGAGGATGGCCATCTCCCCCGCGCCCAGGATGAGGCTCTCGTCCGGCAGGGAAAAGCGGCCCCGGCCCGCCAGGGCCGCCGCAAAAAGGGGCCGTCCGCTCCCCGGCGCGAAGCGGCGCAGGGAGGGGAATTTGAGGACGAAGCGGCCCATCTCAACTTGTTGCAGGAGGTTGAGGCACAGCTCGTGGCTCTTGGAAAAAAGGAGGGCTTCCGGGGTGATTTCCGCCGGGGCTCGCTTAACCCGAATGCGGGGCGCCTCCCGCGTTTTATCCGCCATGACGGCCATGCCTAAGATTTTTATAGGAATTATAGGATTTTTTACCACCCCCAAGTTTGCCAAAGCCGAAAAACAATCGATGCTTATGGAACGCGTCTCCTTTTTGGGAACCCTTTTTTGCCAAACTTAATCTTTAGGTTACGGTAACCCCCTCACCCCCCCCTTTCCTATGAAATACATCCTAGCCATCGACCAAGGTACGACGAGTTCTCGAGCCATTGTTTTCGATCACGACGGCGCGATCAAATCCGTCGCCCAAAAGGAATTCACCCAGTTTTTCCCCCAGCCCGGCTGGGTGGAGCATGACGCCAACGAGATCTGGGCCACCCAGTCCGGCGTCCTGACCGAGGCGATCAACGCGGCGGGCCTTTCCTACAAGGACATCGCCGCCATCGGCATCACCAACCAGCGCGAGACGACCCTGGTCTGGGACCGCAAGAGCGGCCAGCCCATCCACAAGGCCATCGTCTGGCAGGACCGCCGCACCTCCAGCTTCTGCGACCAGCTGAAGAAGGAAGGCAAGCAGGAGGTCATCCAGAAGAAGACCGGCTTGGTCATCGACGCCTACTTCTCCGGCAGCAAGGTGCGATGGCTTTTGGACAACGTCCCCGGCGCCCGTGAAAAGGCGGAGAAGGGCGAGCTGGCCTTCGGCACCATCGACAGCTGGCTGGTCTGGAAGATGACCGACGGCAAGGCCCACGTCACCGACGTTTCCAACGCCTCCCGCACCATGCTCTTCAACATCGAGAAGGGCGACTGGGACGACGAGCTGCTCGACATCCTCAAGGTGCCCCGGGCCCTCCTGCCCAAGGTGGTCTCCAATAGCGAGGTCTACGGCGAATACCACGGCGTCCCCATCGCCGGCGCGGCGGGCGACCAGCAGTCCGCCCTCTTCGGCCAGGCCTGTACGCAGGAAGGCATGGTGAAGAACACGTACGGCACCGGCTGCTTCATGCTGATGAACACCGGCACCAAGCCGATGCTCTCCAAGAACAACCTCCTCACCACCGTCGGCTGGAAAGTCGGCGGCAAGACGGAGTACGCCCTGGAAGGAAGCATCTTCATCGCCGGCGCCGTGGTCCAGTGGCTGCGCGACGGCCTGGGCATCATCCAGAAGTCGAGCGACGTGGAGGCCCTGGCCGCCAAGGTGCCGGACAACGGCGGCGTCTATCTGGTTCCCGCCTTCGCGGGCCTCGGCGCGCCGCATTGGGACCAGTATGCCCGCGGCACCCTGGCCGGCCTGACCCGCGGCTCCACCGCCGCCCACATCGCCCGCGCCGCGCTGGAGGCCATCGCCTTCCAGACGGCCGACGTCCTCCAGGCCATGGAGAGCGACGCCAAGATCAAGCTCAAGGAGCTGCGCGTCGACGGCGGCGCCTGCGCCAACAACCTGCTCATGCAGTTCCAGGCGGACATCCTGGGCGTGCCCGTCGTCCGCCCCGCCGTGACGGAGACGACCGCCCTGGGCGCCGCCTACCTGGCGGGCCTGGCCGTCGAATACTGGAAGGACTCGAAGGAGATCGCCTCCCAGTGGAAGGTTGACCACCGCTTCGAGCCGACCATGAAGTCCGACCAGCGCGCCGCGCTCCGCGCCCAGTGGAGCAAGGCCCTGGAACGCTCCAAGGGCTGGGAAGCCAGCGCCTAAGAAAGTTCCCCCCGCGATCCCCCCCATGAGCGACCCCCGCCCCGATCTGTTTCGCCGCCTGGAAGACCCGTCCCCCTGGGACGTCCTCATCATTGGCGGCGGAGCGACAGGGCTGGGGTCCGCCGTGGAGGCGGCTTCGCGCGGGTACCGGACCCTGCTCGTCGAGCAGGTCGACTTCGCCAAGGCGACCTCCAGCCGCGCCACCAAGCTGGCCCACGGCGGCGTCCGCTACCTGCAGCAGGGAAACATCGCCCTGGTCTACAGCGCGCTGCGCGAGCGCGGGCTGATGATCCGCAACGCGCCGCACCTGGTGCGGCCCCTCAGCTTCATCATCCCCGCCTACCGTTGGTGGGAAAAGGCCTTCTACGGCTTCGGCCTGGAGATCTACGAGCTGATGGCCGCCGCGGGCCGCCTCAGCCTGGGCCACTCCCACGTTCTGAGCCGCGCGGAGACCATCCGCCGCCTGCCCACGGTCAAGCAGAAGGACCTGCGCGGCGGCGTCTCCTACCACGACGGGCAGTTCGACGACACGCGCCTGGCCGTCGCCCTCCTGCGCACCTTCGAGGACCAGGGCGGCACCGCCCTCAACTACACGACGGCCACCGGCTTCGTGAAGAGCGGCGGCAAGATCTCCGGCGTGCGCCTGCGGGACGAGGAAACGGGCCGCGAATACGAGGTGAAGGCCCGCGCCGTCCTCAACGCCACCGGCATCTTCACCGACCAGGTCCGCCGCTTGGACGACGCCGGCGTTTCCGAGATGCTCTCCGTCAGCCAGGGCACCCACATTGTCCTGGACCGCTCCTTCCTGCCCTCGCGGGACGCCCTCATGATTCCCAAGACGGAAGACGGGCGCGTCCTCTTCGGCGTGCCGTGGCACGGCCGCGTCGTCGTCGGCACCACCGATTTGGGCGTGCCCAAGCCCGTCCTGGAGCCGCGCGCCCAGGAGGGAGAGGTCGAGTTCCTCCTCCATCACGCCTCCAAATACCTGGACCGCCCCGTCGGCCGCGGCGACGTCCTTTCCATTTTCTCCGGCCTGCGCCCGTTGGTGAAAGCGGGGGAGGGGCAGAGCACCAAGCAGCTTTCCCGCGACCACACCATCGTCACCAGCGGCGCGGGCCTGGTCACCATCACCGGCGGCAAGTGGACCACCTACCGCCACATGGGCGAGGATGCCGTCAACCACCTGGAAGAAGCCGCCGGGTTCGCCGCGCGGAAGTCGGTCACCGCCGGCCTTCACCTGCACGGGTGGATGGAGCCCGCCCCCGGCGCCGCGCCGGACATCGAGCACGTCTACGGCAGCGACGCCCCCGCCATCGCCGCCCTGGCCCACACGGAGCCGGGGCTGGAAGGGCTCCTGCACGCCCGCCTGCCCTACCGCCGCGCGGAAGTCGTCTGGGCCGCCCGCCACGAGCACGCCCGCACGGTGGAAGACATCCTGGCCCGGCGTACGCGCGCCCTGCTGCTCGACGCGCGCGCTTCCGGAGAGGCCGCGCCCGAGGTGGCGCGCCTCTTGGCGGCCGAATTGGGCCGTGACGAGGCCTGGCAAAAAAACCAGGTCGAGGCGTATCAAAAGCTTGTCCAGGGCTACGTCCTCCACTAAACCCTAAGGCCTCGATTCCGGCATTTGCGTCTTTCTTCAATTTCGCAGAAACCCAACCAACCCACCCAACAACACCAACAAACCGTAGGACTACCCTGATGAAACACCACCCCCCGCATGGCTCCTTCCCCAAGAAGGCGCTCTGGGCCCGTCTCGGCTCCGCCGCGCTGGCCCTCCTCGCCCTGAACGCCGCGCCGCTCGTGGCCGGCACGACGACCACCACCGACTCGACCGACGCCAAGGAACTGGCCGTCGCGGGCACCGGTGACGACATCTGGCACCGCAAGTACCTGACCGGCGACTGGGGCGGCGAGCGCACCAAGCTGGAAGACCAGGGCGTCACCTTCGGCATGAACAACATCGGCGACTTCCTGGGGAACGTCACCGGCGGCGGCAGCGCGGGCGGTCAGCACGCCACCTACTTCGGGCGTCAGCGCGGGTCGGTCGACATCGACCTGAAGAAGCTGGCCGACTTCGACGGCGAGTTCTTCGTCACCGGCATCTACCAGTACGGACGGAACCTCTCCGGCAACTACCTGAACGTCAACACGCTCACCAGCTCCATCGCGGGTACGGAGTCCCTCCGCCTCGACCAGGCCTGGTACCAGCAGGGGCTCTTCGAAAGCCGCGTGAAGATCAAGGTCGGTCAGCTGGCCGCGGTCAACGACTTCGGTTCCACCGGCTTCTTCGACATCCTGATGAACGACGAATTGGGCTACGCCCCGAACGCGCTGTTCCCCACCGGCCAGTCCTTCAGCCCGAACGGCCGCCCCGGCGCCGAGCTGAGCCTGGACCTGCGCGACATCACCCCGGGCCTCTATGCCAAGGCGGGCGTCTTCACGCCCTCCAACGGCTACCGCGATCCGGATGACGACGGCGTGCACTACAGCAACTACTTCAACTACGGCGAGACTTACGCCTTTGAGGTGGGCTACCAGGAGCAGAAGACCGACTACGCCGGCCTCTACAAGATCGGCGGCAACTACGGCCGTCGGAACACCGACTACACCGGCTATACCGCCACCGGCACGCAGACCTTCAACAACGACTACAACATCTACGCGGAAGCGACCAAGAGCGTCTACCACCCGCGGCTGTCCAACGGCAAGCTGGACACCACCAAGGGCCTCGACCTCTTCGTCTACAACATCGGCGCTCCCGGGGACCGCAATGCTTACGAGTATGAGTTCATGACGGGCGGCCGTTACACCGGTCCGTTCTCCAGCCGCCCGATCGACAAAATCGGCTTCGGCTTCATCTACAACCGCTCCGGCGGCAACCAGGACTACAACACCGCCGTCAACCCGACCGGTGCCCCCCTGGGTGGTGAAACCGTCGTCGAACTCGACTACCAGTACGCCGTCACCCCCTGGTTCAAGATCCAGCCTGACTTCCAGGCCATCTTCAACCCCCGTGGCGACTCGGCCCGCTCGGACATCCTGATCCTGGGCGTCCGCACGATCGTCGACTTCTAAAGAGTCCCGGAAAACCCAAACAGAAAAACAAATATGTCGCCTTTTCTAGGTGAATTCATGGGAACCCTCGTCTTGGTTCTCCTCGGTGACGGCGTGGTCGCCAACGTGCTGCTGAACCGGTCGAAGGGCCAGAACTCCGGGTGGATCGTGATCACCACCGGCTGGGCCTTCGCGGTCATGGTCGGCGTGTTCACCGCCACCGCCTTCGGCAGTGCGGACGCCCACCTGAACCCGGCCGTTACCTTCGGCCTGGCCGTCCTCTCCGGGGACTTCAGCAAGTTGTCCACCTACGTTCCCGCCCAGTTCCTGGGCGCGTTCGTCGGGGCGATCCTGGTGTTCCTTCACAACTATCCGCATTGGCGCGTGACGGAAGACGCCGGCCTCAAGCTGGGCGTCTTCTCCACCGGGCCGGCCATCCGTTCCACCTTCTGGAACCTGGTCAGCGAAGCAATCGGCACCGCCGTCCTCGTTTTGGGCGTCGTGGCGATCTTCTCCAAGGCGGTTTCCGCCACCGGCTTGGCCGTTGGCCTCGGGCCCTTCCTGGTGGGCGCTTTGGTGTGGGGCATCGGCCTCTCGCTGGGCGGCACCACCGGTTACGCCATCAACCCCGCGCGTGACCTTGGGCCCCGCATCGCCCACGCCCTTCTGCCGATTCCCGGCAAGGGCAGCTCGGATTGGGGCTATGCCCTGGTCCCGGTCGTCGGGCCGCTCGTCGGCGCCGGCCTGGCCGCGTATATCCTGAGGTTCGTTAACGTCGTCTAACCGGCGACTCCGGGGGCGCCCGCTACGGCGGGCGCCCCTTTTTTTTCCCAATTTTTCCCGCTCACAACCCCCAACCCGAAAGAAAGCCATGAAAAAGCTGATCAACTCGCCTGAAAACGTGGTCGTCGAAGCCCTCCGGGGCATGGAAAAGGCCCACGCGGACATCCTTAAAGTCAATTACGAGCCCGCCTACATCGCGCGTGCGGGCGGTCCGGCCAAGAAGGTGGCCATCGTCTCCGGCGGCGGCGCCGGCCACGAGCCCCTGCACGGCGGCTTCGTCGGCAAGGGCATGCTCGACGCCGCGTGTCCCGGCGCCGTCTTCACCAGCCCCACGCCGGACCAGATGGAGGCCGCGACCAAGGCCGTCAACGGCGGCAAGGGCGTCCTGCACATCGTCAAGAACTACACCGGCGACGTGATGAACTTCCAGATGGCCGCCGACCTGGCCCGCGCCGAAGGCATCGAGGTGGAGAGCGTCGTCGTCGACGACGACGTGGCGGTCGAGAACAGCACCTGGACGGCCGGGCGCCGCGGCGTCGGCGGCACCGTCCTCATGGAAAAGATCGCGGGCGCGGCGGCGGAAGCCGGCGCCTCCCTGGCGGAAGTCACCGCCATCGCCAAGAAGGTCAACGCCCAGGTCCGCAGCATGGGCATGGCCCTCACCTCCTGCACCGTGCCTCACGCGGGTAAGCCCACCTTCGACCTCCCGGAGGACGAGATGGAGATCGGCGTCGGCATCCACGGCGAGCCGGGCCGCAAGCGCGTGAAGCTGGCCCCCGCGGACGAGGTCGTCGACATGCTCATGAAGCCGATCCTCTCCGACCTGCCCTTCAAGTCGGGCGACGAGGTCCTCCTCTTCGTCAACGGCCTGGGCGGCACGCCGCTCATCGAGCAATACATCGTCTATCGGAAGGCCGCGGAGATCGCCGCCGCCGCCGGCCTGAAGGTGACGCGCCACCTCGTCGGCCCCTACATCACCAGCCTGGAAATGGCGGGCGTTTCCATCACCCTCCTCAAGCTGGACGCGGAACTCACCAAGCTGTGGGACGCTCCCGTCCACACTGCGGGCCTGCGCTGGGGCGTCTAAAGAATGAGCGACACCCTCACCGCAGAACAGGTCGTCCAGTGGCTGGGCCGCGCCGCGGCCGCCATGGAGCAGAACAAGGAGCGGCTGACCGCGCTCGACTCGGCCATCGGCGACGGCGACCACGGGGCCAACATGGCCCGTGGTTTCCACGCCGTGGAAGGGAAGCTGCCCGGCTTGGCCGGCAAGGACATCGGCACCCTCTTCAAGACGGTTGCCATGACCCTGATCTCCACCGTCGGGGGGGCCAGCGGCCCCCTCTACGGCAGCTTCTTCCTCCAGGCCGCCGGACCGGCCAAGGACAAGGCCGCTCTGACCCAGGCCGAGCTGGCCGCCTCCTTCGAGGCGGGCCTCAAGGGCATCACCAACCTCGGCAAGGCCGTCCTCCAGGACAAGACGATGGTCGACGCCCTGCAGCCCGCCATCGAGGCCCTCAAGGCTCCCGCGCCCCTGGCGCAGGCCGTGAAGGCCGCCGTCGAGGCGGCGCAGAAGGGCGCGGAGGCCACCATCCCGCTCGTCGCCCGCAAGGGCCGCGCCAGCTACTTGGGCGAGCGCAGCGCGGGCCACGCCGACCCGGGCGCCTCCTCCTCCGTCCTGCTGCTTCAGGCCTTGGCGGAAACCGTCGCGGGCGCGTAAGCTAAGGGAAATGGTCGGGATCGTTCTTGTTTCGCACAGCCGGGCGTTGGCGCAAGCCACGCGCGAGTTGGTCGCGGCGATGACCGGTCCCGGCCTTCCCCTGGCCCTGGCCGCCGGCACCGGCGAAAACCGGGCCGAGCTGGGCACCGACGCCACCGAGATTCTCGAGGCGCTGCAAACGGTGCTCAAGGAGGACGGCGCGCTTCTCCTCATGGACATGGGCAGCGCCCTTCTTTCCGCGGAAACCGCCCTCGGCTTCCTGGAAGACGCCGACCGCGCGCGGGTCCGCCTCTGCGCGGCCCCCTTCGTTGAAGGCGCGGTGGCGGCGGGCGTCTCGGCCAACCTCGGCCTCTCCCTGGACGAAGTGGCCCGGGAGGCGGAAAAGGCGCTCAAGCAGAAGGAAAACCAGCTGGGCGTGCCCCAGGCTCCGGCGCCTGTCCCGGCGGCGGAGGCGGCCTTCGCCAACGGCGCGGAGAAGAGCGTCGAGGCCGTCATCCTCAATCCGCACGGCCTTCATGCCCGTCCCGCCGCCAAGCTCATCCAGGCCGCGGGCCGCTTCAAGGACGCCGACATCACCATTTCCAACGCCACCACGGGCCGGGGCCCCGTCTCCGCCCGCAGCCTGAGCAGCGTCGGCGGGCTCGAAATTCTCCAGGGGCACACCGTCCGCCTCGGCGCGCACGGCCCCCACGCCGGGGAGGCGCTGGAGGAGTTAAGGCAGCTCATCGCCGCCGGCCTGGGAGAGGAAGTCTCCCCGCTGCCCGCCGCCGTCCCGCAAAAAAAGCAGGAAAAAGCGGCGTCCACGCCGCGCGGAGAGGCCGTCGCCCAGCCGCTCGGCGGAGGGCTTGCCCTCGGCCCCGCCTTTTTTGCCGATGCCGCCTTGCCGGAAGTCGCCGCCGCGCCCGGCGCGGGCGCCGACGCGGAGGCCAAGCGCCTGGAGGCCGCCCTGGCCACGGCGCGGAAAGACCTTACCGCCGAATACGGAAAGGCCCACGCCTCCCTCGGCGCGGAGCGCGCGGCGATCTTCGAGGCCCAACTCCTCCTCCTGGACGATCCTGCGCTGGTGGAGACGGCCCAATCCCTCATCAAGGAAGGCCAGGCCGCGCCCGCCGCCTGGCGGGAGAGCGCCGCCCGCCTCGTCGCCCATTACCGCGCGCTGGAGGACGAATACCTCCGCCAGCGCGCCGCCGACATGGTCGACGTGGGCCGCCGCGTCCTGGCCGCCCTGGGCGTTTCCGTGCCGCCCGTCTTTGACCTCCCGGAGCCGGGAATCCTCGTCGTTGACGACCTGGCGCCGAGCGACGCCGCCTCCCTTTCCCCTCGCCGCGTCCTGGGCGTCCTTTGCCGCGACGGCGGCACCACCTCCCATAGCGCCGTGCTCCTGCGCGGCCGCGGCATCCCGGCCCTCGTCCAGGCGCGGGGCCTTCTTGAGGCCCTGCGGGCGGGGACGACCGTCGCCTTTGACGGCACGTCGGCGGAGGTGTGGATCGATCCCGATCCGGCGCTGCGCCAAAAGTTGGAAGCTCGCCGCCAGGCGGAAGCCGCCGCGCGCGCCGCGGAGGAGAAGGCCGCCCTTGAGCCCGCCGTCACGAAGGACGGGCATCATGTCGAGGTCCTGGCGAACATCGGCGGGGAAAAGGACGCAGCCTCGGCGCGCGCCAAGGGCGCGGAAGGCGTGGGCCTCCTGCGCACGGAGTTCCTTTTCCTGGACCGTCCCACCCCGCCGAACGAGGAGGAGCAGGTCGCCCTTCTCGAGAAAATCTTCGACGCCGCCGGGAAGATGCCGGTGGTCGTCCGCACGCTCGACGCGGGCGGCGACAAGAATCTGCCCTATCTCCACATGGCTCCGGAGGCCAATCCTTTCCTGGGCGTCCGCGCGTTGCGGCTCTGCCTGCGGGAGCCGGAGCTTTTCCAGACCCAGCTCCGCGCCCTCCTGCGCGCCGGGGCGGGGCGTGACATCCATCTTTTGCTCCCGATGGTCAGCGACCTTTCCGAGCTGCGGCTGGCCCGCGCCGCGCTGGAGACGGCGCACGCCGCCCTGGAAAAGGAAGGCCGCCCGCACCTCTGGCCCGCGCCGCTCGGCGTCATGATCGAGATCCCCGCCGCCGCGCTCCTGGCCGATTCCCTGGCGCGGGAGGCTGATTTCTTCTCCATCGGGACCAACGACCTGACCCAATACGCCCTGGCCGCCGACCGCGGCAACTCCGCCCTGGCGGCGCTTCAGGACGCGCTTCACCCGGCCGTGCTCCAGCTGATCGCCTCCGTGGTGAGGGCCGCCCACGCGCACAAAAAGAAGGTGGCCATCTGCGGCGAGGCCGCCGGCGATCCCGCGGCGGCGCAGGTCCTCGTCGGCCTCGGCGTCGACGAGCTGAGCATGTCCCCCGCGCGCATCCCCGCCCTCAAGGCGCGGCTGCGGGAGTGCGCCTACGGCGACCTTCAGGCCTTGGCCGCCAAGGCCCTCGCGCTGGAAAACGCCGCGGCCGTCCGGGCCCTCTTCGCCAAGAAGTAAGGCGTCAGCTTTCCCGGCGGTCGAGCCGGTAGGAAAAGAGCGTCAACCCCAGCGCGACCACGGCGAACGCCGCGCCCAGGAAGGGCAGGCGGGTGAGCGCCCACCCGGCGTCGATCGCGCGGCCGCCGACCCAGGCCCCGGCGGCGTTGCCCAGGTTGAAGGCGCCGATGTTGAGGGTGGAGGCCAGGTTGGGCCCCTCATGCCCCTTGTCGACGACGCGGGTCTGGAGCGTCGCGCAGCAGGCAAAGGAGGCCGCTCCCCACGCGATCATGTTGAGCACCGCCCAGAGCGGATGGGTGCCCGTGACCTGGAAGAGGACGAGGATCGCGGTCAGGGCGACGAAGATGCCGATGAGGGCGGGCATCAGCTTCCAATCGGCCAGCTTGCCGCCGATATAGTTGCCCAGCGTGAAGCCGACGCCGAAGAGGAGGAGCACGGCGCCGACGCGGTGCGGGGCGATGCCCGTGACCGTCCGCAGGTAGGGGGCGATGTAGGTGAAGAAGGCGAAGAGGCTGATGGAGGCGCCGACGCTGATCGCCAGGGCCAGCCAGACCTGGGGAGAGCGCAGGACGCGCAGCTCCCGGCGGAATCCGGCCGGCTTTTCCTGCCGGGAGGGCGGCAGCCAGTAGGCGACGGCGGCCATCGCCGCGATGCCGATGGCGGTGACGGCCCAGAATGTGGACCGCCATCCGGCGGCCTGCCCCAGCATGGTGCCCAGCGGCACGCCGATGATGTTGGCGATCGTCAGGCCGCTGAACATGAAGGCCATGGCCTGGGCGCGCTTTTCCTTCGGCACCAGGCTGGCGGCCTCCACCGATCCGATGCCGAAGAAGGCGGCATGGCAGAAGGAGGTGAGGACGCGCGCCGCCAGGAGGCACGTGTAGTTCGGGGAAAGGGCGCAGGCCAGGTTGCCCGCGGTGAAGATCGCCATCATCCAGCCCAGGGTCGCCTTCCGCGGCAGGCGGACGGTGAAGAGGGCCAGGAGCGGGCCGCCCAGGGCCACGCCTAGCGCGTAGGCGGAGATGAGGAGCCCGGCCCGCGGGATGGAGACGGAGAGATCCTGCGCCACTTCCGGCAGCAGGCCCATGATGACAAATTCCGTCGTGCCGATGCCGAACGCGGCAACGGCCAACGCCATGAGAGGCCAGTTCACTTTAGGAGATGGAGACGGGGAACGGGTTGCGCTCTTCGAACTGGGCCTGGTGCCAGTAAGGATAGGCCGGGGCCACCTTGCTGGCGGCGTCGAGCTTGGCCGTCTGCGCGGCGGTCAAATTCCAGCCCACGGCGCCCAGGTTCTGCCGCAGCTGCTCCTCATTCCGCGCGCCGACGATGACGGTGGAGACGGTGGGCCGCTGCAGGAGCCAGTTGAGGGCGACTTGCGGGACGGTTTTGCCGGTCTCCTTGGCCACTTCGTCGAGCGCGTCGACGACGCGGAAGAGATATTCGTCCTCCACCTGCGGGCCCTTGTCGTTGGAGAGCTGGGAGCGGAGGCGGGTCGTCTCCGGCAGCGGCGCGCCGCGGCGGATCTTGCCGGTCAGGCGGCCCCAGCCCAGCGGGCTCCAGACCACCGCGCCGACTTTCTGGTCGACGCCCAGGGGCATCAGTTCCCATTCGTACTCGCGCCCGACGAGGGAGTAGTAGGCCTGGTGGGCGACGTAGCGGGCCAGCCCGAGCCGTTCGGAAGCGGCCAGGGATTTCATGAGGTGCCAGCCGGAGAAGTTGGAGCAGCCGATGTAGCGGACCTTCCCGGAGCGGATGAAGCCGTCGAGGGTCTCGAGGGTTTCCTCCACCGGGGTGAGGGCGTCGAAGCCGTGCATCTGGTAGAGGTCGACGTAGTCGGTCCCCAGGCGGCGGAGGCTGCCTTCCAGGGCGCGGGTGAGGTGCTGGCGGGAGGAGCCGACGTCGTTCGGCCCTTTTCCGGCGCGGAAGGTCGCCTTGGTGGAGATGAGCACCTGGCCGCGCCGCCCGGCGATGGCCCTGCCCAGGACTTCTTCCGAGGCGCCGTCGGAGTAAATGTCGGCGGAGTCGAAGAGGTTCAGGCCCGCTTCCAGGCAGATGTCGACGAGGCGCGTGGCTTCCTGGGCCTGGGTTTCGCCCCAGGTCTTGAAGAATTCGTTGCTGCCGCCGAAGGTGCCGGTGCCGAAGCTAAGGACGGGGACCTTGAGGCCCGAGCCGCCGAGTTGACGCGTTTCCATACGATTAATTCATATTTATTGAACTAATGAACCCGGGGCAAGCTACTTCTCCGGCGCGGCCTTGACGTCCTGGAAGACGGCATTGCCTTTTTCCACCACCAGGGAGACGTTGCGCGCGCCGTCCGGGATGTCGGCGGTGTTGTCCTCCACGTCGAAGAGCCGCTGCCCGCCGGCCTCGAAGAGGGCGCGCCCGTTCTGCAGGCGGACGGCCACCGCCAGGGGGGAGGCGGCGGGGAAGGGGGCCGTGCCGAGGTCTTCCTGCCTGAAGTCGGCCGTTCTGAAGAGGCGGGCTTGGCCGGACGCCTGGTCGAAGGAGAGGGTGTAGCAGAATTTGTGGCGGCCGTTGTCCCGCACGGTCAGCCCCGCGCGGCTGTCCGGGGCGAGGGTAAGGGAGGCTTCCAGCACGCCGCGGCGCAATCCCTTGGCGTTGAGATAGGCGCGGCGGCCGTTGGCGGCGCCCTGCATGCCGCCGGGCACCTCGATCCAGTCTTCATCCTTTTCCGGCTCCCACGGCCCGGCGTTGGTGCGGAAGCTTTTCTCGTAGGCGGCGATGGTCACCGTGCCGGAGAGTTTTTTGCCCGGGAGGGAGGCGGTGAGGACGGCCTGGCCCGGCGCGAGGGCGATGGCGGTGGCGTTCCGGGCGTCGGCCGCCTGGACGGCGACGATGGCGGGGTTGCTCGACTTCCATTCGATCGGCGCGGTGTCGATGGAGCGCGGGAAGACCTGCGCGCCGACGGCTTGGCGCTGCCCGATGGCGACTTTGTAGTAGGAGCGGCCGGTCAGGAGGTGGGGCGGCAGGAGGGCGTCCTCGTCGCGCCAAATGGAGCCCATCGTGTAGTCGACCAGGGAAACGCAGCGGGCCTTGCCCCCTTCGGCGAAGAGCGCGCAGCCGTCGCTGGATGGGGAGGGAAAGACCCAGCCCGCCACGTGGCGGTAGCCGTCGTTGGCGAAGACCTCGACGATCGAGTCGTCCAGGTAGACGCGGAGGCGGATTTTTCCGTCGACGGGGTCGAGAGGGGCCTCGACGACGGGCTTTTCGTCGGCCATGCCCAGCCGTCCGGCGCGGGAGCGGTCCAGCAGGAGAAGGTGCTTCTCCGCGTCGTAGGTAACGCGGGTCTCCTCGCTCGGGCCCTTGCGCAGGATGAGGCCGCAGCGTTTGGCCGCGCCGGGTTCCAGGACCAGCTCCAATTCCCGCTCGATGCCGGAGGGCAGGATCTTTGGCGCGGCAGGGTCGATGGCCAGGTTTTCCCACTCCCTCTTTTCCCCGCGCAAGTCTTCCAGTTCCGGCGCGGGCGTTTCAAAGAGGCAGATCCCTTCCGGGAGTTTCCTCAGGGAGAGGTCGACGGGGAGGCTCTGCGCGCCCGCCCAGGGGGTGCCGACGCGGGGCTGATCGAAGCGGCTCAGCCAGCTTATGAAAACGCGCCGCCCGTCGGGCGCGCCGCTCCAGCTTTGGGAGGCGTAGAGGGCGCTGCGGTGGGAAAGGGGGAGGGCGTCGGTTTCGGCGGTGAAGGCCTTGCCGTCGAAGGACCCGATTTGATACGCCGCCCCCGCGCGGGAAAGGACCCATTTTTTTTGCGGGCCGCCGTCGACCGGCAGCTCGAAGAGGTCCGGGCACTCCGTGGGGATGGGGGCGGCGCTCTCCTCCCGCCACTCCCGCAAATTCGTGGAGGAGTAGATGTGGAGGCGCGCCGCGCCGACGACGAGGACCCACTTGTTTCCCGGCGCGTACCAAAAGACCTTTGGGTCGCGGAAGGAGGGCTCGTTCGGCAGGGCGGGGATGACCGGGTTGCCGGGATATTTGAACCAGGACTGGCCGTCCGGGCTGTAGGCCATGGCTTGGCTCTGGCCGGCGCCCTTCAGATGGTAGGTGAAGAAGGAGACCAAGCCCGGCTGCCCGCCGGGGAAAAGGCCGCTTTGGTTGCGCGCGTCCAGGACGGTGCTGCCGGAGAAGACGGAGCCCAGCGCGTCGGGCGCGATGACGGGGCCCAGGAGCTTCCAGTGGACCAGGTCCTCGCTTGTCGCGTGGCCCCAGTAGGTGCCGGTGTTGAGGGCGTCCGGCAGCCGCGAATACTGGTAGCACAGGTGCCACTCCCCATTGAAATAGACCAGCCCGTTCGGGTCGTTCATGTACCCGAAGGGCGGGGTGAAGTGGTATTGCGGCCGCCACAGGCCGGCGTAGCGGAGCGGATCCGCCTCCTCTTTCCGCAGGAGCTCCCGGTAAAAGGATGCCTGGTCGGCCGGAATGGCGGGTTCCGCCGCCCAGCCCGCCGCGATGGATAGGAGCCAAACCGCCGCCGCGGCGCGCGCTAGTTTCATGAGCCCCAGGATGGGGCGCCCAGGTGGCGAGGCAAGCTTTAGCGCCGCCCGGGCACGACCAGCAGCAGGACGCCCACCGCCAGCGCGGCGACGCTGATCGCGGGGGAAACCCAGACGAACTCGTGGGTGTGGGTGGTGATGTCGAGCGAGCCGACTTGGGCGATGTGGTGGGGCTTCACATAGGTGAAGCCTTCGTAGACGAGGCCGAGGGCGCCGCCCGCGATAAGAAGGATGCCGAGGAGTTTCATGGGCGAACCTAATCCCGTTTCGCCCCTTTGTCCAATAACCGCATGAGGCCGATGAAGTCGTCCTCCCCCCAGCCCGCCGCCAGGCCCCTTTCATAGAGGCTCCGCAGGTGGGCGGTGTGCTCCAGCGGCAGGGAGAGGGAGGCGGCGGTTTCCAGGGCCAGGCGCAGGTCCTTCCCCATGTGCTTGAGGGAGAACTGCGGGGCATAGTCGGCGGCGCGCAGCTTCGGCTGCTTGAGCTGCGCCACGCCGGATTGGGAGACGTTTTGCGCGAGGGCGCCGAAGTAGACGTCGTCGGAAATGCCCGCGGCCCGGGAGAGGGCCAGGCTTTCGCAGAGGGCCTCGGCCACGCCGGCGATGTTCAGGTTCATCGCCAGCTTCAGGCTGGAGGCGCTCCCCAGCGGGCCGATGTGGAGGATCGTCTTGGAAAGGGGCTCCAGGAAGGGCCGCGCCTGGGCGACGGTTTCCTCCGCGCCGCCCAGGTAGAAGACGGTCTGGCGGGCTTCCGCCGCCGGCTTGCTGCCGGTGAAGGGGGCCTCCAAAAAGCGCGCGCCGGTCTTCTCCACCTGCGCGGCGAAGGCGCGGGTCCACTCGGCGGAGATCGTGCTGGCCTGGATGACCAGCTGGCCGGGGCGCAGCGCGGGCAGGACCAGGTCCAGCACCGCCTGGACGGCGGGCGGATCGGCGACGACGAGGAAAACGGCGTCGGCCCCGGCGGTGGCGCGGGCCGCGTCGGGCTCGAAATGGGGGAAGTCCTTCGGCGTCCGGTTCCAGCAGCGGACCTCGTGGCCGTCGTCGATCAGGTTCTTGGCCCAGGCGGCGCCGATCAGCCCCAGGCCCAACACGGAAATCTTCATAGGCTCCCAAGGTGCGGCGCGGACCCCTTTTTGACAAGGCGGCGGGGGGCCTTATGTTTTTTCCATGAAGCCGACCCCCCGCCAACCCGAACATTCCGCCGACCGCCTCTTCGTCGACCGCTGGTCGCCCCGCTCTCTCCTGCCGGAGCCGATCCCGGAAGCCGACCTCCTGGTCCTGTTGGAGGCGGCCCGTTGGGCGCCCTCGTCCTACAACAACCAGCCGTGGCGGATCCTCTACGCCCGCCGGGAGACGGCGGCTTGGCCGGCCTTCTTCGACCTCCTGGTCGAGGCCAACAAGGGGTGGGCCAAGGACGCCGCCGCCCTCCTTCTCTTCGTCTCCCACCGCTTCTTCGAGCATAACGGCAAGCCCTGCCCGACCCACTCCTTCGACACCGGCGCGGCGTGGGAGAACCTGGCCCTCCAGGCGGCGGCCAAGGGCTACGTCGCCCACGGCATGCAGGGGTTCGACGCGGAGAAGGCGCGGGCGGTCCTTGAAGTGCCGGAGGGCTTTGCCGTGGAGGTGATGGTGGCCGTCGGCCGCCAGGGGCCGAAGGAGGCGCTGCCGGAGGAGCTGCAAAAGCGGGAGGAGCCGAACGGCCGCCGCCCGCTGGCCGCCACGGCGGCGGAGGGGAAGTTCACCGCCGCCCTCCTGCCCAAAAAAGACTAACGGATTTTTTCCAGCTCCCCGACCGTCCAGGGCCGGTCCCGCCCCGCGCTTTCCCGGCGCGCGGCGGCCACCGTCTCCGACGCGACCGGCGGCGCGGCGTTCCCCCACGCCTGGCCCGCGTAGGTTAGGACGGCGGCGATTTGCGTGTCCGTGAGCAGCTCGCCCCACGGCGTCATCGTGCCGTTGTACGCGTGGCCGCGCACGATGACCGGCTCCACCAGCCCGCCCAGGACGATGCGGGCCAGCTGCCGTTCCGTGCGCCCTTCCTGCCGGAGGACGAAGGGGGAGCCCGCCAGCGGCGGATAGTAGCCGGGCAGCCCCTGGCCGTCCGGCTGGTGGCAGACGGCGCAGTTCCGCGCGTAGAGCGTCTTGCCCAGCGCCACCGGGTCGGCGGCGGTCTCCGCCGCGTCGGGGGCGGGACCTTCCTCCTCGTAAACGTCGGCGCGGAAGTCGCCGTTGTAGAATAGGAGGTAGCCCAGCGCCCAGAGCGCCAGGAACCCGTACGCCAGCGCGAACCAGAGTGGGACGGGACGCGGCGCGTTCATGGGCGGCGGAGGGTCAGGAGGTAGGAAACCAGATCGTCCCCCGCCGGGGAACCGATCAGGAAGGCGTACCCCGGCATGCCCGGGTGGCTCTCCCGCAGATAGGCGCGGAACCAGGCGGCGTCGGGGTGGCGGCGGCCCGCGTCGGCCAGGTCGGGCCCCAGGCGGAGGCGGCCCAGGACGGGCGTCGCCGCGTAGTCCGGCGCGGTCGTGCGGCGCGGGCCCCAGCCCCGGTCGGCGTCGGCCGCCACGTCCCACGGGGCCAGCTGCTGGGTGTGGCAGCCCGCGCAGCCCAGCGCGCGGTAGAGGCGCGCGCCCTTTTCCAGGCGGGCTTCCGCCGGCTTGCCCGGGAGCTGGAGCGCCGGGGCCAGGCCCAGGACCAGCCAGGAGCCGAGCGCGCCGCAGGCGGCCAAAAGGAAAAGGCCGGTCCGCTTCATCGCTTCACGCGGCGCGCCGCCAGCTGGAAAAGGGCCAGGAGGAGCAGGAGCCATCCCCCCGCGCGCGCGGCCAAAAAGGGGCTAAGGAGGCTGCCCAGCGCCCGCCAGGGAACGTGCGGGTCCCGTTGGCCGAAGGCCTGCAGCAGCCCGCCGCAAGCCTCCGCGCCCAGGAGCAGGAAAAGGCCCGCGCCCGCCGTCCACCCGGCGGCGGGCGGAAGGGAGAGGCCGGAGGCCAGGGCGACGCCGACGAAGCCGAGGAGGCCCAGGTCGGCCCACGCCGTCTCGCAAAAAGTGAATTGAAAGAGCGCCGCGCCCGCTGCGGAGGGAAAGGAAGACGCCGCCCAGGACCCACAGCGCGCCCGCCGCCAGCGCCCAGCCCAAGGCGCGCCGCCCGGCTCGCGGAGCGGCCTCCGCCAGGGAGAGCCCCAGGGCCAGCGCGGGGATGAGGAGAAAAAGCGAGGCGGCGGCGCCGACGGTGCCGATCCACAGCGGCACCGGCCCGCCGACGAAGCGCCCCCCGCCGAGCGCGCCCGCCCCCAGGAGCCACGCGGCCAGGGCCAGCGCGGCGGGGCCGCGGCAGGGAACGGGCGCGGCCGGCCAGCCGTCGTAGACGACGGCCAGGGCAAGCGGGACCAGCCAAAGGCCGAAGAACGCCCCTTCCGCCCAGCCCGCCGCCACGGCGGCCCCCAGGCCGAAGGGGGATGCGGGGAGGGCCCGCGCGAGGAGAAGCAAGGGCAGCGCGGCGAAGGCGGCCAGGGCCCAGGCTTCCGCGGCGGAAAGCTCCGGCGCGGCGCGGCGCGCCGTCCAGGCGCCCAGGAAAAGAAGCGCGGCGGAGCCCAGGAAAAGGAATTCCGCCCGCCCCCCGGCCAGCTGAAGAAGGAGGCCCAGGTTCCATAAAAGCCAAGCGGCCAGAAAGGCGCGCCGCCGCCAGGGGCCCCACGGCTGCGGGCAGGCGATGGCCAGGCCGCGCTCCGCCCCGGCCAGGGAGGCCCATCCGAAGGCCAGGCATTCCGTGCCCGCGCGGGAGAGGGACTGCCAGGCCGCGCCCCACGCCTCCGCGCGGCAAAGGGCCAGCGCGGCCAGCCAGGAAAGGCCCAGGCCCAGGGCCAGCCAGAAAAGCCCCGCGCGGCGGAAGAGGGGCGCGGGATTCACAGGCCCGGGCCCCGGTCTTCCTCCCGCTCCCGCCGCAGGCGGCGGGCCTTCCGCCGCATCAGGGCGTAGCCGCCCCACAGGCCGCCGGCCGTGCAGAGGAGGTAAAAGAGGACGATCAGCCAGGGATTGGTCCAGAGGCTCATGGCTTGGAGGGGGCCTGCTGCTGCAGGAAGCGGACGTGGGCGGCGATGTCCCGGCGCTGCGGCGCCGAAAGGCTTTCGGCGTAGCCCTCCATCTTGCCCTTGCCGTGGGTGATGATGTCGAAAATCTGCGCGTCGGTCAGGGCGCGGGCGTGCGCGCCGGTCAGGTCGGCCACGCCGGGGATGCCCAGCTTGGCGGCCATGCCGTCTCCCCGGCCCTGGTCCCCGTGGCAGGTCTGGCAGTAGGTGGCGTAGTCCTGGCGGCCCCGCGCCGGGGAGGCGGCGCGCTCGCGCGGTTGCGGCTCCGGCCGCCCGCGCAGGTAGGTGGCGGCGGTCATCCCGCCCCAGAGGGCGAAGGAGCCTAGGAAAAGAAGCAGAGCCAGATAGCGAAAGCCGAGCACGGGAGCCGGATCATAAATCGTTCGTCAAAAAAGGGGAGTCGGATTAATTTATAAAGACCGGCCCCTATGGAAAAAATCGACCGCCTGCTCAAGGAGCTGGAAAAGGAATCGGGCTACGCCAGGCCCGGGAGCGACGACGGGCAGCTGCCCCTGCGCGAGATCTTCGCCAACCTGCGGGACGCCTCCCAGGACCAGCCGGAGCTGGCCGCCTTCCACGCCTGCGCGGGCCACGCCGTCGCCCACATCGAGGGGGTCCTCGACGCCCTCCGCCCCTGGAGCGAGGCCGACCTCTCCCTGCTGGGCGCGCTGCGGGCGGAGCTGCCCCTCCTCCGCGCCGATCCCGCCCGCCCCTTCCACCCGCCCGCCGCCGCGGAAGCCCCCGCGCCGCAGGAGGCCGCCTCCTCCGCGCCGGAGCCGGAGGCGGAGAAGCCCATCCTCCTCAACCTGGGGGACGGGGAGATGCTTCAGGAATTCGTCATCGAGTCGTCCGAGCACCTGAACCAGATCGAGGTGGGCATCCTCCGCTTGGAGGAGCGGCCGAACGATCCCGACACCCTCCACGCCATCTTCCGCGCCTTCCACACGTTCAAGGGGAGCGCGGGCTTCCTGGGCCTGGAGCCGGTCAAGCGCGCCGCGCACGAGCTGGAGAACCTCCTGGACCTGGCGCGGCAGGGGAAGCTGGCCGTCACCACCGCCGTCATCGACGTCATCCTCTCCGGCTCCGACCTGCTGCGGCAGTTCGTCGTCGAGATCCAGACGCGCCTGCAGGGGCGCAAGTCGGGGGAGGCGATCGCCATCCCCACCGCCAATTTGATCGAGCGCGTCCGCCGCGTCGCCTCCGGGGAGGCCCCCGCGGAGGCCGACGCCGCCGGCGCGGAGACGCGCCCGGCCCGGAAAGAGGAAGGCGGGCACAACATCCACGCGGCGGTGAAGGTCGACGTGGCCAAGCTCGACGCCCTCTTCGACCTCGTAGGGGAGATGGTCGTCACCCAGGCCCTCGTCGCGCAGGACCCGGGCGTGCGCTCCTTTTCCGCCGAGCGGCTGGGCCGGAACCTTTCCCATCTGGGCCGCATCACGGGCGACCTGCAGAAGACCGCCATGTCCCTGCGCATGGTCCCCATCCGCTCCACCTTCCAGCGCATGCAGCGCGCCGTGCGCGACCTGGCGGGCAAGCTTGGCAAGCGGGTCGACCTGGTGCTGGAGGGGGAGGAGACGGAGCTGGACCGCACCCTGGTGCAGGAGATCGCCGACCCGCTCCTCCACATGGTGCGCAACTCCGTCGACCACGGCATCGAGATGCCGGAGGAGCGGGAGCGTGCGGGCAAGGCGCCCGCCGGCACGCTGGCCCTGCGCGCCTTCCAGCGGGGCGGCTCCATCGGCATCGAGATCGCCGACGACGGCGCGGGCCTCAACCGGGAGCGCATCCTGGCCAAGGCGCGGGAGCGCGGGCTGGCGGCCCCGGACGCCGTCCTTTCCGACGCGGAGGTCTTCCAGCTCATCTTCGCCCCCGGCTTTTCCACCGCCGCCACGGTCAGCGAGGTCTCCGGCCGGGGCGTGGGCATGGACGTGGTGCGGCGCAACGTGGAGAAGCTGCGCGGCCGGATCGAGATCGCCTCCGCCCCCGGGCGCGGCTCCACCTTCACCCTCCTTTTGCCGCTGACCCTGGCGATCATCGACGGCCTCATCCTGCGCGTCGGCGAGCAGCGGTACGTTCTCCCGGCGCTTTCCGTGCGGGAGTCGATCCGCATCGCGCCGGAGATGATGGCCACCGTCCACGAACGGCATGAGATGGTCGGCCTGCGCGGCGTGCTTCACCCGCTCATCCGCCTGCACGCGCTCTTCGAGGTGCCCGGCGCGGTCACCGATCCCGCGGCGGGCCTCGGCGTCATCGTGGAGGCGGGCGCGCAGAGCGGCTGCCTCCTGGTCGACGAGCTGGTCGGCAAGCAGGAGATCGTCATCAAGAGCCTGGGCCCTTCCCTGCGCCACGTGCGGGCCCTTTCCGGCGCGGCCATCCTGGGGGACGGCAGCGTGGGCCTCATCCTGGATCCGGCGGCGCTCCTCCAGCCGGAGCGGGAGCCCGTGGCCGCCGCATGAGCCCGGCGGCCCATCCCAATGCGGCGGCCTTCACGGTTGCCTTGGGGGACGAGGCGCTCCGCCTGGCGCGGGACTGCCGCGCCACCTTCAAGCGGTTCCACCCGGACATCCCCTTCTACATCGTCGACGAGCGGCTCTACCGCTGCTTCGCCCCGCAGAACTTCATCGGCAGCACCTCGGAGATCCTCGCCCTCCGCTCCCTGGTCGGCCATTTCCTGTCCCGGCGGCACGGGAAGCTCCTTTACCTCGACGCCGACATCGTCGTCCTGGGGCCGCTCGACGCGCTTTTGACCGGCGCGGCGGTGACGGTGACCGCCGACCTCGACTATCCCTACGGTTTCGGCGAGCCGCTGCTCAACTCCGGCGTCGTCGCCGCGGCGGAGCCCGCGTTCTGGAGCGCCTGGATGCGGGAGATCTATTCCCAGCTCATCCCGGTCATGCCCGACTTCCTCGACCAGCTCGCGCTGCGGGAGCTGTGCGGGCGGCGCGCGTTTCCCTTCTTCCAGGTGCCGGAGAGGGAGGAAAAGACCTTCTACAACCTCTCCGCGAAGATCCATCCCGGCGCTTGGCGGGAGGAGGCGGGCGAGCTTTGGAAGGGCGACGCGCTGCTCAAGCTTTGGCACTTCGCGGGCGGCTCCGGCAGTTCCAAGAAGGGCGCCGACCTGCCCGACCCGGTCCGCCGGGTGCTGGAAGCCCGCCGCGCCGCCGCCGCCCCGCACCACGGCTCGGAGGGGGAGGAAAACGGAGCCCTGCGCGCCTGGATCGAGGCGGACGCCCCCGTCTTCCAGGCGGAGGTGGAGGCCTTTTTTGCCCACCTTCCCAGCGTCGTGCGGGAGGATTTTTCCTTCCGGAAGGAGAATTTTCTGCCGGGCGTCTACGTCAGCGACGCGCCGACCTGCTGGGACCGCTTCCGGAATTTGGACGGCACCGGCCTCCACGCCCGGACCCTGCCGGGGGTGCCCCGGATCGTCTACGCGCGGGACCCGGCGCGCCTCCACCAGCCGGATGTGGAGGAGGGCTGGGACTGGCAGGGCTACGACGGGGAGTCGCTGGCCCTCTACTTCATGAGGCGGCCCGCCGCCTCCCAGACGTAGGCGAAGGCGGGGGAAAAGTCGCCCGGCCGCTCCGCCAGCTCGCGCGCCAGCGCCTCCGGGGCGACGAAGCGCAGGGCGGTGATTTCCTTCGGGTCGGGGGTGAAGGGCCCCTCGTGCCGCCCCTGATAAATCCAGACGAACTCCTGGCCCGTGCGGGGGCCGGCCTCCAGCTTCAGCAGCCGCTCCAGCGGCGGCGCGGCGACGCCCAGCTCCTCCGGCAGCTCCCGCCGCGCGGCGTCGTCGTAGTCCTCCCCGGCGTTCAGGTGGCCGCTGCAGGAGGAGTCCCAGCAGTCCGGGTTCATGTCCTTGTCCGGGGAGCGGCGTTGGAGGAGGATTTCCCCCCGGGCGTTTTGCAACAGGATGTGGACCGCCCGGTGGCGCAGGCTCCGCGCGTGGACCACGGAGCGGCGCTCCGTTCCGACGACGCGGTCTTGTTCGTCGACGATATCGAACCGTTCTTCGGCGGGGGCGGGCGGGTGGAAGTCCATGATGGCATTAAATATGCTGAACTTTTTCCATGCAAGTGAGCTCGCGCGCCCATTTCACGGCGGCCGATCTCCGCTTCGTCGTCGATACCCTGGCCCACTCCGCCAAGGAGGGTGACGCGCTCCTCCAGCTCCTGCCGGAGGCGGGCATGCTGGACCGCTTTTTGGACGAGCCCCGGCTCCATGAAGTCCTGGTGGAGCGGCCCGCCTGCATCGCCGTCTCCCCCGACTTTTATTTCTACGTCCTGGTCCGCCGGGCCCTTTTGCGGCACGGCCTGGACGACCGGCGCCTGTGCGATTACCTGGCCCGGATGCTGGCCGCCTTCACCCACCAGCGGCATCTCCAGCCCGCCGCCGGGAAAGAGGCGGGACGCTCCTTCGGCTACCTGGGGGACATGCTGGCGGCGGCTGACCAGGCTCCCGCCGCGCAGACCTTCGGCCTGCGGCATTACCTGGCCGATTACGCGCTTTTCCTCTGCGGGATCTTCAAGGAGCGGGTGGAGGCGCGTCGGCACGGCGCGCCGGGCGTCGGCTTCTACGAGGCCGTGGGCCAGAGCAGCTACCGCTCCGCCGCCGCCTGCCCGGAGGCGCAGCGGCACAACGTGCGCGATTTGTTCGAGCGGCTAGCGGAGGCATTCCGCGAGGTCCGCGTCTCCCTCAACGACGTGGCCGACCGCACCCTCCATTGGGAGGCGGGCTGAGGAGGCGGAGTCGCGGCGGGACGGCTTCAGGGCCTCGCCCCGGCCCGCCAGCTCCTGGATGATGGTGTGGATCGTGTGCGCGCGGCGGGGGTGCAGCAGGTCCAGGGGAAGCCGCAGCGCGTGGCGGGAAGGCCGGGCCAGGACCGTGGCGTCGCGCGGATCCTGGATGTAGGTGCGGTGCCGCATGTGCCGGTAGTAGAAGCCGACCCAATCCCCGCGCTGGTTGATTTCGCGGAAGACGTGGCCCGCCGCGCGCCAGGCGGAGATGGCTTGGCGGCCCGCCGCGCGGGAGGAAAAATCGCGCTTCAGGGCCCGGCCGGAAACGGGCGTCGAGTTTTGGCCGTAGCCGTCCAGGCCGAACTCCAGGGCCGCCGTCTGCGCCAGGCCGCCGCCCAGGCTGTGGCCGTCGGTCACGATTTTGGAGTCGGGGTAGGCCTCGCGGATGCGGGGCATTTGCCTCGCCAGCTCCCCGCGCAGGCTTTCCCAGGCCGCGCCGCCGTCGTTGAACAAGTCGGAGCGCAGCTGGGAAAAGGAGTTCGTGCCCCGGAAGGCGATCACGACCTGCTTGGCCCCGGCGTTGTGAAACGCAATGAAGTGGTTGGTCCCGTCCGCCGCGCGGCCCGAGTGCTCCAGATCGGCCCGCCATCCATCCGGCAGGGTCACGGCGCGGTCCTGGAAGTCCGCCCATGGCCGGTGGGCCGCCAGGGCCAGCTTCGCGGCGGTGATGTCCTGGAGGGAGAGGTCCGCCTCCGCGACCGGCGAGGCGGCGGGCGCGGGCAGGGGGGAAACGGCGGGAAGAGAGGGGCGGGGAATGTCCGCGGGAGCGGCCATGGGGGGATGGATCGAGGCGACTTGGGCGTGGCCGCGCGGCGCCAGGAGCAGGCCGCCGAGGAGGGCGAGGGGAAGGAGCGCCGTGCCGCGGGGAACCGGAATGCCTTTCAACGTCATGAGCGCCGACGCTGAAGGGCCGATGTAGCGCCTCCGCGACCGGGATGTGCCATCCCGGCATATTTTTTGTGACAGAACGGTGGCGCTTCTAGAAAATTGACCCGTCTCGGGCCGCCCGATAGCGTCCGGTATCCTTATGGCCAACGACCCTTCCTCCCCTCGCCCGCCGCTGTCCGGCGGAGCGATCCTTCTCCGGCTTGCCGCCATCGGCGCGCTCCTGGCCGCCTTGGCCGGGGCCTTCCTCTACGCGGGCGGCTGGCTGACGCCGGGGAAGCTCGGCCCGCACCGCTTCCTGGCCCTTCTGGAAAAGGCGGGGATCCACGCGGGCTACCGCCGCAATCATGCGAAGGGCCTCTGCGTCGCCGGGTATTTTGAAAGCAACGGCCAGGGCGCCCGTCTTTCCAAGGCCTCCGTCTTCCAGGCCGGGCGCGTGCCGGTGGTGGGCCGCTTCTCCATCGGCGGGGGCGATCCCCGCGGCGCCGACGGGCCGCAGGCCGTCCGGGGCCTGGGCCTCCAGTTCCACCCGGCCGACGGCCAGGAGTGGCGGACGGCGATGATCCACTTTCCCGTCTTCCCCGTGCGCACGCCGGAGGAGTTCTACGGCCTCCTGGTCGCCACCGCGCCCGATCCCGCCACGGGCAAGCCGGACGGGGCCAAGGTGAAGGCCTTCCTGGGCAGCCACCCGGGCGTCGCCCGCGCGCTGGGCGTCATCCAGACCACGCCGCCGCCGCCCTTTGCCGACGCCGCCTACCACGGCCTCAACGCCTTCTATTTCACCAACACCTCCGGCGCGACGGTGCCGGTGCGCTGGACCCTCGTCCCGGAAAATCCCGCCGCTGCCGCTGCCGCGGCTGAAGCGGGCGAGCCGGACAAGAACATCCTTTTCGACCAGCTCCTGGGCCGCCTGGAAAACGGCCCGCTGCGCTGGCGGCTGGTCCTGACGGTCGGCCGCCCGGGCGACCCGACCGACGACGCCTCCACGGCCTGGCCCGACGACCGCGAGCAGGTCGACGCGGGCACCGTCGTCATCGAGCGCGCGGTGGGGGACAAGGAAAGCCGGGCGCAGGACCTCAACTTCGATCCCCTCGTCCTGCCCCCCGGCATCGCCCCTTCCGCCGATCCGCTCCTGAGCGCCCGCTCCGCCGTCTACTCCCGCTCCTTCACCCGGCGCGCCGGGGAGAAGCTGGCGCCCGGCTCTTCCGAAACCTTCCAACCCCGCCCCTGACATGAATCCCACCCGCTTCACGCCGCTTTCCCGGCTCCTCCATTGGACGATGGCCGCCTGCGTCCTGGCCATGCTCTTCATTGGCGTCTCCATGGTCGCCTCCCTGGCCGATTATCATAAGCTCGTCGCCATCCACCGGCCGCTGGGCATCGCCATCCTGGTCCTGGCGGCGGTCCGCCTCATCAACCGGATCCTGAACCCCGCGCCGCCCTTCCCGCCGACGATGGGGGCGCTGGAGCGCGTGGCCGCCAAGGGGTCGGAGTTCCTCATGTACGCCCTGATGTTCATCCTGCCGCTGGTGGGGTGGGGAATGCTCTCGGCCGCCAGCTATCCGGTGGTCCTGATCGGCGGGCTGCGGCTGCCGCCGATCCTCCCGCACGACCTGGCGCTCTACGCCGCGTTGCGGAAGGCGCACACCGTCCTGGCCTATCTTTTCTTTGGAACCTTTTTGGCGCACCTGGGCGCGGTGCTTTTCCACACCTTCGTCATCCGGGACGGATTGCTCCGCCGGATGACCGGCGGGCGGGAGTAGGGGCTAGCGCGTCCGCTGGGTTAAGCGGAGGCCTGCGGCGCCCAGGGCGATGACCCCGCCGGCGGCCGCGGCCAGGGGAAGTAGGGGAAGCTCCTGACGGGCGGGCGCGGCGGCTTGCGGCGCCGTGCGCTTCATCCCGCGCGCCTCGCGGGAGACGCAGGTGTAGGCCAGATTCACCGAGCGGTCGGCTCCCAGAAGGCTGCAATTATAAGGGGCGGGCGCGCCGTCCGGGCCGGGCAGGGTGGCCGCGAAGGTGGGGAGAAGCGTCGGCTCCATTGGCGGCAGATGGCGCGGGGGATGGGCGCGGAGGTAGGTTTCCTTCGCCGCGTCGGTCATCCGGCACACCTGCGTCTTGGGGCCGCTGGCCTCGCACTGGAAATCGGCGGCCTGCGTGTCCGGGCCGGGCAGGGTGGCGGCGCGGGCCTGGCCGCCGGAAAGGGTGAGGCCCCCCAGGAGGGCCAGGGGCAGGAGGGCGCCGGATCGCTGCTTCATGGAGTACAATTCGGCTATTGGCCGAACCACTCCTGCAAAAAGGGCTGGTGCTTGACCGGCACGAATTCGACGAAGCGGTAGGAGGCGACGTTTTTCTTCAGGAAGGGGTCGTCCGCCATGAAGGCCTGGAACTCTTCCAGGGAATCGCCCCGGCCCACGATGAAGCCGCCGGTACGCGGGTTCATGGGCCCGGAGAGGAGAAGGATCCCCTGGTCGTAGCCGGTCTGGAGAAAGTCGCGGTGGACGCCCAGCGTCTCGGCCACCACCTCGAGCGGCGCGGTGTAGGTGATTTCGATGTAGAAGTGCTTCATGTTAGGGGTGGGTCATTTCTTCCGGCTTCACCAGGCCGTCGAATTCGGCGCCGGTGAGGTAGCCCAGCTCGATGGCCACGGCCCGGAGGGTCGAGTGCTTCACGTGGGCCTCGTGGGCGATCTGGGCGGCCTTGTCGTAGCCGATCTTGGGGCTTAAGGCGGTCACCAGCATGAGGGAGTCGGAGAGGTAGTGGGCGATCTTCTCCTTGTTCGGCACGATCCCCTCCACGCAATGCTCCACGAAGGAGCGGCACGCGTCGGCCAGGAGGCGGACGGAGTGGAGGTAGTTGTGGATCATGACGGGCTTGAAGACGTTCAGCTCGAAGTTGCCCTGGGAGCCGCCGAAGCCGATCGCCGCGTCGTTGCCCATCACCTGCACGCAGACCATGGTCATCGCCTCGCACTGGGTGGGGTTCACCTTCCCCGGCATGATGGAGGAGCCGGGCTCGTTCTCCGGCAGGGTCAGCTCTCCCAGGCCGCAGCGGGGGCCGCTGCCCAGCCAGCGGACGTCGTTGGCGATCTTCATCAGCGACACGGCCAGGGTGCGCAGCGCGCCGGAGGCCATGACCAGCTCGTCATGGGCGGAAAGGGCGGCGAATTTGTTCGGCGCGGTGACGAAGGGGTGGCCGGTCAGCTCGGCGATCTTCGCCGCCACGCGCGCGGCGAATTCCGGGTGGGTGTTCAGGCCGGTGCCCACGGCGCTGCCGCCCAGGGCCAGCTTGTCGAGGTCGGGGAGGACGCTTTTGATCCGCGCCAGGTCGGCTTCCAGGAGGGCGACGTAGCCGGAGAATTCCTGTCCCAGGGTCAGCGGCGTGGCGTCCATCAGGTGGGTGCGCCCGATCTTCACGATGGGGGCGAATTCCTTGGCTTTCTTGTCCAGGGCGGCGCGGAGCTTTTCCACGGCGGGCAGGAGGGTCTTTTCCGTCTCCAGCGCCGCGGCGATCGACATGGCGCCGGGGAAGGTGTCGTTGGAGGACTGGGACATGTTCACGTGGTCGTTCGGGTGGACCGGCTTCTTGGAGCCCAGCACGCCCCCGGCCATCTCGATGGCCCGGTTGGAGATGACCTCGTTGACGTTCATGTTGCTCTGGGTGCCGCTGCCCGTCTGCCAGACGCGCAGGGGGAAGTGGTCGTCGAGCTTGCCCGCGGCCACCTCGTCGGCGGCCTTCACGATGAGGTCGCACAGCTCGGGGGAGAGCTTGCCCAGGTCCCGGTTCACCAGGGCGCAGGCCTTTTTAAGGGTGCCGAAGGCGTGGACCACTTCCCGCGGCATCAGGTCGGGGCCGATGTCGAAGTGGATGAGGGAGCGGGCCGTCTGCGCCCCGTAGTAGCGGTCGTTCGGCACGGGGATCTTCCCCATGCTGTCCGATTCCATGCGGGTGTTCGGAGGCTGGACGGCGGGCGCGGTGTGGCTCATAGGCCGCCTAGGGTGCCCCCTCCGGGCCCGTTTTTGAAGTTGAAAGAAAGGCGGCGGGGGGGAAGATCGCAGGCCCATGAAGCATATCCTTTCCGCCCTGCCCCGCATCCTCCTCGGCGTTCTCTTTACGGTCTTCGGCCTCAACGGCTTCTTCCACTTCATCCCTGCGCCGGAGATGTCCGGCGACGCGGGCGCCTTCATGGGCGCGATTTTCCACAGCGGCTATTTCGCGGTGATCTTCGCCTGCCAGCTGATCGGCGGCGTGCTGCTCCTGCTGGGCCGGTTCGTCCCGCTGGGCCTCGTCTTCCTGGGGCCGGTCCTGGTCAACATTCTGGCCTTCCACGCGACCATGGCCCCCTCCGGCGCGGGTCCGGGCATCGCCTGCACGGTGCTTTGGCTGATTGTGGCCTACCAGAAGCGGGCGCTGCTGGCGCCCTTCCTCCGGCACCATTAAGACGCGGAGCGGGCGCGCTAGCGCGCCGCGCCGCGCGCGGCCAGCAGGTCCATGGTCCGCAGGTCTTCCCGGCGGTTTGCGTCGGCGCTGCGGAGCATGACCTGGAAGGCGGTTTTTAAGAGGGCGTCCTTTTCCGCGGAGCCCAGCGCCGCCTTTCCGGCGGGCGTGTCGAGGAGCGCCTCCACCGCCGCCGGGTTGTGGTGGGCCACCGCCAGCGCGGCCATGCGGGGAAGGGTCTGGGGATCGACCTGCGCGGCCATCTTCCGCCACGTTTCCGGCGTCCAATCCTGGTCGCCGCCCTCGCCCGCCCGCACGACGTGGGTGGCGAAGGAAAGGGTGGCGGCCTGGCCGGACGGCAGCCCCATTTTGGCGCGGCCCTGCGGGTCGCCGTACGCTTCCAACAGGTCGCCGTAAAGGCGCGGCAGCACCTGGGAGTAGAAGAGGGATTTCTTGTCCGCGGGCAGGAAGCCGACGTCGTCCCGCAGCCAGCGCTGGCCGATGACGTCGGGCGGGGCGGGGAAGGCCGCGCGGGCCTTTTCCCCGGCCTCGCTTTCCAGGAAGGCGCTCACCTCGTCCTTTCCGCCGGGCGGCAGGCCGCCGATGGCGTTGGCGAAGGCGGCCCAGACTTCCTCCTTCGTGCGGGGCACCCGCCGCCACGCGCCGGAGGAGACGCCCCCCGCGACGATCTGGTGGGCGTAGGACTGCATCTCCGTGTAGAGGGCGGGGTAGGTCTTGAGGACGTCGTCCCCCTGTGCGGCGGTTTGGGTGAAGGGGTTGCCGTCCCCCAGCGCCTGGAAGAGCGCGCGGTGGCGGGCGGAGGTCTGCGCGGGCGTCTCGCCGGAGGCCAGCAGGGCGTCCATTTCCGGGCCGTAGCCGATCAGCTCGGAGCGGCCCATGGCGTCGGGGCCGAGGCGGTCGAGGCTGGGCCGGTCGTAAAGGTAGTCCAGGAGGATCTGCTGCTGCCGGAAGAGGGCGTGGAGCGCCTCGTGCCCTTCCACGCTCATGTCGAGCAGGGCGTTGTCCCGCGTGTCGAGCGGCAGGAGCCGGGCGTCGATCTCCGGCGGCTGGAAGAGCTGGGCGGCGGCCTGGGGGTAGAAGACGGAGGCGACGTTGCGGTAGATCTCGTTGAAGGAGCCCGCGCCGCTGGTGGCGGCTTCCACCGTCTTCCAGGTGCCGTCGAAGGCGGAGAGGGTCCGCACCGGCACGTGGCGGACGATTTCCGGCTGGAAGTCGACGCCCGGGGCGGGCCAGACGCCGAAGCTGAGGCGGAGCAGCTCGGCGGTGTCGGTGAGGCCCTGCGCCGTCTTTTCCTTTCCGATGCCCAGCGCGGCGCGGAAGGCCTTTTCCCGTTCCGCGAAGGGCGGGGGGCCGCCGGCGGGGACGCGCGGCGTGAGGGAGAAGGCGGGGGCGGCCGCGGGGAGGGGCCGGGGCGGGGAGAAATCCCCCGCCAGGCCGCCGAGGCCGGCCAGGAGCGCGCCTTCCAGCGCGAGCCGTTTGAGGAGGGCGGGGCGGCGGATCATCGCGCGCGGCCTTCTTCGCGCCGGGGCAGGGAGGGCTCTTGGCGCGGGGTTTCGTTGAAGGAGGCGGAGAGGGCGGTGAAGAGGCCGCGGTTGGCGGGCGCGGCGGGGAGCCGGGCCTGGCGCAGGGTCATCAGGCTTTCCAGCGCTTCCGGGCGGCCGAAGGCCTGGGAGAGGTCGGCCAGCCGCTGGACGGTTTCCGGCTCCACCTTGGCGGCCATGGCGTCCCAGTCCTTCTTCTTCCACGCGTCCGGGCTTTCCGGCCGGTCCAGGATGAGGTGGTGGAGGAAGGCCATCGCGTGGACGGGGCTCGGCGGAAGGTCCATCTTTGCCAGGCCGCGCGCGTCACCGAGGTCTTCCAGGATCTCGCCGTAGATTTCCGGGAGGACTTCCGCGTAGAAGCGGACGCGGTTGGGCAGGGAAAGCTTGCCGAGGTCGGCGGTGAGGATCCGCTCCTGGATGTCCAGGGGGAGGGCGGGGAAGCGGCGCAGCGTCGAGGCGCCCTCCGGACTGCCCAGGAAGCGGCTGACCTCGTCCCGCTCCTCCGGGTCGAACCAGGTGCCGCCGGTCGTGGCGTAGACGGCCGCCCACAGCTCCTTCTTGTCGCGGGGCAGGCCGTCCCAGCGGCCGCTGGAGACGCCGTCCATCACCACCTGGCCCAGGTAGGAGCGCAGCTCGTTGTAGAGGAGGGGATATTCGGCCAGGGCCGTGTCGTTGGAGGCGCCGGAGAGCTCGCGCTCGAACCGTTGATGGCGGGCGGCGGTTTTTCCCGCCGTTTCCTGGGAGGCCAGGAGCGCCTCCAGCCGGGGGCCCAGGCCGTGGCTCTTGGTGGCGGAAAGGGGGGCGCCCTTGTCGCGGTCGGGGAAAAGGAGGTCGAGGAGGATCTGCCGCTCGGCGAAGACGGCGTGCAGCCCCTCGTGCGCCTCGACCGAGCGGGCCTCCCGCAGGTGGTAGGGGGTGTCGAGCGGCGGCAGCTGGAGCTGGATTTTCGCGGGGGAAAAGTAGGTCGGCGTGACGATGGGAAAGACGTTGGCGAAGGGGTCGCGCAGGAAAGGGGGGACGGAAACGGGAGCCATGGTCAGGCCGCCTTCCTGCGCCGGATCGACGCCGGGCCGGTAGGAGGCGTAGTTCCAGGCCGCGCGGGGGCGGAGGAGGGAGGGGTCCGTGTCGAGGCCGGGCGGCGGCCAGGAGCCGAAGCCGAGGGCGACGAGGTCGGCGGTGTTGGCCGTCGTCTCCGCCTCCGTCCCGCCTTCCGCGCCGAGGGTGCGGAGGAAGGCCCGGTTGACCGCGTCCTCCCCGCGCAGCCGCGCCAGCTTGGCCGCGGGCAGGGGCGGCATCGGCTGGCTCCAGCGGTGGGCGGCAAGGTGCAGGGAGGCCGTCGGCGCGGGAGCGGGCCGCCGGGTGCCCTGGAGGTTCACCAGCCCGGCGAAGAGCGTGGCCTGTACGGCCAGCTTCTTAAGCAGGGTGTGGCGGTCCATGGGGCGGGCCTTTTTACTTGGCCAGCGCCACGGCGGCGTCGTGGGCGGGGGCTTGAGCGGGGGCGCGGCGGAAGGCGTCCGGCGTCAGGCGGATTTGGTAAAGGCGGAAGCGGGGGTCGGGCCGCTCTTCCTCCTGTTCGCCGCGCGGGAGGTTTTCCAGCGGCGGCTGCTGGACGGCGGGCGGGGGGAGCTTCTCGAGGTCGGCCCCGGCGTCGAGAAGCTGCAGGACGATGCGGCGGCCCGCCAGCTCGTTGGCGTCGGAGGATTGGAGGGAGATGGCGATCGCGCCGTCCAGGAGGACGGCCTTCTGCTCCGGGGTCAGGGCGTGGCCGGGCTGCCCGGCGGTGGCCAGGAGCGCGCCGAGGGCCTCCGGCTGGCGGTGGCGGACGGCCAGGCGGCAGAGGGTTTCAAAGGCTTCCGGCTCCGCCTTGGAGGCCAGGTGGCGCCAGGCGTCCGGCGTCAGGGTCTGGGGCTCGCCCTCTCCGGCGTGGAGCAGGTGGAAGGCGAAGGAGACGGCGTGGGGCTTGCCCGTTTCCAGGCCCAGGCGGGTGCGGCCGTCGGCGTCGCCGTAAAGCTCCAGCAGGTCGCCGTAGGCGTCGGGCAGGACCTTGTCGTAAAGGGAGGCGCGGTTCTTCGGCAGCATGGAGAACGTCGCCTTCAGGAGGAAGTTTTCCAGCGGCGGCGCGGGGAACTCGGCCCGCAGGGCCTGGCCGCGCGGCGTGGCCAGGAAGGTGTCGATCGCTTCCGGCGGCGTCCCGGCGGGGCGCCCGGCGTCGACGGCGTTGTAGACGGCGGCGGCGAGTTCTTCCCGCGTTTCCGGGACCCGCTTCCACGTGCCCGTGGAGATGGCGCGGGAGAGGAGGTCGTGAAGGGAGACTTCGATTTCCGCCTGGAGGAGGGGGGTCATTTCGGCGGCTTCCTGGCTGAAATGGCCCAGGGCCCGGTTTTCCAGGATTTCCTGCCGCGCGGCGGTCTGCTCCTTCGTCTCCCCGACGGAGAGGACGGCGTCCAGCGCGGGGCCGTGGCCGAACTCCTTCGACGCGCCGACCGTCTTCGCCGTGACGGGGAAGAGGAGGCTTTCGATTCGGTCCCGCTCCAGGATCATGGCGCGGACGGCCAGCCGGGAGGAAAAGAGGGTGTCGGCGGCAAGTTCCTGGTTCGGCGGCGGGAGGGTGGCCTGGATCTCGGAAGGCTTGAAGAGCTTTTCCTTGGCGACGCCGTAGGCCGTGCTGAAGGGATTGCGGGCCTGGGGCGGGAAGAGGGGGGATCCGGCGATCGAGGCGCCGGGGCGCCCCGGCAGGACGGTGGCGGAAAAGTCGACCGGCGTCTGGAGAAGGAGGTCCGGATCGCTGTGGACGCCCGCCACGGGCCAGCCGCGGAAGCCCAGGGCCACCAGCTCCGCCGCGTTGGCCGTGAAGGAGGGGTGGCCGAATCCGGCGGCCCGCTCGAATTTCTTCAGGGCGTCGCCCGGGGCGACGGGGCCGCGGACGGAGAGGGGATCGATGAGGGAGAAGGTGCGGGGGGCCGCGACGGGGGCGGCCTGCTGGGCGCGGGCAGGAAGCCCGGCGCCGAGGCCGGAGGCCAGGATCAGTTCAGCGGCGATACCTTTGAGAAAAGCTTTGGACGCGATCATAAGGAGGCGTCCGCCAAAGCAGGTACCGGGCCAGGTACCGAAAGTACCCTAAAAATGGGCCTTTTAAGCGCCCAGCCGCTCGACGGCTTCCCGGTAGCGGGCGGCCGTTTGGGCCACGATTTCCGGAGGCAGAATAGGGCCGGGCGGGCGCTTGTCCCAAGAGAGGGTTTCCAGGTAATCGCGCAGGAATTGCTTGTCGAAGCTGGGGGGGGAACCGCCGGGGCGGTAGCCGTCGGCGGGCCAGAAGCGGGAGCTGTCCGGCGTCAGGGCCTCGTCGATGAGGAGCAGCTCTCCCTGGGGAGTCAGGCCGAACTCGAACTTCGTGTCGGCCAGGATCAGGCCGCGCGGGGCGGCGTAGGCGGCGGCCCAGCGGTAGAGCGCCAGGGTCTTCTCCCGCAGCCGCTCGTAGAGCGCGTCGCCCACGTGGGCGCGGGCCCCGGCCTCCGTCAGGTTCTCGTCGTGGCCCGCCTCCGCCTTGGTGGAGGGGGTGAAGAGGGGCTCCGGCAGGGCCCCGGCTTCCCGCAGGCCGGGGGGCACGGCGTGGCCGCCGACGGTGCCGCGCTCCCGGTATTCCTTCCAGCCGCTCCCGGCCACGTAGCCGCGGACGACGCATTCCAGGGGGATCACCTCGCACCGGCGGGCGCGGGTCAGGCGGCCCTCCCATTCCGGCCGGCCGGCGCCGGCGGGCAGGTCGTAGCCCAGGACGTGGTTCGGGCAAAGGGGGCGGAGGAGGTCGAACCAGTGGCGGGAAAGCCGGGTTAGGAGGCGGCCCTTGTCCGGGATCGGGGTGGGCAGGACCACGTCGAAGGCGGAAACCCGGTCGCTGGCGACGATCCACAGCTCCTCCCCGTAGGCGTAGAGGTCCCGCACTTTTCCGCTGCGGAGGGCGACCGGCTCGGGCATCGCTTTCCTAACTAGGGTTTTCGCGCGGGGAGAACAAGGGCGACCTTGCCCCTTGTCTTGCGCCGGGCGGTGCCTCTATTACTTTACCCGCCCATGTCTGACGCCCCCTCCCTTCCGCGCATCGTCGCGCGGGCGAAGTTCCTCTACGAGGGGGAGAAGAAATTCCTCATCCAGGGGGCGACGTACGGCCCCTTCCGCCCCCGCACGGAGGGCGGCCCCCACCTGCCCGCGCCGGAGGAGGTGGAACGCGATTTCCAGCTGATGACGGCGATGGGGGTCAACACCCTGCGCATCTACCACCCGCCCCCGGCGTGGTTCCTGGACCAGGCGGCGCGCCACCGGCTGCGCGTCCTCGTCACCCTGCCGTGGGTCAAGCGCGTCCTCTTCCTGGACGACCGCGCCGTCCTCTCCCAGATCCGGGAGAACCTGATTTCCGCCGTCCGGCAGAACGCCGGGCACCCGGCCCTCCTCGGCTACTTCATCGACAACGAGATTCCGCCCGACCTGGTCCGCTGGTACGGGCCGCGGAAGATGGAGGCGTTCCTCGACAGCCTCGTCGCCCTGGTGAAGAAGCACGATCCCGGCGCGCTGGCCACCTACGCCAATTTCCCGCCGACCGAGTATCTCCTCCCCGCCGGCGTCGACTTCCTTTCCTACAACGTCTACCTGCACGAGGAAAAGGACCTGGCCAACTACCTGGCCCGCCTGCAGAACCTGGCGGGGGAAAAGCCGCTCATCTTAAGCGAATTCGGCATGGACACCATCCGCCACCCGCAGGCGGAGCAGGCGGAGCTGCTGAAGCGGCACGTGAACACCGTCTTCAAGGCGGGCCTGGCCGGGACGATCATCTTCTCCTGGACCGACGAGTGGTTCACCGACGGCGTCGACATCGAGGACTGGGCCTTCGGCGTCGTGACGAAGGACCGCGCGCCGAAGGAGGCCTACCGCGCCCTCCAGCCGATCCTGGGCGGCGGCGACCGTCCCCTCCACGACCGCTTCCCCCTGGCGCAGGCGCCGCGCGTCTCCGTCGTCGTCTGCTCCTACAACGGGGCCAAGACGCTGCGGGACTGCCTCGTCTCCCTGGAGGCCCTCGACTACCCCGATTACGAGGTGATCCTGGTCGACGACGGCTCGACCGACGACACTCAGGCCATCGCCGCGCAATTCCCCCGCGTGCGGAACATCCGGCAGGAGAACAAGGGCCTCTCCGTGGCGCGCAACGTCGGCATCGCGGCGGCCACCGGCGAGATCGTCGCCTTCACCGATTCCGACTGCATGGCGGACAAGGACTGGCTCTATTTCCTCGTCCAGGCGATGCTCCGCGGCGGCTTCAAGGCCGTCGGCGGGCCGAACATCTCCCCTCCCGCGACCGACTGGGTGCAGGCCACCGTGGCCGCCGCGCCCGGCTCCCCCAGCCACGTCCTTTTGACCGACACCGTGGCGGAGCACGTCCCCGGCTGCAACATGGCCTATTACAAGAGCGCGCTGGAGGAGATCGGCGGCTTCGATCCCGAATACCGCAAGGCGGGCGACGACGTCGACCTCTGCTGGCGCCTCATGCAGCGCGGCTACCAGATCGGCTTCTCCCCGGCGGCCGTCGTCTGGCACTACCGGCGCTTCACCGTGAAGGCCTACTTCGGCCAGCAGACCGGCTACGGGGAGGCGGAGGCCCTCCTGCGCTACAAGCACCTCAACTACTTCGGCACCACCGGCTCGGCCATCTGGCACGGGCGCGTCTACACCCAGGTGCGGATGGACCCCCTCTTCCTGCGCCCCGTCGTCTACCACGGCATCTTCGGCACCGGCTTCTTCCAGTCCGTCTACCCGCGCAACGAGAATCCCTTCCTCCAGCTCTTCGGCAGCCTGGAATGGGTGGTCCTGGCGGCCATGGTCCTGGTCCTCTCCATTCCGCTGCCGCCGCTGCGGCTGGTGCCGCTCATCCTCTTCGGCCTCACCGTCCTTGCCGGGCTCTCCTACATGACGCGCGCGCGCATCGAGCCGCGCTTCGACGGCGTCCGCTCCCGCCTCCTCCTCTTCTACCTGGCGGTGGCGCAGCCGCTGCGGCGCGGCTGGGCGCGCTACTTCACCTGGCTGCGGGGCAAACGCACGCCCCCCGCCGTCATCGCCGCGCCGGAGAAGGAGCCCCACGCCTCCAGCGGCTTCTGGAGCGCCGGGCACCTCACCTTTTGGAGCGAGGGCGGCCGCGAGCGGACCGAGCTGCTGCACGAGGTGGAGCGCCTGCTCGACGCGGAGGGCTGGAACTACTCCCCGGACACCGGCTGGACCGATTGGGACCTCCACCTCTTCGCCAGCCGCTGGTGGAACCTGCGCCTGCGCACCATGACGGAGATCTACCCGCACGGGCGGCGGCTCACCCGGGTGGGGAATTTCCTCGTCGCCAGCACCTTTTCCAAGCTGATCGTCGGCGGCCTGATCCTTTTCGGCACCGCGCTGACCGTCACCTCCTGGAGAGTGGCGCCGTTCTTCGCCGGGACCCTGGGGCTCTTCCTCTTCTTCTGGCTCCTGCACGGCCTGCGCCTGCGCCACCGGGTGGCGGAGGGAGTCCACGTCGCCGCCATCCGCGCCGGCCTCCAGGCCGTGCGCAAGGAGTAGCTTTCCCATGGGCCTCTACCGCCGCGTCATCGGGTGCTACCGCGAGCAGCTGCCGCAGATCGGCGTGGCGCTGGGGCTTTTGGTCCTCAACGTCGCCTTAAGCCTTCTTAAGCCGTGGCCGGTGAAGTGGATCCTGGACACCCTCCTGCCCACCGCCCACGACCACGCCGTGCCCTGGCGGGACACCGCCCTCACCACGGGAGAGGAGGTCCTCGTCGCCACCCTGGGCGTCGTCGTCATCTACCTGCTGGGCGGCCTGGCCGGGGTGGGGCAGAACTACCTGATGACCCGCATCGGCCTGCGGGCGCTCTTGGAACTGCGCACCCGGCTCTACGCCTGCCTCCAGCGCCTCCCCCTCCACTTCCACGACCGGCGGCGCAGCGCCGACTCCACCTACCGCGTCGCCTACGACGCGCAGGCCGTGCAGACCTTCTTCAACCGGGGCTTCGCCTCCGTTGTCGGCGCGCTGGTGACATTGGGCGGCGCCTTCGCCGTCATGTACTCCATGGACCGGCAGCTGGCCTGGGTTTCCCTGGCCGTCGCGCCGTTTCTTTGGGCGGCCATCGCCTTCTACGCGGGCCGCATCCGGCGGGAGAGCAGCGACCTGCAGAAGGAGGAGAGCGACGTGCTGGCCGCCGCCAGCGAGGGGCTGGGGGCCATCCGCGTGGTCCAGGCCTTCAACCGGGAAGAATACGAGGTCGGCCAGTTCGTCCGCGAGGCGCGGGAGAGCTACGGCGCCAACCTGAAGCTGACCCTCACCAATTCCCTTTCCGGCCTCGTCGTCGGCCTCATCACGTCGGCGGGCACGGCGGCGATCCTCTACCTGGGCGTCCGGCACGTCCTGGCCGGGCAGATCGGCGTGGGCGACCTCTACGTCTTCCTTTCCTATCTGGCCACGCTCTACCAGCCTCTGGAACAGCTTTCCTACACCGCCTGGGCGATGGAGGGGGCGGCGGCGGGCATGGAGCGGGTCTTCGAGGTCCTCGACGCGGAGGACACCGTGCCGGAGAAGCCGAACGCTCCCGCCCTGCGCGGCGTGGCGGGCCGCGTCGAGCTGGAGCAGGTCGCCTTTTCCTACGAGGAGGGCCACCCGATCCTCCAGGGGATCGACCTGGAGGTCCGCCCCGGCCAGACCGTCGCCCTCGTCGGCGGGACCGGCGCGGGGAAGACGACCGTCCTCTCCCTCATCGCGCGCTTTTACGACCCCACCTCCGGCACCGTCCGCATCGACGGCGCCGACCTGCGGGAGGTGAGCAAGAAATCGGTCCGGGAGCAGATCGCCATGGTGCTGCAGGAGACGATCCTTCTCTCCGGCACGGTGGAGGAGAACATCGCCTACGGGAAGCTGGGGGCCAGGAAGAGCGAGATCCGGGAGGCCGCCCGCCGGGCCCAGGCCGACGCGTTCATCAATAAGCTTCCCCAGGGCTACGACACGCCCGTGGGCGAACGCGGCGTCCGCCTCTCCGGCGGGCAGCGCCAGCGCATCGGCATCGCCCGCGCCTTCCTGAAGGGCTCCCCCATCCTCCTCCTGGACGAGCCGACGAGCGCCCTCGACCCGGAGACCGAGTCCGAGATTTTGGAGACGCTCCGCGCCCTCATGAAAGGCCCGGCGACCCTCATCGTCACCCACCGCCTGAACACGATCCACCACGCCGACGTGATCCACGTCATGGAGGGAGGAAAGATCGTCGAGAGCGGCACGGGGCCGGAGCTTCTGGCCCGGGACGGCCTCTACGCCCGGCTCTGGCGGGCGGGCAACTTCGGCGGCTAATTTAGCTGAAATGGCCGGGGCGGCCTCCTTTGGCAGAATTCCTGCTTTCCGCGGGGGTCGTTTCCGCCCATGCCCAACCTGCCCGACAGCCCCGCTTTTGCTTTGCCCGCTTTACTTAAAGCGGGCGCGGCGACGTCGGCGGAGCTGATCGACCCCGGCGCGGTGCGCGGCCTGCGGCGGGATCCGGACATCATCCTCTCCGTCCCCGTCCGCTTCTTCACCCTGGAAGGGCAGGCGGCGGCGAACGAGAAGAAGTTCACCGCCTTCCGCCGGTTGGAAATCGGCGCGCCGGGCGAAGCCTACAACATGGTGGCCGACATGGCGCCGATCAACCTCAACGGCTCCTTTTCCTGCCTGGGCGACCTGCGGATCGCGCTCGCCCCGGCGGTCGTCGTCGGCGTCCTGCCCGCCGATTCCCGCGGCGCCGCCACCGGCCTGACGCACGAGGCGCTCCACGCCCTCCAGTGTCGCGTCCACACCCTCGACCGCCTCCTCCTCTCCGGCCCGGGCAAGGAGGAGACCTGGGGCTCCTCCGTCCGCTACGGCCACGGGCCGGAGCTGGAGGCCATCCTGGCCGCCGAGGAAACGCCGGAGGAAACGGCGGCGCGGCATGACAAGCTCCGCCATATCGCCAGCGGAAAGAATGGCGAGGAGCCGGAGGTCTACGGCCTCCAATACGCCGAGATCCAGGCCTGTCTCCACCAGCTCGTCCACGCCAGCGCCTCCGGCTGGAAGGCGCTCCCCGCCACGCCGGAGGAAGCCCGCGCCGCCTTCGAAGGGCCGCTCTCCGGCCGCCCCGCCCATCCCGACTATCCCCTGGCTACGGAGGAAAACTGCGCCGCCGCCGAGGCGCTCTACGAGCTGAAAGAGAGCGCCGCGGCCAAGCTCTCCCCCGCCCAGCGGGAGCGGTTCTTTGCCGAGGCGCTCCCCGCCGTCTACGGCGACCTCCTCGAATTCTACGGTGACCCGGAAGGGCGGACGAAGATGGGCCTGGAGCCCAGCCCGGTCCACGGCCGCGCCCTTCTTCAGCGGATCGCGCAGGAGTGGCTCCAGCCGGTGAGCGACCGATGGCCGAAGGAGCGGTGGCAGGCCCTGGCCGCCAAGGCGGAGCCGGAGACGCGCCCGCTCCTGACGCGCCTGGCGGCGGAATGCCGGGGCCTCGACGCGGCCCGGGAGGCGATGGAGGCGACGGCGCCGCCGCGCCGGGAACGGATCGAGCTGCCGCGCTTGGAACCGCAGGCGTTGGCGGGAGTGGTTTTTGATCGGCCCGGCCAGGCTGCCGAGGCGGGCGACGCCCTCTCCCTGGTCCGTTAAGCTTTCGCGCGGGCCTTGCCCTGGGGAGGGCCGGCGGGTTTGATCGGCGCGCCTTTTTTGCCGGAATGGGCTTCCTTGAAGCCGGGGTAAAAGCGTTCCGCATCGTCGCGCCAGCCGGCGATCTTCGCCTCCAGCTCGGCGATCTCGCCGCGCGCGGTTTTCAGCTGCACGGGCAGCGTCTTGGCCATCAGCCGCTCGATGCGGGAAAGCTCCGGCCCCTCCTCCAGGGTGGAGAAAGCCCAGGCCGGGTCCTTCTTGCAGTTCTGCGCCTTGACGCTGAGCTGGGTGATGGAGGCCAGGAGCCGCCCCGTGCGGGCCAGGATGTAGGAGACGGGCGTCTCGCCGTCGACGTCCTCCTCGTCCAGGCAGAGGGTTTCAAGCGATTCGAGCAGCTCCACGTCGCCCGCCAGGTAGGCGGCCTGCGCGGCGTGCCACCGCTCCCGCATCTGCGGGGTGATCGCCTTTTCCCCGTGGCGGTCCGGGTGGAGGCGGCGGGCCATGGAGCGGTAGGCGGCCTTCAGCCGCGCCTCCCGGTCGGGCGGGAGCTGTTTTTTGCCCGCGCGGGAGGGGAGGGAGGAGGCGGCGGCCTCCGCCTCCGCGCGCTCGGCCTCGGCTTCCTCCTCGTCGGCTTTCATGCGGGAGCGGAGGGCCTCCTCCAGGTCGTCGGGCGGCTCGGGATCGTCCTGGCCGTTTTGGCGGCGGGCCTTGCGGTCCAGGATGTCGCGGTAGGCGGCGGCGCAGCTTTGGTTGCGGAACCAGGTGCGCGTCTCCACCTCGAAGACCAGCTCCCGCAGGTCGGCCAGCTTCGATTGGGCGGCGCGCAATTCTCCCACCAGGCCGCGGAAGGTCTGCTGGAGCCAGCGCTCGAACGTGGGCTTATCCTTTTCCTGGAAGCGGGACAGGGCCTTCTGCGTGTCGGCAAAGCGGGTCTGGGCCTGGCGGTATTTCTTCGTCGCGGCGGCGCGGATCGGGCCCGCGTCGACCATGACCAGGGGGCCGCGCTTCGGCGCCGGGGCGGGGCGGGGCGCGCCCTTCGGGGCCAGCTTGAGGTAACGGGATTTGCGCGGCAGGGACATGATTAGTGCCGGAAAACTGGGTCTGGGTTGACGCCCCCCGCGTTCAGTACCATCATGAGATGGTATGGTGATTGTACCCTGGGTCAACTTTTTTGCCGAGAGCGGCGGACTTCTCTTTGCCTTCGGCCACTCGACGCCCGCCGGCAAATTCGTCATCGCCGCCCTGCTGCTGGCCTCCCTTCTCTCCTGGTCGGTCATCATCACCAAGCTTTCGGAGTTCCGCCTGGCCCGCCGCCAGGACGCCCGCTTTTTCCAGAAGTTCCATTCCAGCCGCCGTCCCCTGGCCATCTACCTCTCCCGGGAATCGTTCCCCGGCTCCCCCGCCTACGCGGTCTACGCCGCCGGGTGCCGGGAGCTGTGCTACCACCTGGTCGGCTCCACGGAGCTGGACGGGGCGGCCGCCGCCCGCCTGGCGGAGGCGGAGCAGTTCGAGCGCCTCAGCCCCACCGCGCTGGAGGCGGTCGACGCGGCGCTGGGGCAGGCCGTCGGCGTCCAGTCCCTGCAATTGGAGTCGCGCATGATCATCCTGGCCACCGCCGTCAGCGGCGGCCCCTTCCTGGGCCTTTTGGGCACCGTTTGGGGCGTCATGGACGCCTTCACGGACATCGCCATGGCGGGCAAGGCCAGCCTGGCCGCCATGGCTCCGGGCGTCTCCGGCTCCCTCATCACCACCGTCACGGGCCTCCTGGTGGCGATTCCCGCCATGTTCGCCTACAACTATCTGGTCGTCACCCAGCGCGGCCTCACGGTAGGCTTGGACAACTTCGCCACGGAGCTGGCCTCCGCCTTCCGCCACCGCTTCGCGGAGCGGAGCCGCGCCATCGCCGAATGAAGCGCGGCCTCAAACGGTTCAGCGACCGGGGCGGCCATTCCACGATGGCGGAGCTGAACGTGACGCCGATGCTCGACCTGGCGTTCGTCCTCCTCATCATCTTCATCATCACCACCCCGCTTATGGAGGGGAGCCTGGAGATCAACCTGCCCTCCGCCGCCGCTAAGACCCCGCCGCCGGAGGCGGGCGCGGTGAAGACCGTGGAGGTCGACCGTTCCGGGGCGGTTTCCCTGGCCGGGCGGCGCTGCACGCTGCCGGAACTGGAGGCGGAGCTGGCCCGGCTCCACGCCGCCGACCCCAAGCTGGCCGTCGTCGTCCGCGCCGACCGCGACCTGCGCTACCAGCAGCTGGTCGACGTCTTCGACGCGCTTCAGCGCGCGCAGGTGACCCGGCTGGGCCTCATGCATCTGGACGCCGATGCCCCCGCAGCCAAGTCTCCTTGATCCCGAGCCGCGGCGGCCCGCCGCCGCGCGTCCGGAGGGCGGGCGGCCGCTCCGCTTCGGCCCCGTCTTTTGGGCGGTGGCGCTGGCCCACGCGCTCCTGCTCCTCCTCCTTTCGCTCTGGTCGCTCCTCCACCCGGCGCTGGAGCCCGCCCGGACCAGCGCCGGCGCGCCGATGGAATTGATCGAGCTGCCCGGCCCGGCCGCGCCCGCCGCGGCGTCCGCACCCGCCCCCGCGCCTCCGGCTCCGCCCGCTCCGCCTGCGCCGGAACCGGTCCCGGAGCCGACGCCCGCCCCCGCCCCAGAGCCGGCCCCCGAGCCCGCGCCGGAGCCTCCGCCCGCCCCCAGCCAGATCGTCCTGCCGCCGAAGCCCCCGGCCAAGCCGAAGCCCGCGCCGGAAAAGCCGAAGGCGGAAGCGCCTCCCACCCCGCCCCAGCCGAAGGCCGCCCCGGCCAAGCCCGCGTCCCACGCGCCGAAGATCAGCCTGAAGGAGGTGACCCGCACGCCGTCCAAGACGCCCGCCGCGGCCGCCTCCTCCAGCGGCGTTCCCGGCACGCCCGCCGTCCGGCGCGGGGCGGGGAAGGCTTCCTCCTCCGCTTCCGCCGGGGCCGCCGCGCCCGGCGTCACCTCCGGGGGCGTCGCCTCCCGCCTTGGCGCGGCCTTGTCCGCCTCCGGCGCGGCGGCGCCGATCGAGGTGGGCTCCGGTTCCGGCGGCCCCCCGGGCGACCCGACCTACTACGACCTGATCCGCCAGCGCATGTACGCGGAGTGGGACCAGCCCGTCGCAGCTCGCCGGCCGCTCCCTGCGGGCCAAGATCCAGATTAAAGTTGAAAAGGACGGTACCGTTACCCAAGCTGCGCTCCTGGCCACCTCCGGCAACCCGACGTTCGACCAAAGCGCGCTGGCCGCGGCGCGGCGGGTGGGGAAGCTTCCCCGCCCTCGGCCCGACTCGGTGCCGGAGCGCGTGGTCATCAACTTCAAACTGGCCGAATAACTTTCACCCCTATGCTCCGCTCCCTCTTCCTCCTCCTCCTCCTGGCCCTGCCCCTCTCCGCGCAGGAAGTCGACGTCAGCGGCAACGGCCGCATCCCCGTCCGCGTCCTGCCCTTCTCCGGCGGCGGGGAGGCCGATTCGGCCACCCGCGTCGTCGTCGCCGACTTGAACCGCACCCTCCTCATCGAGGCGGGCACCGCCGCCAACCCGAACGCCCGCGCCACCGCCAGCGCCGTCTGGAGCAACGGCACCCTGACCGGCCAGCTCACCCAGGGCTCCGCCTCCCTCTTCTCCCGCGTCTACACCGGCCAGTCCCGCCGCGCCGCGCACGAATTCGCCGACGATGTCCTCTTTGCCCTCACCAAGGTGAAGGGCTTCTCCTCCTCCCGCGTCGCCTGCATCTCCGCCCAGGGCGGGGCGAAGGAAGTCTACGTCAGCGACATCGACGGCGCGGGCGCCGTCCAGCTGACCGGCGACCGCACCATCAGCGCCCACCCGAAGTGGAACCCGGACGGCAAGGAAATCGCCTACACCTCCTATAAGAGCGGCTATCCGGACGTCTACGTCATCCACCTTTCCACCAGCGTCCGCTCCAAGGTCTCCTCCTTCCCCGGCATCAACACCGGCCCCGCCTTCTCCCCGGACGGCTCCCATCTGGCCCTGACCCTGAGCAAGGACGGCAACCCCCTCATCTACGTCATCCCCTCCGGGGGCGGCTCCGCGCGGCGGCTGACCCAGGGCCCCGGCACGGAGACCTCCCCCTCCTGGTCGCCGGACGGAAGCAAGATCGTCTACGACTCCGACGAGCGCGGCTCCGTCCAGCTTTACATCGCCCCCTCCGGCGGCGGCGCGGGGACGCGCCTCTCCACGGCGGGCTCCGGCAGCTCCTACGCGGCGGAGCCGGATTGGTCGCCGGACGGCAGCAAGATCGCCTACACCGCGCGCAGCGGCGGGCAGTTCCAGGTGGCGGTCTATGACCTCGCCACCGGCCGCGCCCAGCTGGTCACCACCACCGGCGGCCTGGACCCCTCCTGGACCCGCAATTCCCGCCACCTGGTCTACGCCAAGGGAGGCTCCCTCTACCTCCTGGACAGCGTCTCCCGGCAGACCGCGCGGCTCGATAACAACTTGACGCGCTGTTCCGAACCGGCAGTGTCCCGTTAAAAATCACTTCTCTTACCCCTTTATTATGAAGCTCCTTTCCCGCCCCGCCGTCCTCCTGCTCTCCGCCGTCCTCGTCCTGGGCGGCTGCGCCAACCACTCCAAGAAGTTCTCCGGCCCCTCCGGCGGCAGCACCGACATGGCGGGCCTCCCCGGCCAGGGCGGCGACGACACCCTCAACCCCAACGGCCTGGCCGCCAACGCCCGCCCCGACGGCGTCAACCCCGACACCGACGTCGACTACAGCGTCCTCTCCGCCGAAACGATCTACTTCGACTTCGACAGCAACACCATCCGCTCCAGCGAGCGCGGCAAGCTGCAGAAGATCGCCGACTGGCTGAAGGAAAACCCCGGCAAGCGCCTGATGCTCGCCGGCCACACCGACATCCGCGGCACCCCCGAGTACAACCGCGGCCTGGGCGAGCGCCGCGGCCTGGCCGTGCGCGAGTACCTCGTCGGCCTGGGCATCGAGGCCTCCCGCCTCTTCACCATCTCCTACGGCTCGGAGCGTCCCGCCGTCCAGGGCAGCGACGAGGCCGCCTACGCCAAGAACCGCCGCGTCGCCCCCGGCGTCATCACCAAGTAAACCGGTCCCGGCCGGCCCGGGTCCCGTAATCGCTTGAAGGTCGACGATCCCACGCCGAAGTCCTTCCTGGACCACCTGGAGGACCTCCGGTGGGTCATCATCAAGTCGGCCGTCGTCTTCGCCGTGGCGGCGGGCGCCAGCCTGGCCTTCACCAAGCCGCTCCTCCAGCTCCTCTACGAGCCGCTGCGCCGCGCGGGCCAGGACCCCGCCCAGATGCTCCGCGTCCTGGGCGTTATCGACCCCCTCTCCATCCAGCTCGACCTGGCGCTGATGGGCGGCGTCCTCGTCGCCCTGCCCTTCGTCCTCTACTTCGTCGGCCAGTTCGTCCTGCCCGGCCTCACCCGGCGGGAGGCGCGGGCCCTCTTGCCCGCCTTCTTCGCCGGGGCGCTCCTCTTCGTCGGCGGGGTCGTCTTCTGCTTCAAGCTCCTCCTGCCGCAGACCCTGCGCTTCTTCTTCGACCTGGCCGCCTGGCAGGGCTTCCGCACGGAATGGACGGTGCAGAACTACGTCGACTTCGTCCTGCAGATGCTCCTGGCCTTCGGCCTCTCCTTCGAGCTGCCGCTCGTCCTGGTCCTCCTCAACGTCCTGGGGATCGTCTCCAGCGCCGGCCTGCGCCAATACCGGCGGCACACCCTGGTGGGCCTGGTCGTCTTCGCCTCCTGCGTCGTCCCCGCCACCGACCCCTTCTCCCTGGGCACGCTTATCCTGCCGATGTACTGCCTCTACGAGGCGACGATCTGGATCACCCGCATGCTGGAAAAGGGCCGGGAGCGGGATTCCCTCGACAGTTACTAAACTGCGCCCCGGAGGGACTTGATCAGCCAGCGGATCGGCTCTCCCCCCTCGGCCATGCTGACGACGACCGCTTCCGGGCCCGCCGCCGCGATCGCCTGGCGGCAGGCCCCGCAGGGGACGGCCGGTTCTGGACCGTCGGTGAAGAGGGCCAGCGCCGCCAGCGTCCGGTCCTCCGGCGTCGCCCCTTCCGCGAGCAGCTGGGCGAGGGTGACCTGTTCCGCGCACGCGTCGAGGGCGGGGTTCGCGTTTTCGATCGTCGCGCCGTGGACGACCTTTTGGCTGGCGGTCAACGCCGCCGCCCCGACGCCCCGAGCGGAGCGGACGAGGTGGGCGCGGGCCAGCGCCCGGCGGGCGTTTTCCAGGAGCAGCCGCTCCGTCACGGGGTCGAGGTTGGAATTTATGGGAGTGGGATCTCGAGGGTCGGCACCAGGGGGGACGGCGTTTCGGCGGCCGGGCCGGCCTTCTTGAACGGGGCCTGGAGCTGGTCGCCCTTCGGGCGCCGGGCGGCGTAGTGCGCGGGCAGGAGCTGGGCCATGGTCCAGGCTTCCGCCAGCGCCGCGTCCCGGCAGTGGCTTTCCAGCCGCATCTCCGGCCCGGCGAATTCCCGGAGGATTTCCAGGGAGCTGCCGGACGTCACGCCGGGGCGGGGGCCGTCCGTGTAGAGGGCGACGGCGACGATCCGCTTGTCCCCCTCGTCCTCGGCGTGGGAGATCGCCTTGAAAACCGCCACGTCCTCCGCGTGCCGCGCGGTGAAGGCGTTTCCCTCCACCTCGCCGCTGGCGAAGACCTTGCCGCTGGCCGTCAGGACCGCCGCGCCGCGCGGCGGGCTGCCCGCGCGGAGGTAGGCGTGCCCGGCGGCTTCCTGGGCGGCCTGGAGCAGGCGCCCGGCGTCGGCGGACTCCACGCGGAGGCCGGCCTGGGGCGCCACGGGGATCGAGCCCTTGCGGGTGAAGGCCTCGGGCAGCAGCTCCCCCATCGTCCACGACCGGGTTTTCGCCTCGTCCGCGCAGGTACTGACCACCGGCGTGTCGGCTTCGCAGAGGCCGGCCAGCGTCTGCCGGCAGGCGCCGCAGCAGGTGATCGGCTCGGGGGTTTCGGAGTAGATGGCGACCGCCCGGATCCGGCGCCCCTCCGGGGCCGCCGCCTCGGAGAGGGCGTTGTAGGCGGCCACCCGTTCCGAGCAGATGTTGAGGTGGGGGTCGGCCAGGTTCTGGATGTTGGCGCCCTGGTGGATCTTCCCGTCCTCCGTGAGGACCGCCGCCCCGACGCCGAACGGCACCACGGAGGTGTGGGCGTGGCGGTGCGCGTCGCGGGCTTGGGCCTTCAGCTCTTCGAGCAGGGCGGGGGCGAGGGGCTCCATGGCCTTTGAATCAGCATGAACGATGCCCGCGGCCCGTAAAAATTGGCTTTTTCCAACCTCTTGGGCCGCTCTAGGATAAGCCGATGCCCGCCCCCAAGACCCCCAAGTTCGAGGCCGCCCTCGAGTCCCTGGAGACGATCGTCGCCGACATGGAGAACGGGGACCTGCCCCTGGACGAGCTGATCGCCCGCTACGAGGAGGGAATCCGCCTGGTGAAGGTCTGCCAGGAAAAGCTGGCCGAGGCCGAGCAGAAGATCGACGTGGTGACGCAGGAAGCGGCGAAACCGTCTCTTTAGCCCCTTAACTTTTTAGCTTAAGCGGCACCGGAAGAAACCGCTTTCCTTTGCCCGGCCTCCGGTCCTAACCTGAACGACTCAAAACTTCCAGAGAGGTATATCCATGGCCCTTATCCTGAACACGATTAACAGCCCCGCCGACGTCAAAAAGCTCACCCAGGAGCAGCTCGTTACCCTTGCGGAGGAAATCCGGCAGGAACTGATCACCAGCCTGGCCAAGACCGGCGGCCACCTCGGGCCGAACCTCGGCGTGGTCGAGTTGACCCTGGCCATGCACTACGTCTTCGACACCCCGAACGACCACTTCGTCTTCGACGTCAGCCACCAGGCCTACGTCCACAAGCTGCTCACCGGCCGCCGGGACCGCTTCCACACCATCCGCCAGCCGGGCGGCCTCAACGGCTTCATGCTGCGCGAGGAGAGCGAGCACGATTCCTTCGGCGCGGGCCACGCCGGCACCGCCCTCTCCGCCGCCCTGGGCATGGCCACCGCGCGCGACCTGCGCGGGGGCAAGGAGCACGTCGTCGCCCTCTGTGGCGACGCGGCCTTCACCTGCGGCGTCACCTACGAGGCCCTGAACAACGCCCAGGCCCACACCAAGCGCCTCATCGCCGTCCTTAACGACAACGAGTGGTCGATCGACAAGAACGTCGGCGCCATCGCCAACTACTTCAACAAGATCGTCACCAGCGAGCGCTACGCCCACCTGCACGAGAAGGCGGAGAAGTTCATCCAGCGCCTCGGCGGCGAGAAGGCCCTCCACCTGGCCCGCAAGGCGGAAGAGGCCGTGAAGAGCCTGCTCCTGCCCAGCGTCATCTTCGAGGAGCTCGGCCTCCATTACTACGGCCCCATCGACGGCCACGACCTGCCGACCCTCATCAAGACCTTCGAGTTCCTCAAGCAGCAGGAAGGCCCCGTCCTCCTGCACGTGCTGACGAAGAAGGGCAAGGGCTTCGCCCCCGCCATGGAAAAGCAGAAGAAGTTCCACGGCCTCGGCGCCTACCATCCGGAAACCGGCGAGACCGCCGCCAACGCCCAGCGCACCTACTCCGAGGTCTTTGCCGACACCCTCTCCCACCTGGCCGACATCGACAAGAACGTCGTCGGCATCACCGCGGCGATGCCCAACGGGACCTGCCTGGACCGCTTCCAGCCGAAGCACCCGGACCGCTACTTCGACGTCGGCATCGCGGAGGAGCACGCCGTCCTCTTCGCCGCCGGACTGGCCACCAAGGGCTTCAAGCCCTTCTGCGCCATCTACTCCACCTTCCTGCAGCGCGCGTTCGACCAGATCGTCCATGACGTCTGCCTGCAGAACCTCAGCGTCACGTTCTGCATGGACCGCGGCAGCCTCTCCGGCGACGACGGCCCGACCCACCACGGCCTCTTCGACATCTCCTACCTGCGCGGCATCCCCAACATCGTCCTGCTCCACCCCTCCAACGAGGACGAGCTGGCCGACATGATGAAGACCGCCCAGGAACACAACGGCCCCATCGCCATCCGCTACCCGCGCGGCCTCGGCCCCGGCACGAAGGTGAAGGACAAGCCCGTCGCCCTCCCGATCGGCAAGGCCGAGGTGGTCCAGAAGGGCCGCGACGTCGTCCTCCTCTCCCTTGGCGCCATGCTGCCCACCGCCCAGGCCGCGGCCAAGGAACTGGAACGCCAAGGCCACTCCGTCGCCGTCATCAACGCCCGCTGCGTCAAGCCGCTCGACATCGAGACCATCGAGTCCTTCGCGCGCGGCGCGGAAGCCGTCGTCACCCTGGAAGACCACGTCCTGGCGGGCGGCTTCGGCTCCGCCGTCCTGGAAGCCTTCGCCGAGCGGGGCATCGACACCCCCGTCGTCCGCGTCGGCTGGCCCGACCAGTTCATCGAGCACGGCAAGGTCGACGCCCTCAAGGCCAAGTACGGCCTGACCGTCGAGGGGACCCTGGCCAAGGTGCAGCCCCTTCTCAAGGCCAAGGCCGGCTCCGGCGCGCCCGCGCTGGTCTAGCCTTGCGCGGTCCGCGATGAAGGAAACTCCGGCCTGGCTCGCTTCGCTGCGCCAGGCCGGCTTCCTTCCCTACGTCGCCACCTCCCGCCACCTGCTTCCCTCCCTGGAGCTGGAGCCCGGCGGCGTCCCCGCCCGCGTCTTCCTCCTGGAGGAGGAGGCCGACCAGCCGTTCCACGAGGCCTACCTCCTCTCCAACTCGCTCAGCTTCCACTCCCCCGACATCAAGATGCCCAACTGGGTCTTGATCGACTGCGCCCTCATGCAGACCGCCGTCGTCGGCTTCATGAAGGCCAGGGTGGAATTGCCCGAAGAATTCCTGGCCGCCTACCGCGCCGATCCGCGCGTCGACCTCGACCGGCTCGACTACCTCCCCATCTCCGGCCAGATCGCCTCGCCGGGGATCGACGGGAAGAGCCTCGTCGGCTTCTCCCTCTTCAGCCTGGCCCGGCAGGTCGGCGCGGCCGCCGCCAACCTGGGCCTCTACACGAAGGCCCTGGCCCTGGAAGTCTACCGCGCCGCACGGTTCGAGTGGTTCTACGGCATCACCCAATACGACAATCCCGCCCTGAAAATCCACGGCCGCTTCGGTGCGGAAATGGAGATCGCCAAGCCGATCCTGCCGCTCCACCCCCGCCGGGAAATGGCCTTCGTCTACCGGATGCGCCCCGCGCCCCTGGCGGAAAATCCTCCCGCCCGCGAGCCCTCCTTCTGGCTGGCGGCGGACGACGCCGCCGCCAAGCGCGCCATGCAGGACGGCATCGCCGCCGGAAAGCGCTACGTCATCCTCCCTCCCTTCGCCGTCGCGCGCGGGGGACGGACCGAACTCCCCATCCTGGAAATCCCATGAGCACCGCCCTGATCGCCTTCTCCGGAGGCCTCGACACCTCCTTCCTCGTCCCCTACTGCCGCGAAGCCTACGGCGTCACCCGCGTGGTGACCTGCACGGTGAATACCGGCGGCTTCAGCGCGGAGGAGGCGGAGAAGATCGCCGCCCGCAGCCGGGAGTTGGGGGCCGACCAGCACCTCTACCGGGACGCGGCGGAACTCTACTACCGCGACGTGCTCCGCTACATGGTCTACGGCAACGTCAGCCGGGACGGCTACCCCCTCTGCGTCGGCTCGGAGCGCCAGATCATCGCCCGGGAAGCCCTCAAGGCCTGCGCCGAGGTGGGGGCCGACTCCTTCGTCCACGGCTCCACCGGCGCGGGCAACGACCAATACCGCTTTGACGTCGCCGCGCAGGTCATCGGCCAGGGGAAGGTCGTCTGCCGCGCGCCGATCCGGGAATTCGGCATCACCCGCCCCGTCGCCGCGGAGACGCTGCGCCGCCACGGCTTCGAGGTGCCGGAAAAGACCGCCTCCTACTCCTACAACCCCGGCCTTTGGGGCGTCTCCATCGGCGGCAAGGAAACCCTCGTCGCCGACGGCCTCCTGCCGGACGACGCCTGGTACAGCCGGCCCGATCCCGCCGCGCGGGAAACGGCCCTCACCCTCGTCTTCGAAAAGGGGGAGGCCGTCTCCCTGGAAGAGGGCGGGGAAAAGACGACCGGCCCCGTGGCGATCCTCCGCCGCCTGGCGGAGATCGGCAGCCGCTTCGGCATCGGCCGCCACTACCACGTCGGCACCTCGATCCCGGGCAAGAAGGGGCGCCTGGCCTACGAGTCGCCCGCCGCCGACATCCTTTACGAGGCCCACCGCACGCTGGAAAAGAGCGTCCTGACCCAGGCGCAGATCACCGGCAAGAAGCCGGTCGCGGAGGCCTTCGCCCAGCTCGTCCACGAGGCGAAGAACTTCGACCCTTACCTCGACGACCTCAAGGCCTTCCTGGAAAGCACCCAGCGCCGCGTCACCGGCACCTGCCGCGTCCACCTCATTCCCGGCCGGATCAAGGCGGTCACCGTGCAGAGCCCCTACGACCTTCTGGGCATCCGGGGCAGCACCTACGGGGAAGCCTCCACCGCCTACACCGGCGCCGACGCGGCGGGCAGCGCCCTCCTCCATGGCTACGAGCAGCGGCTCTACCACTCCCTCGACTCCGCCGCATGAGCGCCTCCCCGGCCCTGGAGGCCGCCGCGCTTCTGGAGCGGCTCGTCGCCATTCCCTCCCTCTCCGGGGAGGAAGGCCCCGCCGCCGATTTCCTCCAATCCCGGCTGGAGGCGTGGTTCCCAGGCCAGGTCCGCCGGATGGGGCACAACCTTCTCGTCGATCTGTCCGGGCCCCAGCCCGGCCCCGCGCTGCTGCTGTGCAGCCACATCGACACCGTCTCCCCCGCCGCCGGGTGGACGCGCCCGCCTTACGCCGCCACCGTGGAGGGAGAGCGGATCTACGGCCTGGGAGCGAACGACGCGGGCGCCTCGGTCGTCAGCATGATCCTGGCCGCGCGGGAGTACGGCGCGCCCGCCGCCGGACGTCTCCTCGTCTGCCTGGCCGCGGAAGAGGAGGCGGGCAGCGGCGGCTTCCGCAAGGTGGAGCCGGAGCTGCCCCGCTACGACGCGGCGGTCTTCGGCGAGCCGACCGACCTGGGCGTCGCCGCCTCCATGCGCGGGGCGATGCAGGCGGTCCTGCGCTCGCGCGGCGTCGCCTGCCACGCCTCCCGCCCGTGGGAGGGGCGCAACGCGTTCGACAAGCTGGCCACCGACTTGGCCGCCCTCCGCTCCCTCGACCTGGCCGACGATTCCCCCTGGCGCGGCGCGACGGTGGAGCCGACCGTCGTCCGTGGCGGGGAAAGCGCCAACCAGATCCCGGCCCTCATCGAGACCAAGCTCGACATCCGCACCACGCCGCAAAAAGACAACGCGTGGATCCGCGCCGAGTTCGCGCGGCTGGGGCTGGAGGCGGAGATCACCGCCGACTGGCGCCGCCCGATGCACAATCCGCCCGGCGCGCCGCTCCCGGCGGCGATCCGCGCGGAAGGCGCGCCGGAAGCCGTCTTCAACGGAACGTGCGACATGGCCTTCGCCACCGCGCCCTCCGTCGTCTGGGGGCCGGGCCGCTCGGAACGCTCCCACGCCGCCGACGAGTTCGTCGAGCGGGGCGAGATCGCGCGCGCCGTCGCCGCCTACGGCGCGGTCCTGCGCCGCTATTTTTCAGCTTAAAGGCGCCAGCTCCTTGAGCCGCTGCCGGGCCAGGGCGGTTTCCGTGAAGGAGGCCAGGTCGCTCCGGCCGGCGAGTTCCTTGTACGTGGCCACCGCCTCCGGTTTCCGGTCGAGCTTCTCGAAGGCTTGGCCGCTTTCCCAGTAGGCGCGGGCCACGTAATCGGGCCAGCGGCCATACATGACGTAGATGCGCTGGTAGCAGGGGATCGCCTTTTCCGGATGGCCGGAGGCTAGATAAAGATCGCCCAGGTGGTTGAGGGCGGCCACCGCCGTCGCGGCGGGCAGTCCGGGGAGGGCCAGCAGCCGTTCCCAATCGCTCCGCGCCGCCTCGGCCCGGCCCGCCTTTTCGTCCAGCTCCGCCCAGGCTTTCCAGGCCGGGGCCAGCGCGGCGTCGGGCGCGCCCTGGGCCGCCGCTTGGAATTCGGTCCGGGCCCCTTCCGGGTCGGCGGGGAGGCGCAGAAGGCCCAGGCCCGCGTGGCCCCGGGCGGCCTGCGCCGTGGGCAGGAGCGCCTCGTAGGCGGCGCGGGCTTCCTCTTTCCTTCCGGCCTCGCGCAGGGCGTCGGCGAAGTCGGCGCGGAGGGCCGGGCCGACGTGCGGCGCGTCGAGCGCGGCGCCGCGCAGAAGGGCCGGCTTCGGATCGTTCGCCAGGCGGCTTTGGGTCCAGCAGGCGCGCGCGGCCAGGGACGGGCGGGCGGCGTCCCCGCTCCAGCCGTCGAGGGCCTTGTCCAGGCCGGGCCGCAGCGCGGGAATCCGGCCTAGCGCGGCGAGCTGGAGAAAAAGAGGGTCGGCGTTCGGCCCGTCGCCGGATTGTTCCGCCGCGCCGAGGAGAAGGGAGAGGGCGTCGGCTTCCCGCCCGGAGCGGAGGTCGATCCGCGCGGCGCGGGCCAAGAGCTCCGGGGCGGAGGGACTCTCCGGGACCGCCTTGAGGAAGGCGGCGTAGCCCGCCGCCGCGTCCGCCTCCCGGCCCAGGGCTTCCCGCGCCGCGCCCAGGCGGAGCGCCGCGTAGCCGGAGAGGGAGGTGCCGGAGGGCGTGGCCTGTTCCAGGAGGGCGATCCCTTCCGCGTAGCGGCCCACGGCCAGGCGGCAATCGGCCAGCAGGACGGCGGCCTCGTCCTTTTCCGGGCCGTCGGGAAACTCTTTGCGGAAGGCCTCCACGGCCTCTGCCGCGCCCGCGTAGTCCTTTGCCGCGCACCGCGCGCGGGCTTCCCAATAGAGGCACTCGGCACGGAGGGAGCCCGCGGGAAAGGCGGCGCGGCCTTGCTCCCATGCGGCGCGGGCCTCCTTGTATTTCCCCTCGTCGTAAAGGGAGCGGCCGGTCCAATAGACGGCGGCTTCGCGGAAGGAGGTCTTTGGATAATCGCGCAGGAGGGCGGCGAAGGCGGCCTCCGCCTCGGCCGGGCGTCCGGCTTGGAGCAGCGCGCGGCCCAGGAGGAATCCGGCCCGCTCGTTTTCCGGGGAGGGAGGCCCGGCGCGGAGCGCCTGGAGGGTGGCGATCGCCGCCGCCGGCTCGCCCAGATTCTGTTGCGCCTGGGCGCGGAGGAGGCGCAGGGCGGGCGTGGGCTCTCCCGCCGCGTCGACGGCGCGGAGCGTTTCCGGCCAGCGTTCCAGCGCGGCGTAGGCGGCGGCCAGCTGCGTCGCTGCGGCGGCCTTGGAGGAGGCGGGCCAGGACGGCAGCGCGTCGGCCAGGAGGAGCGCGGCCTCCCGCTGGCGGCCCGTCCGGGCGTAGGCGGAGGCGGCGCGCAGCCGCCAGGCGGCGTCGTAGTCGGGCACGGCGTCCAGGGAGGCGAGGTCCTTCGCCAGGGCGTCCTGGAGCGCGCCCAATTCGGCGGCCTCTTCGGGATGGGAAAGGGATTCCTCCTTCAGCGCGCTCCGGCGTTCCTGCTGCGCGGAGTCCAGCGCCGCGCGGGGCCGCAGAAAGCGGAGGAGGGAAAGCGCGCTTTCCGCGTCCCCGGCGTCCAGGAAGCCGGAGCCGAGCCGCAGCGCGCCCATCTCCAGCGCGGCGGGCTGGTCGCACGCGCCGTCGGCGGCCAGCGCGGGGAAGGCGGCGGCGGCTTCCGCCCGCAGGACGGGATCGGCCGCTTCCGCGCGGGCCAGGAAGGCGAGGAGCCGGGCCTCGGCCGCGCGGTGGGGCCGGTCGGCGGAGTCGGCGGCCAGGCGGTCGAAGAGTTTGGCCGCCTCGGCGGCTTTTCCTTCCCGCCGTTCCAGGAGGCCCAGGGTGCGGCGGGCCTCGAAGGCGCGCGGGCCCTGCGGATGGAGCTTAAGAAAGGCGCGCAGCTCGTCCTCCGCCTTGGGGTCCTTCATCCGGTAGGCGCAGAAGGCGCGCCAGAATGCCAGCTCCTCGGCGGAGGGGCCGTCCGGCGCCGCGGCCAGATAGCGGGCGATGATTTCCCGGGCCCCGGCGTCGTCGCCGCGGGCGGCCAGGGCTTCCGCCTGCGCGGCCAGGGCCTCCGGATCGGGAGCGGTCGGGGCGGCGCTTTGCAGGTAATCGTCGCCGTGATGGAGGTCGAAGGGGGAGGGGGCCGCGGCGGGCGCGGCCTTGGCGGAACGGGAGGGGGGCGCCGCGTGGGCGGAGGCCAGGCAGGCCAGGGAGAGCAGGAGCGCGCCCGCCCGCCTCATGCGATGTCGCCCGCGGTGATCGCCTCCACGCGGCCGTTCTCCCCGCGCAGGAGGAGGGCGCCGTTTTCGTCGAGGCCCAGGGCCTGGCCCTGGCGCGGGCCGGAGGCGGTCTCGACGGAGACGAGGCGGCCCAGGGAGAGGCAGCGGCGGGCCCAGGCCTCGCGCGCCTCCTCGAAGGGGGCGGCGATCCAGGCGTCGAGCCGGGTGAGGATGGCCAGGAGGAGGTCGGCGCGGCGGACGGAGCCGCCCGCGAGCTGGCACAGGGAGGTGGCCTTGGCGCGCAGTTCCTCCGGGAAGTCGGAAGGGAGCTGGCGGCAGTTGACGCCGAAGCCGACGACGGCGGCGCCGATGGTCTCCGCGTCGGCGGAGATCTCCGTGAGGATGCCGCCCAGCTTGCGCCCGTCGTGGAAGAGGTCGTTCGGCCACTTGATGTCGATCCGCGCGGGGACGAGCGACTCGGCCGCCTCCGCGATGGCCAGGCTGGCGACGATGGTGAGCCGCGCCACCTGGGTCAGCGGCCAGCCGGGCCGCAGGAGGACGGAGGCCAGCAGGCTGTCTCCCGCGCGGGCGTGCCAGGAGCGGCCCCGGCGGCCCCGTCCCTTGGTCTGGCGGTCGGCGGCGATGCAGAGGCCTTGCGGGTGGCCGATGTGGGCCTCGCGGTTCGCCAGGTCGTTGGTCGACTGGGTTTCGGCGAAGACGACGGGCCGCCACGGGATGCGGGTGGCGGGCAGGCGGGCGATGATCTCGTCCGCGCAGAGGATGTCGGGCAGGGCCTCGTCCAGCCGGTAGCCGGAGTGGGGCTGGGAGAGGATCGGGTAGCCGATTTCCTGGAGCGATTCCATCCGCTTCCAGACGGCGGCGCGGGTGACGCCGAGCTGCTCGGCCAGCGCGCTGCCGGAGACGTAGCTGTCCCGCGCGGCGAAGAGGGCGCGGAGGATGGCGGCGTCCGGGGGAAGCGCGGGGGCGTGCACCCCGCCTTTCTACCCCGCCCGGTCCGGCAGTTCCAGGATGAAGCGGGCGCTGTCCAGGGCGCTGCGGGGGCGGCTGATGGCGGCGATGTTCCGCCGCCAGAGGGACCAGAGCCGCCCCTCCTGGGCGAAGAGCCGGTCGAGCCAAGCGGCGATGTCGGCGGGCCGGGAGGCCAGGACTCCGGCCTGGTTGCGGCGGAGCAGCTCGTAGTTGCCCTCCTCCTGGCCGGGGACGACCTGGTTGACGATCATCGGGCAGCGGGCGGCGACCGCCTCCTGGACGGTGGCCCCGCCCGCCTTGGAGAGGAGGACGTGGTGGCTGAGGAGAAGCTGGGGCATCTCCTTCGTCCAGCCCAGGACGCGGACGCGGCCTTCCGCACCCGCCGCGGCGACTTGGGCGGAGATCCGCCGGTGGAGCGCCTCGTCCCGGCCCACGGTGACGGTCAGGTCCCACCCCGCGCGCTCCAGGAGGCGGGCGATGAGGAGAGGGGCCTTTTGCTTGCCGGAATTGATGACGTAGAGGATGCGGGGGCGTCCTCCGGCGGAGAGGTCGGGCAGGGGCGGGGCTTCCTCCGGACGGGCGAAGGCGGGCTGCACCGGGAAGCCGAAGACGCGGAGCTTTTCCGCCGGAACGCCCGCCTCCCGCAGGACGGCGGCGGTCTCCTCGTTGGGGACCAGGTACCAATCGCTCGGCACGCGGTACCAGAGGGAATTGATGCTGATCGAGTCGGTCACCACCGTGACGCGGCGGAACGCGCCGGGCAGCCCGCGCAGGAGGAAGGCGTAGACGGGGTAGACGGAGACGACGGCGTCGGGCCGGAAGGCGGCGATCTTTTCCGCCAGGGCCCGGCGGGCCTTGGCCAGGAAGGGAAGGTGCCATTCCATGAGCGGCGTCTTGTCCAAGAGGAAGTAGATCCCCTGCCAGGCCAGCGGCAGGCGGTTGATCGCCGTCAGGTAGGCGCGGCGGGACCATTCGTTGACCCGGCCATAGACCTGGAAGAGGTCGACGGTTTCCACTTCCGCGGCTCCTTCCAGGCGGAGGGCGGCTTCCAGGTTCCGCGCGGCGGTGTTGTGCCCCTCGCCGAAGCTGGCGGTGAGGATGAGGATGCGCTTGCTCACGCTGGGCGGAGGGTGGCCAAGCGTTTGCGGTGGTACAAGCCGTTTTTCTGGGTTACTTGTTTCCCATGAAGCTGATCCTCTGGGACATCGACGGCACGCTGCTGGACACCGGCCGGGCCGGGCAGAGCGCCTTTTACCGCGCCTGGAAGGAGATCACCGGCATCGACAGCCCGCCGGGCGTCGTCGATTTCCGGGGGCGGACCGACACCTTCATCGCCCGGCAGCTCCACGCCCATTTCAATGTCCCCTGGAGCGAGGAAAGCGTCCGCGTCCTCCATGAGCGCTATCTGGAAAACCTGGCCGCCGAGCTGCCCCGCGCGACCGGCACGCTCCACCCGGGCATCCTGGAAATCCTGGAGGCGGTCCGCCTCCGGTCCGACCTGGCCCAGGGCCTCCTCACCGGAAACCTCCAGCGCGGCGCGCGGCTGAAGCTGGAGCATTACAAGGTGTGGCACTACTTCGAGTTCGGCGCCTTTGCCGACGACAGCGCGGTGCGGAACGAGCTGGGCCCCTTCGCCCTTTCCCGGGCGCGGGACCGGCACGGCCGGGATTTCAAGCCGGAGGAGGTTTTCATCGTCGGTGACACGCCGCACGACGTGGCCTGCGCGCAGGCGATCGGGGCCCGGTCGATCGGCGTCGGCACGGGCCACTTTCCGGCGGCGGAGCTGGCCGCCTGCGGGGCCACCGCCGTCCTGGATGACCTCTCCGATCCGGCGGCGTTCTTCGCCGTGGTCGACAGAGTCTAGCGGACGCGCTGGCGGGGCAGGCTGCGGCGGGGCTTGGCCGCGCCGCTGCGCTCCATCGCCTCGTAGGCGTCGTAGTCGGGCAGCTGCGGGCGCTCGACGTGGCCCTTGGCCATTTCCACGCCGACGACGCTGCGGCCCGGCTTCAGGTCGGTGTCGACCAGGAGCGCCTCGCGGACGAGGGACTTCTTCCCCACCACGGAGTTGGCGACGACGGAGTTGTCGATCTCCGCGCCGGTCACGGACGAGTCGCTGATGTTCAGGGCGTCCACGCCGTGCGCGTGCGTGCCGGTCAGCGTGCTGTTTTGCACCCGCCCCTGGCGGACGCGGCTTTCGACGAGGGAGCTGTTTTGGACGAATGCGTAGGACACCTCGCTGCCGATCAGGTCGATCCCCTTGAGCCGGGCGCCGCCCAGGCCGGGCGTCTTCGTTTCCTCGGCGGTGACCAGGGAGCTGTCGATGCGGGTCTTGCCCGTCGCCCTCACCCCGGCGCCGACGACCGCGCGGCCTTCCACCTTCGTGTTCGGGCCCAGGGAGGTGCGCGGCCCGTGGACGGCGGACTGGGGGCCTAGGAACGCGCCGGCATCGACGCGGGCGTCGTCCCGGACCCAGCCGCCGCCGTTCTCGTGGCGGTGCCAGCGGGCCTTTTCCTTGGCCAGGAGGACGCCGGCCTGGCCGTAGGCTTCCTCCAGCACCTGCCGCAGCGGCAGCGGGACGTTCCGTTCCGCCTCCACCTGGCGGTGCACCGTTTCCAAGAGAGCGTCGACTTCCTTTTTCTTCATCGTTTCCTTTCTCAAATTGGAGCCGGGCCGTCCCGGTTTCCCGGAGCGGCCCGGCGTTTTATGGGCCTAAGCCGAATTCTGTTCCCGCCGCCTTACAACGGCGGGGGTCGCCATTACTCTACCTTCCCCCTCGCGGGGGATGGTCCCGGCCCTGCGGCCGTGGTGCGGCCTTACCCGAGGACGGCCCTTCTTCCGAAGGGCCGGGTCAGGCAACCCATCTCCTCTGTTTGGCCTTGCACCGCATGGGGTTTGTCCTGTCCCCGGCCGTCGCCGGCCGGGCGGTGGGCTCTTACCCCGCCTTTTCACCCTTGCCGGACGCGGTCACCCGCATCCGGCGGTTTCGTTTTCTGTGACACTTTCCATACCGCGCCGCTTACGCGGACGCGGCTCCGCCGTCTTCCAGCGGCATGCTGCCTGATGGTGTTCGGACTTTCCTCCCGGACGGCAAGCCGCCCGGGCGGCGACCGCCCATGGGGCAAAGCGTAGCCGGATCGCGGTCGCCCGCAAGGCCGCTCTTGCGCCCGGGCGGGGAGCCCGGGATAATCGGCCCCTCATGGAACGGGGGCTCCTCGCGCGCGTCGTCTCGGCCGTCAACGCCTTCCTTCTCTTTCTCCTCATCGCCTGGCCCGCCGTGGCCATGGGCGGGGCCCGCGTCTGGGTCCAGGCTCCCTTCTTCGTCGTGGCGGCTTTCCTGCTCCTCCTTCAGGTCCCCGTGGTGTGGAAGGAGCGCCGCGCGCCGCTGCGCCCGCCCGATTGGATCGACGGATTCGCCGCCGCCTTCCTCCTCTACGCCATCGCCCGCTATTTCACCGCGCCCGTCGAATACCTGGCGCGGCTGGAGGTGATGCAGGTGGCCTCCTACGCGGCGATTTTCTGGGTGGCCCGCTACCGGATCCTGCGCGCGTTCGACGGGGTGTGGGTGGTGGGCGGCCTTGTCGCCACGGCGCTGGGCGTCGTCCTTTTCTCCTTCTGGCTGCGCTGGCATCCGGGGTTCCTGCCGTGGGGAGAATCGGTCGCCCTCCACTATTTCCCGCGGCTGACCGGCACATTCGGCTGCCCGAACCATTACGGCGCGTTCCTCTACATGGCCGTGGCGGCCGCCCTTTCCCTGGCCCTTTTCGTTCCGGAGCGGCCCCTCCTGCGGCTGGCCTGCGCGGGCGCGGCCACGCTCTTCATGGCCGGCATCGCGCTTTCCCTTTCCCGGGGAAGCTGGGTCGGGCTTCTCTTCGTCCTTCTGACCGTCACCTTCTTCGCCCTGCGCCACGCGCGCATTCCGGCCTACTACCCGATCGGCTTCTTCGCCGCCGCGCTGGCCGTCGGCATGGCCGCCCTGACCGCCTCCCACGCGGCCCAGGACCGGCTGGCGGAGGTGAACTACCAGCTCCACCACGACGGGGCGCGCCACTACGTCCGCATCCAGATCGCGGCGGACGCGGTGCGGATCATCGGCGACTATTTCTGGTTCGGCAGCGGGCCCGCCACCTTCGTCCACATCCACCCGCGCTACCATGACGCGACGTACGACACGCTGGCCACCTACGCGCACGACGATTACCTCAATCTCTGGTGCGACTACGGCGCGGCCGGCTTCGCGCTGGGGCTCGGCTTCGTCGTGACGGCCACCGTGGGCCTGGCGCGGCGGCGCGCTTCCGGCGGCGTGCCGTGGACGCGGCGCGTCCTGGTCTGCGCGGGCCTGGGCGCCTGGGCGGGGATGGCCGTCCATTCCTTCCTCGACTTCGCCATGCATTTGCCCGCCTGTGCCGCGACGCTCTTTACCCTGGCCGGGCTGGGGCTGCGCCGCCGCCCCCTGGCGCTGGACGCCGCGCCGCCCCTGACGCGGCGGGGCCGTTTCCTCAAGCGGCTGATGGCGGCGGCGGCGGTCGTCGTGCCGGTCCTCTTGGCCGCCGGGCTTCTTTTCGGGGCGTGGCGGACGGCGCGGGGCTACTACCCGTGGCAGCAGGTGGAGGAGCGGCTCTCCTCGATCCCCTTCCGTCCCGCCGTGGCGCTGCTCAAGCAGGCGGCCCAGGGCGACCCGCTCTTTTCCGAGGCCCCCGCGCGCCTGGGCGATTTTTACCGCGCGGAGGCCTCCCTCCACGCCGATCCGGCGGAGCGCGACGTGCTGGGCCGTGAGGCGATCGAGTGGTACCAGCGGGCCCTGGATGCCGACCCGCTCGACGACGGCCTCTACCTGCGCCTGGGCATGGCGTACGAGCTGCTGGGCCGGAGCGGGGAGGCCTACCTCTGCTATGCGCGGATCGCGGGGCTCCAGCCGCACAACGGCTATTTCCAGGGCGCGCTGGCCCGCTACTACGCGCGGCGCGGGATGGCGCGGCAGGCGATCGAGGCTTACCGCCGCGCGGCGGCCTGCCCTTTCGGCGCGCCGCCGGAGGCCGCGGCGATGATCGAAAGGCTGGAGCAAAAAGAAAAGGCGCCGACCCCCTGAGGGATCGACGCCTTTTCGGGAACGCGTTCCCGCTTACTTGTCGCCCAGGGAGGAGGACGACTTGTGGCAACACTTGTCAGAAGCGCAGCCGATCAGGCCGAGGCCCAGGACGAGGGTGGCAGCGAGGCACAGCAGACGGATGGAGTTTTTCATTAGCCCGTACGCTAATCGCGCGCGAAGGATTGGCAAGCGGCGTAATTGGTCCTAAACCGGCTTCATGTCCGCCCCGATCACCGCCTTTATCGACCATCATTACCGCCATTTCAACGCCGCCGCCCTGCGGGACGCCGCGATCGGCTACCGGAAGCACCTGGACCAGGGCGGCCTGATGATGGTGACCCTGGCGGGAGCCATGAGCACGGCGGAGCTGGGCCTTTCCCTGGCGGAAATGATCCGGCAGGGGAAGGTGGGGGCGATCACCTGCACCGGGGCCAACCTGGAGGAGGACGTCTTCAACCTGGTGGCCCACGACCATTACGAGCGGGTGCCCAATTACCGGGACCTGACCCCCGCCGACGAGCAGGCCCTCCTGGAACGCCATATGAACCGGGTGACCGACACCTGCATCCCGGAGATGGAGGCGATGCGCCGGATCGAGGGCGCGATCCTGGAGGAGTGGATGGCCGCGGACAAGGCGGGCCAGCGCTTCTTCCCGCACGAGTTTTTCTGGAAGATCCTCCGCTCCGGCGCGCTGGAAAAGCACTACCAGATCGACCCCAAGAACAGCTGGCTCCTGGCCGCGGCGGAAAAGAACATCCCCATGATCGTGCCGGGCTGGGAGGACTCCACCCTGGGCAACATGTACGCCGGCCACGTCATCTCCGGCGACGTGAAGAACGTCCACACCGTCCGCAGCGGCATCGAATACATGACCTTCCTGGCCGATTGGTACGCGAAAACGGCGGCCCAGCAGTCGATCGGCTTTTTCCAGATCGGCGGCGGCATCGCGGGGGACTTCCCCATCTGCGTCGTGCCGATGCTCCACCAGGACCTGCAGCGGGACGACGTGCCGCTCTGGGGCTACTTCTGCCAGATCAGCGACTCGACGACGAGCTACGGCTCCTACTCCGGCGCCGTGCCGAACGAGAAGATCACCTGGGGCAAACTGGGCATCGACACGCCCAAATACATCGTCGAGTCGGACGCCTCCATCGTCGCCCCGCTCATCTTCGCCTACGTCCTGGGCTGGTAGCGCGCGCCTTGCTTCCGGGGGCGATTGCCCTTAAAGTAAGGGAGGCAATGGTGTCTGCCCTCCCGCCCGACGGGAAAACCGCCTGAACCGGCTTCAGCGCTGATGACTCCTACCGGCCGCGCCTCCCAAAAAGGGGGCGCGCCGATAGGAGTTGCTATGGCACTGAATTATCTGTGGGTCGCGCTGGGAGGGGCCTTGGGGACCCTTGGCCGCTTTTGGCTTTCCGGTTTTGTCGCGGAGCGGTTCGGGCCCTCCTTCCCGCTGGGGACGCTCGTCATCAACGTCACGGGCTCGTACGTCATCGGCCTCTTCGCGGCGCTCACCGCCGCCGACGGCCCCTACCTGGTCAGCCCGGCCTTCCGCACGTTCTTCATGATCGGCATTTGCGGGGGCTACACGACGTTCTCCTCCTTCAGCCTGCAGACGCTGAACCTGGCCCAGGACGGCGAGTGGTTCTACGCCGGGTTGAACTGCGTCCTTTCCCTCGTCCTTTGCCTCGCCGCGGTCTGGCTGGGCCATGTATCCGCCTCCCTCCTTAACCCCAAATAAAAGGAACCCATGGAAATCCCCGAAAACGCCCTCCTCCTCCGCGCCTTCATCGGCGAGGAGGACAAATGGCAGCACACCCCCCTTTACGAAGCGATCGTACTCAAGGCCCGCGAGGCGGGCCTGGCCGGGGCGACCATCCTCCGGGGCCCCATGGGCTTCGGCGCCAGCAGCCACATCCACACCGCCAAGATCCTGCGCCTTTCCATGGACCTCCCGCTGGTGGTGGAGATTGTCGACGCGGAGGAGAAGATCGAGGCGTTCCTGCCTCTCCTCAAGCCGATGATGGACGGCGGCCTCCTCACCCTGGAGAAGGTCCGCGTCCTCCACTACCGGCCGAAGGGCGGGGCGGAGGGCCGGACGTCATGACTGCGGACATTCCCGGCTTCGGGCCCCTGCGGCTGGATTATCTGGTCCTCGATTTCAACGGCACCCTGGCCGTGGGCGGAAAACTGCGCTTCGGCGTCCGGCGGCGGCTCAAGTCCCTCCGCCGTCTTTTCACCATCCACGTGGTGACGGGGGACACCCACGGGACGGCCGCAGCGCAGCTGCGGGGCTTGGGCGTTCTTCTGCACATCCTGCCCTCCGCCAACCCAGGCGGAGGCCAAGGCCGCCTACGTCGACCGCCTCGGCGCGGCGCGCTGCGCCTGCGTCGGCAACGGCCGGAACGACCGCCTGATGCTGGGCCGGGCGGCGCTGGGCGTCGCCGTCGTGGAGGGGGAGGGCGCCGCCGCGGAAAGCCTGGCGGCGGCCAAGGTCGTCTGCCCGGACATCTTCGCCGCGCTGGCGCTGGTCGGCGATCCCCGGAGGCTCACCGCCACCTTGCGCGCCTAAAAAAAAGGCCCCGGGGGGTTACCCCGGGGCCTTTGGAAGCGTCAGGCGGAATTAGCCCCGGTGAGAGGGGTCTTCGCCGTCGGCGCGCAGCCCGGGGGCGGCGCTGATCTTGTTCGCCTTGGCCAGGGCGCAGCCGATGGTCAGGTCATAGACAAAGGCGCCCAGGAGGCCGCCGACGATCGGGCCGAGGACGGGAACGAGCCAAACGCCGCTGCCGTCGGTCAGGCCGTTGTTCGTGAAGCCGGCCACCACGGCGAAGAGGCGGGGCCCCAGGTCGCGGGCGGGGTTGATCGCGTACCCGTGCATGCCGCCGAAGGCGATGCCGATGGCCACGACGATCAGGCCGATGACCAGCGGCGCCATGTTGGAGCCGGGGAGGGCGTTCCACTTGTCGACGACGGCCAGGATCAGGCCGACCAGCAGGGCGGTGCCCACGACCTGGTCAAAGAAGCCGGGCCAGAAGCCGGGGACCGCGGGGAAGGTGCAGAAAACGCCGGTGGTGTGGTCGAGGCTCGGGTCGACCTGGAGCCACTTGGCATGGTAGACGGCGAAGACGAGGCCCGCCGCCAGGAAGGCGCCGATGAATTGGCCCAGAATGTAGTGGAAGGCCTTCGACCACGGGAACCGCTTGGTGGCGGCCATGGCGATGGTCACCGCCGGATTGAGGTGGGCGCCGCTGATCGTGCCCGCGATGTAGACGCCAAAGGTCACCGCCAGACCCCAGCCCAGGACGATGTTGGTGTAGCCGCCTTTGACGACCTCGCCGGGAATCGGCGGGTTGCTGCCAAAAAGGACGACCATGGCAACGGAACCGACGCCGAAAAGAATCAGCACCAAGGTTCCCAATAACTCTGCAAGGAATTCCTGACCGGGGGTGAATTTCATAGAAATAAAAGGATAAGAGAGCGAAGCCAGGTGTCAAATGAGCTTAAACTACGAATAGTTATAACAATAACTTATCCGCCCCGTTGAAGCAGCCAGGCGCCGAGGCGCACGAGGAGCAGCAGGCAGTAGCCCGGAAAGGCGTAGCGGATCAGGAACCAAAAGAAGCGCTGGGAGAAGGGCTGGCACTGCGGCTGGAAATGGGGCAGCAGCGCCAGCGCCATCGCCGCGGCCAGCGGCACGAAGAGGCCTCTGAGGAAGGCCGTGGACCATTCCGGGCTCATGACGATCTCCCCAGGGTGGAGCGCCCGGCAAAGAGAGCCTGTTCGCCCAGTTCCCGCTCGATGGCCAGGAGCCGGTTGTATTTGGCGATCCGCTCGGAGCGGCTCAGGGAGCCGGTCTTGATCTGGCCCACGCCGGTCGCCACGGCCAGGTCGGCGATGAAGGTGTCCTCCGTCTCGCCGGAGCGGTGGGAGATCACCGCCGCGTAGCCCGCCTTCCGGGCCAGGGCCACCGTCTCCAGCGTCTCGCTGACGGTGCCGATTTGGTTGAGCTTGATCAGGATGGCGTTGGCGATGCCCTTGCGGATGCCTTCCTCGAAAATGGCGGGGTTGGTGACGAAGTTGTCGTCGCCCACCAACTGCAATTTCCGCCCCAGCCTCTGGGTGATTTCCAGCCAGCCGGGCTCGTCGTCTTCCGCCATGCCGTCTTCCAGGGAGAGGATGGGATGCCGGAGCAGCAGCTCCCGGTAGAACTCGAAGAGCGCCTGGGAGGTGAGATGGTCGCCGCCCGATTTTCCCAGGACGTATTGTCCCCGGACGTAGAACTCGCTGGCCGCCGGATCGAGGGCGAAGGCGATGTCCTGGCCGGGCTGGTATCCGGCGTGCGCGACCGCCTCGGCCATGAGGTCGAGGGCTTCGCCGTTCCCCCGTAGCTCGGGGGCGAAGCCGCCCTCGTCCCCCACGGCGGTGCCCAGGCCCCTTTTGTGCAGGAGTTCCTTGAGCGCGTGGAAGGTCTCCGCGCCGTAGCGGAGCGCCTCGGAAAAACGGGGCGCCCCCACGGGGAAGAGCATGTATTCCTGGAAGTCGATCGTGTTCTGCGCGTGGCGCCCGCCGTTGAGGACGTTCATCATCGGCGTGGGCAGCAGGTAGGGGGCGTCCTCCGGGCCGCCCGCCAGGCGGCGCAGGTGGGCGTAGAGGGGAAGGCCGGCCGCCGCCGCGGCCGCCCGCGCCGCCGCCATGGAGACGCCCAGGATCGCGTTGGCGCCCAGGCGGCCCTTGTTGGGCGTGCCGTCCAGCTCTCGCATTCGGGCGTCGAGCCGGGCCTGGTCGGCGGGATCGAATCCCCGCAGCGCCGGGGCCAGGGTCTCCCGCACGTGGCCGAGGGCGTGGAGGACGCCCTTGCCGCCGTAGCGCCGGGGATCGCCGTCCCGCAGTTCCAGCGCTTCCCGCTTGCCCGTGGAGGCGCCGGAGGGGACCGCCGCCGTGCCGGATGCCCCGTTTTGGAGCCGGACGGTGACGGAGAGGGTGGGGTTGCCCCGGGAGTCGAGGATTTCCAGGGCGTCGATCGATTGGATGGTGGCACTCATGGGTGGATGGGGTTGGGGTTGCGGCACGGAGTTTCCGGCTCGGGCCGGAAATCGAAAAAGGCATGGCGCGGCCCTTTGGGGACGAGAGAAAGAGGCCACGATCCCGCGTGGGAGATGGGGCGCGGCGGCAGGCTTTGCCGCCGGAGCTGATGTGTGTCAGGATGCATGACTCCTCCGTTTCCGGTAGGAGTCATCAGCCGGCGCAAAGCCGGCAGTTCGACCCGCGTAGCGGGTCAGGCAGATTCCATTGCCTGGGAAGCAAGGTAACCGACCCGCTTCAAAGAGTCAATGGGACGGCCTTACTGCAGGATCTTGTCCATCGCCCAGGTGCGGAAGTCGACGTAGGCGGGCGGGGCGGTGAGACGGCGGTAGAGGCTGAACTGTTTGATCGCGCCGCCTTCGATCACGTTCTCGCCGAAGAGGTAGGTCCGGGTGTCGGGATTGTAGGCCAGCAGGACGTCCCGCATGGGGTGGCCCTCCGCGTCCCGCTGCACGGCTTCCCAGACGATGTAGGGGTCCTGCGCGGGCTCGAAGAACTCGTCGATTTCCACGCGGCTTTGGAAGAAGCGCTCGCGCGGGTAGGCCTTCGCGTCGGTCAGGCCGTGGATGGTTTTGCCGCCGTTGCGGAGGGAGAGGAGGTCCTTGCGCGCGGCCTCGACGGACTCGGCGCGGCCCAGGGCCTGGTTGGCCTGGATGGTGAGGACGACGGGCTGGTAGGCCGCCGGGTCGAGTTTGCGCATCCGCGCCAGGTAGGGCAGCGCTTTCTCCGGCCGGCCCAGCTCCAGGTTGAGGAAGCCGGACCAGTAGAGGGAGCCTTTGGCCTTCGGCTCATCGGCCAGGATGGAGCGGAAGATGGCCAGGGCCTCTTCGCGCTGGCCCGCCTCGGCCAGTTTCACGGCTTCTTCATACCGCTGGTGGAGGGCGCCGCCCACGGGAGGGGCCGCGGCGTCGGCCGTTTGGGAGAAGCCGTCGGTGATCCAGGTGATGAGGGCCAGCATGGCCAGCAAGACCAGGAGGAACCCGATGGCCTGGAAGAGGACGCTGCGGAAGACCGATCCTGAGTTGCCGTAGCCCATGATCTGTTTCTCCGCAGCGTCCGCGTTTCCCGCCTTAGTAGGCGGCCTGGGCGCCGCGGGTGTTGCGGCGGCCCATCCACGGCATGAGGCCGCGGAGGCGGGTGCCGGTCACCTCGATCGGGTGCTCGGCGCCTTCGCGCAGGAGGCGGTTGTAATTCTTCCGGCCGGTCTTGGCTTCCTTGATCCAGGCCTTGGCGAAGGTGCCGTTCTGGATGTCCTTGAGGACCTGCTTCATCTCCTTCTTCACCGCCGTGTTGACGATGCGGGGGCCGACGGTGACGTCGCCGTACTTGGCCGTTTCCGAGATGGAGAAGCGCATGCCGCTGATGCCGGCCTCATGGATGAGGTCGACGAGGAGCTTCAGCTCGTGCAGGCACTCGAAGTAGGCCATCTCCGGCTGGTAGCCGGCGGCGACGAGGGTCTCGTAGCCCGCTTGGATGAGGGCGGCGGTGCCCCCGCAGAGGACGGCCTGCTCGCCGAAGAGGTCGGTCTCCGTCTCTTCCTTGAAGGTGGTTTCGATGACGCCGGCGCGGGTGCCGCCGATGCCCTGGGCCCAGGCCAGCGCGGTCTGCTTGGCCTTGCCGCTCTTGTTCTGGTAGACGGCGATGAGGGAGGGGACGCCCTTGCCCTCGACGTACTGGCGGCGGACCAGGTGGCCGGGCCCCTTCGGGGCGACCATGATCACGTCGACGTCCTTCGGGGGGACGATGGTCTTGAAGTGGATGGCGAAGCCGTGGCAGAAGACGAGGGTCTTGCCCTTGGCCAGGTGCGGGAGGACGTCCTTCGCGTAGACCTGGGGAATGGTCATGTCCGGCACGGCCAGCATGATGACGTCGGCCTTCTTCACCGCCTCGGCGACGGGCAGGACCTCGAAGCCGTGCTTCTGGGCGACGGCGATTGACTTGCTCCCCTTGTAGAGGCCGATGACGACCTTCACGCCGCTTTCCTTCAGGTTGAGGGCGTGGGCGTGGCCCTGGGAGCCGAAGCCGATGACCGCGGCGGTCTTGCCGCGGAGGTGGCGGAGGTCGGCGTCCTTGTCCTTGTAAACGCGGGCGGGGGCGGTCTTCTTCTTGGAGGTCTTGGTCTTGGTGGGCATGAGGGGGTCTTATTGTTTGCGCGGCAGGGCGATCTTCCCCGTGCGGGAAAGGCTCAGCACGCCGAAGTTGTTCATGAGGCCGATGAATTTGGTGATCTTGCTCTCGTTGCCGGTCAGCTCGATGGTGAGGTTGCGCGGCTGCACGTCGACGATCTTGGCCCGGAAGATGTCGCAGATCTGCATGATCTCGGCGCGGGATTGGGAGTCGACCTTCACCTTGACCATGATCAGCTCGCGGTCGATGTATTCGCCGTCGCGGAAGTCCTGGACCTCGATGACCTCCACCAGCTTGTTGAGCTGCTTGGTGACCTGGTCCAGGGTCTTGTCGTCGCCCTTGACCACCAGGGTCATGCGGGAGGTGGCTTCGTCGTGGGTCGGGCCGACGTTGAGGGTGTCGATGTTGTACCCCCGGCCGCTGAACATGCTGGTGATGCGGGTGAGGACGCCGAACTTGTTCTCGACCAACACGCTGATGGTGTGACGCATGGGGAGGGGGAGCCTATTCCCGCCCTTTCCCTAAAAAAAGCAAAAAAAAGGCGCCCCGGTCCACCCATCCGGGGCGGCCAGGGCGCCTTTTCAACCAACGAACCAAGGAGAATCAGGCTACCGGGGAATTGGACCCCCCGGCGGGAGGAAACGTTCAAAAGAATCGGTGCCGCCCCACCCGGGGCGGCACCTTCTTCTTCTTAACCAACCACAAACAACGAACAAACATGTAACGGTCCACACCAGGATCGTTACATAGGTTAGACCCCCGCCTTCTCCTTTCGTTCAAAGAGGCTCTATTAGATGGGGTGATCTGATTGGCCCCACTCCTGCTCTTTATGGAGGCCTTAAATGGAAAAAACGGAAATAAAATCAGTATACTCATTGTAATCATTGACTTGCGCTAGATGGAGCTGGCTCTCTCCGCCTTGGATCCGTGGCGGAATCGGGAAAGTTTGTACGCGGAAAATAGCACTATTTTCCTGCGTGGGGGTATTTTTTGCCTTTTTAGGTCTAACTCCTTCGTTTGCAGCGGATTGGCTCAATGCGGGCGGAACGAATCCTGAAACCGTCACGAATAACAACGGCATCACGACCAATACGACGGCTTCCGGGGTTATCGATGCTGTCCGGGGCGCCACCAACGGCAGCACGGTGACGATCTCCCTGGTGGGGACCGCCACGATCACCGCCACGCCCGCGTCCCCCTACAACGCGGGCATCTTCAACGCCAGCGATCTGAATACCACCATCACCACGGCGGCGGGGACGACGATCGACATGAGTGGCGCGGAGAGCGGCATCATCGCCACCGGCCTGACTTACGGCACGGGGAACATCGCCATTTCCAATGCGGGCACCATTTTTATTACGAACGGGACGGCCTCCGTCTTCGGCGTCGAGGGGACGACCCTCAACACCAACGGCGCTTACGGCGCGGGCGTGGTCACCCTTTCCAACACAGGATCGATCTACGTGGCGACCGCTGCGGGAACGGCCGTCGGCATGAGCGCCCGGGGCGGCGCGGGGACGCTCAATCTGGTCAACGGCGGGGCGATCGGCAGCCTCGGGCAAACGATCTCCGGCAACGGCTCGACCGGCATCGAGGCGATCGGCGCCGGGGCGATCAACATCAGCACCCTGGCGGGTTCCTCCGTCTATGTCCGGAACCGCACCGGGGCGACGAACGCCGCCTACGGCATCCACGCCGTCACGGCGGAAAGCGCGGCGGGCAGCGCCGTCCAGATCACCAACAACGGCATCGTCTCCGTGGTCGACAGCACCCCGGGCGGAACCGCCACCGCCATCTCCGTCCAGAACACGAACACGGCAGGCACCGGCGCGGTCACCATCGTCAATAACGGTGCGCTCCTTTCCCTGAGCACGACGCGCTACGCCTATGGCGTCGACGTACAGAGCAGCGGCACCGGCGCCCTCACCGTGCGCAACGGGGGCTCCATCGGGACGCTGGCCAATCCGATCCAGGGAGTGGGGGAGACGGCCATCAACCTCAGCGGCCACGGCGCGCTCACGGTGGAAAACCAGGCCGCCGGCAGCATTGTAGTCAGTAACGGCAGCAGCAGCACCGTCGCGTACGGCATCCAGGCGGTGACGACCGACACCTTGGGCGGCAGCGCCGTGCAGATTACCAACGCGGGGGCGCTTTCCGTCACCGGCACGGGCGCCGGCTACCAGGCCATCCGCGCGGTGAACAGCCACAGCGGCACCACCGGGCTCCTCTCCGTGACCAACGCGGGCACCATCACCGCCCTCGACACGAACAGCAACGGCAACGCCGGGATCGGCATCTACGGCGAAAATGACGGGAACGGCGGCGTCCGCCTCTTGAACACCGGCTCCCTCACCCTGACCGCCAGCCTGGCGGGCGCCACCGGCCTCTACGGCGTGGCGACGGGAGGCGGCGCGCTTCTGCTTTCCAATGCCGGCACCCTTTCCGTCACGGACACCAGCGGCTTTGGGACGGCCGTGGTCTACGGCCTGCGTGCGGTGCAGGGGGGGACTGGGACGCTGACGGCCTCCAACACCGGCAGCGTGACGGTGGTCGGCACCGCGGCCACCGGCATCTTGGCGCAGGACACCAACACCTCTTCCGGCACCCAGGTTCTGGCGGTCAACGGCGGCAGCCTTGTCGTGACGGCTTCCGGCGGCCAGGCGGCAGGCATCGCCGGTCAGGTTTCCGGAAACAATCCGCTCCTTCTTATCAACTCCAACTCGATCACCGCGCAAGCCGCCGGAGCGGGGAACATGGCGATCGGCGTCAAGGGGACCTCCACCGGCGTGACGGTCAGCGCGGGCACGGTGACGCTCTCCAACGTCGGCACCATCGCCGCCTATTCCACCAACGGCGCGGCCATCGGCCTCAACGCCATCAGCAGCGCGGGGAACATCCTCGTCACCAACGCGGGCGCGCTTGGCACCGCCACCAACGCGATCACGGGCACGAATAGTTACGGCATCCTGGCCACCGGGCCTTCCGCGATGACCATCGTCAACCGCGCCGCCGGCTCCATCTACGCGCAGAACCGCGCCGGCAGCAGTGGCACCGCCTACGGCATTTCCGCCGTGACCGCGGACACCTTGGTGGCGGGGCCGCTGCAGGTTTCCAACGCCGGGACGATCAGCGCCATCGGCCTGCAGGCCTACGGCATCTCCGCCCTGAACACGAACGCGGCGGGGGGCGACGCGGTCCTCCTTACCAATACCGGCACCGTATCCGCCACCGGCACCAACCAGGTGGAAGGCCTCCAGGCGGAAGTTTACGGCACCGGCACCGTCACTCTTTCCAACCGGGGCGCCGTTGCCGCCACGAGCAGCGCGGGCGCCGCCCTGGGCGTCGACGCCCAGGGATTGGGCAACGGGGCCGTCGTGCTCCTGAACACCAGCGGCGTGACGGTTTCCGGCGTGCAGGCGACGGGCCTCAAGGCCTATTCCGCCGCCAGCCTCAGCACGAACGCGGTTTCCGTCACCAACTCGGGCGCGATTGCCAGCACGGGCGGCACGGCCACCGGCATCCAGGCGGACAATGCCGGGGCGGGCGCGACGAGCGTGAGTAACTCCGGGACGATCACCGTCACCGGCACGCAATCCGGCACAGGCATCGGGGCGACGGCCACGACCGGCTCCGTCCAGGTCAGCAACACCGGATCGATCGCCGCCACGGGCGCCGGCAACGGGGCCTTCGGCATCACCGCCTCGGAATCGGGGGCGACGGGCTCGGTCCTCGTCACCAACGGCGGCTCGATCGAGGCCGTCGACGCGTCCGGCGGCCAGGCGATCGGCGTCGTGGCCACCAACCTGGCCAATGACATCGTGACGGTCATCAACGGCGGCCAGATCGGCACCTCCAGCAACGCCATTTCCGGCACGCGCAGCCTCGGCGTCCTGGCCTCCGGCCGGGTCGGCGTCACCGTCACCAACTTGGCGGGCGGCTCAATCAATGTTTCCAGCCAGTCCGGCGACACCAACACAACCTATGGCGTCCTGGCCCTGACCGCCGACGCGGCGACCGGCGGCGCCTCCCGCATTACCAACCAGGGCTCGGTCACCGTCCAGGGGGCCGCCTCCTCCAGCGCGGGCGCGGCGGGCCTTGTCGCCGCGAACACGAACGCCGCGGGGGCCGACGGGATCATCATCCTGAACACCGGCTCGGTGAACGGAAGCACCGCCGGCAGCGGCGCCACCCTGGGCATCGGCGGTTCCACCCTCGGCTCCGGCCTGGTCGACATCACCAACTCCGGCCAGGTCACCAACAGCGGCGCCGACGCCACGGTCGGCATCGCCGCCTACAATCTTTCCACCAACTCCGGCCCCGCCGCGTATCTGGCCACGGTGAGCAACTCCGGCTCGGTCTTCGTCACCGCCGTCACGAGCGGTTCCTCTTCCAATACGTGGGGCGGCCAAAGCACGGCGGCGGCGGCCATCGACGCGGAGACGCTGGCCCAGGGCGGCGTGCGGGTTCTCAACACCAACGGGGCCGCCCTGACGGTGAACGCCTCCGGCACGGGAATGGCGGCGGGCGTCGTGGCCCAGAGCGGCAACGCGTTGGGGCAGGTTTTTGTGACCAACTTCGGCACCATCGACGTGACCGGCAGCGGCAGCCGATTGACCGGCGTCGCCGCCTCCTCTTCCGGCGGCGCCTTGGTCGCCGTGCTCAATACGAACGCGATTTCCGTCACCAATTCGGCCAACGGCGGCGGCGCCGTCGGCGTCCTGGCGACCAATTCGGGCGGCACGACCAACGGGGTGACGGTGAGCAACCAGGGAACCATTAACGCGATCGAGACCGGCAGCGGTCCGGCCACGGGCATAGAGGGCGCTGGCGACGGCAGCGGGGATCTGGCCCTGAAGAACTTCAGCACCGTCACGGCCGCCTCGGCGGGCGGGCTGGCCACGGGCATTTCCGGTTTCCAGTCGGGGGCGGGAAACCTGATCGTCACCAACTTCGGGACGGTCAGCGCCGCGGGCACCTCCGGCGGCACCGCCCTGGGCATCTCCGCCGTTTCCGCGGGCACGGGCAACGTGACGGTGCAGTCTTACGGCACGGTCAACGCCAGCGGGACTGACGTGACCGGCATCCTGGCGGCGGTGACCAACGCGGCCTCGGCGGGGACGGTTATCCTGAGCAACGGAGCCACCTTGAATGTGAGCGGCAGCGGCGCCGTCGTCGGGGTCGCCGCGGAGACCGACGGCCTGGGCGCCATCTCCCTGCAAAACACCGGCGGCGGCACCATCCAGGGGGCCACGGCGACGGGCGCCTTGGCCACCATTTCCAATGCCAGCTCCACCAACGGCATCAACATGGGCTGGGGCGGCCTCAACGTGGTGGCCACCAGCGGCCGGGCGGTGATCTACGATGTGGAGAACGCGGGCCTCGGCAGCGTCACCCTCCAATTCACCAACGCGATGTCCGTCACCGGCGGCGACGGCACGCGCGGCGTCTTGATCAACAACACCTCCACCTCCACCGCCACCAACATGGGTGCGATCACCTACTCGGACAACAACGCGTTGACCGTCAACGCCGCGGGCGCCTCCGCCGTGGGGGTGGAGATCCAAAACGCCAGCAGCGGGTCGGTCAGCCTCATCACGACGAACGTGGTCACCGTCAACGCCCAGGACGGCGGCGGCATCCTCATCAACAGCCAGGGAAACATCTCCCTCATCAACCAGAACACCGGCTTTATCAACGTGCAGCTTTCCGGAACGGGAACGGAGACGGGGTACGGCATCGCCGTCTACTCCCCCAACGGCAACATCAGCGTGCAGGACGCGGGCCGGACCACCGTCGTCGGCGCCGGGGCCGGGGCCATCGGCATCCAGGCCTGGAACACCAACGCGGCGAGCACCAACACGGTCACCGTGACGCTCGGCACGGGCGCGCTGAACGTTTCCGACACCCACGGGGGCGACGCCGTCGGCATCGACGTCCAGTCCTGGGGCACGGGCGACGCCGCGGGCGGCGGCGGCGCCACCAGCATCACCGTCACGGGCGCCAACGCCACGGGCATCAACACGATCATCCACAACGCGCTCTCCACCGCCGTCGCCAGCATCACCAACGCGGACAGCTTCAACGTGACCGCGCTGAGCGGCGTGGCCTACGGCGTCAACCTGGAGACGGACGGCCTGGGCGCCCTCAACGGCAAGCTCTACGCGGGAATGAACGTCCAGGGCGGCGGCGGCGGTGCCTATGACATCCATCTGCTGGAAAACAACGCCGCCTCCTCCGCCGACATCGACCTGATCAACGCCTCCGGCCTGACCGCGCGGGACACCAACGGTGGCGCCGCCGCGGCCATCTGGGCGGAAAACCTCGGCTCGGGGGCGGTGAACGTGAACAACAGCGGCGGCGTCACGGTGGTGGGCAGCGGCTCGGGGAACAACTACGGCATCTACGCGGTGGGCAACTCGGACATCAGCATCACCTCCATCGCCCACGTCGGCGGCATGAGCATTTCCGGCGGGTCGGGCCAGAACTATGGCATCTACGCCAGCACGCCGACCGGCTCCATCACGATCAACGTCAGCGGGGACATCAACGTGGGCGGCAGCGGCTACGCCATCTACGTCGGCGGTTCTTCCAGCCTGGCGATCTCCGTCACGGTGGGCGGCTCCTCCCCGACGATCGGCGGGATGATCAACGGCAACTACTCCGCCGTGAACCCGGACGACTCCCATCTTTACCTGCGCCTCCTGGGCCTGAGCTACGCGGACACCGTCGCCGCGCAGGCCTACCTGGCCGCCAATCCGAACAACGGCAGCCTCATCGTCAACGGCAAGACCTACAACTACGAGAACTTCACCGACGCCAAGCTCCTCCAGCTCGACACCAACCAATGGTCGAACGCCGTCGGCTACGACCCGGAAATCGTCACCAACGGCGCGGGCGTGACGACCAACATCACCAATACCGGGGAGATCGACGCCGTGCGCGGCGCCGCCGACGGCAGCACGACCAACTTCGCCCTCGTCGGCACGGCCACCGTCGTCGAGGCGCCGCAGGGGACCGATTCCGGCGCGATCGCCAACGCGAGCGACCACAACACGACGATCACCGTGGCGGCCACGGCGGGCATCAACATCGACAACGCCAACGCGGACGGCATCCGGGCCTTCGGCCTTTCCACCGGCAACGGCGACATCTCCATCTCCAACGCGGGCACGATCAGCGCCCTCAACCAGGGCGCAGGGAAGAGCGCCATCCACGCATCGACCCTCTCGACCAACGGCACCTACGGCAGCGGCAACATCACGATCACCAACACGGGCTCCCTCTTCATCGACAGCCGCGTCGGCACCGCCTACGGCATCGGGGCGGAGGCCGGGACCGGTGCCATTTCCGTGGTCAACGCGGGCGTCATCGGAAGCAGCAACTCCGCCATCCAGGGGCAGGGAACCGGGGCCATCGTCGTCTCCGGCCAGGGCGCGGTCACCGTGGAGAACCAGGCGGCGGGCTCGATCTACGTCAGCCAGGACTTCGGCACCACGCTTACCAGCTATGGCATCTCCGCGACGACGGGCGACCTTTCCGGAACGGGCGACGTGCTCGTCCGCAACGACGGCCAGCTTTACGTCCGCGGCAACGGCGCCGGCGCCATCGGCCTGGCGGCCTACAACACGAACAACGCGAGCACGGCGACGGTGACGATCTCCAACAGCGCGAACTTCACCGCCACGGACAACCAGCAGGGCGGCCTCGCTTACGGCATCTACGCGGCCAGCGCGGCCACCGGCCTCATCACCATCCAAAACAGCGGCGCAATCACCGCGACCAACAGCGTCTCCGGCGGGACCAACGCGAATTATGACGCCGTGGCCCTGCGCGCCTACCATACCGACACCAATGGCGCCGGCGCGATCGACGTGGAAAACGGCGGTGCCCTGGTGGCGACCGCCACCGGCGTCTCCGGCCTGGGCACGCCGCTGACGGCCTTCGGCATCGACGCCAACGGGGCGGGCGAGGATTCCGTCCTCGTTCGCAACTCCGGCGGCATCACCGCGAGCGGCAATGCGGCCTCGGCGCAGGCCGTCGGCATCCGGGCGATTGTTTCCGGGACGAACACGAGCGGCGACGTCGCCGTCACCAATGCCGGCGTCGTTCTGGCTACGACGCTTGGCAACGCCTACGGAATCATCGCGGAGAACGACGGAACCGGCGGGGTCTCCATTTCCAATACGGCCTCCGTTTCGGCCAGGTCGTCCCAGGGCTCGGCGATCGTCCTCCAGGCAATCAACGCCAACACCAACGGGACGGGGGCGGTCACGGTCACCAATACCGGCGTGCTCGGCACCTCTTCCAGCCTGGGCGGCTTCTTTGCCGGCATCAACGCCACCAATCAAGGAGGGGGAGGAATCATCGTCCGCAATTCGAATACCATGAACATCGCCGGTCCCAACGGCGGCACCGCCACCGGCATCGTGGCCATCGAGGCGGGAACCAACGGCCTGGCTTCCGTCGACGTGGGCAACACCGGCGCGCTCAACGTGAGCGGCGGGAAAGGCGCGGCCGTCCTGGGCATCGACGCCCAGAATGACGGCTTGGGCGGCGTGAGCGTCGACACGACCGCCCCGATCACCCTGACCTCCGGCGGGACCGACGGCGGCATCGGCGGTTCCTCCATCGGCCTGAATCTGGCCCTCAACAACACGAACAACGCCAACGACCTGACCCTGACCAACCAGGGCGCGTTGACGATGAACCTCACCAACGCCTTCGCCGACAACTACGGCCTGCGCCTGAACAACCAGGGCACCGGCGCCATCGCGGTCGTCAACGGCGGGACGATCAACATCTCCGACGTGCTGGCCAGCGGCTCGGTCGGCACCGTCTACGGCATTTTTGCCTCCAACGGGGCAAACAGCGGCGGGGTGACGATCAGCAACACCGGCTCAATCGTCGCCACCTTGAACGGCACGGCCTATTTCAACACGCCGGGCGAGGCCCTGGGCCTGGGCGCTTCGAACAACGGCGTGGGCGACCTCCTCATCCAAAACAGCGGCACGGTGGAGACGCTGGTGGTGGGACCCGGGGCGGGCAGCTGGAATTACGAGACCGTCGGCATCCTGGCGGTGAACAGCTCCCAAACGGCCTCCAACTCGATCAGTGTGACCAACGGCGCGCAGCTGACCATCAGCGGCGGCGGCGTCGCCACCGGCATCCTGGCGGAGAACAACGGCCTGGGCGGGATCTCCATCCTCAATTCGGGCGCCATCACCAACACCGGCACCACCAACTCCTTCGGCATCTACTCCGGCGTCTGGGCCTTCGGCATCGACGCGGTGAACCGGAACACCAACGCCGTGGGCGCGGTCAGCGTGACCAATGACGGCGCCATCACGCTGGACGTCGCGGGCCTCGGCCTCGTCGCCAATCCGGCGGGCGGCAGCAATCCGGCCTCCACCGCGGGCATCGACGCGGAGAACGCCGGCTCCGGCGGCGTCACCGTCCTTAACCAGGCCGGACGGGACATCACGCTCACCGCCAGCGGCGGCACCTTCGATTACGGCACCAACCAGCTGGTCGGCATCTACGCGTTCAACGGCGGCACGGGCGCCATCGCCATCACCAACGGCGGCGCGATCACGATCAACGACAGCGCGGGCTTCGCCCAGGGCATCGATGCCGAGCAAAGCGGTAACGGCGGCATCACGGTGAGCAACGGCCCCCTGGCCAACATCGCGATCGCCGGGTCCGGCGGCGGCAGCAACATCGGCATCAAGGCCTACATCTCCTCCGCCACCAGCACCGGAGCCCTGAACATCACCAACGAAGGGAGCATCAGCGTCACCGACACCAACAGCGGCGCGGTCATCGGCATCGACGCGCGGCACGACGGCCTCGGCTCCCTGGGCCTGGCCTTCACGGGTCCCATTAACGTCACGGCCACCGTGAGCAACGCCACCAACAGCACTCCCGGGGCGATCGGCATCCGGGCCATCCTGAGCAATCCCTCCAACACCGGCACGCTCACCCTGACCACGGACGGCAGCATCACTCTGCTGGAGACCAACGGCACCACCGCCAGCTACGGCATCGAGGCCCTCAACGCGGGCGGAGCGGGCGTCTCCCTCACCAACACCGGATCGATCGACGCGACCAACGTCTCCTCCATCCTGAGCACCAACGGCTCCCTGGCCGGCCTCTACGCGACGAACGGCGCCGGGGCGGGCGGCGTCTCCGTCAGCAACACGGGCTCGGTCGTCGTCGCCGACCTGGCCACCACGAATAACCTGATCGGCGCGGGCTACGGCATCGACGCGGAGAATTCCGGCCTCGGCGGCGTGAGCGTCTGGAACAACGGCCTCATCGCCGTGAAGGGCCAGGGCGCCGTCGGCCTGCGGGCGCTCCTCCTCAACGCCAACTCGTCCGCGTTGGTCGACGTCACCAACTACGGCACCGTCACCGTCGACGATCCCGGCCTGGCCGCCTACGGCATCGACGCGGAGAACGCGGGCACCGGCGGCGTCGACGTCCTGAACACGAACGGAATCAGCGTCATGGGGGGCGGCGGCGGCGGCTTCGGCATCCTGGCCTTGGCCACCAACACAAACGGCACCGGTCCCGTCACCGTCACCAATAGCGGCAGCATCGTCGCGGGCGACACCAACGGCGGCGCGGCCTACGGCATCGACGCGGAGAACGCGGGCACCGGCCTCACCGCCGTCCTCAACACCAGCTCCATCAGCGTGGTCAGCGCCCCCACCCTCACCAACGACATCGCCCTGGGGGCCACGGGCGTCCGGATCGTGCAGAGCAACACGAACAATCTCAACCAGCTCACCTTCACCAATGGCAACTCCGTTGCCGTGATGGAGACCAATTCCGTCGGCCGCAGCTACGGCATCACGGCTGAGAATGGGGGATCCGCGGGCATTTCCCTCTCCAACAACGGCACCATTACCCTGACAAACTATCTGGAAATACCGGTCCCGAACACGGTCTCTCCCAGCAACAGCCTCATCGGCTTGGCGGCGACGAACAGCGGCGCCGCCGGCAACGTGCTGGTGGAGAACACGGGAGCCATCACCGTGGTCACCATCCCGGACCTTTATTTCTCCGGCACCATCGCCACGAACGTCGGCGTCGACGTGAAAAACGCGGGCACCGGCGCCGTCACGGTGAACAACACCGGCTCCATCGCCGTCTACGGATCGGGCGCCACCGAGTCCGACTGGAGCATCACCACCACCGCCATCCGGGCCATCAGCGCCGCGACGGGGGCGACCGGCCTCGTCCAGGTCAGCAACACGGGATCCATTCTGATCGGGGGCCACGCCCAGGGCTTGGCCGTCGGCATCGACGCGGAAAACGCCGGCACCGGCGGCGTGACGGTGGTCAATCTCAACTCGATCACCACCACCAACGGCACGCCGCAGTGGGCCATCGGCATCGAGGCGGTAAATACCGGCGCGGGTGCCACCGGCCTCGTCCTGGTCACCAACGGGGGGAACATCACCCTGACCGCCGGCGCCTCCTCCGACGCGAGCCAGCCCAATCCCAACCTCGATCCGGCCAACACTACCGGCATCGACGCGGAAAATTACGGCGACGGAGGCATCACCGTCGTCAACCTGGCGGGCCAGTCCATTCAGGTCTCTGGCATCACCAACTTCGGCGGCGCCTCCTCCCTCAACGGCATCTACGCAAACAGCCAGGGAGACGGAGCGGTGACGGTCTTTAACGCCGGCACGGTCAGCGTCCGCCACACCGCGGGCGGCGCGGTGGCGGCCATCGACGTGACGAACGCCGGCACGGGCGACATCAACGTGGTGAACAGCGCCACCGGCTCTATTATCGCCAGCGGTTCCGGCGGCGGCGCGGTCGGCATGCGGGCGCTGGGCGACGGAGCCGTGGGCGTCACCAACTACGGCACCCTTCAGGTCAAGGACACCAATGGCGGCGTGGCGGTGGGCATCGACGCCCAGACCACCGGCCTCGGCGCCGTCACCGTGGTCAATACCAACCCGCTTACCGTCACCAGCACGGCGGCGGGCGCGGGCAGCGTCGGCGGGGCCATCGGCATCCGGCTGGCGGAGAACAACGCGGCCAACACCAACAGCCTGAGCTTCACCAACAACAACCCGATCACCCTGATCCTGACCAATGCGATTTCCACCAGCTACGGCATCTCCGCCAGCACCCTGGGCAGCGGCAGCGTTTCGCTGGTGAACAACAGCGGCATCGTGGTCACCAACGTCCTTAACCAGCAGCAAAACGCGGGCGGCACGCTCTACGGCATCCACGCCCAGGGCGGCGGCGCCGGGGCGGTGGAGGTGCAGAACAACGACATCATCACCGTCACCAGCCAGGAGACGGCCTCCACCAACATCGCCGGGGCCGTCGGCATCGACGCGCAGAACACCGGCGCCGGGGCCGTGACGGTCACCAGCTCCACCACCATCACCGTGGCGGGCGTCGGCGCGTCCGGCTCCAGCGAGGTGGTTTCCGGCATCCGCGCCTATAACACGGACACCGCCGGCGTCGGCATGGTCGGCGTCAGCAATACCGGGACCATCACCGCCACCATAACCGCCCCCGTCGGCGCGGGCGGCACCACGGCCAATATCGACGCCCAGAACGCCGGCACCGGCGGCGTGAGCGTCTACAACACCGGCGCGCTGACCGCCACGCAGGGCGACACCAGCGTCAACATCCGGGCGTACGACACCGGCACGGGAACCACCGGCCTGGTCAGCGTGACGAACACCGGCGTCATCACCGGCAACCTGGGGAACACCACCCGCATCGGCATCGACGCCCGCAACGCGGGAACCGGCGGTGTCGCCGTCCTGAACCAAAACACGATCACCAACACGGCGGTGAACCACTTCGGCACCGGCATCCAGGCCTTCGACACCGGCACGGGCGCGACCGGCCTGGTCGACCTGACCAACACCGGAAACGTGGGCGGCTACAGCACCTCGCTAGACGCGGAAAACTCCGGCACCGGCGGCGTGAACGTCTACAACATCGGCGCTCTTTCCAGCGGCGCTTCCGGCGACGACCGCGGCGCGGCGGGCATCGTGGCCAAGAGCCAGGGCACCGGCGGCATCGTCGTCTACAACACCGGGGCCATCAGCGCGGTGGCCAGCGGGGGATCGGCCGTCGGCTCCCTGGGCATCCAGGCCATCCTCTACGGCAACGCCAGCACGAACGACGTCGTCGTCTCCAACACGGGCTCGATTCTCGCCAGCCACCTCAATGGGGGCTTGGCCATCGGCATCGACGCGGAGAACAACGGCCTGGGCCGGGTCGTGCTGGCCAACAGCAACAACGTCACCGCGGTGAGCAGCTCCAGCAGCTCCGGCGGCGCGCAAGGAGCCGTCGGCATCCGCCTCATCCAGGGAAACACAGCCAACGCCAACCTTCTCTCCCTCACCAACGGCTACGTGGTCACCGTCCTGGAGACCAACGCCGTCGGCACCGGCTACGGCCTCCAGCTGGAGAACGACGGGACGGGCGGCGTCAGCCTGGCCAACAACAACTCCGTCACAGCCACCAATACGGAGACCCTGCTTGCTTCCAGCGCGGGCTTGAACGGCATCTCCGTCCTCAGCGGCGGGGCGATCACCTTGGTCAACAACAGCACCGTCAGCGCCCTCAACCAAACCACGACCGGCATCACCGGCTACGCCATCGGCCTGGACGCCACCGGCACGGGGACCAGCGGCCTGATTGCCGTCACCAACGGGGTGGGCACTACGGTCACCGTCGTGGCGGGCGGCGGCGGGGCCACCGGCATCCGGGCGCGGCAAACCGCCGCGGCTTCCACCGGCAACGTGGTGGTGACCAACCTGGGCACCGTGAACGTGACGGAGACCCAGGGCGGCGCCGCCGTCGGCTACGACCTGGAGACGGCGGGCACCGGCAGCCTCTTCCTCTACCGGGATCCGGCCAGCGCCTTCTCCGTCACCTCCATCGGCGGCGGCGCCACCGGCATCAAGCTTGTCCAGTCGAACGCCGCCAACGCCAACGCCCTGGCCTACACGAATACCTTGGCCTATTCCGTCCTGGAAACCAACGCGACCCTGGCGGGCTACGGCCTCTATCTCTCCAACGCGGGCACGGGCGGCACGTCGGTCGTCAACGGCTCCACCATCGCCGCGACCAATGTCCAAACGGCCAACACCACCGGCACCAACGCCCTCACCGGCATCGCCGTTACCAACGGCGGGGGCTCCGCGGGCCTCTTCGTCAGCAATGGTGGGACGATCGACGTGCGGCAGCTTTCCCAGGCCGGCGTGACGACCAACTACGAGACGGCGTACGGCATCAGCGCCGCCGACTCCGGGCTCGGCGCCGTCTCCATCAGCAACACCGGCGTCATCAACGCCTGGGCCTTGGCTTCCGCCCAGGGAGCGGGCGGCTTCGGCATCTATCTTACGGAATCGAACACGAACAACGCCGCCGCGCTTTCAATCTACAATAGCGGCTCGATCAGCAATACCGGCATCTACTCCCTATCCATCACCGCCACCTCGGCAGGCACCGGCTCCCTCACCGTGCGGAATGACGGCACGCTTGCCGTCGCGGGCGGCGGCGGCGGCGAGGGGGCCATCCGCGCCTACAACACCAACACGAACGCCACGGGATTGGTCAGCGTCACCAACTACGGGACCATTTCCGTCCTCGGCGGCAATATCGCCTCGCCGGACATCGACGCGCAAAACGCCGGCAGCGGCGGGGTCGTGGTGCTCAATACCAATACCATTCAAACGATCGGGAGCCCCTACAGCACCATGGGTATCCGGGCCCTGGACACCCTGGCGGGGACCACGGGACTAGTGACGGTCACCAACCTGGGGGCCATCACGCTAAACCATGCCAACGGGGCGGGCACCACCTACGGCATCGACGCGGAGAATTATGGCAGCGGCGGCGTCTTGGTCACCAATGCGGCGGCCATCACCAGCGGCGTCGCCACCAGCGCTGGCAACGTCTTCGGCGTCTACGCCTCCAACCGCGGGGCGGGCGCGGAGAACGTCTTCAATGACGGCGGCATCACGGTGAGCGGCTCCCTGGCCTACGGCATCGACGCCGTCAGCCTGGGCTTGGGCGCCGTGACGGTGACGAACACCGCCGCGATCACCGCCGCCGGCAGCGGCGGGGGAGCGTGGGCCATCGCCGCCGTGCAGAGCAACACGATGGCCACGAGCGCCGTGACGATCCAAAACACCGGGGCCCTCTCCGCCCGCGACACCAACGGCGGCGCTGCCTACGGCATCTACGCCGCAAACCTCGGCACCGGCGCGATCAACATCACCAACAGCGGCGCCCTGGGCTCCGCCACCAACGCCATCGCGGGCAACGGCGGCGCGGCCATCTACGCCAGCGGCAACGGGGCGATCACCACGACCAACCTGGCGGACATCTACGTCCAGAACACCTCCACCGGCACGGCCATCGCCTACGGCATCTCCCTCACCACCGCGGACACCGCCGGCGGCGGCGCCATCTTCCTGACAAACGGGGCGAATATCAGCGCGAGCAGCACCGGCACTGCGGGAGCCGCCGGTATCCTGGCCCGCAACTCCAACACCAGCAGCACCGCCAGCATCACCGTCAGCAACAGCGGCGACATCACCGCGACGGCTTCCGGCACCGGCACGGCCGCGGGCATCACCGTCACCAATCTGGGCAGCGGCACCGTCACCATCCAGAACAGCGGGCACATCGTCGATACCGGCGTCAACGCCCGCGGCATCGCCGCTTACGTCAACGGCACCGTGGTCATCAGCAACACCGGAGACATCGACTCCACCGGCAACGGCGCCTACGGCATCTACGTCGCCAGCCCGCAGAGCGCCAACATCTACTCCACCGGGGATCTGACCATCAACGGCACGAACACCTATGGCATCTACGTGTCGGGGGTCAATCCGGTCACCGTCACCAATACCGGCGTCATCGTGGCCAAGGACCCCGGAGGCGTCGCCATGGGCATCGCCGCCACGACGACCGGCAACGGTCCCGTCAACGTCTACAACACCAACAGCATCACCGCCGAAGGCAGCGGCGGAGGCGCTTACGGCATCCTGGCCCAGAACGGATCGACGGCCGCGACCGGCGCCGCCGTCCTGACCAACTACGGCACGATCCTCTCCTACGACACCAACGGCGGCTACGCCTACGGCCTCGACGTGGAGAACAACGGCCTGGGCGGCGCCACCCTTATGAATTCCGCCGACGTTACCGTGCAGAGCCTCTCGGCTTCCGCGATCAGCACCAATGCGGCCACGGGCATCCGCATCGCCCTCAACAACGCGGCGAATACCAATTCGATCTCCTTCTCCAACACGAACAACGTTTCCATCCTGGAAACCAATTCCAGCGTGGGGGCCTACGGCATCGCCCTGGTCAATCTGGGGTCGGGCGGCGTGGCCATGACCAATACCGGCGCGGTCACCCTGACGAACGTCTCCACCCTGGCGGCCAATGGCGGCATGACAGGCATCTATGCGACGAATCGCGCAGGCGCGGGCGCCATCTCCATCAGCAACGGCGGGACGGTCAGCGTGATGAGCCAGAACACCGCGTTCACGAATGCGGAGTATGGCATCCAGGCGCTCAATAGCGGCACCGGCGGCGTTTCCGTGACCAACGCCGGCTCGGTGGCGGTCGGCTACCTGGCGGGCTACTCCGGATCGGGCTCCATCGGCATCGACGCGGAGACCGGATCCGGCCCCATCTCGGTTCTCAATTCCGGGACCCTGACGGTGAGCGCCACGAGCGATTACGGCATTTTGGCGCGCAGCACGGGCGGCACGTCCCTTCTCACCGTTTCCAACACCGGCACCATCACCGTGGGGGACAGCTACGGAATTTACGCGAACAACGGCGGAGGCGGCGGAGTCGTTCTCTATAACGGGAACACCATCAACCTCGTTCCCTTCGCCGGTGGCGGCGGATTCGGCATCGTCGGTGTCAACGGAGCCGGAACGGGATCGCTGCTCTTTACCAATGACGGGACGGTCTCCGTCACCTCGGGCGCGGCCGATGTCGTGAACCTGACCAACAACGCCTCAGGCGGCCTGGTGGTCCTTAACAACGGCTCGCTCATCGGCTCGGCGCAAAACACCAGCGTCTCCTACGGAATCCAGGCGATCAACTACGGCGCCGGGGCGGAAACCGTCACCAACCTCGGCTCGATTTCCGTCACCAACAACGCCGCCCAGACCTACGGCATCAACGCCCGCAGCGCCTCTTCCCTGGCCGTTCTGGGCGGGGGCGCTTCCAGCATCACCGCGCGCGGCCAATCGGCCACCGGCCTCCTGGCCCAGCTGGGGGCGGCGGGCGCCACCACCCTGACCGTCAGCAATCCCGGCTCCCTCACCGTCAGCGCCGCCAACGGCACGGCCATCGGCATCGACGCTTCCAGCCTGGGCACCGGCCTCATGAGCGTGACGACGACGAACATCTCCGTCTCCAGCAGCAACACGGCGTCGACCAACGCCAGCAGCGCCAGCGCGGTGCGCCTGGCGCAGACCAACGCGGCCAACGCCAATCAGCTGGCTTTCACCAATACCGCCGCGCTGAACGCCCTGGAGGTGAACGGGACGGCGGCGGGCTACGGCCTTTACGCGACCAACTCGGGCACGGGCGGCTCCTCCATCCTGAACACGGGCAGCATCAACGTCACCAACCAGAACGCGATCACCCCCACGGGGACCAACACGGGAGCCGTCTTCGGCATCTACCTGGAAGGGACCAACGCCGCGGGCGCCACCGGCGCGATCACGGTGAGCAACGCCGGAACCGTCTTCGCCCAGAGCACGGCGGCCGCCGGAGCCTCGGCCGTCGACGATGCGGCGATCGGAATTATCCACTCCGGCGGCGGCGCGATCACGGTGAGCAACACCGGCGCCATCACGCTGACGATAACCGGATCGAGCCCGGTCGGCACGCTCGGCATGGACGGCATCGGCATCCTTAATAACGGCACCGGCGCGATTTCCGTCTATAACGGGGCCTCCGGCACCATCCTCGCGGACGCGCAATACTCCCGCGGTATTTCGGCGGTCAATCTCTACAACGCGAACGGCGCTGGCCTCATTTCCGTAACCAACGCGGGCAGCGTCACCTCCCGTGACGGATGGGGCATGTATGCGAGCAACGCCAGCGACGGCGGCGTGACCCTTCTCAATAGCGGCAACCTCCTCACCAGCAATTTCGGCAGCGGCCAGGCCTCCGGCATGGTGGCCATCAATGCGCGCGGGACGGGCGCCGTCCAGGTGACCAACACGGGGACCAACACCGTCGCCTCGGCGGGGAGCGGCGTCGGCATCCAGGCGCTTAACGGGGGAACGGGCGGCGTGACCGTCTCCAACGGCGGCGTGCTTTCCGTCTACGGTTCCTACGGCATCCAGGCGGCGGAGCAGAACGGCGCGGCCACCGCCGACGTTTCCGTCAGCAACACCGGCACCATCCTGGCGGGGGTGACGAATCTGCCCAATATCGACTCGACCCAATACATGACCGCCCTCTCCGCCCAGCAAAGCGGCCTGGGCCGGGTCCTGGTGGCGAACACCCAGAACATCTCCATCCAGGCGATCGGCAGCGGCACCAACACCATCGGCGGCGGCACCGACATTCTCCTGGCTCTGAACAACGCCCTCAACACGAACCAGATTTCCTTCACCAACACGCAGACCCTGGGGGTCGACTCCGTCAACGCCGTCAGCCAAAGCTACGGCGTGAAGGCCGTCACGGCCGGAACGGGCGGGGTCCTTCTGACCAATCTGGGCACGATTTCCCTGACCAACAACGTCTCCGCCGTCACCGGCGGCGCGGGCGTCACAGGCCTTTATGCCACCAACAGCGGCGGCACCGACCTCATCAGCCTAAGCAATGCGGGCACGATCACGGCCGATGCCGGATTCCTTTCCGGCGCCATCGCCGCTTCTTACGGCATGCAGGCGATCAATAACGGCACCGGCGGAGTCTTCCTGACCAATGCCGGGACGGTGGTCGTCTCCAAGACCGCCGGCCTCTACGGCGGGAACTCCATCGGCCTCGACGCCGAGGGGACCGGCGCGGGCGCCGTGACGGTTGTCAATCGCGGGGCCCTCACCGCCAATGGCTACAGCGTCACCGGCATCAAGGCGCACAACAACAGCACTTCCGGCACCGGGCTGGTAAGCGTGACCAATGCGACCGGGGCCACGATCGACGTCGGCGATTATTTGGGCATCGACGCGGTCAACTCGGGCGGCGGCGGCGTCGACGTCGAGAACGGCGGCGCGCTAAGCGTGACCAACATCGGCCTGGGCGGCGGTGGCGGATTCGGCATCCAGGCCTTCAACGTCGGCGGCGCCGGCATGGTGGTGGTGAGCAATCGCGGCTCCATCAACATCAGCGGCGGTTACGGGCAGGCCATCAACGCCCAGAACAGCGGCAGCGGCGGCGTCGCGGTCTTCAACGGGGGGACCATCCAGGCCGTCTCCACCGGCGCCACCACCAACTTCGGCATCTTCGCCTACAACAACGGGGCGGGCGGCGATACCGTGACGAATACCGGCACCATCGGCGTGACAAACACCGGCGGCGGCACCTCCTCCGGCATCAACGCCTTCAACGCCGACACCTCCGGCGTGACGGTGAGCAACGCCGGGGCGGTCACCGCCATCGCCTCCGGCCAGGGCGCCTACGCCATCCAGGCCGTGGAGGCCAACGGAACCTCGACCGCCGCGGTCGTCGTCACGAACACGGCCACCTTGATCGCCCGGGACACCGGCGGCGGCGCCGCTTACGGCATCTACGCCGTCAATGCCGGCAGCGGCGAGATCGACATTCTCAACACCGGCTCCCTCGGCACCGCCGCCAGCGCCATCAGCGGCAACGGCGCCAACGGCATCTACGCCAGCGGCAACGGGGCGATCAACCTGACCAACAGCGGCGCCATGTATCTGGCGGGCACGGCGGGCGGCACCAATATCTCCCACGGCATCCTGGTCTCCACCTCCGACTTGTTCGGCGGGAGCAACCTGGCCGTGAGCAACTCCGGCAGCATCAACCTGACCGACAACGGCTCCGGCGGCGCCATCGGCATCCAGATCCAGAACACCAACGCCTCCAGCACGGCCAACATCGTCGTGACCAACAGCGGAAACATCAGCGCGGTGGAGAGCGGTTCCGGCACCGCCGCGGGCATCAGCGTCACGAACATGGGCGCGGGCGACGTGGCCATCGTCAACAGCGGCAACATCACCGACAGCGGCGCGGGCGCCGTCGGCATCGCGGCCTACGCCAACGGCGTCGTCACCCTGACCAACAGCGGCACCATCAACTCCACCGGCGACGGCGCCTACGGCATCTACGTGGCCAGCCCGGAAGACGCCCAGGTCCAGTCCAGCGGCTCCATCACCATCAACGGGACGAACACCTACGGCATCTATATCTCCGGCGTAAACCCTGTCGACGTGACGAACACCGGCGTCATCGTGGCCAACAACAGCAGCGGCAAGGCTATGGGCATCGACTCCGAAACGGCGGGGACGGGCATCCTCAACATCTTTAACACGAACAGCGTGACCGCCAACGGCGGCGGCGGCGGCGCCACCGGCATCCTGGCCGCGGTGACCAACGCGGCCAACACCAACACCGTCACCCTGACCAATTACGGGGCCGTCCGGGCCGTCGACGCGGCGGGCACCGCCACCGGCATCGACGCCAGCACCACCGGCACCGGCGGGGTGGTCGTCCTCAATACCAATTCCATCACCGTGGCGGGAGGCGGCGGGGGCAGCGCGGGCATCCGCGCCGTGGAGGCCAACGCCTCTTCTACGGCCGACGTCTCCGTCACCAACACCGCCAGCATCACCGTTTCCGACACCTTGGGCGCCAGCGTCGGCCTTTGGGTGGAGAACGACGGCACCGGCCTGCAGAACATCGTCAACTCCGGGACCGTCTCCGTCACCGGGACCAACGGCATCGGCATCCGCGACGTCCAGGCCAACACGAACAACCTGAACGTCCTGACCCTCACCAATGCCGGCGCGGTCTCCGCCGGGGGCCTCAACGGCATCGGCCTCGACGTGGAAAACGCCGGGGCGTCGGGCGTCGGGGTGACGAACCTCGCGGCGGTTTCCGGCGGCGGCACCGCCATCCGCGCCTACGAGCTGCGACGCCGCTTCCACCGCCGCCGTCACGGTGAGCAACACCGGCGCGCTCAGCTCCCTTTCCGGCACGAACACGGCCGTGCTCGACGCGGTCAACTCCGGCCAGGGCGGCGTCACGGTGAGCAACGCGGGCTCGGTGACCGGCATCGGTTCCTCCAACGCCTTCGGCATCCACGCGGTGGAAGGCAGCGCCTCCAGCGCCAGCGCGGCCTTCGTCTACAACACCGGCCAGGTGAACGTCCAAAGCACCGGCGCCCGGGCCACCGGCGTCGATGCGGAGAACGCCGGCACGGGCGGAGTGACCGTGACCAATCAGGGTTCCGTGACCGCCACCGGCGGCGGCGGGGGGGCGGCGGCCATCCGGACCTACCAGAGCCTGGGCAGCGCCCTGGTCAGCGTGGTCAACGCGGGCGACCTTTCCGCCGACGACACCAGCGCGGCCGCCGTTTCCCTCTACGGCCTCGACGCGCAGACCGCGGGTTCCGGGGACATCTCCGTGTCGAACGCGGGAGACGTCGCCGTGGGCCATAGCGGCGCTTCCGGCGGGGGCTCCGCCGTCGGCCTTTCCGCCCGGACGGTGGCGGGCAACATCGACCTGATCAACCAGGCGAACATCACCGTGGCCAGCCGCGGCTCATCCGCCTACGGCATCTACGCCTCCTCCTCCAGCGGCGGGTCGATCAGCATCAATAATTCCGGAAATATCGACGTCTCCGGCAGCGGCAGCCTCTACGGCATTTACGCCTCCTCCACCGGCTCGGTCACCATCACGAACAGCGGCAACATCAACGCCCCGGGCGGCATCGCCATCGGCGCGGGCGGCTCCAGCACCACGGTGGTGAACATCACCCTGAGCGGCTTCCCCACCATCAACGGCATCATCGACGGCAATACCTCCCTTGCTGTGGGCGAGACGGCGCAATATTCCTACCTGCACCTCAACCTAAGCATCTCCGCTTATGACGCCGCGGCGGCCAATGCCTACCTGGAAGCCCATCCGAACAGCGGCACCCTGGTCATTAACGGCGTCTCCTACACCTACGAGAACTTCAACGGCGCGGGCGGCGACTTCAACGCCGTTCCCTCTTCCGGAAACCTGGGGAACAATTCCCAGATCCAGACGATGGTCAACACCATCAACCATCAGGTCCTCAGCGACTTGGTCTTCGAGGGGGTCCTCCTCGACAACCGCCTGGAGGCGATCCGCAGCGGCCTGACCGGCGGCATGGACTGGAGCGGCATGAGCCTGGTCGACGCGGACAACCCCGGCCTCTCCCAGCTCTCCGGCCAGCTCTACGCCTTCAATCCCGCCATGCAATCCGACACGGCGACCATGACCGACACGCCCGACCAGGTGGGCGGGGACGACCCGCTCCTGCGCCGCTGGGGCACCTTCGTCACCGGCAACGCCATCCTGGCCAGCCAGTCGGCCACCGCCACCCAGAACGCGGTCGACACCACCACGGTCGACTTCACCGTGGGCACCGACTACCGCCTGAGCAAGGAATGGACGATCGGCTTCCTGGGCGGTTACGGCCGGACCACGGCCGATCTCGACTCCCTGGGCAGCCGCCTGGCGATGAACAACTACCGTTTCGGCCCCTACGGCAGCTACACCCGGGGCGATTGGTACATCAACGGCCGGGGCTACTACGGCTTCAACGTCGGTACCGTCACCCGCGCCGTGCCCATCACCAACGCCGTGGCCCAGGGCAAGCCGGACGGCGACCAATACGGTGTTGCCTTCGATACCGGCTACAAGTTCCACGCGGGCAACCTGACCTACGGCCCGGTCCTGGGCGGCCAATACACCCACATCAACATCGGCTCCTATATGGAAACCGGCGCCGGGGCCAGCAACCTCCTCATCGGCACCCAAAGCGTCGATTCCTTCGTCGCCAACCTGGGCGGCCGCGTCAGCTACGATTTCCACACCACCTGGCGCCGCCTGACCATCCGCCCGCAGCTCGACGCCTCCTGGCAGCACGAGTGCCTCGACACCTCCCACACCATCGGCGAGGCCTTCGTCGTCCCCGGCACGGGCGCCTTCACCGTCAACGCCAGCGGCCTGCCGCGCGACGCGGCGGTGCTCGGCGGCGGCGTCAGCATGATTCTCAACAGCGGCTCCCTGGTCTTCGTGCGCTACGACGCGCAGATCGGCCAGGAAAACTACTCCGCCCAGAGCATCACGGGCGGCATCCGCATCGTCTACTGATCGGAGCCTAAACCCCGATCCAGAGCGTCCCGTCCCGTTCCTCCACGGGGAAGGTGCGGACCTTCTGTCCCGGGATGTTCGTGCAGTGGCCGTCTTCCAGGCGGAAAACCCACTGGTGCCAGGGACAGGCCACCGTATCCCCCGTCAGCCAGCCCTGGTGGAGCGGCCCGCTGCGGTGGGGGCAAAAGTCGTCGATGGCGTAGACCCCGGTCGCGGTGCGGAAAAGGGCGATCCGCCCTCCCTCCGCCTCCACGCAGCGGGGCTGGCCGGCGGCCAGCTCGGACGCCTTGCACGCCTCGAGCCATTTCATGATAGGATCCTCTTCCGCATGGCCCCTTCTACCGCGCCCGCCCGTCCTTGGCGACTCCTGAGCACCGACCTGGACGGGACCTTGATCGACTTCGAGAAGGGCGTCCCCGCCAATCCCCTTTTCTTCCAGCGCCTGGCCGAATACCGGAAGAAGGGGGAGTTCATCTGGGTTCTCAACACCGGCCGCTGGTGGGACAGCCTGGCCCTGGCCATGGTCGAGCGCGGGTTCCCTTTCTCGCCCGACTGGCTGATTTTAACCGAGCGGGAGGTCTACAAAATCCATGACCACCGCCCCATCGGCGACTACGGCTGGAACCGCCGAGCCACCGCCGTCCACGCGGCGCTCTTCGAGCGGGTCGCCCCGTTCTGGGACCGCCTGCGGGAATTCGTGCGGAGCGAGACCGGTGCGGAGCTTCTGGCCGACGCCTGGTCCCCCGTGGCCATCCGCGCCCGGCACGACCGGGAGATCGAGCGGATCGCCGCCTTCATCGAGGAGGAGATCGCCCGCTGGCCGGAGCTGGCCGTCGTCCGCAACGGGCCTTACTTCCGCTTCTCCCACGTCGATTTCCATAAGGGGGGCTGCCTTGGCTACCTGCAGGGGATCCTCGGCGTCACGCCGGAGGAGACGATCGCCGCGGGCGACCATCACAACGACTTGCCGATGCTGGAGACGCGCTACGCCCACGGCCTCATTTGCCCGGGCAACGCCATCGGCGAAGTGCAGCGGAAGGTCCGCGCCCAGGGCGGCTACGCGGCCAAGGCCTTTTACGGCGCGGGGGTGATCGAGGGGCTCGACGCGCTCGTCGGCGCGGCGAAATAGGCTATTTCAAGGCCGCCAGCGGGCGAAAGTCTCGATCGCCTCATACTCGGCCAAACCCAGCCGGTCATAGAGCCGGGCCACGTCCCGGGCGGAATCCTCCGGCGGCGCTTCCAGGTGGAGCATCCGTTCCCGCTGGGTTTCGTGGAGGAAGAGGGCCGTCCGCTTATGGAGCAGCTCGCCGGGGCTTAGGGGCACGGCCAGGTCGATCTCGTGCGCCTCCCAGACCCGCCCGGAACCGCCGTAGAGCCAGAGGGCGGCCTTTTCCATCCAGGCCTCCCCGCGCACCCGTTCCCAGGCGCGGCGCAGCGCCTCGAAGGAGAGGCGGCAGGTGCCGTGGGGATCGGCCAGGCCGCCGGAGAGGTAGACCTGATGAGGCTGGAGTTGGGAGAGGAGCGCGGCCAGGGGGGCCACGTCGGCCTCGCCCAGGGGCTGCTTGTTCACCGTGCCCGTCTCATAGAAAGGAAGGTTGAGGAAGTGGAGCCGGTCCTCCGGGAGGCCGGTGAAACGGGCTTCCGCGCGGGCCTCGCCCCGGCGGAGCAGGGCCTTGAGAGCCAGCACCTGCGGGGAATCGGTCTCGTCTTTCTTCCCGTCCAAGGCTTGGCGGAAGGCGTCCCAGGCCGGGCCGGGAGCGGCCTCCTGCGCGGTGTCGACGAAGCGGCGGGCCGCCGTGTCGCTCACCCCCAGGCTGCCGCTGGTCTGGTAGGCGATGTGGACCTCGTGCCCCTGGGTGACCAGCCGGGAAAGGGTGCCACCCATCGCGGCCGCCGCGTCGTCCGGCCGGGGAGAAAAGACCAGGACCCGCTTGGGGAAGACCTCGTTCTCCCGGTTCGGCTTGCCGCCGGGCCAGCCGGTGATCGTCCGCTGCTGCGCGCGGAAGACGTGGAGGTTGATCTCGTAGGCGGAGCCGTGTTCGGCCAAAAGCTCCTGCAGGCCGCCCTCGTTGTAGTCCTCGTCCGTCAGCTTGAGGATCGGCTTCTTCCGCTGCCCGGCCAGCCAAAGGACGGCGCGGCGCAGGGTGGGGAAATCCCAGGAAAGGCCCAGATCGGCCAGGGCCCCGGCCAGCCACGGCGTCTTCACGCGGGAAAGCTCCGCCGCCGCCTCCGTGTCCAGGACGGCCACGGCATTCTCATGCTCCTGGAGGAAGGAGGCGGGCAGGGCGGGGGAGACGTCCCCCTCCACCGCGGCGCGGACCACCGCCGCCTTGTGCGTGCCGAAGGCCAAAAGGAGGATCCGCCGCGCGCCCAGGATGGTGCGCAGCCCCATGGTGATGGCGCGGCGCGGCACCGCCTGTTCCCCGGCGAAGGCCGGGGCCGCGTCCCGCCGCGTGACGGGGTCCAGGGTGATGAGGCGCGTCACGCTCCGGCGCAGGGAGCCCGGCTCGTTGAAGCCGACGTGGCCGGTCCGGCCGATGCCCAGGAGCTGGAGGTCGATGCCGCCCGCCTCGGCGATCGCCCGCTCGTAGGCGGCACAGTGGGCGGCCACGTCGCCCCCGGCCAGGGTGCCGTCCGGCACGTGGGTTTGCGCGCGGGGGATGTCGATGCGGGAGAAGAGGTGCTCCTCCATGAACCGCCGGTAGCTCTGCACCGCCTGCGGGGCCATGGGATAATACTCGTCCAGGTTGAAGGTGGTGACGTGGCGGAAGGAAAGGCCCTCTTCCTTGTGCAGGCGGACCAGCTCCCGGTAGACGCCGATCGGCGTGGAGCCGGTGGCCAGCCCCAGCACGGTGCGCTCCCCCGCGGCCTCCCGGCGGCGGATGAGGGCGGCGATCTCGGCGGCGGCGGCGCGGGCGGCGGCTTCCGGATCGGGGAAGAGGACGGTGGGGATCTTTTCCCAGCGGCTGCCCGCGGGATCGCCTTTGAGGAGGGGGTCGGTCATGTGAGGAAGGGTTCTTAAAAAACGGCGGGGAGCTGGAGGGCGTCGTGGAGGCGGCGCAGGTAGTCGTCCCGGGCGATCTCGACCGCGCCGAGCGAGCGGGTGAGCGGCGTGGCCACCTGGGTGTCGAAGAGGGCGAAGCCCCGGGATCGCAGGTGCTCCATGAGGAAGGCCAGGGCGATTTTCGAGGCGTCGGTCACCCGGTGGAACATCGATTCCCCGGCGAAGAACCCGCCCAGGGCGACGCCATAGAGGCCGCCTGCCAGGGCGTCCCCCTCCCACACCTCCACGCTGTGGGCCACGCCCTGGCGGTGCAGCTCCTTATAGGCCAGGACGAAACGCGGGGAGATCCAGGTCTCCTCCCGGCCCGGGGCGGGTGCGGCGCACCCGGCGATGACGGCGGCGAAGGCACGGTCCCGCGTGATGTGGAAGCGGTTCTGGCGCATCTTCTGCGCCAGGCGGCGGGGGGGCTGGAAGGTTTTCAGCTCGAAAATCGCGCGCGGGTGAGGGGACCACCAGGTGACGGGGTTGTCCGTCCAGGGGAAGATGCCGCGCCGGTAGGCGTCGACGAGGCGTTCGGGGGAAAGGTCGCCCCCCACGGCCAGGAGGCCGTCGGGGCGGGCCTGGCCGGGATCGGGAAATCCGCCCCGGACCGCATCGAGGAGGGTGACCGCCACCCTGGTACTATGGGGCGGTTTTGGGGGAGGGCAAGGGGGTAGGAAAACCTAGGCTTTTGCCCGCCGCTCAAACTCGGCCATCATCCGGCGACCTTCCTCCAGCTCATGGAGGGTGGCGCGGCTGCGTTGGTAGTAGCGCTCCAGGGTGGAGAGGAACTCCTCCATGTCGGCCCGGTCGGGCTTGCGGTCGTAGTCCCAGCGCTCGGCGCCCTGTTCTTTAAACTGGAATTTGAACTTCTTGCCGAAGTAGACGACGCGCACCTCGTAGCGGGTGCCGTCTTCCCGCCGCGTCTTCCAGTTGAGGTCGCGGCGCATGGGCCGGGGGGAGAAAGGAAAAAGGAAGGAAAAGCCCGGGCTTAGAGGTAGCCCTGGGCCTCCATTTCCTTCTTCACCGCTTCGGCCTCGGCCTGGCGCTCGCCGTGCTTCTTTTCTTTCCAGGTCTGGTAGGACTTGCCGTCGGCGGTGTCCCGGCCGGAGAAGGTGATGCCGGCGATGTCGACGTAGGGGAGGTTCTGGGGAACCTCCTGCCCCTTCACCAGCATCTGCACGGTGGGGGGCTTCCCGTCCGCGTTGCGGTTGAAGAGGTAGCCTTCCATCGTGGCGCCGCTCTGCAGGTGCAGGGTGATGTCGCCCCGGTAGTCGAAGGCGGCGTCGATGACCTGGCGGCGCTCGGCGTCGTTGGCGAAGGTGAAGGCCGAGCCCGGGACGGGCTGGATCGGTGCGGGAATGGAGTCGACGGCGTTCGGCATAGGTTTTAGCGGGTGGGGGCCAGGGTGGCGCGCACCGTCCGGGCGAAGCCGGCCAGCGAGCTGAAGGTGTCGTCCACGGAGGAGGCCTCGTAGCCGCAGTGCACCATGCAGTCGGCGCACTTCGCGTTGCCGCTCTTGTGGCCGTAGTTTTCCCAGGCGGTGTCCTCGATCAGCTCCTTGAAGGTGCTGACGTAGCCTTCCTGGAGGAGGTAGCAGGGCTTCTGCCAGCCGAAGATGTTGTACGTCGGGTTGCCCCACGGGGTGCACTCGTAGTCGATGTGGCCCTGGAGGAATTCCAGGAAGAGCGGGGAGAGGTTGAAGCGCCAGCTCTTCTTGCGGTCCTTGAGGATCTCGCGGAAGAGCTTCTGGGTCTTCTCCCGGTGGAGGAAGTGCTCCTGGTCCGGCGCCTTCTGGTAGCTGTAGCCGGGGGAGAGCATCATGCCTTCGACGTTGAGCTTCATCATCTCGTCGAAAAACTTGCGGACGCGCTCGGGGTTGGCCCCGTCGAAAAGGGTGGTGTTGGTGGTCACGCGGAAGCCGCGCTTGACCGCCTCCTTGATGCCTTCCAGGGCGGTCTCGTAGACGCCGTCGCGGCACACGGCCTCGTCGTGGTCTTCCTTGCCGCCGTCCATGTGGACGCTGAAGGTCAGGTATTTGCTGGGCGTGAAGAGATCGAGCTTCTTCTTGAGGAGAAGGGCGTTCGTGCAGAGGTAGATGTACTTCTTGCGCTCCACGAGGCCGGCCACGATCTGGTCGATCTCATTGTGGATCAAGGGCTCGCCGCCCGGGATGCTGACCATGGGGGCGCCGCATTCGTCGGCCGCCGCCCAGCACTGCTCGGGGGTCAGGCGCTTGTTGAGGAATGTGGTCGGGATATTGGATCTTGCCGCAGCCGGCGCAGGCCAGATTGCAACGAAAGAGGGGCTCCAGCATGAGCACCAGCGGATACCGCTTATTGCCGGAAAGTTTCTGCTTGAGGACGTAGCTGGCAACCGTCCAAGCCTGAGAAATAGGAACCATAGTGGGGGTCGATGGTATCGACCCCCGTTCTTTTGTCAACGCCGCGTACGAGCGGGGTTTACCTAGAAGGCGTGGAGGAAGCCGTAAAGCAGGAAGGCGGCGCCCCCCGCTCCAAATACCAGGGCCACAATAAGATAGCGCCGCCTTTTGGTCAGGACGGAAATCGCCGCGATAGAGATGGCCACCTGGAGGAAGGTGACCGCTTTGGCGTACGTTTCATGCCGGGCGAAGGAGGCGCGGGACTCTTTTTCATGTTCCTCCCCCTCCTTTTTGATTTCCGCCTGCTCTTCCTTGTACTGCTCGATTTTCTTTTCCAGAGCCTCGTCCGGCTGCTTTCCGGCGGCGACTAGGAGGTCGCTGCGGGTTTGGGCGATGGCCGACTTGATCCCCTTGGCCTGGTAGTAGCCCCATTGGTCGGAGGCATGGAGCTGTTCCAGCATCGCCTCGTTGGCGCTGCCGCCGGAGAGCAGGGCGGCGACTGCGGCGCAGGCTGAAAGAATGGCCGTCATCAAGGCGACCCAGGAAACCCATCCCGGTCCCCCGCCGTGCTGGGCGTGGTGGTGGATATGCTCTTGCGTCTGCTCGGTCAGGCCTTCGATCTCTTCCATATATAAAGGAGCCGGAATATGTACCGGCCGGAGGCGGGAAGAAAAGAGGAAAAAGGGACCTTTCTTGACCCGAAAGGGAAACAAACTATGCTCACGCCCTTTCATGAACGCCCCCGTCACCGACCCTCATCTGGTACGGGATATTGCCCTTCTTTTCGTCCTGGTGGCGGCCAACGCCTACTTCGTCGCCACGGAATTCGCCATCGTCCGCGTCCGGGCCACCCAGCTCCGTCCCCTGGCCAAGAAGGGGAATTGGCGCGCCCGCATCGCGTATCGGGTGACCCAAAACTTGGACCGCTTCATCTCCGCCGGGCAGCTGGGGGTCACCTTCACCAGCCTGGGCCTGGGATGGGTCGGGGAGGGGATGGCCGAGCCCCTGGTCGACGCCTATTTCCCCCATCTGGGGCCGGGCCATGAGAAGCTCCTGGCCTTTATCTCCTTCCTGGTGGCCTTCGGCATCACGGCGGCCCTTCACATTGTCCTGGGAGAACTGGTGCCGAAGCGGATCGCCCTGCAGCGGCCCCGGACGGTCATTCTTTGGTTCACCCCGCCGCTGGTCCTTTTCTATTACGTCTTCATGCCGTTCATCTGGGTCCTGCGGACCTCGGCCAACTTGATCCTTCGCATTTTGGGCACGACTCCCTCCCGGGACGAGCACGGCTTCACCCCGGAAGAGCTGCGGGACGTGCTCCTGACCTCCACCCACGAGCACCCCTCCGACGTCCTCATCAACCAGATCATGATCAAGGCGCTCCGGCTCAAGGAGACGACCGCCGCGCAGATCATGGTCCCGCGGGACCACGTGATCACCCTGCGGGCGGACGCCACCTTCCAGGAGAACCTGGCGGTCGTGCAGCGCAGCGGCTACAGCCGCTTCCCCGTCTGCGCGGCGGACGGCGTCCACGTCGTCGGCGTCGTCCTGGTCGCCGAGCTGCTGTGGCAATACCAGGCCCTGGGAACCCAGACGATCCTCGACCCCCTGGTCCGCCCCGTCCTGACCTTCCTGCCCAAGACGAAGCTGCCGACGATGCTCGAGCTCTTCCGCAAGTCCCGCAGCCACCTGGCCGTCGTGGTCGACGGGGAGGACCGCCTGGTCGGCCTGGTCAGCTTCGAGGACGTGTTGGAGGAGCTGGTCGGCGACATTCGCGACGAGTTCGACATCGAGAAAGGCCCCTTCTACGAGCTGAGCGAAAACGCCGTCCTGGTCGATGCCGGCATCCCCATCCGTGACCTGGCCAACGAGACCGGCTGGACCGCCTTGCCGACGGAGAGCGCCCAAACCGTCCGGGAATGGGCCATCGACCGCTACGGACGCCCCCCGGCCAAGCGCGAGCAGGTCGATGTCGACGGCCTGCGCCTCATCGCGGAAGACGTGGGGGGCCAGGGCCTGCGCCGCCTCCGCCTCCTGCGGCTGGAGGGCGGGCAGGGGGCCGCCCCCGACGAGGCGGGAATGATCTAAAGTTCGCGGCCCCTCCCATTTGACAAGGGCGCTTTCCCGAGGATGTTAAGGGATCGAGCGCGGTTCTCCCCCCGCCTGCGCGCGGAAGGAGAGCCCGCCATGATCCAGCCCCGGTCCCGCAGAAAAATCCGCTACGCCGTCGTCGGCGTGGGAAACATCGCCCAGGTGGCGGTGCTGCCCGCCTTCGCCCAGGCGCGGGAAAACTCCGAGCTGGCCACCTTCTTCCACGGGGATCCGGCCCACCGCGACCCTCTCCTCAAGAAATACCGCCTGAAGGCGGCCTACGCGTACGGGGACTTTGAAAAGGGGCTGGAAGAGCAGCAGGTCGATGCCGTCTACATCGCCCTGCCGAACCATCTCCACTGCGAATACGCCGTGCGGGCGGCCCGAGCGGGCGCCCACGTCCTGTGCGAGAAGCCGCTCTCCGTCACCCGCGCCGAGGCCAGGAAGATCATCGACGCGGCGCACCGCTACGGCGTGAAGCTGATGACGGCCTATCGTCTCCACTTCGAGCGGGCCAACCTCTCCGCCGTCGAGCTGGTCCGCTCCGGAAAACTGGGCGACCCCCGCCTCTTCAGCTCCGTCTTCACCATGCAGGTCCGGGAAGGGGACATCCGCACCAAGCGCGCGATGGGCGGCGGCACCGTCTACGACATCGGCGTCTACTGCATCAACGCCGCCCGCTCCTTTTTCCAGGCGGAGCCGGTCGAGGCCTTCGCCTTTACCGCCCGCCGCGGAGGGGACCGCCGCTTCCGGGAAATCGACGAGATGACCGGCGCCCTCCTGCGCTTCCCCGGAGAGCGGCTGGCCGCCTTCACCACCAGCTTCGGCGCGGCCGACGAGTCGTGCTACGAGGTCGTCGGCACGGAGGGAAAACTCGTCGTCGAGAACGGCTACGATTACACCGCCCCGCCCCGCCACGCCCTGACCGTCGGCGGGAAAACCCGGGTGAAAACCTTCGCCCGCCGCGACCAGTTCGCCCCGGAGCTGCTCTATTTCTCCCGCTGCATCCTGGAGGACCTGGAGCCGGAGCCCTCCGGCATGGAGGGGCTCATCGACGTTGAGATCGTCGAGGCGCTCTACCGCTCCGCGCGGGAAGGGCGGCCCATCCCCCTGCGCCTGCCCAAGAAACGGCTGCGCCCGCGCGGCCATCTGCGCATCGACCGGCCCCGCATCCGCCCGCCGCGCCTGGTCGCCGCGCCGCCTCCTTCCCGATGAGAATCGATCCGGAGCGGAAATGGGCCGGACTCCTGGTCCCGGCCTTCGCCCTGCGGCGGAAGGGGGATGCGGGCATCGGCGACACCCTGGCTGTGCGGGAGGCGGTCGACTTCTGCGCGGAGATGGGATTTGCCTTCCTGCAGATCCTTCCCATCCATGAGACGATCGGCGACCACAGCCCCTACAACCCCGTCAGCTCCGCCGCCCTCTCCCCGGCCCTCCTGGCCCTGACGGAGGAGGAGGTGCCGGGCCTCATCCCGCGCGAGCGGCTGGAGCGGGCCGCTCCGGCGGCCTGGCTGGAGCGGCTCCGCCAGGGGCGCGTGAAGTACAACTCGGTCCTGCCGCTGAAGATCCACGTCCTGCTGGCCAGCTACCGCCACTTTCTCAACACCCAACCGGCGGAGAGCCCGCCGGCCCGGGAGTTCGCCCGTTTCCAAAAGGAAAACGCCTCCTGGCTGCCCGCCTACACGCTTTTCCGCCTCCTGGCCTGGGAGTATGAGGGCAACGCCAACTGGACCGAATGGCGCCCCGAGCACCAAAAGCCGGCCACGGCGGAGAACTGGCTGAGCCAGGCGCCGGAGCGCGCCATCCTCCAGGAGACGCGGGACGGCCTGGCCTACATCCAATGGGTCGCCGCCCGCCAGTGGGGGGCCACGCGCGCCTACGCGGAGAAGCGGGGCGTCCTCCTCATGGGGGAGATGTCCTTCGGCGTCAGCCGCGCCAGCGTCGACGCGTGGAGCCGCCCGGAACTCTTCGACCTGGAGTGGAACATGGGCTCGCCGCCCCTGGGCTCCTTCGACACCAGCGCCGATTCCGAACGCTGGGGGCAGAACTGGGGCTTTCCGCCCTTCCGCTGGGAGAACCACCGCTCGGAAGGCTTCCAATGGCTCAAGGCGCGCCTGGCGCTGGAGCGGCGCTATTTCCACCTCTGCCGCCTGGACCACCTGCGCGGCTACTTCCGCGCCTACATGCTGCCGTGGGCGGGCGGCGCGCAGCACACGGAATTCTCCCGCCTTACCGTGGAGGAGATCCTGGCCCGCACCGGCGGGAAGATGCCCCGCTTCGTCCCCGGGTCCGACGCGGAACCCCACACGGCGCAGATGAACGCGCTGCAGGGGCGGGAGATCCTCTCCGCCCTCCAGGAGGCGGCGGGGGACATGGGCCTGGTGGGAGAGCTGATGGAGGACATGACCGGCTACATGCGGCAGACCGTCGAGGAACTGGCCATGCCGACGCTCTCCTTCATCGAGTTCGACCGGCTGCCGGACAATTCCCTGCGGCCGCTGGCCGCCCGCCGCGTTTTGAGCATGGCCGCCTACGGCACGCACGACCACGCGCCGCTGGCCGCCTACTACAAGCACCTGGCGGAGGGAGCCCGCACCCCCGGCAGCTTCGCCGCGGGCGATTTGAAAAACCTCCTTTCCCTGGTGGGCTGGAATCCGGAGACGCCCGCGCCGGAGGCGCTCGACACCCCGTTGCTCGAGGCTTTCCACCGCGCCCTGCTGGAATCCCCGTGCGCGCTGGCGGCGCTCCTATCCAGCGACATGCTGGGAAACCTCCAGCGCTTCAACCTGCCCGGCAGCTACGGCTCCGGCACCTGGGCGGAGCGGCTGGAGATGCCGCTGGAGGACTACCGGCGGCACGAGGTCTACGGTCCCCGGCTGGAGGCCCTGCGCCGACTGCTGGCGGCCAGCGGCCGCGCCCCGCGGAAAGAAATTTCGCGGCCGGAGCCGGCCTTGGCCCGCGCCGCCTAAAAAGCGAAAGGGCCCAGGCTGAATCGCCGTTCAGAAAGGGGAGCGGAAAGCGTTTTATTCGACGTCGAGGTCGGCCAGCGCCCGCGAGGCCTCGTCGAAGGCCTGGCGCAGTTCCTTGGACGCCAGGGCGACGGCGTCGGTCGCCTCATGGATCAGGCCCGCCATGCCGAAGAACTCGTGCGTCACCCCCTCGTAAATCTTGAGAGTCACGGGGACGTCGGCCTCGGCCATCTTCACGGCGTAGGCCTCCCCGTCGCTTCGCAAGGGGTCGATCTGGGCCAGGATGACGGTGGCGGGCGGCAGCCCCGCCGTCTCGCCGTAAAGGGGGGAGATATAGGGATGGCTGCGGTCTTCCCGCTCCGGCACGTAATGGCCGTAGAACCAGCGGAGCATGGCGCGGTTGAGGGGGCGGGCCTCCGCGTTCTCCTCCGCGGAGGGGCTTTCGATCCCGTGGAGCAGGTCGGTGACGGGATAGATGAGGAGCTGATGGAGCGGCAGCTGCGCCTCCTTGTCCCGCGCGATCTGGGAGACGACGGCGGCCAGATTGCCCCCCGCGCTCTCCCCCGCCACGGCGATCCGGTTCGGGTCGGCGTCGAGGCCCGGGGCATGGGCCGCCGCCCACTCGAAGGCGGCGTAGGCGTCCTTCATCGCGGCGGGCCAGGGATGCTCCGGAGCCTGCCGGTAGTGGACGGCCAGGACCATGGCCTCCGCGCCGTTGCAGAGCGCGCGGCAGGAGGCGTCGTAGGTGTCTAGGTTGGCCAGGACCCAGCCGCCGCCGTGGAAGTAGACGACAAGCGGCCAGCCTTCCTCCGGGGCTTCCCCCTTCGGCGTGTAAAGGCGGGCCACGAGGCGGCCCTCCGCCGTGGGAATGAGGAGGTGGCGCGTCTCCCCCACCGGCAGCGGCAGCGGAGCCAGCGCCTTCTTGGTGAAATGCTGGCCGTAATAGGCGATCGCGGCGCGGTCCGGCAGCGGGATCAGGCGGGCCTGCTCCGGGGTGAGCGTCTCGATGGGCAGAGGCCCCATCGCCGTGTGCGCGTCCAGGATGGCCTGCATGGCGGCGTTCGGCTTGGCGGGCTGTATGGAGGAGGAGGCATTCATGGAAAAAGAAAAGAGGGACGGCATCGTGAAATGCCGTCCCCCTTGGGTTGAGGTTTAGGAGATGGGAATCATGACGTTGAGCTTCTCGGAGGCGGCGGTCAGCTTTTTGTCGGTCGCGCCTTCCTCGTCGAGGGTCTGCTGGAGCATTTTCTGCGCGACGCCGTCGCCCAAAAGGCCCGCGTAGGTGCGGACGGTTCCGTAGCCGGCGATCTCATAATGCTCCACGCGCTGCGCGGCGGCGATGAGGGCGGCGTCCTTCACCTCGGGGGTGGCGTTTTCGGAAATCGCCTCGCCGCCTTCCTTGATGAGGCCTTCCATCGCCTTGCAGGTCTTGCCCTTGGCGCTCTTCCCCATGCGGGAAAGGATCTGTTCCAAGCGGCGGGCGTGGCCCTTTGTCTCCTCCCAGTGGACTTGGAAGCCGCGGCGCAATTCGATATTGTTTGCCGCCTCGGCCATCTTCGGCAGGGCTTCGATCAGCTGCGTTTCGGCGGAGTAAAGGTCCTGCAGCTGCTCCACAAAGAGATCTTCCAGCGTGGTGACCTTATCCTGGCCGGTCATTTTCTCGTAGAGAGCCGTGGCCTTCTCTTTGATCTTTTCGCCTGCGCCAACGTTCTGATTGCGGCGCATGGCATAGTTGGTGTGCGTGCTCATCCCTCCCAGGGGGCATCCTCTGTTCCAGGGAGCCAAAAATATCCGTAACCCATTGGCCCCCAGTAAATTTTAAATAGCTCGGCGGAGGCGCCTGCCTCCTCGTACGGCTGCATTCTGCACAGGGACGGCGCGGGGTGCCGGCGCTTTTGCCTGGGGAGGCAGGGCTGCGATCGAGGCGTATTCCAGCTCTTCCGAAAGAGCCGCCTGCCGGAGGAGCAGCGCGCCCCGGCTCATGTCGCCCCGGCCCAGGAAAGCGGGGGGAAAGAGAAGCCGCGCGCCTAGGGCCGCGCGCAGGATTCCCGTGTATTTGTCCGTAGCCAGGCTCCCCAGGAGGACAAAGGAGGTTTCCGTCCCCGCCTGGGCCGCGGCGGCCGCGAGGCTAGCCTCCAGCGGCCCGCGGTAGCGCGGGTCGGCGGGATCGATCGGCACGCGGGAAAAGCGGGAAAGCTCCCCCAGCCCGACCGGCTCCTGGGCGGGAAGCAGGCCCCGGTTGGAGGTGATGACCAGCGCGGTGCCGAAGTGGGCGGCATACGCGTATTTCCCGCGAAAATAGAGGCCGCTGAGAAAGCTGAAGACCTCCCCCAACGGGACCTTTCCCGCCCGCAACCGCTGGGCCAAAGGGAAATCGGCCTGGGGGTGGAAAAGAAGGGCCGCCCGCCTTCCGTCGAGCCGCGCGGGAGAGAGGAGGAAGGTCGTCGGCATCGGCTCCCCCCATTTATCTCCGCTGCGCCAGCAGCGCGCGGATCTTGCCGCGGAAGGGGCCTTTCGCCGCGCCGCCGCCCCGGTTGCTTTGCCAGACGGATCGGGATTTCGCCCCGATCTCCTGCATCGAGCGGCCGCTGAGCGCGGAGGCGGCGTCGGCCTTCGCGCCGATCGCGCGCGCGGCGGCGCCGCTTTTGAGGAGGAGCCAGGCGGGCTTTTCCCCCTCCCGCCGCATGCGGACCAGAGACCACTCTCCCCGCAGTTTCTTTCCCGCGAGGGCGAAGCGGAGCTTCCCCTGCCGCAATCCGCCGTCCAAGAGCCGCCAGGTGCCGATGTCCCACACCATCACCGTGCCGCCGCCGTATTGGCCCCGGGGGATCGTCCCCTCGAAGCGGGCGTAGTCCATGGGGTGGTCCTCCACCTCCATCGCCAGGCGCTGGACGCCCTTTTGCGTCGGGGGCCCTTTCGGCACCGCCCACGATTTGAGGACGCCGTCCATCTCCAGCCGGAAATCGTAGTGGAGGTGGGAGGCCGCGTGTTTCTGGATGACGAAGAGCGGGTCCTTCCCGCGCGGGCTCGGCGCGCCGCTTTCCGGCTCCTCCGTCCGGGCGAAGTCCCGCTTCTTCCGGTAGGCCTTCAGCGCGGGCTTCTTTCGCTTCGGGGCCGGGGCCTCCTCGGCCGGCGCGGCCAGCTTCTTCTCCCAGCCGCGCGGCAGCTTCTGTTTGAGCGTGAGGACGGGGGCGAAGAGGTCGCCCAGCTTCGACACCCGCTTCAGCGCGGCATCGGCCTCGAAGAAGAGCGGGGCCTTTTTCCCCGTCCGCGCGCAGGTCTCCAGCTCCTTCCACGTCACGGGCAGGGAGACGTAGGGGCGGTCCTTCGCGCGGAGGGAATAGACGGAGACCGTCGTCTTGTGGGCCGAGTTCTGGCTCCAGTCGACCAGCACCTTCCCCTTGCGCAGGTCCTTCCGCATGTTGGAGACGACCTTTTCCGGCGTCTCCCGCACCAGCGCCTCGGCCAGCGCGCGGGCGAAGGGCGCGGTCGTTTCATACGCCGCCGGCGTGTTGAGCGGGATGGAAACCTGGATGCCCTTTGACCCGGAGACTTTGGCGAAGCACTCCAGTCCCAGGGCGGCGCAGCGGGCGCGCAGCCGCAGGGCCACGGCGGCGCAGTCGACCAGGTCGGCGGGCGCGCCCGGGTCGAGGTCGAAGACGACCTGCGTGGGCCGTTCCACGTCGCGGCAGGTGGCCAGGAAGGTGTGCAGCTCCAAGTCGCCGAGATTCGCGGCCCAGAGGAGGGTGGGCAGGTTGTTGGCCAGGCAGTAATGGACCTCTCCCGCCTTCTTGCGGCGCTTCACCGCGCAGGTGCCGACCCAGGAGGGGCGGGGGGAGGGGCACTCCTTTTCGTAGAAGAAGGGGGCGGCCACGCCGTTCGGATACCGCTTGAGCGTCAGGGGCCGGTTGCGGAGATGGGGCAGGAGAACCGGCGCGATGCGGACGTAATAGTCGAGGACCTGGCCCTTCGTGAATCCGGTTTCGGGGTAGAAGATCTTGCCGAGGTTGGAGACCGGCACATTCCGGTTGTCGACGCGCAGGATGCTTTGGCGGCGCGGCTCCTTCATGGGCCAATGTAGCGCAGAAGCGGCGCGGCGGCCACTTTTTGCCCTCGTTTTGGGGCAAAGGAGGTGGCAGGGTGAGTGGCATTCCCGCCAGGGGCAGGTGGCAGAGTGGTTGAATGCGGCGGTCTTGAAAACCGCTTTGGCCGCAAGGCCAACGGGGGTTCGAATCCCTCCCTGCCCGCAGGGAAAGCCAAAAAGCGCGGGGCGCGCAATCTTTCTCTAGAGCAGGGCCAATTCGGCTTGCTGGGATTGGACTGTCTTCCGCAATTCCTCCAGCTCCTCCTCGAACCCTCCGCAGAGGATCGGGAAACGGCACCAGGTTTTGGGGTCGAGGTTTTCGTCGTCGAGGTGGAGCGACGGGGCGTAGCGCTCCCGCTTCCATTGGTTTCGGCACCAAAGGCGGAAGAATCGATCCACCCAGGCCGCCGTTTCCCCGGCGGAACGGGCCGGAAACTCCCGCCGGAGGCGGTGGTAGCATTCCACGGGAGCCAGCTTGTCCCGGATCGCGGCCTTTTCGATCGAGTCGAGCACCGGGTAGGGCATCAGGTCGTCCTCGTCGGCTTGGCTGTCTTCGGCGGGGCGCAGCTCGGCGGCGGGTGGCTGCCGGTTGACGGCCGCCAGCGCGGGCAGGGGGCCGATTCCGCGCGGGCCTTCCGTTTCCACCCACCGCAGCCATTGCCGCAGGAACGCCTTGTCGATGCCGGCGATGGGGCTCAAGCCGCCGCTAGTGTCGCCGTCCACCGTGGCGTGGCCCACCGCCGCCTCCGAGCGGTTGCTGGAGGAAAGAAGGATCGCCCGCCGCAGGTCCGCGACTAGCCAGATGCCCGGGGAGCGGACGCGGGATTGGATTTTTTGCAGCGCGGGTCCGTCGTCCTCCCAGGACAGGGATTGTCCCAGGCCCGCCGAGACGAGGCGCGTGTAGGAGTCGACCAGCGGGGCGATGTCCAGCTCGAGATGCGTCGCCCCTGCCTCCCCGGCGATCGCCTGGGCCGCGGCCCGCGTCTCTTCCGAGCTGTGCTCCGTTGCCTGATAGGCGGTGGCCAGCAGCAGGCGCGTCAGGCTCCGGGCGTTGGAGGCCCCGGCAATTCCCGGGATGTAGGCGAGTTTTTCCCGCAGCCCGTCGAGGCCGATGTCGAGGATCGCCAGGTCGACCATCTGCCGCACGAGGCAGACGATGGCCGAGGAGTCGCCGCCGCCGCTCAGGGAGACGACGAATCCGTTCAGCCGGCTCTTGCGCAGGTAGTCGAAGAGGCCCAGGGCCACGGCCCGGGTAAACTCTTCCTCCTTGAGCCGGGGCGAGTCCTCCCAGGCCTCCGCCTTGAACGGGGACGTCGCGGGGGAGGAGGGAGGCGCGGGCCAGGCGAAGCCGATCCGCACCGCATCATCCTCCCCGGGCTCGATGTGGGGCCGGTAGCTGGCGGTGCGGGCTTGGCTCATCCGCGTCGCGTCGATGTCGAGGGTCGCCGTGGTGACGACGACGTCCCGGTAGGAAAGGCGCGGCCCCCGGGCCACCAGGCTGCCGCCGCTGGCGATGAGGCTGCCGCCGTCGTAGATCGCCCGGCCCGACTCGTTGCCCGTCAGGTTGGAATAGACATAGCTGGCGTTGAACGCCCGGCTGCCCTCCAGGACGAACCGCTCGCGGATGCGCAGTTTGCCGAAGGCGAAGTGGCTCGCGCTCGGGTTAAGGATCAGGTCGATGCCGCGCAGGGCCAGCCGGGCCCCGGGCCGGGCCGCCACCCAGGCGTCCTCGCAGATTTCAAAACCGATGCGGACGCCGCCGATTTCGAAGAGGAGATCCCCCAGGGGAACCTCATGCCCGGCAAGGGAGACGCCCTTGCGCACCCCTTCCGGCCACGGCTTGAACCACCGGGGCTCGTAGTGGATGCCGTCGCCGGCCAGGAAGCGCTTGGCGACGAGGCCCGCGGGGATGCCGTCAACGACCAGGCAGACCGTATTGAACAAGGCCCCTTTGTAAAGCAGGGGAAGGCCCAGGCTGACGACAAGGCCTTTCGTGTCGGGCAGCAGCTCCTCCAGGAGGCGGAGCGCCGCTTCGTGGGTGCCGCGCGCGTGGAAGGCGTCCTCGCAGCCGTAGCCGGTGAGGGAGAGCTCCGGCAGGCAGACCACGGAGGCGCCCGCCTGCCGCGCCTCGCGCAGGGCTTGGCGGATGCGGTTCCGGTTTCCGCTCCAATCGAGAGGCGTTTGGTTGAGGGAGACGGCGGCGACGGTGATTGGCTTCATGGCGTGGAATGGCGACGAAGAGCGGGCGACGGAGGCTGTCCGCGCCTGGGAAGAGAGGGGAGGTGTGGGTGGGAAAAAAGGCGGCGGCGGAGCGGCCGCCGCCCGCGCCTTGCCTTAGAGAGTCCGCGCCGCGGAAAGGCCGCCGGGAAGGGCGGTTTCCTTCGGAATGCGTTCTCCGGAAAACCCGTCGTGGAGCGCCGCCAGCCGTTCGGGACGGGATTTCACGCCCTTCCCGTTCGTGTGCCAGCCTTCGTTGTCCGGGAGGTCGTGATGGACGACTTCGGCGGGCTTGGGCTGCGGATGGGCTTCCCGCCAGGCTTCCTGGGCGGCCCGCAGGGCGACCCAGTTTTCCTTTTTTAGGGATTCGGGATAAAGGAGGTAGGCGGGCGGGCGCGTCCGGGGCACGGGAGCCGCGGCGGTCGCGGGAGCCGGGGCGGAATTGTGCGCCGCGGCCGGGGAGGAGCCGGTTTCCAGGGAAACCCCGGCCTTTTTAAAGGCCTCGGTCCCTCCGTCGAGGCTGTACACCCTCTTCAAGCCCGCCCGTTCCAGGATGTTCGCCGCCTGTTCCGAGCGGCTCCCGCTTTGGCAGACGAAGTGGATGGGCTGGTCGCCGAAGCGGGCGCGGATCGATTCGGCGCGCACTTCCTTGAGGGGGACGTTCACGGCTTCCGGCACGTGGCCGGAGGCGTATTCGCCCGGGGTGCGGACATCGATGAGGACGCCTTTTTCCTGTGCGGAGGCGTTTTGAAAATCTTGGACGGTGAGGAAGGTGGCCATAAGAAGAAGGGTTTTTGGTTCGGTTGAAAAGGTGGGATGGAGGGGGGCGCGCCGTCAGCGGTTTATTCCGCCTAGACAAAGGTCTTGCCTGGGCTGGGCCGTGGCCTGGATCGCGCCCAAAAGGCCGGAACGCGAGGCCGCTTCCTGGGTTTCCCGGGCGTGGGCCCGTTCCCCCGCCTGCTTCACCCCGGCGACGATGCCGGAAACCAGCGGCAGGTTTTTCTCATCCCCGGCAAAGTGCGTGGCGACGGCGTTCTCGACGCCTTTCCAGGCTCCTTGCCACCTCGGCAGGAGCCGTCCGCTGTAGCTGTGGAACTGCGTCAGGCTCGAGGCGACGTTTTCCGCCGCCGTCCGGGCCGTTTTTTGCAGGCTCTTCAGGTCCCCCAGGACGCGGACGGGAAGGTCGCCCTTGAGCAAGCCGCCCAGGCGGACGGCCTGGATCAAGGCGGCGGCGAGAACCGCTTCATGGTCGCGCTCGCTCCCCGCCAGCTGGCCGGCATGGGCCAGCGCCGAAAGCCCGCCGCAGGCCCGGAGCGACTCGCTGAGGTCCCGGATGCCCTGCGTCCCGTATGTGTGGGATTTTGGCAGGGTGGCGTATTGGTTGAGGGCGACGGAAGCCATAATGGGGGTTAGCCTATTCCAATATTCTATTAAGTCAATAGAGTATATATTCTTATGTTTTGGGTAGGGGTTCCGCGTGCGTGGTTTCCCTTCGAGAGCGATTGATTTTTCGAGCCGGAGGGATAAGAAACGCGGATGCCCTTGCTGATTCCCCCGAGCGCCAAGCTTCTCATGATCGGCGATTCCATCACCGACGCGGGCCGGGAGAAGCCGGTGGCGGAGGGGCTTTTCGATCCTCTGGGGCGCGGCTACGTGACGATGGTGGAGGCGGTCTTGGGCGCTTTCCGGCCCCGGAACCAAATTCGAATCGTCAACATGGGGACGAGCGGCGACACGGTGCGCGACCTGAAGGCGCGCTGGAAGACCGATGTCCTGGACCTCAAGCCGACGTGGCTCTCTGTGATGATCGGGATCAACGATGTCTGGCGGCAGTTCGATTCGCCGAAGCGGGCGGAGATCCAGGTGCTGCCCGCGGAGTATGAGAAGACGCTCGACGCGCTTTTGCGGAAGACGAAGCCGCTCCTGGACGGGCTGGTGTTGATGACGCCCTTTTACCTGGAGCCCAGTCTTAAAGACCCGATGCGGCGGCGCATGGACGAATATGGCGCGATCGTGAAGAAGCTGGCTGCCCGGCACGGGGCGGTTTTCGTCGACACGCAGGCAGCCTTTGACCGCGCCTTGGAAGGGGGGCATTCCGCCGCGCTGGCGTGGGACCGGGTCCACCCGAACCAGGCGGGCCACATGATTTTGGCCCGGGCCTTCCTGGAGGCGGTGGGGTTCGACTGGACCTAGCCGGTCCGCTTTTTCGCCGTCCGGCGGCGTGCCCGGAGCGCGGCGGGGGCGGTGGCGGCCAGTTGGAAGAGATGGTCAAGCTTCCGGTAGAGGGGGCTCTTTGCCAGGGTGGCGGCTTCTTTCGCGCGCGCGGCGTCGGTCCGGGGCGTGGGAGAGAGGGGGCGCATGGCGATTAGGCGAGGACGGGTGTCCGGCGCTTGGCTTTTGCGGCGGTCTTGGCCTTCGCCGCGGGTTTGGCGCGGCGGGCGGCGGCTCCCCGGACGCTTTCGGTGAACTGGCCCAGCAGGCCGTGCTTCTGGTGCGCGGCGATGAGGTCGTCGCACATGGCCCAGATCTTGTCCAGGGGGAGGACGGCGGAGGTGTGGGGATCGAGCATGACGGCGTGGTAGATGTGTTCCCGCTTCTTGGTGAGGGCGGCCTCCACGGTCAGCTCCTGGACGTTGATGTTCGTCTGGCAGATGGCGGCGAGCTGCGGCGGCAGCGGGCCGACGTGGGTGGGCTGGATGCCCTGGGCGTCGACCAAGCAGGGGACCTCGACGCAGGCGCCCGCCGGGAGGTTGTCGATGAGGCCGCGGTTGGGAACGTTGCCGTAGATGACGCGGGGGGTGTTCGTCTCGCAGGAGTGGATGATGTAGGAGCCGTATTCGAAGGTCTGGGGCTGGATGGGGATGCCCTTGTCGTCGCCCAGCAGTTCCTTTTCCGTCTGTTTCCAGCTGCTGATGGCCCACTGGCAGCGGCGGAGGTATTCGTCGATGGGGATGTCGAAGGAGTCGATGACCTTCTTGCCGTGGTGGATGAAGTAGGGGGTGTATTCGCTCTGGTGCTCGCTCGACTCGGTGACGAAGTAGCCGAGGCGGCGCATCATTTCGAAGCGGACCTTTTCCTTGTCGAAGCCGCGCTTGTTCAGCAGGGCGAAGAGGTCCGGGTAGAGGTCGCGGCCCTTGTGCTCGAATTTGAGGAAGAAGGCCATGTGGTTGATGCCGGCCACCAGGTAGGTGGTTTCCTCCCAGGGCACGCCCAGGAATTTGGAGAGGTCCTGGGAGGTGTGCTGGACGGAGTGGCAGAGGCCGACGTGGGGGATGCCCACCGCGCGGTCGACGGCGCGGCAGTTCATGGCCATGGGGTTGGTGTAGTTGAGCAGGATGCAGCCCGGCGCGCCGACTTCCTTGATGTCCTGGGCGAGGCGGTTGATGACCGGGATGGTGCGCAGGGCGCGGAAGACGCCGCCCACGCCCAGGGTGTCCCCGATGGTCTGGAGGAGGCCGTATTTGCGCGGGATTTCGAAGTCGAGGACGGTGCCCGGCTTGTAGCCGCCCACCTGCACGGTGCAGATGACGTAGCGGGCGCCGCGGACGGCCTCCCGCTGGCTTAAGGTGGCGACGACCTTCGCCTTCACCTTGAGCGTGGCGATCATCCGCTTGGTCATCAGCTCCGCGATTTTCAGCCGCTGGGGGTCGATGTCCATGAGGCAGAGGGTGGAGTCGGCCAGCTCGGGGAACTGGAGGATGTCTCCGATCAGGTTCTTGGAGAAAATGACCGATCCCGCCCCGATGAGGGTGATTTTCGCGCTCATGGTCCGATGATGAGCGCGCGGGGAGCGCGGGCCCATTCATTAATTGTGATATATTTATCCGTTTTGTGATATGATGCCGGGGTGACCAACGAAGAGAACTTTCTCATCTCCTCCTTTGGAGAGTCGAAAGAAATTCAAAAATCGCCCCGCTACCAGTGGGACAACCGGCGGCGTGAAAATGATTCATTTGTGATTTTTCAATACACGCATTCGGGGGAGGGGAGGATGGCCTTCGGCGGCCGGGAATACGCCGTTCCCCGCGGGCACGCCTTCATCGCCCTGGTGCCGGAGGCCAGCCGCTACGGCTACCCCGCCTCCGGGCGCGAGCCGTGGGTCTTTTCCTGGCTGAATTTCTACGGCGGGCTGGCCCTGCGGCTTTGGGGCGCGCTGCGGGAGCAGAGCGGGCCGGTGGTGGCCTTGGCCCCCGCCACGGTGCGGGAAATGGAGGCGCTGATCGCCAAGGGCCGCCGCCGCGGCTGGAGCCATCCTTATGAGGCGAGCGTGGCGGCCTACCGGTTTCACCTGGAGGTGGTGCGCCGGCTGCGGGCGCCGGAGCCCGCGCAGCCGCTGGCCCGGGCGGCCGCCTACCTGCGCGCCCACTACCAGGAGCCGCTGCGGGTGAAGGAGCTGGCCGCCCTGGCGCAGATGAGCCGGGAACATTTCAGCCGGCTCTTTTTCAAGCAGATGGGGGAAAGCCCCGCCGCGTTCCTGCGGGGCCTGCGGATGGAGGCGGCGGCGCGGCTCCTGCGCTCGACGCGGCTGCCGGTGGCGGAGGTGGCTTTCCAGTGCGGCTTTTCTTCGGCGACGAAGCTGGGCCTCTTTTTCCGCCGCCGCTACGGCAGCACGCCTATGGCGTACCGGCGGGCGGCGCAGCGGCCTCCGGAGCCTTCTCCGCGGCCGGGGCGGGGGCGGCCGCAGGCGCGGAAGCGGGGGCGCTGAGGGGCAGGAAACGGAGGGTGAAGGAGCCTTTCTCCGGGTTGTCCTTGAAGAGGTAGGAGAAGGTCAGGGAGAAGGCGTTCCAGCCGGGCCGGAAATCGTTGAAGCCGAAACTTTCCGACGGGGCCTCGATCCGCACGCCGCCGCCCGCGGGGCTGACGAGGAGGAAGGGCGAGGCCTGGTTTTCCAGCACGTGGCGGTTGCCCGGGGTGGCGGGGAAGGGCTTGAGCGCGTCGGCGCCGCCGAAGCCGTATTGGCCGCCGGTGGAAAAGGCCCCGGGGAGGACCATGGAGAACCAGAGGGACTTGAATCCGGCGGGGATGCCGGAGTAGGTGCAGAGGATGGAGTGGTCGGCCTCGATCTTGTAGGTGAACTTCGCGCCGTTGGAGTAGGGGACGGTGGCGGTGGTGTCGTCGCACTCCAGCTTGCCCAGGCTGGGCCGGATCCAGTCACCCTGGCCGGAGGGAATGAGCTGCGGCATTTCCAGCGTCAGATTGCCCAGGTTGGGCACGTTGACGTGCAGGCCCACGGCGATGTGGTCGGTCTGTCCGGGGCTGGTGGTGGCGGCGGAGAAGGTGATCTCGTCCGCGTGCAGCAGGGCGGGAACGGCCAGGAGGAGGGTGAGCAGAAGGGAGCGCATGAGAATACGCTAAGGAATCATGTATTGCAATGGCACCCCCTTTTCAGCGTGACAGTCAAGCCCGGGCGGGCTCTCTCTTATTTAGGGGTGGCCAAAGCGGCGGCGGTGCGCGCCCGCAGCGTCTTGCCGTCCCGCCAGCAGCCGTCGAGCTGGACGATCTTGGGCTGGTGCGGGACGCCGAATTCGTTGCTCTGCAGCTGGGTGATGACGAGGTCGACGGCCGCCGCCGCGACGAGGCGCGGCAGCTGGTCGATGCCCGCGATGCCCGCATCCTGCGCGGCGGGGAGGTCCAGGCACGCGTAGCCGATGTCGTCCGGCACGGCATGCCCGCAGGCTTGGAGGAGGTGGAGCGGCTGGAGCTGGTTGCTCACCACCACGTCCGGCCGGTGGTGGCGGACCCATTCCCTGAACGCCTTTTCTTCCCAGGTCGGAAGGAAAAGGGGCGGGATCCGCTGGGCCGCGGGCAGGGAGTGGTGATGGACGTAATAGAATGCTTCCCAGGCGTGGCCGACCAGGCGCTCGTGCTCCTGCAGATTCGCCAAGCCGATGCGCTGGTAGCCCATTTCCTTGAGGCGCTGGAGCATCATCTTCATCCCGTTGCCGTGGGAGTGGGTGGTGCGGTGGAGGTGGGGCTCGATGATCGTCTCGCTGATCGCCGCGGCGGCGAAGTGGGGCCACTCCAGCGCGATGTGCTGGTGGGGGCGCGGGAGCGGGGCGATGATCACGCCGCGGATGCCGCGCGTGTAGAGGATCTTGCTAAGGCGCCTGCCGGTGAGGCCCGGCTCCTGGCTCCAAATGTGCTCCACGTCGTAGCCCAGGCGGGCGGCGGCGATCTGGGCCCCCTCGTGGAAGGCGGCGTCGTTCGGCGAGGCGCGCCAGGCGTCCCGCTCGTTCCAGGAGGTGAGGTAGACCAGCTTTTCCTGTGTGCGGCGCCGGCGGGCGATCCGCAGCTGCGTCATCAGCGTGGCGACGAGGGGGTCGATTTGGTAGCCCTCCTGCTGCGCCAGCTTTTGGATGCGCTCCCGCGTGGCGGCGGGAATGCTGGGGTGATTGCGCAGGCTCAGCGACACCGTCGTGCGGGAGACGCCGGCCAGAAGGGCGAGCTGGCGGATGGTGGGCGTGGGGCGCATGGGGCTTCTCTGCGTGGCGAGGATAGGGCCTCCCGCGGCGGTTTAAAGAAAATCTCCGCATTGAAACGGACGGCGGAAAAAGTTAAGGAGCAGCGCATGAGTCGGGGCTTTCATCATTTGCGCCTGGAGGATTGGGCCCGCCTGCGGGTGGAGCTGGCCTGGATTTACGAGGGGCCCGTCGAGAACGCCTACCTGGAGGAAACTTCCCCCCACTTCGGCCAGTCGATCTTCCTCATCCGGCAGGGGGGGGTGAAGATCGTCACCGACGAAGGGAGCGCCCAGGCCGGGCCGGGCGATTGGGTGCTGCCGCGCCAGGGCGCCCGCCGCCAGAAGTTCCTGGCGGACACCCGGCTGCTTTCCGTCCACCTGCACCTCCACTGGCCCGGCGGCAAGCCGCTCTTCGACTGGCCCGTGGCGCTCGTCTTTCCCTCCGCCCGCTTTCCCCGCTTTGAGGTGAAGACGCGCCGCCTGGAGCGCTTCGTCCAAAAGGAGTTTCCCGGCGCGGGCCACGACCTGCGGGAAAAGACCGCCTCCCTCCAGACCGACTGCCGCCTGCGGAACTACTTCAGCGCCTGGCTCGAGGCCTTTACGGGCATTCTGGAGGAACTCCATTTGGAGCCGTCCCACATGGAATCGATCGACGCGCGCGCCCTGGCCGTCGCCGAATACCTCGACCATATTTCCTTCTCGGAACCGTGCCGGGAGGAGATCCTGGGCGCGCGGGTGGGCCTGAGCGTCAGCCAGCTCAACCGCCTGTTTCTCCGCCACTTCGGCCTGACGCCGCGCCGTTATTTTGAAAGGCGCCGGCTGGAAAACGCGCTCGTCCAAGTGCGCCGGAGCCGCCCCTTGAAGGAAATCGCTTACGACCTGGGTTTCAAATCGTTGCCGCACTTTTCGTACTGGTTTCGTCAAAAGACCGGGCATTCCCCCAGCAGCGTCCGTACTAAGCCGAAATGACCAAAACTCGACATAAATTGATGAAATAACATAAGCGTCGGGGGTGGTGTCGGTGCGCTTGTTGATTAAATTAGTGCAATGAAAACGCGGTGCCGTTCCTTAGGACTCCTCACGCTGGGAGCCGTGGCCACTTTCCTCGCGCTGGCGCTCCCCGCCCACGCCGTGCTGCTGGAATACTGGGATTTCAACAATGAGATGGCCGTTTTCGGCAGTGGGTACGTGGGCAAGTTCACGACCAATGGCGCGACGGCGGTGACCTCCGGCAGCAATAACGGGGAAATTTTCAATCCCACCACCCGCACCCTTTCCAGCAATTCCACGATGGGCGCGGTCTTCACCAACGGCTTGCTCGACCTTTCCGGCGTGAATGGCAGCGGCAGCGGCGGCAGCGGCGTCAACGGCGGCGCGACGGCCAGCCCGCCGGTCTGGGGCGCTTACAGCGATTCGACGGTCAACCGCCTGGCGGGAGACACGACGACCGGCGGTTCTTTCATCATGCTCAATTCCGGGGTCATGAGCAACGCGCTGACCTTTACCCTGAGCAGCACCGGCTACACGAGCCTGACGTTCTCCTCCGCGATCCGCTTCAGCACCAGCACGACGACGGCTCTGGCGACCATCACCTGGGCCTACAGCACGGACGGCACGACGTGGGTGACCTTGACGCCCAGCAGCGGCACGCCCGGCATCAACAGCGCGTTCGGCACGGTGACCCTGACCCTGCCGACGGCCGTCGACAACCTCGCGACGTTTTATATCAAGGAAACCTACGACTTCACCTCGACCAGCGGCAGCGTCGCCATCGACAACGTCCAGCTCAACGGCACCGCCATCGCCGTGCCGGAGCCTTCCTCCGTCGCCCTCGTCATCGCGGGCGGGACGGTGCTGATCTGGCGTCTGCGCCGCCGCTCCGTCTTCCTGTCCTAAAAGAAGACCCGGGCGCGTTCCGGCGCGCGCCCCTTTGCCACTTCATGATTAAGCTCCCCCTCCGCCTGGCCGTGCTGGCCCTGGCTTTTGTTGGAACGGCCCTGGCCCAGGATGCTCCCGCGCCCGCCGCGGACACGGCGGCGGCGGCCCCCTCGGGGGAGGCGCTGCTGCCCATCAACGACAATACCGCCGCGCCGTACTTCTGCGTCTACCGCTGGGGGCAGGGCGGCGTCGTCAAGGGACTCTATGACGCCTACGGCCCGTGGCTGAACCGCAAGGTCATGTGGGCGGAAGATTTCATGCCGATCGAATCCTGGTCGAAGATCGAGGGCGAGGAATGGCAGCTCGGCACCTGGAAGGGCTGGATCCTTAAGGGGCCGCCGGGCCGCCGCCTGGTCTTGAGCGTGCCGCTTCTGCCCGGTCCGTGGAACCTGACCGGCCCCAAGACGGGCGACGACGCGGGCAACCCCGTCTCCCTGGCCGAAGGGGCCAAGGGCGCCTACAACATCCATTTCCAGCGCCTGGCGGAGAACCTCGTCAAGGCGGGGCTGGGCAACACCGTCCTGCGCCTCGGCTGGGAATTCAACGGCGGCTGGTATAACTACCGCGCCCAGAAGGAAGAGTCCGCCGTCGCCTACGCGGCCTACTTCAAGCAGATCGTCACCACCATGCGGGCGGTGCCCGGCACGGAGAACCTCAAGTTCTGCTGGAATCCCGCCATGGAGCCCTGGTGGCCCTACTCCCCGGAGAAGGCCTATCCCGGCGACGACGTGGTCGACCTGATCGGCGTCGACGTCTACGACCAGTCCTGGCAGCCGAACACCTATCCCCTGCCGGAGAACGGCGACGAGGCGGCGATCGCCGCCCGCCACGAAAACACGTGGAAGACGGTGACCAGCTCCAAGGAAAAGATGGGCCTGGCCTACTGGGTCGACTTCTCCCAGCGCCACCATAAGCCGCTGACCATCCCGGAGTGGGGCGTCTGCCTGCGCAAGGACAAGCACGGCGGCCTGGACAACCCCTACTACATCGAGCAGATGTACCGCTTCATCCAGAACCCGGCGAACAACGTCTACTTCGCCTGCTACTTCGACGTCGGCGCGCCGGACGGCGACCACCAGCTCTGCCCGAACCCGAACAACAACCGCCAGACGCAGTTCCCCAAGGCGGCGGCGAAGTACAAGGAACTCTTCACGTTGTCCGACGCGACCGCCCCGGCGCCCTCCGCCCCGGCCCCGGAGGCTGCCTCCGCGCCCGTATCGGAAGCGACTCCGGCGCCTTCCGCCCCTTGATGCCGGGGGCGCGCTAAGGCGCGAGGATTTGCAGGCTTGAGATAGCGGCGCTCGGGAGGCGGGATGGATCGAGCCCGGGTGAGGGCGAGGCGCCGTCGATATCCAGCGTCCAGTCCTCGACGCCGCGGATTTCGCGGAGCGGGCCATTCTGTTGGCCCAGGCCGGTCATGATGCGGACCGGTTTCCCCACTAGCGAGGCGTCGACCGAGATGGGGGGAACGAAGGCGAGGGCGATCCAGGAATCGGGGGCGGCCACGCCGCCGTCCGCGATCCGGACCGACGCGTCGGCGGTGAAGGGGGGGTAAGTATAGACCTGGCTGGAATAGAATTGCACAACCCAGCCCAGGCCGTCCGCCGAGGCGGCGGTATGTTCGGGAATCGGGCGGCCGGCGGGCCAATGGGCCGCCACATAAGCCCGGGCGATCTCGACGGCTCTCTCCAGCGTGACCGGCTTTGCATCATCGGCCACCCCGGGGGCCAAGGCCTGGACGGCGCTCCCGTCGTCGAACTCCCCGGCCAAAGCGCCGACGTAGCCGTCGCCGTCCGGCGCGGGATTGAGGTAGAAGCGGTAACGCTTCCCCTTTTCCAAGAAAATCTCCCGGGGGCCGTTCATGATCATGCGGGCTTTCTCCATATCGGTCGCGTTGTAGCGGACGGCGATGGCGGCGGCTGGCTGGCCTTGGAAAGCGGCCAGGATTTTGACTTGGGCGCGGAACGCCTGCTGCGGGACAGGCGTGTTGGAAAGGAGTCTTTTCGGCGGGGCCGGGCCGTCGGGGGAGACATTGAGAACCAGGCCGTTGGCGACGACGGCGCTGCGCGCGGCCAGTTCGTCGATGGTCCACATTTTCACCGGACGGGCGGCGGCGATCGCCGCCCCCAGCAGGAAAGCCGCGGCGATGGGGAGGAGGTATCGCCGCGGCATGGATCGGCTGTTGGGTTAGATCCCCGCGCCGTGGGTGCGGATGACGTCCCGGTACCAGTGGGCCGATTCTTTCAGCGTCCGCTTCTGGGTCTGGTAGTTGACGTGGACGAGGCCGAAGCGGTCCTTGTAGCCCTCCGCCCACTCGAAGTTGTCGAAGGCCGACCAGTAGAAGTAGCCGCCCAGGGGCAGCCCTTCCGCCGCCGCCCGCTTGAGGCCGCGCAGGTAGCGCTGCATGTAGTCGATCCGCTGCGGATCGGAAACCTTCCCGTCCAGGCCGACCCAGTCGAGGTTGCAAAGGCCGTTCTCCGTGATGACCATGGGGATCTTCCGCGCGCCGCTGTAGCGTTCCAGCTGGAAGCGGGTCTTCCAGTAGAGGGATTCCTGGTTCACCTGGAGCCAGTCCAGGCTGCCCATGGCGCTGCCTTCCACGAAGGGGATCTCGCTGGAGGTGCCGTCCTCGTTCACCCGGACGTAGCTGCCGCTGTAGCAGTTGCTGCCCAGGAAATCGACCGGCTGGGCGATGGTCTTCAGGTCGTCGCTGTCGAGGCCCGGCCACGCCGCGCCGTAGACTTCGGCGACGCCGTCCGGCTCGCGGCCCAGGTAGAGCGGGTCGGTCCAGGCGACCTGGCCCCAGTAGGCCCCGGGGATGAGGGAGAAGTAGTTCTTCCGCGCCGCCTCGATGTTTTCCGGCGTCTCCTTTTCCGGGATGCGGGCGTTGCCCTGGAGGGCCAGGCCGACCTGGACCGGGCGCAGGATGTTGGTGCGGACGGCCTGCACGCCCAGGCCGTGGGCCAGGAGGATGTTTTTGTAGGCGACGCCCAGCTTGGGCAGCGTGTAGCGCTCCCCGGGGGCGTGGGTGGCGTGGGCGTAGCCCAGGTTGAGGAAGCACTGGGGCTCGTTGAGCGTCATCCAGTGGCTGACGCGGTCGCCCAGCTTGCGGGCGACGAAGCCGGCGTAGTCGGCGAACCAGCGGGGGCTCTCGGGATTGGTCCAGGCGCCTTTCCGGTCCAGGGCCAGCGGGTAGTCCCAGTGGAAGAGGGTGACCCACGGCTCGATGCCCGCTTCCAGCAGGCCGTCGATGAGGCGGCTGTAGAAGTCGAGGCCCTTCTGGTTCACCGCGCCGGTGCCGTCCGGGAAGATGCGGGTCCAGCTGACGGAGAGGCGGTAGGCCTGGAGGCCGATCTGCTTCATCAGGCCGATGTCCTCCTGCCAGCGGTGGTAGTGGTCGCAGGCCACGTCGCCGGTGTGCTTGTGGTAGGTCTTTCCCTGGTGGCAGAACTCGTCCCAGACGGAGGGGCCCCGGCCGTCTTCGTTCCAGGCGCCTTCGATCTGGTAGGCGGCGGCGGCGGCGCCCCATTTGAAGGTGGAGGGGAAGGGAGAGGTCGTGCTCATGCGGAGGAGGTCAGGGTATCAGGGTTGAGGTTGGGGGGAAAGAGTTGGGGTCAGGGGAGAAGGGTGGCGTGGCCCCAGTGGGTGCGGTCGCCGGGGTTCTTGTCGGTGCCGCTCCACATCAGCTGGGCGCGGCGGTCGTTGCCGTCGGCGCTGTCGTCGATGCCGACGTCGAAGAGGATCTCCAAGCCGGTCCGGGGGGTCGCGCCCAGGTCCTTCCACGGGATGGCGATTTCCACGGAGTAGCCGTCCGCCGCGGGGAGTACGGCGCCCTGCGCGGGCCCGTCCGACTTGCCGGTGGCGCTTTCCAGGATGACGGGCGCGCCCGGCTGCTTGGCGCCGACGACGTAGTGGCGGTCGGTGAAGCGGAGGGGACCGCCGTGATCGGGCTCCTCTGTGCCGACGAAGACCTCGACCGCGTCGCCCATCCAGAACCAGCGGGCGGTGTGGCGGTTCTGCAGCGGCGTCGGGTCGGTGACGTGGACCAGGACGTAGAGGTTCGCGTCGTCCCAGCACGCCTTGTAGGTGGCGGAAAGGCCGGAGGCGTCGGCGCCGACGACGAGGCGGCCGCTCTCGATCCGCTCCGGCGGGACGCCGGGCCAATGAGCGCCGGAGCCGTCCAGGGCGATGGGGCCGGTGGCGCGCGGGATGGAGGTGGTCCGCTGCGCCGCCAGGACGGAGGTGAAGCGGGGCAGGTCGAGGACGAAGGGCTTTTCCTTCCCCAGCCAGACGTCGTAGATGCGGGCATGGGTTTGCGTGATTTCGTCCAGGGTTTCCTTCCACGGCCGGTCGGCGACGCTCAGGAGGCCGCAGTTGGCCCGCTCGCCGCCCTTGCCCTCGTACCAGCGGCCGTCGGCGGCTTCGTCGATCAGCTGGAACCACTCGATGCCGACGACGAATCCCAGGGCCGCGCTTTGCTCCACGTAGTTGCGGTAGGCCAGGCCGCGCTCCTTCTGGCTGGCGGCGGCGCGCCCGCCGGAGAGGCCGGAGTCGCCCTTGGAGGCCCAGTAGAATTCGCTGAGGATCATCGGCAGGCCGCCGGTCCACTCGTGGATGCGGCGGAGGAAGTCGGCGTCGAGGGCGTCGGTGTAGTAGTTGAACGACATCACGTCGAGGTGCCGCCCGGCGGCGCGGCAGAGGGCCTCGTCGTTGATCGTCCCGGGCTGGAGGCGGTTGCCGATGAGGAGGTGGCGGGAATCGTGGCGGCGGTAGACGGCGGCGACGGTGGCGAAGTAGCGCTCGTAGAACGCGGCGTTGAAGGCGCGCAGGTCGTCGACGGCGGCGCGGGTGGCGGGGAGCAGCTTGGCGTCGCCCAGCTCGTCGAAGGAGGAGAAGGCGGCGTTCCAGGCCGCGTTGAAGGCGGCGACGTCGGCGTATTTCTTCCGCAGCTCGGCGACGAGCTCCCGCTTGCAGGCGTGGTCGGCCTTCAGGCCGGGGACGACGCGCGGGATGTCCTCGTAGAGGGGTTCGTTGGCCAGGAACCAGCCGATGAGGAGCGGGTCGGCGGCGCGCTTGTCGACGACGCGGGCGAAGGCGCGGTCGATCTTTTCCTCGCACCCGGCCTCGAAGGGGTCCCAGGTGCCGACCATGCCGGGGAGCGTCGGCAGGCCCATGGAGGGGTCCAGGGGCAGATGGGAGACGTAGGGCATGCCCGCCTTCTGCACCGCCGGGGGCAGGGGAGAGAAGGCGCCGATCGAGTTGAAGCCCCACTGGCGGAGCCGCTCGATCATCCGGGTGGAGAAGGCGTCGGCGTCGTAGGGCGCGCCGTATTTGCGGATGGTGTTGGCCAGGTAGAAGGAAAAGACGCCGGCGGGGCCGCCGCCGCGGTAGGCGGTCTGGAAGGGGCCGTCCTGGGGCGGAAGCCAGGCGAAGTCGCCCGCGCGCCCCTCCGTCACGGTGTAGGTGTCCCCCGGCCCGACGCCGCAGACGCCGAGGTGGAAGAACGCGTTTCCGGCGGGATCGACGAGGAAGGAGCGCCCGTCCTTGTTTTCCACGTGGAAAAATCCGGTGGCTTCCAGGCCCAGCTCCTTGCCGCTGCCGGGCAGGCCGCCGAAGGCGTCGCGCGCGCGGGGGCGGAGGGAGTCATAATAGGCGGCGTCGGCGGCCACGTCGGCCCGCAGCGCCGCCTCGTCCTCCACCTTGCCCGGCCAGACGCCCTCCCGGGGCTGTCCGAAGCGGTCGAGGAGCGTGGCGTGGGCGAGGGAAGCGGCTAGACTGCTGGCAACGCAGAGAGAAACGAGCCGGGCCTTCACGATTCAACTATGTTGCAGTTTTTTCAATGTTTGGCAAAACGGGGTCATTTGACAGTCATATTATCTTCAATTGACTGTCAAATTATGAATCATTGGTTGTTACAGTAGAAACGAAGAAAGATAGTAAGAGATGAGACACGGTCGCCTCCGTCGCTGCCCTCGCCAAGGGTTTAGCCTTATCGAGGTGACTTTGGCATTGGGCATCGTCAGCTTTGCCATGGTGACGCTCCTGGGGCTGATCCCTGTGGGTCTCAAATCCTTTCAAAGCGCGATGCGCGTGACGGTGGAGTCCCAGATCGTGCAAGCCATCGTGACCGACATCAGCTTGCAGGACTACAGCAGCCTGGACGGCACCCAGTATTTTTTCGACGTGGACGGGATGCCGCTTTCCAGCACGAATTCGGCCCGGCCGCTGGCCGGCGCGCGGCCGGTCTACACGGCGTCCCTTTCCTTTCAAAACGGGCTGGAGGGCGTGGACTTAAACGAGAACTCCGCGCGCGTCGCCACCATCGACATCTCCAGCACCGTCAACCCCAAGCGGGTCAGCCACTACTCGGTCCTCGTTGCCAATAACGGGCGGTAGCGTTCCATGAGCCGCCCGCCGCGCCAGCCCCGGCCCGCCTTACCGCGGGCCTTCACTCTCCTGGAAATGCTGGTCGGCATGGCGATCCTCACCGTCATCCTGCTGGTCCTCCTGGCCATCATCAACACCACCGGGCGCGCCTGGACCAGCGCCGTGGCGCGCAGCGAGTCGTTCCAGAACGCGCGCGCGATCTTCGAGGTCCTCACCCGCCGCCTGGGCGCCGCCACCCTGAACACCTACTACCAGGTGAACTACGAGGGGGGGCAGCCCACCTCCTACCAGCGCGCCTCCGACCTGCGCTTCATCTCCGGCACCGCCTCCGTCACCGGGCTGCCCAGCCAGGTCGGCCACGCCGTCTTCTTCCAAGCCCCTCTGGGCTACACGACGAACACCGCCTACGCGCCGCTCGACAGCCTGCTCAACGTCTGCGGCTTCTACGTCGACTACTCCCGCAGCACCCTGCGGCCCGCCTTCCTCGACATGTTGCTGGGGGCCAATTCCAATCCCTACCGCTTCCGCCTTCACCAGGTCCTCCAGCCGACCGACGCGATGATGGTCTATAAAAACGGCGCCAGCAGCACGAGCTGGATCAACGACGCCGTCTCCAACTCCGCGCGGGACTTCGCCGTCAACATCGTCACCCTGGTCCTGGTGCCGGAAAACCCCTCCCTCACCAATCCGCTGCCCTCCGGCTACGACTACGACTCCCACGACGCCGCCAACCCCAGCTACTACAACCAGCTGCCGCCCGTGCTGGAAGTCTTCATGGCCGCCATCGACGAGGTCTCCGCGCGGAAAGTCTGCGCCACGTCCGCCGCGCCGCACCTGGGCCAGGACACCCTCTTCAAGGACCCCGGCCAGCTGGAGGCGGACATCGCCTCCCTCGACTCCATCCTCAGCGCCGCGCCGGGCAACGCCGCCGGCAACCGCGTCCCGCTGACGCACCGTTTTTTCCGTGCTAAGATCATCATCCAAGGAGCCCCATGGAGCAGCAGCAACGGCAGCAGTTAACCCGATTCCGCCGCGCGGGCCGTGGCCGCCGGGGCGCCGCGCTCCTCCTCGTCCTGGCCAGCCTGGTCATCTCCGCCTCGCTGATCCTCGCCTTCCTGGCCGGCGGCGCCTCGGAGGTGAAAAACTCCGCCGTCTACGCGGAGGGGAGCCACGTCTCCCTCCTGGCCGACACGGCGGTCAACCTCGTCGAGGCGGAGATCTTCGACGCCACCCAGGGCCGCGCCGGCGGCGCCGGGGCCGACGTGGCCTGGGCCTCCCAGCCCGGCATGATCCGGACCTACGACACCCAGGGCAACCTGGTGAAGTTCTACAAGCTCTACTCCGCCCCCGACATGGTCGGCAACGGGCCGCCGATGACCAGCGTCAGCGCCGACCTGGTCACGAACTGGTACCAGGACACCGCCTACTACACCGACTTGAACGAGCCGGCCACCATAGGCGGCGTGCGCCACTACCCCATCCTCGACGGTGACCTGGTCGCCGGCGCGGGCGGCAACTACGTCTTCCCCAGCGGCGGCTCCAATCTGGCGCCGGAAGGCTTCGCCGTCACCAACCCGCCGGTCAAGCCCGCCTCCGGCTCCGACACGCCCAGCCAGGCGCCCTTTCCCGTCCAGTGGCTCTACGTTCTGCAGGACGGCACGGTCGCCCCGCCGGAGGCGGGCAGCGGCACGGCCGCCACCGTGGCCGGGGCCACGACGGCCAACCCGATCGTCGGCCGCATCGCCTTCTGGGCCGACGACGAGACGGGCAAGGTCAACCTGAACACGGCGGGAGAAGGCGTCTTCACCGACACGCCCCGGGTGGCCTCCACATACGATGTGTCCCTGGCGACAAAGCCGCCCGTGCAGAACGAGTTTCAGCGCTACCCGGGCCATCCGGCGACCACCAGCCTCAGCGCGGTGTTCGGATCCCTGCTGCCGGTGCCCACGCAGTTGGGAACGAACATCACCTCCGGCAATCAGACCCTATACACTCCTTACTACAATCTGACGCCGAATCTGGTATCGGGCGGCTCCCAGTCGGGGACGGTGACCGCAACCGCTGCGCTGACGCCCCGGACCGACCGTCTTTATGCGTCGTCCGACGAACTGCTCTTCCAGCCGAACCGCACCGTACAGCCCTCCTTCAATCCAACGGCCGTGGAGCAGGCCCGGTTCTTCGTCACCGCGAACAGCCGTTCGCCGGACGTGAATCTCTTCAACCAGCCACGCGTCTGCATCTGGCCGGAGAACGTCGCCTCTTCCAAGCGAACCACCCTGGATCAGCTCATCGCCTTCTGTTCCACCATCAACAAGATTCCCTACTACTTCCAACGCAGCGATTGGACCTCCCAGAACGAGCTGAATCTGGGCAACAACCAGAACTTAAAAAGCTATCTACGCGCCCTCTGCGCGAAGTCGATTCCGGGATTCGGCGGCAGCTTCGGCGCCAAATACAACACCCCTACCGGCAAGGGTGGCGGTACGGAGCTGGATCAGATCCTAGTGGAAATTTTCGATTACATTCGCTGCACGAATATTTATGATTCTTCCACCGGTGCCACGCCCTTCACGCCGAAGGCAGCCAATGCGAATAACACCACCACGCCGGGCGGGATGGTGTTGCCGACTTATGACACGCTGACCGACACCAAGGGATTTGGCCGTTTCCCCACCATCTCGAAGGTGGGCATCCTCTTCGTCCGGCATAAGGCAGCCGGGGCGGTGGGCACCACTGTTGCTACCGCCACCACGCCTGACTCAAGCCACATTCGTTTGCAAGCGGCTCTGGTATTCGAATTGTTCGACCCTTCGGAAGGCTACCCGGGCATTTATCCCAGCAATATTACGCTCAGCGTGCGCAATCCCACCATGAGCTGGCTCATCAATGACACGAGCCGCGTTATGTTCCGGGCGGGCACCCTCGGAACCAATGGGGGAAACACCCAGGTGATGCGGCATTGGGGGGGGACGTTGGGTTTCCGTCTTTTTCGGCCTTACACCGGAACCACGACGGCTCCGCATGCTTTCATCACGCAGTCGGACACCGCTCCCAACTTCGCCGATTTTCCCGATCCGGCTGTCACTAACAATCCGCAAACCTTTACCTTTAATGGGGGCGAGTGCGACGTGGACGTCATGTACAGCGGTACCGTGGTGCAGACCATTCACCTCGTGTTCCCGGCGGGCAACTTTGCGTTTCCCGCCATGGTGAGCCCGACCGCCATTGGAACGATGGACGCCAGGGATTTGACCTCCCGCTTTCAGGCGTGGGGGGGCTCCGATTATCGGAAGGACCCTTATTCCATCAGTCAGTATGATATCTTGCAAAGCATCCAAAGCGTCAGCGGGGATTATCGCCTCATCGCGGGCCGCCATCAAATCGACGCGACGGAAACGGCCCGGCAATACGGAAAGCATGCTTACTATGGAATGACGGCGGCACCGTCGGGGACAACCGTCCCGGCCGGTATGGCGCATAGCTTTGTCGAGCCGGACGGCAGCAACTATTATGGGGGTTCCGTTGGCTCGTTGGCCGCAGTGCCTTATGGGTATTGGATTAGCGGCAATTATGTCTTTGGCACGGCTGTGCCCCCTTGGCCGCCGAAAGGAAATCAGTGGTCCGCAAGCGCCATGACTGGAAGCTCAACGACCACGACCCCCGACGGCATCTGCGCCACGAATAATGGCGTGGTTTCCGGCAGCACCAATTCATGGAGTACGGGAAATCCTCCGGGCGATTGGGATAACGGCACCGCTAATGCAATGGATGGGGCCTATATCAACAAGGCTGACGAAGGAACTACCGGCAACCCCGCCTATTATGACAACTCCGCCGACTACACTGCGATCAAGTCGGTCTATTTCTCTCCCAGTCGTCAGATTCCCTCGGCAGTGATGTTCGGCTCGTTGCCGACAGGTGTCATTGCTAGCGCTAAAAGCGCCGTTTCCCAGCCCTGGCAGACCTTGCTCTTCCATCCGGATTCCACGCATAGGCACAAGGGGAACGGCACCCCCACGAGTGGGCTGCCTTTTACCACGCCGCCGGACTACCTTTTACTCGATCTCTTTACGATGCCCGTGGTGGAGCCCTACGCCATCAGTGAGCCCCTCTCTACCGCTGGCCGGATCAATATGAATTACCAAATTGTTCCGTTTACTTACATTAACCGGGATACGGGTGTCCGCGCCGTTCTGAAAAGTGAACGGATTCTGGCAATCGCCAACAGGTATGCCAATGCCCATGCCGTGAGTGCGGCGGCTTGCTATAAACAACTCAATCCGCAGGGCGCCAGCGGCTACAATAATTACCAGACGAGGGACTTCCGCTACGACCTGAACGTCGCGGAGACGATCAAGGGTTTCCAGGCCCGCTTTGCCAAGGACGACATCTTCCGTTCTCCGGCCGAGATCTGCTCCCTCGACCTCGTTCCGAACGACACGAGCGACTCCAATGCCCGCTATAGCGCCGACGGCAGCTCGATGCGCCAGTATTGGGAAAGCCACCTCCTGACAGGCGACAACAGCAAGGAGCGCCCCTACGCGGACATCTATCCTCGCCTGACCACCAAATCGAATTCCTTCACCATCCATTACCGCGTGCAGACGCTCAAGAAATTGGGCGGCGCGCCCAACCAATGGCGGGAGGGGATCGATCTGGTCACCGCGGAAGCGCGCGGCTCCCGCCTGATCGAGCGCTATATCGACCCGAACAATACCCAGATTCCCAATTATTCGACGGCCGGGGGCTCGCCTTCCTCGCCCCTGGGGCAGTATTACCGCTTCCGCGTCGTCTCCTCGAAACAGTTCCCGCCGTGAAGCCGCTCCTTCCTTCCGCTCCGCGCGGCTTCACCCTGGTGGAGCTTCTCATCGTCATGGCGATCATGACGATCCTGGTCGGCATCGGCGCCGCCTCCTTCCATTCGATTTCCTCCGCCTCCAGCCTCTCCTCCGCGCGGGAGGCGGCTTTGGCCGAGTTCACCCAGGCGCGGCAGCTGGCGCTGGCCCGGCGCCTGCCGGTGGAGGTGCGCCTTTATCAGCTGCCTTCCTACGAGGCCCACGACACGGGCTCCCCCACCGTTTTCCGGGCGATGCAGACCTTCCTCCTGGATCCCGATGCGGGGACGAACGCGGTGGACAAGGTGGTCTATTTCCCGAAGCCGGTGATCGTCAGCACGAACGCGGCCGCCTCTCCCCTCCTGCAGCAGCAGACGCAGACGGGCTCCTTTCTCCTGCCGGTGATCCGCGCCAATTACCGCTACATCCCGATCCTTTTCAACATCGACGGCCTGCCCGCCTCCCTGACCGCCACGAATTCCTTCTTCACGCTGGTGTTGGCCCACGCCGCGATCAAGGCGGGGAACCTGCCCGCCAACTTCGTCACCCTCCAGCTCGACCCGCTCACGGGCCGCATCTTCCATTACGCGCCATGAGCAAAATCTGTAAGCTTTTGAGTAAAACCGAACCGACCTTTTCCTCGCTCCGCCGGGGCAAAGGATTAATGTAATTCCATGGCTTCCACCTACACGTTTTCTTCCGCGCCGCTTCCTCTCGACGACTCCTGGGACGTCATCGTGGCGGGGGGCGGCCCCGCCGGCTGCGCCGCCGCGGCCGCGGCCGCGCGGGACGGCGCGCGCACGCTTCTCCTGGAGGCCACGGGCAGCCTGGGCGGCATGGGCACGTCCGCCCTGGTCCCTGCCTGGACCCCCTTTGGCGACGGGGAGAAGATCATTTACCGGGGCATCGCCGAGCGCGTCTTCGAGGCGAGCAAGGTCGGCCTGCCCTATTCGAAGCAGGAGGATGTGAACTGGGTCCCCATCGATTCCGAGCGGCTCAAGCGGATCTACGACGACCTGGTCGTCGGCGCGGGGGTGACCGTGCGCTTCAACACGTTCCTGGCCGCCGTCCAGCGGAAGGAGGACCGGATCGACACCCTGATCGTGGCGAACAAGGGGGGCATGGCCGCCCTGCGGGCGAAGGTCTACGTCGATGCCACGGGCGACGCCGACGTTGCCGCGTGGGCGGGCGTCCCCTTCCACAAGGGGGATGAAAAAGGGGAGAAGCTGATGCCCTCCACCCATTGTTTCACCCTGGCCAGTGTGAACATCGAGGCGCTGCAAAAGGGGGAGCCTCTCCACGCCTCCAACCCGAAGAGTGCGATCTTCGACATCCTCAAGTCGGGCCGCTACCCGCTCATCCCGGACGCGCACATCTGCGTGGCCCTCATCGGGCCGGACACGGTGGGCTTCAACGCGGGGCACCTTTGGGACGTCGACGCGACGAGGCCGGAGACCGTCTCCGCCGCGCTGGTGCACGGCCGGAAGATGGCCCAGCAGTTCCGCGACGCGCTGGCGGAGTTTTTCCCCGCCGCCTTCGGCAACGCCTTCCTGGCCAGCACCGGCTCCCTCATGGGAATCCGGGAGAGCCGCCGGATCGTGGGCGATTACGAGCTGACGCTTTCCGACTACATCGCGCGCAGGTCCTTCCCGGACGAGATCTGCCGCAATTCCTACTTCATCGATGTCCACTGGGCGAAGGACGCCATCGCCAGCCTGCCGGAGCACCATGAGGAGTGGGAGCAGGCCTCCCTCCGTTACGGCAAGGGGGAGTCCCACGGCATTCCCTACCGCTGCCTCCTGCCGCAGGGCGTGGAGAACCTGCTGGTGGCGGGCCGTTCCATCTCCTGCGAGCAGATCGTCCAGGGCAGCGTCCGCGTGATGTCGGTCTGCCTGGCCATGGGCGAGGCGGCGGGCGCGGCCGCGGCCGTCGCGGCCAAGCGCCATGCGGGCCGCCCGCGCGACGTCGACGTCGCCGCGCTGCGGGAGCGGCTGACCCGCGCGGGCGCTTACCTTCCCCCCATGCCTGCCGAGGCGGTTCACTAAATGGACTGGCTCGACTGGGCCTTCGTCGTCCTGCCGCTCTTGACGGTCGCCGCCGTCGGGCTTTACGCGCGGCGCTATGTCCGCAGCGTGGCCGACTTCATGTCGGCCAGCCGTTCGGCGGGCCGCTACCTCCTCTGCGTGGCGGGCGGCGAGCTACAGGCCGGGGCGATCGTCTTCGTCGCCGCCTTCGAGCTGTTTTTCCAGAGCGGCTTCGCCTTCAACTGGTGGCTGGCGGCCAGCGTCCCCATCGGCATCCTGCTGAAGATCTCCGGCTTCGTCACCTACCGCTACCGGGAGACGCGGGCGATGACCCTGGCCCAGTTTTTCGAGATCCGGTACAACAAGTCGTTCCGCCTCTTCACCGGCCTCATCGCCTTCCTGGCGGGCATCCTCAACTTCGGCATCGGCCCGGCCATCGGCGCGCGCATCCTGACCTACTTTTTGGGCATTCCGCAGCATCTCCATGTCTTTTCCCTTTCCATCCCCTCCTACATCCCGCTGATGGCGCTCTTCCTGGGGATCACGCTCTTCATCTCCCTTTCCGGCGGCGTGGTGACCGTCATGGTCATCAACACGCTGGAGGGGATCTTCTCCCAGATCTTCTATTTGGTCATCATCTTCACCCTGTTCTCCCTCTTTTCCTGGCACCAGATGCACGACGTGCTGCTGAATCAGCCGCCGCGGCATTCCCTGGTCAATCCGTTTGACGGTTTCGGCGTGAAGGATTTCAACATCTGGTACTTCTTCATGGCCCTCTTCCTGGCCGTCTACGGGACGATGGCGTGGCAGAACTCCGGCGCCTACAATGGCGCGGCCCTGACGCCGCACGAGGGGCGGATGGGGAACGTCCTCACCGCCTGGCGGGAAATGGGGAAGGCCGCCGTGATCGCCCTCCTGGCCCTTTGCGCGCTCACCTACCTGAATCACCCCGACTTCGCCGCCGGGGCGGCGCAGGTCCATGAGCGGGCCGACCAGATCGCCAATCCCCAGACGCGCAAGCAGATGGCCGCGCCGCTGGCCATGGCCCAGTTCCTTCCCGCCGGGGTAAAGGGGATCTTCTGCGCGATCCTCCTCATGGGCATCTTCGGCGGCGACGCGACCCACCTTCACTCCTGGGGGAGCATCTTCGTCCAGGACCTCATCGTGCCGCTGCGCCGGAAGCCCTTTGGCCCGAAGGCGCACCTCCTGGTCCTGCGCTGTTCCATCCTGGGCGTCGCCGCCTTCGCCTTTTTCTTCGGGTGTTTCTTTCACCTGGCCGACTACGTGAACATGTGGTGGAGCGTCACGCAGGCCATCTTCGTCGGCGGCGCGGGCGCGGCGATCATCGGCGGCCTTTATTGGAGGAAGGGGACCGCCGCCGGGGCGTGGTGCGCCTTTGTCGTCGGCTCGGCGCTTTCCTTCGGCGGCATCGTCTGCCAGCAGGTCGCCGCGGCGCACGGCCACCACTTTTTCCTTAACGGCATCCAGATCGCCTTCTTTTCCTCCCTCATCGCCATCGGATGCTACGTCGGCGTTTCCCTCCTGACCTGCCGGCAGGACTTCAACCTGGAGCGGATGCTCCATCGCGGGCCCTACGCCGCACTTAAGCCGGAGCTGGGGGAGGCGCCCACGCCGCGGCGGAAGGAGAGCCACCTGGGGAAGCTGATCGGCATGGACGAGAACTTCACCCGGGGAGACCGCTGGATCGCCGGGGGCCTCTTCAGCTGGAGCCTCTTTTGGTTCACCGTCTTCGTCGTGGGGACGGTTTGGAACGTCGTGGCGCCGTGGAGGAACGAGACCTGGGCGGCTTATTACCACGTCGTCGGCCTGGGGCTGCCGGTCTTCTTCGCCTGCGTCACCGGCGTCTGGTTCACCTGGGGCGGCCTGCGGGATATGCGGGCCCTCTTTCGCCACCTGAAGGCGGAGCACGTCAATCCGCTGGACGACGGCACCGTCCACGCCCATCGGAATCTGGACGAGGCGGCGCTGAAGAAGAAAGACGCCTAGGCTTTAGGCATACGTGTCCCGCAGGTGCCGCAGGGTGAGCGCCTTGCGGAACGCGGCCAGCGTCACGGCCTTCGCCCCCTTCGTCCGGAAGCGGAGCACGCGCGTCTCGCCCGGCAGGAGGGTGATCGCGTTGTCGTCGAAGTGGCCGGGGAGCGCCTGCGGGTCGAGGGTCACGAAGAAGGCGGGCTTGTCCGCCTTGAGGGAGACGGCGAAGCCGCCCTTTTCCGCCCGCACCGCCAGGGCGATGCGGGGCTTCTCCAGCGCGCACCGCTTGTAGGGCGCCAGGAAAAGCTCGTTGCGGGTGGTCTTCCCGCCCGCGGCGATTTCCACGGCCAGGAAGGCCGCCTCGTCCGCCGCCGTGCCCAGGAGGGCGGCGCGGGTGAAGGAGCGCAGCCGCGCGCTCGCCCCCGCCTTGAGCCGCGCGCGGAAGCGGACGGTCTTCAGCGCTTTGCCGGAAAACCCAATCGCCCGGACGCGGACGGCGGCGGGGAGGGCCTCGGCGGTGTCGTTATCGGCCCAGATCTCGATCGCGCCGTTCGCCGCGGCCACGGCGGTGGGCAGGACGGGGGCGAAGAAGCGCTTGGCCGCGTAGTGGAGGAGCTTCCACTTGCCGCCGTATTCGAGCGACGACCAGGAGGCGACGGGCCAGAGGTCGTTGAGCTGCCAGTAGAGCGCGCCCATGCAGACGGGCCGCAGGCGGCGGAAGTGCTCCACGGCGGTGCGGATGGCCAGTGCCTGCTGCACCTGGCTGAGGTAGAGGAAATTCTCGAACCCTTCCGGCAGGCGGAAGTAGCGGGTCATGTTCTCCGTGATCCGCGTGTTCCCGGCGGCGTTGCGCTGGTGGTGCTCCATCACCGGGGAGGTGACGTTCCACTGGTCGCGCGGCGCGTAGGCGGCGATGCCGGACGGGGAGGGGAAGGATTGGTAGCCGAACTCGGAGCAGAAGCGGGGCCGGATATCCAGATAGGCCTCGAAGGGCTTCCCCTCGTGCCAGACGCTCCAGAAGTGCATGTCGCCCCGGGTATCGTCGTGCCAGCAGTCGGAGTAGTCGCCCGGGCCGCCGCACGGGCTGCTGGGCCAGAAGAGGCGCTCGGGGTCGAGTTCCCGCACGGCGGCGCCCAGGACCCCCTCGTTCAGCCGGTCGTAGTCGACGAGGTAGCGGTCCCGATTCTCCCGGCTTTCCGGGTACCAGGTGAGGGCGCCGAGGTCCTCGTTGTTCCCGCACCAGAGGGCCAGGCAGGCGCGGTTGCGCAGGCGGCGGACCTGCCAGCGGGCCTCTTCCCGGACGTTCTCCAGGAAGGCGGGGGTGCCCGGGTAGGTGGCGCAGGAGAACATGAAGTCCTGCCAGACCAGCAGGCCCTTCTCGTCGCAGAGGTCGTAGAAGGCGTCGTCCTCGTAGCGGCCGCCGCCCCAGACGCGGATCATGTTCATGTGCGCCTCGGCGGCGCTGGAGAGGCAGTCTTCCCACGCGGCGCGGGTTTCCCGCTGGGGCAGCGCGTCGGCGGGGATCCAGTTGGCCCCCTTGGCGAAGAGGGGCCGCCCGTTGACGACGAAGGTGAGGGAGAGGCCGTTCTTGTCCTCGCGGTTCTCGACGCGGAGGGTCCGCAGGCCGATGCGCTCCCGCGCCTCGTCCGCGCCGACGCGGACGACGAGCGGGTAGAGCGGCTGCGCGCCGTGGCCGTTGGGCCACCAGAGGCGCGGCTTTTCCACGCGCAGGCGGCGGGTGACGAGGTTCCGCCCGGCTTTCAGAACGGCGCGGCCGGTTTCTTTCCGCGTGCCGAGAGCGAAGGAGACGTCCGCCGTGTGGGCCCGGTGGGCGAAGACCTCCGCCTCCACGGTGACGACGACCGGCCCGCCCGCGCGGCCGTGCCGCTGAGTGACGCGGAGCCCCTCGATCCGCGCGCCGGTGGAGGCGCGCAGCCGCATCCCGCCGATGCCGGAGACCATGAGGCAGGGGCCCCAATCCCAGCCGCCGTGGCACTGGGGCTTGCGCAGGAGGTTGCGGTGGGGGGACTGGATCGGCGCGCTGGTGTGGGGAACCGGGTAGGGGAGGCGGGCGGCCTCCGCGCGGGCGGCCTTTTCCGGCGAGGCGATCTCGACGCGCAGGGTGTTCTTCCCCGGGCGGAGGAGGCGCTTGGCCTCGATTTGGTGGCGCAGGAAGGCGTTGGCCGTGCGGGCCAGGGGGCGCCCGTTGAGGAAAATGCGGGCGACGGTGTCGAGGCCGTCGGCTTCCAGGAGGATCGAGTCCTCCTCCAGCCAGGAGGGGGGCAGGGTGAAGGTCCGCTCGTAGATCCAGTCCTCCTGGTGGAGGGGCTGGACGGCCAGCTCGTTCAGGCCCTGGAACGGGTCGGGAATCTTCCCCGCGGCCAGGAGGGCGCTGTGGGTGTCGCCGGGGACCCGGGCGGGCGCGGACCATGCACCGGAGCGGCTGCGAAGGTTCCAGCGGCCGTCGAGGGAGAGCGTCTTCATGGGCCCTCCAGACTGGCGGCAGCCGGGGGCCGACTCAAGGCGGATTGCTCGCCCGGGGCGGGTTTAGAAATGCTTGGCCTGCTCGATCAGCTCGGCGGCGCCGGCCCACATGATCTGCGCGCCGATGCACAGGAGGACGAAGGCGAAGAGGCGGACCAGCACGTTGGTGCCGTTGGGCCCCAGGACGCGCTCCAGCCGGTCGGCGAAGCGGTAGGAGAAGTAGATGGTGGCGGCGACGGCGGCGAGGGCCCCGATGGCGGCCACCGCCTCCAGGACGAAGGATTGGAGCCCGGCGTGGGCCAGCGGCTTCTGGCTGCCCAGCGCGATGGCGGTGGCGATGGAGCCGGGGCCGACGGTCAGCGGCATGGTCAGCGGGTAAAAGACCTGGCGGGCCACCTTGGCGTCGTCCAGCCGCCGGGGAGCGCCCGCGTCGGCGTCATCCGGGCTGGGGCCTTGGTTGAGCAGGCTCCAGCCGACGGTGGCCACGACGAGGCCGCCCGCGACGCGGACGACCGGCAGCGTGATGCCGAAGAATTCCAGCACGTGCGAGCCCAGGAAGAGGGAGGCCAGCAGGAGGAGGAAGCTGCCCAGGGTGACGCGCCAGGCCAGCTTGTAGCGCAGGGCCGGGGAGCAGTGGCGCGTCACTTCCAGGAAGATGGGGGCGTTCCCCAGCGGGTTGACGATGGGAAAGAGGGCGGCGTAGACGACGAGGAAGTTTTTCAACAGCAGGCTGCTCATGGGAAAAGGGGGGAAGGACGATGAGCCAAGAACGCCCGCCGCGCCACCTTATTCGGTTTCCGCGATGAAGGATTCCAGAAGGCCGCTCTCCGCCGCGAGGTCCAGGAAGGAATAGCGGTCGCGGATGAAGCGGCTGAAACGGACGGCGTCCCGGTAGAACTCCGGCTTGAGCCCCAGGTCGGCGGCGGAGAGGGGGCACCCGGCGGCCTTCATCGCGGCGTGGAGTTCCGGGTAGGGGACCAGGACGCCGCGGAGCCGGGCGCGGAACTCCGGCCACTTTTCCCGCAGGAGGGTGTTGGCGGCCTCGGTCTGGGCTGCGGCGGCGTGGGCTTTCTTGGCGGCTTCCGCGATCATCGTCTCCGCGGTGGGGCCGAAGCGGCGGCGCAGCTCCGCTTCCGGGACGGCGGCGGGCCGCAGGACGGGGGGCGCCTCGCTCTCCAGCATCCGGTTCTGCAGGCGGGAGAGGGTGAGGGAGGCGACGGCCACCTGCTCCCCGTGGGAGCTGCCGGGGTGGTCTTTTCCGGCGAACATGTCGATGTAGTGGGAGATGAGGTGCTCCCCCATCGAGCTGGGGTGCGTGGTGCCGGCGATGGAGGTGCCGACGCCGACGGCCGCGCAGGCGCGCGCCAGGGCGGCCAGCGTCTCCGCGTCGGCGGCCAGGCGGCCCGCGTTGGCCATGAGGAGCGGCTCGTCGGCGGAGAGCAGGTCGTAGGGAGCCTCCAGGTAGGGCGTGCCCAGGAGGAGGTGGGAGAGGAGCCAGTCGACCTGGGAGACGGTGCGGGAGGCGGGCGCGTCGGCAAAGGCGGCGGCGACCAGCCGGCGCGGGCACCGGGCCAGCACGGCCAGGTCGACGAAGACCCCGCGCGCCGCGCGGCAGGAGAGCGACTTTTTGAACCCGTCGAAGGAGACGGAGGCGGTCGGCGCCGTGTAGGCGTTCATCGGGGAGGTGGCGAAGACGGAGTAGTCCCGCTTTGTCAGGAAGGCGCCGTATTTGACGCTGTCGCCGATCGTCCCGGAACCGACGGCGACGAGTGCCTCCGCGTCGGCCACGGCGGCCATCAGCTCCTCCACCCCCTCGCCCGTGCAGCGGGGGTTCCGCCAGACGAATTCCTTGGCCCCCAGGGCGCGGGCCACGCGGGCGCCGAGCGCCTCGTGCGTGTGGGGGCCGCTGACGACGGTGATCCTTTTCCCCGCGTGGAGCGGGAGGACCAGGGCGGCCTCCTCTCCCTCCAGGCTGTCGGCGATGGCGACTTTCTCCACGGGGATCGTCCAGGCCTTGCCGGTGGCGTCGCGCCAGCGGCCGGCGGCCAGCTCGCCGATCACGCCGTTGAAATAGCGGGGCATCCCTCTATCCAAGCAAATTGCGCCCGGCGGTGCTATCTTTCCTCCTATGCCCCGCCTGAAAGCCTACGCGAAGAAGGACTTCCCCACCCACAAGATCCGCCGCTACCTGGAGCCCGGGCCGGTCGTCCTGGTGACCTCCGCCTGGAAAGGGCGGCGCAACGTGATGACGATGGGCTGGCACACGATGATGGAGTTTTCCCCCGCGCTCGTCGGCTGCGTCATCGCCGGGGGCAACGTCAGCTTCGACATGATCCGCCGCAGCCGGGAGTGCGTGATCAACGTGCCCACCGCCGCCATGGTCGACCAGGTCGTCGGCATCGGCAACTGCGACGGGGACGAGGTCGACAAGTTCGAGCGCTTCGGCCTCACGCCGGAAAAGGCCGCCCGCGTCGGCGCGCCGCTCATCCGGGAGTGCGTCGCCAGCTTCGAGTGCCGCGTGGCCGACGCGCGGCTGGTGGCGAAGTATAACTTCTTCATCTTCGAGGTGGTGAAGGCCCACGCCGCCCCCGCGCCGAAGTATCCGCCCACCCTCCATTACTGCGGGGAGGGGATCTTCCTCACCAACGGAAAGACCGTCGACCGCGCCCGCAAGTTCACCAAGTGGCGCGGCAGCTCCACCTTTTGAGCTATTCCCGCAGGTAGCGCCGCCCTTGGGATTCCAGGCGCTCGTTCAGCTCGTAGACCAGCGGCACGCCATTCGGCAGCTCCAGGGCGGAGATGTCCTGGTCGGAAACGTGGTCCAGGTGCTTGATGAGGGCGCGCATCGAGTTGTTGTGCCCGGCGATCACCACCCGCTTCCCCTCCCGCAGAGCGGGGGCGATGCGCTCCTCCCAGCAGGGCAGGACGCGGGCGACCGTGTCTTCCAGGGACTCCGTCAGGGGGATCCGCTCCCGGGGCACGTCCCGGTAGCGCGGGTCGGTGTAGCTGGCGCGGGGATCGTCCGGGGAGAGGGCGGGCGGCCGGTCCGCGTAGCCGCGCCGCCAGCGGTGGACCTGCTCCGCGCCGTGGCGTTCCGCCGTCTCCGCCTTGTTCAGGCCGGTCAGGGCGCCGTAATGGCGCTCGTTCAGCCGCCAATCGTAAACGGCGGGAATCCATACCTGGTCCATCTTGTCCAGCACCTCCCAGAGTGTGTGGATGCCGCGCTTGAGGACCGAGCTGAAGGCCAGGTCGAAGGAGAATCCCTCCCGATGCAGGATGCGGCCGGCCTGGCGGGCCTCTTCCAGGCCTTTTTCCGTCAGGTCCACGTCGGTCCAGCCGGTGAAGCGGTTTTCCTTATTCCAAGTCGATTCGCCGTGGCGGATGAGGACGAGCTGGGGCATGGGTCTAATATAGCCCCTTGGGTTCCGGGGGCGAGGCCTTCTCCTTTTCCTCGATCCAGCGCAGCCACCAGCGGGCCTTTCCCTGGAAGCGGGAGCGGCCGAAGCTGCGCTGGAAGTAAATTTCCGCCAGGGCCCCGTCCGTCGTTCGCACCCGCCAGCTGTGGCGGCGCAGGTAGCGCTCCCCGCTGCCGTGGGTGCAGTCCCCGTAGGCGCGGCCGCGTTCCAGCACCTCGGCGATCGTCAGCGTCCGCTCTTCCCAGAGGAAGGAAAGGGGCAGGCCGGGTTCCCCGCGGGCCATCGCCCCCGCGTCGAAGCCGGGTGAGGCGGGCTGCAAGGGAGCGCTGACGAACCTGCGGGCCATGGCTTCATTCTAGCACATTTTTTCGTGCTGGATTGCGGCGGGGGGGCGGGTAAGGTCATTCGGTCCAAAGCGCGCGGGTGTGGTTCAATGGTAGAATGCGGGCTTCCCAAGCCTGAGACGAGGGTTCGATTCCCTTCACCCGCTGTTCGAAGAACAGCGCAAATTTCCTCCCTCGAACCCGAGGGACGAGACTGCCCTTTGCGCGGCAGCGCAAAAATCTCAAGAAAGGGAAAAGTAACCGCAGGGGCGGGAGCCCAATTCGATTCCCTTCACCCGCTGTTCGAAGAACAGCGCAAATCCCCCCTTTTTTAACCCCAGGAAAGACGGCTGCGCCTTCAGCGCCGCTATTTGTTCGTAAGTAACGATCTATTGGACAAATCGGCGAACGGTGCTTTGTTTGTACCATGAGCATCCAACCCGCCAGCGACCGGTCCGGGGAGGACCGGCCCCATCCCGCGCAGGCCCTGCCCGACGGGGCGCTGCTGGACGCCTATTCCCGCGCGGTGGTCCAGACCGTGCGGCAGGCCGGCCCTGCCGTGGTCCACATCCAGGCCCATGCCGCCCGGGGGCAGGGCGGCAGCGGTTCGGGCTTCCTCATTTCCCCGGACGGGCTGGCGGTGACGAACAGCCATGTGGTTCACGGAGCGGAGCGGCTCCGCGTGCAGCTTTCCGACGGGCGGGTTTCCCGCGCGGAGGTGGTGGGGGACGATCCCGACACCGACCTGGCCGTCCTGCGCGTCGACCCTCCTGAGCTGCCCTACATCGCCTTCGCCGACTCGGAGGAGGTGCGGGTGGGCCAGATCGCCATCGCCATCGGCAATCCCCTGGGCTTTGACAACACGGTGACGGCGGGCATCGTCAGCGCCCTGGGGCGGACTTTTCCCGCCCGCACCGGGCGCCTGATCGACAACGTGATCCAGACCGACGCGGCGCTCAACCCCGGCAATTCCGGCGGCCCTCTCCTGGACGCGCGGGGGCGGGTGATCGGCGTGAACACGGCGATCATCGCCGCGGCGCAGGGCATCTGCTTCGCCATCGGAAGCAAGACGGCGGAGTTCATCGTCAGCTGGCTGATCAAGGAGGGGCGCATCCGGCGCGGCCGCATCGGCGTGGCCGGGCAGGACGTCCCCATCCATGAGAAGGTGGCCCGCTTCCATAAGATCCGGCAGCGGACGGGCATCCTGGTCTACGGGGTGGCTCCCGGCTCCGCCGCGGTTGCCGCCGGGGTGGAGACGAACGATGTGCTGGTCTGGCTGGACCACGAGGAGCTGACCAGCGTCCACGAGCTGCACCGGCTGCTGGTCCTGCGTGAGCCGGAGAAGGTGTCCCGGCTGACCGTGCTGCGCGGGCACCGGCTGGTCCATCTCTGGATCACGCCCCGGACCGACGCGTGAAACGCAGGTGTGTAAACGGCCCCGATCGTCTATAGTGGACGGCATGTCTTCCCCTCAAAAAGTTTGGTTCGTCACGGGCACTTCCCAGGGCTTCGGCCTGGAGCTGGTGCGGGCCGCCCTGGACCGCGGCGACGCGGTCGTGGCCACCTCCCGCAAGCCGGCGGAAGTCGCCGCGGCTTTCCCCCAGGCGGCGGACCGCCTTCTGGCCGTGTCCCTGGACCTGCGCGATCCGGCCTCCATCGCCGGGACGGTGCGGGCGGCGCTGGAGCGCTTCGGCCGGATCGATGTCCTGGTCAACAACGCCGGGTACGGCATCTACGGCGCGGTGGAGGAGGTTTCCGACGAGGAGGCCCAGGCCGTGTTTGAAATCAACGTCTTCGGCCTTCTGCGGCTCACGCGGGCGGTCCTTCCCTCCATGCGGCAGCGGAAGGCGGGCCATATCGTGAATCTTTCCTCCTTCGGCGGCTTGGTCGGCGTGCCGGGGGCGGGCATTTACTGCGCGACGAAATTCGCCCTGGAGGGGCTTTCCGACTCGCTGGCGGCGGAGGCGGCGCCGCTGGGCGTCGGCGTCACCCTGGTGGAGCCGGGCCCGTTCCGCACCAACTTCCTGGGCGATTCCCTGGTCCGGGCCAAGGAGGTCATCGCCGACTACGCGGAGACGGCGGGCAAGGCGCGCGCCGCCCTGGACACGCGCCACGGCAACCAGGCGGGCGATCCGGTCCGCGCCGCCCTGGCCATCGTCCAGGCGGTGACGGCTCCGAAGCCGCCCCGCCGCCTGCTGCTGGGCCGCTTCGCCTACGAGAAGGTCCAGGAAAAGTTCGCCCAGATGCAGGAGGAGTTCTCCGCCTGGCGGGAGGTGACGGTGGGCGCCGATTATCCGGAGGCGGGCTAGCCCGCCTTGCCGGACAGGGCCTTGAGAAAATCCCGGACGAGGGGCGGGGGATTTTCCCGATAGACCGCGCCGACGAGGATCGGGTCGGCCTTCGGCGTCAGGGGGAGGATCTTCACCCGCTTTCCCGCCAGGGCGCGGACGCCGCCGGAGACGATGGCGACGCCCCGCCCCGCCTCCACGGCGGTGAGCAGGCCGCTGACGCCGTCCTGCTCCTCTCCCAGGAGCGGGGTGAAGCCGTTTTCCCGGCAGAGCCGCAGCAGGTGCTCCAGGTATTCGGGGTAATCCTCCCGCGCGTAGATGATGAGGCGCTCTTTTTCCAGCAGCCGCCAGGGGAGGGAGCGCCGCGCCGCCAGCGGATGGCGCAGGGAGAGGGCGCAGCAGGTCTCGTGGCGCGCCAGCTCCTCGAAGCGGAAGCCCTTGAGCGCGCCCCTCGGCGGGCGGACGGTGAGGGCCAGGTCTACTTTCCCGGCGGCCAACTTCTGGCGGCACTCTTCGCTGGTGAGGTCCAGCAGGGTCATGCAGACGCGGGGGTGGGTTTCCTCGAACCGGCGCAAGGCCTGCGGCAGCAGGTCGACGGTGAGGGAGGGGGCGTAGCCGATCCGCAGCGCGCCCTGGCTGTTCCGCGCGGCGGCGCGGGCCGCCTCCATGGCCTTGTCCGCCTGGAAAAGGACGGAGCGGGCCTCCGCCAGGAAGACCTTCCCGGCCTCCGTGAGGGAGACGGACTTGGCCGTCCGATGGAAAAGCGGGACGCCCAGCTCCTCCTCCAGGTCCCGGATCTGGCGGCTGAGCGGGGGCTGGGAGACGTGCAGCCGCGCGGCGGCGCGGGTGACGTTCTGCTCCTCCGCGACGACGACGAAGTAGCGCAGGTGGCGCAGTTCCATGGCTGGGACCGAGCATACCCAAAAGGCATCGTTAGCCAAGCAACATGGTCTTTGGGGATTTTCCCGCGGCGGACTATGGATATTTCCATGATCACGATCCGCAAGTCCGGGGAGCGCGGCCACGCCGACCACGGCTGGCTCGACTCCCGCCACACCTTCAGCTTTGCCGACTACTTCGACCCGGAGCACGCCGGCTTCCGCGCCTTACGCGTCATCAACGAGGACCGCGTGGCGCCGGCGCGGGGCTTCGGCACCCATCCGCACCGGGACATGGAGATCATCAGCTACGTCGTCGACGGCGCGCTGCGCCACCGGGACTCGATGGGGAACACCGCCGTCATGCGCCGGGGAGAGGTGCAGCGCATCAGCGCGGGCAAGGGCATCTCCCACAGCGAGCTGAACGATTCCGCGGCCGAGCCGGTCCACTTCCTCCAGATCTGGATCGTGCCGGACAAGAAGGGCGTCGCTCCCGCCTACGGGGAAAAGTCCTTCGCCCAGGCCCCGGCGGGACGGCTCCACCTGGCCGCCTCCAAGGAGGGCCGGGAGGGTTCCCTTTCCCTCCACCAGGATGTCGACCTCTACGTGGGCCGGTTGGAGGCGGGCGGGCGGCTGCGCCAGCCCCTGGCCGCGGGCCGCCATGGCTGGGTCCAGCTCATCGAAGGGGGCCTGGAGGTCAACGGCGTCCACCTGGAGCCGGGCGACGCCGCCGCCCTGAGCGGGGAGGCGGCTGCCGAACTGGCCGCTTCCGGTCCCGCCCACTTCCTTTTCTTCGACCTCAACTAAACCAAAACCGGAAAACTCATATGTCCAAGATCCTCCATATCGTCGCCTCGCCGCGCGGGGCGCGTTCCGCCTCCCGCGCCGTCGCGGAGAAGTTCCTCGAAGCCCGCCTGGCCGCCCGGCCCGGCGCCACCGTCGAGACCCTCGACCTCTGGCAGGCCAACCTGCCCGAGTTCGACGGACCCGCCCTGGAAGGCAAATACGCCATCCTCCACGGCCAGCCGCACACGCCGGAGCAGGCGCGGGCCTGGGCCGCCGTCACCGCCCTGGCCGACCAGCTGAAGGCCGCCGACCAATATGTCTTTTCCCTGCCAATGTGGAACTTCGGCATCCCCTACAAGCTCAAGCAGTGGATCGACATCGTCGTCCAGCCGGGCCTGACCTTTTCCTATTCCCCGGAAACCGGCTACACCGGCCTGGTGACCGGGAAGAAGGCCCTGGCCGTCTACGCCCGCGGCGGCGCCTACGGTCCCGGCACCGGCGCGGAGGGTTACGACGCGCAGAGCGCCTACCTCAAGCAGGTCCTCGGCTTCATCGGCGTCACCGACGTGCAGGACTTCTTCGTCGAGCCGACCCTCGGCGGTCCGGAGGCCCTCGCCGCCGCGACGCAAAAGGCTGGCGCTTTGGCCGCCGCGTTCTAAATCCTAAAGACTCCTTCTAACCACCCCTCTCATGAAAAAACTCCTCCACACCCTCACCGCCACTCCCGCCCTCACCGCGCCGCTCTTCCTGCGGCTCTCCCTGGCCGTCGTCTTCTTCCCCCACGGGGCGCAGAAGGTCCTCGGCTGGTACGGCGGCTTCGGCTTCCACAACACCGTCGGCTTCTTCACGACGCAGATGGGCCTGCCCTACGCGCTGGCCGTCCTGCCGATCCTGACCGAGTTCCTGGCTCCCTTCGCCCTCCTCTTCGGGTTCTTCACCCGCCTGGCGGCGCTGGCCCTTTTCGTGAACATGTTCGTCGCCATGACCCTGGTGCACTGGCAGAACGGCTTCTTCATGAACTGGATGAACGCCCAGAAGGGGGAGGGGATCGAATACTTCCTCCTCGTCTTCGGCCTCACCCTGGCCCTGGTGATCCAGGGGGCCGGCCGCTTCTCCCTCGACAAGGTGATCGGCGAGAAAACGGCCTAACCGCAACTTTCCAGTTGCAATAGACCGCTCGGTCTAGTATGGTGACCTCATGAAGCGCGAGAACGAGACCAAGCATAAGCTTCTTGAGGTCGCCATGCGGCTGATCTGGGAGCAGAGCTATGGCTCGGTGGGCGTCGACGAGATCTGCAAGCAGGCCGGCGTCACCAAGGGCAGCTTCTACTTCGCCTTCCCCTCCAAGGCGGCCCTGGCCGCAGCCTGCTTTGACGCCGCTTGGGAGCATAAGAAGCCCCTCTTGGACGGCATCTTCTCCGCCCGCTTTAGCGCCCGGGAGCAGCTCGAGAAATACTGCGTCTTCCTGGCGGAGGACCAGCGGGAGAAATTCCGCACCTTCGGCAAGATGTGCGGCTGTCCCTTTGCCTCCGTCGGCTCCGAGGTGAGCACCCAGGACGACATGATCCGCCACAAGGCGGGCCAGATGGCGGAAGGGGTCGTCCGCTACTTCGCCGGGATGATCCGTACGGCGCAGGCGGAAGGCCTCGTCGCCAAGGAAGAAGACCCCGCCCTCCTGGGCCGCCAGCTCTTCGACTTCGTCGACGGCGTCATCCTGCATGCCAAGATAGAGAACAACCCCAGCGCTCTCGACCGCGTCCGCCCCGGCATGTTCCGCCTTTTGGGCCTGCGGGAAGAGGAGCCGGCCGCGGCCTAATCCGCTTAAATTTTTTTTGTAGCGATACTGTACCGACCGGTCTACCCACTCCCTCCAAGCAATGAAACGCAAACCCTCCATTCGGAGAAAACTCATGAAGAAACTCTATTCGAAATTCGTCGAGTCCCGCGTTCGCGAATACATCTCCTCCCACGAGCCCGCCGCGCCCCGCGCGCTGAGCGTGGTCCGTCCGGAGCACGTGCTGTGGCAGCCCATCGTCGTTCGGTCGGCCGCCGCCGCGCACCCCAGCCTCTGGGTCGAATGAAACCCCATCCCCACCTCAACGGAGTCCCACCCATGATCCCTCCCGTCCGCGACCTGCACGCCCCCCGCGCCCACGCTCACGCCCATACTTCGGCGGCCGAGCCCGCCCGCCCCGCCTCTTCCGCCCGCGCGGGATGGATCGGGGCCGCCGTCCTTCTCCTGGCAGGCGGCGCCTATTGGTTCCACGGCCATGAGGCCGCCCCCGCGCCCGCCGCGCCGCCGCCGACCCCCGTCGTCGTCCAGACCATGGCGGAAAAGAACCTGCGCATCTGGAGCCAGTTCTCCGGCCGCCTCCACGCCGTCGATTACGCCGAGATCCGGCCCGAGGTCAGCGGCCGCATCACGGAGGTCCGCTTCGAGGACGGCCAGAGCGTGAAGGCGGGGGACATCCTCTTCGTCATCGATCCCGGCCCCTATGAGGCCGCCGCCTCCCGTGCCGAGGCGCGCGTCGCCACCGCGCAGGCCAACCTGGCCTTCGCCAAGGCCGATCAGGAGCGCGCCGCCACCCTGGTCCACACGGAGGCGATCTCCCAGCGGGAGTACGACCAGGCCGACAGCGCCCGCAAGTCCGGCAGCGCGGAATTGGAAGCCGCCGAGGCGGAGCTGAAGAACGCCCGCATCGACCTGGACCACGCCTACGTGAAGGCGCCCATCTCCGGCCGCGTCAGCCGCGCGGAGCTGACGGTGGGCAACCTGGTGGAGCGCGGCCCCGCCGCGCCGGTGCTCACCTCCGTCGCCTCCAAGGACGGCATCTACGCCGACTTCGAGGTCGACGAGCAGACCTACCTCGACTCGATCCGCGCCGCCGCGCGCGGCAACGCTCAGGAGCAGAAGATTCCCGTCCAGCTGGTCCTTCAGGGCAGCGGCCGCGTCTACGACGGCTTCATCCAGAGCTTCGACAACCGCCTGGACACCGCCTCCGGCACCATCCGCGCCCGGGCCCGGTTTGAGAACGAGGACGGCACGCTGCTGCCCGGCATGTTCGTCTCCGTCCGCCTGGCCGGGGCGCGGGAGCTTTCCGCCATCCTGGTGCCGGAGCGGGCCGTCTCCTCCGACCAGAGCCACAAGTTCGTCTACGTCGTCGACGCCTCCAACAAGGTCGTCTATCGGGAAGTCGTCCTGGGCAAGAAGGCCGGGGACCGCCGCGTGGTGGAGAAGGGCCTGCAGGCCGGCGACCGCGTGATCGTCGACGGCATCCAGCGCGTCCGTCCCGGCGCCGCCGTGGCGCCGCAGGAGCAGCCCGCGCCCGCCGGGGAGAAGAAGGAAGAGGACCTCCTGGCCGCCCACCGCCAACCCGCCATCTCCGTCGAATAATGAATCTCTCCCGCTTCTTCATCGACCGGCCGATCTTTGCGGGAGTCATCTCCTTCATCATCTTCCTGGCCGGTCTCCTGGCCCTCTTCCAGCTGCCCATCTCCGAGTATCCGGAGGTGGTGCCCGCCACCGTCGTCGTCACGGCGCAGTTCCCCGGGGCCAACCCGAAGACGATCGCGGAGACGGTCGCCACGCCGCTGGAGGAGCAGATCAACGGCGTGGAGGACATGCTCTACATGTTCTCCCAGGCGGCCAGCGACGGCACCCTGACCCTCACCATCACCTTCAAGCTGGGAACCGATGCGAACCTGGCCCAGCAGCTGGTGCAGAACCGCGTCAACCAGGCCCTCCCCCGCCTGCCGGAGGTGACCCAGCGCATCGGCGTCGTCACGGTGAAGAGCTCCCCGGACCTCACCATGGTGGTCCACCTTTCCTCCCCCAGCGGCCGCTACGACATGCTCTACCTGCGCAACTACGCGGTGCTGAACGTGAAGGACCAGCTTTCCAAAATCCAGGGCGTCGGCCGCGTCCAGCTCTTTGGCTCCGGCGACTACGCCATGCGCGTCTGGCTCAACCCGGAAAAGGTGGCGGAGCGCGGACTGACCGCCGGCGAGGTCGTCGCCGCCATCCGCAACCAGAACGTCCAGGCCTCCGCCGGCGTCATCGGCGGCCCGCCGTACCGGAAGGGAACGGAGCTGCAGATCCCCGTCAATGTGGAGGGGCGCCTCCAGGACCCCGAGCAGTTCGGCGAAATGGTTATCAAGCGCAGCCCGGACGGCGTGGTGACGCGCCTGCGGGACGTGGCCCGCATCGAGATCGACGCCGCCGAATACGGCCTGCGCTCCCTCCTGGACAACAAGGACGCCGTGGCCGTGCCCATCTTCCAGCTGCCCGGCTCCAACGCCATCAACATCTCCAACCAGGTCCGCGCCACCATGGAGGAGCTGAAGAAGAGTTTCCCCGAGGGCGTCGAATACTCGATCGTCTACGATCCCACCGTCTTCGTCCGCGACTCGATCAAGGCGGTCCTTCACACCCTGGTGGAGGCCCTGGTCATGGTCGTCCTGGTCGTGATCCTCTTCCTTCAGACGTGGCGCGCCTCCGTCATTCCGCTCCTGGCCGTGCCGGTCTCCATCATCGGCACCGCGGCGGTGATGCTGGCCTTCCACGGATCGATCAACGCCCTCTCCCTCTTCGGCCTGGTGCTGGCCATCGGCATCGTCGTCGACGACGCGATCGTCGTCGTCGAAAACGTGGAGCGGAATATCCACGAGGGCCTCTCCCCGCACGACGCCACCGTCAAGGCGATGGGGGAGGTGACCAGTCCCATCATCGCCATCACGCTGGTCCTTTGCGCGGTCTTCGTTCCCATCGCCTTCATCACCGGGCTGACGGGGCAGTTCTACCGGCAGTTTGCCCTCACCATCGCGTTTTCCACCGTCATTTCCGCCTTCAACTCCCTGACCTTGAGCCCGGCCCTGGCCGCCATCCTTCTCAAGGGCGCGCACGAGCCGAAGGACCGTTTCACCGTGTTTTTGGACCGGATCTTCGGCCCCTTCTTCCGCCGGTTCAACGGCCTCTTCGAGCGCAGCTCCGTCCGCTACGGGCGCGGGGTGGGCGGCATCGCGGGGCGGAAGGCGGCGGCCCTGGCCGTCTACGCCGTCCTCCTCGGCTCCACCTACTTCGCCTTCCAGGCCGTGCCGCCGGGCTTCGTCCCCATGCAGGACAAGGCCTATCTGGTCTGCTTCGCCCAGCTGCCGGACGGGGCCAACCTGGAGCGTACGGAAAAGGTCATCCGGGAGATGGGGGACATCGCGCTCAAGGAGCCGGGCGTCCGCAACGCCATCCAGTTCCCCGGCCTTTCCATCAACGGCTTTATCAACAGTTCCAGCGCGGGCATCGCCTTCATCGGCCTCCAGCCTTTCGAGGAGCGGATGGATCCCTCCCTTTCCGGCGCGGCCATCGCGCAGAAATTGCAGGCGAAGTTCAACGGCATCAAGAACGCCTTCGTCGTCATCTTCCCGCCCCCGCCCGTGCAGGGCCTGGGCACCATCGGCGGCTTCAAGCTGCAGGTGGAGGACCGCGGCGATCTGGGCTACGAGGCGCTCGACGGGGCGATGAAGCAGGTCGTCGACAAGGCGCGGCAGGCGCCGGAGCTGGCGGGCATCTTCACCAGCTACCAGATCAACACCCCGCAGCTCTACGCCGACGTGGACCGGATCAAGGCGGAGCAGTTGGGCGTGGGCGTGCAGGACGTCTTCGACACCATGCAGATCTACCTGGGCTCCTATTACATCAACGACTTCAACAAATTCGGCCGCACCTACCAGGTGATCGCCCAGGCGGACAAGGACTACCGCTCCCAGCCGGACGACATTTTGCGGCTGAAGACCCGCAACGCGCGCGGGGAAATGGTCCCCCTGGGGGCGCTTCTCCATACCAGCGACTCGACCGGGCCGGAGAGCGCCATGCGCTATAACGCCTACCGCTCCGCCGACCTGAACGGCGGCCCCGCCCCCGGCTACTCCACCGGCCAGGCGCAGGCGGCCATCACCCGCATTCTCAAGGAGACCCTGCCGAAGGGGATGGACTTTGAGTGGACGGAGCTGACCTACCAGCAGATCCTGGCGGGGAACACCGCCCTCATCGTCTTCCCCATCTGCGTGCTCCTGGTCTTCCTGGTGCTGGCGGCGAAGTATGAGAGCTTCTTCCTGCCGCTGGCCGTCATCCTCATCGTCCCGCTTTGCCTGCTCTCCGCCATCGTCGGCGTCTGGCTCTCCCGCGGGGACAACAACATCTTCACCCAGATCGGCCTCTTCGTTCTGGCGGGCCTGGCGTGTAAGAACGCCATCCTCATCGTCGAGTTCGCCCGGGAGCTGGAGCACCACGGACGGGAGACGGTGGAGGCGGCCGTCGAGGCGGCGCGCCTGCGCCTGCGCCCCATCCTCATGACCTCCTTCGCCTTCATCATGGGCGTCGTGCCGCTGGTCATCTCGGAAGGGGCGGGGGCGGAGATGCGGCACGCCATGGGCGTGGCGGTCTTTTCCGGCATGCTGGGCGTCACCCTCTTCGGCCTCTTCCTGACGCCGGTCTTTTATATCCTCTTGCGCGGCTTGGAGAAGCGCCTGACGGGCCGGGGACGGCATGTTCCCGTGCCGTCTTTGGAGTCCCCCGCGGCGCATGTTTAAGCCTGTCTAGGCTGGACGCCTTTCCCAAAACCTCCCCATCATCCCCCTTACCATGAACGTCCTCTATTCCACCCAGGCGACCTCCACCGGCGGCCGCGAAGGCAAGTCCGAAACCGTCGACGGCCATCTCTCCGTCACTCTTTCCACCCCGCGCGAGCTGGGCGGCGCGGGCGGTTCCGGCACCAATCCGGAACAGCTTTTCGCGGCGGGCTATTCCGCTTGTTTCCTCGGCGCGCTGAAGTTCGTCGGCGGCAAGGCGGGGGTAAAGATCCCGGCGGAGACGACGGTGACCGGCAAGGTCGGCATCGGCGAGCGGGACGACAAGCAGGGCTTCGGCATCGAGGTGGAGCTGACCATCGCCGTCCCCGGCGTGGAGCGCGCCACGGTGGAAGACCTGGTGGCCAAGGCCCACGTGGTCTGCCCCTACTCCCACGCCACCCGGAACAACATTCCGGTGACGCTGACGATCGCCTAAGCGGGCGGTCCTAGTTCCGGTCCGACTTGGTCCGGTCCTGGTTCTGCGGCTCGGCCGCCGTTTTTTCGGCGGAGGCCGTGGGCAGGACCGGATTGGGTCCGGCGACGCGCGCGGCGCCGGGCAGGCCGGAGGCCAGCAGCTCGCCCACGGGCGGACGCCAGGCCAGGGCCGGCGCCTGCTGCGCCGGACCGGCGGGGGTCTTTTCCGCGCCGGTGTCGAAGGTGAGGCGGCCTTCGTTGAGGCCCACCTGGATGGTCAGCGGGCCGCGCAGCTTTCCGTCGATGATCTGGTCGGCCAGGGGGTCTTCCAGATACTTCTTCATGACGCGCTTGAGCGGGCGGGCGTTGTATTCCTTGTCGTAGCCCTTGTCGGCCAGGAATTGCGAGGCTTCGGGGGAAAGCTCCACCTTCAGGCCTTTTGCCTCCAGCAGCTGGTTTAACTTGGCCAGGCGCAGGGGGACGATCTGCTGGATCGCGTCCTTGGACAGGGAGTTGAAGACGACGGTTTCGGTGCGGTTGAGGAATTCCGGCGGGAAGACCCCGCTCTTTTTCAGGTTTTCGAGGAAGGTTTCCTTCTTCTTTTCGTAATCGGCGGCCTGGACCTCGGGGGACTTGGCCTGGGCGGCCTGTTCTTTTCGGAAGCCCAGGGGCTCCTTCGCCGCGTCCCTCGTTTTGACCCCCGCGTTGGTGGTCATGATGATGACGGTGTTGCTGAAGTCGGCCGTGCCGAGGTTGTCGGTCAGCCGCCCGTCTTCCAGGACCTGGAGCAGGAGGTTGTAGACGGAGGGGTGGGCTTTCTCGATCTCGTCCAGGAGGACGACGCTGTAGGGCTTGCGCCGGACGGCCTGCGTCAGGCGGCCTCCCTGATCCGCGCCCTGGTAGCCGATGGGCGAGCCGATGAGGTTCGTGGCGGCGTGGTCGGTCATGTACTCGCTCATGTCGAAGCGGACGACGGCCTTTTCGTCGCCGAAGAGTTCCAGGGCCAGCGCGCGGGCCGCTTCCGTCTTTCCGGCGCCGGTGGGCCCCGGGAAGAGGAAGGAGCCGATGGGTTCCTTCGGGTCCTTCAGCCCCGCTCGGGCGCGCCGGATGGCGCTGGCCAGGGCGTGGGTGGCTTCCCCCTGCTCGATGATGCGGGTGTTGAGATTCCCTTCCAGGTGCTGGAGGCGGGCCAGGTCGTCGGGGTTGATCCTCTCCGGCGGGACGCCGGTCCAATCGGAAAGGGTGGCCTGGATGTCGTTGCCGTCGACGTGGCTCTTTCCGCTGCCGTCTTCGGCGGCGCGGGCCACGCGGCTGCAGGTCTCGTCGACCAGGTCGATGGCGGAGTCGGGCAGGAAGCGCTCGCGCACGTGGTTCTTGGCGTCGCGCGCGGCGGTGCGGAGGGCATCGTCGGTCAGCTGGACGCCGTGGTGGGCCTCCAGCTTGGCGCGGCGGGTTTGCAGGGCTTCGACGGTGTCGGCCTCGCTCAGGGGCTTGAGGTCCTGGACCTGGAAGAGGCGGGAGATGGCCTTCTCGCTCTGGAAGCGCTTGTAGTCCTCCTGGCTGATGGTGGCCAGGAAGGGGGAGCTGTGCTCGCCGAAGGCTTTTTCGAGGAGGTGGGTGACGTGCAGGGAGTTGCCCGCGGGCAGGAGGCCGCCCAGGTTGTCGAAGACCAGGAGGGCGTTCTTCTTCTGGGCCTCTTCCGCCAGGCTCTTCATGCGGAGCTGGAGGGTGGCCACGTCATTGTCCCCGGCCAGGAAGCGGACGGGGTCGATGAGGATGACTTCCCGGTTTTTCAAGGAGGCGGGCACGTCGCCGGCGGCGATTTTCTGGGCGAGGCCCTCGACCAGGGCGGTCTTGCCGACGCCGGGAGCGCCGACCAGGAGGGGGTTGCTCTTTCCCGTCCGCCGCAGCGTGTCGAGGATGTGGTTCATCTCCTCCCGGCGGCCGACGAAGGGGGGCAGCTCCCCGGCCTGGGCTTTTTTGGAGAGGTTGGTGCCGAAGACTTCCAGCAGGGAGTTGTCCTTCCGCAGGCCGCCCGCTTCCGGCTGGGCGGCTTCCTGCGGGATGAGCGACGAGGCGTCGGGAGCGTTTTGGGCCAGTTCCACGAGCAGGTCGGCCAGGTAGGGGTCCGGGTCGACGCCGACGTTTTCCAGCGTCTGCTGGATGACGGGGAAGGGGGCGCTGAGGGTGCCCAGGAAGAGGTGGCGCGCGGTGACCGTGCCGTTTTCCGGGTTTTCGATGGGGAGGGCGCTGATGATGCTGAACGCTTCCGGGGTGAGGAAGAACTGTTCGTTGGAGACGTTGAGCTGGGCCAGCTGTTCCGGGACTTCCAGGGGGTTCTGCGCGAGCTGATCGACGACCGCGGCGTGGAACTTGTCATAGCCGCCGGCCGCTTCCAGGAACCGCTGGGCGACGGACGGGGCCTGCCCTTCCGGCGCCTCATGCTGGATGACGGAAAGAAGGAGCGCCTCCGGATGGATGGAGAAGGTGTCGAAGGCGGCGTTGGCAATCATCCGGGCGCGGGCCAGGACTTCGACGGCGGAGGTGCTCAGGACTTTCATAGAAAGGGGGCAGGTTTAAGCAGGAATGATGCTCAAGGGCGGGTTTGTTTCAAAAAAAACGGCGGCGTTCGTGTTTTGCAAGGCGGGGAGAGTTTCGCGGAAGGAGCCTCTATCTTTAATTATTGATTATCAATCGGTTGTTTCAAATGGGAGGGCCTGGCACGCCTCTTGCGGCCTTTCATGCTTATGAGTGTTCTGTCCATCCACCCGGTTTCCTTTGACGTGGCCGACACGCGCATCGAGGGAGAGATCGCCGTGCCGGAGGGGGCGGCTGGCCTCGTTATTTTCGCCCATGGGGCGGGGAGCACCCGCCAAAGCCCGGGCAACCGCTTCCTGGCGGAGACGCTGGAGGAGGCGGGCCTGGCGGTCCTGCTTTTCGACCTGCTCACGCCCGAAGAGCGGGCGGAGGAGGCGGAGACGCATCAATACCGGTTCGACATCCCGCTCCTCACGGCCCGGCTGCGGGGAGCCCTGGGTTGGCTCGACGGGCAGGAAGAGTGGAATGGCCTGCGGCTGCCTCTGCCCATTGGCCTTTTCGGCGCCAGCACCGGAGGCACGGCGGCCCTCTGGGCGGCGGCGGAGCGTCCGGGACGCGTCCGCGCGGTCGTCGGCCGCAGCGCCCGTACCGACCTGGCCCTGCCCATCCTGCACCAGGTGAAGGCGCCCGTGCTGCTTTTGGCCGGGGCTTGGGACCAGCCCCTCGTGCAGATGAACCGGGAGGCGGTGGAGCGGCTGCCGGAGGCGCGGCTGGAGACGGTCGAGGGGGCGACCCACCTCTTCCCCGAGCCCGGCGCGCTGGAGCAAGTCGCCGCCAAGGCCCGGGACTGGTTCCTGCAATGCCTGACCCGGTAAGACCATTTAAATGATTCGGCTATTCCGGGCCGAAGTACCCCGGAAAAATCAGCGGGAGGGAAAGAGCGTCCCCAGGCCGGAGGCGTAGAGCGCGGCGGCGATCGCGCCGTGGCTGCCGATGGTCTCCCCCAGCTCGGCGGGCACCAGGACGCAGGCCTGCAGGGCCGTCTGGAGCGCTTCCTTTTCCAGGACGGGCCGGACGTGGGGCATCAGGAGGTCGCCGCAGCGGGGAAAGAGGCCGCCCAGGACGATCCGCTCCGGGTTGAGGATGTCGATGAGGAAGGCCAGGGCCTGGCCCAGGCGGCGGCCCGATTCGGCCAGGACCTGCCCGGCCAGGGCGTCGCCCCGCGCGGCGGCCTCCGTCACGTCCTTGGCGGAAAGCTCGTCGATGGGGATGGCCCAGTCCGGCAGCACCGTCTCTTCCGCCAGGCGCATCCGGGCCAGGCGGGCGATGCCGCCGCCGCTGCAAAAGCCCTCGAAGGAGCCCGCCTTGCCGAAGCCGACGGGGCCGTCGTCCGCCAGCCGGAGGTGGCCCACCTCGCCCGCGTCGCCGCTGGCCCCTTCGTAAAGGCGGCCGTCCAGGATGAGCCCGGCGCCCATGCCGGTCCCGGCGGTCAGGAAGATCATGTTGCGGCAGCCGCGCCCGGCGCCGAACTGCCATTCCGCCAGTGCGCAGGCGTTGGCGTCGTTCAGGAGGAAGGCCCGCCCGCCGAAGCGGCGCGTCAGCTCGTCGCAGATGGCCACGCGGTCCCAGCCGGGCAGGTTGGGCGGGGAGAGGATGAGGCCCTTGCGGGAGTCGAGCGGGCCGCCGCAGGAAATGCCGATGAGGGGCGCGCTGCCGGGCCGGAGGAGCTCCAGCTCCTCGTAGATGCGGGAGAGGGTCTGGGCGCGGGTGGTGGTGGGGAAGCGGGCCGCTTCCTCCACGCGGCCGTCTTCCCGCAGGCGGCTGACGGCGCACTTGGTCCCGCCGATGTCGATGCCCAGGATATTCATGGCGCCCGTAACCTACCCCGGACTTTGTTTAAAACAAGACCCGCAGCGCCGCGCTGAGGGTGTGGTCCTGGAAGCGGTTTCCCGCCTCTCCGGCGTAGGAAAGCTGGCCGGAAAGGGATTCCGTGAAGGTGGCGCTGATCCCCGCGCCAAAGGAGGCGCTTTCCTGGCCCAAGCTGTTGGCGGTGACGGTGAAGGGCGCGCCCGCTCCGGAGGCCAGATGGGCGGTGAGGGCCTGTCCGGTGTCGAGGAACTCGTGCTCCCAGCCCGCCCGGACGTAGGGCCGCAGCCGGACGCCCCGGACCAGGAACTCCCGCTGCACGGTCCAGCCCAGCTCGCTCCGGCAGGAGGAGGCGCTCTCCTCCCGGATGGAGAGGGGGGCCAGGGAGCCGCTTTCGTCGTAGGCGCCGAAGTTCAGGCTGGCGTAGGTGAGGGCGGCGGTGGGCGTGATCGTCCAGGGGCCGCAGGGGAAGTCGTGGCCGTAGCGCAGGGAGCCGTTCAGTTCCGTGCCGCCCGTCTGGCCGGAGGCGGTGCCGCCGTAGGCGGCGCGGGAGGTGTCGAGCCAGTGGTAGGCGCCGCCGAAGGAGGCGCCCAGCCAGTCCCCCCCGGCGTCCTTCCAGCTTCCGTAGGCGCCGAAGCGCGCCGCGTCGTCGTCCGCGCCGCTGCCGCCGCCCAGTTTCGCGTCGGTCCCGTCGTAGCCCGCATAGAGGCCGGCCACCGTCTCCCGGCTCAGGCGGTAATCGGCCCCCGCGGTGAAGCGGCCGCCGGAGAAGGTGGAGCGGGCCGCCTCGCCGCCCGGCTCCATTTGGCCGAAGTCTCCCCCGCCGGAGAGGAAGAAGCTCCAGGGATTGTCCGGCGTGGGGCGGAAGGCCTTCACGCCGGAGGGCGGCAGCGCGTCGCTCCCGGCGATGAGGGCGTTGAGCGGGATCTGCCCGTCGAAGAAGTTGAGCTGGGAGAGGGAGAGCCCCGTGACGCCCGCGCGCAGGTCGGAGAGGTGCTGGTCGATGTCGCCCAGGGCGGCGCGCGTGTTGCCGAAGAGGATCTGCGGCACGGCCAGGAGCGGCTGCGGGGAAATTTGGTCGAAGGCGGCGGGCAGCTGGTTGTCGGCAACGCCGTCGAGGCTGCTGACGAGGGACTGCGCCCGGGAATCGTCCAGGACGGTGTCGAGCGCGGCGGCGACGGCCTTTTGGTTGGGCGTCAGCGCGTAGGGGACGAAGGAGGTGCGGAAGCCCAGGATGGTCAGGACGCCGTCGGCAAAACTGTAGCGCAGGGAAAGGGAGGGATCGATCGTGCCGAAGGCGCCGCTGTAGGCGGAGGCGTCGAAGAGGGTGAAGCTCTGCCCCACCGTGGGGACGAAGCCGAAGTCGAGGTCGAGCGTGCCGCCGAAGGCCGCCGTGCCGCCGACGCGGATCTGGTCGTAGCCGGTGCCGGCGGAGGTGCCGTTGAGGCGCAGGGTGGTGGTGCTGCCGGAAGCCAGGGAAAGGTTTCCGTTCACCGTCAGGACGCCGGTGGCGGCGGCGGTGCCCGCGGCCAGCGTGCCGCCGGCGTAGACGGAAACGGCCCCCCCCACGGTGCCGGTCCCGCGCAGGGTGCCTGCCAGCACGTCGACCGCGCCGCTGCCCGTGCCGCTGCCCGACGTGTTGGCGACGACGAGCGTGCCGCCGGAGACGGAGGTGCCCCCGGAGTAGGTGTTCGCCCCGGTGAGGATCAGAATGCCGCCGTGGCTTCCGTCGCCCACCTGCAGGGCGCCGTCGGAAAGGACGCCGCTCATCTCGGCCGCGTCGCCGCCCGCGCCCGCCGTGACCAGGACGGTCCGCGCGGCGCCGCCCAGGTCGACGTCGTTCTCAAAGCGGACCAGGGAATCGGCCTGGGCGGAGCCGAAGAGGAGGGCGCTCCCGGCGGGGACGAAGCCGCCGCTCCCCCAGGTGACCTGGCCGGTGCCGCCGCCCAGCGCCACGTCCAGCGTGCCGCCGCGCGCGGAGAAGCCGCCGCCGTCCGCCCCCCAGCTTACCTCCCCGGCGTTGGTGCCCACGGCGCGGGAGAAGGTGCCGGAGCCTTGGTAGACGCCGCCGTCCAGGACCAGGTTGCTGGCGGCGGAGAGGCCGACGCCGTCGACCCCTTCCAGCGCGCCGCCCCGCACCAGCGTGTCGCCGGAATAGACGTTGGTGGTTCCGGCGGAGGGGGCCAGGACCAGCGTGCCGCCGTTGGTCTTCACGATGGTCACGGCGTCGGCGACCAGGCCGATGGTGTTCGTCTCCACCTGCGTGCCGCTGGCGGCGGAGTAGGTGTTCGTCATGTTCTGGTAGACGGCCAGGCCGCCGTTGGCGGTGTCTCCCACCAGGACGGAGCCCGCGGGCAGGGAGCCGTTGCCGCCGTTGGTCGGCTGCGGATGGGAGCCGGAGACGGAGGTGAGCTGGAGGACCGTGTTCCCGCCGTCCTGCACGCCGATCAGCTCATAGGGATAGTAGCCGGAAACCGTGACGGTGATGACGCTGTCGATCACCCCGCCCTGGTTGTTCCCGTAGGCGGCGGAGCGGGGCGCGTCGTATTCGGTGACCACGGTGGCCCCGCCGCCGACGATCAGGCGGTTGGCGTCGTCCGATTTGACGGTGAGGGTCCAGGTCCCCGCCGGGATGTAGAGGAAGCCCTTGGCCTGGATGACGACGTTGTCGTCCTCCGTCAGGCCGGGATTGAAGGTGCCGCTGGTGGGCGCGCCCGCCGCGCCGGTCGTCTTTACCATCGTCAGCGTGTCGGAACCGATCGCCCGCGCGGTGGAGGCGAAGTCGCTGACGCCCGCCGCGTCGATGTAGTTGATGGAGGCGGCGCCGTTGTCCGTCGCCAGGGCGATGATCCGGGCGTCGCTGGGGGAGAGGGCGATGAGGGCTTCCGCGGCGGTGATCTGGTTGCCGGTCAGGGCGGTCTGGGATTTCCAGAAGGTGATGGTGCTGCCGGGATCGGAGACGGTGACCGAGTCGGCGGAGGAGACGACCGGGGTGGGATTGGTCACCGCGGGAAGGGAGGCCGCGGAAAGGAGAAAAACGGTCAGAAAGGTGAGTGCTCCACGCATGCCGTTTTTCCCCAGGGAGGAGAGGGTTGTAGCACCGCCGCGTCCGATTGCCCAGATGACAAATGGCCGGAAGGAGGTAGCCTGGTTTTATGAGTTTTTCCCCTGCCAGACGCCGCCTCGGTCCCTTTGAAGTCTACCCCCTCGGCCTCGGCTGCATGGGGATGTCGGAGTTCTACGGGGAGCGGGACGAGGCGGAGGCCCTGGCCACCCTGGCGGAGGCCTTCGCGCAGGGGGTCGACTTCATCGACACCGCCGACATGTACGGCCTGGGCCACAACGAGGAGCTGGTGGGCAAGGCCCTGAAGGCCTGGGGCAAGCGGGACCGCGTCGTCCTGGCGACGAAGTTCGGCATCGTCCGCGATCCGGCCCGGCCCGAGTGGCGCGCCATTTCCGGCCGTCCGGAATACGTCCGCCAGGCCTGCGACGCCTCCCTCAAGCGGCTGGGCGTCGACCACATCGACCTTTACTACCAGCACCGCGTCGATCCGGAGACGCCGATCGAGGAGACCGTGGGCGCGATGGCGGAGCTGGTGCAGGCGGGCAAGGTCCGCCTCCTGGGCCTTTCGGAAGCCGCGCCGGAAACGATCCGCCGCGCCCATGCCGTCCACCCCATCTCTGCCCTGCAGACGGAATACTCCCTTTGGAGCCGGGATCCGGAGGAGCACGTCCTGCCCCTGTGCCGGGAGCTGGGGATCAAGTTCGTCCCCTACAGCCCGCTGGGCCGCGGCTTTCTGACGGGCCAGATCCGCAAGCCGGAAGACTTTGCCGCAGACGACCGCCGCAAGGACATGCCCCGCTTCCAGGGGGAGAATTTCCGCAAGAACCTCGACCTGGTCGAGCACCTCGGCCGGATCGCGCAGGAAAAGGGGTGCACGCCCGCGCAGCTGGCGCTGGCCTGGGTGCTGGCCCAGGGAGAGGATCTCCTGCCCATCCCGGGCACGAAGCGCCGGAAGTACCTGGCGGAAAACCTGGGCGCGCTTCAGTTGACTCTCAGCCCCACGGAGCTGGAACGGATCGACGCCATCGCCGCGCCCGCCGCCGTGGCGGGGACCCGCTACTCGGCGTCAGGGATGCAGGTTGTCCACCGCTAGGCGGCTTACTTGGAGCGCCCGCCGTCCTTTTCCGGGGCGGGCTTCATCACCAGGTGCCAGCGCATCCGCTCCAATGTGGAGGGGAACCGGCCGGGAAGGGTCAGGTGCTCGCTCCGATCGGGCCGGGACGGCACGGTGCGGGCGGGCTGGGGGGCGGGGGTGGAATCGGCCATACCCCTTTATTCGGCTATTTTCCGAAGAAAGGGGAGCCCCAAATTAGGGTTGGGCGTCCGGATCGGACTTCGGCTGCACCGTGTAGGAGACGGCGCGCCAGACCCCTTCCGGATCCTTCGTGAAGGTGACCGTCTCCAGGGCGTATTTGACGTTCTCGAACGAGGAGTCGTACTGCGCCACCACCGTCTCTCCCGTCACCTGGGTCAGGGCGGTGCCGGGCACCGGCGCCGTGGCGGCTTTCAGGAGGGTGGAGGCCAGATTGCGGTTCAGGCTTTTCCCCAACGGCTCGCGCAGCGCCTGGATGGAGGCGATCCAGGTCTCCTTGTTGGCGTCTTTCTTCAGTTGGGCGGAACTCTCCTCCCACGCCTGGGCGTAGGCCCCCTGGTCCACCTCCTGCAGCCAGGGGGTCATGGCGTCGTTGGCCGCCCTTTTCTCAATGGTGTCCCCGGCGATTTGCGCGGGAAGGGGCAGCGCGGCGGCCAGGAAAAGAAGGGCCAGGAACGGCAGCGGTCTCATTCCCCAAGGTAACCCAAAACGGGCTTCCCGCTACCGGGACTTTTCCGCGGTGTTGGCGGGCGGCGGCGGGGGCGGCTCCGGGGAGGGCGGCGGCATCGTCTGGATCGCCACGCAGCCCGGGCCGGTGAAGCGGTTCATCATCATGCTGGTCCCGGCGACGAAGCCGACCATCAGCTTCTGCAGGTTGGTGCTCATCTCCGTCTCCGGGCTCTTGTAAAGCCAGGCCCCCGGCTCCACGTCGATCGACTCGCCCGCCGCCAGGCTCTTCTCGAAGACGTTGCCGTAGCCGTGCAGCCAGAGGATCCCGTCGCCCGAGCGGGCGCGGAACTTGTCGACGAAGAAGCCGCTCTTGCCGAAGAGGATGTTGGAAAGGCCCGTCACCCACTCGAACGTGTATTCGATGTTCTCCGTGGCGGCGACGAACTGGTGCTCCCGCACGTGGATCTCCTCCCCCTCCTTCAGGTGCAGGGCAAAGAGCTGCCCCGGGCCGTCGCGGGAAAGGGCCACCTGCCCCTTGCCGTAGGCCTCCGTGACGAAGACCTGCATCCCGGCGAACATCCGCTGCAGCGCCCCCTTCATCGGCTTGATGGAGATCTTCACGTCCTGGTGCTTCCAGAGCAGGATGTGATGCTCGAAGTAGACGGACCGCTCCCCGTCCAAAAGGATCGTCAGCGCGGGGACGAGGTTCCCGTCCAAATGGTACGTGATCCCGGCGAAAGTCTCGCTCTGGGCGGAGGTGGGCAAAAGGACCGGCAGCTCCATGGAGCCGTACTACCGCTTCTCCACCAAAAAGCCCTTCAAATATTCGGTCTCCGGCACGTGCAGGAGGACCGGGTGGTCCCGCCCCTGCCCCAGCGCCGAAACCAGACGCAGAGAGCAGCCCACGTCCTGGGCCGCCTCCGTCAGCATCTCCCGCCACATCTCCCGCCCCATGTGGTGGGAGCAGGCGTAGCTGGCCAGCAGGCCTCCGCGCGGCAGCATCCGCAGCGCGCGGACGTGCAGCTCATGGTAGCCCCGGCGGGCGGCCGCCAGCTGGTCCTTCCCGCGGGCAAAAGGGGGCGGGTCCAGGACGATGAGATCGTATTGCTTCCCGGCGCGCTCCGCCTCCCGCAGCCAGTCGAAGGCGTTCGCCTCGATCCAGCCGACGGAGAGGGCCGCCTTCTCCGCCGCCTTCCGGCCGCGGCCGATCTCCTCCGCCGACTGGTCCAGCGCGTCGCACAGGGAAGCCCCCGCCCGCCGCGCCGCCAGGGCAAAGAGCCCCTGGTTGCAAAAACAGTCCAAAATCCGGCGGCCCGGCGCATGGGCCAGCACCGCCGCGTGATTCTCCAGCTGGTCCAGGTAGAGGCCCGTCTTCTGCCCCGCCAAAAGGTCGATCTCCAGGTCGACGCCCAGGATCGAAAGCGGCGTCGGCGGCTCGTAATGGCCGGAAAGAACCTTCTTCTCCTGCGGCAGCCCTTCCAGCGCGCGGACGTGGACGTCATTCCGCGCCACCACCGCGCGCGCGCCCGTCTTCTCCACCGCCAGCTCCACGATCAGCGGCTCCAGCCGCGCCGTCGCCGCCGTCAGCGTCTGCAGCACCAGCGCGTCCCCGTACCGGTCCAGGATCAGCCCCGGCAGCCCGTCCGATTCCGACCAAAAAAGCCGCTGCGCGGGAAAGGGGCTGCCCAGCGCCGCGCGGTAGGCCAGCGCCTCGTCCAACAGGCGGGAAATAAAGCCCCGGTCCAGCTCCTGCGTCCCCGTGCTGTAGCGGCGGACCGTGATCTGCGACTTGCTGTTGTACAGGCCGGAGCCCAGCGGCTTCCCCTTCGCGTCCCGGATTAGCACCGTGCCGCCGTCGGGGGGACTCCCCTCCACGCGGCCGATCTCGTTGCGGAAAACCCAGGGATGCCCCTCCCGGATGCGGTGGCGCGATCCCGCGCCCAAATGAACCGTGCCGTCCACCGTTTCCTAAGACGCGTCGGCGGCGACCAAATCGTGCCGGATCGGCGGGGTGATCGTCCGGGAGGCGGAGGGGTTCCCCTCCGTGTACTCGTAAATCTCCCCCTTGAAATTGCGCAGCAGCACACTCTCCCCCGTGCGGGCGATGATATACTGGGGATTGAGCGGGATCTTCCCGCCGCCGCCCGGCCCGTCCACCACGTACTGCGGCACGGAAAAGCCCGTCGTGTGGCCGCGCAGCTGCTCCATCAGCTCCAGCCCCTTGGACACCGGCACCCGCAGATGCTGGCTGCCCTGGATCAGGTCGCACTGGTAAAGGTAATAAGGGCGCACCCGGCAGCGGATCAGCTTTTGGGAAAGAATCCGCAGCACATCCGCGTCATCGTTCACATCCTTCAGCAGCACCGCCTGGTTCCCCATCGGCACCCCCGCGTCGGAAAGGCGGCCCAGCGCGTCGCGCACCTCCGTCGTCAGCTCGCGCGGATGGTTCGTGTGGACGTTGATCCACAGCGGGTGGAACTCCCGCAGCATCGCGCACAGCTCCGGCGTGATCCGCTGCGGCAGGAAAATGGGAACCCGGGAGCCGATGCGGACGATCTCGATGTGCGGAATCTCCCGCAGCTTGGACAGGAGCCCGCGCAGCTTCCCGTCGGACAGGAGCAGCGGATCGCCGCCGGAAAGCAGCACGTCCCGCACCTCCGTGTGGGCGCGCAGATAGGCCAGCGCCTCCTCGAAATCGACCTCCAGCTCCTGCTCCCCCACCCCGCTCACCAGCCGGGAGCGCGTGCAGTAGCGGCAATAGGCCGCGCAGCGGTCCGTCACCAGGAAGAGCACCCGGTCCGGATAACGGTGCACCAGCCCCGGGGCCACCATGTCGTGATTCTCCCCGCAGGGATCGGACATCTCGTGCGCGTGGTAATCCAGCTCCTCCTTCCGGGGAATGACCTGGCGGCGGATCGGGCAATTCGGGTCCTCCCGGTCGATCAGGGAGAAAAAGTGGGGCGTCACCGCCACCGCCAGCTTCCGGACGGAAGCCTGGACGATCCCCTCCCGCTCCGATTCGGTCAGGGGGAGCCGCTCCTCAATCTGGCGGAGCGTCGTCAGGCGGTTGCGGAGCTGCCAGCTCCAGTCATTCCAATCGGCGTCGGAAACGTGCTCCCAGCCCTGGCGGGGGGCGGGAGAAAAATCGCGGCGCGGATCGCGGGGTGCGGTCGTATTCACGGGCGGATGGGTTAACGTAAAGGAGGCCGGGGCCTTGTCAAGGAAGGGGCCGGGCGGAAAAAGCCCCTTCTCTGATGGAATAGTTCATGTTTTACGTAATTCGGCTATTTCCCGACCCGCCGTCCGACCCAAAAGAGCATTGACCCCCCGGCCAAAGGCGATAGGGTGTGCGGTTCCAATACGGGTAGGTACCGAAGTGGCCAACCGGGGCGGACTGTAAATCCGCTGGCTTACGCCTTCACAGGTTCGAATCCTGTCCTGCCCAATTTCTCCTTGGTAGCGGGATGGGATTCACTTTTCGTAAATCGGTTCGGGTTGGGCCCTTTAGATTTAATCTATCCACTTCAGGATCAGGGTTTTCGACGGGAATCAAGGGTTTGCGGGTCGGCACGGGCCCTCGCGGAACTTACATTTCCATGGGGGCCGAAGGCTTCCAGTACCGCACGTATCTTCCTTCTTCCACAAGGCCAAATCGCATCGCCGTCGATCCTTCCCGAAAGACCCCTTCCGATTACGCAGGTTCATATTCGCACGCTCTCCAAATGGCGGAAGCGAGGCGGGTGGACATGGCTGCTTTGCAGGATGCCTCGTCGATACAGCTTTTAAACGAGCTCAATGAGCGGGCGAGGCGGATAAGCTGGGTAAAGACGCTTTGGTTATGGGTGGCCCTGATTCTCGGAGGAGCAGGGATAACCGCCATTTTTTATCCTGAGTCTTCAGTTCCCAAACCATTAGTGACAGCGATTCTCTGGATGTTTATTCCTGCCTGGATTGGGGCCTATTATGTGGATTTGAGCCGGTTAGAGGCGGTTTTGATGTTTGATTTGAGTGATCAGGCTGCGGCGAATTATCACGCACTTCGCCAAGCTCTGGAAACCGTAAGTCGCTGCAAAGAGTTTCAATATATCCGGGCTAGGGGCCGGATCGATATGCCGGAGCGCAAGTATCATGCGGGAGCTTCGGCGGAGCTTGATACGAGAAGCGTTTCTTTCGGCTTTTCCTTGCCGCCGCGAATTAAAGCTAATGTAACTCCGTATCGCCTTTCTACGGAGCAGATTGACTATTATTTTTTCCCAGACCGCATTTTGATCAGATCAAATGAGACGTATGGGGCGGTCTTATTTGATTCCTTGGAATTAGAGGCGGATTTGCGGCGGATTATAGTGAGGCGGGCACCCGCTGATGGAAAGATTGTTGATAGGACTTGGCGCTATGTGAACAAAGGCGGAGGTCCTGATAGGCGTTTTAGCTATAATCCTGAGTTGCCTGTTGTGGAATATTCCACTCTTCATATCACTAGCGGTTATGGCTTGGATGAGACATTGTGCTTTTCTCAATTCATTGCTGCTGGCTACCTGAAGCAGGCTTTGGACACCTTTAAGCAGGCGCTTCAAGTCTTAAGGGAAAACGAGCGGAAGCGTGTAGCTCGGCTTGCTGAGCAAGAAGCGCAGACAATCGAAGCAAAATCGCAGGTACAAAGAATGGTAGCCAATGCCGATCCAGGAGTTTATTTGGGATTCGGCCAGGCGAGCTATGGGCCTTATGAGAAGCCAGTTATTGCGGAGTGGGTGCGACTGAATCAGCTTCAAGAAGGAACGCTATTTTGGGACTCTGCCAATCAGCAGTGGCGCCCTATCGCTGAATTCAACTCCTAAGTGAGACTAAGAGCTCGCTATCTTTTGCGGCGGCGAGAGGTGGGTGAATCTTCCCGCAAGCTTTGGGGGCGGGGGTGGAGGTCGATCTGGAACAAAAGCTCGTTCCAGGAGGCGTGGAGGGCTTTGCCGATCTTGTAGAGGACTTGGAAAGAGGGGTTCATCCGCCCCGTTTCGATGCGCTGGAGGTAGGAGCGGTCGATCTCGGCGGCTTCGCATAGCTCTTCCTGGGTCATGTCGGCGAGGTGGCGGAGGCGCGCCACGTTGAGGCCGAGCTGTTTGCGGGGATCCACATTGCAAGACTGCCACCCTTCTTTTTAGGTGGAGCCGCATATATGCGGCTTTTGTCTTGCCTTATGGGTCGGGGCGTATTGAATGGCGCGCATGAGAATCCGGCTCATCTCCACCTATGGGATCGCGTGCGGGGTGGCGACGTATGCGGAGAATCTCTCCCGGAGCCTCGTCGCGGCGGGGGCGGCGGTGGAGGTGGAGCCGATCGACTTGGCCTCGGTGCGGGGGCGGTCGGCGGAGGCGGTGGGGCGCTATTATGAATCCCTCGCGGAGCGGTGCGCTGGGGCCGATGTGGTCCACGTGCAGCATGAGCACGCGTTCTTCGGCTCGAACCGGAATATTGCGGTGTTGGGGTGGCTGGTCCGGCGGCTTTCGCGGCAGCGGGTGGCGGTGACGTTTCACACGGTGGAGCAGGCGGGGCGCTCGCCGTGGCATAAGTTTTACCTGCCGCGCCACCAGGCCAATTTCGGCTGGCAGCGGCTGGCGCGGCAACTGAACCGCCGGGGGCCGATGGCAGCGGCGGTGGTGGCGCATACGGCGGAGGGGTGCGCGCGGTTGGGGGATTTGGGGTTTGCGCCCGGGCGGATTTTTCACGTGGAGCATGCGTTGGGGGATTTCCGGCCCGGGACCGCTGCGGCGGCGGCCGTGCCGGAGGGGAGGAAGCGGGAGGGCATCGAACTCTGCTGCTTCGGCTTTCTGAAGGAAACGAAGGGGATTTTGGAGGTGATTGAGGCGCTGGCGCTTTTGCCGCCGCGGTTCCGGCTTACGGTGGCGGGCGGGCTCCATCCGGAGGACGCGCAGCCGATCCTGGACCGAATGGCGCGGAAGGTGGCGCGGCTGGCCCCGGGGGCGCCGGACCTGATTGACCGGATTACGGTGACGGGGTTTCTCTCCCAGGAGGAGAAGGAGGCGGCCTTTGCCCGGGCCGATATTTTTGTGAATGATTATCACGGGGAGTTTTTTTCGATGTCGGGGGCGCTTTCCAACGTGATCGGGCGGGGGAGGCCGGTGGTTTGCTCGGCGATTCCGTCGTTCCTGGAGTTCCAGGCGCGGCACGGGGGGCTGACGCTGGTGCCGCCGCGCTCGCCGATGGCGCTGGCGCTGAAGCTGCTGGAGCTGGAGGGGCAGCTGGCGCACGGGGAGCCGGCGCTCGCCCGCCTGCTGGCGGAGCAGGCGGCGACGTGCCGGGCGCTGGCCTGGGATACGATTGCCCGCCGCCACTTGGAGGAGGTTTACCGGTGCCGCCGTTAGATTATGGGCGGGCGGTGGCGGGGCTGTTCCGCCAAAGGGCGCGGCTGGGGGGCGGCGGGCCGGTGCCGCCGATGGCCCGTCCGGAGTTGCCGGTGGGCGCGCCGCGGCCGGAGCAGGTGCGGTATCTGCTGCGCGCCCGCGCCGCTTTTTTTGAGGGGGGGCGAATAATTAAGCCGGCGGCTGGGTCAGGAGGCCGGCGGCGGCGTGCAGCATCTGGGCCGCCTCCGCATTGTCCGGAAAGCGCGCCAATTCTGCCTTGAGGGATTCGAGGCCCGGCTGCCACCGGTTGAAGGAGAAGTAGCAGACGGCGCGCAGCCGTTCCAAGTCGCGGACCGGCTGTCCCCAGGCGCTGGCCCGTGTGAGGAGGTAAAAGGCGTTGGAAACGTCCTGCCGGCGCAGGAGGGCCTCTGCCCGCGCCACGAGGCCTGCGGGGGTGTCCGCTTCTCGTTCGGGCATCATGCCGGCAATGCCGGATCGGCCGGTCCGGTAGCGTTCCCGGCGCAGGATGGCTTGCTCGGGCATCCAGCCGTCCGGCAGGAAGGTCCAGCTTGCCGCTTCGAAGTCGGGCATCATGTAGGGCGGATGCCGCAGGGGGAATTCCATCGGCCTGGTGGGGATGTCGGCGTGGATATGGTGGGCGTGGCGGGTGTGGGTCGCCTCGGCGCCGAAGCCGATGTTGCAGGTGAGGTTCACTTCCGGCGTGATGGTCAGCTGGCTGTGCTGCCAGCAGCTCAAGAGGAGCTGGATGTCCCAGGTGTCGATCCGCCCTTCGTATCCCCGGTCGAATTCTTTCACCCAGTGGGCGGTGGCGGCTTCGTCCTGCAGGAGGTCGAGGAGGAGGCCGCTGGCGCGAATCTCGGGCCAGAGTTTCATGTCGACGTCGTAGCGCTTCCAGACGCGCCGCCAGGTGGCCCAGCCCCAGATGTGGGGGAAAATGGAGAAGTAGTAGCTGTAGGGACCGCGTTTGCGCCGGTTCTGGAAGTTGCAGCCGGTGATGGTGCCGATGCGCTCGTCATCCCGGTAGCGGGCCAGCATTTCCCGGCAGAATTCGAAGAAGGAGGGCTCGGCCAGGATGTCGTCCTCTATCAGGATGGCTTCCTCCACTTGGCGGAAGACCCAGTCGATGCCGGAGGAGACGCGCCGCTTGCAGCCCAGGTTGGTGTCGGAGAATTCCCGTTGCACCTCGCAGTCCCAGGGCAGGGAGTCGAAGAGGGCGCGGGTGCGGGCGGTCTTTTCGGCGTCGTCGGGTTTTGCCGGGTTGGGGCCGTCGGCCACCACCAGGAGGCGCCGGGGCTGGACCTGGGAGAGCCGTTCCAGGATGCGCGCCGTCTTGTCAGGGCGGTTGTAGATGAGGACGGCGACGGGTGTCTCGAAGGAATCGGGCATGATTGGTGCGCCCATCGCCAGGGTTTCGCAGGTTCTCCCTGCCTCCCGGGCAAGACAAGGACAAAATGGGCGAAGCCTGGGTTGTCTTGCCTGGGGAAGTTGAGGGGGTTAGGTTTTCCGTATCAAGCCCCCCGCATGAGCCTAGCCTCCCTTCCTCCCCAGCATCCCCTAGCTCTCCTGGCCGACGCGCTTGGCGCGAATGACGGGGGGGCGAAGCTGCGAGGCCTTTTGGACCGGGAATGGGCTGAGCGTTTCGGCAGGCCCGATTTGATCGGGTTCAACCGCCTGTTGGTCGACCTCGGCATGCGCGGCTTGGGCATTCTCAATTACCAGGATGACGCGATCAACGGCCTGGAGTGGTTTCTGAAGGCCTGGGCGGTGAACGCCGGCGCGCCGGCCCCGACGGTTGTCGACGTGGGGGGCAACGAGGGGGATTTCGTCCAGGTTGTCCTGCGGGCCCGTCCCGACGCGCGCCTGTTCAGCTATGAGCCCGCTCCGCGCAGCTTTGCCAAGCTGCAGGAGGTTGCCGCCGGGCGGCAGAATGTCACGATCCGCAACATCGCCCTGGGGGATCAGCCGGGTCGCCTGCCCCTTTACGATTACGACCCGTCGTGCAACGAGAAGTCGACCGCGCACGCCTCTCTTTTTCCGGAGGTCTTTTCCGTGCACTGGAAAAAGCCCGTCACTGCCGTGGAGGTGGAGATCCGGACCCTCGACACGGTGTGCGCCGAGGAGGGCATCGAGCATATCGATCTGCTGAAGATCGACACGGAGGGCGCCGAGCTCAAGGTTTTGCAGGGCGCGGCGCGTTTGATAGCGGAGAACCGCATCAAGGTGGTTCACTTCGAGTTCAACCGGATGAATGTGATTGCCCGTTCTTTCTTCCAGGATTTCGCCGCCCTTCTCCCGCGCCATTCCTTTGGGCGTCTTTTGCCGCAGGGCATCCTGGCCCTCGATCCGGGCGATCTTTTCTCCACGAATTTCTTCGAGTTCCAGAATTTGGTGGCCTTGCCAAAGGAGCCGGCGGCCTAAAAGCGCGGCTTGCCGCGCTCCCCTTTCGCCCTTTCCGGGTCGGGGGCTCGACTTTTACCAGACCGATGCCGCCGCTTTTGGCGCGGGCCTCCAGGCCATGCCGACCGCGACCGTCACGGCGACTATCGGCTACAGCGGCCAGGCGAACGGCGATTTCTTGAACAACTCCTTCCCAACAGGCGCCCTTAGCAAAGCCCTTTTACCAAGATATAAATGTGCCGGGCGTCTTCGCCGGTGAGAATTTGCCCGCCGGTCAGGTAAATGGTGCAGGCGTCCGCGGCGTGGGCGTAGGAGGTGGTCGGCTCAATCAGGATGATATGGTCCAGATTGAGGATTTTCCCGGATTGGGGGAGGCTTTGGAAGGGATAGGCGTTTGTCTTCATCCTCAAGGATATCACGTTTCCGGCGGGGAGAACCGCTTACCCGGCTTGCAGGGCGGCCAGCTTGGCCCGCAGGGCGCTGGGGTCGAAGGGCTTGGAGAGATAGTCGTCCATGCCCGCCGCCAGGCAGCGTTCCCGGTCTCCGGCAAAGGCGTGGGCGGTGACGCCGATGATGTGCGCGTGGGGCTTGCCCGCCTCCCGCTCGTGCGCCCGGATGAGGCGGGTGGCTTCGAAGCCGTTCCAACCCGCCATTTGCACGTCCATAAGGATGACGAGGTAACTTTCCTGGGTGGCGCGCCGCACGGCGTCCTTGCCGTTGTCGACCACGGTGCAGGCGAATCCCCAGGTGTCCAAATACATGGACTCGATGTAGGCGGCCGGGGCGTAATCCTCGACGAGGAGGATTTGCGGGCGCTGCCCGGCGGAGAAGGCGATGGGGGTGGAGAGGGAGGGGTGGGGAGCTTCCTTTTGCGTGGAGTTTTCCAGCACCGCCAGGGGCAGGCGGACCGTGAAGGCGGAGCCGCTGCCCGGGGTGCTTTCCACCCGGATGGTGCCGCCCATGATTTCCGTCAGCATGCGGGTGATCGCCAGGCCCAGGCCGCTGCCGCCGAAGCGGCGGGTGATGGAGGAGTTGGCCTGGGTGAATTTCTCGAAGATCTTTTCGATTTCGGCGGGTTCGATGCCGATGCCCGTGTCGACGACGGAGATGACGACGATCTCCTGCCCGGCTTTTTCTGCGGGTTCCTGGCTGAAGCGGATGTCGATCCGCCCCCGCTCGGTGAATTTTACCGCGTTGCTGCAAAGGTTGAGGACGATCTGGCGGATGCGGTGTGGATCCCCCTGGAAGCTTTTTTCCGCGACGCCGTCGTAATCGACGGCCAGTTCCAGTCCCTTTTCCTTGGTCCGCACCTGCATGATGCTGATGATCTGCGGGATCAGGGCCGTGAATTGAAAGGGGATGCTCTCGATCTGGATGGCGCGGGATTCGATCTTGGAGATGTCCAGCAGGTCGTTGACCAGGACGAGGAGGGCGCCGGCGCTGATCTGGAGGGTGCCGGACAGCTGCCGTGCCTTTTCCGGGGTGGGATTTTCCGCGAGCAGCGCGGCCAGTCCCACGATCGCGTTGATCGGGGTGCGCAGCTCGTGGCTCATGTTCGCCAGGAAGTCGGACTTGGCCAGATTGGCGTTTTCCGCGATGCCGCGGGCGGTGTTGGCGCTGCTCACCAGCGATTGGTTGTCGGTGATTTCCCTCTGCGTCCGCGCGTCCTGAAGGGTATGGGCGCGCAGCTTGATCTCCGTGGCGATGGAGGCGGCCAGGTCCCTCATGATCCCGATCTCCTCCGACGTCCATGAACGGGGACGGCTGTCGATCACGCAGAAGGAGCCCAGGACCTGGTCGCCCGCGCCGTAAAGGGGAAAGCCGAGGTAGGCGACGGAGTCAAATTCGGCGATGGCAGGATCGTCTTTCACCAGGGGATGGACGCGGGCGTCTCCGACGATGAGAGGCTCTCCGGTATGGATCACGTAACGGCAAAATGTCTGGGAAAGCGGGGCTTCCCGCCGTTCCGCGTAGGGCGCGGGCAGCCCCTTCTGGCTCTTGAAAAAGATCCGGCCGGAGTCGAGGAAACCGATCAGGGAGACGGGCGCTTGCAGCAGCTTCGCCGCCAGGCGGGTATGGCGGTCGAACGCTTCCTCCACGGGGCTATCCATCAGGGCGGACTCCCGCAGGGCGGCCAGGCGCGGGGGGGTGCGGATCGATTCGGAGACGGTCATGGGGGCGGGATGGGGGGTATTATCGCCCTGTTCCCGGCGGTTGTCTATGAGGGGAGCCGGAAGTAAGCCTTTACATTGTCCGCAACCCGGGCGAGGCTGGAGGGCATCGATCCATCGCTTCCTTCTGAAGCCCGATAGTTGCTCCAGGGTTTCCTGTCCGCTCCCCAAGGTTCTTGCGCCGCACGGCGCTCTTCATTCGTCGGCGAGGTCGTCAAACCTCAACCAAACAAGAAAATGAAATTATACGTCGGAAATATCTCCTACCAGACCACGGAAAGCGACCTGCGCGACCTCTTCGCCCCCTACGGCAATGTCAACGAAGTCGCCGTGGTGATGGACCGGGACACGATGCGCCCCCGCGGCTTCGCTTTTGTCACCATGGGCAACGCCGAGGCCGGCCAGGCCGCGGTGACGGCTCTGAACGGCAAGGCCGTCGGCGGCCGCAACCTGACCGTGAACGAGGCCCGGCCGATGGAGTCCCGCTCGCGCCGGTTCTAAGCTTCCAAGCTTTTACTTCCGCAGTGCGTCAACCGCCGCAGGCCTTGCCTGTCGGCGGTTTTTGCTTTGGCGGAGGGCGATTGCCCGGGCCTTAGGCCGCGCCTTCCGCCGCGGCGGTCACCAGGCAGCGGGTGCCGGGGACGGCTTTTTCCAGGGCGGCGATGAGGGCTTCTTCCCGGCCGGCCTGGATCAGGTTGATGGTGGCGCCGCCGAAGCCGCCGCCGCTCAGGCGGGCGCCGAGGCAGCCGGGGACGGCCCGCGCGGCCTCGACGAGGAGGTCGAGTTCCGGGCAGGAGTTTTCGAAGTCGTCGCGGGAGCTGAGGTGGGAGGCGAACATGAGGGCGCCGAAGCCTTCCGCGTCGCCCCGGCGGAGGAGGCCGACGGCGGCGGCGACGCGCTCGTTTTCCGTCACGACGTGGCGGGCGCGGCGCAGGGTGAGGGGGTCGAGGCCGCCCGCGGCCAGCCGGGCGGAGGAGACGTCGCGCAGGGCGCGGACGCCCAGGGCCTTGGCCGCGGCCTCGCACGATTCGCGCCGCGTGTTGTATTCGCTGGAGACGAGGGCGTGCTTCACGCCGGAGTTGGCGACGACGAAGCGAAAGCCCTCCGGCAGGGGGATGTTTTCCACTTCCAGGGTGCGGCAGTCGATGAAGGTGGCGTGGCCCGCTTTGCCGAAGCCGGAGGAGATCTGGTCGAGGAGGCCGCAGCGGACGCCGACGAAGGCGTGCTCCGCCTGCTGGCCGATGCGGGCGAGGTCGAGGCGGCCGAGGCGCCGCTCCGGGTCGAAGGCTTTTTGAAGGAAGAGGGCGGTGGCGGTTTCCAGGGCGGCGCTGCTGCTGAGGCCCGCGCCCATGGGCAGGGTGCTGCCGATGGAAAGCTCGACGCCCCGCAGGGGGATGCCTTTTTCGGCGAAGCCGGCGAGGACGCCCAGGGAGTAGTTGGCCCACGGTTCCTCGGCGGTGGGGGCCAGGGCGGCCAGGCGGGTCTGGAAGGCGCGGTCGAGGTCCTCGGCGCGGAGGAGGACGGCGTCGTCTTCCCGGACGGTGCCGCGCACCTGCACGCCGCGGTCGACGGCGATGGCGAGGACGAGGCCCTCGTTGTAGTCGGTGTGGTTGCCCAGCAGTTCGGCGCGGCCGGGGGCGTAGGCTTGGAGGGTCATCGGAGTTTGTAGTGGATTTCCGGCAGCTCCCGCAGGCGGCGGGCGGCTTCCTCCGGCGTCAGGTCGCGCTGGCTTTCCGCCAGCAGCTCGTAGCCGACCATGAACTTTTTCACGGAGGCGGAGCGGAGGAGCGGCGGGTAGAAGTGGGCGTGGAGCTGCCAGTGGGGGGCGGGCTCCGTTCCCGGCGCGCCGTGCCAGCCCATGGAGTAGGGGAAGGAGGTTTCGAAGAGGTTGTCGTAGCGGACGAGGAGGCGCTTGAGGATTTCGGCCAGGTTCCGCTTTTCGGCGGCGGCCAGCTCTGTCAGGCGGGAGACCTGGCGGCGGGGGAGGAGGAGGATCTCGAACGGCCAGACGGCCCAATAGGGGACGACGGCGAGCCAGTCGGCGTTTTCCACGACGACGCGCTCGCCCAGGGCGGTTTCCCGCGCGGCGTAGTCGAGGAGGAGGGGGGCGCCGTTGTCTTCCAGGTAGCGGAGCTGGCGGCGCTCTTCCTTCGCGGCCTCGTTGGGCAGGAAGTCGCTGGCCCAGATCTGGCCGTGGGGGTGAGGGTTGGAGCAGCCCATGACTTCGCCCTTGTTCTCGAAGACTTGGACCCAGCGGTAGCGGGCGCCCAGCTCGGCGGTCTGGGCGGCCCAGACGTCGACCACGGCGGCGATGGCGTCGACTTCCATCTCCGGCAGGGTCAGGTCGTGGCGGGGGGAGAAGCAGACGACGCGGCAGGCGCCCGCCGCCGGCTCGCTGCGGAAGAGGTCGTCGCTCTGGGGCTCGCCCGCGGCCTGGGGCAGGAGGGCGGCGAAGTCGTTGTCGAAGACGAAGGGGGCCTCGTAGGCCGGGTTCTGATGGCCGCCGGCGCGGGTGTTGCCTGGGCAGAGGTAGCAGCCGGGGTCGTAGGGGGGGCGGGGAGCGGGGAGGCTTTCCTGCTTGCCCTGCCAGGGGCGCTGGGTCCGGTGGGGGGAGACGAGGACCCAGTCTCCGGTGAGCGGGTTGAAGCGGCGGTGGGGGGCGTTCATGGGAGCGGGTAAGGCGGGGGGCGCTACCGGCTCAGAGTAGGAAGCGTGGCCGCCGCGTCAAGGGAGGGGTGGGGCCGCGCCCCATCCCCCCCTCAAGGCCGCGCCGCTTACCGCGGATACTGCGTGTCGCTCACCGGCTCGAGCCAGTCGACGACTTTCCCGTCGAGCTGCTCTTGGATGGCGATGTGGGTCATCGCCGTGGCGGGGGATGCGCCGTGCCAGTGCTTTTCGCCGGGGGCGAAGCGAACGACGTCTCCCGGCCGGATTTCCTCCACGGGGCCGCCCCAGCGCTGGGCCAGGCCGCGGCCCGCGGTGACGATCAGCGTCTGGCCCAGCGGATGGGTGTGCCAGACGGTGCGGGCGCCGGGTTCGAAGGTGACGCTGTTCCCCGCGGTCCGGGCGGGCTCCTGCGCGGGAAAGAGCGGGTCGATGCGGACGGTGCCGGTGAACCAATCGGCGGGGCCTTGCGTGGAGGGCGGGGTGCCGCTGCGTTGGATGTCCATATGGGATTACTCCGCCTTCAAGGAGGCCATGTCGATGGAAAAACGGTATTTCACGTCTCCTTTGAGCAGCCGCTCGTAGGCTTCGTTGATTTTTTGGATGGGGATCACTTCCACGTCGGCCGTGATGCCGTGCTCGCTGCAGAAGTCGAGCATCTCCTGGGTTTCCCGGATGCTGCCGATGGGGGAGCCGGAAAGGCTTTTCCGTCCCATGAGGAGGGAGAACGCGGCCACGGGGAGCGGCTTCTCCGGCGCGCCGACCAGGGTGAGGTTCCCTTCCGGCTTGAGGAGGTTGAGGTAGGCGTTGATGTCGTGCTCGGCGGAGACGCAATCCAGGATGAAGTCGAAGGTGCCGGCGTGCTTGGCCATTTCCGCGGCGTCCTTGGAGACGACGACTTCATGGGCGCCGAGGCGGACGGCGTCGTCCTTTTTCCCGGGGGAGGTGGTGAAGACGACGACGTGCGCGCCGAAGGCCCGCGCGAATTTCACGCCCATGTGCCCCAGGCCGCCGATGCCGACGACGCCGACTTTCTTGCCGGGGCCGACTTTCCAGTGCCGCAGCGGGGAGTAGGTGGTGATGCCGGCGCAAAGCAGCGGGGCGACGGCGGCCAGCTCCAGGTTGCCGGGAATGCGCAGGACGAAGTGTTCCGTCACCACGATGCTTTCCGAGTAGCCGCCGTAGGTGGGGAGCCCCAGCTGCCGGTCGTCCGGCGAGCCGTAGGTCATGAGCTGGGTGGGGGAATACTGCTCGTTGCCGGCGCGGCAGTGGGGACAGGCCGCCATGTCGGCGTCCACCATGCAGCCCACGCCCGCCAGGTCGCCCGCTTTGAACTTGGTGACCTTCGGCCCCACCTTGGCCACGCGGCCCACGATTTCGTGGCCGGGCACGCAGGGGTAGGAGGTGGGGAGGAATTCGCTCCACTCGTTGCGCGCGTAGTGGAGGTCGGAGTGGCAGACGCCGCAGAAGAGGATTTCGATCTGCACGTCGAAATCGCCCGGCTCGCGGCGGGGAATTTGGCTGGAGGCCAGCGGGGATTTGGAGTCGGCGGCGGAGTAGGCCTTGGCGGAATAGGTGCGGGGATGGGACATGATGGGGGTGGGGGGGGACGGGTTAGCGGTTGACCAGCGACTGGAAGTGGGCGGGATATCGCTCGCCCTGCACCTGGACTTGGGTCAGGGATTCCTCGATGGCCCGGAGGTCGGCGGCGGCCAGCTCGACGCGGACGGCGCCCAGGTTTTCCTTCAGCCGGTGGGGCTTGGTGGTGCCGGGGATGGGGACGATCCACGGCTTTTGCGCCAGCAGCCAGGCCAGGGCGATCTGCGCCGGGGTGGCGTTCTTGCTGCCCGCGATGGCGTAGATCCGGTCGACGAGCGCCTGGTTGGCCTTGCGGGCCTCCACGCTGAAGCGGGGGACGACGTTGCGGAAATCCTTGCTGTCGAACTGGGTGTTCTCGTCGATGGCGCCGGTCAGGAAGCCCTTGCCCAGCGGGCTGAAGGGGACGAAGCCGATGCCCAGCTCCTCCAGCGTGGGGAGGATTTCCTTTTCCGGTTCCCGCCACCAGAGGGAATACTCGCTCTGAAGGGCGGCGACGGGCTGGACGGCGTGGGCGCGGCGGATCGTCTGGGCGCCCGCTTCCGAGAGGCCGAAGTGCTTCACCTTGCCTTCCCGGATCAGCTCCTTAACGGTGCCGGCCACGTCCTCGATGGGGACGGCGGGGTCGACGCGGTGCTGGTAGAAGAGGTCGATGCGGTCGGTCTTCAGGCGCCGGAGGGATTCCTCCGCCACCCGGCGGATCCGTTCCGGGCGGCTGTCCGTACCGGTGGTGGGGACGCCGTCCTTGAAGCCGAATTTGGTGGCGATTACCACTTTGTCCCGCACGGCGGCCAGGGCTTCGCCCAGCAGCTCCTCGTTGGCGCCGGGGCCGTAGGCCTCCGCCGTGTCGAAGAAGGTGACGCCTTGTTCGAAGGCCGATTGGATGAGCCGGACGGCTTCCTGCTTTTCCGTGGCGGGGCCGAGGCCGAAGCTAAGGCCCATGCAGCCCAGGCCGAGGGCGGAGACTTCCAGGCCGCTGTTTCCGAGTTTGCGCGTTTGCATGTGAGGGTTCCTTTGTTGGGGTTTGAAAATCAGGCCGCCAGGCGGCGGGCGCGCCAGGCGCCGGGGGAAGTGCCCTCCCATTCCTGGAAGGCGCGAAAAAACGAATTGGCGTCCTCGTAGCCCAGGAGGAAGGCCGCCTCCTTCAGCTCGATGGTGCGCTGGCTAAGGTACTGCCGGGCCAGCTCCCGGCGGGTCGCCTCCACCAGCTGCTGGAAGGTGACTTCCGCGTCCGTCAGGCGGCGTTGCAGGGTCCGGGCGCTCATGCCCAGTTCCCGGGCAATGTCCTGGAGGGTCGGCCGCTTGCCCGCCAGGGAGCGTTTCAGGCTGTGCTTGATCTGCTCTCCCAGGTCCAGCGTGCCGCCGCGTGTCTTCAGCTCCGATTCCAGCTGGGCGCCGATGGCGGCGAGCAATTCCTCGTTATAGGTGAGGAAAGGGAGGTCGAGGTCGGCGTCGCGGAAGACCAGGGCGTTGCGCCGGGCCTGGAAGCGGACGGGGCAGCCGAAGTGGGCCTCCAGCCGCCGGGCGTGCGCTTCCGGGCGGACCAACTCCAGGCGCAGGGGAACGATCCTGCCCTGGGTGCCCCGGTCGCCGATGCCCTTGATCCAGGAGAGCACCAGGTCGACGAGCACGTCCGGTTCCGCTTCCTCCGCCCGCGTGTAGGCGGCCTCCACCGACGCTTCCTGGCGGCTGGTGCGGACGCGGATTTCCTCCGGGCAGGTCAGCCGCTTGTAGCGGGCGATCCGCTGCAGCGCGTCCCGGAAGGAGCGGCTGCACACCGCGGCGATCGCGGTGGGCTGGTAGCGTTCGAAGCGGGGCTCGTACCCGAGTTTCAGCCCGATCTCCGGATCGGGGCTCAGCGTGCCGATCGCCCGCCAGAGGGAGAAGAGTTCCGCGGTGGTGACGTAGGGGATGTCTTCCTGAAAGAGGCTGTCCGGCAGGCCCGCCTGGCGCAGCACCGCCCGGGCCGAGAGGCCGTGCTCCCGCAGGCGCTCCGGCATGATTTTGGAAACACGGAATTGGTCGCTCACGCATCCATACCATACCCCCGTCCAAGGGGGCCGTCATTGGCGGAACGCGCCAAATCGCTTGCAAAACGCGCCAGGGGGCGGCGGGCCGCCTGGGGGGCTTACAGCCCCATTGCGGAGAGGCCGGGGTGCCCGTCCGGGCGGCGGCCCAAGGGCCAGTGGAATTTCCGTTCCGCGGCGGCGATGGGATGGTCGTTGATGCTGGCCAGGCGGCGGGCCATTTGGCCGTTGGGGGCGAATTCCCACAGCTCGTTGCCGTGGGAGCGGAACCAGTTGCCCGCGTCGTCCCGCCATTCGTAGGAGAAACGGACGGCCATGCGGTTTTCGCGGAAACCCCACAGTTCCTTGATCAGGCGGTAGTCCAGTTCCCGCGCCCACTTCCGTTTGAGGAAGCGGACGATCTCTTCCCGGCCCGTCAGGAACTCGGCGCGGTTGCGCCAGGTGCTGTCCGGCGTGTAGGCCAGGGAAACCCGCACGGGGTCGCGGCTGTTCCATGCGTCCTCGGCCAGGCGGACCTTCTCCGCCGCCGTTTCCAGGGTAAAGGGCGGCAGGGGAGGCCGCCCGGCTTCGGTCGGATTCATGGCGTCCCGGTTAGGCGTGGGTGAGGGCGGGGGCGGCGGGGAAGTCGATCGCCGTGCCGTTCAGGTTGTTGAAGTAGTTCGTGAAGAGGTTCTCCACGACGGCAAGGAGCACTTCCGGCACCTGGGCTTCCGTGTAGCCCGCGTCGAGGTAGGCCTGGTAAGCCTCGTCGGAGACGCGGCCTTTTCGATCGACGATCTCGCGAGCCATCCGGATGAGGGCGTTGCGCTTCGGATCGGTGGCGCCGCCCTGGCGGATCACCAGGGTTTCTTCCGTGGAGAGGCCGTGCTTCCGGCCCAGGAAGGTGTGGGCGGCCAGGCAGTAGTCGCAGCCGTTTTCTTCCGCCACGATAAGGGCCAGCGCTTCCTTGTCCGCGCCGGAGAGGGTGGTTAGGCCTGAGTGAAGGTTCAGGAAGGCGGCCAGGGCCTGCGGATGGGCGCCGAGGGCTTGGAAGATATTCGGGACTCCGCCGAGCTGCTTTTGGATGGAGCCGTAGATCTGGGCCGTCTGGCCGGTGGCTTGTTCGGGGGTGATTTGGGCGATGCGGGACATGATGTTTTTCCTTTCGGGGTTGCGGCCGTCTTTCGGGCGGCCGGGGTTATGGGTTCAAGGTAGACTAACCTGTCTACCTTGGCAACGAAAAAGTAGACAGAGTTGTCTACGTGGGTTAGATTTCCTTCGTAATCAGCAGGATATTTATGGAAAAACTTTCTCCCCGGGAACGGATCCGGGCCGCCGCCCGGCGGCTTTTCAACGCGGGCGGCCCGCATGTGGGGGTCGACCAGATCATCGCCGAATCGGGCGTTGCCAAGCGCACTTTCTATCACCATTTCCCCTCGAAGACGGCGCTCCTGGCCGAGTTTTTCCGCGAAAGGGACGAGGTGTGGATTGCGCGGCTGGAGCGCCATGCGTCCGCCCCTGGAAAATCGCCGCTGGAGCGCGTCCTGGGGCTGTTTGACGGGCTTAAGGAGTGGTTTGCCGAGCCCGATTTTTTCGGCTGCTGCTTTATCCGGGGCCTTTCCGACTTCGGCCCGGAGGGGGCCGCCGATCCCGTATTGGCCGGGTGCGTGCGGGAGCATTTTCAGCGGACGGAAAAGCTGGTGGTCGGCTTGCTTAAGCCGCTTCGGCCCAAGGATTACAAGGCCTTTGTCCCCCGCATCGCCAGCCTCATGGTGGGGGCCACCGTGATGGCCCACGCCACGGGGGATGTGCGGGTGGCCGACGTGAACAAGGAAATGGCGCGAATCATCCTGGCTGATTAGGGCGGAAAAAGAGGGGGACGGCTATTGCCCCGGGGGCGGCAGGGCTTTTAATGGGAGCATGACCACGGACCCGATCGCCGCAGACTTGGCCGCCCTGTTCCCCGCCCGGGAAGCGATTCCCGCCGAGCACCGGCCGCAGGCGGCGGCCTATGAGCGGCTCTACCTCCTGGACGGACGGGTGCGGGCCTGGGAGGGGCCGCTGGCGGAGGTTCCGGCCGCTTTTTCCGTGCGGGAGGGGGACGCCCTGGTGCGGCCCGTGGTGGGCCGCGTGCCCGCGATGGACGAGGCGGCGGTGCTGGCGGCGCTGGAATCCTGCCGCCGCGCCTGGGACGAGGGCCGTGGCGATTGGCCCACGCGCTCCGTGGCGGAGCGCATCGCGGCGGTGGAAAAATTCACGGCCCGGATGCGGGAGGCCCGGGAGGAAGTGGTCCGCCTTCTCATGTGGGAAATCGGCAAGACGCTGGAAGACAGCCGCAAGGAATTCGACCGCACGGTCGAGTACATCGGCCGGACGGTGGAGGCGCTCAAGGCGATGGACCGGGACTACTCCCGCTTCGCCGTCGACGGCGGGGTGGTGGCCCAGGTGCGCCGCGCGCCGCTGGGGGTGGTGCTTTCCATGGGGCCTTTCAATTACCCGTTGAACGAGACGTACACCACGCTCCTGCCCGCCCTCATCATGGGAAACGTGGTGCTGGTGAAGCCGCCGCGCCTGGGCTCCCTCATCCACCAGCCGCTGCTCCAGGCCTTTGCGGAGAGCTTTCCGCCCGGCGTGGTCAATTTCATCTACGGCAGCGGGCCGGAGATCACCCCGCCGCTTATGCAGTCCGGGGCGGTCGACGTCCTGGCCTTCATCGGCTCCAGCAAGGCGGCCACGACGCTCAAGAAGCAGCATCCCCGCCCCCATCGGCTGCGGGGCGTCCTGGGCCTCGACGCGAAGAACCCGGCCCTGGTGATGGCGGACGCCGACCTGGACGTGGCGGTGCGGGAGTGCGTCTCCGGCGCGCTGAGTTACAACGGCCAGCGGTGCACCGCGCTGAAGATCCTCTTCGTGCACGAGTCGGTCGCCGGGCCGTTCCTGGAGAAATTCTCCGCCGCGGTCGCCGCGCTGCCTTTGGGCATGCCGTGGGAGCCCGGCGCGCGCATCACGCCCCTGCCGGGCCATGGCAAGGCGGAGGCGATGGCCGCCTACGTCCGGGACGCCGTGGAGCGCGGCGCCCGGGTGGTCAATCCCGGCGGCGGGCAGGCGGCGGCCTCCCTCTTCCGTCCGGCGGTGCTCTATCCCGTGGCTCCCGGGATGAAGGTCTATGACGTGGAGCAATTCGGCCCGGTGGTGCCGGTCTGCCCTTACAAGGACGAGGAGGAGTTCCTGGCCTACGTGACGGCCTCCTCCTCCGGCCAGCAGGTGAGCCTCTTCGGGCGCGATGCGGAGAAGATCGCGGGCCTGATCGATCTTTTGGCCAACCAGGTCTGCCGGATCAATCTCAACGCCCAGTGCCAGCGCGGGCCGGACACGCTCCCCTTCGCGGGGAGGAAGGATTCGGCGGAGGGGACCCTCTCCATCAGCGCGGCCCTGCGCAGCTTTTCCATCCGCTCCCTGGTCGCTGGGAAGGATGATCCGGAGGGCCGCGGGCTGCTCCAGCAGATCGTCGCGGGCCGCCTCTCCCGCTATCTGCGCGCCGATTACCTGGGCTGACTTTAAAGCAGCGCGCCCTGGCGGGGGCGGCGCGGCGGGAGGCCCAGCTTTTGCCGCAGCGCCAGGGCGGCGCGCGGGGCGTAGTCCTTGCAGTTGTTGTTCGCGGCGACGCGGACTTTCTTCGCCCGCTTGGCCAGGGCGGCGATCCGCGCGGTCAGGCCGTCCAGCTCCGCCTCCTCGTAGCGCCAGTTGAAGCGCTCCGCCACCGTCTTCCCCTCCACGAAGCCGGTCCGGTTCCGCCCGTGGAGGCGTAGGTAGGCCAGCTCCGGCTGGGTCACGTGGTCGTCCGGGGGCAGGGCTGTGTCGTGATCGATCGGGGGCGTGTCGACGCTGACCAGGGTGATTCCCCGCGCGGCCAGAAAGGAGAGGGTGTGCTCCCGCCGTCCCGGGGCCAGCCATCCCCGGTGGCGGACCTCGACGGCCAGCGGCAGGGGGGAGAGGTCCTCGATCAGGCCGTCTAGCTCCTCCAGCCGGTTCCATTGCGGGGTGAAGTGGGGCGCCAATTGCAGCAGGAACGCGCCGAGGCGGCCTGCCTCCGTCAGCGGCTCGAACTGTTCCCGCGTCCACTGCGCCAAGTCCCGTTCCAGCGCGCGGTCTAGCCGGATGGGCGTCTCCGCGTCGCCGCGCGCGGGGCGCAGGGCGGGCGGCAGGGAGCCGGCGGGGGTGATGTGGCGGGAAAGGGCGCGGTGGAGCTTGGCGTCGAAGAGGAAGTCGGCGGGTGTCTGCCGGGCCCATTTGGCCGCCGTCGTTTTCTCCGGCACGGCGTAGAAGGAGCTGTTCACCTCCACGTAGTCGAAGTGGTCCGCGTACCAGGCCAGGCGTTCGTCTGCCTTCACCTCCCGCGGATACCAATGGACGATGAATTCCGGGTCGAGCCAGGAGGAGCAGCCGATGCGGAGGTCCGGGAGCGGGGCGGTCATGCGGGCGGGGGGCCCATTAAAGCCGGAAAGGGCGCGCCTGGGAATGGCGGCTTTGGCGTTGCCCCGCGCGGAGGGCTTGGCAGCATGGGCTTATGCCCACGCCCATCCCCTTTTTCGTGACGCAGGCCACGCCCGTGGAAGACGCGGTGCTCAACGCGATCGCCCACCTTCCCACCGAATATTTGCCGAAGCTGGTCGCCCCCGCCTTCTTCCGCAAGCTGGAGGAGAAGGACTTCATGCGCATCGGCACGCTGCTGGCGCGGAAGTCCTACCAGGAGGGGGGCTGCCCGATCGGCGGCGTCATCATCGACGCCGACCGCCAGATCGTCGGCAAGGGGCACAATACCCTGGGCCAGGAGAACGACTCGACGACCCACGGGGAGACGATGGCCCTGCGCGACGCGGGCCGGGTGGCGAGGCTCCTGGGCCGCGGCCCCGTCGACTTCCGCCCGCTGACCATGTTCACTACGCTGACGCCGTGCGAGGTCTGCTGCGCGCAGATCAAGCACCGCTGCAACTTCACCCGCGTGGTCATCGGCGACGTGACGAACGCGCCGAGCACGGAGCCGATCCTCCGCTCCGGGGAAAACGGCATCCGCGACGTGGCGATCTTGGAAGACCCGATGGCGGTGGCCCTTTACCGGGAATACGCCTCCGCCCGGCCCGATCTGAACCTGATCGACTGGCGCGGGCACAAGGAGCTGGACCGGGCGATCCGCGCCGGGGAGGTTCCCGCCTCCTTCGCCCGATAGGGCCGGTTTACGGCGCGTTCGCGTAGAGCGCCTGGTGGCAGCGTTCCAGGACCTCGGCCAGCTGCTTTCCGTGGAAGGGCTTGCCGATGTAGTCGTCCATGCCCGCCTCCGCGCATTCGCGGATTTCCTCCGCCAGGGCGTTGGCGGTCATCGCCACGACGCGCAGGGGCAGCCCCGCGCGGTCGCGGCGCAGCCGCCGCGTCGTCTCCAGGCCGTCCAGGCCCGGCATCTGCACGTCCATGAGGATGACGTCGTAGGGTTTCCGCGCCGTCGCTTCCAGGACGGCGACTCCGTGGGCGACCACGTCCGGCTGGTAGCCCAGGCCGTTGAGCATGCCGCAGACCACCCGCTGGTTCACCTGGTTGTCCTCCGCGACGAGGATGCGCAGCGGATGGCGCAGGGCCGTGGAGGCGTCCAGCGTGGACGGGGTGGAGGGCGGCGGCGGCACCGGCGCTGCCAAAGCCTGGGCGATGGCCTGGTAAAGGGCTTCCTGGCGGACGGGCTTCCACAGCACCGCCTGGACGGTGGGCGGGCGGCCGGGATCGGGGCGGCCGGTGGGAGCGGCCGAGCTGAGGATGAGGACCGGCATTTGCGGGGCCTCTTCCCGCAGGGAGGCGGCCAATTCGTTGCCGTTCATTTCCGGCATGTAGAAGTCGACCAGGGCCACGTCGAACCGCTCTCCCTCCCGCAGCCGCCGGAGAGCTTCCGCCGGGGTGGCGCAGGCGGTGGAGGAGACGTGCCAGCCCCGCAGCTGCTGGATGAGGATGGCGCGATTGGCCGCGCTGTCGTCGACAAGGAGGGCGGAGCGCCCGCGCAGCGCCTGCCTGTCCGGCTGCGCGGCGGCCTTTTCCGCCCCGCGCGGGAAGGTGACGGTGAAGGAAAACGTGGAGCCGGCGCCGGGCTGGCTTTCCGCCGTGATGAGGCCGCCCATCCTTTCCACGATTTTCTGGCTGATGACCAGTCCCAGGCCGGTGCCGCCGTGCAGGCGGTTGGGGGCCGGGTCAAGCTGGCTGAAGGCCTTGAAGAGTTTCTCCATCCGCTCCGGCGGGATTCCGTTTCCGGTGTCCCGCACGCTGAAGCGGATGGCGGCCTTTTCCTCCGTCACGCCGGCCTCGCGCACGGAAACCTCCACCTCTCCGCGGTCGGTGAACTTCACGGCGTTGCCCGCCAGGTTCAGGAGCACCTGGCGCAGGCGGTGCGGGTCCCCGATGAGGTTGAGGGGCGTGGCGGGGTCGATGTGGCACAGCAGGTCGACTTTCTTTTCCGCCGCCGCGGGGGCCAGGCTCTCCAGCGCCCGCTCCACGCAGTCCCGCAGGTCGAAGGGCTGGGGCTCCAGCTGGAACTGCCCGGCCTCCAGCTTGGAGAAGTCGAGGATGTCGTTGATGACGGAGAGGAGGGCCGTGCCGCTGCGCTCGATCGTCTCCACCTGCTCCCGCTGTTCCGGGTTCAGGGCGGTGTTGCGGAGCAGTTCCGTCATGCCGATGACGCCGTTCATCGGCGTGCGGATCTCGTGGCTCATGTTGGCCAGGAACTCCGCCTTGGTCCGGGCGGTCTCCTCCGCCGCGTCGCGGGCGGTGGTGGCGGCCAGGATGGCCCGGCCCCGCAGGGCGTCCCGGTAAAGGAGCCAGAGTCCCCCGGCCATCGCCGCCAGGATCAGCAGGTTGAGCAGGGACTGGTCGCGCAGGGCCAGGTAGGCCCGGTCGTGCCATTCCTCCGTGCGGCGGGCGGCGTCCCGCTCCAGCTCCTGGGCTAGGGCGTCCATCTGCCGGTCGACGGCGCGCAGCTCATCCTCCCCGATCAGCCAGCTGGAAAGGGGCGGGGTCCCGGCGGGGGCTTTCTCCACCTGGCTGAGGGTGTGGGCGATCTCCTGCCGCCAGGCCCGCAGGGTGGAGGCGATTTCCCGCACGGCCTCCTGCATGTCGCCGCGCGCGGTCCGCAGATGGGCCAGGGAGCCGTCCATTTCGCCGTCGAGCTGCCGGAGGTTGGCCAGGAACGCGGGATTGCGGGTCAACAGGTAGCCACGGTAGTCGCTGTTCGCTTCGAACATCTCGGAAGAGAGGCGGGCCAGCGCGTGCGCCAGGGCGCGGTCGGCCAGTAATGCCTTGCCGGAATCGCCACCCAGGGAGAAGGATCCGGCGTGGGTCTGGGTTTCTTTTTCCAGCCGCGCGGACAGGGCGTCGATCGCCCGGTCGACGCGGCGCAGCTCGGTTTCCAGCGCGGGATGGGTCGCCCCCGGCGGTGAGGTTTCCTCCGCGCGCTCGATGTTCTGCGCCATCACCGTCTGCCAGCGCTGGTAGCTTTCCTCCAGCGGAACGATGTGCTCGGTGTCAAGGCCTGCGTCCTTCAGGTCGGCCAGGAGCCGCTCCATGTCGGCCCGCAGAATGTCGATCTCCCCCAGGTAGGCGGGGGTCCCCGTCAGCAGGAAGCCGCGGTAATTGCTGTTCTCCTCGAACACGTCGGAGGAAAATTGCGCCAGGGCGTGGGCGTGATTGCGGACGGCGATGGCTTCCTTGCCCGCCTCGATGAGGCCGTGAAAGCGGCGGATGGAGAGGAAGATGGCCGCGCCGAAAAGAAGGATGACCAGGAAGCCCGCGAGGATCCGCGTGGAGATCCCCCGCGATGCGGAGGCGGGCGTTTGGGCGGCCATCATAGGAAACAAATGTTAACCAAAACATAATACTTTTTTGCGCGGCGGCGACTAAAAAGCGGCGCTTTCCGTTATCTTTTCCTCCGGGGTGGGTTATTTTCTAGGCGCTCCTGTGAAAGAAAAGCCCGCCGCCCTCCTTCCCAGCCGCCTGAGCCTTTCCCTGCTCTTCCTTCTGTATCTGTTGGGAGCCGTGCCCTCCGCCTGGAAGGCGACGGCCGAGACGCAGGGGGCCACGGGCGCGTTCATCCAGATCCTTCAGCGGTACAGCCTGCAGAACGAGGGGGCGCAGGCCCTCCACCGCTACCGGGAAAAACATCCCATCCTGGGCATGCTGGTGGGCTCCCCGCTCCGGCAAGGGCTGCGGCTGCCCGATTACGAAGAGGCGGACCAGGCCCTCCATGCGGAGGTCAACGGCCTGCTCAAGCAGGTCCGTCGCCACCTGGCCGCGGCGGCGTGGTGGTCCTGTTTCCTGCTGAACTGGAGCGCGTGCTACGTCGCCGGCGTCATGCTTTGGACGCGCCGCTTCACCGCCCGCTCCGTCCTCTTCGCGCTCACCGGCGTCTCCGTCATCTTCTTCGTGGTCGGCATCGTCGCCCCGGCCATGGTGATCTGGACGGCGCCGAGCCTGCCGATGGACACGGGGACGTTCAGCTTCGTCCTGCAATATGAGGTGCGCGGGATCGTCGCCGTCATCTGGGAGCTGATCACCACGGGCCACTGGATCATCGGCGGCCTTCTCTTCCTCTTCAGCGTGGTGACGCCGCTGACGAAAGCCTCGCTCACCTGCGCCGCCGTGGCCTCCGATTCTCGGGAGCGGAACCGGAAGATAGGCCGCTTTCTCCATTCCATCGGGAAGTGGTCGATGGCCGACGTCTTCGTGGCGGGCGTTTTCCTGGCCCTCTACGCGCTGCGCTCCCGGCAGGCGACCAACTCGATCGCCTGCCTGGGCATCTACTACTTCATCGGCTACTGCCTCCTGAGCATGACGACGACCGAGCTGCTGAACCATTCCGGCGCCGTTTCCGGCGGCGCGCGCGCCGACCGGCGGATGGGGCGCCGGGGCGCGGCCCTCCTCGGCGCCGCGCTGGCCTGCGTCATCGCCGGGACGACTCTCTACACCTACGAGCAATATACCGTGAAGGGCCGCCAAAAGCTGAGCGCCCCCAGCACCCCCGCCAAGCTGGGCAAGGAGCACCTGCCCGTCCCGCGCTAGAAAACGTGCTTGGCACCCCGCCGAAAAGCGGGTGTTGTAGACCCCCTATGGGACACGCCAAAGGTCGGAATAATGTTCATAAGCGCGCCGCTCGCCGCAAGAAGACGGAGCGCCTGGCCGCCGCCAAGGCCGCTGCCCGCCAAGCCGGCGAAAGCCAAGGCGTAGTCTCTCCCCCTCCCTTTTTGTTTTTCCGGCGGCCCGCTAGCGCGCGGCCGCGCGCTTCCCCGCGCCCCGGTGGCGGGCCCAGGTGCGGGTAAATTCCGCGCCGAAGTAGAGGATCTGGGCCGAGTAGAAGACCCAGAAAAGGATCACGACGAACGATCCGGCCGCCCCGTAGCTGCTCGAAAAGGAGCTGTGGGCCACGTACCACCCCAGGAGGAACTTCCCCACGATGAAGAGGAAGGCGGCCAGGAGCGCCCCGGGTAGGACGTCCCGCCAGGCCAGCCGGACGGCGGGCAGCGTCCGGTAGAGGGTGGCGAAGAGGGCGGTGATGACCGCCAGGGAAACCAGGTTGTTGAGCGCCTCCGCGCCCACGATGGAGACGTGCTTGGCCAGCGTCCGGCTTGCCGCGGCGACGAAGGTGGAGACGAGGAGGGAGGTGAGCATGAAGAAGCCGAGGACGAAGACCATGGAGAAGGAAAGGAGCCTCTCCTTCACCAGGGCGCGCCAGCCGGCGTGCTTTTCCGGGGGGACTTCCCAGATCAGGTTGAGCGACTCCTGCAGCTCGCCGAAGGCGCCGGAGGCGCTCACCAAGAGGAGCAGGAGGCTGACCGCCGTGCCCCAGGAAAGGGCGTGGATCGTCCCCGCGTGGCGGAGGATCTCCTGCACCACTTCTCCCCCCGACGCGCCGACGAGGTTGCTGATCTGTTCCACCATCCCGCGCGCCGCCACGTCCCGCTTCACGGCGATGGAGGCCAGGGAGAGGACCAGGGTGATGAGGGGGGCCAGGGAAAAGGCGGTGTAGTAGGCCAGCGCGGCGCCCATCTTCGGCGCGTGGTGGGCGTTCCAGGAGGCGGCGCTCTCCTTGAGGAGGGCGATCCAGCCGGGGAAGGCGCGCGCGGTTTTCATGGGTGCAATCTCAACCCAACCGCCGGTTTGTCAACGGCGCTTCCGGCAGCCAACCTTTTCTTCCCATGCTGGCGGAGTTCATCCATTTCCTGGCCACGCCCTGCCCGCGCGGCCATCGCCGCCATCTGGCGGCGGCGGTTTCCCTGTGGTCGCGGGAGCGCCGCTGCCGCGCCGCGTGGGAGCCCCATTACGCGCGCAGCCGGGAGGCGTGCGCCGCCTCCTGGCGGGATGCGGCGCGGCGGGAGCGGGCGGTGGTCCTGGGCTCCGGCCTGGCGCGGGACGTCGACCTGCCCGCCCTCTCCGCCGCGTTCCGGGAGGTCGTCTTGGTCGATATCGTCCACCTGTGGCCGGTCCGTCTCCGCGCGCGGCGGCTGGGCAACGTCCGCCTGGCGACGGCCGATCTCTCCCGCCCCGGCGCCTTGGAGCCCTGGAGGGAGACGGCCGATTGGATCGTCTCCGCCAATGTCCTTTCCCAGCTGCCGCTTTTCCCCGGCGGGCAGGGGGCGGTCCTGCGGCATTTGGAGGCGCTGCGCGGCTGCCGGGGCCGCGTCTGCCTGATTGCTGACACGGAGCGGCTGCGCCGCGCGTGGGACGGGCGGGAGGCGGCCCGGCTGGATTTGTTGGAGGGCGCGGCCCTGCCTCCCGCGCCCCTGGCGTGGGAGTGGGCCGTCGCCCCCTTTGGCGAGGCGGAGCGGGGCCACGCGTGGGTTCACCGCGTGGCGGCGTATCCCGACTTTAGAACAGCTTCTTGAGCGCGCCGCCGAGTTTCTTCTGCACCGCTTCTCCGGCGGCTTTCTTCAGGAGCTGCTGGAGCAGGTCGGTCTGCATGGCGCCGGGCTTTCCGTAGACGCGGAAGGAGGGCGTCTGGAAGGTGCCGTCGCTGTTGGAGGTGAGGGCGCCCTGGCTTTCCTTGGGCAGCTTTTCCACGGCCTTGGGGTCGAGGACGAGGACCAGCGTCAGGTCGTAATTCTGGTCGAAGGTGATCTTGCCGCCGCCGGTGATCTTCACCAGCGGGCCTTGGAGCATCAGGTTGGAGAGGGTGACGGCCCGGCCGCCCAGGGCGAAGTCGGAGGAGGCCAGCTGGAAGCTGCCGCCGGCCAGCTCCGGCAGGTTCAGCGCGGTGCCCAGGAGCTGGAAGACGGGGTTGGAGGGCAGCTTGACGTCGGTGATCTCCGTGTGGCCTTTGCCCGTCAGCGTCATGGGGTCGGAGAGCGGCACGACGGTGGCGATCTGCGCCTGCACCTTGCCGGAGACGGGAAGGGAGCGGCCCGTGGCGCCTTCCGCCAGCTTTTGCAGGTCCAGGTCCTTCCCCTTCAGGTTGAGCGTGAAGGGAAGGGTGGCGGCCTGGTTCAGGTCGAGCGCGCCGTCGCCGTCCAGGCTGCCGCCCGCGCAGCCGCCCTGGATATGGGAAAGGGTGAAGTGCTTGTCCTTGAGCGTGAAGGGGGAACGGAGGTCGTCGATCACGATCAGGCCCGGGAGGGTGATCGTCTTCACGGAGAAAGAGCCGTCGAGGGCCGCGTCGGTCCCCACCAGGCTCAGGCTGGACTCGAGGTCCGCGTCTTTCACGAGGGCGGTGGCGGAGCCGTCCGCCTTGTAGACCTCGGCGCTGCCGTCGGTGACGGAAAGCTTGTCGATGTGGACGGCCAGGGGGAGGCCGGTCGAGGGGGCTTCCTGGGAGGCGGCGGGCTTGGTCTCCGCCTTGGACGCCGTGGCGTTGGAGCTGCCGTCGGCGGCCTGGTGCAGGGAGAGGGCGGGGGTGGCCAGGACCACCTTCGTGATCTCCACCTTTCCGGCCAGCAGGGCGGCGGGGCTATAGCGGAATTCGAAGCTCTTCGCCGCGAAGAGCGGCTGGCCGGGGAACTGCGCCGGGGCGGGGACGGTGACGCCTTTCATCACGAAGCCCTGGAAGAGGGAGAAGTGGAAGTCCTCCACCTTCACCGGAGTGCCGAGCGTCTCGCCCGTCTTCGCCTCCATCCAGCCGCGGAAGCTGGCGGAATTCAGGTAGGCGTTGAGGGCGAAGGAGGCGGCGACGAGGCCGAGGACGAGAACGACGAGGAGGATCCCGACGATGCGCAAAAGTTTTCCCATGCGGGAAATCTAACACGCCTTTAGGGGGTGCGAAAGCGGTAGTCGATCCATGCCGCCACTTCCCGCGCCAGGAGGGGGGCGTCGTGCCACTCAATCCGGTGGGCATGAAGGGAATAGACCGGGGAGACGCCCATCCGTTCCAGCGCCATCCGCGCGCGGGGAATGTGAAAGTATTGGGTGATCACGGTGGCGCCGCGCAGTCCGCGGGCCTGGAGGAAGGCGGCGGTGAAGCGGGCGGAGGCCCACGTCGTCTCCCCGTGGTGGTCCAGGATCAGCCGCGCGGCGGGGACGCCCCGGCGCTCCAGGTAGGCGGCCATCACCTCCGCCTCGTCCGGGCCTGGGGAGGCGGAGCGCCCGCTGACGATGAGGAAGCGGAAGGGGCGGGCGCGGTCGGCCTCCGCCGCGCGGTCCAGGCGGGCGCGGAGCCGCTCGGACGGCGTGCCGTCCGGCCGGATGCCGCCGGTGCCCAGGACCAGGGCCGTCTCCGCCGGGCCGGGCCGGTCGGTCAGGCCATCCACGGCGATGGCCGCCATGGCGGCCAGGCAGAGGAGAACGCCGCGCCAAATCCATTTCATGCTCCCGGGAGGCTACCACACCGGGCCAGCTTTTTGCTGGAGGCTTCCGCGCGGCGTGGGAACGTGGAGGCTATGCCCGTTCCCGCCCGCCGCCTGGAGCAGTTCACCGAATCGGTTATCCGGGAGATGACCCGGCTGGCGCAGCGCCACGACGCCGTCAACCTGGCGCAGGGCTTCCCCGATTTCGACCCGCCGGCGGAGCTATTGGAGGCGTTGGAGCGCGCCGGGCGCGGGCCGTTCCACCAGTATTCGATCACCTGGGGTTCCGCCCGCTTCCGGGCGGCGCTGGCGCGGAAGATGGCGCGCTTTACCGGCCTCGACGTCGACCCGGAGCGCCACCTGGTGGTCACCTGCGGCGGCACGGAGGCGATGATGGTGGCCATGATGACCGCCTGCAATCCGGGGGACAAGGTGGTGGTCTTCTCCCCTTTTTACGAGAATTACGCCGCCGACGCGATCCTCTGCGGGGCGGAGCCGATCTACGTCCCGCTGCGGCCGCCCGGCTTCGGCTTCGACCCGGAGGAGCTGGCCCGCGCCTTCGCCCAAGGGGCCAAGGCGATCGTCGTCTGCAATCCGTCCAATCCCACGGGGAAGGTCTTCACGCGGGAGGAGCTGCTCCAGATCGCGGAGCTGGCGGCGCGGCACGACGCCTACGTCATCCTGGACGAAGTCTACGAGCACATCGTCTACGCCCCGCACGAGCACACCTACTTCGCCGCGCTGCCGGGAATGTTCGAGCGGGCGATCACCTGCGGCTCCCTTTCCAAGACCTACTCCATCACCGGCTGGCGGCTGGGCTACGTCATGGCGCATGAGAAGGTCATCGCCGCCGCGCGGAAGGTGCACGACTTCCTCACCGTCGGCGCGGCCGCGCCGCTTCAGGAGGCGGCGGTCACCGCCCTCGAATTCGGCGACGGCTATTACCAAAAGCTGCGGGAGGATTACGCGGCCAAGCGGGCCCTCTTCCTGGACCTCCTGCGGGGCGCGGGCCTTTCCGTGGCCGAGCCGCAGGGGGCCTACTACGTCCTGCTGGACATCGGCGCGCTGGGATTTTCCGACGACGTGACCGCTTCCCGCGTCCTGACGGAAAAGGCGGGCGTGGCGGGGGTGCCGGGGTCGAGCTTCTTCCGGGAGCCGGTCCATCACCTCCTGCGCCTCCACTTCGCCAAGAAGGAGGAGACGTTGCGGGAGGCGGGGCGGCGGCTGGCCGCCTATTTCAAAGCCTGACCTGAGGCACCAGGGCCTGGCCGCCCTGCGGGACGAAGGGCGCGTCGTAGCCCCGCTGCAATTCGGCGAAGGTCTGGGAGTGGGCCAGGATGGCGCGGACTTCCTCATGCCGCATCTCCTCCAGCTCCCAGCCGTTCCGGCCGTCCGGCACGGCGCGGGAAAAGGCGCAGCCCAGCTTCAGGCCGAAGAAGACCTCCAGGCAGGCCCCGCTCGAGTCCTCCCAGGAGCGCAGGTGGGGCTTTTCCAGGGTGGAGTGGGCGGTATGGGCGGGCGGCAGAAAAACGATGCGGGTGACGCCCACGTGGATCATCGCGTAGAGGTCTTTCTTGAGGCAGGCCTGCCAAAGGCGGGTCGGGTCGGCCTGGGCCTCGGGATCGTCCCGCAGGCAGGCCTCGATCCGGGCGGGGTTCAGGACCCGGTGGCCGCGCGCCGTGAAGTGGGCTTCCATCGCGTTGAACATGGCGAAGTTCTGGTCGATCTCCGTCATGTGCGCCTCGCTCTTGCAGTGGCTCATGGGGCCGCTGAGGTAGAGGACCTCCCGCTTGGGGACGATGTCCAGGGCGCGGCGGTTGATCTCGGCGTAGTCGATCATCCTTCCCTTCTTCGCCGATCGGTCGCCGGGATGCGACCTTTTATTGCGGCGGCGGCACCTTGTAGACCGTGACGTTCCGGGCGGAACTCAAAGGGGAACCCGCCGCCTGGGTGAGAAGGCGCCCCGGCCCCTTGGAGACGTCCTCTCCCCAATAGAGGTCGATCTGCCGCGCGCCGACGCCGCCGCCCCGGTCGTCCACCCGCCAGGCGTGGCCCTGGACGGAGGCGGGGAGGGAGGGGGAGCGCAGGACGATCCAGTCTCCCGATTTCAGGCCGCTGCCCGCGCCCACCGCGCAGGAGACGCGCGGCACCAGCCGCCGCCCGGAGATTCCCACCGGCGCGGAGGCCAGCTGCCAGGAGCCGTCGGAGCGGAGGTAGCCCTTCCCCTTGGCCGGGCGGCTCAGGCGGCCGCAGCCTTCCATTTCCACGGCGTGAATGAAGTCCGGGGAGAGGCGGCGGCCCACGGCGTTGATCCGCATGGAGGGGTAGCGGAAGCCGGCCGCCTCCGTGTAGCCCGATTCCAGCGGGGTGAAGTAGACGGTCAGCGCGTAGCCGTCCCCGGCGCGCGTGGCTCCGGCGGGAAGGGAGGCGGCCTCCGCCGCGGCGCAGGCCAAAAGGAGTCCCAGGAGAAAGAAAGCCGTTCTCATGGGGCAAGGTAATCCCAGTCCTGGCTTACGTCCATCCGTGGCGGATCATGCTCACCGCGATGGCGGCCAGGAGCAGGGAGATGATCTTGGAGACGGCGCGCATGCCGGTGCCGCCGATCCACTGCTCCAGCGTGCGGCAGTAGGCGAAGGCCAGCGCCACCACGCCGAGGTTGAGCACCAGGGCGATGAGGGTCATGAGGAGCCCCTCCACCTGCGCCAGCAGGAGCAGGGTGGCGATGAGGGCGGGCCCGGCGATGAGCGGCATGCCCAAGGGGACCACGCCGAAGTCTTCCGCCACCTCCGCCGGCTTTTCCGCGGCGGGTCGGACCATGTCCCGCGCGGCGAGCATGAAGAGGATGAGCCCGCCGGCGATCTGGAAGTCCCCGACCGTGACGCCGACGAAGGAGAAGATGCTCCGCCCCAGGAAAAGGAAGAGGAGGGCGACGCCCCCGCCCGTCCAGGTGGCCTGGGTGGCAATGAGGCGGCGGCGCTTCTCCGTGGTCCCCTGGCTCATGGCCAGGAAGACGGCGGCCAGGCCGATCGAGTCGATGGCGACGAAGATGGGGATGAACGTGCGGGTGAAGTGCTCGAACAAGGCCAGGTGCATGGGGGGAGGTTTAGCGAAGCCAGCCGCGCCGCTTGATGTAGACCAGGGGCAGCACGGCGGAGACGAACATGAAGAGGATGGAATAGAGGAAGCCCCCGTTCCAGCCCAGCTCCGGCATGTGGACCCAGTTCATGCCGTAGATGGAGGCGATGAGCGTGGGTGGCATGAAGATGGCGGAGAGGATGGTGAAGATCTTCACGATCTGGTTCTGCTTCACGTTGAGGGAGGCGTTGAGGGCCTCCTGGAGGTAGTAGACGCGGTTGTGCTCGTGCGCGGCGTGCTGCTGCACTCCCTCGATGTCGGAGATCAGCTCGGAGGCCAGGCGGGCCAGGACGGGTTCCCGCTCGTCGTCGATCGCCCCCTCCAGCCGCCGCGCGGCGCGGGCCAGGAAAAGCTGCCGCTCCAGGCATTGGGAGACGAGCTCCTCCTTGGCGTTGAGGCGCATGATGAGGTCGGTCAGGTCGGCGACGCCGACTTCTTTCCCGTGCCGCTGGAGGGTGCCGGAAAGGGCGGTGATGGCCGCGCTGTCATGGGTCAGCCCGGCGCTGATCTTGTCGATGAGCTGCTCGCCCGACTCGTTGAGCGCCTGGAGGATGAGGCGGAAGAGCGCGCGGGGATTCTCGCCCAGGCTCGGCTTGTGCTGCAGGCGCTGAAGCGCCTTGTCGAAGGCGGCGGAGCCGGGACCCTCGTCGAGGGTGGCGACGATCCGCTCCCCCAGGAGGAAGCGGACGCGCCGCAAGACGGGGCGCGCCCCCTCCGCGACGGTGAGAAGCCGGGCGGGGATGTGGATGATGTCGGCGTCCTCGCGGATGCCCTCGATGGGGTGGGTGACGTCCAGGCCGTAGGCGTGGCGGAGGGATTCCAGCTCCTCCTTGGAGGGGGTGACGGCGTGGATCCAGACGGTGGAGGCGGCCTGGTCGTCGGGGGCCAGCCCCTCGCGGACGTCGACCTGGCCGCCGCGGACGAAGACGGTTTTGATCATGGCTGGGCGGACGGGTGCGGGGCCGGATCAGGCGCCTGGGGAGCGGGCTTCCGGAAGTGGACGTAGAGGAGGACGGCCGTCATCGCCATATAGAAGAGAAAGACGGCCAGGATGACCTCGTTCTCCAGGCCGAACCGCAGCTTGGGCTTCGCCATGGCGCTAAGCTAATCGTTCTCCGCGGGCCCGGCAAGGGCCTCCAGGGCTTCCGTGGCTGCTTCCCAGGCGCGGATGGCGCGGCTGGCCGCCTGGGCGGCTTCCGCCAGCTCGCGGCCCACGGCGGCGGGGTCCTGGCCGGGCTCGGCCAGGCGGGCGGCCAGCTCGGCCTGGAGGGTTTCCAGCCGGGCGATTTCGGCCTCCAGCGCGGCGACTTCCTTTTTCCGCTGGGAGCGGAGCTGGCGGGCCTCCGCCTCCGCGCGCTTTTGCTCCTTGGTCTTGTAAGCGGGCTTGGCCGCGGGGGCGGCGGCCTTGGCCTGGCTTTGGCCCGGCGCGGCCATCTTTTCCCCGGCGACGAGGGCGGCCTTTTCCGAGGAGGCCTTCGACTTGTCCAAGTAATACTGGTAGTCGCCGGCGTAGGGCGTCGGCTTTCCGGCGGAGATGTGGAGGACGGAGGTGGCCAGGGCGCGGATGAAGTAGACGTCGTGGCTGATGAAGACGAGGGTCCCCTCAAACTGCTTGAGGGCGTGGATGAGCGCGTCGATGCTGGCCATGTCCAGGTGGGTCGTCGGCTCGTCCATGAGGAGGAGGTTGGGCGGGTCCAGGAGGAGCTTCACCAGCGCCAGGCGGCTTTTTTCCCCGCCGGAGAGGACGCCCACGCGCTTGTACGCGTCATCCCCGCGGAAGAGGAAGGCGCCCAGGACGGTGCGGGCGGTCTGTTCCGGCACGGGCCGGTCGCAGGCCAGGACCTCGTCCAGCACGGTCCGCTTGGGGTCGAGCATCTCGACGCGGTTTTGCGAGTAGTAGCCGACCTTCGCGTTGTGGCCCAGGTCCCGCTCCCCTTTCTGGATCGGCAGGGCGGCGGCCAGGAGTTTGAGGAGGGTCGACTTGCCCGCGCCGTTCGGCCCGACGAGGACGGTGCGGTCCCCGCGCTGCGCCTCGAAATGGAGCCCCCGGTAGACGACGAGTTCCCCGTAGGCGTGGTCGACGTCCTTCAGGGTGATGACCCGCTGGCCGCTGCGCGGCGGCTGGGGAAAGGAGAAGCGGATTTTCTTCTCGTCGCCCAGGGGGGCCTCGACCTTTTCCATGCGCTCGATCTGCTTGAGTTTGGCCTGGGCCTGGGAGGCCTTGCTGGCCTTGGCGCGGAAGCGGTCGGCGAAGGTCTGGAGCCGCTCGATCTCTTTCTGCTGGTTCTTGTAGGCGGCCAGGAGGCGTTCCTCGTCGGCGGCCTTTTGTTCCAGGTAGGACTCGTAGTTGCCCCGGTAGCGGCGCAGGCGGCCGTGGGCGATGTCGACGATGGTGCCGACGAGGTGGTTCAGGAAGTCCCGGTCGTGGGAGATCATGAGGATCGCGCCCGGATAGTCCTGCAGGTAGTCCCGGAACCAGCCGAGCGATTCGAGGTCGAGGTGGTTGGTCGGCTCGTCGAGGATGAGGAGGTCGGGCTCCGCCACGAGGAGCCGCGCCAGATGGGCGCGCATGACCCAGCCGCCGCTCATCGTCCGCGCGGGGCGGTGGAAGTCGCTTTCCCGGAAGGCCAGGCCGCCCAGGATCGTCTTGGCCTTCGGCTCCAGGAGATGGCCGCCCAGCTCGGCGAAGCGGTCGAGGGCCTCATGGTAGACGTCCTCGTTCCCGCCGTGGGCCTCGTGGTGGCGGATCGCTTCCTGAAGGGAGGCCATCTCCGGGGTGACGGCGGTGGCCAGCTGGAGGATTGTCTCTTCCCCGGCGGGGGCGGTTTCCTGCGGCAGGAAGCCGACGGTGCGCCCCCGCTCCAGGGCCACGGAGCCCTCATCCGGCTCATTCTGGCCCAGGATGAGGGAGAGGAGGGTCGACTTGCCCGCCCCGTTCGGGCCGACCAGGCCGATGCGCTCCCCCAGGTTGACCTGAAGGGAGACGTCTTCGAAAAGGGTGCGGGCGCCGTACGACTTGCTGACCTGGGAGAGCGTGAGCATGGAAAAAAGAAGCCCCAGGCTGCCGCAAAGGGCAGTCTGGGGCTAGCTCGATTCGGGGATCGGCTTAGAAGAAGTAGCTCACGCCGGCCGTGGCGAGCTGGTCGTGGCCGGTGTGGGTGTTGATCGTGGCGCCGGTGGAGGACGAGTAGCTCTTGTCGTCGCTGAAGAGATACTTGTACTCGCCGTAGACCTGCCAGTGGGCGTCGATATTGTAGCGCAGACCGGCCAGGGGGCCGTAGGCCAGGGAGATGTCGGAGGAGTTGCCGAAGCCGCCGCCGCTCACCCAGGTGTTGATGAAGCCGACGGAACCGCCGACGTAGGGCTCAAACTTGCCGATCTGGTAGCCGACCGACTGGTTGATGAGGACGATGGCGTTGTTCTGGCTGAAGCCCGTGGCGCCCAGGGCGCGGTGGTCGCCGCTCCAGTCGGCTTCCAGTTCGATGCGGTTGGTGAAGTTCTTCCAGTTGAGGATGGGGAGACGGTTCCAGACGTAGCCGCCCTTGATACCGCCCAGGGCCAGGGTGTTGCTGCTGATGTCGGCACCGGTGCTGGTGTGGATGTCGCCGGAGAAGTCGGCGCCGCCCTGGACGCCGGCAAAGAAGCCGTCCATCCGCTCGTTGGAGGTCTGGGTGGCCAGAACCTTGGAATCGTCGCCCGCGTGGGCGCTCAGAATGAGGCCGGCGGCGAGAGCCAGGGCCAGGTAGAAAGACTTACGCATCCGGTCAACCTAGCCGCTTTGCGGCGTTGCGCAACCTAATCCGCTCCTTTTTTAAAGGAGAGGGCCCGCTTTTTTAAGCGGCGCGCTGGGCGGCGTGGGCGGGGCGGAGTTGGCTGCCGCGGCCGGCGAATTCGACCGCCACCCCGAGCGTCACCAGGATGCCGAGCAGCTGCGGCTGTTCCGGCACGTCGGAGAAGAGGCTCTCCAGGAGGCCCTGGAATTCCTCCCACATTCCCAGGTCGCGGTATCCTTCGATTTCCCAATAAAGGCGAGTTAAAGCATCCATGCTACTAAAGACATCGACGTCCCGGGCCGCGCACCTTAGCTCTATTTTCTCGGGACTTCTCTATTTGCGCTTAAGGCGCTTAAGGCGGTAGATTTTCTCCCCAGCGTGCCGGAGCCAAAGGTCAACATCGGGGTGGTCACCTATAACCGGCTCGACTTCACCCGCCAGTGCCTGGAGGCCCTCCGGGTGGTCACGCGCCACCCCTTCGTCCTGACCGTCGTGGATAACGCCAGCTCTGACGGCACGCCCGAATACCTCCTTTCCCTGAAGGAGCAGGGCCTCGTCGACGAGCTGCTCCTCCTGCCGGAGAATGTCGGCGTCGCCCGGGCGGCGAACCTGGCCTGGCAGGCCGTGCCGGACGCCGCCTTCTACGTGAAGCTGGACAACGACATCGTCCTCCAGAAGCCGGAATGGCTCGGGGACCTGGTTGCCGCCTCCCTGGCTTTCCCCGCCGTGCCGATGTGGGGCTACAACTTCGAGGCCGACACGGGGATCTTCCCTGTGACCCGGGAACAGGGCCACGCCTACCGCACCCTGCCGGAGGGGCGGCTCCATCTGGGCGGCGCCTGCGTCCTTGTTCCCGCCGGCGCGGCGGAGACCTTCGGCATGTGGTGCGAGGACTACGGCCTCTACGGGGAGGAAGACACCGACTTCGGCTGGCGCATCCGCTGCGCGGGCTTGCAATCCTACTACCTGGAAGACGAGTTTGTCGGCCTCCATCTGCCCGCCGGACGCGGCCCGCGCATCGACCCGGTGACGAACGCCGCCACCGACGGGATGGAGGAGGTGCACGCCGCCGGATACCGCGCGGCCAAGGACGCCTCCCGGCAGCGGAACCTGGGCATGGGGGGCCTCTTTTCCCGCAACCGCTTCGGCTATGAGAACCGCTTCATCCCCCTCTACACCCCGTCCCGCGTCCGGGCCGTCCCCGCGCCGGGCCCCGGCCGCCGCGCGGTGCGGGAGCTGGACGCCGCCGCGCGGCGCGCCCTCTTCACGGAGCGCCTGGCCTCCTATGAGGAGAGGGGGCGGGACCACTGGAACATGCACCACCTTTTGGAATGGGCCGCCCTCCTGCGCGTCCTGGACCGGCGGGGGGAGGCCGTCGCCTTCCTCTTGGAGCTGATGCGGGAGGCGGGGGAGACCCTCCTCCTCCAGCGGTGCCTGGCGCTTCACTACATCGAGCTGGGGGAGGCGATGCCCGCCATCGCCCTGGCCAAGACCCTCCTGCGCCTCGACCCGCTGGACATGGTGGCCCGCATGGTGGTGGAGGCCTTCCGGGAATCCCGCGAGCCCGGCCCGCAGGACTATTACGAGATTCTCAAGCGGACCGCCGTGATCCTGGCTACGCCTCCTCCTGCTTCGGCAGGGTGAAGTAGAACGCCGCGCCCTGCCCCGGGACTCCCTCCGCGCGGACCTGCCCGCCGTGCCGTTCCACGATGCGGCGCACGTTGGCCAGGCCGACGCCGGTCCCTTCGAAGGCGATTCCTTCCGGCAGCCGCTCGAAAATCTGGAAAAGGCGCCCGGCGTGGCCCATGTCGAAGCCGACCCCGTTGTCCCGCACGCAGAACTCGTGGAAGCGGTCCTGCTCCACGCAGCTCACCTCGACGCGGGCGGGGTTCCGGTCCCCGGTGTATTTGACGGCGTTTCCCAAAAGATTGATCCAGACCTGCCGCAGCAGCGCCGGGTCCGCCGTCACGCGGGGCAGGGAGGCGATGCGCCATTCCAGGTTGCGGCCCTCCCCCTCCCGCTCGGCGATTTCGGCGGCCACCTCGCGGGCCAGGGCGTCGCAGTCGACCGGCACGCGGTGCAGCTCCGCCGCGCCCATGCGGGAGAAGGCCAGGAGGTCGTCGATCAGCACGCTCATCCGCTGGCTGGAGGAAATGATGCGGCCCAGGTAGGCGCGGGAACTCTCCGGCAGCGCCGCGCCCGACTCTTGCTGAAGGATTTCCGCGAAGCCGTGGATGTTCCGCAGCGGGGCGCGCAGGTCGTGGGAGACGGAGTAGCTGAAGGCCTCCAGCTCCCGGTTCGTCCGCTCCAGGAGGTGGGCCTGCCGCCGGAGCTGGCGGTTGGCCTGGTGGAGCTGGCCCGGGCTGGGGATGGCCAGGGCGCTGGGGATCAGGCGGACCAGGAGATAGGCGGTGACCAGGGAGGCCAGGGCGGTGACCGCCTTGATGCCGCCCGCCAGCCAGTAGACGGGGTGCCAGACGTTGACGATCTCCATCACGTGCGTCGTGCCGCAGGCCACGATGAACACGGCGAAGCAGAGATAGATCCAGCCAAAGGCCAGGTCCTTCCGCCGCCGGACAAAGAAGATGAGCGTGAGCGGGATCGAGTAGTAGGCCAGCGCGATGAGCGCGTCGGAGATGACGTGGATCCAGATGACCGCCGCGTCCCAGCGGTAGCAGCACCCGTGGGGCATGAATCCCCGCGTGGAGAAGAGCGAGTGGAGCCAGCTCATGCCTAACAGGCTCTAGGGCCAACGCCGGCTAAGAGAAAGGGGAAAAGCTTGGGCCTTGGAGAGAGCGGGGGGATTTCTCCGCTCTCTCCAAAGCGGGGTCAGTCTTCCAGCCGGGGCGGATCGATGCCCAAGGCGTCGGCCAGGTCGGTCAGGTGCTCCTGCTCCTGGGCGATGATGGTGCGCAGCACCTCGCTCAGGGCGAATTCCCCGAGCGCCTCCGCCTGCCGGATGCGCTGGCGGTAGTTGAGGATGGTTTCCTTCTCGTTCTCCAGGTCGAAGCGGAGCATGTCCTCCGCCTTGTCGGAGATCTTCACTTCCTTCGGCTCCGTGACGGGGGTGCCGCCCAGGTAGTCGACCTGCTTGGCGATGAGCAGGGCGTGGTTGAGTTCCTCGGAAGCGTGGACTTTCAATTCGTTGGCAATGGCGGTGTAGGCCGCGCCCTTCATCGTCTGCGCATAGACGATGTAGGCGATGATGGCCTGGTACTCGCGTGCCAGGTCCTCGTTGAGGAGTTTGATTAGTTTTTCGCGGGTGACTTTGTCGCTCATAAGGGGGGGAGGGTGGGGGGTGGAGAGGGGCCGCCCGGCGGAGGCGGCCCCTTATCCAAAGGGCCTAGTTGCTGAAGGAGCCTTCCTTGCCCTTCACCTGGTCGTTCTTGAAGATGATCTTCGCCTCCGACTTGTCGTTGCGGTAGACGTAGGTGGTCTGCGTGCCGCCGACGACGGGGATCGGCTCGCTCTTGGAGTCGGTCGGGCTGCCCAGGATCGCCTTCACCTCGGCGGGGGTCATGTCGTCGTGGATTTTGTCCAGGTTGGCCTGGGTGAGGGTCAGGGGAGAGCCGCCGCCGCAGGCGACGAGGGCTACGGTGACGAGGGCGCAGAGCGCGGCTTTGAGGGTCTTCATGGCAGTTCCTTTCGTGGTGGTTGTCGTTGGCGGCGCCCTCAAGCGGGCCCCGTGTGTCAATAACGCACAGGACCGTGCGTTCCGCAACCGGACTGCCGATAAATCAGGCCGCGGAAGCGCAAGGAAGCCCGTGAGCCTCCGCCACCGCGCGGTGGGTGACCCGCCCGTCCTTCACGTTCACGCCGGTCTGGAGCGCGGGGCGGCGGGCAAAGGCCTCCGCCAGCGGCAGGTCGGCCAGCGTCTCCAGGTAGGGGAAGGTGGCGTTGGTCAGGGCCTGGGTGGCGGTGCGGGCGTAAGCGCCCGGCATGTTCGCCACGCAGTAGTGAAGGACGCCCTCTTCCGTGTAGACGGGATCGGTGTGCGTGGTGGGGCGGGAAGTCTCCGCGCAGCCGCCCTGGTCGATGGCGATGTCGACGAAGACGCTGCCCGGCTTCATGAGGCGGAGCATCTGCCGGGTGACCAGCTTCGGCGCCTTGGCGCCGGGCACCAGGACGGCGCCGATGAGCAGGTCGGTGTGGGGGAGGAGTTCCAGCAGGTTGGCCTCGCTCGAATAAAGGGTGGAGGCGTTCATGGTGATGTCCAAAAAGCGCATCCGTTCCAGGTCGACTTCCAGGATCGTCACATCGGCGCCCAGGCCGGTGGCCATGCGCGCGGCGTTGACGCCCGCCGTGCCGCCGCCGACGACCACAATGCGCCCGGGCAGCACGCCCGGCACGCCGCCCAGCAGCACGCCCTGGCCGCCCTGGTGCTTGGCCAGGAAGTAGCCGCCGACCAGGATCGACATCCGCCCGGCGATCTCGCTCATCGGCTCCAGGAGGGGCAGGCGGCGGTTGACCTCCACCGACTCGTAGGCGATGGCGGTGACCCCCGCGGCCATGAGCGCCTCCGTCAGCGGCTTGCTGGCGGCCAGGTGAAGGTAGGTGAAGAGGATCTGCCCCTTGCGCAGGAGCGGCGTCTCGGAGGCCAGGGGCTCCTTGACCTTGGCGATCAGGTCGGCGCGGGCGAAGATCTCCTCGTGCTTTTCCACGATTTCCGCGCCGGCGCGGCGGTAATCGTCGTCGGAGCAGCCGATGCCGGCCCCTGCTCCCTTTTCCACCAGCACGGTGTGGCGCTTGGCCAGGGCGTAGGCCCCGGAGGGGAGGAGGGCGACGCGGTGTTCCTGATCTTTAATTTCCTTGGGGATGCCGACGATCATGGACGCGCATCATTCCCGGCGGCGCGGCGGCTGGCCAGCCCGGAGTTTGCGGAGCGGGATCAAGCCGCCTGGGGCAGGCAGGGGTGGGAAAGGGCGGCGGGGTTGCCGGCGGCCTCGGCGGGCGCGTCGGCCAGCCGGTCCAGCTCCGCGGCCGCCTCCGCGACGAGGGGCGCCAGCGCCTCCTCCCCGAAGCTAAGGCGCAGGCCCGCGGTCTCGAAAAGGCCGGGCAGGGGGACGGAGCCGCCCAGCTCCAGGGCGGCCAGGAGATCGTCGATCGCGGCCTCCGGTTCCCGGCGGGCGCGGCTCCAGACCTGGAGCGCGCCGAGGCGGGCGACGGCGTATTCGATGTAGTAGAGCGGCGCGTCGAAGAAGTGGGAGATCTGGTGCCAGGAGGCGTCCCGGAAGCTTTCCAGCCCGCTCCAATCGACCCCGGGGTTGAAGCGGGCGCAGAGCGCGCCCCACTGCGCGTCCCGCTCGGCGGGCGCGGCGTCCGGGTGGGCGTAGGCCCAGTGTTGGAAGGCGTCGACCGCGGCGATGGCGGGGAGGGAGGCCAGGGCGTCCTCCAACAGCTGCCGGGCGGCGCGGCGCGCGTCGGCCTCCCCGTAGAACCGGCCGTATTGCGCCGCGCCCAGGTGTTCCATGGCGGCGGAGGCCACCTCGCAGAATTCCAGGGGGATGTTGGCCCGGTAATCGTAGAGCCGCTGCTCGCGGCAGGCCAGGGTGTGGAAGGCGTGCCCGGCCTCGTGCTGAAGGACGACCACGTCGTAGTGGCTGCCGCCGACGTTGGCGAAGCTGTAGGGCAGGCGCGCCTCCGCCAGGTCGGCGCTGTAGCCGCCGGGGGCCTTTTCCGCGCGCGTTTCCAGGTCGAGCAGCTCCAGGTCCCGCAGCTTGCGGAACTGCGCGCCGAGCTGCGGGTGGAGCGCGGCGAAGGAGGCCTCCGTCTTGTCCAAAAGCTCCGCGACGGTGCGGAAAGGCCGCAGCGGCGGGCGGCTAAAGGGATCGGCCGCCAGGTCCCAGGGCCGCAGCGTCTCCACGCCCAGGGCGCGGCGGCGCGCCTCGTTGAGGCGGCGCAGCAGGGGGACGACCTGCCGCTCCACCGCCCCGTGCAGCCGCAGGCAGTCCTCCGGCCCGTAGGCGCGGCCCATGGCGGCGAAGAAGTAGCCCCGGTAGTCGTCGAAGTCCGCCTCCCGCGCGATCTGGTGGCGCAGGGCGACCTGCCGGGAATAGAGCGCGTGGAGCGTCTCCGCCTGGCCGGCGAAGAGCGCCTGCGCCGTCCGCCAGGCCTTTTCCCGCCGGGCGCGGTCGGGGTTTTCCAGGAAGGCCTCGATCTCCGGCGCCGTCCGCTCCCGCCCTTCGAAGGGGGCGGAAAGGCCGGAGTAAAGGACGTCGTATTCGTTCCGCAGGTGCTCCTCCTCCACCAGGCGGCGGAGGTTGGCGGGGCGGAAGAGGGCAGTGTCGGCGCGGATGCTCCGGCGGTAGGCCTCGTAGTAATCCGGCAGGGCGGCGAAGGCGGGGTGGGCCTCCAGGAGCCGCTCCAGCTCCACGTCGCGCGGCTCGCACCAGGGGGCGACGACCTCCGCGAAGTGGTCGTAAGCGCTTTGGAGGTCGACGTCGTCCTTTTGCAGCGAGTGGGCGATGTAGCGCCGCTCCCGCTCCTGGCTCAGGGCGGCCAAAAGCTCGCCGTAGTCGTCGAGCCACTTCTCCAGCGCGGGCGCGTCCGGCGCCGCGCGGAGGCCGGCGCGCAGGCGGCGGTAGAGGTCGTCCAGGACCATGAGGTCGGCAAGGTCGGCCTTTTCCGGCAAAAAGGCGCGGCGGCGATAGGGCGACGTCTTCATGGTCTGACGGAACAAGGATAAGCCAAAGACGTGCCCAAACAACGGCGATTCGCTGTTGCGAACCCCGTATAATTACGGAGGCGGGCGGCTACCGGGAGCGGCTTCTTTGCCGGGGCAGGGAAAGGGAGGGGATGGGGACGGGGCGGACCAGGCCGCCGAGGTCCCGGGCGGGCTGCTCCTTTTCGTGCTCCAGCGCCGTCTCCTTCATGCGGAGGCGGGTGTAGAATTTTTCCATCTCCGCCATGGAATCGGCCAGGGTCTTCCCCTTGGGATCGTAGCGGATGCCGGCCAGGTGGTAGAGCTTGTCGGGGGTGCGGGAGCCGCCCGCCTCGGTGAAGCGGATGAAGCGGTCGACGGTGCCGGTGGGGTCCTGAAGGTAGTGGCTCCACATTTGCAGCGCGCCGACTGCCGCGGGCAGGTATTCGGCGTAGAGGGGCATGTTGAAGAGGTGGGCTTTCCGCTGCCACCAGCCCTGGCGGGTTTCCTCATGGCCCTGCCAGTTCTCGATGCCGCCAAAGCGGTCCATCTGTTCCAGCCACGCGGCGTCCTGCTCTTCCTGGCTGCTTTGGGGGTGGCGGTAGACCCAGTGCTGGAAGGCGTCGGTGGCGGCCGTCTCCACGACGTAGCCGAAGAAGCCCTCGATCATGTGCCGCTGGGCGCGGCATTGGTCCACGGGGTCCCGGTAGACGACGTCCATGTGCTGCGTGGCCATCAGCTCCATGCTCATGGAGGCCAGCTCGGCGACTTCCATGCCGCCGGGGTTGCGGTAGGGGCCGAAGCGCTGCTTTTGGTTGAAAAAGTGGGCGTGGCTGCCGTGTCCCAGGATCTCGTGGACGGCGGTGCCCAGGCCTTCCTGGGAGAGGGTGTTGTTGACGCAGGCGAAGTAAAGGCGGGAAAGGGGGAGGACTTGGCAGAAGCCGTAACAGGCGGTCTTCCCCTTGCGGTCGCCGATGTCGAGGCGGCCGTCGAGGATCGCCTCGGTCACCGGCGGGGTCAGCCGGGGGTCGATGGCGTGGGCCAGGGCCACGAGCTTCTTGTTGAAATCGCGCTCGTCCAGGAAGGGCTGCAGCGGGGTCCGTGTGCCCGGCTCGGCCGTCATGTCCCAGGGGCGCATTTTCTCGCGGGGGCGCAGCTGCCCGTCGGCGACGAGCCGCTTGCGCCGGTCTTCCTGGTAGGACCGGACGAAGGGGACCATGTAGTCCGCGATGGCCTGGTGGAGCGTCTCGATGTCCTCCGGCGTGTAGCGGGCCTCTTTCTCCGAAAAGTTGAAGCGGAGGTAGTCTCCCGCCTTGCGGCCGTCTTCCTGGTGGAAGGTGAAGCGGGCGTTCTGCGCCTGCTGTTGGCGCAGATCGACCTGGCGGCGGAAAATCTCGTCGAACTGTCCGCGATGGGCCAGGCGGATCGCCTGTTCCTTTTCCCAGGCTTCCTGGCGCTTCCGGCGGTCGGACCCTTCCAGCAGATGCCGCAGGCGGTGGGGGGTGACCTTTTCCCCGTCGACGGAGACGGTCAGCTGGGTCACCACGTCGTCGTATTCCCCGGCCAGGCGGGTTTCCTTGCCCTGCAGGGCGGAGTTTTTCGCCGTGGAGCCCCGCAGCATGGAGTAGATGGTCTGGCGGAAGAGGTTGTATTCCTTGGGCAGCTCTTTGAAGGCCGTCTTCCGGCTCAGGCGGACCAGGATGGGGTAGTAGGCTTCCTCCCACACCGGGTCGACTTTGGAAATCTGATGGTTGTAGGCGTCCTTGACCGCCTTGTTCTTTGTGTCGGCGGTGTGCTCGATCTCCAGTTCGATCGACTGCTCCCACGCCGCGTCCTGGACCTCGTCATGCAGCTGGAGCCAGGACACCAGGTCCTCCCGGGTTTTGACCTTCTTAAGCCGGGCGTGCAGGTCCCCCAGGATTTTTTTGACCGTGCGGGGCTTGCTGAAATCGGCGCCTTCCAGCAACTCGTAGGTAAGCGGTTGGAAGGGGGGAAAGTGTTGCATGCCCTGGGTGCCCGTGGGTGTGTTTTAGAAAAGAGGCCGTCTTTGGAAAAGGAAAGAGGCCGTAAGCAATAAATATGCCAGCGGGCCGATGGAAATGATCGCTCCGGAGGGTGCGGTTGGCCTGTCTTTTGCTCTATTTGGGGCAGCCATGGCGAAGCCCGATTCTCAGACTCGGATCGACCTTTCCGGCGTCCTTCAGGAGGCGGCGGCCAAGGCCAGCCCGGCCCCGGAGACCGACCGGCCCAGCCTCAGCTCCATCGCCACCATGGCGCGCATCCACCAGGAAAAGCAGCAGCGCCACCCCTCGCCGGAAGGCCCTCTCTACGATGATCTTAAGACGGGGGCGATCGTCTTCCGCTCCAGCCTGGCCCATTTGGAGAACCAGCGGCGGCGCCTGGCCCAGGAGGGCCGCCTGGACACTCCGGCCGCCCGCGCCGCGGCGGAGGAGCGGAAGGAAAACCTAAGCCGCACCGCCCTGGACACCCTGCTGCGGCGGGGGATCCCCTCCACCCTTTTTCTCAACGCCCTGCGGGAGACGGGGGCCGACGTGGCCACCCTCCACCATTTCAACGAGGGCATCAGGAAGCACGAGCCGGCGATCCTCCGCCGCATCCAGCTGGAGCCGGTCCGGGACGCCGGGCGCGCCGCCCCGGCGATGGAAAACGGCCACAAGGCCATTGAGAGGAACGGCCGCCTGCACTAACGTGCGCCATGGCGCACAACCCGCAGCTCGACATCCGCATCGGCACCCTCGTTTCCGGGGCGAAGGACCCCGCCGGCTACATCCGGCAGATCCTGCCGCACGGCTTTGAAAGTTTCTCCCTGACGTTTTCCGACCGGATCGAGGCCGACCTCGAAAAGACGGCGAAGGAAGTCCGCGCCGTCCTGGGCGACCGGGCGGTGATCAGCTCCGTCGGCCTCTACGGCAATCCGCTGGAGAGGGAGGAGACGGCGCGGGACTTCGCGCGGCTCCTGGACAATCTCCATCACTTCGGCTGCGACGTGGCCGTCGGCTTTACCGGAGCGGTGGAGGGGAAGCCCGTGCCGGAGTCGATCCCCCGCTTCAAGGAGGTCTGGACCGACCTGGCCAAGCGGGCGGAGGACCGCGGCGCGCGCATCGCCTTCGAGAATTGCGACATGGGCGGCTGGTGGCACGGGCCGAAGCTGAACATCGCCCACGCCCCCTCCGCCTGGGAAATGATGTTCGACGCGGTGCCCAGCGCCGCCCTGGGCCTCCAGTGGGAGCCCTGCCACCAGATGGTTTCCCTGATCGATCCGCTCCCGCAGCTGCGGAGGTGGGTGGGGAAGGTCCATCACGTCCACGGGAAGGACGCGACGATCGCCTGGGACGTCGTGCGCGCCTACGGCATCCGGGGCGGCAAGCCCTACGTCTGGCACCGCACGCCGGGCTTCGGCGACACGAACTGGAGCGACGTCATCACCATCCTGCGCCAGGCCGGCTTCCGCGGCAGCATCGACATCGAGGGCTGGCACGATCCCGTTTACAAGGACGAGCTGGAGATGACCGGCCAGGTCCACGGCCTCCGCTACCTGCAGCGGTGCCGCGGCGGGGAATACGTGCCAAATCCTGTCTAACCCCGCCTAGCGGCTCTCGCCGTTGCCCTCGTCGAGGTAGATGCTCGTCCCCGCCTTTTTCAGGACCAGGTATTGGCTCCAGATGCCCCGGCCCATCGGCGCGGAGGCGGTGAGCTTGGACTGCTCCAGCTTCGGCACGGGCACGTCGGCCGGGGGCACGGCCAGCGCCTCCGCCAGCACGCGGCCGTCCATGGGCGGCGCCTGCCGCAGGCGGAAGAGGGAGGCCAGCGTCGGCGCCAGGTCGATGTTGCCGGTGGGCAGCGTGTCGACGTAGCGCGGCTTGAAGTCCGGCCCGCGCGCGATGAGGGTGTTGTGGAGGTCGAAGCGGCTCAGGGAGGAGTGGCTCCCCTCCGCGACGTTGCGGCCCGTGTCGGCCACCAGCAGGCCGGGGATTTCCGAGCGGTTCAGGTCGGCCGACCAGCGGAAGGAGACGACCACGTCGGGCAGGTCGGCGTTGCCGGGGGAGTTGAGGCGGACGGTTTCCAGCGGAAAGGTGCCGGGCAGCCCGGCGCGGGTGAAGAGGACTCCGGTGAAGTCGGACTTTTGCAGGAATGTCACCAGCCGCTGGATGAGGGCCGCGTCGTGCCCCACGACGTAGAGGAAGGCGCTCCCCCCCAGGCTGTCGACGAGGATCTGCCCCTTGCGCGGCGCGGCGGCGAATTCCCGCACCGCCTCGAAGCCGCTCCCGTTCAGCGCGCCGCTGAGGTCGACGGTGCGGTTCACCGTGGAGAAGCCATGGTCGGAGACGACGATCACGTCGGTCTGCTCCGCCACGCCCTGTTTCTGCAGGGCGTCCAGGACGCGGCCCAGGCAGTCGTCGTCGCTGCGCAGGGCGTGCTCCGCCACGCTGGAGCCCGGCCAGGATTGGTGCTGGCTGTAGTCGGGCTCGGAGAGCCAGAGGAGGGAGAAGTCCGGCACGCCGCTCTTCCACAGCCCCTCGGTGAGGACGCGGGTGGTCCAGGCGTCCTGCGCCGCGTTCGGGTGGGCGATCTGGGCGGGAAAGGCGCCGAAGGCGGCGACGATGTGGGGCAGGAGGGCTTCCGGCAGCGTCGCCCCCTGGAAGAGGACGGGGAAGGGGGAGGCGGCGTCGCGCCCGGCGCGGTCGGCCAGGAGCGCCACGGGCTTCGTCGCCGCCACGGCGGTGGTGTAGCCCTCCCGCTGAAGCAGCTCCGGCAGCGTCGGCGCGCCCAGGTAGCGGTTGCCGGTCGCCTCGTCCCCGTGGCGGACGGTGGAGAGGGCCTCCGTCCGCACGGGCATCGCCGCGTTGAGGGAGGCGCGGTATTCCTTGTTGGCCAGGATGCCGGTGTGGTCCGGCTCGTCGCCGGTGAAGAGGGCCGCGCCGTTCACCTCCGTGGAGGTGGGGTAGACCGCGTGGTGGTCGGGGAAGACGGCGCCCTCCATGGCCAGCTTGTGGAGGCGGGGCGTGGTCCCTTCCGTGACCAGGTCGGGCCGCAGGCCGTCCCAGACGATGACGACGACGTGGCGGGGCGCGGACGCCGGGGCGGGCGCGGGCTTGGTCTCCGCGGCGGCCAGGGCCGGGAGCGCGGCGGAGAGGAGAAGGAAAAGGGCGCGCTTCATGAGGCTTGCGGCTAGGCCGCCGTCACCTTTTCCGTCACGCGGAGGCGGACCAGGCGGTTCATCTCGTCCAGGGAGTTGGTCACCTCCTGCTCGGGAGTGTTTTCCAGCCGCGCGGAGGCGGCCTCCCAATCCTCCGGCCCCCGCCCGTCGAGGGCCAGGACCAGCGGGAAGCCGAATTTCTTGGCGTAGGCCAGCTGCAGCTTGGTCAGCGTGCGGATTTCCTCCCGCGTCAGCTTGGCGGTCGCGCGGCGCTCGGCGGCGGGGCGCCGGGGGGAGTCCTTCAGGAAATCGGGTTGGAGGCCGAGCAGCTCTTCCTTCGCCCGGGGGTGGGCGGTGGCGGCGATTTCGCCCAGGGTCTGCACGAGGTCCTCGACGCTCATGAAGGGCCTATGCTCAAAGGCCATGACCGGCACCCACAACGCGCTGCCGTAGAGGGAGCCGAAGAATTCCAGAAAATCGTCCAGCGGGAGGGAGTTCACCGCGGCCAGCGGTAAGACCTGCGGCATCAGGGTCATGCCCCTATAGGAAAAGCCGGGAAAGGCCGGAAGTCAATGCCGCCCCGGTTGCGGCGCGCGGCGGTCGGTCGTATAATGAGTGACCCCCCATGGATCCGAACAAGTTTACCGAGAAGGCCCAAAGCGCCCTGGCCGAGGCGCAATCCCTGGCCTCCCGTTACCAGCACGCGTCGGTCGACGTCGAACACCTCCTGGCTTCCCTTTTGGCGCAGGAAGGAGGCCTGGCCCCCCGCCTCTTCGAGCGGGCGGGCGTCCCCGCCGCCGAGCTGGCCTCCCGGCTCGACGAGGAATTGCGGAAGCTCCCCGCCGTCACCGGCGCCGGCCAGACGAGCGGCGGCTACGTCACCCAGCGGCTCAACCAGCTTTTGGTCAAATCCCAGGACGAGGCCAAGCGCCTGAAGGACGACTTTACCAGCGTCGAGCACCTCCTGCTGCCCATGTTCGAGGAGCCGGAGACGACCGGCGTGGGCCGCCTCTTCCGCCGCCTGGCGCTCAAGAAGGACGCCTTCCTCAAGGCGATGACCGACGTGCGCGGCAACCAGCGCGTCACCAGCCCCACCCCGGAGGCCACCTACGAGGCCCTGGAAAAATACGGGCGCGACCTGACCCGCCTGGCGGAGCAGGGGAAGCTCGACCCCGTCATCGGGCGGGACGTGGAGATCCGCCGCGCCATCCAGGTTCTCTCCCGCCGGACGAAGAACAACCCCGTCCTCATCGGCGAGCCGGGCGTCGGCAAGACAGCCATCGTCGAGGGGCTGGCCCAGCGCATCGTGGCGCGGGACGTTCCGGAGAGCCTGAAGGAAAAGAAGATCATCGCCCTGGACCTGGGCGCCCTCATCGCGGGGGCCAAGTTTCGCGGCGAGTTCGAGGAGCGGCTGAAGGCCGTCCTGCAGGAGGTGACGAAGGCGGAGGGCCGCGTCATCCTCTTCATCGACGAGATCCACACCATGGTCGGCGCGGGCAAGGCGGAGGGCGCCATGGACGCCGGCAACATGCTCAAGCCCATGCTGGCGCGCGGGGAGCTGCACTGCATCGGCGCCACCACCCTGGACGAATACCGCCAGCACATCGAGAAGGACGCCGCCTTGGAGCGGCGCTTCCAGCCCGTCTTCGTCGCCGAGCCCAGCGTGGAGGACACCATCTCCATCCTGCGCGGCCTGGCCAAGCGGTATGAGGTCCACCACGGCGTCCGCATCCAGGACGGGGCCCTCGTCTCCGCCGCCGTCCTCTCCCACCGCTACATCTCCGACCGCTTCCTGCCGGACAAGGCCATCGACCTGATCGACGAGGCCGCCGCCAAGCTCAAGACGGAGATCGAGAGCATGCCGGAGGAATTGGAAACCCTGGAGCGGCGCGTCCTCCAATTGGAGATCGAGCAGCAGGCCCTGGCCAAGGAAAAGGACGCCGCGTCCAAGGCCCGCCTGGCCACCCTCAAGCAGGAGCTGGGCGACCTAAAGGCCGACCGCGACGCCCTGAAGGCCCAGTGGCAGGACGAGAAGAAGAGCGTCACCGGCCTGCAGGAGCTGCGGGCGGAGCACGCCCGCGTCCTTCAGCAGGTGGAACAGGCGGAGCGCGGCCACGATCTGAGCCGCGTGGCGGAGCTGCGCTACGGCACCCTGCCCAACCTGGAAAAGAAAATCGCGGAGGAGGAGGAACGCTTCGCCAAGGCGGAGGACAGCCGCCGTCTCATCCGGGAGGAGGTGACGGAGCACGAGATCGCCGAGGTCGTCGCCCGCTGGACGGGCGTCCCCGTCACCCGCCTCCTGGAAGGGGAGCGGGAGAAGCTCCTGCGCCTGGACGAGATCCTCCACGAGCGCGTCATCGGCCAGGACGAGGCCGTCTCCGCCGTGGCCGACGCCGTCATCCGCGCCCGCTCCGGCCTGAAGGACCCCAAGCGGCCCATCGGCTCCTTCCTCTTCCTGGGCCCCACCGGCGTGGGCAAGACGGAGCTGGCCCGCGCGCTGGCGGAAACCCTCTTCGACAGCGAGGAGAGCATCGTCCGCATCGACATGAGCGAGTACATGGAGAAGCACACCGTGGCCCGCCTCATCGGCGCGCCTCCCGGCTACGTCGGCTACGACGAGGGCGGCCAGCTCACGGAGGCCGTCCGCCGCCGTCCCTACACCGTCATCCTCTTCGACGAGGTGGAGAAGGCCCACCACGACGTCTTCAACGTCCTCCTCCAGGTGCTCGACGACGGGCGGCTGACCGACAGCCAGGGCCGCACCGTCGACTTCAAGAACACCCTCATCATCCTCACCTCCAACATCGGCAGCCCCCACCTCATCGAGGGCGTCGGCAAGGGGGGCGAGATTTCCGAGAAGGCCCGGGAAAAGGTCATGGGCGAGCTGCGCGCCCACTTCCGGCCGGAGTTCCTCAACCGCGTCGACGAGATCGTCCTCTTCAAGCCTCTCACCCTGGCGGAGATTACCCGCATCGTGGAGCTGCAGCTGGGCCTCCTGCGCCGCCGGTTGGAGGAGCGCTCCATCCGCATCGAGCTGACCCCCGCCGCCAAGGAGCATTTGGCGAAGGAAGGCTACGACCCCGTCTACGGCGCCCGCCCGCTCAAGCGGCTCATCCAGCGGGAGCTGGAGACGGCCCTTTCCCGCAAGCTCCTCTCCGGCGAGGTCACGGACGGCTCCCACGTCCTGGTCGACGCGAAGGACGGCAAGCTGGCCTTTACGGTGAAGAAGGCCTAGCTCTTGCGTCCGGCGCGGGGGTCCACTACGTTGGACCCGTCCTCCATGCGCTGCGCCGTCTACGACATCGGGAGCAACTCGGTCAAATTCCTCGTCGCCGAGGTGAGGCCCGGCCGCCCCCCGGAGATCCTGGCGGAAAAGAGCAAGACCACCCGGCTGGCGGAAGACCTCATTGTCCGCGGCGAGCTGAAGGAGGAAGCCATCGAGCGGACGCTCGAGGCCCTGGCCAAGCTGCGGGGCAAGGCCGACAAGCTCGGCGCCGCGCCGGAGAACTCCCGCGCGGTGGCCACCAGCGCCGTCCGCGACAGCGGCAACCGCAAGCGTTTCCTGAAAGCCGCCGCCGAGGTGCTGGGTCATCCCATTCTCCTTCTCTCCGGGGAGGAAGAGGCCGACGGCATCTACCGCGGCATCTGCTCCGACCCGAATCTGCCCAGCCGCCGCCTGATGGGCATCGACGTCGGCGGGGGCAGCGCGGAGTGGGTCCTGGGCGGCGATTCCGGCGTCCTGCGCCGCACCAGCCTGCCCTTGGGAACCGTCCGCCTGCGCGAGCGCTTTTTGCCCGAATATCCCGTGCCCCGGCAGGGCCTCCAGCTTATGCGGCAGACCCTCCTTCAACAGCTGGAGCCGGTGCTGGCCAAATACGCCCTGGAGGGGCGCGAAGTCGTCGGCACCGGCGGCACGCTGAACGTCGCGGCGGCGCTCGACCTGGGCCTGAAGGAATACGACGCCTCCCGCATCCACGGCCACCGCCTGACACGCGAGAGGCTGGAGGCCCTCGTCGACTTCCTGGCCGCGCGGGACCTGGAGACCCTCCAGGCGCTTCCCGCCATGCCCCAGGGCCGCGCCGACATCGTCCTGCCCGGCGCGGCGGTTTTCGCCGCCAGCCTGCGGCTGCTCGGCGCGCCGCATGTCACCGTCAGCACGCGGGGGTTGCGCTACGGCGTCCTCGAGCAGCTGCGGGAGGACCTCGGCACATGACGGACGCGGAGCGGATGGCGGGCTACCTCGTCGCCGAATACGAGCGCGAGCCGGAGCACGTCACCCAGGTCGCCGCCCTGGCCGAACAGCTTTTTTCCTCCCTCCTCTCCTGGCACGGCTACGGGGACCGGGAGCGGCTCCTCCTCCGCCTGGCCGCGCTCTTGCACGACAGCGGGAAATCCCAGCCCGGCGGCCGGGGCCACCACCTGGAATCGGCCCGCCTCATCGCCGCGCGGAGCTGGCCCGGCCTGACGGCGGACGAGGTGGCCGTCGTCGCCCAGATCGCCCGCTATCACCGCAAGGAGCTGCCTGCCCCGGAGCATGAGGCTTATATGGCCCTGCCCCCGGCGGCGCGGACCAAGGTCGACCGCTTGGGCGGCCTCCTGCGCGTGGCCGACGCCCTCGACCGGACGCACGAGGGGCGCGTGGCCTGGGTCTCCGCCGTCCTGGAGCCCGGGGCGCTGCGGGTGCGCGTCGTCGCCGGATCGTGGAAGGAAGAGCGGCAGGGCGCGGAGAGGAAGAAAGACCTCCTGGAGCGCGCGGCGGGGCGGCCCGTCCTCATCGAAGAGGGCTGACTTGTCTAATCCCCCGGCGGCTCTACGCTGGTCCCTCCTATGAAATGGTGGGTCGGTCTCCTGGCGCTCCTCGTCCTGGTCGTCTTTTCGGCGCTCGGCATGTTTTACGTGCGCACCTTCGTCGCCCAGCGACCGCACGGGATCATCCTCTTCGTCGCCAACGGCCTCGACCTCTCCCTGCTGGACCAGGCCCGGCGGGAGGCCGCCGCGCGCGGCCAGCCGCTCGACTTGGACAACTTGAACCAGCTCTGCGTCGTCGACGTGCAGGGCGTCGGCCAGCCGATCCCGGACGAGGCCGCCGCCGCCACCGCGCTGGCCTCCGGCCGCCGCGTGCGCAACGGCCTCGTCGGCCTCACGGCGGAGCAGACCCGGCTCAACACCCTCATCTACGCCGCGCAGCGGGCGGGCCGCGCCACCGGCCTGGTCACCACCCGCCAGCTGACCGATCCCACCCCGCTGGCCTTCTACGGGCGCAACGCCGGCCAGGCCGGCACGGAGCAGCACAACGCCGCCGAATTGATCGACACCTCCGGCATCGACGTGATCCTGGGCGGCGGCAGCCAGTATTTCCGCCGGGCCAACGTCCTCAACCCCCGGGGCCGCACCGACGAGCGCGACCTGGAGGCTGACGCCGCCCGCGCGGGCTTCACCGTCGTTCACGAGGCGGGGGAGCTCAACCACCTGCCCAGCTGGCGGACGCGGCAGCTCCTGGGCCTTTTCGCGCCGGGCTCCCTCTGCTTCCCGGCCCTCATCCAGGGGGCCCATCTCCAGCCCACTTTGACCGACATGACCCGCATGGCCATCAAGTGCCTGCAATACAGCATCGGCGGCTACTTTCTGGTCGTCGACCAGGGGATGATCGAGGCGGCGGCGCGCCACAACTGGACCGACCTGGCCTTGGGCGAGGTCGCCGCGCTCGACTCCGCCGTGGGCGCCGCCCGCGCCTACGCCGGGACCGGCTCCCTCGTCGTGGTGGTGAGCAACTACAGCCTGGGCGCCCTGGACACCGCCCGCTCCGCGCTGGCCTCCGGCCCGCTTTCCGCCGAATGGCTTTCCGGCCCGGGCGGCCCGCCCGCCTCCGCGGCGGACCGCGCCTGGCTGGCCGCGCAGGAAAAGGAAGGCGTCCTCTGCTCCAAGGCGGGCAGCCCGCTCCAGCCCGGTCCCGCCGTCCGCTTCTCCCGCGCGGCGGAGATCACCCCCGCCCCGGCGTGGCTCGGCGCGGGCGGCTTCCTCTCCGACCGCTTCGGCGGCTTCATCGGGAACGACCAGGTCTTCGGGCTCCTTCAGCCTTTGTTTTAAATGACGCTCACGGAGATCAAGCGGGAGCTGGCCGCGCGCGGCATGCGCCCGCTGGCCCGCTTCGGCCAGAACTTCCTGCACGACCAGAACGCCGCCCGCGCCGTGGTGGCGGACGCGCTGGCGGGCCAGCCCGCCGGCTCCACCGTGCTGGAGGTCGGTCCCGGCCTCGGCGCGCTCACCGGCCTCCTCCTGGAGGCGGGCTGCCCCGTCACCGCGCTGGAGATCGACCGCGGCTTGGCCGCCTTCCTGCGGGAGCGTTTCGCCGCCGCGCCCGGCTTCACCTTGCGGGAGGGGGACGCCCTGCGTCTCCTGCCGGAGACCGCCGCGCCGCAGCTCGTCGCCGGCAACCTGCCTTACTATATCTCCGGCCCGCTTTTGGCCGGATTCCTGGCCTTCTCTCCGCCGCCCCGGCGGATGGTCCTGACCCTGCAAAAGGAAGTCGCGGAGCGCCTGGCCGCCAAGCCGGGGACGGAGGCTTACGGCGCCCTCACCGTCCAGGTGCAGAGCGCCTACGCGGCCCGGCTGTCCCGCGTCCTGCCGCCCTCCGTTTTCTATCCCCAGCCGGAGGTCGATTCCGCCGTCGTCGTCCTGGACCTCCTGCCCGCCCCCCACCTGCCGGAGGGGGAACGGGCCGCTTTCCTGGCCTTCGTGAAGAAGGGTTTTTCCCAGCGCCGCAAAAAGCTTTCGAACACCCTGGGCGTGCCGGAAGATCGCCGTCCCGACGCCCTTTCCGTCGCGGAATGGGTGGCGCTTTGGCGGCGGTTCGGCGCGGCAGCCGGTTCTTGACACCCCCCCGCCTCCGGCCACACTCGGGCCCTCTCTTCACCCCTATGGTCCACCATCTCTCCCTCCTCCATACCAAGCCCGGCGTCGACGGCCCGGGGCTCGAGTCGATGATGGTGGAAACCCGCATCCGCCTCCTGAAAATCCCGGAGATCACGAACCTCCACGTCGGCAAGCGGATCGACAAGGAGAACCCGGCGACCCTCTTCTTCTCCTTCGACGTCGACAACATGGAGAAGCTCCGCCTGGTGAAGGACAGCGCCATCTTCATCCAGTTCCAGCGCCAGGTGCTGGAGCCCAACGTCGACCGGGCCGACGGCCGGGACTACGAGATGGAGCCGGGCAAGGACGTCACCTACTCCTAGGCCTTCGGCCCTAGGCGTCCGACGGCGCGTTTTCCTCTTCCAGCGCGGCGATTTCCACCGGCCGGTGGTGCGGCGGATCGACCTCCCAGAGCCGCGCCGCGCGGCTTCCCACGAAGGTGCCGCAGAGCAGCACGCCCAGCGCCCCCAACGGCAGGCAGAGGCCGCTGAGCCAGAACGCTCCCAGCCCCAGCGCGCCCAAGAGCGCCGCCAGCCCCAGCACCATCGTCAGCGCGCGGGAGGGGGCCAGCAGCTCCATCGCGTAGGCCAGCAGCGTGCCGGTGGCCAGAAAAAGGAAGATGGCCGCCCACCTGGGCAGCGGCAGGAGAAAGTCCCCCCGCTCGATCTGTCCGGCGGCCGCCAGGCCCGCGGCGGCGGCGGGCAGATCGCCCACGGCGGTGCGGCGCAGCGGGGAGACGGCGGGATCGGCCAGGCCGATCCAGACCTGCCGCCGGGCCAGCCGCCGGAGGTCGACGCGGGCGGGCACGCCGCGCTCCATCTGGTCGGCGTAGAGGAGGAAATCGTCATAGGCGACGCGCAGGGGCGGCACCCCGGGGCGGCGCCAGCGCAGGAGAAGCCGTCCCTCGCTATCGACCGGGATACGGCGCAGCTTCCGCCCCGCCTTGTCCCGCAGCACCACGGCGCGGCCGGGGACCAGCTCGCTCTGGGAAAGGTCGGCGTCGAGCCGGGCGGCCGCGGCGCTCAGAACCAGGGAGGGGAGGACCTGGACATCCTTCCCCTTTTCCTTTTCCACGGCGAAGACCAGCGGCAGCCGCCGCAGCGTCTCGTCCGGCGCGCAGGAAAAGTTGGCGATGCCCACCGCGCTCCGGTCGGAGAAGGCCTCCACCGGGCCCCAGGCGGCGGAAAAAAGCGGCAGGCGCGGCGCCGCCCCGCCCCGGACGCGGAGGGCGGGACCGGGCAGGGTGCCGCCCTGCGGCGCGCCCGCCTCGGCCTGGATGGCGGAGGCGGCGAAGACGATCCGCTGCGGCTCGAAACGGCCCACCTGCCGGGCGAAGCTCTGGTCGAACGCGTCGGTGCGCGGGCTGCGGTCGTGCATCGGGATCTCGAAGACGACGCTCTGCGGCGAAACGGGCACCAGGGCGCGCAGGAGGAGGGCGTATTCCAGCCGGGCCCAGGGCCAGGGACGGTCGGTCGGCACGCGGTCGATGGAGACGAAGGCGAAGTCGTCGCTCCCCGCGCGGGAGGGGAGGACTGTTTGCTCCCAGTCCCGCACCTTGTCTTCCAGCCCGTCGAAGAGGCCGCAGGCGTAGAGCAGGGCGACGAGGACGGCCCAAACCAGGCCCAGGACCCCGGCCAGACGGTCCCGCTTCAGGGCGAAGCGCCGGGGCAGGGGCGGCGGCAGATGCTCGGCGGGCGTGTCTTCCACCCCGTAGGTTTAGCGCCGGGCCGCCGCCGGGGCAAGGCTCACCACCACTCCTGCGGGCCGGAAGGGACGGGGATCTTCTCCCGCGCGGCGGAGGCGGGGACGCCCTCCTCCCGGGAGAAATTCTCCCGCAGCGCGGCGGGGGCGTAGCGGTCCTGCACCGTGCCGTCGGGGTTGAGGAACTGGCCCCGCCAGGCCAGGTATTCGGCCAGGATCGCGTCGTACTCCGCGCGGGAGGAAAGCTGCACCACCCGCTTGTTGAAGGGCGCGGCGGGGCCGAAGCGCTTCGCGTACCACGGGGCCACCTTGCGGAAGAGGCGGCAGCCGTGCGCCTCGCCGAAGAACTCCACCATCAGGTCCAGATGGCGCGTCATGACCGCCACCCGCTCCGCGAAGGAAGGCTCCGGCAGCGCCTCCCCGGTCTCCACATAATGGACGATGTGGCGGAAGATCCAGGGATTGTAAAACGCGCCGCGGCCGATGGAGAGGCCCGCGCAGCCGGTCTCCCGCAGCATGGCGGCGGCGCTTTGCGGCGTCGTCACGTCCCCGTTGCCGAAGACAGGGACCTTCACCGCCGCCACGACCTTGGCGATGCCGGGGAGGGAGACCGCCCCCTCGAAGCCCTGGGCGCGCGTCCGTCCGTGGACGGTGAGCGCGGCGGCGCCCGCCTGCTCCAGCGCGCGGGCCAGCTCCGGGGCGGTGAGATTCTCCTCATCCCAGCCCAGGCGCATCTTGCAGGTGAGGGGGACATGCGCGGGCAGCGCGGCGCGCATGGCGGCGACGAGCGCGGCCGTCCGTTCCACGTCGGCCATCATGGCGGAGCCGCCGCCCACCTTGCAGACCTTCTTCACCGGGCAGCCCATGTTCACGTCCACGAGGGCCGCGCCCTGCTCCGCCACGAAGGCGGCGGCCTCCGCCATCTCCTGCGGCACGGAGCCGAAGAGCTGGACGCCCATCGGCGTGTCGGAAGGGTGGGTGGCGATGAGCTGAAGCGCCTTTTGGTTGCGTTCCAAGAGGGAGCGGGCGTTGACCAGGTCGGTCACGCAAAGGCCCACCCCGCCGATTTCCCGGATGACCCGGCGGAACGGCAGGTTGGTGTACCCGGCCAGCGGGGCCAGGACCAGATTGGTCTCCAGCCGCAGCGGGCCGATGTCGAGGGGGCGCGCCATGACCGCCCCAGGATAGCCGATTTAGTTGTAGAGGGAAACGTCGGCGTGACGGGGCAGCGGGGTCCGGCGCGGGTGGTCCTGGTCGAATTCGCGGCTTTCGAGGTCTTCCTCGGCCTTCAGCCAGAACTCCTGCGCCCGGCCCGGGGGGCTGCCGGCCTCGACCCACAGCTCGTACGCCCGCTCGGCGATGGCTTCTTTGGAGGGGATCATGCCCTAATTTACACCCGATTTGATCCGGGTGCAAAAGGACCGGGGCCGGCTTTAGGCCGCCTTGTGAAGGGCCGGGTCGTGGATGTGCGGCTCTCCCGGCGGGGGGAGGGCGCCGGGGGCCAGGGGCGGGGCCGGGACGACGCCCGGCGGCACGGCGTGGGGGACGCCGTAGGGGGCCCCCATGAAGCCGGAGATGGTGCAGAACTCGAAGCCCCGTTCCAGGAGCCCGTCGAGGATGCCGGGGAGGGCGTCGGCGGTTTGGGGGTGGAGGTCGTGGCAGAGGATGATGGAGCCGGGGCGGGTCTCCGTCAGGATGGTGTGGGTGATCTTGTCGGCGCCCGGCTGGGACCAGTCGCGCGGGTCGACGGACCAGAGCATGACGCCCAGGCCGCGGGAGGAGGCCAGCTCCCCCTGCGTCCGCTTGAAGGCGCCGTAGGGCGGGCGGAACCAGACGGGGCTGACGTTCGTCGCGTCGAGGATCAGTTCCTGGGTCTTGGCCAGCTCGTAGGCGACGCGGGCGTCGGAGAGCTTGCTGAGCTGCGGGTGGGTCAGGGAGTGGTTGCCGATCTCGTGGCCCGCCTCGTGGACGGCCTCCGCCCATTCGCCGGCGGCGGCGACGCGCTGGCCGATCATGAAGAAGGTGGCCAGGAGGCCGCGCTCCTTGAGGGCGGCCAGGACGCGCTCCGTCACCTTGGGGTTGGGCCCGTCGTCGAAGGTGAGGGCGATGCGGCGGCCGAAGCCGGGGCCATGGTTGACGAAGATGGCGCCGCCGTGGGCGACTTCCGAGGCCTGCTCGACGGGCACGGCGCGGCGGACTTCCTCGCCGTCGATGATCTCGGTCTTTTCGCTCTCGGCGGCCCAGCCGGGCATGCCGCCGAGCATGGCCGCGCCGGCCCCGAGGCCGAGGGCGCGGAGAAAGGTTTTCCGTGAAATTTTCAAGCGAAGCGATACGGTAAAAGCCGCCGTTTCCCTTGCCCAGTTTTTTATGAAAAAACGTCTCACTGTCTATTTCGAAGGGCACGTCCAGGGCGTCGGCTTCCGTTACGAGACGCAGAAGCTGGCCGCCGGCTACGACGTGGCCGGGACGGTGGAGAACCTCGACGACGGCCGGGTCCTGTTGGTCGGCGAGGGGGAGGAGGAGGAGCTGCGGATCTTTCTGGCCGACCTCATGAAAAGCCATTTGGGCCCCCACGTCCGCCGTTATGAGGAAGGCTGGGACGAGGCCCGGGGCGGCTTGGCGGGCTTCCGCATCGCGCGATAGTCCTATGGAACCGGTCCTTTCCCTGCGCGGCCTGGCGAAGACCTACCGGCTGCCGTGGGGCAAGGGGACGTGGCGCGCGCTGGCGGGCCTCGACCTGGAGGTGGGGCGGGGCGAGGTCGTCGGCCTCCTGGGGCCGAACGGCTCGGGCAAGAGTACCACGTTTAAGTTGATCCTCGGCTTTATCCGTCCCACGGCGGGGGAGATCCGTCTCTTCGGCGCGCCCGCCGGGCGTCCGGAGGCACGGCGGCGGCTGGCCTTCGTGCCGGAGAACCCGGCTTTCCCGCGCCACCTGCGCGGGGAGGAGGCGCTGCGGCTCTACGGCCGCCTGAGCGGGCTTTCCGGCCCGGAGCTTTCCCGCCGCATCGGCGCGGCGCTGGAGCGGACCGGCCTTTCCGGCGCGGGGCGGCGGCCGGTCCACGGCTACTCGCGCGGCATGCTCCAGCGGCTCGCGTTGGCCCAGGCCCTCCTGCACGATCCCGACCTCCTCCTCCTGGACGAGCCGACGGCGGGCATCGACCCCGCGGGGGCGCGGGCCGTCCGCGCCCTGCTGGCGGAATTGAAGGCGGAGGGAAAGACCCTCCTCTTTTCCTCCCATTTGCTGGAGGAGGTGGAGGCGGTGGCCGACCGCGTCGTCCTCCTGGACCGGGGGCGGAAGGCGGCGGAGGGCCCGCTGGCCGACCTGCTGGCCGTGCCGGGCGCGGACGAGATCGAGGTCCGCGGCCTGCCGCCCGCCGCGCGGGAGCGGGTCGCCGCCTTCCTGCGGGAAGAGGGAGCGGCGGAGGTCGCCTTCCGTCCGGCGCGCCGCTCGCTGGAGTCGTTTTTCCTGGAGGAGACGGGGCGATGAGTTCCCTCCGCCGCGTCGCCGCGATCGCCGCCGCTTCCTTTTTGGAAGCGGCCCGGCAGCGGGTCTTCCTCCTGCTTCTTCTCTGCGCGCTGCTGGCCATCGGCGGGGCGCGGGCGCTGGGCGGCATCGCTTTCGAGGAGGAGTTCAAGTTTCTGAAGGACTTCGGCCTCGGCGCGATGGCGGTCTTCGGCGCGGTCTTCGCCGTCGTCGGCGCGGCCCAGGCGGTGCAGGCGGAGATCGAGCAGCGGACGCTCGCCCTCGTCCTGGCCCGGCCGGTCGGGCGAGGGGAATTCCTCTGGGGCAAGTTCCTGGGCCTGGCCGCGGTCCTCCTGGCCTCGCTGGCGCTCATGGGCGCGGCGCTGGCCGCCGTCCTCTTCCTCCGCAGCCGGGAGCTGGCCGCCCTGCCCGGCACCGATCCCGACGCGGCGCGGGAGATCCTGCGCCAGGGCTGCGACCCCGCGCTCCTCCAGGCGTGGCTCCTCGTCGCGGGGAAGGTCTGCCTCACCGCGGGCGTCGCCCTGGCGGTGGCGGCCTGCGCCACCTCGGTCTTCTACACCGTCGCCGTCACCTTCCTCATCTACCTGGCCGGACACCTGGAAGGGGTGGCGCGGGAGGCGTGGCTGGGCGGCGGCGGGGCGACGCTGGCGCAAAAGCTCTTCCTCGGCGCGGTGGCGGTCCTCCTGCCGGACTTCGGCGCCTTCGGCCTGGTCGACGACCTGGCGGCGGGCGGCACGGCCCCCTGGAAAGAAATCGCGAGCCTTTTGGGCTACACGGCGGTTTATCTGGTCGTGATCCTGACGGCGGCCCAATTGCTTTTCCAACGGAGGGAGTGGTGAGGGCCCTTTCCTTTCAACCCTGGCTGCCGGTCGTTTTGATTCTCCTCGTCTGGGGCGGCGCCAAGACGGTGTGGGAGGCCTCCCTGGCCCGGCAGGCCGCCGCGGCCCGCTACGGAACGGCCGCGCTCCCCGCGCTGGCGCCCGGCTTGGGCGACCGGATCGGGCAGGGGACATTGTTGGCCCTCCTGGGCGGCACCCGCGCCCTGGCGGCCAATTACTATTGGCTCCAGGTCACCGACGCGTGGGAGAAAAAGGAGTGGTTCCGCGTGGCGGAGCGGGTCGACCTGGTCACCGCCCTCCAGCCGCGCTCCGTCTATTTCTGGCAGATGGGGGCGTGGCAGCTGGCCTGGAACGCCAGCGCCGACGCCCTGCATCGGTTGGGGGAGAAAAGCGCGGCGCGGCGGGAGCTTCAGGCGCGGGAGTGGGTCCACGCGGGAAAGCGGCTCCTGGACCGCGGCATCGCCTCCGTGCCGGAGCGCTATGACCTTTGGTTCCAGCGCGGCTTCCTGGAGGAGCAGAAGCTCCGCGATCCCCTGGCCGCCGCGCGCGATTATGAGGAGGCCCTTCGCCGCCCGGGCGCACCCGCCTATTTGGAGCGCTTCGTCGGCTACGCGCTGGAACGGGGCGGCGACCTGCCCGGCGCCTACGCCTGGTGGCGGCGGCTCTGGCTGTCCACGCCGGACCATGCCGACCGGGTCCGCGCCTGGGACAAGGTGGCGGCCCACCTGCGGGACCTGGAGCGGCGCCTCCGCGTCCCCGCCGGGGAGAGGGTGCTGCCGTGAGATACGGGGTCTTCAGCGACGTCCACGCCAACCTCGAGGCGCTGGAGGCGGTGGTGAACGACATGTACGCCCAGGGCGTCGAGGTGCCGGTCTGCCTGGGGGACATCGTCGGCTACAACGCCGATCCGGGCGCGTGCCTCGACCGCATCCGCGCGCTGGACGGCCCCGTCGTCCGGGGCAATCACGACCAGGAGGCCGTCGGCGGCCATCCGGCGACCCATTTCAACGCGTTGGCGGAGGCGGGCGTCGCCTACAGCCGGAAGCAGCTCTCCCTCTCGCAGAAGTTCTACCTGGTGGAGCTGCCGCTCCAGCTGCGGCTAAGCGGCTTTAGCCTAGTCCACGCCAGCCAACGGGACCCGGAGGGGTGGGAATACGTCACCCACGCGGAGGCGGCCGCCGCCAACCTGGCCGTGCAGGAGACGCCGCTCTGCTTCTTTGGCCATACGCACGTGCCCCATCTCTTCGCCCAGGAGCCGGGCGGCCGGGTGGCCGAATACTTCTACCAAAAGGCGGAGCTCGATCCCCTCAAGCGCTACTTCGTCAACGTCGGCAGCGTCGGCCAGCCCCGGGACGGCGATTGGCGGGCCTCCTACGCCATTTATGACAGCACCGCGCAGACCCTGGAGCTGCGGCGCATCCCCTACGCCATCGAGCGGGCCCAGGCGAAGATCGTCGCCGCAGGCCTTCCCCCGGAACTGGCGGAGCGCCTCCGCCGGGCGCGCTGAAAATAGCCGAATATATAGGGATATGACCCAAGATCCGACCCTGCCCCTCGACTGGCCCCGCTGGAGCCGGCACGCCAACCCCGACGGCACCGCCGGCGGCTGGGTGCGCGACGACGCGAAGGTGGCCCCGCGCGCCTTCGTCGCTCCCGGCGCGCATGTCTTCGGTCCTGGGACGAAGCTGGGCCCGGAGACGAAGGTCTTGGGCGATTCCCGGGTCGGCCCCCACGTCCGCACGCGCGGCGCGGTGACGATCGACGGCTCCGCCGTTACCGGAAGGGCCGGGCTGCGCGGTTATCTACCCGGCGGCCGGACCGTGTTGGAACGGTGCGCGATTTCCGACGGGGCCCAGGTCCACGCCTCCCGCGTGGCCGACGCCCAGGTCCGTGGCGCGGTCCTTTCCCATAGCGCGCTGGCCGATCACGCCCAGGCCGTCGGTAACCGGACCGTGCTGGAAAACGCCCGGGTCTCCGGCGGCGGCACGGTGATCGACAAGCCCGGCACCTTTTCCGGAAAGATCGCCGACGGGCGGCACTCCGTCCTTGGATCGCTTTCCCACCGCTACGTCACCGAGCACCGCGACGGCACGGTGTCCCCCTCCGTTCTCCATCCGGCGGCCTTCCCCGACCCGGAGCTGAAAGGCGTCACCCTCGTCTGGTACAATCCCGTCCACCAGCCGGGCACGCCGATCCGGGACGAGTTTCAGAGCTACGTGGAGAACCTGCCCGATCGGCAGGGCGGCGTCTTCCGGCCCGCCCGGGAATTGCCTGCTGCCCGGCCCGGAAAGCCCTTCCGCTGCATTTTCGACGACCCGGAGGCTCTCCGCGCCCTGGAGGAATCCGATTACGGGCATCCCCACGGCCCCCACGGGCATGACCACGGCCACGGCTTCGGTCACGGTCACGGGCATCATCACCATCACTAGCCGCGGTTGCGCTGCGGGCCGCTTTGGGGCAAGGTGCACGCCCTCGCGCCGTGAAGATCCTCATCGTCAAGCCCAGCTCCTTCGGGGACGTCATCCAGTCCCTGCCGGTCGCCACCGGCCTCCGCCGCCATTGGCCGGACGCCCGGATTCATTGGCTCGTCTTCACCCCTTACGAGCCGCTTCTGCGCGGCCATCCCGCCATCGACCAGGTGGTTTCCCTTCCTCCCGCGCTCCTGCGCCCGGGAAAATGGCTTTCCCTTTGGAAGTGGCTAGGCGCGCTCCGCGCGGAGAATTACGACATGGTCCTAGATCTCCAGGGCCTCCTGCGCAGCGGCCTCCTTACCTGGCTCACCCGGGCCCCCGTCCGCCTGGGCTTGGCCACGGCGCGGGAGGGTTCCACCCTCTTTTATACGGAGACGATTCTGGAACCCCCGCCGCCCGCGCAGGAAAAATACCTCGAGTTCCTGCGCCACCTCGGCATCCGGCCCGATCCCTTCGCCTTCGGCCTTCAGCCGCCCCCGCTCGCCCAGCCGGGCCTGGAGCCGAGGCGCTACGTCGTCCTTCATCCCTACACCCGCTGGCAGACGAAGCTCTGGCCCTGGCGCTACTACCAGGAGGTCGTCAACGCCCTGCCGGAAGTTCCCTTCGTCGTCGTCGGCCAGGGGCCGTGGTTTCCCCTGGAAGGGGCCAACGTCACCGACCTGCGGGACCGGCTGACCCTGCCGAAGCTCATGTCGGTCCTGAGCGAGGCCGCCGCCGTCGTCAGCCCGGACTCCGGCCCCAGCCACCTGGCCGCCGCCCTGGGCGTACCCACCCTGGCCCTCTTCGGCGCGACCGATTGGCGCAAGACCCGCCCCATCGGTCCCCGGGTGGCCATTGAGCGGTACCCCGTTCCGTGCTCCCCGTGCCTGAAGCGGGTCTGCCCGCAAAAGATCCCCATGGTCTGCATGTCGGAGATCACGCCGATCCACGTCGTCCGCTATCTTTCCCACCTGCTCGGCTTGACTGTCCGGTTTCCGGGCCCGGCGGAATCGGTCCAAGTCATCCGCAATTAAGAAAACCGCCTCTTTTTCGGGCCGGTTACCCTAGCGGTTATTACTCATAACGCCTTTCTGGCGTGAGAGTTGCTTTGATTGTGACCAAAGCGATCCCGCCGCCTTGGAATTGTAACATTTTACGTTTTGACCAATTAGAAGCGATTTATTTTATTGGTACAGAAGAAAACCATAACCCCAAATCACCCATGAGTGAGATCCAAAACGAATCCCCCCGCAACCTGAGCTGGACCGAAGAGACGGTCATCCAGCAGATCGCCGCTTGGCGCGCCGCGGGCAAGCCCCTCTACTCCCACCACATGCGCCAGGAGTTCCAGGAGCTGCTGGCCGCCGGCATCCGGTATTTCGGCAGCTGGCGCAAGGCCGTGGAGGCCGCCGGCATCCCCTACGAGGAAGTCCGAAAATACCGCGCCTGGTCCAAGGAGCGCATCATCCAGACCGTCCAGAAGCTCCATGCCGAGGGGGCCGACCTCTCCTTCCGCGGCATGATGCTCAGCCGCTACGCGCCGATGGTCTACGCCGCCATCCGGCCCAACCACTTCGGCTCCTGGAAGGATGCCCTGACCGCCGCCGGCCTGGCCGCGGAGGAAATCTACCGCTACAAGAGCTGGGAGGACGACAACATCCTGGACGAGATCCGCAAGCTGGCCGACCGGGGCGCCGACCTCTCCTCCAAGAAGATGGACGAGACGGAGAACTCCCTCATCGCCACCGCCCGCCGCCGCTTCGGCAGCTGGGGGGAGGCGGTCCGCCGCGCGGGCCTTGACTACGACCAGATCCGCCGCCGCAAGCGCTGGACCTCGGAGGGCATCGCCCGCGAGATCCGCGCCCTGCAGGACGAGGGCGTGGCCATGACCAGCACCGAAGTCCGCCGCCGCAATCCGGCGCTCTTCGCCGCCGCGTGCAAGACCCGCTTCTTCGGCAGCTGGCTCTCCGCGGTGAAGGCCGCGCAGGACCTGCCCGCCGGCGTCAACTAACGCCTTCCCGGAAAAAGAAAAGGCGGCCTTCCCCGCGGGGGAGGCCGCCTTTTTCTTTGCCCGCGCGGGATTTAGGAAGTCTCGCGGCCCTTCTTCTGGCGGACGGCGGAGGCCAGGCGGGTCTTGTCGGCGGTGCGCCCGGCCAGTTTCTTGTTGGTGAAGTCGGCCAGGACGACCAGCTGCTGCATGTCGTTGTCCCGTTCCCAGGAGCGGACCCATTCCTGCGGCGTGGCCCCGCAGAGCCAGCGGGGCTTCTCGCTGCGGTTGTCCACGCCCCAGTAGTGGCCGTCGACGCCCCGGTAGACCAGGAAGGCGTGCCGGTTGTGGAAGTGGTGGGAGTCGGTCCAGTCGTAGATCACCAGGTGGCTCTCCCCGCCTGCCATTTCAAAGTATTCCTGCAGGCTCCGCGCGTAGACGTAGCAGGTGGTCCATCCCCCCTTGCCCGGGATGCCCTGCTGGAGGGCCAGCTCCCAGCCGTCGTCGCGGATCGTTTCGGCGGTGCCGTGGGAAACCCAGGCGGCCAGGAAAACCGCCGCCAGACCGAACCGCATCTTTTGCCAGGGGGTGCTCATTTTTATGAATTTTCCAGAAAACAAACACGTTCCGGGCCAACCCGGACGTTTCCCCCGTTCTCTTCTTAAAATAACTCCCTGCCGGGTGAAAAATGCGAATGGTACCGCCCCTCAAGTGGTCAGGAAGCAACCGGCGGGCTGGTCAGGGATTGGGCAGTGAGGGGTTCGAACCCCCGACCCTCTCGGTGTAAACGAGACGCTCTACCGCTGAGCTAACTGCCCGGTGGAGGCTTTTTTCTAGCGCGTTCCCGGCCTAATTCAACACCTCGCGCGCGGAGGCCAGGAGCGCCGCGACCATCCGCCGCAGTTCCTCCTCCGTTGAGCAGTAGGGCGGGATGAGAAAGAGCGTCGCGCCCAGGCCGCGGGCCAGGAGGCCCTTGGCGCGGGCCCGTTCGTTGATCCGGTGCGCCAGCCGGTCCTGGGACGGGAAAGGTTCCCGGGTGGCGCGGTCGCGCACCAGCTCCACGGCCAGCACCATGCCCTCCTGCCGTACGTCGCCGGTCTGCGGCAGCTCCCAGAAGGCCTGGCTGGCTTCTTTTAGAATCGCCGCGCCGCGCGCCACCTTGGAAAGGGTTTGCTCCTCCTCAAAGAGGTCCAGGTTGGCCAGCGCCGCCGCGCAGCCCAGCTGGTTGCCCGAGTAGCTGTGGCCGTGGAAGAACGTCCGCTCCAGGCCGCCGCGAAAACCGTCGAAGAGCGGCTCGCGCACCAGCGTCGCCCCCATGGGAAGGAGGCCCGCCGTCAGCCCCTTGGGAAAGGGCCATCAGGTCCGGCGCCACCCCCTCCGCCTGGGAGGCCAGGAAGGCGCCCGTCCGGCCGAAGCCGGTGAAGACCTCGTCGACGATGAGGAGGGCGCCCGTTTCCTTCACCAGCGGGGCGACCTTGGCGAGGTAGCCCTCCGGCTGGAAGACCATGCCCGCCGCGCCCTGGATCTTCGGCTCGGCGATGAGGGCGGCCGTCTCCGCGCCGGTCTTTTCCAGCGCGCGCGCGGCGTCGTCCACGCACTCCCAGCCGCACTTCCGGTACGAGCGCGCGTCGGCCCGTTCCGGCCGGGCGCGGTTGTGGGGGCAGCGGTAGCAGCCGGCCATGGGAGCCGCCTCCGTGGGGAAAAGCAGGGGCCGGTACGCCCCGTGGAAGGCCGCGCTGCGGCCGATGCTCATCGCGCCCACCGTGTCGCCGTGGTAGCCGCCGCCCAGCGTCACGAATTTTTGCCGCGCGGGCTGGCCGTTTTGCGCGAAGTATTGGAAGGCGATCTTGAGGGCCACCTCCATGGCGGTCGAGCCGTCGTCGCTTAAAAAAGCGCGGCCCGGATCGAAGCCCGCCGCCCGGCAGAGGCGCGCGGCCAACAGGCTGCCGGGGCCGTGGCCCAGGCCCAGGTAAGAGGAGTGGGAAATTTTCCCGAGCTGCGCCGCCACCGCGCCCGTCAGGCGGGGATGATTGTGGCCGTGGAGGTTGGTCCAGATGGAAGAGTTGCCGTCCAGATAGGCGCGCCCGCGCGTGTCGGTCAGCGTCGCCCCCAGGCCGGACTCGATCATCACCGGCTCGTAGGCGGGATCGAGCCACTCGTCGATCGGCGTGAAGGGATGCCACGCGTGGCGGCGGTCCAGGCTCAAGGGATCTTCCATTTCCTCCATCCAAACAGAAACGGGAGAGGAAGGAAAAGGCAACTCGACCGTATCCAAAAAAGGATATTTTTTGCGAACAATTGGAGCGGTGCTACGTTCTCCCATGAACAAACTTAATCTGCTTCATGCGGCGATCGTTTCGGCATCCCTGTTCCTTGGCGCGGGCGCGGCCCTGGCGGTCACGCCACTCTCCCCCGCGGACCAGGCATTCCTAAAAAACGCCTACCAAACCGGCCTTTTCGAAATCAAAAGCGGCACCTATGCCGGGGACAACGCGGAGAACAGTTCCGTGCGCGACTTGGGCAAGGACATCGCCTCCGACCACACCTCCCTCAACAAAAAGCTGGCCGACTTTGCCCAGGACCACGGCTACGCCCTTCCCACCGACCTCACTTCGACGACGGTGAAGAAGGTGTCCGCCTTTTCCGCCCTTTCCGGCACCGCCCTGGACAAGGCCTACCTGAAATCGGTGAGCGGCAAGCATGAGGAGGCGATCCTGGCCTACAAGAAGGAGTCGGCGACGACGAGCAACGCCGACCTGCGCGAGCTGATCAACGGCGCCCTTCCCACCCTGAAGGACCACGCCGAAAAAGCGGAGCTGCTCAACACCAAGCTGGCCGCCCGCTAGCGTAAAGGGCGGGGACGCGGAAGCACCCTTCCGCGTCCCCGCAGGCGAGCGCCCGATTTTTTGCGCCCGGACAAATCGATGCTACGGTTCCCTATGATCAAGCTTAACCACCTCCACATCGCAGTCCTTTCCGCATCCCTCCTTTTTGGCGGCGCGGCTTCCGCGCTGGCCGATTCCACCCCGCTGTCCTCCACGGACAAGGCATTCCTCAAGTCCGCCGTCCAGGGCGGCCTCTTTGAGATCAAGACCGGCGACTACGCCGCCGAAAACGCCAAATACGACGACGTGCAGGACCTGGGCAAGACCCTGGCTTCCGACCACGCCTCCCTTAACAAAAAGCTGATCAGCTTTGCCGAGGACCACGGCTACTCCGTGCCGGCCGACGCCTCCGCCGTGACCAAGACAAAGGTGGGCGCGCTCACCGTCCTTTCCGGCGGCGCCTTTGACGCCGCCTACCTCAAGGCCCTGAAGAGCGCCCACAAGACGGACATCAAGGCCTTCAAGGAAGAGGCCGCGAACGGCAACAACAGCGACCTGCGCAGCCTGGCGAAGGACGCCCTCCCCACCCTGAAGCACCACTACAAGGAAGTGCGCACCGTCGAGGAGAAGCTGGACAGCAAGGACTAACCCTTAACCCGAGGAATTTCCCTATGAACGCTCCCCACCGCACTTTGAACGGCCGCGTGGGCGAGCGTTCGTCGGGATTAGGCGACATCTCCCCGGCGCTCGTCGAGGCGCGCGCCGAGGAGATCGCCGTCAGCGACGGCCGCCGCGCCGAGGAGGCGACGGAGGCCGACTACCGGCAGGCCGAACGCGAGCTCCTGGCCTCCGTGCCCACGGAGCGGCAGACGCCGGAGCCGCCGCGCGCCGTCCGCCTGCCGGAGCAGGCCATGGCCACGCCGGGCGTCCAGGCCCCCAACCCCTACCGCGACGAGGACGGGCAGATCGGCGCCGAGCTGGTGGAGGAAGGAGTCCAGGAGGCCGTCCACGACGACTTTGTCGAGGGCGGCAAGAAAACCCTCGCCGACGGGGCCGAATAAGCTTTACGGCGGGGGCGGGGCCGAAAAAAATCGGCCCCGCCTCCGTCGTCATGCGCCGCGCCCTTTTCATTTCCCTTTCCGCCGCGTTCCTTCCGTCCCCGGCCTTCGCGCAGGACGGAAGCGCCGCGCTGGCCGGCGGCGCCACCCTGGGCGATTTCCTGGGCCACGCGGGGCCGGTCTTCTGGATCTGCGTCCTCCTGGCCGCCGTCGTCACCGCGCTGGCGGTGGAGGGCTTTCTCAAATGGCGCTTCCGCGCCCTGGTGCCCGCGGAAGAGCAGGCGCAGCTGGCCGCCTTCCTGGCCGCCGGGGCCTACATGGAGGCGTGGGAGTATTGCCGCGCCCGGCGCTCCTTCTTCTCCGCCGTCGCCGCCGCGGGGCTGGAGCGGATGGGCCGGGGGCGCGATGCCGTCGAGTTCGCCCTGGAGGACGCGGCGATCGAGCAGGCGGTCCTCCTGCGCACGCCGCTCCACTATCTTTCCGCCATCGGCGTCGTCGCGCCCATGATCGGCCTGGCCGGGACGGTCCTGGGCATGATCCGCGCCTTGGCCGCGATGGCCCAGTCCGGAACGGGAGACTATGCCGCGCTTTCCGGGGCGATCGGGCAGGTCCTTGTCTCCACGGAGGCGGGGCTGGCCGTCGCCATTCCCGCCTTCGGCTTCTACTACTTCTTCAAGGCGCGCGCGCAGGTGGCCGTGCTGCAGGCGGAGCGGGTCCTCTTCGCCCTCTTTGACCAGGTTCCCTACGAGAGCCTGGGCTCCTCCCAATGAGGGTGCGCAGGCGCCGCCGGGGCGGCTCGGCCGCCGTCTTCGAGCGGGACGCCGAGTTCGAGTTCCAGGTCGCGCCGATGGCGGACCTCCTCTTCGTCCTCCTGGTTTTCTTCATGAGCGTGAGCAGCGTGGACGCGCTGCGGCGGCAGAAGCCGGTGGTCTTGCCCGCCGCGGCGCAGCAGGCGGCGCGGGCGGGCGCCGCGCATGAGGCGGTGGTGACGCTCGACGCGCGGGGCAACTGCACCGGCGAAGGCCGCGCGCTGGCCGGCGCGGACGACGTGCGCGCCTGGCTGCGCGCGCGGCGGGAGGGGGACGCGGCTCTGCGCGTCGTCCTGCGCGCGGACAAGGCCTGTCCCTACAAGGCCGTTGCGGAGGTGATGAAGCTCTGCGCGGCCGCGCGCATTCCGGAGGTCACCTTCGCGGTGAGGGCGGGAAAATGAGGCGCCGCCACGCGTGGGAGGAAGAGGAGCGCGACTTCGGTTTGCAGATCGCGCCGCTCCTTGACCTGCTCTTCGTGATGCTCCTTTTTTTCATGGTCACGGCGGGCTCGCACCGCGCGGAGAAGGAGCTGCCGCTCGACCTGTCCGCTGAAAAAAAACCGGCGGCGGGCGGAAGCGCCGCGCCGGAAAAAACGGTGCGCGTGGAGATCGCGGCGAACGGAAAGATCGCGGTCGACGGAAGGCAGGTGCCCGCGGAAGCCCTGTCCATGCGGCTTCGAGAGCTTCATGCGGCGGCGGGCGGCGTGCTCGTCGCGCCGGATGCGCGCGCGCGGCAGGAACATGTCGTCGCCGCGCTGGAGGCGTGCGCGGCGGCGGGCGTCGCGCGCGTGGCCCTGGCGGAGCCGTCGGGAGTGTGAACAACCATCGCGGGCGCTGAATGGCCGACGCGCAAAAATTGATTAGTTTGCGCGATAGAATTGATTCCCAAAAACTTCGAAACCTAAAATAAATTCTTGCGCGTTTTGCGTAGAATCTCTTATATCCGATTCATGGCTACCAAAAAACCCGCTAAGAAGGCTGTGAAGAAAGTTGCTGCTAAGAAGAAACCCGCTGCGAAGAAACCCGCCGCGAAGAAGAAGACTGTCGCCAAGAAGAAGAAATAACTTTTTAAAAAACCAAACCAAAAGGCGCCTCGGATTCCGAGGCGCCTTTTTCTTGCCCCGATGCGGGCACGAAAAACCCGGAAGGCGGTTGCCTTCCGGGTTTTCCTTTTGAGCGGGAGGGGGGCGCGTTCCTCTACACGTCCAGGTTGCGGACGTTCAGCGCGTTGTCCTCGATGAAGCGGCGGCGCGGCTCGACTTCGTCGCCCATCAGCTTGGTGAAGATGTCCTCCGCCTCGATGGCGTCGGAGACCTCCACTTTCATCAGCTTGCGGCGGGTCGGGTCCATCGTCGTCTCGAAGAGCTGCTTCGGGTTCATTTCGCCGAGGCCCTTGAATCGCTTGATCTCCAGGCCGCTGCGGCCGATTTCCTTGATGCGGGTCAGGATGTCGGCGGTGGAGAAGAGGGGGTGGCGCTTCTCGCTGTTGCCCTCGCCTTCGATCAGCTCGAAGAGGGGGGCGTCTTGGGCGGAGTAGTGCTCCACCTCCAGCCCCTTCTGGGCCAGCTTCTGCAGGATCTCGGCCACGGCCTTGCTCTCGTGCAGTTCCACGTGGAGGACGCGGCGCTTGGAGGCGGCGCCGTTCTTGTCCGCCTTGGCGGCGGGGGCGGCGGCGGCTTCCTCGCCTTCGGCGGGCTCCGCGGCGGAGCCGAAGAGGGAGAGGTCGGCGTTCTGCTCGGCGAATTTGGCCAGCTCCGATTCCGTGGGGAAGTAGTGGACGGCCTCCGTGTTCCCCTCGCGGATCTTCACGAGGTGGCGGGGGAGGTCGCCGCCCTTGCGCGCGTCGATGTAGGCGTCGAAGTCGCCGCCGTGGCGCTCGATGGCCTGCTTGAACTTGTCGAGGGCTTCCAGGAGGTCGAGGACTTCGGTGAGCTGCTTGGGGGTCAGCTCCTTCTTGCGGGCCAGGTCGACGACGCGGACGTCGGCCGCGCCCAGCTCGATGAGGATGCGGTTGAGCTCCTGGTCGCTGTCGATGTATTGCTCCTTCTTGCGGCGGGTGACCAGGTAGAGCGGCGGCTGGGCGATGTAGACGTAGCCCTGGCGGACCAGCTCCGGCATCTGGCGGAAGAAGAAGGTGAGGAGGAGGGTGCGGATGTGGGAGCCGTCGACGTCGGCATCGGTCATGATGATGACCTTGTGGTAGCGCAGGCGGGCCAGGTTGAAGGCGCCCTCTCCCTCTCCAATGCCGATGCCGGTGCCCACGGCGGTGATCATGGTGCGGATTTCCTCGTTCTGGAGGACTTTGTCCAGGCGGGCCTTCTCCACGTTGATGAGCTTGCCGCGGATGGGGAGGATGGCCTGGTATTGGCGGTTGCGGCCCTGCTTGGCGGAGCCGCCCGCGGAGTCGCCCTCGACGATGAACAGCTCGGAGTCTTCCGGGTTGCGGCTGGAGCAGTCCGCCAGCTTGCCGGGAAGGCCGCCGCCGGTCATGGCGGTCTTGCGCACGGCCTCGCGGGCCTTGCGGGCGGCCTCGCGGGCGCGGGCGGCGGTCAGGCCCTTTTCCACGACGCGCTTGGCCACGCCGGGGTTGGAGTCGAAGAAGGACATGAGCCCCTCGTAGACGCAGGAGGAGACGACGCCCTCGGCGTCCGGGTTGACCAGCTTCACCTTCGTCTGGGACTCGAAGCTGGGGTGGGGGTGCTTCAGGGAAAGGACGCAGACGAGGCCCTCGCGCACGTCGTCGCCGGTGATGGCGGGGTCCTTGTCCTTCAGCAGGTTGTTGGACTTGGCGTATTGGTTGATGGAGCGGGTCAGCGCGGTGCGGAAGCCGGAGAGGTGGGTGCCGCCGTCCGGGTTGGGGATGCCGTTGGTGTAGCAGAGGATCTGCTCGTTGAAGCCGTCGTTGTACTGAAGGACGGTGTCGAGGATGATCTCGTCCTTTTGCTTGGCCAGGACGATGGGCTTCGGGTGGAGGGGCTGGCGGTTCTGGGCGAACTGCTTCACGAATTCCTCGATGCCGTTCTTGAAGAGGAACTTTTCCGAGCGGATCTCGGCGCCCTCCTCGGCGCGCTCGTCGGAGAGGACGATCTCCAGGCCGGGGTTGAGGAAGGCCAGCTCGCGCAAGCGGTTGGCCAGGAGCTCGAACTTGAACTCGGTGGTGATGGTGAAGATCTCGGCGTCCGGCTTGAAGGTGATCTGGGTGCCGGTGGAGCGGCTCTTGCCGATGACTTCGAGCTTCTTGATCGTCTTCCCCTGCTCGAAGCTCATGAAGTAGACCTTGCTGTCGCGGGAGATCTCGACCTCGAACCACTCGGAGAGGGCGTTGACGCACTTGGCGCCGACGCCGTGGAGGCCGCCGGAGTATTTATAGGCGCCCTGGCCGAATTTGCCGCCGGCGTGGAGGTTGGTCAGCACCAGCTCCACGGCGGGGATCTTGAACTTCGGGTGGATGTCGACGGGGATGCCGCGCCCGTCGTCCTTGATGGTGATGGAGCCGTCGACGTGGACGGTCACCTCGATGCGCTGGCAATGGCCGGCCAGATGCTCGTCGATGGAGTTGTCCAGGACTTCGAAGACGCAGTGGTGCAGGCCGCGCTCGTCCGTGTGGCCGATGTACATGCCGGGCCGCTTGCGGACTGCCTCCAACCCTTCGAGTTTGTCGATTTTTGAGGCGTCGTAGACTTCTAGGTTCGCGGTGGCCATAATGGAAAGGGGGCATGGTGCCGAAAAAACGGCCCGCCAGCAACCCAAAAGAGCCCGAAAATTCATTGCCTAAACCATTGATGGAAAAAACCTTGCATAAAAGGTGGAACCGGGGGAGATAAGGGGCGCGCATGAGTTCTTCCCTGTCCAAAAAGGTCCTCGTCGTCGACGACGAGGCCGACGTCCTCGACGTCGTCTGCATGAACCTGAAGACGGCCGGCTTTTCCGTGGCCACGGCGGAAAACGGCACCTTCGCCCTGGCCAAGGCCCGGTCCGAGGTCCCCGACCTCATCATCCTGGACCTCATGCTGCCGGGAATGAGCGGCCTGGATCTGTGCCGCCTCTTTAAGAAGGAGGAGGCGACCGCCGCCATCCCCATCATCATGCTCACCGCCAAGGCGGAGGAGGTGGACCGGGTCGTCGGCCTGGAGCTGGGCGCGGACGACTATGTGGCCAAGCCCTTTTCCCCCCGGGAGCTGGTCCTGCGTGTCCAGTCGGTCCTGCGGCGCGGGACGACCGGCGGGGGCGGCGCGGCGGCCAAAAGCGGGCCGGAGGAGCGTTACGCCCTGGGGCCCCTGGTCCTGGACCGCGCCCGGCACGAGGTGACCATCGAAGGGGAGCGGGTCGACCTGACCGCCACCGAGTTTAAGCTTTTGGCCGTCCTCCTGGAGCGGCGGGGCCGCGTGCAGGGCCGGGAACGGCTCCTGAACGACGTCTGGGGCTATGAGAGCGTCATCGACACCCGCACCGTCGACACCCACGTCCGCCGCCTGCGGGAAAAGATGGGCCAGGCCGCCGAGTGGCTGGAGACCGTCCGCGGCGTCGGCTACCGGATCGTCGACCGTCTCTAGTCCCTGGGCTTTGCCTGTGAACGGCCTGCTCCACAATCCCCTCTTCTGGAACTACGCCGTCGTCGCGGCCTTTATCCTGGCGGCGCTTTTGGCCGTCTTTCAGCAGCGGTGGATCACGCCGGTCCGGCGGCTCCAGTCCATCGCCCGCTCCCTGGCGGCGGAGCAGCGGCCCCGTACCTTCCAGCTGGCCGGCGCGGCGGTCTTCGGCGCCATCGCGCAGGACCTGGAGAGGGTCTTCGCCCGGCAAAAGCGCCTGGCGGAGGAGCTGGCCCGGGAGAACGTTTCCGTCCAGACCCTCCTGCGCGGCATGGCGGAGGGGATGGCCGTCCTCGACGCCCAGGGCGCCATCCGGGAGGCCAACGACGCCTTCCTGCGCCTCTTCTCCTCCCAGGCCAGCCCGTTGGGACTCCCCATCGGCCAGGCGGTGCCCGCGCCGGAGCTGGAGGAGATGCTAAGGGAGACCGTTTCCGGGGGCCGCCCCCAGGCGCGGGAAATCTCCCTGCCGGACGCCAACGGGGAGGCCGCTCCGCGCCACTTCGACGTGAACGCCATCCCTCTGGGAGCGGGCTCTGTCGTCGTCTTCCACGACATTTCCCGCCTCCGCCAGCTGGAGGACGTGCGCCGGGAGTTCGTCGCCAACGTCTCCCATGAATTGCGCACCCCGCTTTCCATCTTCAGCGGCTACGTGGAGACTCTCCTGGACCAGCCGGACGTGCCGCCGCAGGAGCTGCGCCGCATCCTCATCACCATGCGGCGCCATTCCCTGCGGCTCAACGCCCTGGTGGACGATCTCCTGACCCTGGCCCGGCTGGAGGCCCGCCGCCTGCCGTTGGAGCGCGTCTCCCTGCGCGTGGAGCCCTTCCTGCGGCAGATCGCCGCCGACATCGCCTTCAAGCTGGAGGGGAAGCACATCGCGCTGGTGCTCGACGTCGCCCCCGACCTGCCGCCGCTGGAGGCCGACCCCTTCCGCCTGGAACAGGTCATCTACAACCTGCTGGACAATTCCATCAAATATTCGGAGGCGGGCAGCGCCCTGACCTTGCGGGCATGGCGGGAAGGGGAGGCGATCCACCTCCAGGTCCGCGACCAGGGCAGCGGCATCCCCCCGGCCGACCTGCCCCACATCTTCGAGCGGTTCTACCGCGTCGACAAGGCGCGCAGCCGCGAGGGGACGGGCGGCACCGGCCTGGGCCTCTCCATCGTGAAGCACATCGTGCAGGCGCACGGCGGCACCGTGGTGGCGGAGAGCCGGGTGGGGCAGGGCACCGCCATCACCGCCTCCTTCCCCGTCGGCGGGGAGGAAAGTTGGCTGAAACCCGGCCGATAGCCGAATTATAAGAAACAACCTTTATGAATACCTCCGGCAAGAAGATCCTCAACGCGGCGGCCAACACCCTGGGCATCCTGGGCGGTGTGGCCGTGATCGGCCACCAGATCCACGTCATCCATCAGAAAGAGGCGGCCTGGCAGGAAAGCCACCCCGCCCCGGCGGCGCCCCGTCCCCTGGCCACGATTTATCTTCCCTGTCCCGCCCTGCCCGGCGGGACCGCCGGCGGCCTGTGCGCCGCGTCGGTGACGGCCGAGACGGCCGACGCCCTGCGCCGCAGCGGCGGCGCGACTGCCTCCGCGCCGGAGGCCGGGCGCACCGTCACGCGCTGACCAGCCGCCGGTGCTCCACGTAGGCGACGATCTTCTGGGCGTCCTCACCGGCGCTCCAGACGTAGCGGAGGAAATCGGCGGGATGCAGGTCGTGCTCCTTCAGGAAGCGGCGGTCGCCGCCGCAGCCATACATCAAGTCCTTCGGCATCTCCCCGCGCAGCTTCGCCCGCGCCTTCTCAATCAGGCGTGGCAGCCAGGCGATGCCGTGGATCGCCGCCTCCTTGGCCGGGAAATCCTCCATCGTGCGGAGTTCCTGGGCCGGGCGCCCCTGCTGGACAAAGAGGAAGTAGTCGCGCCGGGCCGCCGCGATGAGGGCCGCGGTGGCAAAGTCCGGCTCCCCGTATTTCACCGCGTCCTCGGCAAAGTCGTAGACCTCCTGCGCCGTGTGGCCGATCGAGGCCAGGAACGCCTTGTCCTTTTCGTCGAAAATCGCCTCGGCCTCGCGCGCGCCCTCGCGGTAGGCGGCAATCGCTTTCTCGTACACGCTGCGGAAATCTTCGGTCCATTGGTAGGCGCTCATCCGGTCAGTCTACGCCCCGCGCGCGGGGGATGCAAATGAACCTCCCGGAAAGCCCCGGATCTCTCTGGAAAGAGCCCGCCTCCTTCCCGCCCCTGGGGGAAGGGGAGGTCCACCTTTGGCGGATCGATCTGCGCCGCCCGCCGGAAGACGGCCTCCTGGACGCGGCGGAGCGGGAGCGCGCCGCCGGTTACGCCGCGCCGGACGCCCGCCGCCGCTTCGTCGCCACCCGCGCCGCGCTGCGGCGGCTGCTGGGCGGCTATGCGGAACGGCCCGCCGCCGCGCTCGCCTTCGGGGAAGGCCCCCACCGCAAACCCTTCCTGAAGGCGGGCGGCGGCCTTGAGTTCAACGCCTCCCACACCGCGGAGACGGCGCTGCTGGCCTTCGCGCGCGGTCGGCGCGTCGGGATTGACCTGGAGCGGCTCGACCGCCCCGGCCTGGACCTGGCCGGAATCTCCGGCCGCTTCTTTTCCCCGGCGGAAGCCGCCTGCTGGAAGGCGGCCGGCGCCGACCGGCCTTCCTTCTTCCGCATCTGGGCGCGGAAGGAGGCCGTCCTCAAGGCGGAGGGGGGCGGCTGGACGGCAGGCGGCCGCCGCTTTTCCGTCGCCGCTTTTTGGCCGGGCGGCCAGGGCGAGAAGGAGACCCTTTTTTGGCCCCCGGCGGTGGCGTGGGAGCGGGGGCGCTTCGCCCTGTACGACGTCGCCGTGGGGGAGGGTTTTTCCGCCGCCCTGGCCGTCGCGGACCGCCCCCCGGAACGGGTCCTCTACTTCAGGGAGTAGGCATTTTTTCCGCTCTTCCTGCGGAAAAAATAGCCGAATTACGTACTATGGACCTCACTCCTTTCGGGAAGCCCGCCGCCAAGTCCGTTCCGCTCCCTGCCCGTTTTTGGGAAGAGCTGGACCAGGCCGCCGGGGTTAACCTGGCCCGCGCGCAGGGTAATCTGAGCGTTCCCGCCTATCTGGCCACCGCGCCGGAACGGGGCGTCCTGGCGGCGGTTCCGGCGGAGCAGGGGCAGGCCCTCGTCGGCCAGGCCCGCGCCTTCGTCAAAAGCGATTTTTCCTACGGTTCCGCCCGGGGAGAGCAGGTGGCCAAAATCCTCGACGCCCTGCCGGGCGGTCCCGCTGCCGACGCGGCGGAGCGGAAGGCCGCCGCCTTCCTGGAAAACTTCGACCAGGCCGTCCAGGTCCGCGCCCAGCGCCAGCAGGGCAACTTCGCCATCCCCGCTTTCAAGGGCGCCCAGGCGGAAACCACGCTTCAGGGCGTCCCCTCCGCCGAGGCGGCGGGCCTGCTCAATCATTTCCAGGCTTTCCTCGACTCCCCGCACGGCGCGTCGGACGCGGGCGACCGCACCCTCCTGGCCGACCTGCAGAAGGAGACCGGCGCGCGGACCGCGCGGGAATCCCTCCAGGCGATTCAGGTGCGCCCGGCCATCGCCGACCGTTCCAAGGAAGGTTCCTACAGCCTGACGCCGGAACGGGAATTTTAACGCGCTTTCCATCCCCCCAAGCCCCCCATGCAAATCGACCTCAAGAGCCGTCCCACCCTCAAGCAAATCGCCGCCGCCGACGAAGTCCTCGGCACGCCCGATCAGATCAAGAGCAGCTTCCTCACCGCCGTCCAGTTCGCCACCAAGGCGAAGGGGCCCGTGCACGAGCAGGCGGAGCAGGCGGCGCTCAAGCTCCTGCAGGGGCTCTCTCCCGCCCGCGCCCTGGTGGTGAGCGAGAAGAGCGTGGCCGAGCTGCAGAAGGCCGGCTTCGTCGCCACGCCGGCCACGGTCGACCTCCTCAACCTCTGCAAGCGCGATTCCCTGGAGCGGTGGAAGGAGCTGAAAGCCCACAGCGCCTCCATGCAGCGTGCGCCGCAGGGGCTGACGAACTTCGGCGAGAAGCTTTCCCAGGCGATTTCCGCCCGGCAGGTTTAAGGCCCGCGCGGCCTTAGCTGCGGGCCGCGTGGTATTCCTGGAGCGACTTCACGCTCACCCCGTCGGCCCGCTTTTTCAGCGCGCCCATCGCCTCCACGGCCGCCTGCGCGCCCGCCAGGGTGGTGATGATCGGCACCCGCTGGGAGAGCGCGGTGGCGCGGATGTGGACGCCGTCGGCGCGGGCCGACTGGCCGGAGGGGGTGTTGATGACCAGGGCGATTTCCCCGTTCTTCAGCATGTCGACCACGTTGGGCCGCCCTTCCGAGATTTTCAGGAGGCGGCGGCAGGGCACCCCGGCGGCGACGAGGGCGTCGGCCGTGCGGGCGGTGCTGTAGACGGTGAAGCCCAGGCGGTCCAGGCCGCGCGCCACCTCGACGGCGCCGGGCTTGTCCCGGTCGCAGACGGAGAGGAAGACGTTCCCGCCGGCGGGCAGGGCGGAGGAGGAGGCCATCTGCGTCTTGGCGAACGCCAGGCCGAAGTCGTCGTCGATGCCCATCACCTCGCCGGTCGATTTCATCTCCGGTCCCAGGAGGATGTCGACGCCCGGGAAACGGTTGAAGGGGAGGACGGCCTCTTTCACGGAGAAGTGCTTGGGGACGATCTCCTGGGTGAAGCCCAGCTCGGCCAGGGTCTTGCCCGCCATGATCTGCGCGGCCAGCTTGGCCAGGGGGACGCCGATCGCCTTGCTGACGAAGGGGACGGTGCGGCTGGCGCGGGGGTTGACCTCCAGGACGTAGACCAGCCCGTCCTTCACGGCGAACTGGACGTTCATCAGGCCGCGCACGCCCAGCTCCCTGGCCATGGCCAGGGTGGCGCGGCGGATTTCCGCCTGCACTGCCGGGGAGAGGTTGCGCGCGGGGATGGCGCAGGCGCTGTCGCCGGAGTGGACGCCCGCCTGCTCGATGTGCTCCATGATGGCGCCGATGACGGCGTCCTTCCCGTCGGCGATGCAGTCGACGTCGACCTCCACGGCGTCGTCCAGGAAGCGGTCGATGAGGACGGGCCGTTCCGGGGAGGCCTCCACGGCGTGCCGCATGTAGTGGGAAAGCTCGGCGTCGTCGTAGACGATCTTCATCGCGCGGCCGCCCAGGACGAAGGAGGGGCGCATCAGCACGGGGTAGCCGACGGCCGCGGCGGCGGCCAGGGCCCCGGCCTCGTCGCTGGCGGTGGCGCCGGGGGTCTGGCGCAGGCCCAGCTTTTCCAGCATCTCGGCGAAGAGCTGGCGGTCTTCCGCCCGCTCGATGGCGGCCACGGAGGTGCCCAGGATGGGGACGCCCGCCTTTTCCAGGCCGGCGGCCAGGTTCAGCGGCGTCTGCCCGCCGAACTGGACGATGGCGCCCCAGACTTTCTCCCGCTCGTAGATGTTCAGGACGTCTTCCAGCGTGAGGGGCTCGAAGAAGAGCTTGTCGGAGGTGTCGTAGTCGGTGGAGACGGTTTCCGGGTTGGAGTTGACCATCAGCGTCTCGAAGCCGAGCTCCTTCAGCGCGAAGGCGGCGTGGACGCAGCAGTAGTCGAACTCGATCCCCTGGCCGATGCGGTTGGGGCCGCCGCCCAGGATCATGACCTTGCGCTTGCCGCCTTCCGGGCGGCTTTCGTCGTCGGCCCGGTCGTAGGTGGAGTAGAAGTAAGGGGTGTAGGCCTCGAACTCGGCGGCGCAGGTGTCGACCAGCCGGTAGCTGGGAACCAGGCCCGCCTCCTTGCGGCGGGCGCGGACGTCGGCCTCGCCGGTCTTCCAGGCGCGGGCGATCTGCCGGTCGGAGAAGCCGTTTTCCTTGGCCCGGGCCAGCGCCTCGGCGCCGGTGTCGTCGGCCAGGGCGGCTTCCTCTACCACCAGCAGGCGGAGGTGTTCCAGGAACCAGGGGTCGATCTTGGTGGCGGCGTGGACCCGTTCCAGCGTCCACCCGGCGCGGAAGGCCTGGCGAATCATGAGGAGGCGGTCCGGCGTGGGGGTGAGGAGCTTTTGCTGGATCTCCTCCTCCGCGGGGATCTCGTCCCCGCCGCCCTTGCCGCCGCCGAAGCCCCAGGCCCCCGTCTCCAGGGAGCGGAGGGCCTTCTGCAGGGACTCGCGGAAGGTGCGGCCGATGGCCATGGCCTCTCCCACGCTCTTCATGGCGGTGGTGAGGGTGGTGTCGGCGCCGGGGAATTTCTCGAAGGCGAAGCGGGGGATCTTCGTGACGACGTAGTCGATGGTCGGCTCGAAGCTGGCGGGGGTCTCCCGCGTGATGTCGTTCTTCAGCTCGTCCAGGCGGTAGCCGACGGCCAGCTTCGCCGCGATCTTGGCGATGGGGAAGCCGGTGGCCTTGGAGGCCAGGGCGGAGGAGCGGGAGACGCGCGGGTTCATCTCGATGACGACCATGCGGCCCGTCTCCGGGTCGACGCCGAACTGGATGTTCGAGCCGCCCGTCTCCACGCCGATCTCCCGGATGACGGCGAAGGAGGCGTCCCGCATGATCTGGTATTCCTTGTCCGTGAGGGTCTGCGCGGGGGCCACGGTGATGCTGTCCCCGGTGTGGACGCCCATGGGGTCGAAGTTCTCGATGGAGCAGATGATGACGCACTGGTCGGCCTTGTCCCGCATCACCTCCATCTCGTACTCCTTCCAGCCGAGGAGCGACTCCTCGATGAGGATCTCGGAGACGGGGGAAAGGGAGATGCCGCGGCCGGCGATCTCCTCGAACTCCTCCTTGTTGTAGGCGACGCCGCCGCCCGTGCCGCCCATGGTGAAGGCGGGGCGGATGATGAGGGGGTAGCGGCCGATCTGGCGCGCCACCTCGCGGGCCTCGTCGAGGGAGTGGGCGACGCCGGAGACGGGCACGTCCAGGCCGATGCGGAGCATCGCCTCCTTGAAGAGGAGGCGGTCCTCCCCCTTCTTGATGGCCTGCGCGTCGGCGCCGATCATTTCCACGCCGTGCCGCTCCAGCACGCCGGAGCCGTGCAGGGCCATGGCGGCGTTGAGCGCGGTCTGGCCGCCCAGGGTGGGGAGGAGCGCGTCGGGCTTTTCCCGGGCGATGATCTTTTCCAGGATCTCGGGGGTGATCGGCTCGATGTAGGTCCGGTCGGCGAACTCCGGGTCGGTCATGATGGTGGCCGGGTTGGAGTTGACCAGGATGACCCGGTAGCCCTCCTCCTTCAGCGCCTTGCAGGCCTGGACGCCGGAATAGTCGAATTCGCAGGCCTGGCCGATGATGATGGGGCCGGAGCCGATGAGGAGGATGGAGCGGAGATCGGTGCGCTTGGGCATGGGGTCCCGGAACTATGGGGACCCGCCGAAACGGGGCAAGGAAGTTTGCGCGGAAAGCTTGCCGCGCAGGGGCTTAGGCCGTGTTAACGAACCCGTTCCTGCTGCGCGCCGCCGCCGGGAATGCGGCGGAAGGGGCGCTGAAAGGGGGTGTCTAGGAACTGGCGGACGCCGCCCTGGACGCCGATGCCGCTGATGTTGTTCTCCGCCACCACTTCGCCGCTGATGTAGGTGCCGTTCCGGCTGACGCCGCCCAGGAGCTGGCTGCCGTTCTTGACCACGATCCAGATGCCGGTGGTGTGCGGGCCGTCGACCACGCCGCCGTTCTCCGCCTTCGAGTGCATGAGGTGGGCGCCGCCGGTGACCTTGGCGCCGCTGAGAACCTCGCTGCGCTTGTGAACGTGGGTGCCTTGCCCGCTGACCAGGGCGTCTTCCACCCGGCTGCGGTTGACGAGGGCGCCGTCGGAAACCTCGGCGTTTTTCAGGCGGGAGCCGAAGACGCGGCCTCCGGCGATCCGGGAGTTTTCCGCCACGGTGCGGTTGGGCCAGAAGTGGTCGCCCTCGGAATGGTCGCCGTGGACGATGGAGCCGTTGGTGACCGAGGTGCCGGGCTTGAGGAGGGTGTTGGGGCCGACGAGGGAGTCGGCGACGAGGACGTCCTTGTCCAGGAAGGTCCTGCGGCCGCAGACGATGGCGCCGGGGCGGACGGTGGCGCCGGGCTCGACGTGGGAGTCGTCGCGAACCCAGCCGCCCCAGGTCTTGTCCGGGTTAAAGTGGCGGGACCAGGACTGGCCGTCCGGGGAGATGGCGTGGATGGCGGTGTCCAGGGAACCCAGGGGCTTGCTGGCGGAGTAGCCGGTCACCTGCCACGCCCCTTCGGGGACCTTTTCCCCCAGTTCCCGGTTGAGGATCTGGGTGATAAGGGCGAATTCCTTCTGCATGGCGGCGGTGTTCATCGGTATGGGTAATTCGGCTATTGCGGGTTATTTTTCCTCATCTTTTGACTGAAAAGTGGAAAAGAAGAGGATCAGGGCCACTGCCGCCAGGATCAGGGCGGCGCCTCCGCCGGTGCGGGGGGAGAAGGCCTCGCCGCCCAGGGTAATCCCCGCCAGCAGGGCGACGAGCGGGCACATGAAGGCGTAGGTGCTGACCGGCAGGGGCGGGCAGGTCCGCAGGAGCCAGAGATAGAGGGGAAAGCCCAGCAGGCAGTCGCCGACGAAGAGATACCCGTAGCCGGTCCAGGCGCGCGCGTCGATTCGGGCCGGGAGGGTCTCCCCCGCGGCGGCGCTGAAGGCCAGCAGCGCGCCGCCCCCGCAGACCATCTGGAGCGCGGCGAGCCGGAGCGGGGAGGGGGGCTCCCACTTCTTCTCCTCCTGCTTGAGGTAGAGGGAGGCCAGCGTCCAGACGAAGGAAAGCCCCAGCATGACCGCCACGCCCAGCCGGTAATGGGCGGCGGGCGTGACGGGATCGACGAGGAGGGCGATGCCGCCGAACCCGAGGGCCAGCGCCAGCCAGACGGGCGGGCGCGGCCGGGGCCCGAGCCCCCAGGCCCACACGCCCAGGGCCATCCAGAGCGGGATGGTGGCGACGAGGAGGGCGGCCAGGCTTGAGTCGATGTATTGCTCGGCGAAGGCGATGCCGCCGTCCCCGCAAAAGACGAAGGCCCCGCCGCCGACGGCGGCCAGGCCCCATTCCTTTCTTCCCGCGCGGGGCGGCGCGGCGCGGCGCAGCCGGGCGGCGGCGGCCAGGGCGGCCCAAAGGAGGAGCCCGGCGGCCAGGTAGCGGGACCCGGCCATGAAGAAGGGGGGCAGGGCGGCGACGGCCCAGCGGACGGCCAGGTAATTCACCCCCCACAGGAGGTAGAGGGCCAGGAGCCCCAGGACGGCGCGGCCGGTCAAGCGAGGAGCTGGTACCAGTTGTCCCGCTGGCGCGCCTCGTAGCCGGCCTCCCGGATGAGGCGGGTCATCTCGTCGACGGTCAGACGGAAGGAGGTCCCCGCCGCCGAGACGACGTTTTCCTCCATCATGACGCTGCCGTAGTCGTTCGCCCCGAATTGGAGGGCCACCTGGCCGATCTTCGGCCCCTGGGTGACCCAGCTGGACTGGACGTTCTCGAAATTGTCCAAAAAGATGCGGCCCAGGGCCTGCATGCGCAGGTATTCGTGGCTGCCGGCGGGCGGGGCCTTCAGCACGGTGCCCTCCGCCTGGAAGGTCCAGCAGATGAAGGCGGTGAAGCCGCCGGTCTCGTCCTGCAGGTCGCGCAGGCGGAGGAGGTGCTCCAGGCGGTCGTCGAGCGTCTCGACGTGGCCGAACATCATGGTGGCGCTGGAGGAGAGGCCGTGCCGGTGGGCGATGCGCATCACTTCCAGCCACTGGTCGGCGTTGCACTTGAGGGGGGAGATCCGGTTGCGGACCTTGTCGACGAGGATCTCGCCGCCGCCGCCGGGGATGGAGCCGAGGCCCGCCTCCTTGAAGCGGACGATGACTTCCTCCAAGGACATGCCGAAGACCCCGGCGAAGTGGTTGAACTCCGGCGGGGAGAAGCCGTGGATGTTGATCGTGGGGTGCTTTGCCCGGATGTGGCGGAGGAGGTCGAGGTAGTAGTCGATCGTCAGCTTCGGGTGGTGGCCGCCCTGCATGAGGATCTGCGTGCCGCCGATGGCCTCCAGCTCCGTGATCTTTTGGGAGATCTGCTCCGGGGTCAGGACGTAGTGGTCGTCGTCCTTTTCCGTGCGGTAGAAGGCGCAGAACTTGCAGTAGACGTTGCAGACGTTGGTGTAATTGATGTTCCGGTCGACGATGTAGGTGACGACGCGGTTGCCCTGGCCGTCGTAGGCGGCGCTCTTCTTCTGTTGGCGGCGGGCGTCGGCCAGGAGGGCCAGCTCCGCCAGGGGGGCGTGGTAGAGGGAGCGGGCTTCCTCGACGGAGACGCGTTCTCCATTGAGGACCTTTTCCTTGGCGGCGGAATCGACGAGCGGGGCGATCATATCCAGTGGATCTCGGGCACCCGGGAAAGGACGCCCAGTTCCTTAAGATACTCCGCGAAGCGCAAAAGGCCCGCTTTTTCCTCCGCCCCCAGGTCGTAGCGGATGTAGCGGGTGAAGTATTCCCTTTCGAAGGCGTCGCGGGCGATCGCGTCGCGGGCGGCCAGGCCCTTTTCCTTCGTCTCTCTTAGGAAGCGGCCCAGCTCCGGCGTGGCCGCTCCCCGGCGGACGACCCAGGCGGCGAAGACGAAGGGGAGCCCGGTCCACGCGTGCCAGAGTTCCCCCAGGTCCAGGACGGGGGTTTCCGGGTGGGCGGCGCGGAAGGCGATGGCGGGATCGCCGATGAGGAGGCGGGCGTCGGCGGGGGCGTCGGGCAGGACGTAATCGACCTTCCGGCCGTGGCCGATTTCCAAAAGGACCCGCGCCAGGAGGACGGAGGTGCGGGAGGAGGGGTCGAGGGCGACGCGGGAGATTTCCCCCAGGGCCTTCTTCCCCTCCGGGATGAGGATGACGCTGTAGACCGCCCCCCGGGCGGCGACGGCCGCGCCGTCGACCACGGCGTAGTCCTCCGCGCGCTGGAGCAGCTCGGCGACGGGGACCAGGGCGGCGTCGAACTCGCCCGCGCGGAGCGCGTCGGCCAGCCGGGCGGGGACCAGGCCGCGCGGCTCGGGCTCGAGGCCGTGGATGAGGGGGGCGACGTTCCGGTAGGGGACCGAGCCGAGGCGGGGCAGGGGTGTCATGGCTCCCGCTTCCAGTCGATCATGCGGACCTGGACCCGCCCGCGGTAGTCGTCCCAGGAAAGGGAACCGGCGATGGAGAGGGGGCCGCCGGGATAGGCCCGGTCGGCGAAGCCGAAGCCGATCGCCTCCCGCTCCCCGTCCAGGAAGAGTTTGATGTGGCGCTTCACCGCCTGCGGGGGACGCCGCAGGGCCACGCGCCGCAGGGCGAAGACCGGCTGCGGGTTCTCCCGGCCGAAGGGGGCGAGCCGGTCGAGGCTGTGGTAGAGGTTTTCCGAAATCTCCGCCGGATCGAGCGCGGCGTCGACGCGCAGGCGCGGGACCAGGTCCTCCGGGCGGACGGCCTTCCGCAGCCAGCCGTTGAAGCGGTCCTGGAAGGTGGGGAGGTGCTCCTCCCGGATGGAGAGCCCGGCGGCCATCTCATGCCCGCCGAAGCGCAGGAGCAGGGGCGCGGCCTCCTGCAGGCCCAGGACCAGGGAGCAGCCTTCCACGCTGCGGCCGCTGCCCTTGCCCTCGCCGTTCTCGTCGATGCCGATGACGATGGCGGGCCGTCCGTAGCGTTTCTGCAGCCGGGAGGCGACGATGCCGATGACGCCGACGTGCCAGCCGCGCCGCCCCAGGATGAGGGCCCCCTCCGGCAGCGCGCCGCCCAAAAGGGACAGGGCCTCGTCGTAGGTCTGCTGCTCCAGGGTCTGCCGCTCCCGGTTCTGCCCGTCGAGGGCCTCGGCCAGGCGGGCCGCCTCGGCGGGATCGTCGGTCAACAGAAGGCGCAGGGAGGCGGCGGCGTCGTCCAGCCGCCCGCTGGCGTTGATCCGGGGGGCGATGCGGAAGCCGATGTCGTCCGCGGTGACGGGGCGGCGGACGCCCGCCACGGCGATGAGGGCTTGGAGGCCGGGATTGCCTCCCTGGTCCAAACGGGCCAGCCCGTGGCGGACCAGGATGCGGTTCTCGTTGCGCAGCGGCACCAGGTCGGCGACGGTGCCGACGGCGACCAGGTCGAGGTGGTCGCGCAGGTCGATCCGCTCCCGCCAGGCGGGCTCCAGTTTCAGGAGGCCGTGGCAAAGCTTGAAGACGAGGCCTACGGAGGCGAGCTGCCGCGCGCTGGCGGCGGCGGGCTGGGCGGGGTCGTCCCGGTGCGGGTTGACGAAGGCGCGGCAGGCGGGAAGCGTCTCCGGCAACTCGTGGTGGTCGACGACGACGGCTTCCACCCCCTGTTCTTTGAGCCAGGCGATCTCCGCGTGAGAGGAGGTGCCGCAGTCGACGGCGACCAGGAGCTTCGGCCGCAGCGTTTCCAGGCAGCGGGCGGCGGCGGCGCGCGTCAGGCCGTAGCCTTCCTCCCGCCGCAGGGGGAGGAAGGGCTCCGCGTTGCCGCCCAGGGCGCGCAGGAAGCGGCAGAGGAGGGCGCTGGAGGTGATGCCGTCGGCGTCGTAGTCGCCGAAGACGGCGATCGGCTCCCGCCGCGCCACGGCCCCGGCGATGGTGATGGCGGCCTCCTTCAGGTCGGTGAGGAGGAAGGGGTCGAAGAGGTCGCCCAGGCGCGGGGTGAGGAAGTGCTGGGCCGCCTCCGGCGTGGGGAAGCCGCGCCGGACCAGGAGCGCGGCGACGAGGGGTTCCACCCCCAGCGCGCGGGAGAGTTCCGCGGCGGCGGCCTCCTCCCCCGCCGCGGCGGCGCCCAAAACCCAGAGGGGCGGGACCGGCGGCGGGGCGGAGGACTCGGGCATCGCCTTTCTAGACGCCGGCGCCGTTCAGGGTCGGGGCCGCGCCGCTGCCGTTGCGGGCCGCGCGGCGGGGGCGGCGGGAGGCCATGCCGTGGAACCACTCCAGGAGCCAGGGGGTCAGGAAGTGGGAGGAGAAGATCCCCGCCACGATGCCGATGAGCATGGCCAGGGCGAAGTCGGCGATGACCGGCCCGCCGAAGCAGAGCAGGGAGAGCACCGCCAGCAGGATGGTGCCGCCGGTGATGAGGGTGCGGGCCAGGGTCAGGTTCAGGCCGCGGTTGACGATGTCGTAGAAGCTCTTCAACTCCCCGGCGCGCCACGACTCGCGGATGCGGTCGCTGATGACGATCTTGTCGTTGATCGAGTAGCCCAGGATGGTCAGGAAGGCGCCGATCAAGGTCATGTTGAATTCCCGGTGCAGGAGGGCCATGACGCCGATGGCGATGAGCACGTCGTGGATCTGGCCCAGGGTTGCGGCCAGGGAGAACGACCACTCATAGCGGAAGGCGACGTAGATCATGATGCCCAAAAGGCCGATGCCCAGGGTGAGGAGCGCGCGCTCCCCCAGCTCCTTGCCGATGACGGGGCCGACGCGGTCTAGGCCCGCCTGCGCGAAGCCCGCGCCGGGAAAGGCGGAGGCCAGGGCGGGGGCGACGCGCTCGCCCTCGCCGTAGCGGGCCTGGACCAGGAGCTGCGGGCGCTGGCCGGTCTGCATGCCGGCGGCGTACTGGATGGTGCCGGTGTGGAGCCCCGCGCGGTCCAGGGCGGCGCGCACGGCGCCGATGGCGGGCGGGACCACTTCCGTGCTGGTGACGGTGACGGAGTCGCCCCCGGCGAAGTCGACGCCCAGCAGGGTGTGCCGATGGGCGGCGAAGGTGCAGATGCCCCAGACGAGGAGGGCCAGGGAGAAGACGGAGGCGACGCGGCCGATCTTGATGAAGTCCAGGCGCGGGTTGCGCACGGCCTGGAGCATGGCCAGCTTTTCCAGCCCGCGGATGGAGAGGAGCCACTCGAAGGCGTTCTTCGTCACCACCAGGGCGGCGAAGAGGTTGGCCACGATGCCCAGGGTGAGGGTGACGGCGAAGCCCTGCAGCGGGCCGCTGCCCAGGACCAGGAGGATGATGGCCGGGATGATGGCGGTGACGTGGGCGTCGAAGATGGCGGAAAACGCGCGGGAGAAGCCCGCCGCCACGGCGGCGCGCAGGTTCTTGCCCAGGGCCAGCTCGTCGCGGATGCGCTCGTAGATGAGGACGTTGGCGTCCACCGCCATGCCGATGGTCAGGACGATGCCCGCGATGCCCGGCAGGGTCAGGGTGAAGTGGAACTGGGCCAGCATGCCCAGGAGCATGAAGATGTTCAGCACCATGCCGACGGAGGCGATGACGCCCGCCCAGCGGTAGTAGAGGATCATGAAGCCCATGACCAAAAGGACGGCCACGATGCTGGCGTTGCGGCCGGAGACGATGGAGTCACGTCCCAGGGAGGGGTCGACGCCGCGCTCTTCCAGGAGCTTCACGGGCGTTTCCAGGGGGTTTTCCAGGACGCTGGAGAGGTCGTCGGCCTCCTTGGGCGTCATGTTGCCGCCGGAGATGACGGCGTTGTTGAAGATGGCGGTCTTGATCTCCGGGGCGCTCTGCACCTCCCGGTCCAGGACGATGGCCATCTGCTGGCCGATGCAGTTGGAGGTGATGCGGCCGAAGGCCTGCTGCCCTTCCGGGGTGAAGTCGATCACCACCGTGGCGCGGCCCACGTCGTCGAAGCTGCGGAAGGCGCGCTGGACGTATTTGCCGGACATTTCCGGGCGGCGCTTGACCACGATTTCCGTGTGCAGCTCCTGCCCCTGCAGGTCGTGCTGGAGGTAGGGCAGGATCTCGTAGTCGATCGGGATGGCGGCGGGGTCGCCGGAGTGGAAGGCGTTGAGCAGCTCGCGGCTGCGGGGGTGGACGAGGCGGAATTCCAGCTTGGCCACCTTGGCCAGCTGCTGGCGGGCCTCCGCCTTCTGCTGCTCGGAGAGGCCGGGGATCTGGACGCTGATGCGGTTGGCGCCGACGGGCTGGATGATGGGTTCCGAGAGGCCGAATTGGTCGACGCGCTTGCGGATGACCTGCATGGCCTTTTCCCGCGCGCTGGAGGAGGGCTGCCCGTCCAGGGCGATGAGGAAGGCGGTGCCGCCCTTGAGGTCGAGGCCCAGCTTGATCTTCTCCGAGACGGGGAAGAGGGAGAGGGCGCTGGCGGCGGCGATGGCCAGGATGGAGCACAGGCCGACGCGGCGGCGGACCACCGGATCCTCCGCCAGGATGTACCAGGCGAGGAATCCGACGAAGGCCAGCGCGCAGAGGAAGATGAGGAAGAGCATGGGGCCCGGGGGAAGGTTGGCGGGGTTAGGCGGCGGCCTCGGCCTTTTCCTTCTCCCGCTTGGAGACGGAGGTGACGGCCGACTTGAGCATCTCCACCTTCACGTTCTCCGCGATGCGGACGACGAAGGTCTTTTCCTTCACGTTGGCGATGGTGCCGTAGATGCCGCTCTGGGTGATGACCTCGTCGCCGCTCTTCAGCTCGGAGATCATCTTGTCCTGCTCCTTGCGGGCCTTCATCTGCGGGCGCAGGAAGAGGAAGTACATGAAGAGGATGAGGAGCCCCGGCATGACCAGGGAGACCCAGAAGGGCTGCGGCGGCTGGCCGTCGGCGGCGGGAGGCTGCGGGGCCATGGCGAGAAATTCGGCGAGGGGGAGGTGGATCATGATTGGGGGGTGGTTCCTGCGTTGGTGGCTAAGCCTTTGACACGATAAGTTTCCCGGAAGCTGCGGCGGAAGGCCTCGAACGTGCCGTCCAGGATGGCTGCCCGCGCCTCCCGCAGCAGCTCCAGGTAGAAATGGGAATTATGCAAGGAGACCAGCATGAGGCCAAGGATTTCTTGGCCGCGCAGCAGGTGGCGGATGTAGGCGCGGGTGAAGTGGGTGCAGGCGTAGCAGGCGCACCCCGCCTCCAGCGGGCCCTGGTCCATCCGGTAGGCGGAGTTCTTCAGGTGGAGCTGGCCGCCCCGCGTGTAGGCGGTGCCGTGGCGGGCCATGCGGGTGGGCAGCACGCAGTCGAACATGTCGACGCCGCGCGCCACCATCTCGATCATCTGGTGGGGCTGGCCCAGACCCATGGCGTAGCGGGGCTTGTCGGCGGGGAGGAAGGGCTCGGCGTACTCGACGGCGGCCATCATCTCGTCCTCCGGCTCGCCCACGCTCACGCCGCCGATGGCGTAGCCGTCGAAGCCGATCTCCACCAGCCGCTCCGCGCATTCCCGGCGCAAGGCCTCGTGGGAGCCGCCCTGCACGATGCCGAAGAGGTTCTGCCGCTTGGTGGGGCGGTCCGGGGTCGATTCCATGAGCGCGGCGTGGTGGCCCTTGCAGTCGCGCGCCCAGCGGACGGTCCGCTCCACGGCGTCGCGCACGGCGCCGGCCTCGCACGGCCAGGGCGGGCACTCGTCCAGGACCATCATCACGTCGCTGCCCATCGTCACCTGCATGGCGATGGCCTCCCGCGTCCCCAGGAAGTGGGGCGCGCCGCTGACGTGGCAGCGGAAGTGGACGCCGTCCTCCGCCAGGCGGCGGAGCTTGGCCAGGGAGAAGACCTGGAAGCCGCCGGAGTCGGTCAGGATGGGGCGCGGCCAGTTCATGAACTTGTGCAGGCCGCCGAATTCGCGCATCGCCTCCAGCCCGGGGCGGAGGAAGAGGTGGTAGGTGTTTCCCAGGAGGATGCGGGTGTCCATCTCCAAAAGGTCGCGCTGGGAGACGGCCTTCACGCTCCCCTGCGTGCCCACGGGCATGAAGACGGGCGTGGGGATGTCCCCGTGCTCCGTGCGGAGGATTCCCGCCCGCGCGCGGCTGGAGGGGTCGGTCTTGAGCAGCTCGAAGGGCATGGGCTGCTAGGGCTGCGTCCCGGCCCGGCCGGTGCCGGAGGCCAGGCGGTCGCAGAGGAAGAAGTCCCACGCCTCCGCCTCCGGGATGGGGATGCCGGGCAGGGGGCGGACGGTCTGGAACTGCCGGGGAACGACGGCGGGCGGCTGGGCGTCCCGCGTCATGAGCAGCGCGCTGGAAACCTCGAAATCGAGGTAGCCCGGCCAGAGGTCGAACTGGCTGTGGATCTTGTCGTGGGAGGGGACGTAGACGGAGGGCTGGAGCGGCAGGTAGAAGGAAAGGAGGCTGGCCCAGAGCGGCTCGCTGACGATGACGAAGGAGGCCCCGGCGTCCCGCTGGAGGCGGGCCACTTCCGTGGCGATCGCGCGGGGGCGCTCCCGGCGGTTCGGCGCGTAGCCGTGCCAGAACTTGGCCCCGAAGGCGAAGAGCCCGCTGACCGTTTCCAGCCCCGCCACGATGAGGACGGCCAGCCCCAGGAAGCTGAGGAGCCGGGCGCGGCCCCAGAAGCCGGGGCGCGGCCCCGCCGCGGGGTCCAGGAGGCGGGCGGCGACGCTCCCCGCCAGGGCGACGAGCGGCAGGTAGAGCGCGGCCATCACGTCGGGATTGCCCTCATGGAAAAAGCTGAGGAGGAACTGGAGGGCCAGCCCCGGCAGCGCCACGCAGAGGAGCAGGAGGTGGCCCCGCTGCAGGAGGGGGAAGTCCCGCGCGCGCAGGATGAGGACGGCCAAGGCCAGGAGGCCCGCGAAACCGAGCCAGACGAACTGGTCTTTCAGAAAGCCCAGGACGTGCGCCGGGCTGGCGTAGAGCTTCGGCCCCAGCCAGTGGCTGGCGCTTTCCGCCAGGATGCTGGCGGCGCTGGGCGGCGCGCCGGTCCCCGTGGCGACGAGGTGGAAGCCCGTCTGCCAGATGACGAAGGGGGCCAGGCCCAGGCCCAGCGTCCCCAGGATGAAAACGAGGGCGTGGCGGGAGAGCCAGGGGCCGGTCCGCTGCGGGTCGAGCAGGCGGAAGAGGAGGAACCCGGCGGGCCAAAGGAGGTTCCACCAGGAGAGGCCGACGGCCAGCGCCGTGACCAGGGTGGCGGCCAGCCAGTCCTCCAGGCGGCCCCGCTCCGCCACTTGGCGGTAGACCAGGAGGGCCAGCGCCATGAGGCCGACGGCCACGGCCGCTTCCGAGAGGAGGAGCATCTGCCAGAAGTAGAGCGGCAGGACCAGGAAGAGGAGGAGGGAGTAAAACCCGGCCCGCGGGCCGAAGCCCTGGCGCGTGCCGTAGAAGAGGAGGAAGCCGGTGGCGGCGTAGAGGACGCCGGCGGGCCAGCGGACGCCCAGCTCCGTCTGGCCGAAGAAGAGGGTGCCCAGGTAGGAGAGGGCGGGAACCAGGGGGCCCCGGTCCCAGAAGCCCCAGTCCAGGTGGCGGCCCTGGAGCCACGCGTAGGCTTCCGGCCCGGTCAGCTCGAAGGTGCGGGACAGCCAGAAGCGGACCAGGAGCAGGACGAAGAGCAGGAAGGTGACCCGCTTGCGGTAGCCGGAGGTGCTCATAAAGGGGCTTGCATGGAGGGAAAGGGGTACGGAGAGTAGCGGCCCCCTCTCCGATGAAACAAGCCAAATACCCGCTCACGGCCCTGGTGCTGGCGGGCCTGCTCGTCTCCCTCCGCGCCGCTCCCGACCCGCAGAAGCCGACCCCGCCGCCCGCCCTCGTGCAGGCCCGCGTCTTCCGCAACTTCACGCTGGAGGACTTCACGCTGGAAGGGGACATCCACACGAAGAAGGACTCCTACCCCATCACCCTGCGGACCCACGACCATGAGATGGTCTACCAGTTCAAGGACCAGCCCCTGCAGGTCCGCGTCCTCCTGGACCCCATGGGCGCGACGGTCTTCCGCCGCAAGGGCGCCAACGACCCCTGGCAGCAGGTGACCGGCCGCGCTCTGGTGGAGAACATCCTGCGCACCGACCTGACCTATGAGGACATCGGCCTCGGCTTCATCTTCTGGGACCGGCTGGTCGGCGTCGGCTCGGACAGCATCAAGACCCTGCCCGCCTGGGCCTTCGAGGCGGAGCCGCCGGAGGGCATCTTAAGCCGCTACGCGAAGGTTCGCTACTGGATCAGCTCCGATTACTACGCCTTCCTGCGCGTCGACGGCTACAACGCCAAGGGCCAGGTGGTGAAGCGCGTGGAGGTCAACGGCGTGCAGAAGATCGGCGAGGCGTACGTCATTAAGGAGATGCAGGTTTCCACCATGATTCCGGGCACGGAGGTCTCCGCCACCCGCACCTACATCGACGTCTCCTCCGGCAAGCCCGGCTCCGGCCTGGGGCAGTAGCGCTTTCCCATGCGGATCCTGGTCACCGGCCTCGTCGGGCAATACCCCTTTGGCGGGGTGATCTGGGACTACGTCCAATATCTCCTCGGCTTCCGCGCGTTGGGGCACGAGGTTTGGTACGTGGAGGACACCGGCTCCTGGCCCTACGACCTGGAGCGGCACACCCTCACGGAGGATTCCACGCGCAACGTCGCCATGCTCGGCGCGCTCATGGAGCAGTTCGGCTTCGGCGGCCGCTGGGTCTACCGCAACGGCGCCACCGGCGCCTTCCACGGCCTGCCGGAAAAGGAGGCGCGGGAACTGGTCCGCACCGCCGACCTCTGCGCCAACGTCTCCGGCGCGGGCCACATGATCGACTACGACTGGGGCCGCTGCCACCGCATGTACCTGGACGGCGACCCGATGTTCACCCAGGTCGCCCTGTGCGACCCGGAGGGGAAGAACCCCGGCGCCGGGGAATTGATCCGCGCCCACCACAGCCACTTCTCCTTCGGCCTGAATATTGGGGGGGAAGGATGCCTCGTCCCCACCGGCGGCCTCTCCTGGAAAAAGACCGTCCAGCCGGTCTCCCTGGAGCATTGGCCCGTCCTGCCGGAGCCGCCCGCCCACGGGCTGACCACCGTCATGAGCTGGGCCAGCTACGCCCCGTGCCGCTGGCAGGGGGCGGACTACGGGCAGAAGGACGTCGAGTTCGCCCGCTTCCTCGACCTGCCCTCCCGCGTCCCCCAGCCCTTCACCCTGGCCATGGGCAAGGGCCTCCACCAGCGCCGCCCCACGGAAATGTTGCGGGAGAAGGGATGGACCATCCTGGAGCCGGAGGAGGTCGTCCCCGACGCGCGCACCTACCGGGAATTCCTCAGCCGCTCCAAGGGGGAGTGGAGCGTCGCCAAGAACGGCTACGTCCGCTCGCGCAGCGGCTGGTTCTCCTGCCGCACCGCCTGCTACCTGGCCGCCGGGCGGCCCGCCATCGTCCAGGAAACCGGCTGGAGCCGCCACCTCCCGGCGGGGGAGGGCCTCTTCGCCTTCGAGGGCGAGGAGGACGTCGCCCGCGCCGCCGCGGCGGTCGACCGGGACTACCCGCGCCAACGCGCCGCCGCGCGCTGCGCCTGGCGGAGGAGCATTTCGAGGCGGGCAAGGTCTGCCGCGACCTGCTGGCCCAGGCCGGGTTGGACTAGGGCCAATCGACAATTAAACCAAGGCGCGCCGGCGGGCCGTTGGCCCGCTCCCCTAGGCGCGCGTTCCCGCGGTGTATTAGAAATACACAAGGGGACGCGCAACGACGGGGGCGGGGCAACGCGCCTTGGTTTAATTATCGATTGGCCCTAGTCTTGTCCAACGGGGGCGCGGCCCCTTAAATGGGACGCCTTGAAACCGATGTCCTTTTCCCTTTTCTCCGCCCTCCTCTTTTGGGCCGTCCTGGGCGGCGGCTGTTCCCGCGCGCAGAAGTCCCCGCCTCCTGCCCCGCCGAAGCCGATGGTCATCCACCTGCCCGCCTCCGCCAGCCCCTTCCGCCTCCTCCTGCCGGAAGGCCAGAACCCGGGCGAGCTGCCCGCGCAGCTGGAAAAGGTCCTCGGCGGGAAGGTCGAGGTCGCCTCCTACGCCGACGACGCCGCGGCGGAAAAGGCCGTGAGCGAGGGCGCGTGCGACCTGGCCGCCCTGTCCGACCGGGCCGCCGCCGCGCTGATCGCCAAGAAGGCCCTCCAGCCCCTGCCGCCCGTCCCGGGCGTCCCCGCGCCCGCGCCGGAGTTCAGCCACCACTACTACGATCCCGCCGGAACCTACACCTGGCCCTACGGCTGGAGCCTGCTGGGCTGGGCCGCCGCGCCGCTGCCGCCGGCGGAGATGCCCCGCGCCTGGCGCGACCTGGCCCGCCCCGGCCTCTCCCTTTCCCTGCCCGCCGATCCCGCCCTGCGCGCCGCACTGTGGGCCCTGGCGGAGGGCAAGCCCCCGGCCGAGGCGGGCGCGCCGCCCCCCTCATGGAAGGAGGCGAAGGAATCGGCCGACGCCGCCGTCCGCGTCGATTTCCTTTGGAAACTGCGCGGCCATTTGAAGGAAAAGGAGCAGGTCTTCCTGCCGCCGGGCGGCTCCCTCATCGCCCTCTACCAGTGGGCCGTCCCCGCCTCCTCCAAGGAAACGGAGCGCGCCGCGGCGGCCCTCCAGTTCCTCGCCGCCCCGGAGAACGCCGCCCGCATCGACCAAGCCTGGGGCGTGGCCGCCACGCAGGCCTCCGCGCACGCCCTCTTTTCCCCGGCCCTCCAGGCCGATCCGCTCCTCTACCCCGGCCTGCCGGAGCGAAACCTCTGCCGCTTCGTTCGGTGAAGGCGTTTTTGGAGGCGTTGGAGCAGTTCGCCGTCGAGGTGATCCTCGACCGGCGCAAGGGACGCCGCGCCGCGTTCCTCAAGGGCTTCCTCTACCTCCTTTCCCTCCTCTACCGGCAGATCGTCGTCCTGCGGCTCCGTTTCTTCGAGTGGCGCTTCGCCCGCGTCCACGCCCTGGGCTGCCTGGTCATCAGCGTGGGGAACCTGACCGTCGGCGGCACGGGAAAGACCCCCATCGTGGAAAAGCTGGCCCGGCGGCTGACCGACTCCGGCCGCCGCGTCGCCATCCTCTCCCGCGGCTACAAGAGCGTCCCCGTCCCCTTCTGGCAGCGGATGCGCGACCGCTTCCGCTCCCGGGAGCACGCCACGCCGCCGCGCGTCGTCTCCGACGGAAAGCGCCTCCTCCTCGACTCGGCCCGCGCCGGGGACGAGCCCTACATGCTGGCGAAGAACCTGAAGGACGTCGTCGTCGTCGTCGACCGGGACCGGGTGAAGGGCGGCCTGCACGCCATCCGCCGCTTCGGCGTCGACACCCTCCTTCTGGACGACGGCTTCCAATACCTGCCGCTCAAGGAGCGGTGCGACGTGCTCCTCGTCGACCGGGAGAGCCCCTTCGGCAACCGGCACCTGCTGCCGCGCGGCATGCTGCGGGAACCGCAGGGCCACCTGAAGCGGGCCGACTTCATCTTCCTGACCAAGTGCGACGGCAGCGACCTCTCCCCGCTCAAGGAGGAGCTGCGCCGCTTCAACCGGCACGCCCCCATCGTCGAGTGCGTCCACCGGCCGCAGTTTTTGGAAAACCTCCACACCGGGGAGCGCCAGCCGCTCGAATTCCTGCGCGGCCTGCGCGTGGGGGCCTTCTCCGGCATCGCCCGGCCGGAGAGCTTTGAGGACGGCCTGCGCCGCCTGGGGGCGGAGATCTGCTACAGCCGCCACTTCGCCGACCACCACCGCTTCGACGGGGAGGAGGTGGCCAACGCCCTTTCCCGCAGCAAGGCGCGCACCGCACGCGCCGTCATCACCACGGAGAAGGACGCCGTCCGCATCCCCCCCATCGCCGAGCCGCCCCTGCCCGTCTACTTCCTGCGCGTCGAGATCGAGGTGCTCCACAACGAGGAGGCGCTGGAAGCCCTCTTCGAAAGCTGGCTGCACAAGAAGGAGGAGGCGCCCGCCGCCGCATGAGCGCGCCGCTCCTCCTGCGCTCCCCCAACTGGCTGGGGGACGCCGTCATGGCGCTGCCCGCCGTCCGCAGCCTGCGCCGGGGCCTGCCCGGCGCGGAGCTGGTCGTCGCCGCGCCCGCCTCCCTGGCCGCCCTCTGGCGGGCCTGCCCGGCGGTCGACCGCGTCGTGCCGCTGCCCCGCCCCCGCAGCTACCGCGCCACCGTGCCGCTTCTCCGCGCGGCGGGGCCGAAGCGGGCGCTCCTTTTTCCCAATTCCTTCCGCAGCGCGCTGGAGATGCGCCTGGCGGGCGTTCACGCGCTGACCGGGCTGGGCCACGCCGGGCGCCGCTTCCTCCTGCCGCGCGCGGGCCGCGTCGCCCCGCGCCCCTTTTCCTGGGCGGCGCTCCACCAGCAGTTTGAATACCTCCACCTGGCCGCCGCCCTGGGCGGCGACGGCGACGCGGGCGGCCCGGAGCCGCTCCTCCGCGCGGGGGAGGGGAGCCGGGAGGGCGTCCTCCTCTGCCCCGGCGCCGCCTACGGCCCGGCCAAGCGGTGGCCCGCCGCCCGCTTTGCCGAAGTGGGCCGCGCCCTGGCGGCGCTGGGCCTGGGGCCGGTCTTTATCCACGGCGCGCCGGGCGACCGGGCCGCCGCGGCGGAGGTGGCCGCGGGCGTCCCCGGCGCGGTGAACCGCGCGGGGGAGACCACGCCGGAGGAATTCCTCGCCGCCGTCGCCGGAGCGCGGCTGGTGGTGACCAATGACAGCGGCGCGATGCACGTGGCCGCCGCCTGCGGCACGCCGGGCGTCGCCGTCTTCGGCTCGACGGAGCCGCGCCGCACGGGCCCCCTGGGGGAGAGCGTGCGCGTCGTCCGGGAACACGTGCCGTGCAGCCCCTGCTTCCTGCGGGAGTGCCCGCTCGACTTCGCCTGCATGGAGCGGGTGACGGTCGGCCGCGTCCTGGCCGCGTGCGAGGAGGCGCTCGCGTGAGCGTTTCGGAGAAGCCGCCCAGCACGCGCCGCGCGGCGGGCGTCGTCGGGATCGCCGTCGTCGCCTCCCGGCTCCTCGGCCTCGTCCGGGAGCAGGTCTTCGCGGCCATGTTCGGCGCGGGGAAGCTCCTGGACGCCTACCTGGCGGCCTTCCAGATTCCCAACCTCCTGCGCGACCTCTTCGCGGAGGGGGCGCTCTCCACCGCCTTCACCACCGTCTTCACCCGCACCTGGGAAAAGGAGGGCCCGCCGCCCGCCTGGGCGCTGGCCAACCTCATCTTCAGCGCGCTGATCTTCGTCCTGGGCGTGATCTGCCTTTTGGGCATCGCGGCGGCGCCGTGGATCGTCGACGTGACCAACCACGGCTACCACGACGTGCCGGGGAAGTTCGCCCTCACCGTCTCCCTCACGCGGCTCCTCTTCCCCTTCATCCTCTTCGTCTCCCTGGCGGCGGTGGCCATGGGGATCCTCAACTCCCGCCACCGCTTCGGCCTGCCCGCCTCGGCCTCCACCGTCTTCAACGTCGTCTCCGTCGTCGCGGGGGTCGCCGGGGCCTACCTGTGCGATCCCGCCGCGCGGGCCGACTGGCTCCATCCCCATTTCACGGAGCGGGCGCTCTTCGGCGTCTGCGGCGGCGTCCTCGCTGGGCGGCCTGGCCCAGCTGGCCATCCAGCTGCCGGAGCTGTGGCGGCAGGGGATGCGCTTCCGCTGGCACCTGGACCTGCGCCACCCGCGCCTGCGGGAGGTCTGGGCCCTCATGTGGCCCAGCGTCATCGCCGGGGCGGCGGTGCAGGTCAACGTGCTGGTGAACGGGGCCTTCGCCTCCTCCATCGACGGCGGGCGCTCCTGGCTGGGCTGCGCCTTCCGGCTCATGCAGTTCCCCATCGGCGTCTTCGGCGTCTCCATCGCCACCGCGCTCCTGCCCGCCGTCTCCCGCCACCACGCGCAGGACGACCGCGCGGGCTTCGGCGTCCGCGTGCGGGAGGGGCTGCGGCTGGCCTGGTTCTTCACCGTCCCCGCGGCTCTGGGGCTGGCCGTCCTGGCGCGGCCGATCATCGCCCTCATCTACCAGCACGGCCGCTTCACCGCGCACGACACGGAGATGACCGCCCTGGCCCTCCAGGCCTATTCCATCGGCCTCTGCGGCTACGCGGCGCTGAAGGTGGTGGTGCCCTGCTTCTACGTCCTGGGGCTGCCGCAGCTGCCGCTGCGGGTCAGCCTCCTGGGCATCGCCGTCAACCTGGGGCTCAACGCCCTGCTCATGGAGGTCCTGGGCCTGGGCCACGCCGGGCTGGCGCTGACCACCTCCTGCATCGCCCTGCTCAACTTCGGCCAGCTCGCCTGGGCGCTGGGGCGGCGGCTCGATTTGGGGCGGGGCGGGGAGTGGGTTTCCTTTGGCGCGCGGCTCTTCCTTTCCTCCGCCCTCATGGGCGGGGCGGCCTGGGGGATCGAGCGGCTGCTGGGGCCCTGGGCGGCGGGTTCCTTCCCGCGCGCGGCGCTCTCCCTGGGCGCGGCGATCGGGGGCGGGGGCGTGGTCTACTTCGCCGCCAGCCTTCTGCTGCGGGTGGAGGAGACGTCCCAGGCCTGGGGAATGATCCGCCGCCGCCTGCTGCGGAAATAGCCGAATTCTTTCTATGGCCCCGGCTCCCGTCGTCCTGTTAGGGGAACATCACGCCGATTTCGCCCACCTCCAGATGGAGGGGGAGACTCTCCGCCGCGCGCAGGCCTTGGGCTACGACACGCTGGCCGTCGAATACCCGTGCGATCTGGAGCCCGCCGTCCACGCTTACCTGGCCTCCCCGCGCGACGCGGCGGCCTACCGCGCCTTCCTGGAAGCCCGGCTCGATACGGAACTGGCCGGGCTGGGGGAGGACGCGCCGGAGGTTTCCCCCGCCCAGCGGCAGGAGTGGATCGAGGAGCTGCGGACCGAGCCGCAGGCCGTTTTGACCAAGCAGCTCTGGGACCGCGCCGCCGAGCTGGGCTACGCCGTCCGCTGTATCGACCTGCCGGTGGCCGCCCTCAACCGGCTGCCGGAGGTGGAGACGAAGGCCGACCTCGCCCTGCGCAACCAATTCATGGCCGATTACCTGGCGGAGATCACGGAAGACCAGGGCCGCCAGGTGATCCTGGTGGCCGGGAGCGCCCATCTGATTTCGGAAGAGGAATGCCCCTCCCTCCAGGAGGAACTGGACCGGCACGAGGTGCCGCACCGCTCCTTCGCCCTGGCCGTCGACGGCCGCTCCCCGGCCCGGGAGATGCGGGTGCCGGAAGAGCGGCTCGCCGCCTCGGTCGACCGGATCGCCTTCGGCGCGCCGGAGATCGAAGCCTTCCTGCGCGCGACGCGTTCGGGCGCGGGCGCGGTCCAGTCTAAGGAACCGGGACGAGAGCCCCGTATTTGACCGAGCAGCCGTAGGGCGTCGTCACCGGGGTCGCCACCGGCTTGCCCGCCAGGAGGGCGTCGAGGGCCTTGGCCACGTAGGGCTCCGCCTTGCGGATGTCGTCCGGGTTCGCGGAGGCGATGCTGTCGATCCCCCCGGTGTAGCGGACCACCCCCTGCTTATCGACGATGAAGAAGTGGGGCGTCGTCTTGGCCCCGTAGAGGCGGCCGATGATCCCGTCCGCGTCGACCAGGTAGTCGGTGCTGGCGGCGTGCCAGGCGGCGCGCGTCGCCTCGATCTCCTGGGTCGGATGGTTGCCTTCCTTCCCCGGCGCGGAGGAGCAGACGGAGAGCCAGACCACGCCCTGGGCGGTGTACTTTTCCTGCAGGACGGGGATGTTCCCGCTGGCGTAGTGCTTCTTCACGAAGGGGCAGTCGACGTTCGTCCATTCCAGGACGACGATTTTCCCGGCGTAATCGGACAGCTGGACGGGCTTCCCCGCCAGGTCGTTCAGGGTGAATCCCGGCGCGGGGCTGCCGACGGCCACGGCCGCCTTGCCGGTGCCAAGGAGAAAGAGGGAAAACGTCAGGAGGAGGAGAGACTTGTGCATAGGGACGTACCGTAACCCAGGAGATCAAAAAATCAACGGACCTGAAGAAAACGGCTGGAGGAAATAGCCGAATTGTACGGCATGGAGTTTAGCGCCGCCTCTCTTTTAAAAGCCTCCCCTGGGGCGGCTTTGCGCGGCGTCGTCTTTACTCTGTGGGACGCCCGGCCGGCCTGGCTCCGGCCTGGCCTGTGGCGGAAGCCCCTGCCCGAACTGGACCGGACGCTCCAGCCCGTCGTTTGCCTGGGAGAATTGCATACTCGGGAAGAGCACGCGCATATCGAGGTGGAGGCGTTGCGGGCCCTTCGCCCTTTGGGTTACGACACGCTGGCGGTGGAGCTGCCGCCGGAGCGGGAACCGGCCGCCCGGCGCTATGCCGCCTCCCGCCGCACGGAGCAGGATTACCGGGATTTTCTCCATGAAGGCAGCGCGGCCCTTTATGGCGACGCTTTTCGCCGCGCCTCCGCCGAGGGGCGGGAAAAGGAAATCGCGCGGCAGATGGAAGAGCCGGGGGAGAGGAATACCCGCATTCTCTTGAACGGCGCGGCGGAGCTGGGTTACCGCCTCCGGTTCGACGATTTGTCCGCGCGGAACCTCGCCGCCATCGAGGAGGGCGGGCGCCTCTACCGGGATTTGGGCCGCCGCAACGCCGCCTCGGCCGCCGTGCTGGCGGAGGAGGCCCGCGCGGGCCACGGCGTGGTGGCCGTCCACGGCGCCGCGCATTTGAGCGAGGTGGTGCCCGGCACGTCCCTCAAGAAAGAGCTGGACCGCCTGGGCGTGCCCAGCCGCAGCTTTGACCTGGCCCTCGACGGGGAGCGGCCCATCGAGCGGGTTTACCGGCGGCTGGGCCGGGCTCCCAGCCCCGTGGACCACGTCGTCTCCGATGGGGCGGAGGTGGGCCGCATCCTGGCCCGGGAGGGCGGGCGATGATCCTGCCCGTCGTCTGCGTGGGGGAGCACCACCACCGCCCGGAGCACTTGACGGCGGAGATCGCCGCCCTGCGGGAACTGCGCGGCCTGGGCTACGACACCCTTTTCCTGGAGCGCCCGTGCGACCTCCAGCCCGACCTCGATGCCTACCTGGCTTCCAGCCGTTCCGACGCGGCCTACCGCCGCTTCACGTCCGCCTCCTTGGACAAGACGCGCGGGGCCGGGGCGCCGCCGCTCCCCCGGGAAAGGCGGGAGGCGCTGCTCGACCAGATGATCGCCGCCGACACGAACCGGGCGCTCCGCCTCCGGCTGGAGCGCGGCGCGGACGAGGGCTTCCGCGTCCGGTTCAACGACCTGCCCGCGGCGGAGCGCAAGCGGATCATCCAGGAGCAGCGGACCGTGGAGACCCTGCCCCAGCGCAACGCCTTCATGGCGGAGCGGATCGCGGAGGCGGGCGGCGGCGCCGTCGCCATCTGCGGCGCCTCCCATTTGACGGAGACGGAGTCCCCCGGCAGCTCGCTGAAGATCGAGCTGGGCCGCCTGGGCCTGCGTTCGGAAAGTTTCGAGCTGGCGATCGACGGCGACCGCCCGGAGATCCATGCGGGCATTCCCGCCGCCCGGCTGAAGCCCGTCGACCACCTGGTCGAGACGGGGAAGGAGATCGCCGCGCTCCTCCGCGCCGAATTCCGCCGGGGCGGCGCGGCCCCTGCTCCCAGCCAGGAAGAGCGCGTCCGATGAATGCCGGCCCCCACCCCGTCCTCCTCGTAGGGGAAAACCACGCCGAAGGCCTGCACGACCTGGCCGAGCGGAAGATCCTCCAGGAAGCCGCCGCGCGCGGCTACGACACCCTCATGCTGGAGAAGCCGAACAATCTCCAGGAACCCCTGCAAGCCTACCTCCGCTCCGCGCGGAAGCCGGAGGACTGGCGCGCCGTCATCGACTTTTACTTGGAGGCCCTTTACCCCGTCCCCGCCGCCTCCGCGCCGCGCGCCGGGTGGCGGGGGCGGCTCGACCGCCGCCGCCAGGAACGCGGGGCGGAGGAGCGCCGCCTGTTCCTCCAGGAGGAGGGGGAGGCGCTGGCCCGCGGGTCGTGGCGCTACCAGCTGCGCGGCCTGGCCGAGGAGGCCGAGCGCCGCGGCCTGCGTACCGTCCTGTGCGACGTCCCCGCCTCCCCCGACTACTTGGCCATGTCCCGGCAGGAAAAGCGGGTGCTGGAAGGAGTCGCCCCCCGCAACGCCTTCATGGCGGAGCGGATCGCCGCCGAGGCGCGGGCGGGCCACGGCGTCCTCATGATCGGCGGCCTCCACCATTTGGACGATGCCCTGACGCCCGGCAGCTCCCTCAAGCTGGAGCTGGAGCGGCGCGGCGTCCCCTCCCTGACCTTCGCCCTGGGCCGTCCCGCCTTCGGAAAATGGGAGGAGAGCCGCCGGGAAAGAAAGCTGCTCGACGAGCTTTACCGCCGCGTCGATTACGTGGAGACGGCCCTGGGCCGCACCGTGGCCCAGGCCCTTCAGGAGCGCGGCATCGGCTTCCGCCGCGCGGGGGAAGCCGGAGGCGCGGCCCCGGGCGGCGGCCCGGCCCGGGAAAAATAGGGGCGTGACCTTCCGCCCCCGGCCCGGCCTATCATGGGGCCAGCTTCACGCGCCCGTAGCTCAGTCGGATAGAGCATCGGATTTCTAATCCGGCGGTCGCTGGTTCGAATCCAGCCGGGCGTGCCCTTTTAGAACGGGCCGAAGCGGACGCCCGTCAGCGTTTCCGATTCCTCCCATAGCCGCCTGGCGTCCCCCTCGCTTTGCGCCGCCGGCGGCAGCGGGGCGGGCGCGGGGTATCCTTTCATCTCGGACAGGCCATCCGGCCCGTAGTAGCCGCCGGGGCGCGCCTCCGGCGCGGTGGCGGCGAAGAGCGTCGGCAGCGCGCCATGGGCGGCGTCCTGGGAGAGGAGCGCGCCGAGGGTCTTCCCCGCGGCGGCGAAGAGCAGGCCCATCATTCCCTTTCCCGGGCCGGAGGTCTGCAGGTTGGTCCGCGCGTAGCCGGGGTGGGCCGCCGTGCTGACGATGGGGGAGCCGGCGGCGGAGAGGCGCCGCTGCAGCTCCACGGCGAAGAGCGTGTTAGCCAGCTTCGACTGGGCGTAGGCCTGGAACATCGGCTTGTAGAGGCGCTCGCTCTGGAGGTTGTCGAATTCGATCCGGGCCTGCTTGTTGGCCATGCTGCAGACGGTCACCACCCGCGTGCCGGGCTGGCGCCGCAGGGCGGGGAAGAGCAGGGCGGTAAGGGCAAAGGGCCCCAGATAGTTGGTGCCGAACTGCCGCTCGAAACCGTCGACGGTCAGCTCCCGGCGCGGCACCGCCATGACGGCCGCGTTGTGGATGAGGAGGTCGAGGGGCTCGCCGGAGAAGGCGGCGGCGAACCGCCGCACGGAGGCCAGGTCGGCCAGGTCGAGCACGCCGGGCAGGAGGCGGGCCTCCGGCACTTCCTGGCGGATGCGGGCGGCGGCGTCTTCCGCCTTCGCCGCGCTGCGGGCGGCCAGGATCACCTCCGCCCCGCGCCGGGCCAATTCCAGGGCGGTGTGCCAGCCGAGGCCGCTGTTGGCGCCGGTGACGAGGGCCCGGCGTCCGGTTTGGAGGGGGATCTGCGCGGCGGTCCAAGGGGTCTTTTTCATGGTCTTACGACGATAGGAGAAAACGGTATATTCTCGCAATTAGGCACCTTTTTGGCTTATACCTACCTTTAGGTAACTATGAAGGCGTCGAAACGGATGGAAGAGGCCAAGCGGCTCTGCGAAAGCCTGAGCGAGGCGGAGGAGGCGATGACCCGGGAGCTGCTGGCGCGGCTTTCCGACAAGTGGTCCCTCTGGGCCCTGGGCGTCCTGGCCGAGGCGGGAGGGCCGATCCGCTTTACCCGCGTCATGGAGCGGGTGGGGGGGATCAGCCAGAAATCGCTCACCAAGGCGCTCCGCCAGCTGGAGCGGGACGGCCTGGCCACCCGGAAACTCTTTCCGGAGGTGCCGCCCCGGGTCGAATACGCCATCACCCCTTTGGGAATGAAGCTGCTGGAGCAGGTCGAGCCGCTGTGGAGCTGGATTGCCGGGCAGGTTCGGACCTTCACGGCGGCCCGGAAGTCCTTCGACGCGCGGCGGGCCCCGGCGCGGGCCGCCCGCTAAAGCGGGATTCGCGCGCGGGGCCGTTCCGTGTAGGCTGGCCTTTCCTTATGACCAAGAAATTCGACCTGGTGGTGATCGGCGGCGGCTCCGGCGGCTACGCGGCGGCCCGCACCGCGGCCTCCCTGGGCCTGCGCGTGGCGGTGATCGACGGGGCGCGGGAACTGGGCGGCCTCTGCATCCTGCGCGGCTGCATGCCGACGAAGGCGCTCCTGGAATCGGCCCACCGCTGGCGCGCCGCCGGGGAGGCCGCCGAGTTCGGCCTCCGCCTCCGCCGCGTGAAGGCCGACCTGCCCGCCATCCTCCGGCGGAAGGATAGGCTGATCGAGGACTTCGCCTCCTACCGCCGCCGCCAGCTGGAGCACGGCCCCTTCACCCTCCTGCGCGGCTGGGCACGCTTCACCGGCCCGAATGCGGTGGAGGTGGAAGTCCCCGGGGCCAAACCCCTGGCGGTGGAGGGGAAGGCCTTCCTCATCGCCACCGGCTCAGAGATCGGCGCGCCGCCGGTCCCCGGCCTGGCGGAGGCGGGCTACCTCACCAGCGACACGGCGCTGACCCGCAAGAAGCTGCCCAAATCGCTCGTCGTCCTGGGCGGCGGCGCGGTGGCGGTCGAGTTCGCCGACTTTTACGCCTCCCTGGGGACGAAGGTCACGATCGTCCAGCGCAGCGGGCGGCTGGCCAAGGAGTTCGATCCCGACGTCTCCGCCGTCCTGGAAAAGGCGTTCCGCCGCCACGGCCTGGACGTCCACACCGGCACGCAGCTCGTCCGCGTCGAAAAGCGCGGGAAGCTCAAGGAGGTCCACTTCCGCGAGGGGCCGCGCCAGCGCCTCGTCCGCGTCGCGGCGGAGGAAGTGCTGCACGCCCTGGGCCGGAAGCCGTCCCTCTCCCGCCTCAACCTGGAAGCGGCGGGCCTCCGCCTGCGGGAGGGGAAGCTCCGCGTCCGCCCCACCCAGCAGACCGACCTGCCCCATATCTACGCCGTCGGCGACGCGGCGGGGCCCTACGAGATCGTCCACCTGGCTATCCTCCAGGGAGAGGCGGCGGCGCGGAACATCGCCGCCGGCCTGAAAGGCGGCCGGGCCAAGCTGGAAAAAATGGACTACCGGCTCAAGGCGATGGTCCTCTTCACCGACCCGGAGGTCGCCTCCGTCGGCCTCACGGAGACGGAGGCCCGGGAAAAGGGCCTCGACGTCATCGCGGCGAAGTACCCCTTCGACGACCACGGCAAGTCGATGATCATGGGGGCCCTGGACGGCTTCGTGAAGCTGGTGGCCGACCGCCGGCGCGGCACCATCCTGGGCGGCCAGATCGCCGGGCCGCACGCCTCCGACCTGATCCACGAGATCCTGGCCGTCATGCGCTACGGAGGGACCGCGCAGGAGCTGGCGGCCATGCCCCATTACCATCCCACCCTGGCGGAGATCGTCACCTACCCGGCGGAAGAACTGGCCGCGCGGGTCGGAAAAAGGTAGGTTTAAAGCCCCCGTGGCCGGCCCCTTCGAAAACCCCGAGTATTTCCTGAACCGCGAGCTGAGCTGGCTCGAGTTCAACCAGCGCGTCCTGGAAGAGGCCCTCGACCCCAGCCAGCCGCTCCTGGAACGGCTCCACTTCCTCTGCATCGTCAGTTCCAACCTGGACGAGTTCTTCGAGATCCGCGTCTCCGGCATCAAGCAGCAGATCGAGAACGAGACGGAGGAGGAGACGATGGACGGCCTGGAGCCCCGCCAGGTCTTCGAGGCGCTGTCCGCCCGCGCCCAGCGCCTGGTGGCCGACCAGCACGCGCTGTGGAACGGCGCCCTGCGCCCCGCCCTCCAGGAGGCGGGCCTGGAGATCGTCGACGGCGGCGCCCTCGACGCGGCGGAGACGGCCTGGGCGGGCCGCCACTTCCGGGAGGAAGTCCTGCCCGTCCTCACCCCGCTGGCCGTCGATTCCAGCCATCCCTTCCCGCAGCTCCTCAACAAGAGCCACAACCTCATCGTCGCCTTGCGCCGTCCAGAGATGGAGGCGGGGGAGGAGCCCTCCTACGCCGTCGTGCAGATGCCGCGCGTCCTGCCCCGGCTGGTGGAGCTGCCCCGCGCGGAGGGGGCGGCCCGGCGGCGCTTTATCCTGCTGCACCAGCTCGTCGCCCGCTTCGTCGGGGAGCTTTTCCACGGCGACTTCCTGGAAGGCGCCTGGCCCTTCAAGATCACCCGCAACAGCGACCTCTACATCGACGAGGAAGAGGCGGAAAACCTCCTGCGCACCGTGGAGGAGGAACTGCGGAAGCGGAACCGGGGCAACGCCGTCCGCCTGGAGGTGGCTTCCGGCTGCCCGGAGCACATCGAGCAGCTCCTCCTGGGCTTCTGCAGGCTCTCCCCGGACGACCTCTACCGCCTGCCCGGCCCGCTCAACTTCCTCCACCTCGCCCCCCTCTGCAAGCTGGAGGAATTCTCCTCCCTGCGCGACCGCCCCTGGACGCCGATCCTCTCCCCCGAGGTGCCGGAAGGGGCCAACCTCTTCGACCTCCTGCGGAAGAAGGACGTCCTCCTCCACCATCCCTACGAGAACTTCGGCACCGTCGTCGACTTCGTCGAGGCGGCGGCCGACGACCCCCACGTCCTGGCCATCAAGATGACCCTCTACCGCACCAGCGGGGACTCCGCCATCGTCGAGGCCCTCATCCGCGCGGCGGGGAAGGGGAAGCAGGTCACCGCCATCGTCGAGATCAAGGCCCGCTTCGACGAGGCCAACAACATCGGCTGGGCGCGGCGGCTGGAGGAGTCCGGCGCGCACGTCGTCTACGGCGTCGTGGGGCTGAAGGTCCACTGCAAGCTCCTCCACGTCGTCCGCCGGGACGAGGACCGCATCCGCTTCTACGCCCACCTGGGCACCGGCAACTACCACCCCAGCACCGCGCGCGTCTACACCGACCTGGGCCTCCTCACCACCCGGCCGGAGCTGACGGCGGAGGTCGCCGCCCTCTTCAACATCCTCACCGGCCTCTGCCGGTTCGAGGGGATCCACCACCTCCTCGTCGCGCCCTTCTCCCTCCTGCCCGGCCTGCGGGACTTGATCCGCCAGGAGACGGAGGCGGGCCCGCGCGGGCCGCGGCGGCCGCATCGTCGCCAAGATGAACGCCCTGGTGGACGAGGAATTGATCGAGGACCTCTACGAGGCCTCCTGCGCGGGCGTGCAGGTCGACCTGATCGTGCGCGGCATCTGCTGCCTGCGCCCCGGCATCCCGGGCGTCTCGGAGAACATCCGCGTCCGCTCCATCGTGGGCCGCTTTTTGGAGCACAGCCGCATCTTCTGCTTCGGGCAGGGGGAAGAGGCCCGCGTCTACCTGGGCAGCGCCGATTGGATGCCGCGCAACCTCCACCGCCGCATCGAGGTCGTCTTCCCGCTGCTGGATCCCGCCCTGCGCGCGCGCGTGGCGGAGGAGATCCTGCCCACCTACCTCAAGGACTGCGTGAAGGCCCGCGTCCTCCAACCGGACGGCACCTACCGCCGCGCGTGCCGGGAGGAGGGAAAAGAGCCCTTCCAGGCCCAGCTGGCCTTCCGCGAGCGGGCGCGCCGGGAGCAGAAGGCCCACCGGGCCGTCCACGCGGAAGAAATGGTGCTGACGCCGCTCACCAGCGTGAAAGAGGCAAAAACCCTCTCTTGATTTGTTTTCGGGGGAGAATTATCGTATGGCCGATGAAAGACCGGGCGAATCTCCCTCCTTTGATCGGTCCCAGTCCGAAGCTTCTCGACACCCGGCGGGTGGCCAACGAACGCCTGCCCGTTACCTACGCGGCAGCCAAGCAGCAGGTCGACCAGATCCGCACCCTGATGAGCACGCCCTCTGCTCCTTTCCCGGCCAGCCTGAAGAGCGGTGCCGCTTACTAAAGCCTAGCTTTTTCCACTCCAAGCCATTGCTCGATGCCCATGGGGCCGAGCATAAAGTCTTTGGGAGCGGCGAAGGAGAAGGCTTGGTCTATAAGCACACTTGGCCGGGGACCTTTGGATTTGTTCCAGTCATTGAAGATGGGGTGTTTTCCGTGGAGCCCGCCACGCAGGAGGGATATCGCTGGCGGAATCACCTGCAGAATCGTGCATTAGGCGATGAAATCATCCTGCAGGGTTTGATTTATCTCCCTTACGAAAAGGGAGTAGTCGATCCACAAGGGGAGATTGGCCCGGCCCTTGTGATTTCTCAGCCTTTCCGTAGCGGACGTCCCGCCACGCCCGAGGCGGTATCCACGTTCATGGAGGAAAATCAATTTCGCCCAGCGCCTCACCGGAATGTCTGGTACCGGGAGGACGGGGTCTTGGTCGCCGACGCGCACTTCGGCAACTTCATCGATATTGACGGCCGCTTATTTCCCATCGACCTGCAGCTTAATCAAGTGCCGCCGGAGTGTTTCCAGGCGGTCGGCTGGCCGCTTTAGCTTTAAGGCGCCGACACCTTGAGCTGGATCCGCTCGATGCGGAGGGCCCGTCCCGTCTCCTCGTCCAGCTCGGCAAAGAAGCCGTCGGCCCGCAGGTCGCCGGTGGCCAGGGGGAACTTCCCCGGCAGCAGGGTCACGTATTTCTGCACCACCGCCGCGATGTCCCGGCCGATGACCGACTCGTGCGCGCCGCAGAATCCCGCGTCCGTCAGGTAGGCGGTGCCGCCCGGCAGGATCGTCTCGTCCGCCGTCTGCACGTGGGTGTGGGTCCCCACCACGATGCTGGCCTGCCCGTCGACGTGGCGGCCGAAGGCGATCTTTTCCGAGGTCGCCTCCGCGTGGAAGTCGACCAGGATGCACGGCGTCTCCCGGCGGATGCCTTCCAGGAGCGGCTTGATGATGAGAAAGGGGTTGTCCACGTCCGGTCCCATGAAGGTGCGGCCCAGGGCGTTGACCACGCCCAGCTTCTTGCCGTTGCCCTGCACCAGGACGAAGCCCGCGCCCGGCGTGCCGGGAGGATAGTTGAGCGGGCGAATGAGGCGCGGCTCCTGGGCAAAGAAGGGGAAAATCTCCTTCTGGTCCCAGGTGTGGTCCCCCAGGGTGACGGCGTCGGCCCCGGCGCGCATCAGCTCGTAGGCCAGCTTCGGCGTGATGCCGTGGCCTCCGGCGGCGTTCTCCCCGTTGACGATGAAGAAATCGGGCGCGTAGCGCTCCTTCAATACGGGAATGGCCAGCCGGACGGCATCCCGCCCGGGCTCCCCGACCACGTCTCCCAGGAAAACGACTTTCATCACGCGCCTAAGAAAAGCGCAACGGCGCGATTTCCCAAAGAAGATTCTCTTCCCGCCTTTTCAGGGGCGGACGCGGTGCAGCCGCTCGTCGAAGGGGGAGCCGAGCATCGGCTGGAGCTTTTCCCGGAAGGCGCGCGCGGCGGCGGAGTAGGCGTGCGTGTCGTAGGTGGCCTGATCGGCCCACGTTTCGACGAGGGTGAAGTGGTTGGCGTGGACGGTTTCCTGGAGGACTTGGAAGCTTTCCGCGCCCTTTTCCCGCAGCGAATCGCGGCGAAACTGGTCAAGGAGCCCCGACGCGGCCTGGGTGAAGTCGGGCATCACGTCGACGTGGATGACGGCGACGACGGCCTGCGGGGCAGGCGCGGCGGGGGCCGCGGCGTAAAAGGCGGCGAAGAGCGCCGTGGCGAGGAGGAGTGCTTTCATAAAAAGGATTAGTCTTCCGCGCGGCGCGGGTTCTTCCGCAGCTCGGCCCAATAGTCGAGGCGTTCCTGGACGAGCTTTTCGTAGCCCCGGCCCGTCGGCGTGTAGAAGGTGCCGGGCGGCACGCCGAATTCCTGGCCGGAGACGCCCCCCTCGTAGTCATGGCTGTATTGGTAGCCCTGGCCGTGGCCCAGGGCCTCGGCGCCCTTGTAGTGGGCGTCGCGCAGGGCGCGGGGGACCAGAACGGTGGCGTCGCTCTCCACGGCGGCCATCGCCTTGTTGATGCCCATGTAGGAGGCGTTGCTCTTCGGCGCGGTGGCCAGGTAGACGGTGGCTTCCGCCAGGGGGATGCGCCCCTCCGGCAGGCCCAGGAACTCGAAGGCCTGCTGTGCGGCGATGGCCACGGAGAGGCCGCGCGGATCGGCCATGCCGATGTCCTCCGCGGCCAGGATGACGAGCCGCCGGGCGATGAAGCGCGGGTCTTCGCCCGCCTTCAGCATCTTGGCCAGCCAGTAGAGGGCGCTGTCCGGATCGCTGCCGCGGACCGATTTGATGAAGGCGGAGATGGTGTCGTAGTGCTGGTCCTCGTCTTTGTCGTAGACGGGGGCTTTCTTTTGCAGGCAGGCCTCGATGGCGGCGCGGTCGAGGGCGACGGCGCCGTCCGGCCCGGGCGCGGTGGAGAGGACGGCCAGTTCCAGGCCGTTGAGGAGCCGCCGCGCGTCCCCGTCGGCGACGCGCAGGAGGTGGGCGCGCGCGTCGGCGTCGAGGCGGACGGCGTGTTTGCCCAGGCCCCGATCCTTGTCGGCCAGGGCGCGGTCGACGAGGCGGGAAAGGGCCTCTTCCGGGAGCGGTTCCAGCTGGAAGACCTGGGAGCGGGAGACGAGGGGGCCGTTGACGTAGAAGGAGGGGTTGTGGGTGGTGGCGCCGATGAGGCAGACGGCGCCGCTCTCCACGTCGGGCAGGAGGACGTCCTGCTGGGCTTTGTTGAAGCGGTGGATCTCGTCGATGAAGAGGAGGGTGCGCGGGCCGCCGTTTTTAAAGCGCTGCTCGGCGGCGGCCAGGACTTTCCGCAGGGAGGCGACGGTGGCCTCCACCGCGTTGAGCCGCTCGAAGCGGCTGCGCGTGGCGGCGGCGATGACTTCCGCCAGGGAGGTTTTCCCCACGCCCGGCGGGCCGAAGAGGAGGATGGAGGTGAGGCGGTCGGCCTCGATCAGGCGGCGCAGCGGCTTGCCCGGGGCCAGGAGGTGTTCCTGTCCGGCGATCTCGTCCAGCGCGCGGGGGCGCAGCCGCGCGGCCAGCGGGGAGCGGTCGGTCACCGGCGGGGCGGATGCGGCGGGGCTGCCCGGGTCAGGGGAGCCGAAGAGGTCGGGCGCGGAGTCCACGCCGTAGAATACGGGAGGGCGGCGGCTGGGGCAACTCGAGCGTGAGGCTACGCGCGCACGAACGTCTCCACCATGGCGGGGACGTTTTTGAGCTTCTTTTCCCAGAGGTCCAGGAGGAGGTCGGGCCACTTCGGCAGGGCGCCGCGGGCCTGCTTTTTGAAGAAGGCCCACTCCGGCGACTCCTCCGGGTTCCATTCCGTGAGGAAGAAGCTGCCGGACTGGCCGATGCGGAAGAGGTGGGCGATTTGGTCGGCCAGGTTGATCATGGCCGCCTCCTCCACGGAGCCGGGGCTGTAGGCCCAGGAGTGGTGGATGCGGATGGCCTCGTAGAGGGAAGGGGGGAGGCCCTGCTGCTGGAGGTACCAGGCGCCGATGCTGGCGTGGTTGAGGCCGACGAGCTCGATTTCGACCGGGGAGATGTCGCACCGGCGGCGGGCGGTCTCGCGCAGGACGTCCTCGAAGAGTTTCGGGGAGAGGATGGCCAGGGCCAGCTTGCCGATGTCGTGCAGGAGGCCCATGAGGTAGTAGGCCTCCTCCGGCATGCGCAGGGGGCGCATGTATTGGGCCAGGTGCTGGAGGATGACGGCCACGGCGATCTCGTGCAGCCAGAACTGGTGCCAGTCCAGGAGGTCGTCGGGCAGGTCGGAGCTTTTCTCGATCAGCTTGGCCGTCAGGATGGCGCGGCGGATCTGGGTCAGGCCCAGGAAGAGGACGGCCTCGTCGATGTTGAGGATCGGCTCCGCCGGGGCGTAGAAGGCGGAGTTGGCCAGGCGCAGGATCTTGACGGTGAGGCCCTGGTCGGTGCGGATCAGCTCCGTGATCTGGGGGATCGGCGTGTCGGCGGAATTGGTGAGGTGCTCCAGCTGGGTGATGATGGCGCCCAGGGAAGGCAGGACTTGGCTGGCCTTCGGGTCGGAGATCAGCTCGTAAATGGGGGCGTTGGGCGCTACGGTCCCGGCGGGTTCCAGGGGAAAGCCAAAGAAATCGGACGGCATGCGCTACGCCTCTCTTCGGCTTTCGGGCCGATTTCTTAAGTATAAAGTTAAGTAGAATTTCACCTAGCTCCCCTATCGCCGCTTGTAGTAGTACCAAGGAAAGACTTCCCGTGAAAATGGATCAAGCCAAAGGGCGCTTCGTTAAGAAAGATTAACAGTGTGCATCTGATATCGAACTACGGGACGGCGGCGGCGCAGGAGGTCTTCACCAAGATGCTCAACCTGCCGCTGGAGCTGGTCCGCGAATCGGAGGAGCTTTCGGCCCCGATCGAGTTCAACGGCGTGATCGGCACCGTGGGCTTTACGGGGAAGATGACCGGCCTTCTCTACCTGTGCATGAGCGAGCGGCTGGCCAACGAGGCCGCCGCCCGCATCCTGGGCGGCCCGGCCAGCCCGGAGGACGTCAACGACGTCATCGGCGAATTGACCAACATGGTCACCGGCAACCTTAAGTCAAAGATGGTCGACCAAGGCTACAATTCCGTCCTGAGCATCCCCACCGTCCTGCGGGGGGAAAAGATCGCCGTCGCCAGCCTGCAGGCGGCGTTGACCCTCATGATAGAATTGGCGGTACCCTCCGTTTCCGAGAAACTCAACCTCTACGTGTTCGCCCGGCTGGAAGAATAACCCCCCATCATGCCCAACCCCAAAATCCTCAGCGTGGACGACAGCAAGATGATCCACATGGTCATCGGCCGCGCGTTCAAGAACTTCAACGTCGACCTGATCTTCGCCAGCAACGGCGTAGAGGCTCTGGCCGTGGCGACCCGCGAGGATCCCGACATCATCCTCCTGGACGTGACGATGCCCGTGATGGACGGGGTGGAAACCCTCACCAAGCTCAAGTCCGACCCGATCATGAAGGACATCCCCGTCCTCATGCTCACCGCGGAGGCGGGGAAGGAGAACGTGGTGAAGATCGCCCGCATGGGCATCCGCGACTACATCATCAAGCCCTTCACGGAGCAGACCCTCGTCGACCGCGTCAGCCGCATCATTGACCTGCAGACGAAGGGCACCAGCGACACCCAGAACAAGACCCTGGACGACCTGGCCAACATCCTGGTCATCGACGACAAGCCGGCCATCGTGGAGCAGATCCGCAGCGCCTTCTCCCACACGGCGTGGAAGATCCACAGCGCCGCCTCCTCTTCCGAGGCGGTCGACGCCACCTCCAAGGACGTGCCGGACGTCATCCTCATCAACCTGGCCCTGCCGGACAGCGGCGCCTTCAGCTTCTTCCAGATGATGCGCGCCAGCGTGCGGACGAAGGCCATCCCCATCTTCGGCATGAGCGTGAAAACGGCGGCGGAAGAGCAGGGCAAGGCGCAGAGCATCGGCTTCACCGGCATCATGACCAAGCCGCTGGACCTGCCGGAACTCTTCCACCGCGTCTGCCGCGCGATGAACGTCGACACCTCCAACCAATACTTCTCCGTGGAGAACAACATCCAGATCTGCAAGGTGCCGAACAACCCCTCCCAGATCGTCCTCTCCGAGCTGCACGACTACATCACGTCGAAGACGCGGGAGATGGTCGACGCGGGCATCAACCGCCTGCTCCTGGACGTGAGCGAGATCCAGCGGATCGAGATGGGCCTCATCAAGCTGCTGCTGCACGCCGTCCAGTCGTGCCGCGGCCTTTCCATCCGCTTCCGCATCGTCGGCTCCAGCGATTTCACCACCCAGGCCCGCTCCTTCGAGGAGACCAAGGACATGGAGGTGTTTTCCGACCGGGAATCGGCTTTGGCCGAATTCTAGTCGGAATCTGTTATAACCTAAGGAAAGAGTACTAAAGCTCTTTCCCATTATTGCCGATAACGTACCTAGCGCGGAGGAACCGTGCTCCTATGAAAGGTCGGACAGGATGTTTGTCTCGTTGGCGGATGGGGGGGACGGTGGCCATATTGCTGGCAGGCGCTCTCCTGTCGAGTTCTCCCGGGGCCTCCGACATCCCTTACAATCGTGGCAGGTACTTCGCGCAGAACCCTTTAATGGCGGAGGTGACCCTCCCGCCCCTTCCGGATTCCCTGCATCCCATGGGGCCGCCTAAGCCCCTGCCCACCTCCATCGTTTCCCCCCTTCCGCCCGCCGTGGGCCCGAAGAACGGTCCGGACACCACCACCGGCCTTCCCGCCGCCTCCGGCGGGCAGACGAGCGTCAACGGCCAGTCCTCCCCCAATCCGCCTGGGAACAATAGCGATACGACCATCACCACCGCCACCCCCCCGCCCGGAGCGGCCACTTCTCCCTTCATGAACTGGGTGCAGCAGAATCCCGCCGCCGCGGCCGCCGCCGCGCAGGCGGAGCGGAACAGCTATCAGAACGGCTCTTCCCCCGCCGCCGCCCAGGACAACACGATGCTGAACATTCAGTATCCCTATCTCTGGAACCAGGAGCAGCCGCCCGGAGGGGGCTCGGTCATCTACACCATCAAGAAGTAGGAGAGGCGCGCCATGACTTTGCGGCGTCTTTCCCTCGTCCTTTTCGTATTGGCCGCCGCCGGCCTTCCCGCGCGGGCCGACGCGCCCAGCGCCGGCCAAAGCGTCACGCCGAATGAGCTGCTCGTCCAGGCTCACAAGCTCTACGACCGGAGCGATTACGACCTGGCCAAGGCCGTCCTGGACAAGCTCATCACCCGCCCGGGGGTGGAGCGGCCCGTCCTGGCGGAGGCCATTTTCTGGCGCGCCCGCATCGCCCAGCAGACCGACCAGCTGACCGACGCCGTCGTCTGGTACCAGAGGTATCTGACCGAGTTCAGCGACCAGATTGACGCCGCTCCGGCCGCCTTCCAGCTGGGGGAAACCTACAAGCAGCTGGGGGCGTACGACCGGGCGCGCGACGCTTTCTACAAGACCCTCACCTTCGCCATCAACCGGGCTTCCAGCCTGACCCTGGACGATTTCTCCATCTCCGTCCGCATCTCCCAGGCCGCCACGTGGGAACTGGCGGAGACCGAATACCTGGCCTCCAACTGGCAGCGCGCGGACGAGCTTTACGAGCGGTTCAAAAAACAGAATCCCTCCCTGGAAAAGCTGGTCGCCACCGCCTCCTACCGCCAGGGGGACATCTCCTTCCAGCTTCGCCAGCCGAAGGAGGCGATCGCCCGCTACGAGTCGGCGTTGGCCCTGGCTCCCTTCCACCCCTTCGCCACGGAAGCGTGGCTCCGCTTGGTCTCCCTCTACGGCATGACCAATCAGCCTCAGAAGCAAAAGGAGGCTCTTCAGTCCTTCATCTGGCTGGTCGACACCCTGGACAAGGACAACCAGCTTTATTGGCAACGGCGCTGCGCCGACCAGCTCCTCTCCGAGTATAAGGGGCACTTGAAGGACCAGATCCCTCTCTTGGAGACCATTTACAAGAGCCAGAACAATCCCGGCTGGGCCCGGATGCTCGACTTCTACCTCTCCCTCCTGGCCCGCCAGACGAACGATCCCAACGCCGACCAGCCCCAGCCGAGCGCCGAGGCGGCCGACAGCTGGAACGACTGGCTGCGCGGCTTCCGGGAACGTTTGGCCGGTCTGGTGGCAAAAATGGAAGCGATGCGGGACAAAGACAGCGCCGTGCCGGTCACCGCCGTGATCGTTCCGGTCACGCCTGCCGCTCCGGCGGCGAAAACAGCCTCCAATTAGGGCAAAAATTCCGGCTTCGGCCGGCGAGTGAGGGTGGAAAATTCCGCCTCCGCCGTGCGCCTCTCCCGGGCGGCACTTTTTTCCGGGACAATTCTTCCCCTTGAGCTATAAAGGGAGCCGATGCAGTTCGAGCGCGTAATCGTCGTCGACGACGATCCTCTGATCCGGCGGCTGATCGTCGGCCACCTGCAGAAGCAAAATATTCCCGTCCTGGGAGTCGTAAACTGCCAGCAGGCCCTGGAGGCCCAGCAGAAGGAACCGGCCGACCTGATGATCGTCGACCTCCTGTTGCCCGACGGCAACGGCCTGGAAGTCATGCAGGCCGTCAAAAAGATGGGCCCGGTCGAGTGCATCATCGTCACCAGCTTCGGCAGCATCGAGTCGGCGGTCGACGCCATGAAGCTCGGCGCCGCCAACTACCTCCTGAAGCCCTTCACCCTGGCTCAGTTCGACATGGCCTTAAGCCAGCTCATGGAGCAGCGCAAGCTCCGGGAGGAGAACGACTACCTCAAGGAACAGCTGGCCAACGAGGTCGGCGTCAGCGAGCTGCTCTACTCCAGCCCGGAGATGGAGGAGGTGCAGAAGCTCCTCAAGCGCGTCGGCCCCACCAACGCCACCGTCCTCATCGAGGGGGAGAGCGGCACGGGCAAGGAACTCGTCGCCCGCTCGATCCACCAGAACAGCCTCCGGGCCAAGGCCCCCTACATCAAGGTGAACTGCGCTGCCGTGCCGGAGAACCTCCTGGAGAGCGAGTTCTTCGGCCACGAAAAGGGCGCCTTCACCGGCGCCAGCAACCGCCGGGAAGGCCGCTTCGAGCTGGCCAACGGCGGCACCCTCCTCCTGGACGAGGTGACGGAAATCTCCATGGGCCTCCAGGCCAAGCTCCTCCGCGTCCTCCAGGAAAAGGAGTTCGAGCGGGTCGGCGGCAACCGGACCATCCGCGTCGACGTCCGCATCCTGGCCACCACCAACCGGGACATCCATCGGAGCATCGAGGCGGGGCAATTCCGCCAGGACCTTTACTTCCGCCTCAACGTCGTCCCCGTGAAGCTTCCCGCCCTGCGCGAGCGGCGCGGGGAGGTCGAGTTCCTCCTCAAGAGCTTCCTGGAACGCCTGGCCAAGAAATACAATAAGCCCGTCCCCATCGTCAGCCCGGAGGCCATGCAGCAGCTGGCCAACTACGACTGGCCCGGCAACGTCCGCGAGCTGCAAAACTACGCCGAGCGCGCCGTCATCCTGGCGGAGGAAAACCGCGCCCTGGAATTCCACGACTTCGTCTCCCGGCCCGCTTCCGCCGCCCGCCTGGGCGGTTCCGGTCCCACGCCTGCTGCCGGGCCGTCGTTCTTCAGCGCCCCGCCGGAGGAAATCCTGACCGTGGAGGAGATGGAAAAACGCCTCATCCACAACGCCTTGAAAAAGACCCAGGGCAACCGGAACGAGGCGGCCAAGCTCCTGGGCATCAACGTCCGCACCCTGCGCAACAAGCTCAACCTCTACGCGCAGATCGCCGGGGATATCCCCCCCGACGACGAAAAAGAGGCTTAAAGCGGCCTCCCCGGCATGGCCGATGCTTCAGGAAGCATTATGGCCAAGATGAAGGCGCTTCTGGAAAAGGTCCCCGTGGCGGGGGACGTGGCAACCCTGTGGAACATCGGCAAGGGATCCTTGCAGACCGTCAACCACCTCGCCCGCGGGGAAGTCCGCCTGGGCATTCAGCGCGCCGCCGTTGTCGGGGCGCGGGTGGCCCTGGAAGCGGCCGATTTGGAAGTTGTCGGCGAAATGATCCGCCCCGCCGCCGCCACCGCCCTTCAGGCCGCCGATGCCCACCTCGACCGTCGGACCAAGGCCCACCGCCTGGAAAAGGCGCAGATGAAGGAAGCCTCCCGCGTCCTTGTCGCCGACGGCCGCTCCGCCTCTCCGGAAGGCCGCGCCCTCGCCTAAAAAGCGCCTCGCGCCGCCGCTGTTTTGCGGGGATGCTGAAGCGCCGATGGCGCCTTCCCTTTTTCCCAGTCCCCACCTTGCCGCCGATCCGGCGCTCGCCGCCTTTATCCGGGCCATTCCCAAGACGGAGACGCACCTTCACCTGGAAGGGGCGCTTCCCCACGCGCTCCTACGGGAGCTCGATCCTTCCCGCTTCGCCGCGCCGCCCGCTTTTTGGGAGCCGGGCTTCCGTTATGACGATTTCCCCCACTTTGACGGGGTGATGCGGGAGCACGCCGCCGCCTGGTTCCGCTCGGCGGAGGCCTATGGCCGGGCCGCCGCCCTTCTCCTGCCGGCGCTGGCCGCGCAGAACGTCCGCTACGTGGAGGCCAGCGTCCATCTGCCCGCCGTCCACGCCGCCGGAGGAGAGGCCGTCCTGGCCGCTCTCCGCGCCGCCGCCGCGGCGACGCCGCAGGTGGAGCTGCGCCTCTTCGCCGGGATGACGCGCGGGCTGTATGCCACCCACGCGGCGGTGATTGAAGCCGCGCTCGGCTGGAAGGAGGTCGACGGCTTCGACGTCTACGGGCCGGAGGCCGTTCCCTTTGAGCCCTGGACCGCCGACGTCTGGCGGCGCGCGCGGCAGGCGGGGAAGTTCACCAAGGCCCACGCCGGGGAATTCGGCGACGCGGCCGCCGTCCGCCATGCCGTCGAGGCGCTGGGCGTCACGCGGGTGGAGCACGGCCTGGCCGCCGCGGCCGATCCGGCGCTTTGCGCCCTCCTGCGGGAGCGGGGCGTGACGCTCGATATTTGCCCCGTGAGCAACTGGCGGCTGCGCGCCGTGCCCTCCCTGGGGGCGCATCCGATTGCCGCCCTCCACCGCGCGGGCGTCCGCTGCACGGTGAGCACCGACGATCCCTTCTTTTTCGGCACCACGCTGGAGAACGAATACGCCGCCCTGGCGCGGGAGGCGGGCCTCACGCGGACGGAGCTGCTCCAGCTCGCCCGCCACGGCTGGGAGGCGGCGCTCGTTTCCCCCGCCGTGCGGGAAGAGGCGCTGGCGGAGATCGCCGCGTTGCAAGCGGGGCTGGGCTAAGCCAAGCTATCCTGGGTCATGATGCCGAAGCTCAAATCGAGGCCTAAGCCCAAGCCGCCCGCGTTTTCCATTCCGGGCCTTTTGCGTCAGGGATGGGGGCTCCTGTGGAAGCGGCCCCTTTTTTTCTTTTTCGGGGTTGTTCTCTATCTTCTGGCGCAGACCGTTTTCTTTTCCGCGGGGATTGAGGTTCTTCTCCGCTACACCCGCAGCCATCATCAGTGGCCCGGCTGGGCTTGGGCGGCGAAGGCGGTTCTGCCGTTTTTTCTATTGGGCCTTCTGGCCGGGCTTTGCATCCTTGTCGGATGGGTGCGCGGGGGTTTGCGCGCGGTCCGGGGGGAAGACCCCTCCTGGGGAGACTTTGTGAGGGGGCTGCGTTTCGTGCCGCATGGGTTGGCCGCGACGGCGTTGACCGCCCTCGTCGTGGGCGGCGGCCTCCTCTTGGCGCTGGTGCCGGGGGTGTTTTGGCTGCCCCGCTTCGGCCTGGCCTTTTTCGCGTCGGTAGACCGGGGCTTGGCACCCGTCGCCGCGCTGAAGCGGAGCGCCGCGTTGACGCAGGGGGAGCGGCGGCGCTTTCTGGCCCTCCTCCTGGCGCTCGTTGCTCTCAATTCTTTGGGGATAGCCTGTTTCTTTGTCGGCACCTTGGTGACCACGCCCTTGAGCCTGGCCACGCTGCTCTTGGCCTACGACGCCCTGGACCGCCGCCGGAAATGAACCCGATGCGCCGCCTTTCCCTGACTCTCCTCACCGGCTTCCTCGGCAGCGGAAAGACCTCCCTCATGCAGCATGTCCTCTCCCAGCCGGAATTTCCCCGGCAGGAAACCGTCGTGCTGGTGAACGACTTCGGCAAGGTCAACGTCGACGCCGCGCTCCTGGCGGCGAAGGTATCCCGCCTGACGGCGCTGACTGCCGGATGTCTCTGCTGCGCCAGCTATCCCGAATTGGGCCGGAATCTGGAGCGGCTGGCCGCCGATCCTTCCGTGAAGCACGTCTGGATCGAGGCCTCCGGCGTGGCGGAGACCGACGACCTGCTGGACCGCCTCACCGAGGCGCCGCTCTGGAACCGGATGGAGCTGGCGCAGGTCATCCACGTCGTCGACGGGTCCAACTATCCCGGCTGGTGGCTCAACCGCTCCCTGGCGCGGGAGCAGCTCCGCTGGGCCGACCTGGTCGTCGTCAACAAGGCCGACCAGGCCAAGCCCGCCTCCCTGGAGAAGATCGCGGAGGACCTCGCCCGCCACAATCCGCGCGCCGTCCGGGCCGACGTGACGCGCGGGCGGGTCGATCCTGAGCTGGTGCTGGGCGCGCGGCGCAGCGCCGTGCCGCGCCACCGCGCGACCTCCGGCGCCGCGCCCCATCCGGAGAAGACCTCCACCGTCTTCCTTTCCCTGGAGCGGCCCGTGCCGCGCCCCGTCCTGGAGCGGGCGCTGCGCGAGGCGCCGGGGGAAATCTACCGGGCCAAGGGCCTGGTCCGCTTCGACGACGCGCCCGATTCCCCCTGCGTCTTTCAAAAGGCGGGCGACCAGACCGACGCGGTTGCCTGGTCCGCGCCCGCCGAGCTGGCGGAACTCCCCTGCGGCCTGGTCCTGCTGGGGCGCGGGCTGGACGAGGCGGCCTTGGCCGCCCACTTCGCCGGACTGGGGGCCGTCTCCGCGTGACCTCCGCCCGCCGCCTGTTGCCCGGCTTCGGGCTGAGCCTGGGCTACTCGGTCTTTTACTTGAGCTGCATCGTCCTCCTGCCGTTCGCCGCGCTCCTGGCGGAAGGGGCGGGCACCACCTTCCGCCACGCCTGGCACACCGTGGCGGACGCGCGGGTGCTCCACGCGTGCGGCCTGAGCCTGGGGGCTTCCCTGGCCGCCGCGCTTTGCAACGGGCTTTTCGGCTTCGTCACCGCCTGGACGCTGGCGCGCTACGATTTTCCCGGCCGCCGGCTGGCCGACGCCCTCGTCGACCTCCCCTTCGCCCTGCCGACGGCGGTGGCGGGCATCGCGTTGACGACCCTCTACGCGCCGCACGGCCCTTTGGGCGCGCCGCTGGCGCGGCTCGGCGTCCACGTCGCCTTCACGCCGCTGGGGGTGGCGCTGGCCCTCGTCTTCGTGGGCCTGCCCTTCGTCGTCCGCGCGCTCCAGCCGGTCATCGCCGCCCTGCCGGAGGACGTGGAGGAGGCCGCGGCCTGCCTGGGCGCGGACCGCGGGCAGACCTTCCGCCGCGTCGTCTTCCCCGCGCTGCGGCCCGCCCTCCTCACCGGCATGACGCTGGCCTTCGGCCGCGCGCTGGGGGAATACGGCTCCATCGTCTTCATCTCGGCCAATCTCCCGTTCCGCACGGAGATCCTGCCCCTGCTCATCGTGGGCAAGCTGGAGCAGTACGATTATTCCGGGGCGGCGGTCTTGGGCCTCCTCATGCTCTTTTTCTCGGCGGCGATTTTGACCGGGGTCCATTTTCTGCAGCGGAGGCGGGCGTGAGCGGCCTCGTCGCGCTGCCCGCCGCCGCGCCCCGCGCCCGCCGGGCGACGGCCGACGCGCCGCCGGTCCGCGCCCTGCTCCTGGCGGTCACGGCGGCCTTCCTCCTCCTCTTCCTGGTCGTCCCGCTGGGGGAGGTCTTCGCGGAGGCCTTCGCGCAGGGGCCGGGCGTGGCCTGGGCCGCCCTGCGCGATCCCGATTGCCGAGCGGCGATCGGCCTCACGCTGCTGACGGCCGCCATCGCCGTGCCGCTGAACACCGCCTTCGGCATCGCCGCCGCCTGGGCGCTCACCCGCTACCGCTTCCCCGGGCGGCGGGTCCTTTCCGTCCTCATCGACCTGCCGCTCTGGGTCTCCCCGGTCATCGGCGGGCTGGTCTACGTCCTCCTCTTCGGGCGGCACGGGTTCCTCTGGCCGTGGCTCGACGCGCACGGGATCCGCATCGTCTTTGCCCTGCCGGGCATCGTGCTGGGGACCACCTTCGTCACGGTCCCTTTCGTGGCGCGCAGTCTCATCCCGCTCATGGAGAGCCAGGGCGTCACGGAGGAGGAGGCGGCCTATTCCCTGGGGGCCGGCGGCTGGCAGATCCTCCGCCGCATCACCCTGCCGAAGGTGAAGTGGGCGCTCCTCTACGGCGTTATCCTCTGCAACGCGCGGGCGATGGGGGAGTTCGGCGCCGTCTCCGTCCTCTCCGGCCACATCCGGGGATTGACGAACACGCTGCCCCTTCACATCGAGGTCCTCTACAACGATTACCAATACGCCGCCGCCTTCGCCGCGGCCTCGCTTCTCTGCCTGCTAGCGCTGGTCACCCTGGCGCTGAAGACGGCGGTGGAGTGGGGCGCGCGGCGGCAGGAGGAGGCGGCCCGCGCACCGGAGTCCCCGTCATGAACATCGCCATCCGCAACGTGAGCAAGACCTACGCTGCCGGAGGGCCGGGCGCCCTGCGCGGCGTTGACCTGGACGTGCGTCCGGGGGAGCTCTTGGCCCTCCTGGGGCCGAGCGGCTCCGGCAAGACGACGCTCCTGCGCATCGTGGCGGGCCTCGAGTTTCCCGACGCGGGCGGGCGGGTCGAGTTCGGCGGGGAGGACGTGACCGATCGCCCCGCCTCCGCGCGGCGGGCGGGATTCGTTTTCCAGCACTACGCGCTTTTCCAGCATATGACGGTTTTCGAGAACATCGCCTTCGGCCTGCGGGTGCGGCCCCGCGCCGCGCGGCCGCCGAAGGCGGAGATCGCCCGCCGGGTGGGGGAGCTGCTGGCGCTGATCCAGCTGGCCGACTTCGGCGGGCGCTATCCGTCCCAGCTCTCCGGCGGGCAGCGGCAGCGCGTCGCCCTGGCGCGGGCGCTGGCGGTGGAGCCTCGGCTCCTCCTCTTGGACGAGCCCTTCGGCGCGCTCGACGCGAAGGTGCGGCGGGAGCTGTGTCTCTGGCTGCGCCAGTTCCACGACGAGACGAAGCTGGCCACCCTCTTCGTCACCCACGACCAGGAGGAGGCCTTCCGCCTGGCCGACCGCGTGGCGGTGCTGGGGGAGGGGCGGGTCCGGCAGATCGGCACGCCGTCCGAGCTGCGGACGCGCCCGGCGGACGATTTCGTCCGGCACTTCCTCGGCCTCTCCGAGGAAATGCACCCGACGATCTAAGCCGCCCTAGGCGGCCAGCTTCAGGACGCGGTTCGTCCGTTCCCGCACGGTCTGGAGCAGGGCGGCGTCCTGCGCCAGCGACTTCCCGTAGGAGGGGATGATCTCCGCCAGGCGCGCCTGGTGGGCGGGGAAGCATTTCTTCACGATGTCGAGCATGACGGAGACGGCCGTGGAGGCGCCGGGGGAGGCGCCCAGGAGGGCGGCCAGCGTGCCGTCTCCGGCGCAGACCAGCTCCGTGCCGAACTGGAGGACGCCGCCCTTTTTGGCGTCCTTCTTGATGACTTGGACGCGCTGTCCGGCCACCTCCAGCTTCCAGTCCTCCTTCCGCGCGCGCGGGACGAAGCCGCGCAGCGCCTCCAGCCGGTCATCCTGGGACTGGAGCACCTGGCCGATGAGGTATTTGGTCAGGTCGAGGTTGTCGAGGCCCGCGCGGATCATCGGCCAGATGTTGTCCGGCTTGAGCGAGGCGAAGAGGTCGAGGAGGGAGCCGCGCTTGAGGAAGCGGGTGGAGAACCCGGCGTAAGGGCCGAAGAGGAGGGCCCGCTTTCCGTCGATGACGCGGGTGTCCAGGTGGGGGACCGACATCGGCGGCGCGCCGACGGAGGCTTTTCCGTAGACCTTCGCCCCGTGGCGGGAGACGAGGTCCGGGTTGGTGCAGACCAGCCACTGGCCGCTCACCGGGAAGCCGCCGAAGCCCTTCCCCTCCGCGATGCCGGACTTTTGCAGGAGCGGCAGCGCGCCGCCGCCCGCGCCCAGGAAGACGAACTTGGCGTGGATCTTATGCACGGTGTGGTAGTCGAGGTCCTGCACGGCCAGCCGCCAGCCGCCGCGCTGCTTGTCGCGCTTGAGGCCCTTCACGTCGTGCCGGATGTACACCGTCACGCCTTGCTTCTGCAGTCCTTTGAGGAGGGTGCGGGTGAGGGCGCCGAAGTTCACGTCGGTCCCGGCGGCCGTCCGGGTGGCGGCGATCTTTTCCCCCGGATCGCGCCCGTCCAGGATCAGGGGCATCCACTCCGCCAGCTTGGCCGGGTCTTCCGAGTATTCCATGCCGTGGAAAAGGGGATGGGCGGAGAGGGCGGCGTGGCGCTTGCGCAGGTAGGCGGCGTTCTCCTCCCCGCGGACGAAGCTGGAGTGCGGCACCGGATTGATGAAGGCTTCCGGCTTGGGCAGGACGCCCTTTTCCACCAGGTAGGCCCAGAACTGCTTGGAAACCTCGAACGACTCGTTGATCTGGAGCGCCTTGGTGACGTCGATGGAGCCGTCGGCCTTTTCCGGAGTGTAGTTCAGCTCGCAGAGGGCGGCGTGGCCCGTGCCCGCGTTGTTCCAGGCGTCGGAGCTTTCGGAAGCCGGCGTGTCGAACCGCTCGAGGACGGCGATGGAGAGGGTGGGGTCTAGTTCCTTTAGGAGGGCGGCCAGGGTGGCGCTCATCACGCCGGCACCGACCAGGACGGCGTCGTAATGAAATTCGGACATGGGGCCCAGACTTTACCCAAAGGGAGGGGGACCTCCCAAGGCTTTACTTTGTAAACCTCTTCCCTAGCACTGGTTGACATGGCCACCCTCTCTGAACTGCAGGCCCTTTACGCGCTGCCCCTCTTTGAGCTGATCACCCGTTCCCGCGCGGTTTACGCCGCCCATTGGCCGGAGCAGGAGGTGCAGCTCTGCAGCCTCCTGAGTATCAAGACCGGCGGCTGCAGCGAGGACTGTTCCTACTGCGCCCAGAGCGCCCACTACTCCACCGGCGTCGAGTCGGAGAAGCTCCTTTCCCGCGAAAAGGTGATGGAAGCCGCCCGGGACGCCCGCGCGCGCGGGGCCAGCCGCTTTTGCATGGGCGCGGCCTGGAAAGGCCTGAAGGAGAACGACCCCAAGCTCGACGCCGTCTGCGAGATCGTCGACGACGTGTCCAAGCTGGGCATGGAAGTCTGCGTCACCCTGGGCCACCTGGACGCCGGGGCCGCCCGCCGCCTGAAAGAGGCCGGGGTCACCGCCTACAACCACAACCTCGACACCAGCCCGGACTATTATCCCGAGATCGTCACCACCCACACCTACGCCGACCGGCTGGAAACCATCTCCGCCGCGCAGCAGGCGGGCATGTCGGTCTGCTGCGGCGGCATCGTCGGCCTGGGAGAGAGCGCCGACGACCGGCTGAAGATGCTGGAGGTCCTTTCCGGCTTCAACCCGCCGCCGGAGAGCGTCCCCATCAACTGCCTGACCCCCATCGCCGGCACGCCGCTGGCGGAGCAGGACCCGGTCGACATCTTCGAGATCGTCCGCCTCATCGCCGTCACCCGCATCACCTTCCCGCAGGCGAAGGTCCGCCTCTCCGCCGGGCGCACCCGCCTGACCCGGGAGGGCCAGGCCCTCTGCTTCTACGCCGGGGCCAACTCGATCTTCTTCGGCTCCAAGCTCCTGACCGCCCCCAATCCGGAGGCCGACCAGGACCTGAAGCTTCTGAAGGAGCTGGGCTTCCGCATGCCCAGCCAGCTTGCTCCGGCTTCCGCTTGCTAAGGGGAGGGTACCCCTCCTACGGTACGCCCCATGTCGCAGCAAAAAGGATTGGGCCGGGGCCTCGGGGCGCTCATCGGCAGCCAGCTGGCCTCGCCGCAGCCCTCCGCGGAGAAGGGGGAAGTCGTCCAGAAAGTCCCCCTGGGGCAGATCGTCCCCAGCCCGTTCCAGCCGCGCAAGGTTTTCCACCCGGAGCAGCTTTCCGAACTGGTCGAGTCGATCCGGGAGCGGGGCGTCATCCAGCCCCTCATCGTCCGGCTGGTCAACGGCAAGCACGAGCTGATCGCGGGCGAGCGCCGCTGGCGCGCCTCCCAGCAGGTCGGCCTGGCGGAGGTCCCCGTCATCGTCCGCTCCGCCAGCGACCGCGAGGTGCTGGAATTGGCCCTCGTCGAAAACCTCCAGCGGGCCGACCTTAACCCGATCGAGGAGGCCGAGGGCTACGCCCTCCTCATCAACCAATTCCGCCTCACGCAGGAGCAGGTCGCCCAGCGGGTGGGGAAGAGCCGCGTCAACGTGGCCAACGCCGTCCGCCTCCTGGGCCTGGCCGACGAGGTGCGCGGCTGGGTCTCCCAGAACCGCCTCTCCGTGGGCCATGCGAAGGTCATCCTGGGCCTGCCCTCGAAGGACGAGCAGATCCTCGTCGCCCACCGGGTGGTGAAGGACGGCCTGACCGTCCGGCAGACCGAGAAGCTCGTCGACTCCCTGCCCGGCCGCACCCGCAAGCCGAAGGGCGCCAAGGGCCCCGGCGTGAGCGAGGCGGCGTGGACCGACCTGGAAAAGCGCATCCAGCGCGCCCTGGGCACCCGCGTCCGCATGCACGGAAACGGGGAAGTCGGGAAGATCGAGATCGAGTACTTCTCCGCCAGCGAGCTGGAGCAGCTCCTGGCCCGCTTCGGCGTCAGCGAATAACCCTCGGCGGGTTTTACCCCACCCGTTTCTTCACGTCGGCCTCGACCTCCGCCCACCAGGCGTTGAGGAAGGCGCGGGCTTCCTTTTCCGTTTCGGCGGGGGAATGGCCCGGCGCCACGGGGCGCTGGGTGAAGAAGTAGAACTTCACCTTCGGCTCCGTGCCGGAGGCGCGGACCGCCATGCGGTGGCCGCCCTCCACGTGGAAGAGGAGCATCGTCTCCTTCGGGATCGGCGTGCCGTCGACGTCGGCGAAGTCCTGCTTGCCGTAGTCGTCGAGCCGCTCGACGGGGAGGCCGCCGAGCTTTTGCGGCGGCTCCGCCCGGTAGGAGGCCAGGAGGGCCTGGATCTGCGCGGAGCCCTTGGCTCCCTCCATGGTGATGGTGCCCAGGCGCTCGGCGAAGAGGCCGTGCTCCCGGTAGAGGTCGGCCAGGGCCTCCAGGAGGGTCTTCCCCCGGGCCTTATGCCACGCGGCGACCTCCGCCAGCATGAGGGCGGCGGCGTTGCCGTCCTTGTCCCGGACGTAGTCGCCGCCGGAGTAGCCGTAGCTCTCTTCCCCGCCGAAGACGAAGAAGGTCCCCTTTTCCAGCTGCGCGGCGCGGCGCGCGGCGGGGGGCTGGAAGTGGTAGTCGGCCAGGCCGGTCGCCTGCTCGTATTCGCGCAGCTTGGCGCCGATGTATTTGAAGCCGGTGAGGCATTCGACGCATTTGACGCCGTAGCGTGCGGCCAGCTTCTTCTGCAGGTCGGTGGTGACGAAGGTCTTGATGAGCGCGGCGCGGCCCGCGTTCTGCGGCGTCAGCACGCCCTGGGCGAAGAGGCGCTCCAGCCGGTAGGCGGCGATGAGGGAGCCGATCATGTTGCCGGTGAGCAGGGCGTAGTTCCCCGCCCCGTCGCGGACGGCGGCGCCCAGGCGGTCGCAGTCGGGATCGGTGGCGATGACCAGGTCGGCCTGCTCCTCCTTGGCCTGGGCGATGGCCAGCTCCAGCGCGGCGCTCTCCTCCGGGTTGGGGGACTTCACGGTGGGGAAGCGGCCGTCCCCCTCCTGCTGCGCGGCGACGACGGAGAAGGGAACGCCGACTTCCTTGTAGAGGTCGGGGATGATCTGGATGCCGGTGCCGTGCAGGGAGCTGTAGACGATCTTCAGGCCCTTGGCCTCGGCGAGGGCCTGGGGCTCCACGATGAGGGTCTTAAGGGCCTGGCGGTAGACGGCGTCGGCGGAGGCGCCGAGGAGGGTGAGGGTGCCTTTCTCCGCCACGTCGGGGAGGGGGGCGCCCTTCTGCAGGGCCTCCACTTCGGCGATGACGCCGGAGGCGTGGGGCTCGACCAGCTGCGCGCCGTCGTCGAAGTAGGCTTTGAAGCCGTTGTCGTGGGGCGGATTGTGGCTGGCGGAGATGACGATGCCCGCCTGGGCGCGCTCCTGGCGGACGGTGAAGGAGAGCTGCGGGGTGGAGCGCTCCTCGGCGAAGAGGAGGACGTCGTGGCCGAGGGACTGGAGCTTTTCCGCGCACAGCTCGGCGAAGGGGCGGGAGTAGTGGCGGGTGTCGTGGGCGATGACGACCTTGCACTTCTTCCCCGGGAAGGCCTTCCGCAGGTGAAGGCCCAGGCCCAGGGCGGCGCGGGCCAGGTTGGCCCGGTTCATCATGTTGGTGCCCACGGCGGGATGCTCCGGCGCGCCGAGCGGCGTGGGCGTCCCCTTTTCGACGGGGGTGACGACCTTGCCGATGGTCCGGCCGCGGATGCCGCCGGTGCCGAAGGCCAGGGTCTTGAAGAAGCGGTCGTTCAGCTCGTTCCACTCCCCGGCGGCCAAAAGCTCCTCGATGCTGGCGCGGTCGCCGGGGGAGGTGGCGGGCTGGCCGTGGACCTTCAGGATGTTCTCCACCGTGGAGGGGAGGAGGTGGCCGGCCTGCTGCGCGGCTTCCAGCTGGTCGCGGACGGGATCGAGGGTGGGGGCGCTCATGGTTAGTTGGGCAAAGCGTTGAGGAGTTTTTCGTGGATGCCGCCGAAGCCGCCGTTGCTGAAGACGGCGACGACGTCCTGCTGCTGAAGGAGGGGGACCAGGCCGCGGACGATCGCCTCGGCGTCCCGCTCGTAGTGGGCGGGGATGCCGCGCGCGGCGATGTCGGAGACGACCTTTTCCGGGTTGAGCCGCTCTTCCGGGCGGAGCTGGTCGAGCGCGGCCACCTGGGCGACGAAGACGCCGTCGGCCTCCCCCAGGGCGGCGGGGAGCGTCTCCTGGAAGACGGCGCGGCGTGTGGTGTTGCTGCGGGGCTCGAAGACGGCCCAGAGGCGGCGGCCGGGATACTTTTGCCGCAGGCCGCGGATCGTCTCCCGGATGGCGGTGGGGTGGTGGCCGAAGTCGTCGATGACGGTGACGCCGCCCTTTTCCCCGCGCACTTCCTGGCGGCGGCGGATGCCCAGGAAGGAGGCCAGGCCCTTTTCCAGGACGGGAAGGGGGATCTGGTAGAACTGCGCGGCGGCCAGGGCCATGGCCGCGTTGCGGACGTTGAACTCCCCGGCCATCGGCAGGGTGAAGCGGTGGCCGAAGAGGGTGAAGCGGCTCTCCGCCGCGCCGTATTCGGCGTCGGTGATGCGGACCTCCGCGTCCGCGGCGAAGCCGACGCGCTTGACCGGCGCGGGGCTCTCCTGGACGACGGCCAGGGCGTTCGGGTCGTCGGCGTTGACCAGGATGAGGCCGTTGCGCGGGACCAGCTTTACCATCCGGCGGAAGGAGAGCTGGATGGCGGCCAGGTTCTCGTAGATGTCGGCGTGGTCGAACTCGATGTTGTTGATGATCGCCAGCTCCGGGAGGTAGTGGAGGAACTTGCTCCGCTTGTCGAAGTAGGCGGTGTCGTACTCGTCCCCTTCCAGGATCCAGTAGGGGCCGGACTGGCGCTTGCACCCCTCGGCGAAGTTGCGCGGCAGGCCGCCGATCAGGTAGGAGGGCTCCTTCCCCGCGTGCTGGAAGAGCCAGGCCAGGAGGGAGGTGGTCGTCGTCTTTCCGTGGGTGCCGGTGACGACCAGGTTGTGCGTGCGGGAGAGGAAGAAGTATTTGAGGACTTCCGGCAGCGCCAGGCAGAGGCGTTTTTGTTCCAGGGCGGTTTCCAGCTCCTCGTTGCCGCGGCTGATGGCGTTGCCGACGACGACGATCGTCTCCGGGTCCTGCGGCAGGTGCGCGGGGGAGAAGCCCTGGCCGGCGGGGATCCCCTTGCCCTCCAGGAAGGTGGACATGGGGGGGTAGACGTTCTGGTCGGAGCCGGTGACGTGGTGGCCCTGGTCCTTCAGCATGGCCGCCACGGCGCCCATGGCGGTGCCGCAGATGCCGATGAAGTGGAAGCGCAGGGGGACGGAGGCGCCGGTGGGGGAGAAAAGGCCGCTCATCCCTCGATCCAAGCCCTTACTTGCGGGAGCGGGAAGCGGTTTTTTTTGCGGCAGGGGCCGCCTTGGCCTTGGGTTTGGCCTTGGCCGGGGCCTTCGGCGCGGGCTGGGGGCGGAGGTAGGCGCCCAGGTCCAGGTCCCGCATTTTCAGGTCCGGCAGGGAGAAGGTGTTCTCCCAGTGCTGGATGACGGTCTTCAGCCCGGAGCTGACCAGGTTGAAGCGCCAGCGGATCGACTGCACCAGGTAGGGGCAGAAGCTGTAGAAGCCGACGAACTTCTTCCCTTCCGGCGAGGCGGCGGAGGAGCCGGCGCCCACCTGCTTGCAGACGAGGACGGCGTGGTCGTTCTGGCTCTCGAAGAGGACGAGCCAGTAGCGCATCATCTTCTCGTTGTCGGAGCGGATGAAGTCGATGCCCGGGCACCCCTTCGGCGCGGTGCCGCTGCCCCAGACGCGCACGGCGTCGAGGTCGCGCGCCAGGCTCTGGTAGCGCTTCTTGTGCGGCAGGAAATTGTCGAAGGTCTGGAAGGTGGCGATCAGCTCCCCCTCGCGCACCTCGGAGGCGAGGTCCTCGATGGCGTGGCTGACGGCCAGCAGCGTGTCGTGGTCGAAGACGTGGATGATGTCCCGCTCCGGGATGAAGACGGCCTCCCCCAGGGTCTTCTGGGTGTCCGGGCATTTCCCGCGGATGCGGAGGAGACGCGGCACCCCGTCGTTCTCCGGCAGGTGGAGATCGAGCTTCTTCTTAAACTTCTTCGCCGTTTTGGCCTCGGCGGGGGTGGGGGCAAACATGGATGGAGCGGGATCGGATGAAATTACGTTGGAACTCCCTAATAAACCCCGTTTTCCAGCGCCCGGCAAATCGATTTTATTCGGCCCGGCGGGCCTGGAAGAACTCCCGCAGGAGGTCCAGGGAGGGCTGGGCTGCCACCCCGGGGGTCAGCAGGCAGGTGTGATTGAGCCCTTTGAGGTCCAGCAGGTTGAAGGCCCCCCCCAGGGCTCCCGCCTTCGGGTCCCCCACGCCGAAGACGACCCGGTAGAGCCGGGTGTGGACGATGGCCCCGGCGCACATGGGGCAGGGCTCCTTGGTGACGTAGAGGGTGCAGTCGGTCAGCCGCCAGTCCCCCACCGCCTCCTGGGCCTGGGTGAGGGCCAGCATCTCCGCGTGGGCGGTGGCGTCCTTCAGCAGCTCCACCTGGTTGTGGGCGCGGCCGATGACCCGCCCCTCCCGGACGATGACGGCCCCGACGGGGACCTCCCCCGCCTGGGCGGCCTTGCGGGCCTGGCGGAGGGCCTCGGCCATGAAGGCTTCGTCACTGGCGCTTTCGTCGGCGAAGGGGTCGGGGCTTTTCATGGGGGGCAAAGAAGCGTATCTCCAAAATCATGTTTGTTGAGGAGATTCTGGGCGGCCTGCCCCTGCCGGACCGCGCCCTGTGGAAAGTCACCGGGGAGGACCGCGTCCGTTACCTAAACGGCCAGGTGACGAACGATCTTTCCCTCCTTACCCCCGGCCGCTCCCTCTACGGGGCGGTGCTGACCGGCAAGGGGCGGATGGAGGGGGAGGGCTTCTTCGCCGCCACGGAGGACGCCGTGTGGATCGACGCGCCGCTCCCCGTCCGGGAAAGCCTCCGCGCCCGGCTGGAAAAGTTCCTCATCGCCGACGACGCCATGATCGAGGACGTCACCGATTCCTACCGCCTCTCCCATTGGTTTGGCGAAGAGGCGCCCCCCGCCGCGCCGGGCCGGGTCGTGAGCCGCTCCGCCCGCTTCGGCCCGCCGGGCTGGGATGTGTGGGAGCCGGGCGCCGCGCCCTGCCTGCCCGCCCGCCTGGCCGCGCCGGAGGCGGTGGATCGGGCGCGCATCGAGCACGCCCTGGGCGCCTGGGGACGGGAGCTGGGGCCGGAGACGCTGCCCCAGGAGGCGCGGCTGGAAGAGGGCGGGCGGGGCCTTTCCTACGAGAAGGGGTGCTACGTCGGCCAGGAGACGGTGGCGCGGGTGCGGAGCATCGGCCACGTCAACCGGCGGCTCGTCCTCCTGCGCCAGGCCTCGGGCCCGGCGGGGGTGCCGGAAACGCCGCAGCCGCTCGCCTTCGGGGAGAAGGAGGTGGGAAAGCTGACCAGCGCGGCGGAGGGCATCGCCTTGGGCTACGTGCCCCGGACGCTGCTGGAGGAGGCGGGGGAATTCCGGGCGGGGGAGCGGGCCTACCGCATCGCCCCGCCTAAGGCCGGCTAGTCGACCTTGCCGGTATAGACGTACTTCTTGCCCGACTTCTTGAGGCCGGAAACCTTGCGGCCCGTCGTATAGAACCAGCTATAGAGATTGTTGCTCGGGGTCTTGAGCTTGTCGGAAAGCTCCTGGATGGTGAGCCCCTCGCTGCCCGCGGCGTGCAGGGTCTTGAGGAGGGTTTCCTTCAGGCGGCCGGGCTTGGAGCCCTTGCGCGGGCCGCGGCGGCCTTTGCTGCCGGGCTTGCGGCCGCGCGTCTTGGGCGCGGGGGAAAAGCCGGCGAGGGCTTCGATCTTCTCCTCGATCTCCTGCAGCTTGGCCGCCGCCTTTTCCTTGAGGGAGATGAGCTTGGCGAGGGACTTGAACTGGGCGCTGGTGAGATCGGAGAGTTTCATGAGCGAGTCACTCTAACCTCGATTCTATAAATAGTAAATATAGAATATATACTTACTCAAACTGGACCTTGCCGCCCCAGGAGATGACTTTGGCCTTGGCTCCGGCGGCTTCCGCCTCCGGGATCTGGTCGTTCTTCATGTAGGCCAGGGAGAGGCCGGTCCAGACCATGCCGTCGTTCGGCTCGATCTGGGCGGCGCGGCGGCCCGCCTCGATGGCGGCGGGGTAGTTCCCCTGCTTGTAGGCGGTCATGGCCAGGGCGTGCCACAGCTCGGCGTCCTGGGGGTCGAGTTCCAGGGCGGCGCGGTTGGCCGCCTCGGCGGCGGCCAGGTCGCCGGTAGCCAGCGCGGCGTGGGCGGCGTCGATCCACTCTTCCTTCGTCTTCATGAAAGGTTTTCCAAAAGGGTGTCCACCAGGCCCGCGAGGGTCTGCTCCTTGGCCTCGAGGACCGGCTCCCCTTCCAGCGCCCGCGTGGTGACGGGGCCGATGCTCAGGGCGCGCGGGGTGGGGCCGGCGGCGGGCGTCAGGCCCAGCCGTTTCCAGTTTTCCACCGTGCTGCCGCTGGTGAAGGCGATCCAATGGGCCCCTTCCTCGACGAAGCGCGTGCGCGCGGCGGCGGAGGCCGGGTCGGTCCCCTCGGCGGGGAGGGTCTGGTAGAGGGAAAGCTCCGTCACTTCCGCTCCGGCGGCGCGGAGGGCGGCGGGCAACTCCGGATTGGCCTGGCCGCCCCGGGCCAGGACGAAGCGCTTCCCCCGCGTCTCCTCCGGGGAGAAGGAGGCGACGAGCGCGTCGACGGTGAAGGCGGAGGGCTGGCGGTCGACGGCCAGGGCGCGGGCCCGGACGCGGGCGGCGGTGGCGGGGCCGACGGCGCCGATCCGCGCCGCGCCCAGCTTGCGCACGTCGCCGTGGCGGGCCAGGAAGGCGTCGAAGAAGAAGTCGGCCCCGTTCGGGCTGGTGAAGAGGAGCCAGTCGCAGGAGAAGTCGAGGGCGCCTTCCGGCAGCGGGGCGGGCTCGACGCGGATGGTCGGGATTTCCAGCACGTCGGCGCCGAGTTCCCGCAGCCGCGCGGTGAGGCCGCCCGCCTGCCGCCGCGTGCGGGGGACGACGACGCGCTGGCCGAAGAGGGGCTTCTTTTGGAACCAGGCCAGTTTGTCCGCCAGGGTGACGACGTCCCCCAGGATGGCGACGGCGGGGGGCTGGAAGGCCTGCGCCTCCGCCAGGTCGGCGATGGTTTCCAGGGTGCCGGTCAGGGTCTGCTGGCGCGTCCAGGTGCCCCAGCGGACGAGGGCGATGGGCAGGTCCGGCCGCGCCCCGGCCAGGACGAGGCGCTCGGCCAGAGCGCGGAGCCGCTCGACGCCCATGAGGAGGACCTTGGTGCCGGGGAGCTTTGCCAGCGTCTCCCAGTCGAGGGAGGAGTCTTTCTTCCCCGGCTCCTCGTGGCCGGTGAGGACGGTGAAGCTGGAGGCGAGGGAGCGGTGGGTGACGGGGATGCCCGCGTAGGCGGCGGCGGCGATGGAGGAGGAGACGCCGGGGACGATCTCGAAGGAAAGGCCCGCGTCGGCCAGGGCTTCCGCCTCTTCCCCGCCGCGGCCGAAGACGAAGGGATCGCCCCCCTTCAGCCGGACGACGACGCGCCCGGCGGCGACCTTGGCGACGAGGAGGGCGTTGATCTCCGCCTGGGTCAGGGTGTGATGGCCCGCGCTCTTTCCGGCGTAGACCAGCTCCGCGCCGTCCGGGGCGTGGCGGAGGAGCTCCGGGTTGCAAAGGTAGTCGTAGACGACGACGTCGGCCCGCTCCAGCAGCTCCCGCCCGCGCAGGGTGAGGAGGCCGGGGTCGCCCGGGCCCGCGCCGACGAGGTAGGCGACGCCCGCCTTCACCCTAGGATCTCCTCCGCCAGCGCCGCGCCCAGCGCGGCGGCGCTTTCCAGGGGGCCGCTCACCGCGCCGGAGCGGGGCGCGGGATCGTCGCCGATCCAGGCGATGCCGCGCAGGGTCAGGCCGTCGCCCTCCGGCGCGGCGTGCGCGCCGACGGGGGTGCGGCAGCCGCCGCCCAGGCCCTGGAGGAAGGCCCGCTCCGCGGTGACGGCGGCGCGGGTCGGCACGTGGTCCAGGGCGGCGGCGCGGAAGCGGTTGTCCCGGTCGTCCTCCCGGAGCTGGAGGGCCAGCGCCCCTTGGCCGGGCGCGGGGAGCATGAGGCTGTAGTCGAGGGGGACGACGGCGAGGCCGGAGACGTCCGGCCGGAGCCGTTCCAGGCCCGCGGCGGCCAGGACGGTGGCGGCCCAGCCGGGATTCTCCCGCAGCTTGCGCAGGCGGGTGTCGATGTTGCCCCGGATGGGGACGGTCCGCAGGTCGGGCCGCAGGGCCCGGAGCTGGGAGGCGCGGCGGCTGCTGCCGGTGGCGACGGTGGCGTCCGGGGGCAGGTCGGCGTGGGAGAGGCCCGCGCGCAGGACCAGGACGTCGCGCGCGTCGGCCCGCCGCGGGATGGCGGCCAGAACCAGGCCGGGCGTTTCCTCCGTGGGGAGGTCCTTGAGGCTGTGGACGGCCAGGTCGATCGTCCCGGCGCGGAGGGCTTCCTCGAACTCGCGGGTGAAGAAGCCCTTGTCCGGCGGCGGGCCGGGATCGCCGGGCCGGGCGGACCAGGCATCCCCCTGCGTCTTGAGGATTTCCAGGACGAAGTCGTGCGCGGGCCATTTGGCCGCCAAGGCGTCGCGCACCATGCCCGCCTGGGCCAGGGCCAGGGCGCTGCCGCGCGTGCCGATGCGGACGGGAGCGGCGCTCATGCCGTTTGGTTCTGGTAGCCGGGCTTTTCCAGCCAGGCCAGGAACTCTTCGACGTGGGGGAGGAGGATCGACTCGCACTGGGTCACTTCCGTCGCGCGGTCGCGCCGGGCGTTGCGGGCCAGGGATTCGAGGTCGTCGATATCGTAGAGGTAGACGTCCTCCAGGTGCTGGACGGAGGGGTCGATGTCGCGCGGCACCGCCAGGTCGATGAGGAACAGGGGGCGGCCCCGGCGGCGGGCCCGTTCCAGGCGGTCGCGGGAGAGGACGTAGGTGGGAGCGGAGGTGGAGCTGATGACGATGTCGACCTCTCCCAGGCGGGCGGGAAAGGCGTTCCAGGGAACGACCTCGCCGCCGAGGGCCTCGGCCAGCGCGCGGGCGTTTTCTTCCGTCCGGTTGGCGACGAGGAGGCGCCGCGCGCCGCGGCTTTGCAGGGAACGGGCGGTGCGCTCGCTCGTCGCGCCCGCGCCCAGCACCATCACGGTGCAATTGCCCAAGTCGCCGAAGAGCTTGCCCGCCAAATCGACCGCCACGGAGCCGACGGAGACCGCCCCGCGGGTGATGGAGGTCTGGGAGCGGACGGCCTTGGCGGCGGCGAAGGAGGCCTGGAAGAGGCGGTGGAGGCGCTTGCCGGTCAGGCCGCGGTCGGTCGCCAGGCGGTAGGCGTCCTTCACCTGGCCCAGGATCTCGGTCTCCCCCAGCACCATCGACTCGAGCCCGGCGGCGAGGCGGAAGAGGTGCTCCACGCAGTCGCGCCCGCGCAGGTGGAAGGAGTGGGCGGCGAAGGCGGCGGCGTCGGCCCCCTCCGTGCCGGGGAGGACGCTTAGGAAAAGAGGCCACTCGTCGGCGAGGGCCTGCGGGTGCGCGGTGAGGCCGAAATACTCGACGCGGTTGCAGGTGGAGATGAGGACCGCCTCCTCTAGCCCCAGGGAGTCGCGGACCTGCTCCAGCGCGGAGGGGAGGGCGGCCAGGCCGATCGCCGCGCGTTCGCGGACTTCCACCGGGGTCTTCTCAAAGGAAAGGCCGCCGCAGACGAGGGTAGGGCGGCGGCTCATACGGCGAAGCGGTGGGCGTGGGAAAGGGAGTTGATCCCCCAGAAGGTGAGGAGGACGAAGAGGTAGCCGCCCAGCGCGCACCAGGCGCCGCGCCGCGCGCTCAGGCCCAGGACGGCGGGGGCCAGGAGGAGAAAGAGGTAGAAGGCCCAGACGGCGGCCGACCAGACCAGCTTCACCCAGTCCATGGAAAGGGCCCGCGCCCAGTCGAAGCCCAGGCCGACGCCCAGCCCCAGGGTGAGGAGGACGAAGCCGACGACGAGGAGGCGCCGCTGGACGTGGGCCAGGTCCCCCATGGCGGGCAGGCGGAAGAACCAGCGGCCCAGGTGGTGCTCCCGCAGCTGGCGCTCCTGCACCAGGTAGAGGAAGGCCGCCACCGCCCCCAGGCCCAGCGCCCCGTAGGCCAGGACGGTGAGGGAGGCGTGCAGTTCCAGCGGCCAGCCCGTCGCGTAATGGGGGACGGGATTGGGCCGGTCGATGGGGGAGACGAGGGCGAAGAAATTGATGAGGGAGACGACCGGGGCGGTGAAGAAGCCCAGCAGGGAAAGCCGGTAGCCGCTGCCGACGACCAGGTGGAAGAACAGCAGCCCCCAGGTGAGGAAGGCGACCGTCTCAAAGAGGTTGGTGAGCGGGCAGTGGCCGATCATCCGGCCCCGCTGTTCCAGAAAGAGGGATTGGCAGGCCCAGGCGGCGGCCAGCAGGACATTGTTCCAGCGGGTGCTCTGCGGGCGGCCCGCGCCTAGGGCGAATGCGCCCCAGCCCGCGCTCAGCAGCGTCAGCCCGGTGGCGATGGCCAGCCAGTTCCGTTCGTCGATCATCCCGTCTACGCCAAAAGCTTCTGCACCAGGCCGCTGAGGGCCTTGCCGTCGGCGCGGCCGGCGGCCTTCGCCTGGGCGATCTTCATCACCGCGCCCATCTGCGCCTTCCCGGTGGCTCCGGCCTCGGCGATCGCCTCGCGGACCAGCTTCTCCAGCTCCGCCTCGGAAAGGGCGGCGGGCAGGTAGCCCTGGAGAACCTGGATCTCCGCCTCCTCCTTGGCGGCCAGCTCGGGGCGGTTGCCCGCCTGGAAGCTGGCGATCGAGTCCTGCCGCTTCTTGACCTCCTTGCGGATGACGGCGACGACGTCGATGTCGGCGGGGACGGAATCGGCGCCGCCCTTCTCGATCGCGGCGTTCTTCACCGCCGCCTTGAGCATGCGCAGGACGCCGAGGCGGTCGGCCTGGCGGGCGAGCATGGCTTCCTTGATATGCTGGTCGATCTGGGCGGAAAGGCTCATAGGGGGGCCGATTATGGCCCCCCCTGGGCCTAAGAGGAAGCGCTTTTGTAGGAGCGCAGGCCGTAGTGGAAAAAGGCGATGGAAACGGCGACGAAGGCCGCGGAAAGGGCGACCAGAGCCGCCGCCTCCCTCCAGGCCAGGGTGCCGAAGAGGGCGCGGGAGGGCAGGTTGGCCACCAGGAGGAGCGGCACGATCCAGGTGAAGACGAAGCGCAGGCCGCCCCGGAAGACCTCCCGGGGCTGGCGCATCAGGCTGCAGCACTGGTAGTAGGCGGTGACCAGGCCCTGGGAGCGGGTCATCCAGAAGGAGAGCGTGGTGAAGAGGAGGAGGAGCCCGTAGTGGATCGCCACGCCCGCCCCGACCAGGAGGAGCGCGGCGAGGAGGGAGAGCGGCGTGAAGGGCACGCCCGCGTGCGCCGCGCCGAAGGCGGTCACCCCGGCGGCCAGGAAGGCGTTGAGGGTCGAGCCGATGTCCCACCGCCGCGTGGTGACCTGGAAGAGGACCGGCGCGGGTTGGGCCAGGAAGAAGTCGAGCTTGCCCGTGCGCACCAGCTCCGGGAAGTCGATGAAGTTGACCAGGAAGAAGAGCTGGCAGACCTGCTGGATCACCTGCCCCATGCCGATGAGGGTGACCATCTGCCACTTCGTCCATCCGGCGACGGCGTCGACCTGGAGGTAGAGCACCTCGATAAAGGCCAGCTGGAGGGCGAACCAGGAGATCTCCACCAATACCCACAGGATGAAGTTGCCCCGGAACATCAGCTCCCGGGTCAGGGAGTAGCGCCCGGCGGCGAGCCAGATTTTAAGGAGGCGCATGGCTTAGCTCCCCACCGCGGTGTAGCGGCGCAGCCCCCGGCCCCAGGCCCAGGCGGCGAAGAGGAGGAGCGCCAGCGTCCAGGCCATCTGCCCCAGGAAGCCGTGCCAGACCGCCGCGCCGTGGATGCGGCCCACGAGGACGCCGGCGGGAAAAAAATACTCGTAGGCGAAGGGGGTGGAGAGGGCCGCCGACCGCCAGGGCTCCGGCAGGAGGTCGAGGGGGAAGGTGTTTCCCCCGGCCAGGAACTCGAGCGCGTAGAGCATGAAGGCGATGCTGCTGATCTCCAAAACCCAGAAGCCGAGGATGCCGACGAGGAAGGCGACGACGAACTGGAGCAGCCCCGATCCGGCGAAGGCCAGCAGCGCGGGCAGCCACGTTTCCGAGAGGGGCACGTTCGCGAAGAAATGGCGGAAGCAGTAGAGAAGGAAGGCCAGCGGCAGGAAGGTGACGGCGATGTAGACCAGCCGCCCGGAGACGAAGAGGATGAAGCGGTAGAGGAAGTAGTTCACCGGGCGGAGGAGGAACTGGTTGAGCTGGCCGTCGCGGATGTCGGCGGCGATTTGGAATTCCTCGTCCGTGGGGGCCACCGTGTTCGTCAGCACCACCAGCGCCAGGTAGTAGGCGATCATCAGCGGGTAGGAATAGCCGTCGATCGGCGCCTGCTTTTTGGCGAAGACCGCCTGCCAGATGAAGTAGGTGGTGAGGAGCGGGATCAGGTTGTAGGCCGCCCGCAGGAGGAAGTTCCAGCGGTAGACGAGGGTGTTCTGGATCCCCAGGGAAAAGACCTGGCCGTAGCGGGAGAACATGAGCCTTACTTCTTCCTCTTCCGCCGGATGCGGACGGCGACGGACTGCGCGTTGGGCAGGACGAATTTTTCCGCCACCAGCTTCACCGCGCGCACGCCCTCGAAGCGGAGCGCCTCGGCGGCGAGGTCCTCCGCCAGCGTTTCCAGGAGCTTGCGCGGGCGGTGGGCGGCCACGCGGGCCAGGGTGCGGGCCACGTCGCCGTAGTTCACAGTCAGGGCGATGTCGTCCCGGGCGGCGGCGGCTGCGGTGCCGCGGACTTCCAGCTCCACCGTCACCTCGACGAATTGCGGGTTGGCCCGCTCCGCGTCAGGGACGCCCAAATGAGTCTCAAGCCGCAAAGCCGAGATGAGGATGCGATCGGACATGCTCCAGGAGGGTGCGGCTGGGGCCGTTCAAAGGCAAGCCGAGGGCCTCGTCCGGCCGGATCCAGCGGAAGCAGTCGGCCTCCTCGTTGAGGCGGACGGAGGGGTCCTCCCCCGCCACGCGGGCCGTGTAGGTGAGGAGGATGAAGTGGGCCGGGTGGTAGAATTCCGGCGGATTGATGCAGTCGTGAATGCGGGCGAAGCGGACTTTCTCCAGTTCCAGGCCGGTTTCCTCCCGCACCTCCCGGATGACGGCGGCCTCCGCCGTCTCCCCGCCCTGGATCTTGCCGCCGGGGATGCCCCAGTGGTGGCTCCATTTGAAGGTCTGGATCATGAGGACCTCCCCGCGCCCGTTATAGAGCAGTGCGCCGACGGCGGGCAGGGGCGGCGGGGGCGTGGGCCGGTGGCCCAGGTGGACGAGGAGCTGGTCCAGGTCGCGGAAGAGGAGGTCGGGCGCGGCTTCCTTGAGTTGTTCCAGGGGCTCGGCGCCGGTGAGAAGGGCGCAGCTGGTGACGCCGCCGTGGCGGGCGGCCTCGATGGCGCGCCGCGTGTCGCCGACGAGGAGGGTTTCCGCCGGGTCCAGCCCCCGCTCGGAAAGGAGGCGCGGGACGGCTTCCCGCGGGTCGGCGCCGTCCAAAAGGGAGAGAATGAGGCCCCGCTCCCGGCAGGCCGCCCCAAAGCCCTGCCCGTCATGGAGCAGGCCGGATCCGGCCAGGATGAGGTGCTTGAAGGGGCCCTGGTTCACCCGACGATTTCGACTTCCGTGCCGACCTCGACCCGCTCGAAGAGGGCGGCGATGTCGGCATTGCGCAGGCGGATGCAGCCGTGGGAGGCGGCCTGGCCGATGCGGTCTTCCCGGTTGGTGCCGTGGAAGTAGACGTAGCGGTCCTTGCTATTGGCGTTGCGCGGTTCCAGCCCTTCCAGCCACAGGATGCGGGTGAGGACCAGGTCGTCCTCCGTCTCCGGGGCCTCGGGAGTCCAGACTTCCCCCGTGGCAACGCGGCCGACGAAGCGGGCGCCCAGGGCGGCCCCGTCGCCGATCTTGGCGGCGATGCGGTGTTTCCCGCGCGGCGTCTTCCAGCTGCCCGGCTCCTCGCCCAGGCCGAAGGAGGAGGTGCTGACCGGCGCCTGCCAGATGGTGACGCCGCCGTTGCGCAGTTCCACGAGCTGCCGCGCCGTGTCGACGCGGAGGTGGAGGCCGGCTCCGTTCGTGCTCATGGAAACGGCTTAGAACTCGTTGAGCCGGTCGATCAGCTGGCGCAGGCGGCCGTAGCCCTTCTGGTTGAAGGGCAGGCGCAGGCGGTGCAGGTGGGCCAGGTCGGGCTCGTTGGCCTCCTGCGGCAGCGGCTTGGAGAGGCGCATGGCGGCGGGGTCGGCCAGGATGTCGGCGAAGTCGTGCCGCAGCCGCTCCAGGGCCCCGTCCGGGATCGGGCGCTGAAGGCGGATGACCAGCTCCTTGTCGACGAAGCGGTAGGAATGGAAGTTGTAGTAGAAGGCCAGGATCTCCTTCTCCGCCAGCCGCAGGTCGTCGGTGAACTTGAAGAGGTGGAAGTCGTAGTCGGAGATGAGGCCGTCACGCAGCAGGTGCTCCCGCAGGTAGCGCTCAAAGGTCAGCCAGAAGTTGCCGCCCGGGGCGTCGATGAAGAGGACGGGCTGCACGGGGGTCTTGCCCGTCTGCATGAGGGTGATCGCCTCGAAGCCCTCGTCCATCGTGCCGAAGCCGCCGGGGAAGCAGACGATGGCGTGGGACTCCTTCACGAAGTTGAGCTTCCGGGTGAAGAAGTAGCGGAAGTGGATCAGCTTCGAGTCGCCGTCGATCGTCGGGTTGGCCCGCTGCTCGAAGGGGAGGTTGATGTTCAGGCCGAAGCTGTTTTCCCGGCCCGCGCCTTCCTGGGCGGCGCCCATGATGCCGTCGCCGCCGCCGGTGATGACCATGTAGCCCGCCTTCACCATCAGCTCGGCGAAGTCGCGCGCGGCCTGGTATTCCCGGTTCTTCGCCGGGGTGCGGGCGGAGCCGAAGATGCAGATCTTTTTCCGGTCGCGGTAGGGGGTGAAGATCTTGTTGGCGTAGCGCAGCTCCTTAAGGGCCTGGTTGTAGAGCTTGCGGTCGGCGCGGGTGGGCTTCTGCCCGGCCAGCTTGAGCACGGAGACCATCATCTCGTAATACTCGCGGCTGCTCGGGTCGATGCCCGCCTCCTTGAGGAGGTCGCGGATCTTCTGGTCTAAAACGGGGTTGTCGGTGGTGTAGGGGGCCGCAGGAACGGCTTTACTTTCTATGGCAGAGGGCATGATGGGGGAGAGACGCGGCCGGGATTCACGATGGCCGGTGTTGACAAGGAAAAGAAAAGCAGAAACGGCCCCAGATGGCAAACCTATTGGACGAACTGGAAGAGCGGGTGCTGATCGGCGACGGCGCCACGGGCACCTACCTCTATTCCCTGGGCATCCCCCAGGGGCGCTGCCTGGAGGAGGCCAACCTGGTCCGGCCGGAGCTGGTCACCCGCGTCTATGAGGAATATATCGCCGCCGGAGCCCGCGTGGTGGAGACGAACAGCTTCGGCGCCAACCGCCTGCGCCTGGCCAATTACGGCCTGGAGGAAAAGGTGGCGGAGATCAACTGGAAGGCCGCCCGTCTCTTAAAAGAGGCGGCCAAGGGGAGGGACGTCTACGTCGGCGGCTCCGTCGGCCCCCTTCAGCGGCGGCTGAGCGACCTCCCCATCTCCAACGCCGACCGCGCCCTCATCTACCGGGAGCAGATCGGCGCGCTGCTGGACGGCGGCTGCGACCTCATCTTCCTGGAGACCTTCACCGACCTGGCCGACCTCCTCATCGCCCTGGACGCCTTCCAGAACCTTTCCAACATCCCCGTCGTCGCCTCCCTGGGCGTCGCGGAGGAGGGGCGGTTGGGGAGCGGGGAGGACTTCCCCACCGCCTTCCGCCGCCTGCGGGAGGCGGGGGCCGACCTGGTCGGCATCAACGGTACCTGCGGCGTGCAGGCCTCCCTCCATCTCCTGCGCCAATTGGAGCTGGGCCCGGACGACCGCCCCGCCGTCTACCCCAACGCGGGCAAGCCGGAGTTCTACGAGGGCCGCTTCAACTACGCCGCCAGCCCGGAATACTTCGCCGCCAGCCTGCCCGCCTTCGTCGCGGAAGGGGCGCGGCTGATCGGCGGCGACTACGGCACGGAGCCCCGGCATACCGCCGCCCTGGCGGAGGCGGCCCGCGCCCTCCAGCCCGTTCCCCGCCGGGGCAAGCCCGGCCTCCGCCGCGCCGCCTCCGCACGCGTGGAGGCCGTTCCGGCGCCCGCCCCGGCGGAGCCCTCCCTCCTGGACCGGCTGAAAGAAAAGCCGCGCGGCCAGGCCACCATCGTCGAGCTCGATTCGCCGAAGAACCTCTCCATGGAAAAGTTCATGGAGGGCGTCCGCGCGCTCGACCGCGCGGGGGCCGACGCCGTCACCCTGGCGGACAACTCCCTGGCCATCCTGCGGGTGAGCAACGTGGCCGCCGCCGTCATGATCCGGCGGGAGCTTTCCATCCTGCCGCTCCTCCACATCGCCTGCCGGGACCGGAACCTCCTGGGCCTCCAGTCCGACCTCATGGGCCTGGGCGCCCTGGGCTTCCGGCACATCCTGGCCCTGACCGGCGACCCGGCCAAGGCGGGGGACCACCCCGGCGCCACCTCCGTCTACGACCTCAACTCCCTGGGTCTTATCAAGCTGCTGGCCGGGATGAACCGGGGCGTCAACGCCGTGGGGCGCGACCTGCGGGGCCGCTCCGACTTCGTCATCGGCTGCGCCTTCAACCCCAACGCGCGCAACTTCGACTCCCAGCTGCGGAAGCTCGAATCGAAGGTCGCCGCCGGGGCCGCCTACGTCATGACCCAGCCGGTCTTCGATCCCGCGCTGGTGGAAAAGACGGCCAAGGCCATCGCCCCCCTGGGCGTGCCGGTCTTCATCGGCGTCATGCCCGTCCTCAACGCCCGCAACGCCGAATTCCTCCACAACGAGGTCCCCGGCATCGTCATCCCGGAGGCGGTGCGGGAGCGCCTCCGCCACGCGGAGGGGGACGCGGCGGCGGAAGTCGGCCTGGCCTTCGCCAAGGAACTGCGGGACGAGGTGCGGGCCCACGCGCCCGGCCTCTACCTCATCACCCCCTTCCTCCGCTACGACCTGAGCGTGCGGCTCATGGAGAAATGAGCGGCGCCGCCCTTTTGGGGCGCGTCCTCCGGCGCGCCGGGCGGGAAGCGGCCTGCTTCCCCCTCCTCCACCTCCGTCCCCGGCTGGAAGCGGCCCGCCGCGCCCGGCATTGGGCGGGGAAGGGCGCCGCCGCCGTGCCGCGCCAGATCCTCGTCGCGCAATTGGCCGACATCGGCGACATGGTCCTGACCGGCCCTTTCCTGCGCCGCTTGCGCGGCCTTTATCCGGGGGCCCGCATCGTCCTGGCCGCCGCGCCCCATGTGGCCGAGTTCGCGCGGGGCTGCCGCCACGTCGACGCCGTCGCCCCGTTCGATTTTCAGGCGCTGGCCGGTCCCGCGTGGCGGCAGGCCACCGCGGGGTGCCCCGCCTGGTGGCGGGAGGCTGCCGCGCTGCGGGAGCGGGAATTCCCCGGCCTGCCGCCCGACCTGGGCCTCTCCGTGCGGACGAACCAGGACGTCGTCCAGGCGGCGGCGCAGGTCGTCCTGGCGGGCAGCCACGGGCGGCGTCTTTTGGGCATGCCGGTGAAGCCCCTGCTGGGCTACTTCCGTTCCGGCCTGGTCCTGGACCGGGTGGTCCCCGTCCCCCGGGCCGGGCACGAGGTGGAGCGGCAGGCCGCCCTCTTCGAGGCCCTGGGCCAGCCCGCCGCCGCGCCCGGCCCGCTGGAGCCGTGGATCACGCCGAACACCGCGCGGGAGGCCGCCGACGTCTGGCGCTCCCTTGGCTGGGCGGAGGACCGTCCGGTCGTCGGCCTCGGCATCGGCGCGGGCCATATGGGAAAGGTTTGGCCCGCCGCGCGCTTCGCCTCCCTGGCGCGCCGGTTCCGCCGCGTCCATATCGCCGTCATCGGTTCCGCCGCCGACCGGGAGGCGGGGGAGGAAATCGCCCGCGCCTGCGGGGCCAACGCGGCGAACCTGGCGGGCCGGATGCCGCTGGAGGTGACGGCGGCTTTCCTGGCCCGCTGCGGCCTTTTCGTCGGGAACGACTCCGGCCCCCTCCACCTGGCCGCCGCCGCGGGCGTGCCGGTCGTCGGCCTCTACAGCCGGGAAGATCCCGCCCGCTGGGCTCCCTGGACGGAGCGGCGGGAGGTGCTGCGGGAGGCGGAGATCGGCCGTCTGGAGCCGGAGGCGGTGCTTGCCGCTGCCCGGCGGCTTCTGCCAGTTTGAGGCCATGCGGCTGCTCCTTCTCTTTCTTCTCCTTGCCCTGCCGCTCCACGCCGCGCCGGTTGAGGGGACCGACGTCGACAACCGGAAGACCGTTCTCAACGCGTCCGGGCGGGTCGGCGTCGTCTTAAGCTCCTCTCCCGCCACCCAGAAGGCGACGCGGGAGGCCGGGCGGGTCCTGGACGCGTATCGCGGGCGGCCGGACTTCCAGCTTTTCATCGTCGTCGACCTGCGCGGCTCGATCGCCGGGGCGCTGCCTCCGATCGTGCGCGGGGAGATGCGGGAAAACCTGAACGGCGAGGCCAAGCGCCTGGCCCCCTTCTACGCGGCCAACGGAAACGCGGAGAATCCGCGCGGGAGCCTGGAAGCCTTCTCCGATTTCGACGGGAAATTGAGCCGCTCCCTGGGCTGGGCGGAGACGCCGGAGAAGCTCCGCTGCGTCGTCTACGGGAAGGACGGGCAGGAGGCCGCCCGCTGGGACGACCTGAGGGACTACGCCGCCTTGCAGGCGGCGGTGAAAAAGGCGCTGGGCCTTTAGCGCTCGAAACGCTGGCGGACCTTTTCCGCAAGCGCGCCGAGGCGCGTTTGCTCCCGTACCGGCGGCCGCTTGAAACCGGCGTCGGCCAGGGCTTTCACGATCTCCTCCGCAGATTCGGTGGAGCGGGTCCGGTATTTCCCCTTCTCGCCGTGGTCGCGCGTCGTCGTGGTCACCACCGTCCGGGCCTGGTCGGGCCCCTTTTCCCGCAAGGTGACGATCTTGGAGACCTCGTTGTGGTAGTTAATGGGGCCGTGGAGCCAGAGTTCCGGCAGCCGGAAGCCTTTGAAGGCGACCGGGGCCGCCTCGCCGTCCGGAGTCTGCACGCTCACGCTTTTGCCGCTGGTGCCGTAGCCGGAGTTATGGAGGGAGTGACGTTGGATTTCAGGCATGGGTTAGCGGTGAAAGTGTTGCTGAAGCTGTTCTACGAAAGCGCCAAGGGGGCCCTGTTGCACAACGGGCGGCCGCTTGAAACCGGCTTCCTGCAGGGCTTGCAGGATCGCCTCCGCCGATTCGGTGGAGCGGATGCGGGATTTTGTCGGCTTGGGATAACCGTTTTCGAGGCGCGTGACCACGGTTTTGGCGTGGTCCGGCCCTTCTTCGCGGAGCTGAAGGATTTTCGAAACCTCGGAATGGGTGTGTCCGTTTCTAATTCCCGCGATCCACATGTCGTGGGCCACCGACTTGGCGTATCCGGCCGGGGTTTCGACGCTGACAAAAGTGCTGTGTCCGGCGCCCACTCTGGAGATGAGGCCCCAGCCTTCGTATGTGCTGCGATCGATGTGGGCCATATGAGTGGGTGGGCTAGCGGCGGAAGGCGTCGACGATCTCGTCCTTTACGGCGCCGAGGAACGATTGGGTTTTCACGGGCGGGCGCCGAAATCCGGCCTCGACCAGCGCCTGCACGATGGACTCCGCCGATTCGGTGGAGCGGATGCGGGACTTTTCCGGTTTGTTGTAGTGGAAGTCGCTGGAGTCGGTGGAGAAGACCACTGTCTTGGCGTGGTCCGGGCCTTCTTCCCGCAGCTTTACCACCTGCGAAACCTCCTGGGAATAGCGCCAACCGGAACGCATCATGAGGCTGTCCGTCACGTAGCGGCTGTCGCGGGCGATCGAGGCCTCCCCGGAAGGGGTGGCTACGGCCACGGACTTGCCCGATTCGCCGCAGTGATAACTGTCGAGATGGTGATGGATAACGTGCGCCATATAGGATGGGGCGGTTTTATTCCCTCACGCCGAAGGTGCGGTCCATCCAGGCGCTGAAGGCGCTCTGGGTCTTTATCTTGGGCCGCTCGAAGCCGACCCGCGACACGGTGCCGGCGATCTCCGCGGCCGACTCGGAGGAGCGGATGCTGGAAAAGCTCCACTGTGAGGAATGATAGACCTGGGGATAGAAATCGGCATGGACTCCTTTCACGATCGTCTTGGCGCCATCGGGAGCTCCCGGCCGCAGCTCGGTGATGCTGGCCACCGGTCCCCATCCCAAGTGCTTGAGGGATTCGCCGGTGTGGTTCTGAATGTCGGTCACGAGCCGTTCGTCGCCGGAGGCGGCTTTGACGTACAACTTCGTGCCCTGAGGGGTGTGAAGGAGGGATGCCATAAGGTTTTGATTTCTGGGATGTGTACCCGTAATTCGGCTATTTCCCTCCCCACGGCCCCTTTTTCTTCCCCAAAAGGGCCCTAGCCCGCCGGGTTATAGGAGCTTTCGACCCGGGCGGCGACGTCCCGGTAGGTCAGGTCGACCTCGTAGATCTGCTTGAAGGTCTCGATGGCGGCCTCCTTCTTCCCCCCCGCCTCCTGGACGGAGCCCAGGTTGTAGAGGATCTCCTTCTTCGTCTCGTTGAGGGTGGAGATCTCGGCGGCGGCGGCGGAAAGCTCCTTTTCCGCCAGGTCGAACATGTTCGACTTCCAGAAGCAGATGCCCAGGAGGTTGGAGGCCTGGGCGCGGACGCTCGGCTGGCGCTTGCCCTCCTGCAGGGCGGGGCGGGCCTCCTTGTACATCCCCAGCTCCACGTAGGCCTTGCCCAGCTCGTAGTGGAACTGCTTGTCGTTGGGATAGCGCTGGACCATGGCCTGCGCGGTTTGGAGGTGGAGCTGGCGGCGGTAGACCTCGAGGTCCTCGACGTATTTGGCCAGGTCGGCGCGGCCGGGCTCCGCCGCCAGGGCGGCGCGGGCGGCGGCCATGTCATGGTCGACTTTCTTAAGCCGCAGGCCGGAGATTTTCTTTTCCAAGGCCGCGTCGGTCTGTCCGCCCTGGTTGTAGGTGTATTCGTACCAGGCGATGGCGCTCTCGTAATCCTCCCGCTGCAGGAGGAGGTCGGCGATTTGGCGGGGGTGGTTGAGGTTGTTCGGCTCGGCGGCGCGCAGCTGGTCGAGGCGGGCGATCTGCTCGGCGATCGCGTCGGCCGACTTGGCGACCTTCGATTCCTGTTCCAGGGCGGCGGCCTGTTCCTTGTCCCGCAGGGACTCGCGGAAGTCGCCCTGCCGCTCCCAGCCGCCGCTGGAGGAGGCCAGACGGGCGGAGGCGTTTTTGAGGCCCGCCTGGGCCTCCCCGTCGCGGGGATCGACGCGGAGGGCCCGCTCGTAGGCGTCGATGGCCAGCTGGAAGTTTCCCTGCTTCATGTGCAGGTCGGCCAGGCGGTGGAGGTTCGCGGTAGCCTGGGGGGTGGCGTCGGCCAGGGTTTCGTAGGCCAGGACGGCGATCTGCGGCAGTTCCAGCGCCAGGGCGGCGGCGGCCAGCGTCTCGTTGGCCTTGGTGTGGAAGGGGTCGTGGACCAGGGCGTCCTCCGCCAGGGACAGGGCCTCGGCGGGGTTTTTCTTCAGCGTGCCGGCGGCTTTCAGGCCGGCGGCGGCGGCCTTCACGGCCTGTAGCTGCTTGGCCAGAGAGGAGGCGCCCCGGTGGCGGGTGATCTCCATGTCCCGCAGGGCGCGGCGGCCGTCCAGGAAGGAGGGCTCCAGCTTGACCAGGCTTTGCAGGAGGGGGATGGCGTATTCGGGGTCGGACGCGGCGCGCGCGCGCGTCCAGAGGTCGGAAGCTCCGCCGGAAAGGTCCCGTTCGGTTTTCACCGTTGCCATCATTGCAAATTAAGATGACGAGGGGGCCGGGTCAACGTTCATAAACGCCGACGATGCCGCCGCCGAGTTTCCGCGTGCGCCGCAGGGTGAAGAGGGCGCGGGGCGCGCCGGGCGGGACCAGGGTGCGGCGCTGGCCCGCCGGAAGCTCCGGCCGCCACCACAGGAGGAGGCGCAGGGGGCCTTCCCGTTCCAGGAGGGCGGCGGCCAGGGCGGGGCTGGGCAGGAGGCGCAGGGGCTCTTGCTGGGCGCGGCGCGCCAGCTCCCGGCGGGAGGCGGCGCGCAGGCCGGGGCGGGGGGAGAGGTCGGTCCAGACGGGGCCTTTGCCCGCCAGGCGGAGGAAGGCGGCCAGCTCGGGCGCGGCGAGCCGGGGGGTGACCCAGCCGCCGTCCAGGGAAAGCGCGGCCAGGAGGGTTGTCTTCACCCGCCCAGGATGGTGCCCAGGGCCAGGTTGAAGCCGCGGGCGAACTCGGCGGCGTGCATCCGCTTCTTGCCCTCCAGCTGCACCTCGCGCAGGAGGAGGCCCCCGCCGCCGCCCGTGGCGACGAGGACGCCGTGGCGGTCGATGGCGACGACCTCGCCCGGCTTCCCCTTGGCGCGGCGGGAGAAGATGGTGGAGAAGACCTTGAGCATTTTGTGGTCGGGGGAGTCTTTCCGGCCGTCCGGCACCCAGGTGTAGGCGGAGGGCCAGGGGGTCATGGCGCGGATGTGGGCGTCGATGTCCCGCTTCGTCTTCGACCAGTCGATCTTGCCGCTTTCCTTGGTGAGCTTCGGCGCGTAGGTCGCCTTTTCGGCGTCCTGCTTCACGCGGGCGGCCTTGCCTCCCTTCACGTCGTCCAGGGCCTTGAGGAGGGCCTTTGCGGCCAGCTGGCCCAGGCGGTCGTGGACGGTCTGGGCGGTGTCGGCGGCGCGGATGGAGGTCTTTTCCGTCCGCATCATGTCGCCGGTGTCGAGGCCCTCGTCCATCCACATGATGGTGACGCCGGTCTCCTTCTCCCGGCCCAGGATGGCGCTCTGGATGGGGGAGGCGCCGCGGTACTTCGGCAGGAGGGAGGCGTGGAGGTTCAGGCAGCCGTATTGCGGCAGGTCGAGGACGGCCTTCGGCAGGATCTGGCCGTAGGCGGCGACGACGATGACGTCCGGCTCCAGGTATTCGATCTGCTTCACCACGCTGGCGGCCTTGATCTTCTCCGGCTGGAAGATCTTCAGGTGCAGGCGGAAGGCGGCCTCCTTGACGGGGGAGGGGGCGGGTTTCTGCTGGCGGCCCGCCGGGCGGTCCGGCTGGGTGATGACGCCGGTGATCGTGTGCTCCTTGCTCCCTGCTAGGGCGGTGAGCGCCGGAACGCCGAATTCCGAGGTGCCGATGAAGACGATTTTCATGCGTGGAGGGAGGGCCTTCTATAAAACTCCATTTCCTTGCGTGCGCAAGTCGATATGTCGATATAATGGGGCCGTGGAAATTGAAAAGGCGGTCGGGCTGTTGCGCGCGGGTGAAGTCGTCGGGATGCCGACGGAGACGGTCTACGGCCTGGCCGGGGACGCGTTTTCCGCGCCCGCCCTGGCCCGCATCTTCGCGGTGAAGAAGCGCCCCTTCTTCGATCCCCTGATCCTGCACGTGGCCGACCGGGCCGCCGCCGACCGCTGCGTGGCGGAGTGGACCCCGCTGGCCGAGCAGCTGGCGGAAAAGTTCTGGCCCGGCCCGCTCACCCTCATTTTGCCAAAGCGGCCGGAGGTCCCCGACCTGGCCACCAGCGGCCTGCCCCTGGTCGGCGTCCGTGCGCCGCGCCATCCGGCGGCGCAGCGGCTCCTGCGCGCCTTCGGCGGCCCGCTGGCCGCGCCGAGCGCCAACCGCTTCGGCCGCATCAGCCCCACCACCGCCGCCGCCGTGCGGGAGGAGCTGGGGGCGGCCGTGCCGCTGGTCCTGGACGGCGGGCCGTGCGAGATCGGCGTGGAGTCGAGCATCGTGGCTTTCATCGACGGGGAGCCGGTCCTCCTGCGCGCGGGCGGCGTCCCCTTGGAGGCGCTGGAGGCGGTGGCGGGAAAGATCGGCCGGGAGGGCGGGCGCCTTTCCGCCGCCGCGCCCGGCCAGCTGCCGCAGCACTACGCGCCGCGCACCCGGGTGCGGATCGTCACGCCGGAGCAGGCGGAGGAGCTGGACTGGGTGGCGCGGGCCCAGGCGGGCCTCATCGGCTGGGGCGCGCTGCCGGAGGGGTACAAGGCCGTGTGCAATCTTTCCCCGGCAAAGAACTTCGCGGAGGCGGCGGCCCGCCTCTTCGGCGCGCTGCGGGAGCTGGACGCGGCCGGGGTGGAGGAGATCTGGGCCCTCCCGCTGCCGGAGGAAGACCTGGGCCGGGCGGTCAACGACCGGCTGCGCCGCGCGGCGGTCTAGGGCCAAACTACATTCAGCTTTAGAACGCCCCGGCGGGGCGGCGCCCCTTGCCCCCGCGTCCCCGGCCGGCGGAGACTTCCCGGCTGGCCACGATCTCGTAACGGGGGCCGCCCAGGAGCGCCTCCACCCCTTCCATGAAGGGGCGGCTGGGGGTGATGGTGAAGAGGTCGCTCGGCTCCAGGGTCCATTTCTTGCCTCCCGCGCCGTGGCAGCGGAAGTAGAGGCGGGCCTCGCCCGGGTGGGCCAGCACCAGCTCGTGCAGGGCTTCCCACTTGGCGGTGTTCCAGGAGGAAAGGTCGATGTCGAGGATGAGCCCCTTGAGGAGCTTCACCTTGGCCTCCAGCAGGGATTCGTACGCCTGGACGCGGAGGCTGCGGCGCTCGCCGCGCAGGTTGAAGGTGCCGGAGACTACCGCGATGTCCCCCGCCGCCGGGGGCTTTTCCATGCTGGTGTACATGTCGCTGTAGAGCATGAACTCCATCGTGCCGGTGCCGTCGTCGAAGGTGACGATGGGCATCGTCCGCTTGTCCCGCTTGCTGATCTTCACCTCGAACTTTTCCACGATGCCGACGAGGCGGACCGGCGTCCCTTCCTCCATCTCGCCGAGCTGGGATACGGTGGCGGTGCGGATGGCCTTGGCGTCGCCGGCGACCTCGTCCAGGGGGTGCCCGGAGAAGTAGAAGCCGAGGAGCTCTTTTTCAAATTGGAGCTTTTCCCGGTCCGGGAACTCGGGCTTGGCCGGACCGGAGCCCTGGGCGGCGGCGGCCCGGGTCAGGGCGGGCGCGTCGTCCAGCATGTCGAGGAGGGAGATCTGGCCGCTGGCCTTTTCCTTGGCCGCGCTGTTGGCGGAGGAGAGGGCGCCGTCGATCTCCTCGCAGAGCTGGGCGCGGGTGGCGCCGAAGCAGTCGCCGCCGCCGGCCTTGACCAGGCTTTCCAGGAGCCGCTTGTTCAGGGCGTGCGGGTCGACGCGGTGGCAGAGGTCGGAAAGGGACTCGAAGGGGCCGTCCTTCTCCCGCGCGGCGACGATGAGGTCGACGGCGGCGGAGCCGACGTTCTTCACGGCGGCCAGGCCGTAGCGGATGGCCGTGCGGCCGTCCTGCTTCTCCATCTCAAACTGGTTGCGGCTCTTGTTCACGTCGGGCTTGAGGACCTCGATGCGGAGCCGCTTGGCCTCGGCGACGAACTCGGCGATCTTGTCGTTCTTCCCCAGTTCGTTGGACATGAGGGAGCAGAGGAAGGCCTCCGGGTAGTGGGCCTTGAGGTAGGCGGTCTGGTAGGCCAGGAGGGCGTAGCAGGCGGCGTGGGCTTTGTTGAAGCCGTAGCCGGCGAACTTTTCCAGGATGTCGAAGAGGTCGTTGGCGGTCTTCTCCGGGATCTTGTTCTTTTCCAGGCAGCCTTGGACGAAGAGGGCGCGCTGCTTGGCCATTTCCTCCGGCTTTTTCTTGCCCATGGCGCGGCGCAGGAGGTCCGCCTGGCCCAGGCTGTAGCCGGCCAGGATGTTGGCCGCCTGCATCACCTGCTCCTGGTAGATGATGATGCCGTAGGTCTCCTTGAGGATCGGCTCGACGAGGGGGTGGGGATACTCGACCGGGGCCTTGCCCAGCTTGCGCTCCCCGTAGGTGGGGATGTTCTCCATCGGCCCCGGGCGGTAGAGGGAGACGAGGGCGATGATGTCCTCCAGGCACTGCGGGCGGATGCGGCGGCAGGCGTCGCCCATGCCCGCCGATTCCAGCTGGAAGACGCCGACGTTCTCCGCGCGGGCGATCATCTCGTAGGTCTTCCGGTCGTCCAGGGGGATGTCGCCGGGGATCAGCGCGGGCCCGCCCGCGGCGGCGACGCGCTTGAGGCAGTCGTCGATGACGGTCAGGGTTTTGAGGCCCAGGAAGTCCATCTTGAGGATGCCGACTTCCGAGAGGTAGTCCATCGACCACTGGGTGACGACGCCGCCGGAATCGTCCCGCGTCAGCGGCACGTTGTCGGTCAATTCCCCGTCGGCGATGACGACGCCCGCGGCGTGGACGCCCGCCTGGCGGGAGAGGCCCTCCAGGGAGCGGGCGGTGTCCAGGACCTGCCGGGCCGTCTCGTCCTGCTCCGTGGCCGCGCGCAGGTCGGCGCTCTGCTTGAGGGCGTCCTCCAGCGTGATGTTGAGGTCGTTGGGGATCATCTTCGCCAGGCGGTCGGCCTCCCCGTAGGAGAGGCCCATCACGCGGGCGACGTCGCGCACGGCCATCTTCGCCCCCAGGGTGCCGAAGGTGATGATCTGGGCCACGGACCGCTCCCCGTATTTCTTGCGGACGTACTCGATGACCTCCGGGCGGCGGTTGTAGCAGAAGTCGACGTCGATGTCGGGCGGGGAGACGCGTTCCGGGTTGAGGAAGCGCTCGAAGAAGAGGCCGTAGCGCAGGGGGTCCAGGTCGGTGATTCCCAGGGCGTAGGCGATGAGGCTGCCCGCCGCGCTGCCGCGGCCCGGGCCCACGGGGATGCCCTGGCGCTTGGCGTAGTCGATGAAGTCCCAGGTGATGAGGAAGTAGCTGACGAAGCCGGTCTTCTCCAGGACCTGCAGCTCGAATTCCAGGCGGTCGGCGATCTCCGGCGTGGCGGCGCGCGCGCCGTAGCGGCGCTCCACGCCCTCCCGGCAGAGGCGGCGCAGGTAGGCCTCCCGCGTCTCCCCCTCCGGCGGCGGGTAGGCGGGGAACTTGTTCTTCCCCAGCTCGATCTTCAGGTCGCACTTGGCGGCGATTTCCAGGGTGTTGGCGCAGGCCTCCGGCACGTCGGCGAAGAGTTCCGCCATCTCCTCCGGCGTCTTGAAGTAGAATTCCTGGACCGGGTAGCGCATCCGCTTCTCGTCGGCCAGCTGCGCGCCGGTGCCGATGCAGAGCAGCGCGTCGTGCGCGGCGGCGTCTTCCTTGGCCAGGTAGTGGACGTCGTTGGCGGCGACGAGGGGCAGCCCCAGCTTCTTGCCGGAGGCGACGAGCTGCTTGAGCACCGTCTCCTGTCCCGGGATGCCGTGGCGGTGGATTTCCAGGTAGAAGTCCCCGGGGGCGAACATGGAGGCGAATTCCTTCATCGAGGCCTCCGCGTGTTCGACCTGCTCCTGCAGGATGTATTGGGCCACCTCCCCCTTCAGGCAGGCGCTGGTGCCGATGAGGCCCGCGCCGTATTTCCGCAGCAGTTCCTTGTCGACGCGCGGCTTGTAGTAGTAGCCCTCCAGGTGGGCGGCGGTGACCAGCTGGATCAGGTTGTGGTAGCCCTCCTGGTTCTTGGCGATCAGGAGGAAATGGGTGGAGGCTTCCCGGGCGGAGTTGGCCTTCCGTTCCAGGCGGCTGCCGGGGGCCAGGTAGACCTCGCAGCCGATGAGGGGTTTTACCCCGGCGTCGGTGCAGGCTTTATAGAACTCAATGGCGCCGAAGAGGTTGCCGTGGTCGGTGAGGGCCACGGCGGGCATGCCCAGTTCCTTGGCCCGCGCGGCCAGGTCGGCAGTGCGGCAGGCCCCGTCCAGGAGGCTGTACTCCGAGTGGACGTGGAGATGGACGAACGAGGAAGAGGCCACCCTCCTAACTTAGAGATTTTTCCAGGGGTGTCGAGCGGGAGGGTGGAAGGGGAAGTTCCCGGGACCGGACGGCGGAGAATCCCTTCAGGGCGGCGGCGTTTTGGGCCTCGGCGGCCAGGGCGCGGAGGTGGGGGACGGTTTCCGGCTCGGCCCGGCGGAGGGCTTTTTCCCACTGCCGGGGGCTCCAGTGGCGGCCGGTGACGTGGTGGGCCTCGAAGAGGAGCTGCCGCGCCATTTCGCGGCCCCGGGGGACGCCCGCTTCCAGGCCGAAGCGGCGCGCCGCCTCCGGCTCCCCGCACCGCTGGAGGAGCCCGGCGGCGAAGGCGGGGACCGCTTCCGCGAAAAAGGCCCGGCGCTGGGCGGGAGAGAGCTTGGCGACGACTTCCCGCTCCAGCTCGTCGCAGGCCTTGGCGGCTTCCGGGGAGAGGGCGGCCTTGTCCAGGGTGAAGGCCGCGGGGGCGGAGGTGGCGCGGGTGCCGTCCAGGAGGGCGGCGAAGCCCTGGGCCTCTTCCCGGTTCTGCGGCAGGCGGGGCCAGGCGCCCCGGCGCACGGCGTCGAAGGCGATCTCGCCGAAGCGGGCCTCGATCTCGGCCGCGTGGAGGTAGTAGAGCGTCGCGTCGCGCAGGTGGGGGATGCGGATGAATTCGCTGAGGGAGTTGTGGGAAACCCGGTCCAGCAGCCGGTGGCGGAGGGCGGTTTCTTCCGGCGTCTCCTCCGCGGCCAGGATCTTTTCCAGCGCCGGGCCGTGGCCGAAGCGGAACGCGGCGCCGATGTTCGGGGCGCGCCGGTGGGGCGCGGCGAGGTTCTCCGCCAGCTCGTCCTCGAACTGGAGGGCGTGGAGCGCCTCGTGCCCCAGGGTGGAGATCTGGCGGGCGGCGGGGCGGCTGCGGAAATCGGGGGGGAAGAGGATGCGGGTCGGCTCCGGCGTGTGGACGACGAAGTGGCGGACGGCCGGATCGGCCTCCGTCCCCAGGAAGAGGGACATGGCTTCCGTCTTGGGAGAGGGGTCGGCGGAGGGGGAGAGGGCGACGGTTTCCTGCCCCCGGAAGGAGAGCCCGGGCACGTCCCCGCCGAAGGCCAGGCGCAGCAGCGCGCCGGGGGTGGCGCGGCCTTGGTCCAGGAGGGTGTTCAGATCGGGCAGCGGGGTCATGGGTCAGCGGGTGCGGCCGGCGGCGGCCGCGGGGGTGGCTGGGGCGGAACGCCGGGCCTCGCGCAGGAGGGAGCGGCTTTCGGCGGAAAGGAGGCGCTCGCCGAAGCGGATCGGCAGGGTGCGGAGGGCGTCGGGGGAGAACTCGGGCCGCTGCCGGTAGGCGTCCAGGACGGGCGCCAGGGCGGTGCGGTGTTCCGTTTCCACGGCCAGGGAAACCAGGCCGGGGAGGGTCTCCGGCTCGGCCAGGGCGGCGGCTTGCCGCCACTGGTCCCCGGTCCAGCGGGGGAAGCGCCGGGGGGCCAGCGTCCCCTCATAGATCATCCGTTCCGCCGCGCGGCGGCCCTGGGGGATGCCGGGGGAGAGGCCCATCTTTTCACGGGCCTGCCCGTCGCCGCACCGTTCCAGGAAGTCGGCGTAGAAGGCGGGCAGGGCTTGGGAAAAGAAGGCTTCCCGCTGGGCGGGGGAAAGGCGGGCGGCCACCTCGTCCCGCAGCTCTTCCGCCGCCTGAAGGGAGATGGGGTCGGCGGGCAGGCGCGCCGCCGCGTTGCCGGGACGGAGGCGGTCGAAGAGAGGGGCGGCTTCCGCCCGGCTTTGGGGCAGCCGCGTCCAACCCTCCTCCTGCGCCAGGGAGAAGACGAGCTGCGCCAGCCGGGCCTCCACCTCAATGCCTTTGAAGTAATAGGGCTGCGCCTGGGCCAGGTGGGGCAGGCGCAGGCGGGCGTTGTCCACCCCGCCGCGGAGCATGCGGCGGCGGCGCCAGGTTTCCAGGGGAGTCTCTTCCGAGGCCAGGATGGGGTCGAGCGGTCCGCAGCCCTGGTGGAGGGAGGCCCCCACGTGCGGCGCCCGGCGGTGGGGGGCGACGAGGTTGGTGATCTCGATATCGTGGGCCTGGAGGATGTGGACGGCTTCGTGGCCGATCAGGCTGGGGTTCTCCTGGCTATAGGTCAGAAGCGGCCCGAGCGGCCCCAGGGCGGAAAGCCGGGTGACGAGGTTCCGCTCCTTGCCGTAGGGCATCACGCGGACATGGGCGGCACCCCCCAGGACTTCGGTCCCATTGGGACGCCTGACGGGGGCGATCTTGTTAATGGCCAGGGGGATGGGGCAGGGGTCGGGATCGGGCGCGATCCCCGGCACCGGCCCGCCGAAGCCGATTCGGAGCAGCTCCTCCCGGGTGGTCCATCCCCGGGAGCGGATGGCGTCGAGAGGGGCTAGCATCTTAATAATTCGGCTATTGACCCCACCCGGGGTACCCGGAATAATGTCCGGCCCGGCTTAAAAACCGGATTACGAAAAGCGAGGTGAACTGTTCATGACCGAAATTCGACTCAAAAAAGGAGAATCCATCGATAAGGCGCTCCGCCGCCTGAAGAAGAAGCTCGACCGCGAGGGTACCCTGCGTGAGGCGCGCAATCGCCGCACCTTCGAGAACCCCGTGGAGAAGAAGCGCCGCAAGCAGCGTGAGGCGCGCCTCAACTTCTGGGGCACCTTCAACTTGAACCGTCCTTCCGTGCCTTAATTTTTTAAGACGCTCTAACGGTTTTCTAAAACCCGGCTTGGGATTCCCAGGCCGGGTTTTTCTTTGCCCGCGTCCCGGCGGAAGGGGAGGTGGGCGGGGAGCTTCGGCGCCGCCGCGGCGTTCAGGAGCGCCCGGTTGCGCGGGGAGAGCAGGGGCGCGGCCTCCGTCAAAAGCGGGTCGCGCAGCGCGGCGGGGTCGAAGGCGGGGTGGCGCCGGCAGGCGTCCAGGAGGATGGGGAAGGCGCGGTCGTTCTGGCTCTCCGCCGCCAGCCGGAGCAGGCCGGGGAGGGCGCCGCCCTCCGCCCGGGCCGCGTTGCGGGCCCACTGGGCCTCGGTCCACCGGCGGTCGTCCGGGGCCACGACCTCGTAGCGGAGCTGGCGGCCCGCCTTCCGCCCGTGGGGCGTGCCGGGGTCCAGGCCCAGCTTTGCGCGGATGCCGTAATCGCCGCACCGCTCGGCGAAGGAGGCGTAGGCCTCCGTCAGCACCGTCTCGAAGAAGGCCCCGCGCGCCGCGCCCGCCGGGAAGGCCCGGCTGGCTTCCTGAAGATCGTGCGCCGCGTTGCGGGCGACGCCCGCGGCGGGGTCCATCCAGTTGTGAAAACGCTTCCGGGAGAAATCGGCGTGCCAGTGGGAAAGGCTCTTCGGATCGCTGGGCAGGCGGACGACCTGGAAGACCTGCTCCAGTTCCTCCCGGCTCTCCGGCAGCCGGGGCCAGGCGCCGCCGTGGGACATGCCGCAGACCAGCTCCCCCACGCGGGCTTCCAGCTCGACGCCCAGGAGGAGGTAGAGGTGGGTATCGGCCAGATAGGGCAGGCGGGGGACGGCGAGGTTCTGCGTTTCCTCCATCTGGAGGCGCTGCAGGATGTGGTGCCGGGCGGCGAGCTGGGCAAAGGTTTCCCGGTCCTGGATGAGCCGCTCCAACGCCGGGCCGTGGCCCCAGAACGGGTTTTCCCCGATCGAGGTCAGGGCGGCGGACCGGGGGGCGATGAGGAGGTCGGTCAGGGCGTCCTCGAACTGGCAGACGTGGATCCCCTCGTGCCCCATGAGGGGGATGACGAAGGAGGCGTCATCCGTCTCGAAATGGGGGTCGTAGGAAATGCGGTGGGCGTCCCGCCCCCAATTCCACACCTGGGCGGCGCGGGCGGCGGCGTCCCACTCCTCTCCGGGCTTCAGGTGGGGGCCGAAGGCTTCCGCCATGGCGCGGAGGCCGTTTTCGGCGGCCTCGAATTTCGTGCGCGCGAAGAAAAGGCGCAGGGGCGGCTCCTCCGGGTCGGGGGCGATGCCGGGGATGGGCCCGCCAAAGGCGGCTTCCAAAAGAGAGCGCCGGTCGACCCACATCGGCCCGCGGGCGGCCAGGCCGTCCCAATCGGGCGGGGAGAGGGAGGGGGTGCTCGGGAACGTGGGCATGGCGCGGTACCCATAATTCGGCTATTACAACGGCAGCGCATGGCCCTTGCCCTCTCCACTTCCTGGAACTCGACCCGCCACCGGGATGGGGAGGCGATGCTGGCGGAGATCCGGGAACTCGGCTTCGAGCGGGCGGAGCTAAGCCACATGATCGGCTATGAGCTGGGGCCCGGCATCCTCAAGGCGGTGGCGGGGGGCGTGGTCCGCGTCGCCTCCGTCCATAATTTCTGCCCCGTGCCGGTCGGCGCGCCCTACGCGGGGCCCAATTGCTTCGAGTTTTCCGACGAGAGGGCCTCCGTCCGGGAGCGGGCGGTGCGGGCCACCCTCGACACCCTCGACTTCGCCGCCCGGGTCGGCGCGCCGGTCGTCGTCCTCCACCTGGGGACGGCGGGGCCGCGCGGCGTGGGCCGGGCCCTGGAGGACCTGTGGCGGAAGGGCCGGGTCCTGACGAAGGACGCGGGCCGCCTGAAGGTGGAGGCGGTGCGGGAGCGCCGCGGCCTTTTTGAAACCATTTACGGACGCGTCCGTCCCTGCCTGGAGAAGATCGCCCCCGCGGCGCAGGAGCGGAAGCTGCGCCTGGGCTTCGAGATCCGGGAGGATTACGCCGAGTTCCCGGACGAGGTGGAGATGGAGCGGTTCCTGGCCGACTTCCCGGCGGAGGTGGCGGGCTACTGGCACGACTTCGGCCACGGGGCGCGGAAGGAGTTCCTGGGCTGGCACGACCACGCCGCCACCCTGCGCGCCCGGCGGGAGCGCCTCATCGGCTGCCACATCCACGACGCCGCCCCGCCCGACCGGGACCACCTGCCCCTGGGCAAGGGCCTGATCCCCTTCGGCGCGCTGGCGCCGCTCCTCCCGGCGGAGGCCGTCCGGGTGCTCGAATTAAGTCCTCGCGTCCCCCGGGAGGAAGTGATTAACAGTAGGGAATCATGGACCGCCTCCGCCGCAATCTAGGGCTCGCCCTGCGGCTTTTCATTTCCGGCGGCATCCTCTGGTGGCTGTCCCGGCGGATCGACTGGGCGCAGATGGGGGAGGAGTTCGCCCGCGCCGGGCACCGGCCCGGCTGGATTCTCCTGGCCGCCCTGGCGATGGGCCTGGTCCTGGCCCTCACGGCCTGGCGCTGGCAGCGCCTCCTGCGCATCCACCACATCGAGCCCGGCTTCTCCCACGTCTTTCAGGTGACGATGATCGGCCAGTTCTTCAACGCCTTCCTTTTGGGGACGACCGGCGGGGACGTGGTGAAGATCCTCTACATCGTCCGCAGCGCGCCCCGGAAAAAGGGGGCGGCGGGCCTCTCCGTCGTCGTCGACCGGGTCATCGGCCTCGTCGCCCTGGTCCTCATCACCCTGGCGCTGGCCTTCGTCTACCATCGCTACCTGACGGCCACGCCCGCCGCCGTCCGGGCGCTGGCCACTTTCTGCGCCATCGCCGCCGGGATCGGCGGCGTCCTGGCGGGCGCGGCCCTGCTGCCGTGGCTCATGCACTTCACCAACTTCGCCGCCTGGGAGCGGCGCCTTCCCTTTCACGAGCGGATCGAGCGCCTGGGCGAAACGCTGCGCCACCAGTCCCGCGCCCGCCGGGTCAACGCGCAGGCCTTCCTCCTTTCCATCGCCTCGCACGGGCTGACCCTTTTCGCGCAATACGCGGTGACGCGCGCCCTGGGGATCGAGCTTTCGCTGGGCGTGGTGGCGGCGGTGGCCGGGGTGGTCAACGTCCTCATCGCCGTGCCGGTCAGCGTGGCCGGGCTGGGCGTGCGGGAGAGCCTCTTCGTCCTCTTCCTGGGCCTGGGCGGCGTCTCGGACGAGGCGGCGGTGGCCGCCTCCCTCATCGGCTTTGCCCTGACCCTGTTCTGGAGCGTCGTCGGCGGGCTCTTCTACCTGCGCTACCGCCACCCGCTTCATTTGGAAGAGGTCGCGGCGTGAGCGACGCCGCCCTCATGGAGCGCGCGGCCGCCGGGGTCGTCCGCCGCCTGCAGGAGGCCGGGCACGCCGCCTACTTCGCCGGGGGCTGCGTGCGGGACCGGCTCCTGGGCCGCGCGCCGCACGACTTTGACGTGGCCACGGACGCCGTGCCGGACCAGGTCATCGCCCTCTTCCCCCGCACCACGGGGCTGATCGGCAAAAGCTTCGGCGTCGTCGGCGTGATGACGGAGGCGGGCGCGATCGAGGTGGCCACCTTCCGCCAGGACCTCGAGTACAGGGACGGACGCCGCCCGGAGGGGGTCCGCTTCGTCACCGCGCAGGAGGACGCCCAGCGGCGGGACTTCACCGTCAACGGCCTCTTCTACGATCCGGTGGCGGGGAAGGTGATCGACTTCGTCGGCGGGCAGGCGGACCTGGAAAGGAAAGTCCTGCGCGCCATCGGCGATCCGGCCGCCCGCTTCCGGGAGGACCGGCTGCGGCTCCTGCGCGCGGTCCGCTTCGCCACCACGCTCGGCTTCGCGATCGATCCGGCCACCTGGGAGGCCGTCCGCGCCGCCGCCCCGGCCGTGGCGGCGGAGGGCGGCGTCAGCCCGGAGCGGATCCGGGAGGAGCTGGACAAGATCTGGACCGGCCCCGACCCGGCGCGCGGCCTCGACCTGCTGGACCAAAGCGGCCTGCTCCAGGCGGTGCTGCCGGAGGTCGTCGCCCTGCACGGCGTCGAGCAGCCGCCGCAGTTCCACCCGGAAGGGGACGTCTACAAGCACACCCGGCTCATGCTCTCCAAGCTGCCGCCGCAGCCTTCCCGCGTCCTGGCTCTCTCCGTCCTCTTCCACGACATCGGCAAGCCCGCCACCTTCCAGGTCGACCCCACGGGCCGCATCCGCTTCAACGGGCATGAGACGGTCGGCGCGCGGATGACGGAGGAGATCCTGGGGCGGCTGCGCTACAGCAACGAGGTGATCGGCCAGGTCGTCGCCTGCGTGGAGAACCACATGTCGTTCAAGGACGCGCCGCAGATGCGCCTTTCCACCCTCAAGCGGTTCCTGGCCCGCCCGACCTTCCCGGAGGAGCTGGAGCTGCACCGGATCGACTGCTCTTCCAGCCACGGGCTGCTCGATATCTACGAGTTTTTAAAGGAGAAGCTGGCGACGATGCCGCCGGAGGAGGTCGATCCCGAGCCGCTCCTCACCGGCCACGACGTGATGGCGGAGCTGGGACTCAAGCCGGGCAAGGAGCTGGGCGCCCTCCTCAAGCAGCTGCGGGAAGCGCAGCTGGAGGGGGCGGTGGCCGACCGCGAGGGGGCGCTGGCTTTCCTGCGCGGGCTCCGTCAGTAGCTGCGCCGGTCCAGCTTCACCTTCCCCCGGAAGACCCAGTAGATGCAGGCCGTGTAGGTCAGCACCAGCGGCACGCCGATGACGGCGATGACCAGCATGATCCCCATGGTCTTTTGGGAGGAGGCCCCGTTGTAGATGTCCAGGCTGTGGGAGGGGTCCGGGTTGCTGAAGAGAAGGTAGGGATAGCGTCCGATGCCGAAGAGGGTCATGAGGAGCACGATGGAGGCGCAGGAGGAGAGGAAGGCGCGGAAATCGTTCCGGCGCTGGATTTCCCGCGGGATGTTGGCGATGGCCAGCATGTTGGCCATCGCGATGAGGAAGAAGGCGGGCCGCTCCTTGATGGCGCGGACCAGCGGCTCCACGTAGAGGAGGGAGGCCATCGTCACCAGCCCGTAACAGATGATGAAGAAGATGATGCTGCGGTTGATCCAGCGGCGGACCCGCTCGTGGATCTCCCCCTCCGTCTTCATGACCAGGTAGATGGAGCCGTGCATCATGAAGAGGGCCACCGTGGTGATCCCCATGAGCAGCGCGTAGGGGTGGAGGAGGCCCAGGAAGGTCCCGGCGAACTCGTGCTCCGCGTCGAGCGGCACGCCCCAGGCCACGTTCCCCATGGCCACGCCGATGAGGAAGGCGGAGAGGAGGCTGCCCGCGGAAAAGCCGATGTCCCACATCCGCCGCCACCAGAGCATCGGCTGCTTGCTGCGGAACTCGATGGCCACCGCGCGGAAGATGAGGGCCACCAGGAGGAGCATGAAGGCCAGGTAGAAGCCGGAGAAGGTGGTGGCGTAGACTTCCGGGAAGGCGGCGAAGAGCGCGCCGCCGCCCGTGACCAGCCAGACCTCGTTCCCGTCCCAGACGGGGCCGATGGCGTTGAGGCAGATGCGCCGTTCCTCGTCCGTGCGGGTGAAGAGGTGGACCGCGCCGACGCCCAGGTCGAAGCCGTCCAGGATGGCGTAGCCGGCGAAGAGGACGCCCACCAGGACGTACCAGACGGTGTTCAGGTCAGCGTGCATCGTCTTCGTCCTCCAGGGTGCGCGGCGCGTCGAACTGGGCGGCGGAGACGCCGGCCAGCTTGTCGGCGGGGTGCAGGTCGGCCTCGCTCGGGCCGTCGTGGATCTTGTGGTTGAGCAGGTAGACGAAGACGGAGAAGAGGAGCGCGTAGACCAGGGAGAAGAGGATGAGGGAGGAGATCACCGCGCCGGCCTGCACGCTTTTCGAGAGCGCGTCGGAGGTCCGCAGCAGGCCGTAGACGATCCACGGCTGGCGGCCCACCTCCGCGGTGAACCAGCCCAGCTGGTTGGCCAGCTGCGGGCCGAAGACGGAGAAGACCAACAGCCAGAGCAGCCACCGCTTTTCGAAGAGGGTCCCCCGCCACAGGAGATAGGCGCTCAAGAGGGAGAGGCCGATGAGGGCCATGCCGATGCCGACCATGGCGTGATAGGTCTGGAAGACGAATTGGACGGGGGGACGGTCCTCCGGCTTGAAGGCGTTCAGGCCGGTGACGGGGGCGTCCCACTTGCCGGTGATCAGGTAGCTAAGGCCGCCGGGGATGGCCAGGCCGAAGCGGACCCGCTCTCCCTTCTCGTCGACCCAGCCGAAGAGGTTCAGCGGCGCGGCCTCCGATTTCGGGAAGTGCCCCTCGAAGGCGGCGAGCTTCGCCGGCTGGTTGCGGCTGACGCCGTCGGCGCTCTCGTGCCCGGTGTAGAGCTGGAAGAGGGAGGCGAAGACCGCCACGCCCAGGCCCACTTTCATCGTCCGCCGGGCGAAGTCGGTGTGCTTCCCCTTCAGCAGGTACCAGGCGGCCACGCTCACCGCCAGCCACGCCCCGGCCTGCCAGGCGCCGCAGACGGTGTGGGTGAGGCGCTCGACGGAGGAGGGATTGAAGACCATGGCCCAGAAGTCGGTCACCTGGGCGCGGGCCTGCAGCCCCTCGCCGACGATGTGGTAGCCCGCCGGGGTCTGCTGCCAGGAATTGGCCACCACGATCCAGACGGCGCTGAAATGGGCCCCCAGGCAGACCATGCAGGTGGCGAAGAAGTGGAGACGGGGCCCCACCTTGTCCCAGCCGAAGAGGAGGAGGGCCAAAAAGCCCGACTCCAGGAAGAAGGCGAAGATCCCCTCCGCCGCCAGCGCGCTGCCGAAGATGTCCCCCACGTAGCGGGAGTAGGTGGCCCAATTGGTGCCGAACTCGAATTCCATGACGATCCCCGTGGCCACCCCGATGGAGAAGGTGAGGGCGAAGATCTTCGTCCAGAAGTGGGCCATCTGGTGGTAGACCGGCTTCTTCGTGGCCAGCCAAAGGCCCTCCATGAGGACCAGGAGCACCCCCAGCCCGATGCTCAGGGGCGGGTAGATGTAGTGGAAGGCGATGGTGAAGGCGAACTGGATGCGGGAGAGGACGAGGACGCTCACCGGCACATCCTGCGCAAAAAACCCTATTTTTAAAGGCTTACAAGCGGTCCCAAATAAGTTATTAGAAACGGTCCGCCATCGCCCGTGAAAATCTTTTACCGCTACCTCTACCAGGAGATCCTCGTCGTCTCGCTGGCGGCCACGGGCGTGCTGACTCTCTTCCTCCTCATCGCCAACGCGTTCCGGGACATCTTCGCCCTCCTCCTCAACAAGGAAGTGCCCGTCCTGGTCATCGTGAAGCTGGTCTGCCTCCTCATCCCCTTTATCCTCACCTTCACCCTGCCGTGGGGGCTCCTCCTGGCGGTCCTCCTGGTGTTTGGAAGATTGTCGCGCGACCAGGAGCTGACCTCCCTCAAGTCGAGCGGCATCGGCCTGGCCCCGCTCATCGCGCCGGTCATGCTCCTGGCCTTCCTCTTCAGCCTCTTTTCCTTCTGGATCAACGCCTCCCTGGCCCCGCGCAGCCGCGAGGCGTTCAAGGAGAACTTCGCCGAGCTGCTCCGCAGCGATCCCTTGAGCTTCTTCACCACGGGCCGGGTCATCGACGAGTTCGACGGCTTCCGCCTCTACGTCGGCGAGCGCAAGGGGGCGGAATTGACCGATCTGCACATCTGGGAGATCGACGACCACAACCGCGTCCTGCGCTCCATCCGCGCCGCCCACGCGGAGATCGTCCCGGACCTGCCGAACGACCGCATCCTCCTGAACCTTTCCGACGCGCAGCAGGACGAGCGTTCCAGCGTCGCCCCGGACGACATCCACCGCATCTCCTCCGGCACGCGCGCGCGGCAGCTGCCGCTGCAGATCTCCCTCACCCCCATCATCGCCCGCCTGCGGGAGCACAAGAGCGTGGGCGTCCTGACCCTGGGGGAGATCGGCCGCCTCATCTTCGACCCCCTCCAGATCATCCGCACGCCGAACATGACGCCGCTCCTCACCGAGCTGCAGAAGCGCCTGGCCCTTTCCATGGCCTCCTTCACCTTCGTCCTCGTCGGCATCCCGCTGGCCATCCAGGCCCAGCGGCGGGAAACCTCCGTGGGCCTGGCCCTCTCCCTGGGCATCGTCACCACCTACTACCTGGTCATCGTCGTCGCGGAGGCGCTCAAGACCCGCACCCACTTCCTGCCGGAGATCATCATTTGGATGCCGAACATCGTCTTCGAGATCGTCGGCTTCGTCCTCATCATCCGCGCCAACCAACGTTAATTTATGAAGTGGCTCTTTCTGGCTTTGGCCATCGTCTTTGAGATCGGCGGCACCACCTCCATGAAGCTTTCCGACGGCTTCAAGCACGGCAAGTGGGTCGCCTCCATGATGGTTTGCTACATCGGCTGCTTCGTCTTCCTCACCTTCACGGTGAAGCGGATGGAGGTCAGCACCGCCTACGCCATCTGGAGCGGCGTCGGCGTCGCCCTCCTCTCCCTGATCGGCTACTATTTCTTCAAGGAAACGATGACGCCGGTGAAGATCGGCGGCCTCCTGGCCATCATCGTCGGCGTCGTCGCCCTGCGGCTCGGCGGCGCGCAGTAATTTTTTAAGCGGCGCGGGAAAAATAGCCGAATTACTCCGTACCCATGAGCCGTCCGTCCTTAAAGAGCGTCGATCTGAGCCAATACTGTCACTTTAGCGCCAGCCGCCTGGCCGACGTGGCCCCCCGCATCCTGGACGCCAAGAAAGTCCACGCCTCCGGCGACGCCGAGCGCCAGGCCACCGCCTTTTACAACACCCTGCGGAACGCAGCCGACGGCCTCGTCTCCCGCTCCATGCTGGCGAAGGCCTCCCGCGCCGATTACGCGGAGATCGGCCGGCTCGTCTGGAAGCAGACGCCCCAGGCGCTGCGGGAGCCCATCGCGGCCAAGGCCCGGGAAAATCTGGAAGCCATCCGCCGCAGCGCCGATCCGCGCGGCCTCTTCACCTCCTCCCCGGCGTCCGTCCAGGCCCGCCATGACCACTTGAAGGCCTCCCTGGCCTCCTTCGGCCTGGACCTCTCCGGTTCCACCCGGCGGCCCGCGGGCGAAGGCGCCCGCCGCGTCGCCGAGGCGCTGCTGATGGCCGCCCGCTGCTGCTAGGCCTAGGCCTCGGCTAGCCTTTTTTATCCGCCGCCGCGCGGCGTTCCGCCTGCTGCTCCAGCAGCTTGGCGACCAGGGCGGTCCAGCCCGTCTGGTGGTTGGCGCCCAGCCCCGCGCCGGTGTCCCCGTGGAAGTATTCGAAGAAGAGGACTTCCTTCCGCCCTTTCCAGAACTCCCGCGCCGTGCCCTGGCCCATCCAGGCCGCGCCGCCGTCTTCCTGTGGCTCAAAGAGGCGCATGAGGCGTTTGGAGAGCTCGTCGGCCACGCACTTGAGGGTCATGTATTGGCCGGAGCCGGTCGGGCACTCCACCTTGAAATCGTCCCCGTAGTAGTGGTGGAACTTTTGCAGCGACTCGATGAGGAGGTAGTTGAGCGGGAACCAGATCGGCCCGCGCCAGTTGGAGTTGCCGCCGAAGAGGTTGCTCGTCGACTCCCCCGGCTCGTAGCTGATGCAGGCCTCCGTGCCGTCCTGGCGGAAGACGTAGGGGTTCGCCTCATGGTCCTTGGAAAGGGAACGGATGCCGTAGTCGCTCAGGAATTCGTTGGGATCGAGCATGCGGGCCAGGAGCCGCTTCATCCGGTGGCCGCGGACCAGGGCAACGAGGCGGCGCGACTTCTGCCCCGGCTCCTGCCAGTGGGAGATGAGGCCGGTCAGGTCGGGACGGTGGGTCAGGTACCAGTCCATCCGGCGGTGGAATTCCGGGAACTCCTCCAGCCGCTCCTCCTCCACCGTCTCCACCGCCAGCAGGGGAATCAGGCCGACGAGGGAGCGGACGCGCAGCGTCTGCGCGCGGCCGTCCGGCATGGAAAGGACGTCGTAGAAGAACTGGTCAGCCTCGTCCCACAGGCCGCGCCCCTGGCCGCTGAGGCGGTTGAGCGCCTCGGCGATGCCCAGGAAGTGCTCGAAGAACTTGGTGGCGATGTTCTGGTAGACGGGGTTTTCCCGCGCCAGCTCGATGGCGATCTTCGTCATGTTCATGGCGAAGAGGCCCATCCAGGAGGTGCCGTCGCTCTGCTCCAGCGTGCCGCCGCCGGGCAGCGGCTTGGAGCGGTCGAAGACGCCGATGTTGTCCAGGCCCAGGAAGCCGCCCTGGAAGATGTTGCGCCCCTCGGAGTCCTTCCGGTTCACCCACCAGTTGAAGTTCAGGAGCAGCTTGTGGAAGACCGTCTCCAGGAAGGCGCGGTCCGCCCGGCCGCCCCGGCGCTTGGCCTCGATCTTGTAGACGCGCCAGGCCGCCCAGGCGATGACGGGCGGGTTCACGTCGCCGAAGTTCCACTCGTACGCGGGGAGCTGCCCGTTGGGATGCTGGTACCACTCCCGCAGGAGGAGGTCGATCTGCCCCTTGGCGAACTCGGAGTCGACCAGCGCCAGCGGGATGCAGTGGAAGGCCAGGTCCCAGGAGGCGTACCAGGGATACTCCCACTTGTCCGGCATGGAGAGGACGTCGCTGTTGTAAAGGTGGTGCCAGTCGGCGTTGCGGCCGTATTTGCGCTCGTAGGGCGGGCTGGGCTGGGTGGCGTCTCCTTCCAGCCACTGGTGGACGACGAAGTGGTAATACTGCTTGTTCCACAGCAGCCCGGAAAGGGCGCGGCGGTGGATGTGGCGTTCGGCCTCCGAAAGGTGGTCGCTTTGGATCTCGCCGTAGAAGCGGTCGGCCTCCTCCCGGCGGCGGGCAAAGGCGGCCTCCGCCGGGGAGAAGGGATCGGCCAGGGGCGTTTCCTCCGGCTTCTCCTCCCGCAGGCGGAGGCGCCACAGGCGGCTCTCCCCGGCGGGAATGTCGGCGAAGAAGTGGACGGCGGCCTTCGTGCCGGTCCGCTGCGGGTTGACGGCATCCTTCCTGCCGCCGACCAGCCACTCGTGGACGCCGTCCTTGAAGAAGCCGGTCTTGCCGTCCTGGTAGAGGCGGGCGGTGTTCGTCTCGTTCTCCACGAAGAGGGCCTCTCCGCCTTGCTCGAAATAAAGCCGGTACGGGGCGAAGCGGTTTTGCGCCGTGGGCAGGGCCTCCAGGAAGTTGCCCGCGCCCGCCCGCAGGACCGGCTTTTCCCGGTCCTTCGCCCAGCTCCAGGTGTTGCGGAACCAGAAGGTCGGCAGGAAGTGGAAGGGGGCCGATTCCGGTCCCCGGTTGGTGACGCGGACTTCCACGTGGAGGTCGGTCGGCCCCTCCTTGGCATAGGCCACGTCGATCTCGAAGTAGCGGTTTTCGGCGAAGGCGCCGGTTTCCCAGATCTCGTATTCCGGCTCCTCCCGGGTGCGTTTTTGGGAGGTCTTTACCAGGTCCTCGTAGGGGAAGGCCTTTTGGGGATAGAGGTAGCGGGCGGAGAGGGAGGTGTGGGCCGGGGTGTTGTCCTGGTAAAAGTAGGCCTCCTTCACGTCCTCCCCGTGGTTCCCCTCCGGCCCGCTGACGCCGAAGAGCCGTTCCTTCAGGTAGGGGTCCCGGCCGTTCCAGAAGGCGTAGGCCAGGCAGAGGATCTGCCGGTCGTCGGAAATGCCCAGGAGGCCGTCCTCATTCCAGCGATAGGCCCGGGAGCGGGCGTGGTCGTGGGGGAAATAGTCCCAGGCCTCCCCGGTGGGGCTGTAGTCCTCCCGGACGGTTCCCCAGGCCCGCTCGCTTAGGTAAGGGCCCCAGCGGAGCCAGGGCTCCGGGTTCTCCTTCCGGTAGGCGGCGTCCAGGCGCTCCTGTTCGGGATTCATGCCTGTTCACTATACGAACAAAAGGAGGAAGGCCGCAACCGGCAGGAAAAAGTTGACTCCCCGGGAAGGTACGCCACCCTTTCCCGCCCCCAAAGCCATGAAAGCCTTCCTCGTCCGCGCCGCCGCTTTCCTCGCCCTGGTCGCCCCGTTCACGGCGGCGGCCCAGGATGAGACGAACGCGCCCGCCGCCGCCTCCTCTTCCATGAGCCAGGAGGAGATGCAGAAGCTCATCCAGGACCAGGGCATCTATCTGAACACGTCCAAGCCGGGCATCGTCCTCTCCGGCTACGTCGACGCCAGCTACACCTACGGCTTCCAGGGCAATTCCAGCGCCGTCCCCTCCCGCCTCCCTGCCGACGGCAAGCCGGGCAGCAACTTCAACCTCAACGCCCTGAAGCTGGCCCTGGAAAAGCCCCTTTCCGACCAGAACGAGATGTCGGCCGGCTTCCGCGCCGACGTCATGGTCGGCCAGGACGGCTCCTCCATCGACGGCACCACCAGCGGCGCGACCGACGGCGGCTACTCCGGCGCCAACAACGTCTTCCTGGAGCAGGCCTTCGTCCAGCTCAACGCGCCGGTCGGCAACGGCATCAAGTTCATCATCGGCAAGTTCGCCACCCCCCTGGGCTACGAGGTGATCGAGCGCCCCTCCAACGCCAACATCACCTACGGAAACCTCTACTCCCTGACGCCCAACTTCCACACCGGCGTCCTGGCCAGCTACAAGTTCAACGACAACATCGACGTGAAGGGCGGCGTGGTCGACGGCTGGAACAGCTCCACCGGCACCTCCTTCGGCAACGCCACGGGGACCGACGGCGCGGGCATCCTGGGCACCATCAATTTCACCGCCCCCGGCGGCAACGCCAACCTCCAGCACGGCGGCTACGTCGGCCTCAACCCCTCCTCCAACACCTCCGGCACCGGCAACATCCTGGGCAACCCGAACGACGGCTCCGCCTACACCGCCTCCCGCCGCACCGCCTGGCTCTACGACGTCTGGGGCCAGTGGAAGCCGAAGTTTGCCGGCAACAAGCTCTCCCTGGGCTTCAACGGCGACCTGGGCTCCTACGCCACCTCCGTCCCGGGCGCGGGCGACAACAACACCACCTGGACCGGCGCCGCCCTTTACGCCAAATACCAGTTCAGCAAGCTCTGGAGCCTGGCGGGCCGCGCCGACTGGATCCACAGCGACGATGGGCAGAAATTCCGCAACATCAACGCGGGCAACCTGACCGGCAGCCAGGACATCTACAGCTACACCCTTACCGCGGAATTCAACGCGTGGGAGAACGTCCTGCTCCGCGCCGAATACCGCCTGGACTGGGGCGCCACGGCGACCGACCTTTCCCCCAGCGCCTCCACGCCCACCGTGGCCAGCACCGTCTCCACCGGCAGCGGCCCCGCCCAGCTGGTTGACCTGGAAGTGGTGTACAGCTTCTAAGACGGCCACGCTGCCGCCTAAGTCCACCTCCCTAAGTAATCGCCCCATTTGCGGGGCTTTTCCTCCCGGCTTAAATTAAGCCGGTATGATCAAAAGCTACGCTCCGGGCCGCGCCGTCCTCTTGGGAGACGGCGTCGAAGGGCCCGCCCTCTTCATCGCCATCGAGCAGGGCATCCTCCTTTCCGGCAGCCGCCGGGACAATGACGAGATCCTGGTCTACGCCCGGGATATCCCGGCGACGTATGAGGGGTCGCTCCGCCGCCTGGAACCCTCGGCGGAAAAGCCGTGGGCCGACCCGCTCCTGGCCGTCTTCTCCGTCTTCCGCCGCAAGGGATTGCCCGTCGGCGGCGCCAACCTGACGATCCAGAGCGACCTGCCCGCCGGGGAGGGGCTGGGCGGCCCCGCCGCGCTGGCCTCCGCCGCCGTCCTCTTTCTCCACCGGGCCTTTGCGCCGGACCAGCCGGAGCCCGACGCCGCCGCGCTGGCCCACCTGGTCCAGGAAGCCCTGCAGGAATTCGCGCCCGGCCCCGTCGCCCTGGCCGACACCCTCTCCCCCTTCTTCGGCCGCGCGGGCCACGCCGCGCGGATCGAAAAGGGATCGGAGGAGATCGAGTATCTGCCGCTGCCCGCCGGGGCCAGCTTCGTCATCGCGCCGGTCGACGGCGACGAGAACCGCCGGGAGGACGCGCGGGTCGAGGCGGGGGCCGAGGCGCTCCGCCGGGGGGACGCGGCCGCCTTCGGCGCGCTCCTGGCCGACGCGGGCCGCGAAGGCATGGTCCCCATCCAGATGATCGACGCGGGGCGGGAGCCCCAATTCCTCAAGGCCCTGAACGCCGCCCTGCCGGGCGTCTCCTGCCTTTGCACGCAGGCCGCCGCGGCGGCCCGCGTCGACGGCTACTAAATATTCCGCAGCGCGTCGGCCAGCGCCGCGATCTCCCCTTCCGCCGCGGCGGCGGTGAGGGTCACCCGCAGCCGGGCCTGCCCCCGCGCCACGGTGGGATAGCGGATGGCGGGAATTTGAAACCCCTTTGCGGCCAGTGCGGCCTGGGCGGCCACCGCGCGCTCCTCCGCCCCGCAGAGGACGGGGAAAATGGGGGAAGGGGAGGAGAGCCCCGTGAGCGCGCCGAAGCGGGCGGCGTTCTCCCACAGCCGGCGGCAGAGCCGCTCCCCCTCTTCCGAGGCGGCCAGATCCAGAGCCGCCCGGGCCGCGCCGCAGGCGGCGGGATTCGGGCCGGTGGAGTAGATGAGGCTCCGCGCGTGGTTCAGGAGCGTGTCGACGAGCGCGCGCGATCCGGCGACGAAGCCGCCGCTGGTCCCCAGCGCCTTGCTGAGGGTGCCCAGCTGGACCTCGATCCGGCCGGTCAGCCCCTCCGCCTCCGCCAGGCCCCGGCGGCCGGGGCCGTAAATGCCGGTGGAGTGGGCCTCGTCCACCAGGAGCCACGCGCCGTGGCGGTCCTTCAGGTCGGCCAGGGCGCGCAGCGGGGCCAGGTCGCCGTCCATGGAGAAGACCGACTCGGTGACGATGAGGGTCCTCCGGTATTTCGGCGCGGCGGTTTTTTGCAGGAGCTTTTCCAGGTAGTCCAGGTCGTTGTGGGGAAAGACGCGGAGCGTCGCGCCGGAGAGGCGCGCGCCGTCGATGAGGGAGGCGTGGGCCCGCTTGTCCAGGAGGACGGCGTCCTCCTTGCCGGCCAGGGCGGGGATCGTCCCCAGCGCGGCGGCGTAGCCGGAGGAGAAGGAAAGGGCGGCGGGGCGGCCCTTGAAGGCGGCCAGCGCCTCGTCCAGCGCGGCGTGGGGTTCCAGGTTGCCGCCCGCCAGCCGGGACGCGCCCGCCCCCGCGCCGTAACGCGCGGCGGCCTCCCGCGCGGCCTCGATGAGGCGCGGATGGCGGGAGAGGCCCAGGTAGTCGTTCGTGCAGAAGGCGCGGGAAAGGCCGTCCGCGGGCGGGGCCAGGCGGCGGCGCAGCCCGGCGGCTTCCCGCGCGGCGAGGTCGTTTTCCAAGTCCCAGCCCATGTTCAGGACCAGCGGTCGACGCGGGAGTCGAATTGGAAAACCTGGCCGGAGACGTTCTTAAGGGTGGCCAGGAGCGCCAGGCCCCGCGCGGCTTCCTCCGGCGTGTTGAAGCGGCCCAGGGCGTGGTCTTCCAGCGCGCGGTGGCGGGCTTCCGGAGTCAGGGAGTCGGTCATCCGCGTTTCCAGGAATCCGGGAAGGACGACGTTGCAGCGGATCCCCTCCGGGCCCCACTCCCGCGCCAGGGACTGGGAGAAGCCGATGAGGCCCGCCTTGGCCGCCGCGTAGGCCGCCTGGCCCGCCGGGCCGCTGCGGGCGGAGCGGGAGCCGAGGAAGAGGATCTGCCCCCGCGCGGCGCGCAGGAGCGGCAGGGCGGCGCGGGCGCAGAGGAAGGCCCCGCGCAGGTTGGTCCCCACCACGCGGTCCCAGGAGGCCTCCGTCAGGGAGGGGACGGGGCGGTCGTCGATCACCCCGGCGTTGGCGATGAGGAGGTCCAGGGGCTCCGGGCGCGCGGAGAAATAGGCGTCGACGGAGTTTTCCTCCAGGACGTCGAGCGCCTCGCGCCCGGGCCGATCCACGTGCCAGCCCGCCGCTTCCAGCTCGTGGGCCGCCGCGCGGGCCAGGTGGCCCGCGCCGCCGGTGATGACCGCGCGGCCGCTCATGGCACGGAGAGGGCCTGGCCGTTGACGACGAGGAGGCCGGGTCTGCCGGCCGATTCCAGCAGGCTGGCGAACGGGTCGCCATGGGGAAGGAAGGGGAAGGCGACGAGGTCGGCCAGCGCGCCGGGGGAGATTTCCCCCAGCCGCCCGGCCTGGCCCAGGGCGCGGGCCGGGTTGCGGGTGATCATCCGCCAGGCGTCGGCGTCCGTCAGGCCCGGGTGCGCGGCGATCGCGGCGCGCGCCTCCGCGCGGAGGTCCAGGCTGGTGTTGCTGGCCAGGCTGTCGGTGGCCAGGCAGAGGTTGATCCCTTCCCCCTGCATCCGCTCCAGCTCGAAGGGGGCGTAGCCGAAGTAGGCGTGGGACTTCGGGCAGTGGACGACGCTGGCCCCGCTGGCGACGAGCAGCGGCCAGTCGTATTCCTGGAGGTAGTTGAGGTGGACGGCCAGGCAGCGCGGGGTGAGGAGGCCGTTCTCGACCAGGTGGGAGAGGGGGGAGCCCTGGCCGCAGTCGGAGGTGTCCCGGCCCAGCTTGTGCATCATCTCGTAGAGGGGCCCCTGGCCGTAGAGGAACATCTCCTGTTCCTCCAGGGATTCGGCGATGTGGGTGGTGAAGGGCATCCCGTATTCCTCGCTGCACCGCTTGGCCAGGTGGTAGAGGTCCAGGGAGGCGGTGTAGGGGGAGTGCGGGGAAAGGCCGAAGCCGCCCAGCCAGTCGGTCCGCTCCTGAAAGAAGGAGAGCATGCCGAAGTAGTATTCGTCCTGCGGGACGCGCTGGCGCAGGTCGGTCAGCTCCAGGAACCACCAGGCGCGGATCGGCGGCGGGCCCAGGCGGGGGAGCAGCTCCGGGAAGCTCTCGATGTTGGCTACCGTCGTCGTCCCGCCCTGCTGGAGGAGGGTGAAGCCGTAGGCGATCGCCTCCAGGTAGTCGTCGTCGGAAAAGCTCCGCTTGAGGGCGTTGATCGACTCGATCCACCGGACGAAGCGCTGCCCCGGCAGGAGGCCGCGCATGCGGGAGTAGTCCAGGTGGCAGTGGGCGTTGATGAAGCCGGGGGAGAGGACCTGCGGGCCCAGGTCGCGGACCTCCTCGCCCGGCAGCGGCGGCAATTCCGCGGCGGGGCCGACGGCGGCGATCCGCTCCCCTTCCACGCGCACGGCTCCGTCGGCGACGGGGATCCCGTCCCCGGCCAGGACGACGGCGGCGCGGTAGAGCATGCGGGAAGACTAGGCCGCCTTGCCCCAGAGGGGCAACAAATCCGGATGGGCTGCCCGCCAGCGGCGCGGCGTCCAGTGGTTCCAGGCCAGCCGCGCCAGGGCCAGCAGGGCCAGGGTATAGGCGGCGGAGAAGAGGGCGGAGAAGAAGACGTCCGTGGGATAGTGGGCGGCCAGGTAGACGCGGGAATAGCCCATGAGCGCCGCCCAGAGCCAAAGCCACCAGGCCCGGCGCAGGCCGTAGACCGCGCAGGCGACGACGGCCAGGGCCACGTTGTTGCACGTGTGGCCGGAGGGGAAGGAGCGCCGCCCGGGATGGGGGAGGACCTGGGATTCCTTCAGCCCCTGGCGGCTGGGCATGCGCAGCCCGGCGATCGCCTCGTTCGGCCGCGCGCGGCGGACCCATTTCTTCCCGTGCTCCACGATGACGCCGTCTCCCACGCCCACGGCCAGCAGGATGAGGAAGACGAAAACCCGCCCCCGGAACCCGCCGAAGAGGAGGAAGAGGACCGCCGCGATCAGGATGGGCCAGCGGAAGAAATTGGGATCGGAGACGATCGGCATCAGCCGGTCGAAGAAGGGGTTGGCCCAGGCCAGGTTGATCTGGCGCAGGATGGCGAGGTCGAGGGTGTGGAGCAGGTGCATGGTCTAATTGCTGGGATCGAAGCCGCGGAGCCTACCCGTCGCGGCGCGGCAGGCCCATTCCCATTTTTTGTTGATGGAAAGGCGGGGCGGCAGCAGGGGGGCGAAGCCGGCGAGGTCCCGCGCGCGGGCGGCCTCCGCCAGGCGGTCGGCGGCGGCCTGGCCCGCCGCGCGGAGCGTCTCCGCGTCCGGACTCTCCAGCGGCGCGCCGATTTCGATCAAAGCCACGGGCAGGTCGTCCCGGAAGAACTCGTAGCGGAAGGCGACGGGCAGGATCACGGCGCGCGGGGCCCGGCGGCAGAGGAAGGGGAGGCCGGGCCGGATTTCCAAGGGCTCGTAGGGCGTCGCCAGCCGTCCCTGGGGAAAGATCCAGAGAAGGGCGCGCGGGTCGTCCAATAGGCGCAGGGCGTAGCGGAGGGCGGCGGGATCGGGCCGCTCCAGGTCGACGCCGAAGCCGCCGATGGCGCGGAAGAAGGGATACTTGCGGAGGTGCTTCTCCTCCATCATGCCGTAGCACCGCTTCGGGATCTCCCGGGTCAGGCGGTAGAGGAGGAGGAGGTCCCACCAGTTCGTGTGGTTGGCGTAGGCGATCACGGGACGGTCCGCCGGGAGCGCGGCCAGACGGCCGGCCCCGCGCAGGTAGACGTTCTGGAACCGCTGCCGCAGCTTGCGCCGCAGGTAGGGGTAGAAGAGCGCGTCCAGGACGCGGCTGGGCCGGGCGGGGATCACCGGCTTTTCCTCCACGCGCGGAAGGCCAGCAGTGCCTTGCCCGCCGCGCCGACGCGGGCCCGGCGGGTGAAGACGTCGCTGCCGGCCGCCTCGATCCGGCCCAGGATGCCGCCGTAGACCTCCCGCATCGTCCAGACGGTGCGGCGGGTGCCGTCGCGCGGCAGCGCGTCGATGCCCGGCTCCGCCCGCCGGTAGTGGTCCCGCGCGCGGGCGATCTGGACGGCCATGAATGCCCGCCAGGCGGGGGTGACGCGGCCCGCGGCCAGGTCGGCCTCCGTCACGCCGTGGGCGGCCAGCTCGTCGGCGGGGAGGTAGACGCGGTCCCGGGAGAAGTCCTCCCCCACGTCGCGCAGGATGTTGGTCAGCTGCATGGCGGTGCCGAGGTCCCGGGCGGGGAGCAGGAGGCGCTCCTCCGGCTCCCGCAGGAAGACGTGGGTCATGACCAGGCCGACGACCCCGGCGACGTGGTAGCAGTAGCGTTCCAGCTCGGCCCAGTTTTGCAGCCGGACGCGGCCCCGGTCCATGGCCATGCCGGCGAGGAGGTCTTCCAGGTAGCGGCGCGGGATGCGGGCCCAGCGCCAGACGGCGATGAAGGCGGGCGCCCACGGCAGGCTCCCGGCGCGGCCCCGCTCCAAGTCGTCCAGGAGGGTGCGCTGGCGGTCGAGAGCGGCGGCCAGGGCGGCGCCGTCCGGGGCCAGGTCCACGGCGTCGTCGACGTGGCGGCAGAAGGCGTAGACGGCGTAGGCCGCCTGGCGCTTGCCGCGCGGCAGGGAATGGGAGGCGTAGTAGAAGCTGCGGGCGTGGCGGCGGGTCATCTCCTCGCACGGGGCGACGAGGCGTTCCCAGGCCGCCTCGGAGGCGACGGCCCCCTGCCACAGGGGGGGCGCGGCGGCTTCTCTCATCCGCGCAGGATGCGCCGGGCCAGGGAGACGACCTCCCCGCACGGCGCGGGGCCCGCCTGGGCGCGGGCCAGCAGTTCCTCCTGCCGCCGCTCCAGCGTGGCGGCGGCGCCCGATTTCTCGATCAGCTCGCGGATTTTCCGCAGGGAGACGCCCCGGCTGCCGGGCGCGTCGAGGCAAAGCTGGAGGAAGGAGCGGTCGGTCTCGCCCAGCCCCTCGTAGGCCGCGCGGAGGAGGAGGGTCTTCTTCCCCTCCAGCAGGTCGGTTTGAAGGGCGGGGTCGAGCAGGTCGAAGTGGGCGTATTCCTCCAGGTCGTTGCGGATCTGAAAGGCGAGGCCGAGGAGCTCGGCGGACGCCGCGAGGGCCTCGGCCGTCTCCGCGGGCGCTCCCGCCAGGAGCGCGCCCAGGAGGAGGGGCGCCTCGAAGGTGTAGCGCGTCGTCTTCAGGTGGTACATCCGCTCGATCTCCTCCGGCGTGACGCGGGCGATGTCCTGGGTGGAGAGGAGGATGTCGAGCGCCTCGCCGCCGCCGGTGTCCCCGGCGTATTGGAGGAAGCGGCGCAGGGCGGCCTCCCGGACGGGGGCGGGGAAGTCGGCCTCCAGCAGCGTGTCGACGGCCAGGGCGTGGAGCATGTCTCCCAGGACGACGGCCAGGTTTTCCCCCAGCCGGTCGGCGCCGGGCAGGCGGCCCAGCCGCTCCGCCATCCGGCGGTGCAGGGTGGGGCGGCCCCGGCGGCGCTCGGCGCGGTCGATCACGTCGTCATGGATCAGGATGAAGGAGTGGAGGAGTTCCAGCGCCGCCGCGGCGCTCAGGAGGCCGGGATCGTTCCACGGGCGGGCGCCGCCGCAGAGCCGGTAGGTTCCCAGAAAGAGGAGGGGGCGCAGCCGCTTGCCCCGGTGGAGGAGGTGCTCGGCCAGGTCGTCGTAGAGGGGTTCGAAGAGCGCGCCGTAGGCGTACCGCTCCGCGTTGCGGTGGAGGAAGCCGGAGAGGAACTCCTCCAGCCGCGCGGAGGCTTCCTGCAGGTCGGGAAGGAGGGCCGCGGTCATGGAAGCCTTAGGTTACGGCGGTTCCGCCGCGCTGCAAGGCGGCTTGCCGGGCGACGACGCGGGCGGTCCGGCGGACGGCCTCGTCGACGTCGGCCTCCGTGGTGGAGCGGCCCAGGGAGAAGCGGACGGCGGCGCGGGCGCGCTCCTCCGGCACGCCCATGGCCAAAAGGACGTGGGAGGGCTCCACCGAGCCGACCAAGCAGGCGGAGCCGGAGGAAAGGGCCAGCCCCTCCAGGTCGAGGGCCATGAGGAGGGCTTCCCCATCCAGCCCGGCGAAGGTGGCGGAGAGGGTGTTGCAGATCCGGTCGGCGGGATCGCCGTGGCGGGCCGCGCCGGGCAGGCCGCGCAGGCCCTCCCACAGGCGCTCGACGAGGGCGGCCTGCCGGGGCGCCTCCGTCTCCCGCGCGACCTCCGCGCGGGCCAGGGCCTCCGCCAGGCCGACGATGGCGGCGACGTTCTCCGTGCCGGGCCGCCGGGTGTTCTCCTGGCTGCCGCCGTGGTGGAGGCGGGCCAGGGGCTCCCCGGCGCGCAGCCGCAGGACGCCGGCGCCCGCCGGGCCGTAGAACTTGTGCGCGGCCAGGCTTAAGGCGACGACGCCGCCGCCCGTGCCGGGGAGGGGCTCCTTGCCCGCGCTCTGCACGGCGTCCGTGTGGAAGCGGACGCCCCGCGCCGCGCAGAGGGCCGCGGCGGCGGCGACCGGCTGGCGCGCGCCGGTCTCGTTGTTCGCCGTCATGAGGGTGGCCAGCGCGGTGTCCGGCCGCAGGGCGGCTTCCAGCGCGGCCAGGTCGATCCGCCCCTCCGGGCCGACGGGCAGGACGGTGAGGGCCCAGCCCTCTTTTTCCAGCGCGTGGCAGCAGTCCAGGACGGCGTGATGCTCCGTGGCGGCGGTGACGAGGTGGCCGCGCGCGCCCCCGGCGGAGGCCAGGGCCAGGCCGCGGATGGCCAGGTTGCAGCTCTCCGTGCCGCCGGAGGTGAAGACGATTTCCCCCGGCTTGGCCCCCAGGAGGGCGGCGACGCGGTCGCGCGCGTCGTCCACGGCGGCGCGGGCGCGGCGGCCCTCCGCGTGGATGGAGGAGGGGTTGCCGCCCTGGCCCAGGTACGGCTCCATCGCCGCGCGGACGGCGGGGTCCAGCGGCGTGGTGGCGTTGTGGTCCAGGTAGAGGCGCGTCGTCACGTCACCGGGCGAAGAGTTCTTCGAAGAAGTCGCGCATCGCCTGCCAGGAGCGGCGGTCTGCCTTGGCGTCGTAGACCGCGCCGGGGATCTTCAGGGCGTCGACGTCCTTGTCCGTGAAGGCGTGCTGGGCGTGGCCGTAGGAGACGATCTGGTAGTCGACGCCGCCGTCCCGCAGCTGCTTTTCGAAGGCGACGAGGTCGACGGCGGGCTGCATGGGATCGTCCGCCCCGCAGAGGGCCAGGACCTTGGCGCGGATCGCCTTGCCCGCCGGGCTGGGCTGGGCGTCCAGGCCGCCGTGGAAGCTGACGACGCCCAGGAGGGGCAGGCCGTCCCGCGCCATCTCGACGACGCCCGTGCCGCCGAAGCAGTAGCCGATGGCGGCGGTGCGGGCGGCGTCCGCCTGGGGCTGGCGGAGCAGCTCCTTGTAGGCCGCGCGGGCGCGCTCCCGGTAGAGGGCGCGGTCCCCCTTGTAGATTTTGATCTGCGCCACGTATTCCGGGACGCTCTGCGGGCGGACGCTCTTCCCGTAAATATCGGCGACGAAGGCGACGTAGCCGAGCTGCGCGAGCATGTCGGCCCGCTCCTTCGGCGTGGCGGTCATGCCGCGCCAGTCCGGCAGGACGACGACGGCGGGGCGCTTTCCGGAGACGGCGTCGTCATAGGCCAGGTAGCCCTGCAGGGCGGTGCCGGCCTCGTCGGCGTAGTCGACGTCGCGGGTGACGAGCTTGGCCCAGGCGGGCAGGGGCAGGCAGGCCAGGAGGAGGAACAGGAGGGGCTTTTTCATGAAGGCTTAAATTTCCCAATCGCCGCCGGCGGCGTGGTGGTTGCGGATCTGCATCCGCTGCTCCGGCAGGATGACCTGGGAATCGGGCGGGACGGACTGGACCAGCCAGACGTTGCCGCCGATGACCGTGCGGGCGCCGATGACCGTTTCCCCGCCCAGGATGGTGGCGCCGGGGTAGATGGTGACGTGGTCTTCCAGGGTGGGGTGGCGCTTCCTGCCGCGCAGCTGCTGCCCGCCGGAGGTGGAGCGGGCCCCCAGGGTGACGCCGTGGTAGATCTTCGCGTGGTCGCCGATCTTGCAGGTTTCCCCGATGACGATGCCCGTCCCGTGGTCGATGAAGAAATGGGTGCCGATCTCCGCGCCGGGATGGATGTCGATGCCGGTGCGGCCGTGGGCCCACTCCGTCATCATGCGGGGGAGAAGGGGGACCCCTTTCTTATAGAGAAGGTGGGCCATCCGCTGGACGGCGATCGCCTCGATGCCCGGATAGGCCAGCATGACTTCCTCCGTGCTGGTGGCGGCCGGATCGCCGTCGAAGGCGGCCTCCACGTCCGTCTGCAGAATGGCGCGCAGGGGTGCCAGCTCCTCCAGGAAGTCTTCCGCCAGGGCGGCGGCGTCTCCTCCGGGGGCGGCGAATTCCAGGCTCTTGGCGATCTCCACTTCCAGCCGGGGCCGGAGGGAGTCGAGGAGCCCGGAGAGGAAGGCCGGGACCTCCCGGGGCGCCAGGGCCTGCCCGGAGAAAAAGCCGGGAAAGAGGAGGTGGAGCAGCTCCTCCGTCAGGGCGCCGACGGCGGCCCGGGAGGGAAGATTGGCCCCCTGCAGGTGGTTGATCCCTCCGCAGGCCGCGTAGGAATCGAGCAGGGCGTCCAGGGGGCTGCGGCGGGTTTCGGCCATGGCCTGAACCTAGTAGGTATCCTAAAACGATCAATCCCTTCTCTTATTACGCGACGTGCTTGAAAAGCGCCTTGTCCCCCGCCATACTCTCCGCCGTATATGAGTTCCGCCGAGACCAAGTCCGCTCCCCAAAAAGGTTCTTCTCTGGAACTGCCGCCTGCGGAAAAGCTCCGGCTTTACCGCCAGATGCTGCTCATCCGCCGCTTTGAGGAAAAGGCCGCCCAGGCCTTTACCCAGAGCAAGATCAAGGGCTTTTGCCACCTTTACATCGGCGAGGAAGCCCTGGGCGTCGGCACCATTTCCGTCCTCCAGCCGGATGACGCCGTCATCACCGCCTACCGCGACCACGGCCACGCCCTGGCCCGCGGCATGACTCCGAAGGAGTGCATGGCCGAGCTCTTCGGCAAGGCCACCGGCTGCTCCAAGGGCAAGGGCGGCTCCATGCACTTCTTTTCCAAGGAAAAGCACTTCTACGGCGGCCACGGCATCGTCGGCGGGCAGACGCCGCTCGGCGCAGGCCTGGCCTTTGCCCAGAAGTATCTGGGCACCCAGCGCGTCACCCTCTGCTACCTGGGAGACGGCGCGGTGAACCAGGGCCCCTTCCACGAGTCGCTCAACCTGGCCGCCCTGTGGAAGCTGCCCATCATCTACATCATCGAAAACAACGAGTGGTCGATGGGCACCAGCCTGGCCCGCTCCTCCGCCGGCCTGCCGCTGGTCAACCGCGCCCACGGCTACGACATGGCCGGCCTGGTCGCCAACGGCATGGACCTGGACGACGTCCGGGCGAAGACCGCCGAGGCCGTCGCCCTGGCCCGCACGGAGAGCATGCCCACCCTCATGGAGATCCGGACCTACCGCTACCGCGGCCACTCCATGTCCGACCCCGGCAACTACCGGACCAAGGAAGAAATCGAAAAGCACAAGGAGTCCGACCCCATCCTCCTCTACAAGGCCCGCCTCTTGGAGCAGAAGGTCGTCAAGAACGAGGGCGATCTGGAAAAGCTCGACGAAGAGGTGAAGCAGGAAGTCCAGGAAGCCTACGACTTCGCCGAGCAGAGCCCGGAGCCCGATCCCTCCGAGATCTACGACGACATGCTGTCCCCGGAGGACCAGATCCCCGAGATCCCGCGCGGCAACTACAACCACTTCTAGAAAGACCTTCCCGACGATGCAGACGATCACGATGCGCGAGGCGCTCAACCAGGCCATGGCCGAGGAAATGGAGCGCGACGAGAAAGTCTTCCTCATGGGCGAGGAAGTGGCCGAGTACGACGGCGCCTACAAGGTCAGCCAGGGCCTCCTCAAGAAATTCGGCCCCAAGCGGGTCATCGACACCCCGATCAGCGAGGCAGGCTTCGTCGGCCTGAGCGTCGGCGCGGCCACCTACGGCCTGCGCCCCATCGTCGAGTTCATGACGTGGAGCTTCTCCCTCGTCGCCTTCGACCAAATCGTCAACAACGCGGGCCAGATCCGCTACATGTCCGGCGGGCAGTTCTCCGTGCCGCTGGTCCTGCGCGGCTCCTCCGGCGGCGGCCTCCAGGTCGGCGCCACCCACTCCCACACCCCGGAGAACTGGTACGCCAACGTCCCCGCCCTCACCGTCATCACCCCGGCCTTCCCGGACGACGCCAAGGGCCTGCTGAAGAGCGCCATCCGCTCCAACAACCCCGTCTGCTTCATCGAGAACGAGAAGCTCTACGGCTTTAAAGGCGAAGTGCCGGACGAAGGGGACTTCCTCGTTCCCATCGGCAAGGGCCGCATCCGCCGGGAAGGCTCCTCCGTCACCCTGGTGGCCAACAGCGCCTCCACCCACCGCGCCCTGGCCGCCGCCGAGGAACTGGCCAAGGACGGCATCGAGGCGGAGGTCATCGACCTGCGCACCATCAAGCCCTACGACTTCGACCTCATCGCCGAGTCGGTCGCCAAGACCCACCGCCTGGTCATCGTGGAAGAGAACAAGCCCTACGCCGGATGGGGCGCGCAGGTCGCCTACGACGTCCAGCGCCGCCTCTTCGACGAGCTCGACGCCCCGATCACCCGCGTCACCGGCATGGACGTGCCCCAGCCCTACAACGGGCGGATGGAACAGGCCGTCATGCCCAACGAGCAACGGATCATCGCCGCCGTCCGGGACGTGCTGCAATAACCCGCGGCGCTTCCCGCACCGCTTCCCAGAGAGAAAGAAAGACCCCCTATGGCTAAAGACGTCACCATGCCCCTTTTGAGCCCCTCCATGACGGAGGGCACCCTCGTCAAATGGCTTAAAAAAGAGGGCGACAGCGTCAAATCGGGTGATGTGATCGCCGAGGTTGAGACGGACAAGGCGACGATGGACCTGGAGGCCTTCGACTCCGGCATCCTGCGCAAGATCTTCGTCGCCGCCGGCTCCAAGGCCGCGGTCAATTCCCGCATCGCCATCATCGGCACCGCCGACGAGAAGATCGACGAGAGCGCCCCCGCCCCCGCCGCGGCCCCGGCGGCTCCCGCCAAGGCCGAAGCGGCCGCCCCCGCCAACGGCTCCGCCGCCCCGGCCCCCGCGCCCGCGGCGGTTTCCGCCCCGGCCTCCGCCGACCGCGCCAAGGCCTCCCCGCTGGCCAAGAAGGTCGCGCGGGAAATGAACGTTTCCCTTTCCGGCCTGATCGGCAGCGGCCCCGGCGGCCGCATCGTGAAGAAAGACGTCGTCGCGGGCGGATCTCGTGCCGGCTCCGGCGGCGGCTGGGGACTGCATCCCGCCGGCGCCATCGCCAAGGAGGAGAAGATCTCCCTCTCCAACATGCGCCAGACCATCGCCCGGCGCCTCCTGGAGAGCAAGACCACCATCCCCCACTTCTACCTGGAGATCGAGGTCGACGCGGCCCCCCTCGTCGCCCTGCGCGCGGAGCTCAACGCGGGCTTCGAGAAGCTGCCCAAGCCCTTCAAGCTGAGCCTCAACGACTTCGTCCTGAAGGCCACCGCGGAGGCCATCCGCCGCGTCCCGGCGGTCAACGCCTCCTTCCTGGGCGATTCGATCCAGCAGTTCGCTTCCGTCCACCTCGCCTTCGCCGTCGCCATCGCCCAGGGGCTCATCACCCCCGTCCTGCGCGACGCCCAGGACAAAAGCCTCAAGGCCCTCAGCGACGAGGCCAAGGCCCTGGCCGTCCGGGCCAAGGAAGGGAAGCTCAAGCCGGAGGAATACACCACCGGCACCTTCACCATCTCCAACCTGGGCATGTACGGCATCGACCGCTTCTCCGCCATCATCAACCCGCCCCAGGCGGCCATCCTGGCCGTCGGCAACATCGTGAAGAAGCCCGTGGTGAACGAGGAAGGGGGGATCGTCGTCGGCCACCGCCAGAGCTTCACCCTTTCCTGCGACCACCGCGTCGTCGACGGGGCGATCGGCGCCCAGTTCCTCCAGGAGCTGCGGACCCTGATCGAAAAGCCCGCGCAACTCCTCCTCTAAGGGGAAAGGCGGAAGGCCGGAACCGGGGCGGCCATGGGACCCACCGTCGCCTTCACCATCGCCATCGGCCCGGAGGCGCGCGCGGCGGCCAGGCTGCTGCGCCTCACCTTCAAGGCGCATCATCCGGAAATTCCCTTCCTCCTGATCGACGACGCCCTTTACGCCGCGTTCGCCGGGCAGGAGGAGATCGGCCATCCGGGGGAGATCGTCGGGCTGCGCCTGGTCGTCGGCGGTTTTCTTTCCCGCCTCTACGGGCGCGTCCTTTACTTCGACTCGGACGTTCTCATCCTTGACCGCCTTCCCGCCCTGACGGAGGGGGAGGAAAAGGCCCTCTTTACCCACGACGTGCAAAACGTCGACTACGGCCTGCCCGTCGCCCCCATCAACATCGGCGTCTTCGCCCTTTCCGATCCGGATATCTGGCGGCTCTGGATGGTGACGAATTATTCCCACCTTATTCCGCCGCTCGGCATTTTCTTCGACCAGTTTTCCCTGCGCATGCTCTGCATGAACAAGGCGGTGCCCTATCAAATGGTACCGGAGCGGGAGGCGCGCGATTACTACAATATCTCCTACTATGACGAGCCCGGCCCCTGGAGCTGGGACGGCGCGGTTCTGCGAAAAGGGGAAGCCCGCGTCCGGCTCTGGCATTGGGCGGGCTACGCGCAAAAGACCACCGTGCAGGAATTGCCTCCGGCCGTCGGACAGGCCTTTCAGGCCACGCTGGCCCATAAGGCCTCCTCCGGCGCCGCCGAGGCGGACCGCCGGGAGATGGAGCGTTTCCGGCGGGCCCTGGCCGACCTGGGCCCCCTCTTCCGTTTCGAGTTGCGGCAGGAATTCGCCTCCTTCTCCACCCATCCCCTCAAGAACCTCAAGAAGGACGGCGTGGCGGTCCAGACGGCCCTCTTCTGCGTCGACGCCCCCGCCTCTTTCGAGATGCTGCGGCCCGCCCTGCCCGGCCTCCACCGCCGCTTCCTGCCGCGCGCTTGCCGCTATTTCTATTCGGAAGATCGGGCCGTCCTCTACGGTCCGGAGACAGATTTCTACGACCAGCCCTGGCTCCGCGTCGCTCCAGCTTTGGGCCAATTTGCCTAAGCGCCTTTCCGGCTTACATTGGGCGATGAGAGCGCTCTGGAAAGGTTCCATCACATTCGGCCTCGTCACCATCCCCGTCGGGCTTTTCCCGGCCACCCGGCGGGAAGAGCTGTCCTTCCGCCTGCTGCGGAAGTCGGACCTTTCCCCGGTCAACTACAAGCGCGTCGCCGAAGCGGACGGAAAGGAAGTCCCCTGGGAGGAGATCGTGAAGGGATACGAATACGAGAAGGGCCGCTTCGTCGTCCTGAGGGAGGAAGATTTCAAGCGGGTCGACATCGAGGCGGCGGCGCAGACGGTCGACATCCTCGACTTCGTCCCCCAGGAGGAGATCAACCCGATGTATTTCCGGAAACCCTACTACCTGGAGCCGCAGAAAGGCGGCGACAAGGCCTACGCCCTCCTGCGCGAGGCGCTGCGTAACTCGGGCAAGATCGGCATCGCCAAGGTCGTCATCCGCGCGCGGGAGCACCTGGCGGGGCTCAAGGCGCAGGGCCAGGCCCTGGTCCTGGAGATCATGCACTTCGCCGACGAATTGGCCGACCCCTCCGAGATCAAGCTGCCCAAGGCCGCGCACACCCGGCCGCGGGAGGTCGACATGGCCCGCAAGCTGATCGACGGCATGACGCGGGAGTGGAACCCGGAGCGCTACAAGGACGAATACAAGGAGCAAGTCCTGGCCATGATCGAGGAGAAGGCCAAGCACCCCCGCAAGAAGGCCCCCGCCGCCAAGGAGCCGAAGGCGAAGGCCTCCGGCGTCGACCTGGTCTCCATGCTGGAGCGCAGCGTGCGGGAATATCAGCGGGGCAACCGGATGGCCGCCCCGCGCCGCGGCGTGGCGCCGAAGGGGACCTCCACCCGCCGACGCGCCGCCAAGCGGAAGCGCTAGGAGCCCGCCATGCGCGCAGGCTTCGTCGAGCCGATGAAGGCGGCCGTCACCGCGCCGCCGCCCCACGACGGCCGCTGGCTCTACGAGGTGAAGTTCGACGGCTTCCGCGCCCTGGCGGTGAAGCGGGGGAAAACGGTCCATCTCTGGTCGCGCAACCGCAAGCCGCTGGAGGAGCGCTTTCCGGAGGTCGCCGCCGCCGTCGCCCGGTTGCCGGTGCGGGAGTGCATCCTCGACGGGGAGGTCTGCGCCCTGGATGCCAAGGGAGCTTCCTCCTTCCAGATCTTGCAGAACCAGGCGGAGAGCGGAGCGCCGCTCGTCTACTACGTCTTCGACGTCCTCATGGCGGAGGGAAAAGACCTGCGCGCCCTGCTGCTCCTGGAGCGGAAGGAACGGCTGGCCGCGATCCTGGCCCGGGCGCGCGATCCCGTCCGCCCCTCCGCCTTCTTCGCGGAGGACCCGGCCCGGGTCCTGGAGACGCTGCGGAAGCTCGGCGGGGAGGGGGCCATCGCCAAGCGGAAGGACTCCCGCTACGAGGCCGGCCGCCGTTCCCGCGCGTGGGTGAAGATCAAGTTCGTCCGGGAGCAGGAATTCGTCGTCGTCGGCTACAGCCTGCCGCGCAAGAGCCGGAAACACTTCGGCGCCCTCCTCCTGGGCTGCCGCGACGTCCGGGGAAAACTGGTCTACGTTTGCAAGGTCGGCACCGGCTTTAACGGCAAGTCCCTGGCCCTGCTCCACAAGAAGCTCCTGGCGCTGGAGGTGCCCGCGCCGCGCTTCGAGGGATTTCGGGAACCAGGCGGCCGCTGGCGCCCGCCCGGCTGGAAGCCTTCGGAAAACCGCTGGGTTAAGCCGAAGCTGGTCGTCCAGGTCCGCTTCACCGAATGGACCGATGACGGCGCGCTGCGGCATCCCTCTTACATCGGCCTGCGGGAGGACAAGGGCGCTCGAGGGGTGATCCGGGAGCCTGCCCCGCCGCCGTCGAGGGAGAGGCCTTCTCCCCAAGCCGCCGTGGAGCGGCGGCCCCGTGGTAAAGCTTCATCCCGGCGGCATTCGTAAAGTCCGCTGCGCCGCCCTTTCCCGATAAGGCCGGTAGAGGGGCGGCCCAGCCTTGTCTCGCCAGAGATCCGGCGTAAGCTGGCCCGCATGCTCCGGGTTTTCCTCGGCTTTTTCCTGGCCGTCTTCCTTTGCGGCGCGCGGGCGGCTCCCGCGCATATTCCCGGCAGCGGCGGCTCTTTGACCGTGGCGGTGGAGGAGTTCCCCCCCTTCGTCATCAGGGACCAGGGCGGCGCCTGGCGGGGGATCTCCGTCGATCTGTGGAAGCAGGTGGCCCACGACCTGGGGATTCCCTACCGCTTCGTCGAGGTCAAGCCGGACACCTCCCTGGCCTGCATCGCCGGGGGGGAGGCTGACGTCGCCCTGCGCCCCTATCCGATGAACGAGGAGACCGAGTCGGTCGTCGATTTCACCGACGCCTATTTCCATACCGGCCTGGCCATGCAGGTGCTGCCGGGGGGCAAGTCCATCACCCGCCTGATGCGCCAGAGCGTTTTTTCCTGGCCGGTCCTGAGCGTCGTCGGCCTGGTGGCGCTCCTGGTGATGGGGGCCGGATTCCTCATCTGGTTCCTGGAACGCCGTAAGAACGCCTCCTTCGCCGGCAGCGGCTGGAAGGGAGTCGGCTCCGGCCTGTGGTGGTCTTCGGTCACCGTCACGGGCGTGGGCTACGGGGACAAGATTCCCCACACTTTCGCGGGCCGGTCGGTCGCCGTCGCCCTCATGTTCGCCAGCCTGGTCGTCACCTCCATCTTCACCGCCACCATCATCTCCGTCGTCACGGTGAAAAACATCCAGGACGGCTCCTCCCTGCGCGGTGACCTGGGGAAGCTCCGCGTGGCCGTGGTGGCAGGATCGGCGGGGGACGAGTTCGCCGCCGCGGGCCATCTCCGACGCACCGTTTTCCCCAGCGTCTTCGAGGCCCAGTCGGCCCTTCTGCGCGGCCAGTGCGACGTCCTCATCCATAACGAGGCGATCCTCCGCTACCTGGCCCGGGAGGACGCGGACAGCCCGCTGGTTGTCCTGCCGGAGATCCTGGCCCCGTCGAATTTCTCCATCGCCCTGCGGGAAGGGAGTCCCTGGCGGGAGGCGCTCAACCGCCAGCTCCTGCGCATCGTCCGCAGCGCCGCCTGGACGGAGAGTGAGGCGGTTTACTTGGGGCCGATGTAGCCCGGGCGGCGTCGGTTTCTTTTCTGGGCGTGAACTTTTGCCGGTTTTTGGCCTGAAAATAGCTTCCTGCAGGACCGCATGAATCGCGCGTCCCTTTCCCGGCGTTCCTTTCTGGGTCTTGGCAGCCTGGCGTTCCTGGACGCCTGGGCGCATCCGGCGCAGGCGCTTACCCCGCGCACGCCCGCCGCTTCTGCGCCGAAGCGGCTTCACGAAGCTCCGTCCAAAGACCCGCTCAAGGGTCTGAAGGCCACCGCCGCCCTCCTGGTCGATCCCCAGACGGGCGAGATCCTCTTCCAGAAAAACGCCGACATGGAGCTGCCCCCTGCCAGCACGACGAAGATGCTCACCGCCCTCCTGGTCCTGGAAAAGACCGGGCTGAAGGGTGACGTCCGCATCGAGAAGGGGGACCTCCTCCAGCCCACCCACGTCCCGCTCAAGGCGGGGGAGACGGTTTCCGTGAAGGACCTGGTCCACGCCCTCCTCATTTCCTCCGCCAACGACGCCGCGCTGGCGCTGGCGCGGCACGTCGCCGGGTCGGTCCCCGCCTTCGTCGACATGATGAACGAGCGGGCCAAGGAGCTGGGCTGCACCCGCACCCACTTCGTCAACCCCAACGGCTGGCCCGCGCCGGGTGTCCACACCACGGCCGTGGATCTTTTGAAAATCTTCCGCGCCGCCGTGGAGCAGCCCGCCTTGCGGGATATCATGCGGATGAAGTCCTACGCGCTGGAGAGCAAGAAAGCCGTCGTCCACAACCACAACCGCCTGCTGGGCGTCTACCCCGGCATGGAAGCGGCCAAGACCGGCTGGTACCGGAACGGCCCCAGCGGCGGCTCCAAGGACGGGGCGCTCCATACCTTCGCCGCCTCCGTCATCCGCAATGGGCGGGAGCTGCAGCTCATCATCCTCCACAGCGCGAACAAGTGGACCGACGCGCCGCTCCTCCTCAACTACGGCTTTTCCCGCAAGCCGACCCCGGCGCAGATGCTGGCGGGAGGCGGCCTCGACGCCGCGCGGCGTCCCGGCGTGGCGGCGGCCGAGGCGGGCCAGGGCCCCACGATCGAGGCGGTCAAGCCGCGCTAGCGTCCGCTACGGCTTCAGCCGTTTCGTCCACAGGTCGACCAGCGCGTCGGCGTCAACCAGCCTCACGTCCGGCGGCAGGGAGGCGGCCAGCTTTGCCGCCAGGGCGGGGCGGAGCGCGCCCAGGGGAAGCAGGGCGCTCATGTAGGCGGGCCGCTCCTTCGGCGCGCTGCCCAGGAATTCCCGCAGTGCGTATTCGGCCGCCGCCTTTTCCCCCGCCAGGAGGTCGAGGCGCGTCCGTTCCCGTGTCAGCGTGTGGAAGACCGGCTTGCCGTCGACCGCCTCCACCGGGTTGAGGGCGGTGGCGCCTTCCTGCCGGTCCAGGCCGGCCAGGATGCCGCGCAGGGCGGGCGCTCCCCTGAAGAAGCGCGCGTCGGCCGCCGCGCCGCCCGCATGGAGGCTCAGGATGTCGAGGTCGAGCGCGCGCAGCGCCCCGTCCAGGCGGCCCAGGTAGGCGTTCCAGATGGCATCCCGGTCCGCGGCCCGGTAGCGCAGGGCGTAGAAGCGGGGGTCGATGGCGCCCAGGCCGGAGTGGGCGCAGAGCAGGAGGTCATGCGGCGTCGCCTGCCGGTAGAACCAGGCCAGGACGGGCGGCATCAGCTCCGCCGCGGCGGGCGGCACGGACCAGTTCACCGGCACGCGGCCCCGGGCGGGATCGCGCCACAGGGCGGCCATCTCATGCTGCCACATGCCGGGGCTCTCGCCGCCGGAAAGGGCGCTCAAGGTGGCGTAGAGGAGCCTGGGCTCCTCTACGTCCGGCTGGGCGGAGCCCGACCAGACCAGGCCGACGCTGTGGGCCGATTGGCGGAAGACGTCGGGCGGGACGCGCAGGCCGCTCAGGACGGAGAGGTTCGTGCAAAAATCGCCCCCCACGATGAACTTCGCGTAGGAAGAGGCCAGGCGCAGGGCTTCGTCGGGAAATAGGCCGTGGACGTCGTTTTCCTGCCAGCCCAGGACCGGGGTGTTCGGCGGCAGGGCGGCCAGCACCTCGTGGGCGAAGTCGAGTTCCGCCGCAGGATCTCCGCCCGGGTCTTGGTCGCGCGGGCCGGAAACCCAGAAGGTGAAGACCCGTTTTTGGACAAGAAAGTCGAGGCCGCCGGGACGGCTCCGCAGGGGATTGTGGACGGCCAGGGAGGCGCCGTCGAAGCGGTCGCGGTATTTGGCCCACAGTTCCCGGTAGGCGTCGACGTTCCGTTTCCAGCGGCCGGTCAGGTCGGAGGCCACGGGGAGGCCCAGGGTGTTGGCCGTCTCCCGCCCGGTGGCGGGGCAGCCCTGCAGCGCGCCGAGGAGCGCGGCGGCGTGGCGGCTGGCGGGGAGGGCCGGATCGTAGACGACTACGGCGGGGATTTCCGCGCGAAAGGCGGCGACCAGCGCGGGCAGGCCGGACAATTCCTTGATCGCGCCGACGTAGCCCGCCTCCACCAGCCAGTCGGCCCAGAAGCGGTCGTCCGGCTTGTGGAAGAGGTAGAGGCGCGGCTGGCTCCGGTTGACCAGTCCCTGGAGCGTGACGGCGAAGAGGATGGCGTCCGGCGGCAGTTTGGAGACGTCCAGGGCCAGCAGCTCCCGCGCGGGCGCGGGGGTGGGGGGAAAGAGCGTGTCCCGCGCGGGCACGCCCAGCGGGGCGCGCAGGCCGGTGCGGGGCAGCAGGGGGTAGCCGACGGAAAGGGCATTGAGCCAGAGGGCGTCGGTCGCCCCCAGCACCGCGCCGATGACGCGGGCCTGCGTGGCTCCCGGCGGGACCAGGAAGGATTGGGTGAAGAGGCGGCTCTCGAACGTCCCTTCCGGCAGTTCCAGCCGGGCCTCGCCGCCCGTCGGCTCGAAGCGGACGGCCAGAAAGGCAGTTCCCGCGCGGCGGCCGGCGGCGCGGACGCGCAGGGCCAGTTCCTCTCCCGCCTGGACGGGGAAGGAGCCGGGGGCGGCGAAGTCGAGGATCGCGCCGAGGGGGGCGCGGCGGCCAGGCGGAGGGCGGGGCTGCCGTCGGGGGATTCCGGGTCGAGAGCGGCGGCGCCCTTGGCGTCGCCGTGGGTTTCTACCCGCCATCCGCCCAGGCCAGGCCCGGCGAAGTCCTCTTTCCAAAGCGGCGCGGACGGCGCGGTCCCGGCACAGGCCAGAAAGGCGAGTCCGAGGCAAAGGGCGAGGAGGGGCCGCATCGGTCTGCCTATATTGCGCGCAGGAGGTCGCCCAAGTCGAGGGGCTCGGTCACCATGGCCAGCTCGCCCGTGGCGGTGCGGGGCCATTCCGCCTGCGGGCGGTCCCAGTAAAGTTCCAGCCCGTTGCCGTCGGGATCGCGGAGGTAGAGGGCCTGGCTCACGCCGTGGTCGGCCGCGCCGTCGAGCGGGATCCCCGCCTCCACCAGCCGCCGCAGGGCGTCGGCCAGCGCGGCGCGGGTGGGATAGAGGATGGCGGCATGGTAGAGGCCGGTGGTGCCCGGCGCGGGAGGGGAGCCTCCGCGGCTTTCCCAGGTGTTGAGCCCCAGGTGGTGGTGGTAACCGCCCGCGGAGACGAAGGCCGCCTGCCGGCCGAAGCGCTGCATGAGCTGGAAGCCCAGGACGCCGCGGTAAAAGGCCAGGGAGCGTTCCAGGTCGGCCACCTTCAGGTGGACGTGGCCGATGCGGACGCCGGGGTCGATGGGGGCGGGGTTCACAGGAGGGTTGGCTCCGCCGGGGGCTGCTGGGCGCGGACGAATTCCTCCAGCAGGGAGCGCAGCTCCTCCGCCCGATAGCCCGCGCGGATCTGGGCGACTTCCGCCGTGGCCAGCGCGTCGCACCGCTCGTTCTCCGTGTCGCCCGCGTGGCCTTTCACCCAGCGCCACTCGATCCGGTGGGGCGCGGCGGCGGCGTCCAGCTCCCGCCAGAGGTCGGCGTTCTTCACCGGCGTCTTGGCGGCCGTCACCCAGCCTTTCCGCTTCCAGGAGGCGATCCAGGAGGTGATGCCCTGGCGCAGATATTGGGAATCGGTGTGGAAGAGGACGCGGCACGGCTCTTTGAGGGTGCGCAACGCCTCCACCGCGCTGGTCAGTTCCATCCGGTTGTTCGTCGTCGCCGGGTCGCCGCCGGAGATTTCCTTGCGCGCGCCGCCGGAGACGAGGACTGCGGCCCAGCCGCCCGGCCCGGGGTTGCCCTGGCAGGCGCCGTCGGTGTGGATCGTCACTTCTTTCACCCGGCCAGCATGGGGGATCGGCCCGGAAAAAGAAAGCGGCGCTCCGGGGAACCGGAGCGCCGCGGGCAGGCGTGTTGGTTGTCGGTGGTGGCGGAAAAACCTTAGAGGCCGGTGGGGCTATGGGCGGACCGGTCGAAGCGGTTGCTTAGGATGAAGAACGTAGGCGCCCAGAGGCCGATGAAGATGCCGAAGCGCTCGCCGTGCGCCATGGCGATGGGGTCGGCGCTCAGGCCGCCGGAATTGTACCAGAATAGGATGGAGGCAATGATCGAGGCGAAGCCGCCGACGAAGCAGAGCCACCCCATCACCTTGGCCGTCGTCCGGGCCTGCGGGCTGACGGCCACCGTTTCCAGGTCGGAAGGAGTATATGCAGTATAGGTAGTCATGCCTGCTAAGGTGCAGGCGGTATGCCACCCAAAATAACTTGTTTGTAATAAACAGGTTAAAGAATATCCGGGGGGCGGCGATTTCTTGCAAACCGCCCGATGAAAGGGCTTTAGGCGGGCCGTTTGCACCAGAGCTTCCGCCCCTTGAAGGAGATGCCGGAAAGCTTGGAAACGATCAGGTCGGCGTGTTCCTCCGCGACGTCGACGAACGTCTGGCGGCCTTGCAGGCGGATGACGCCGACGGCCTCCTTCGGCAGCTTCGTCGTGCCGAGGATGACGCCGATCACGTCGCCCGGGCGGACGTCGTGCTCCTTGCCCACGCCCAAAAGGAGGCGGACCATCCCGGCCTCGTGGGAGACGGCGCCGCTTTCCCGCGTGGAGCGGTCCCCCTGCAGGGAGGGGTAGTCGTCGCGTCGGCCGGGACGCTCGCGCCGTTCCGGGCGTTCCGGGCGCTCGCGCTCATAGCGATCCTCCCGCGGCCGGTGCCCGGGCCGGAAGGAGGAAGGCTCCTCCTGCGCGCGGGGCTTTTCCTCCTTGGCTCGGAAGAGGTGGATGAGGGCGGAGGCGATGTCGGTGGCGGCGTGGCCTTGGTCGAGCAGGCGGCCGATGAGGGCGTCCTGCCGCTCGTATTTGCCCTCTTCGAGCACTTGGCGCAGGGAGTCCTGGAAAACGTCGGCGCGCTTCTGCTCGACCTCTTCCTCGGAGGGGACGCGCTCCCGCCGCACGGTGCTCTTGGTGAAGCGGATGATGTTCTGCATCTTGTAGATCTCCCGCCCGGCGACGAAGGTGATCGCCCGCCCGCTGCGGCCGGCGCGGCCCGTGCGGCCGATGCGGTGGATGTAGTCCTCCCCGTCGTTCGGCAGGTCGTAGTTGAAGACCGCCTCCACGTCGTCGACGTCCAGGCCGCGCGCGGCCACATCCGTGGCGACAAGGAACTCGATCCCCCGCTTGCGGAACTTGGCCATGACGCGCTCCCGCATGGTCTGGGTCATGTCCCCGTGCATCTTGTCGGCGGCGTAGCCGCGGGCGGTGAGGTGCTCCGTCAATTCGTCGACCATCGACTTGGTCGCGCAGAAGACGATGCCGAACTTGATGTCCTGCAGGTCGATGAGGCGGCAGAGGACGTCGACTTTGGCCCGGCGGTCGACCTCATAGTAGACCTGGTCGATGGCGGGCATGGTGCGGGCCTGCGCTTCGATGGCGACGTGGACGGGGTCCTTGGTGAAGGTCTTGATGAGCCCCTGGATGGGGCGGGGCATGGTGGCGGAGAAGAAGACGGTCTGCCGCTTCGGCGGGGCCTGGTCCAGCACCTTGCGGATGTCGTCCAAAAAGCCCATGTCGAGCATCCGGTCGGCCTCGTCCAGGATGACCATGCGGATCTGGTCCATCTTCAGCGTCCCCCGGTCCAGGTGGTCCATGATCCGGCCCGGCGTGCCGATGATGATCTGCGCCCCCTGCTGGAGGCCGCGAAACTGGCGCTCGTAGGATTGGCCGCCGTAGACGGGCAGCTCGCGCACGCCGCGCTTGAAGGCGGCCAGCTTCGCCACTTCCTCCGCCACCTGCACGGCCAGCTCCCGGGTGGGGCAGAGGATGAGCACCTGCGGCGCGCGCAGGGCGGGGTCGACGGCCTCGATGGCGGGGATGGCGAAGGCCGCCGTCTTGCCGGAACCGGTCTGGGACTGGCCGACGACGTCGGACCCGGCCAGCAGCGGCGGGATGGCCTGGGACTGGATGTGGGAGGCTTCCTCAAAGCCCATCTGGGCGACGGCTTTGAGGACTTCGGGGGAAAGCCCCAGTTCGGAAAACGGCTTCTTCTGCATCAGACCTTGTAGGCGGCTCCGGGGCGGGTGGCCATCAAGATCGCTCGGCGGGGACTAAGTAACGCCGCAGGAGGAAGCTTTTTCCCGCGCGGTCCATGAGCGTTCGCCAGTCGGGGTGGAGGGCGGCTTCCGGCGCGGCCCACAGCGTGCGGTGGAGCTGGACCAGGAAGCCCGCGCTCCCCAGCAGGCGGAAGCGGTCTTTCCGGTCGAGCGCGGCGGGGCCCGCTTCCACGAGGCGCTGGCGCAGCAGCGCCCGGGCGGGGTCCGTCTCCTCGTCGGGCACCTTCAGGCGGCGGCGCATCATGGAGAGGTGGACGGCCAGCACGTAGGGGCAAAGGATCGCCTGGGCCCAGAGGTCGGGTTCGGGCGCGGCGGTTTCCTCCGCCAGGCCTTCCAGTTCTTGCGGCGGGGCGATCTCTTCCGGGATGAGAAACAGACCGGCCCGGCGGGCCGCCGCCCCGGCGTCGCCGCGGGCGGTGTACCAGGCCAGGAGGGGGGCCAAAACCCAGCCCAGGCAGATGGGCGCCAGCCAAAAGCCGGGTTTCCCCAGCCAATGGAGCGCGGCCAGTTGGGCCAGGACGCCGCAGGGCGTCAGCCAGCCGTAGGCCTTCAGGCAGTGAGACCAGGAGAGGCCGTGGTCGACGCGGTTCTGCGTCGACCACTGGATCTGGATCTTGAGGATCGCCGCCGCGACGAAGATGGTGTGGAAGACCATGAGCACGGGCGCGGTGAGGATGGAGAGGGCCGTTTCCAGGAAAATGCCGCGCAAGAGGGCCGCAAAGCCCCCGAATTCCCGCCGCCGGAAGAAGCCGACGAAGAGGCCGAAGATCTGCGGCAAAAAGAGGAGGAAGAGGGTGATGAGCCCCAGGGGAATGGCCGCCGCGGAGGCGGAGGCGCCCAGCGCGCCCAGTTCCTCCGGGCCGGCGGAGAGATTGAGGAAGCGCGTCCGGTCGTAGAGGCCCCAGGAACCGGCCAAGAGGAAGCCGAGCCACAGAGGGGAGCTGAGGTAGGCCATGAGGCCGATCCAGATCTGCAGGCGGCTGCCCAGGCTGATGCCGTGGGCGAAGAGGAACCAGAAGTGCTGGAGGTTGCCCGCGCACCAGCGGCGGTCCCGCTTGAGCATGTCGCTCAGGTTGGGCGGGCCCTCCTCGTAGCTCCCTTCCTCCTCACCCGCGATCCAGACCTCGTAGCCCGCCTTCTGCATGAGGGCTGCCTCCACGGTGTCGTGGCTCAGGATGTGGCGTTGGGAGCGGTCCGGCACGGGCAGGAAGGGGAGGCCGCAGTGCTCCATGAAGGGCTCCAGCCGCAGGATGGCGTTGTGCCCCCAGTAAGAGCCGGAGGCCGTCTGGAAGAAGCTGCACCCGCGCACAAAGATGTCGCCATAGAGGGCGGCGGAAAACTGGCGGACGCGGCGGAAGAGGGAGCTGCCCAGGACCAGCCGGGGATGAGTCTGGAGGATGCCCACGGTGGGGTTGGCCTCCATGGCCCGCACCAGCCGGACCATGAGCGGGCCGGACATGACGCTGTCGGCGTCCAGGGCGATCATGTAGCGGTAGCGGCGGCCCCAGCGGCGGCAAAAGTCGGCCACGTTGCCGCTCTTTCCGTGGATGGCGTGGCGGCGCTTCCGGTAGAAGATCCTCCCGAAGCCGCCCAGGCGGCGGCAAAGATGGAGCCAGGCGCACTCTTCCTCAACCCAGTGGTCGGGGCTGTTGGAATCGCTCAGGAGGTAGAAGTCGAAATTCTCGATCTGCCCGGTCTTTTCCAGGCTGCGCCACATGTTCTCGATCCCGCGGCTGACGCGGGCCACGTCCTCATTATAGACCGGGATGACCACGGCGGTGGCGGCCAGGGGGATCTCTTCCTCCCGCTCCCGCCACTCCCCGCGCATGAGGTGCCAGGGATCCCCTCCGCGCAGACGGTCAAAGAAGCCGAAGAGGGCCAGCACGCAGCCGATCACCACCTGGCTGAAAAGGAGGGGAAAGAGGGAGAGGGCGATGTAGTCCCCGGTGCTCAGCCGCTGGTCGGCGAAGGTGTCCAGGAAGAAGGAGAAGCCGACGCCGGTCAAAAGCAGCACGAGCCCGACGAAGAGGGTGCGCCGCAGGCCGTCGAGGCGCGGGGGGCGGGAAGGGGAGGTCACAGCCATTCGGGGATCCAGTGGTAAAGGAGGATGCCGATGGTCGTCCATAGGAGGACGGCGACGAGGGCTTCCCGCGGCTCCCAGCGGTGCCAGGTCTGGCTGGCCAGGCCGCGCAGCGCGCCGTAGTCCAGGTGGCGCGGCGTCATGCTGGAGATGGCCAGGTCCGGGCCGACCATGAGGAGGGGTTTCTGCATGGCCTGGCGGACCGCCTCGGACGGGGGCTCCGCCAGGAAGGCGGCGGGCTGCCGCTGCGGGATGCCGCTGAGGAGCAGCGGCAGGCAGGCGGTGCCGTGGCGTTCCGGGGAGGCGTCCCCCAGGCCGGCCGCCAGCCACGCGGCGACGCGCTCCTGCGCCAGGCCCATGGTCACGGAGACGGGATCCCGGGCGGGCTCGGCGGCGTGGAGGGACTGCGCGTCCGCGCCGATTTCCAGCGCCATTTGCGCGACGCGACGGGCGTCGGCCCAGGCGAAGGAGTCGAGGTAGTCGACGAGGCGGCGGTGGGCTTCGTTCCAGGCCTCCTGGTTAGCGGCGGAAGGGGAGCTCATCTTATTGATGCCATGTGTACGTCCAGGTTTCCGTCATCGGCTTGCCGCCGCGCAGGAGGCGGCAGCGCAGCACGGTGGGCACCTGGCGCTTGAGCGGCTCGGCGGTGAAGGTGACGCGCCAGGAGCCGTCGTAGCCGTTGCGCTCCAGCTTTTGCGTGCGGATGACGGTGCCGGCGGGTTCGGCGGCCAGCTCCAGGTCAGGCGGGTGATGGGCGGGGAGGGCCTTAAGAGCGTCGCTCCAAAAATCGATGACGAAGGTGACGGGCACGGTGCCCGTGGGGGAGAGGACGGGCTTGGCCCCCGGCGCGGGCGGCGGCGGGGTGCTGACGTGGGTCGCCTCCGCGGTGCCCAGCGGCGGGCGCTGGTTGTCGGTCATGTAGAAATCGATCGTGTAGGAGAACTCCATCCGGTCGCCCGCCTGCGGGGCCTTTTCCGGCTGCCAGAAGAGGACAACATTGTCCGTGTTCGTGTTGTCCGTCGGCAGCTGCATGAGGGTGACATTCCCCTTGCCCCAGTCCCCGTGCGGCGTCACCCAGGCGCTGGGCCGCACGTTGTAAAGCGTCTCCAGGTCCTGATAGTGCTGGAAGTCCCGGTCCCGCTGGAGAAGGCCGAACCCGCGCGGGCTCTTTTCCGGCCGCTGATAGAGCTGGATGAAAGGCTCCGTGTGCAGGGGCTGCCAGACCCACTCGTCATTGCCCGTCCAGAGGAGGAGCCCGTCGGAGTCGTGGATCTCCGGGTGGAGCGTGTCGCCGTAGTGGCTGCCGCTGTTCTCCCCGTAGAAATACATGCTGGAGAAGGGAGCCAGGCCGACCTGCCGCATGCTCTTGCGGAAATGGAGGACGGCATGGACGTCGACGGCGGTGTGGTTGCCCGGCCTCACCTTGAACTCGTAGGCCCCGGCCACGCTGGGACTGTCCAGAAGTGCGTAGAGAGTCATTTCCGTGGCGTCGGAGACGGGCCGCTGAAGCCACCATTCGGTGAAGGCGGGAAACTCCTCCTTGTGCTCCGGCGAGGCGGTGTCGATGGCCAGGCCGCGCGCGGAAAGGCCGTAGACCTCGTGCCGCCCGATGGCGCGGAAATAGCTGGCCCCCATGGCGGAAAAGAACCCGTCGAGGGAGTCGGGCTTGTTCAGCGGGTAGCGCAGGTAGAAGCCGGCGTACGGCAGCGCGGCGGGAAGCGGAGGACGAAGGTCCAGGTCCTTGAAGTCGAAGAAGGAAGGCGCATAAGCCAGCGGATGCGGCCCGCGGCGGTCGACCACATTGATGCGCGGCCCGGTGGGGAACTCCCGGGTAACGTGGTAAAAGTCGACTTGGAAGGGGAGCCCCTTGTCCCGCCAGACGCGGTAAGCCTCCTTCCAGGTAATCTTCCCCTCCTGCTCCGGGGTCAACTTCCGCAGCGCGGGCGGGAGCACGTCCGGCGCGGGGACAAACCTCTCCTGGGCCAGCTTCGCGGCCATCGCCTCCACCTGCGCGAAGCGGAAAGCCCGCCCGGGCGTATGCCGGATCGCCACGTAGAGAATGAGCGCGGTGACCAGGGCCAGGGTGACGTGCAGACGCATGCGGAACGGAAACGGGAAAAGGGCTTACGGAGTGATCTGGAAAGAGGCGCTCTGCTCGGCTTCCGAGCTGCCGCCCACCCACACCGTGCAGTCGCTGGGCTCCACGGCGGGCTCCATTTGCAGATTGTAATGGGAAAGTTCCCCGAAGCCCAGGGAGAATTCCACCTGCTTCGCCTGGCCCGGCGCCAGCGTCACGCGGGTAAAGCCTTTCAACTCCCGCACCGGCTGCTCGATGCTGCCGCCCACATTCCGCACGTAGAGCTGCACCACCTCCGTCCCCGCCACAGGCCCGCTGTTCCGCACCGTCGCGGTGACGCGCACCTGCTTCGCGCGGGAAAGGGTCTTGCCCTCCGTGCGGTAAGCCAGGTCCTGAGCGGAGATCGTGTGGCGGTCCACCTTCACGTCGGAATAGGAAAAGGAAGTGTACGAAAGGCCGAAGCCGAAGGGGAAAAGCGGCGCGTTCACCTCGTCGATATAGCGGGAGAGGTATTTCTCCGTCGGTCCCGCGGGCGGCCGCGTCAGGTCGACCCCCCGCGCCGGGCGCCCGGTAGGCAACTGATTGTAAAAGAGCGGCTCCTGCCCCACCGTGCGCGGGAACGTCGCGGGGAGCTTGCCGGAGGGATTTACCTCGCCGAAAAGCACATTGGCCACCGCGTTGCCCGCCTCGATGCCCGGGAACCACGCCTCCACGATGGACGCCACATGCGCCGCCGCCCACGTCACCGTCAGCGGGCGGCCGCTGAAAAGGACCAGCACCACCGGCTTCCCCGCGGCGGCCACCGCCTCCAGCAGGCGCTCCTGATTGCCCGGCAGATCCAGGCGCGTCACGGAAGACGACTCGCCCGACATCCCTTCGCCCGACTCGCCCAGGGCCAGCACCACCACATCCGCCTTCTTTGCCGCCTCCACCGCCTCCGCAAAGCCGCTGTCCGAAGAGGTCAAAATCTCCGTCCCCCGCGCGTATTGAAAGGCGATGTGCGCCGCCTCGCAACGCGCCTGCAGCGCGGCGCGCAGCGTCACCACATCGTCGGAATCGCCCGCCGCCGGCCAGGAGCCCAGCATGTCATCGGCCGAGTCGGCCAGCGGCCCGATGAGCGCCACCGCGTGCGTCGCCGTCCTTGAAATCGGCAGCGCGGGCAGCGTCCCGGCCGGCACCCCGCCATTCTTCAGCAGCACCAGCGTCTCCTCCGCCGCCCGGCGCGCGGCCTCCCGCTTCGCCGGCGTCGCCACGTAGGAAGGCTTCTTCTCGTCCGCATAGGGATGCTCAAAAAGCCCCAGGGCAAACTTCAGCCGCAGCACCCGCCGCACCGCCTCATCCAGCGTGGAGACGGGCAGCTTCTTCGCCTGCACCAGCTTCGCCAGCGTCGCGCCGTAAAGGCCGCTCTCCATATCCATATCCACGCCCGCGCTGATCGCCTTGCGCGCCGCCACCTCCTCCGTCTGCGCCACGCCGTGATTCATCAGCTCCTCCACCGCCCCGTAATCACTGTCCACCACCCCGGCAAAGCGCCACTCGTGCCGCAGCAGCGTCGTCAAAAGAAAGCGGTTGGCCGTCGCGGGCACCCCGTTAAGAGGATTGAGCGCCGTCATCACCGTCGCCGCCCCCGCGTCGATCGCCGTCAGATAGGGAGGCAGGTAAACCTGCCGCAGCGTCAGCTCCGACATATCCACCGTATTGTACTCCCGCCCCGCGTTCGGCGCGCCGTAGGCCGCGAAGTGCTTCACGCAGGCCGCCACCGATCCGGGCTTCGAAAGCCTCTCCCCCTGATACCCGCGCACATAAGCCGCCGCCAGCACCGAGCCTAGATAAGTGTCCTCCCCCGCGCCCTCCGTGATCCGGCCCCAGCGCGCGTCGCGGGCAATATCCACCATCGGCGAGAAAACCCAGCGCACCCCGTCCTCCGCCGCCTCATGCGCGGAAATATGGGCAACCTCCTGAATCAGTCCCGGATCAAAACTGGCCGCCAGCGCCAGCGGCACCGGGAAAATCGTCCGGTCCCCATGAATCACATCGTAACCAAAGAGAAGAGGAATATGGTGCGGCCCCTTCTCCACCGCCAGGCGCTGGAAAAAGTTCACATCCTTCGCCCCGACGACGTTAAAGAGCGAGCCGATCTTCCCCTCCGCCACCAGCTTATTGTAATCCGGCCGCCCCGTCCCCGGCCCCGTCTTCACCCCGCCGGTATACTGGACCAACTGCCCCACCTTCTCCTCCAGCGTCAGCGAGCGGAGAAGCGTCTCCACCCGCCGATTCAGCTGCCTATCCACCAGCTCCGGACTGGGAATCGACCCCTTCGGCTCAATCCGCCGCTTATCCACCCACCGCTGATAGCCCCGAGAAGCCGCCACCAGAAGAATTAAGCCAACCAAAATCCCCGCCGCCCAGGCAGCCGGATATTGGATGCGGAATGTCACCACCCGTTGTGAATCAGAACTCGAATGCGTCATGAAGAAGCCCCAAAGGGCGGTCAACCATCCATAGAGCCCATAAGCCTGTCAATGCTTGAGGGCCTGGGAGGAGAGCTTGTGCTCAAGCTTGAGCGGGCGAGAGTCTAAAACCGGAAAAACATATGAAGGCCGACTACACCAAGTTCAAATTCAGCATCACCTGTCATACGAAAGACGAGGCAATCGTTCACTGCCTTAGAGCCATAGGTCAGCGCCGTCTACCATGAGGCTATAAGCCGACGCCTCTTGATTTTTGAAGTAACGACTGAAACTGGAGCGAATGATAGGACTCGAACTCGCGATTCTATCTCGGCCTCTTTAGCTCGCATAAATCACTTATAATAAGCATTGACGCACATCAAAAACATGGGTGAATATTCTCACTTATATTCTCACTATGGCCAGCCTTTGGAAGCGCGAAAACAGCCCCTACTGGATCTGTTGCTACACCGCCCCTGACGGGAAGCAGCTAAAGCGAAGCACTAAACAACGAAACCGTGCGCAGGCCATGCAGGTGTGCATGGAAATCGAACGTACCGCTCAAATTGCCCGCCAAGGACAGCTGACTGAGGTTCAGGCTCGAAAGATCATCGGGGACATCTATCAGCGTGCCCAAGGAGAAAGCCTCTCGTTTACAGATACAAAAAGTTTCCTTCTGGAGTGGGTTCAAAGCAAAACGATGACCAAGGCTCAGGGGACATCTCTCCGTTATCGGAAGACAGTCGAAGACTTCATTGTCTTCTTGGACAAGAAAGCCACTCAGCCCCTTTCCGCCATCACTCCCAGGCACATCGAGGGATTTCGCGATCTGCAGGTGGAGCAGGGCAAAAGCTCAACCACCGCCAACATGGCGGTGAAAACCCTCCGCATTCCATTCAACACCGCCAGGCGACAAGGTCTGATTTTAAGTAACCCTGCCGAAGCGGTTGATCTTCTCTCTGCCAGCCATAACACCCGTGACACCTTCACCCGTGAGCAGATAGGAGCTCTTTTTTCGGTGGCTGACATTGAATGGAGAGGAATGATTCTTTTTGGGGCCTGTCATGGTTTGCGAATTGGTGATGCCGCAAAATTGACGTGGGAGAACATCGATGCCGAACGCCAAAGCCTTCGCTTAAGGCCGCAGAAGACCCGGCATACCAACAAGGGAAGGGGGGAAGAGTATCCCCTGCATCCCGACATCATTGACTATTTGAGTGGTCTGTCCGTCAACTCCAAGACTGCTAAGGCCTCTTTGTTCCCATCACTGAGTGCAAAAAAAACCGGAGGTGTGGGCGGTTTGTCTTTGGCCTTCCGTCGCCTAATGGCTCAAGCCGGTATTTATGCTGAAGAGGAATCTGTCCCCAAAGCCCCTGGAAAGGGACGTCGTTTCTTCTCACTCGGCTTTCACAGCTTCAGGCACACAGCCATATCCGAGCAGGCTAATCAAGGAGTCTCTCAGGAGATTCGAATGAAACTCTCGGGGCATAAGAGCAAAGTGCATGAGCGATATACCCACCATGAACTCGAAGCGATGCGCAAAGAAATCCAAAAAGTCCCCTCATTCCTCACCTCCTTCCAAATTAAGGAAAAATAGCGATCTCAACATGGGTTTGAGTCGCCCACTTTCCTACGATGTTGACCCGAACCGATCCCTGAGTGCTCACCTGCAAAGCGAAGAAGACCAAAAGGAGTGGGAGTTTACCGGGCTTACGTTCAAGAAAATCAAAAAGGCGTTGGACGATTTAAAAAATGGAAAAGGTCGCCTTTTGACAGTTTTTGATAGGACTGATCATGAGCTCTACAAATTCGCTTTTACTTCGCTTGTGAAGGAATTTCACATAAGGGGTGAAAACCTATCGCAGTGGAATTTCAGCACGAGCTTTCGACGGTGGTTTACCGTTCGCTTTTACGAATGGGCTTTTGCGGCCAACAACTATCTCAGTCTTCTCAAAAGAAAAGGATGTCCGGAGCACGATCATCCGGATGAAGGAATGGCTCTTGCCTCTCGAATGGGTTGGTTAGCCGCTAATTATGCAATGAGAAGCGACCCGCGGATTTGGGAATTCATTCAGAATGCGACCCCCAAGCAATACAAGGTGTTTAGATCGAAAGCTCTTGATCCCCAGCCGGCAAGATGGGCGCACCCGGAGTTGGACGCTTGGTTAACCCTGATTGCGCCGATAATTGAGGAGTACAATTGGAATTGTGATCAGCTGCAGAGGGTTGCGGCAGAAAAGTTCGATAAAACCGGATATCCTTACGATAGGGCGGAGGACATGGGGATCCACTGCCGCAAAATCTTGAGGCTGCAGCTTGTGGCGGCTCCCCGAGGTAGAAAAAACCTGAATGCAAAGCTGCCCCGCATGGCGAAGCTTGCTCTTCAGATTGATCCCCAAGGTTTTATGCATTCCTTTTTTGCTGACATTAAGGAGATGAAAGCGCGTCGCCAATTGCCGAAATAAGATTACCCTTCTGTTTCGGCAATTCATCCCTGAGACCGTCGTACAATACGGTCCAGATGAAACAAAACACCTTTACCCGACCCAGTCAGGCCGGGGCATTGTTGGCCGAACGGCATAATTCACGCCCCGTTTGGATTAGGGCTCCTAAGGGGGGCTTGGAGTTCTACTCGGGCCTCAGCAGAACCAAACTCTACGATTTGGCGACCAAAGGCCTGATCCGGTCGGTCTCCATTCGAGCATCTGGTCAGATCAAGGGTACCAGGCTTTTCGAACTGGAATCCATTCTCAGCTTCCTGACCGCCATCCAGGAGAATTGTGGCCATGTCGTGTCAGCATCGGAGTAGGCATGAAGATGCCGGCCTTCCAGTTCTATCCAGCCGATTGGCGTAAAGACCCCGGCGTGCAGTCGATGTCTTTTCACCAGCGAGGCATCTGGTTTGAAATTCTCTGCCTCATGCATGAGTCGCCGGTTCGTGGGGTGCTCTTGCTGCCAAATGGAAAGGCGATGTCCGAAGAGTCGTTGGCGCACATTCTGGGTCTGAAGAAGCAAAATTTAACTGAGACCCTAAGCTGTATTATGGAACGAGGGGTGGCCGATCGAGACTTAGAGAGCGGTGCTTTGGTGAACCGGCGAATGGTCCGGGACGAAAAGCTGAGAAAGATGCGTACGGAATTCGGAAAGTTAGGGGGAAACCCTATTTTGGTTAACGGAGGGGGTAAGCAAGCTCCAACCATCCAGGTTAACCAAAACTCAACCCCTTCATCTTCAATTTCATCTTCGATTAAAGAACAAGTACATTCCCCACAACGTGATCGGTTGCCGTTCTGGCCTGGTTGCTTGGAAGATGTTCTGGCGGTTGGAGCCAACAGGCGCATGTCTCGGGCCGAAGCGGAGGAATTTTGGCATCACTACGAAGCCGTCAGCTGGGTGGACGGTGCAGGTCGGGCCATCACCAATTGGCAGTCCCAACTGGAAAAGTGGTGCAAAGGAGAAAAACCCCAAAAGAAAGGAACCTATGGAAAGAATAATGACAGCAAAGGCTGCGGCGGAAGCGGCCCTCTCGACATGGAGCAGCGAGCCAAGAACCCCCTTAAACGGCTCTAAAACAAGCTTTATACCCACTGAGAAGGAACGGGAGGAAAAACGTGTCCTAGAGGCGCTTCAAGAGGCGGGATACCCCCTACGGCATATTCTCAAGCTTCATAAAATGCGGGGCCCCAGCTTGGCAAAGGCTCGCGAACTGGTTGGGGCTCTCAGCGGCAGCACGGTGCTTCTTTTGGGCGATCGAGGACCTGGAAAGACCCAAATTGCCACATGGCTTGCTAATCGTCGGGCGGTAGCCAAGAAATCGCCAGGCCGTTACTACCGCGCCGTCGATCTCTTCGGAGCTATCAAGGCTACATGGAGTGAGCGCACGGGCACGCCGGACCAAGGAGCGATCATGGAGCGTTTCCGCACCGTGAAATTCTTGGTGATCGACGAACTAAATGAGGCCTTGGGAACCTCTTGGGAGCGTCAAGTTTTCAACAATATTCTAGACCATCGGTATGGCAGCATGCTGACGACTTTGCTCATTGCCAATCTCACCGAGCGGGAGGCGGAAGAAGTGCTTGGTCCATCCATTTGGACTCGAGCCTGTGAGACGGGTGGCGTCGTTATCTGCGATTGGCCTTCTTATCGAAAATAACCGAGATGTCTTAACTTTTTACAGACGTCTCAATTTGGACGCTGTCTTATAGAATCACTAGTATTACATGAAAATCCCTCGCGCCCGCGTGCGCGTACAGTACATATGAAACCTCAAAGTATTTCAGCTAAAATAAAGGCCGATATGCAGGCACGAGCGGAGAAAATCCTCGCAGGCCACACGCCTACTCCTACAGAGATCGCTCCATCCATTACGCGGGCAATGGCGACACTATGCCCACCTGAGGTATTTGCGCAGAACCTTCTAAACCTGATGACTGCCACCAAGCGGGCATTGGTGAATCATCAAGTTTACGGAGATGTGCCTGATTGGAGTGCCCGCGAGGCTGGTGCAAAGATGTACGCCTCCTACATGATTGGCTTGCCCATCCAGCGTCAGGAGATTGTCAGCGTGCAAAAGGAAAGCCTCGACACCATCCGCGAACGGCTGGAGAACAGCCCCGCCATGCGAAAGTCTCTCCAAGCCGTTCTCGACCAAGCGGCGGCTAAGGCCGCCAAAAAACTCAACCCGTCCGCTCCAGATGATCAAATGCCGAGCGTGAACTTCCAAGATGGATAGTGTTTCAGAACCTAATTGGGTCTATCTGGAGCCTGTCTGTTGGATGGCACGCGCTTCATTTAAAAGCTCCTGATAGGCAAGAAGCATCTCCTCGCCGGAGATTTCCCGATGGGTACGGGGAGCATAGAGGGCGCTCCCGTCGCTTTGATATCCCCCCTCGTATAGCCTTTGCCGCAGGGTTTTGAAGGCATCATGCAGAATGGTGCATATCGCAGGTCGGCTTATCCCCATTTCCTCGGCCAAAATAGCGTAGGTTTTTCCTGCCATAAAACCGCGCACCATTATTTGGGTTCTTTCCGGCAATCGGGCAATTTGGCTGGCGATGATGGCATTGGACTCTCTTTTTTCAATTTGCTGGTCATTTTCCCGTTGCTCTGTCGTCACATCATAGCCCGTTAGATTGTCCTCATTCCTCTCGCCCTCTCTGAAAATCGGTTCTTCCAAATGGACGGCTTCCATTTCTTTGATTTTCTTTTGGCGGCCATAGAGATCCTTCAGCGTATTGCGAATGGCTTGGCCCGCGTAACTGGAAAACTTCGTTCCCCGTGAGGGATCAAATTTCAGGGCGGCGTGGATTAAGGCTTTCCGGGCCTCCTGAAGAACATCGTCACGGTCCAGCCCAGAAATATTGCTGTAGTCACCCGCCACGACCTGCGCGAGGTGAAGGTGATCCGTGACCAACTTGGAGTGATCTTCCGTCAAAGAGGCATCATCCGGGGATGGGACGGGCATGAAGTCAGCTTACCAACCCCGTTCCGTCAGTCAAAAACTGGTTAACAAAATAGGCGGCAGAACGTAGAGGCTATTATGTACCCAGCTCTTCGCAAGGCGGATGGCTCTTACTATCGGGCAGCCCATGGCCATGAATCCATGCTGTACCATCCACGGCTTCTTAACGGAGACACATCTCCCGACGAAGCATGGAACCCTGAGCTTTCCCATGAGCTTGAACAGCAGGTGATCGAAAGCCTGAAGCTTGAAATGCTCTATGACCATGTTCCTCGATTTGCAAGAGGAAGAGGGCAGGGATTCATTCGGGTCAGGAGACTGAATCAATTCGGTCTTTATAACTATCTGGGGGAGCAGTTGCTCGATGCGGAATGGGATGAAATCAGGATTATTAACCATTACGCTCATGTCCGCCGGGGTGATTTATTCGGTGTATTGTCAATGGATGGAACCTGGGTTCTTCCGCCCCGCTATCATATGGTCACCTCTTGGAGCGATGGCTATTTTGAGGTGGGCCTCAATCTTTACCGTCATCCGAAGGGTATCAATATTACCCCTGCTCTTTCACTTTTTTGCGGGTTATTAATATGCTTTGGCTATCACGGAGCCCCCGCCCATGCGGTGCGAACAGGAAAACCTTTAATCTTCAATGGGCGATGGGGAGTCTTCGATGAAAAGGGCTTGGAGGTCCTTCCCAAAATCTACGACGACATCTCGTTTATGAGCCCTGAGCGCATCTTGGTGCTTAAGGATGGTTTTTTTGGAATGACCAACGTGGCACGAGAAGAGCTTGTGCCCTGCATATGGGATTACGGTAATGGAAGTGGGGAATTTTGTAGCATCAACGATTCTGCGGGTTGGAAGCTGGACAATAACAACCGCCTGAAGCGCCTCGATAAACTACCGATAGAGTTCTACCATGACATGGACGGGGTCGTTGAATGTGTGCGCCAGAACCTTCTTGATCCTCCTGGTAAGCCACCAGAAGCTGAAGAGGACTAGCTAGAGTTGTATTTTCAAATTCAATGCCCGCGATGGAGCAAACTATTGAACGGGTGTGGGAGCGGCTTCTTAAATCATTCGGCTATAGGTCCGAAGAGGATTGTGATTGAGGCTTTAGGGGCAGGATCAAGTTGTCACTGAAGAGCACTCCATGATTTTCAAAAAGAATAAGCCTCCGGAACCGCCCATTGATCCAGTTCTCTTCAATGCAATGCTTGAGATGGTAGGCAGTCTGAAAGTGGAGGTGGAAATGCAGGTGAAGATAAGCAAGTGCCTTCAGGAACGCGTCGCTACCTTGGAGCGCCAGCTCGATCAGAAAATAATTTTAAGCCAGTCTTAAAAACCGGTTAACAAAGCCATCCCGCCGCCGTAAGGATAGGGATAAAGGTCGTCTTTTTAACCAATTTAAGGGCCCAGCAGGTCAGTCGCACCCACCTTCAGGGCCCGGCTAATGCGGTAAATGGTCGTAGCAAGGATATTGAGGCGGCCCGCTTCGATCTTCTGGACCGTTCTCGGATTCAGATCAGCCTTTTCTGCCAGCTGCTCCTGTGTGGAGCCAGAAGCAACGCGAGAGCGTCGGACATTTTCTCCCAGTCTCTTCAGAACTTTGTGTTCTTCAGCCGTCAAGGGCATACGCCCCATTACGCCGTATTTGAATGTTGACCAACACGGCCCAACGGGGCGTACTTAATTCATCTTACTAACGCTTTTCGGAACAAATTTATGGGCATCTTTCAACAGGCTATGGGGGCATTGATATCGGCAATCATCTGCACAACGGGAGGAATGATTCTTGTTCACCAATATGAACGCCAGAAAACGGTGTCCATGATGGAGGCTGCCAGAAAAGACTCCCAGACAGTGGTAGAGGGACTTCAAAACGCATTGGCGGAGAAACAGCAGCTTCTTGCTGAGATGAACGGGCAGCAGGCATCGCTTAAGGAAAATCTAAAAAAGCTCCAAGCAGATCGGGAGGAGGCTTTGCGCGAAAAGGAGAAGGCTGTGCAAAAAGCGGAAGCAGAAAGGTCGGTGGTTGCTGCCCTTTCCCAAAAGGACAGTGAGTTGTCTGACGGGCTGGCTCACGCCTTGGATGCCGCGAATGAAAAGGAGGAGATGATCAACAAGCTTCAGGAGCAACTCAGGGGCATTCAAACCAAGCTGGCTCAAAATGGTGCCCAAAAATCGGTTGATTCGACGTCTCCAAAACCGACCGTCAATGGCTTTAGGCGCTATCTCAACGAATTAAAGAGCCAATCGGGACGGTACATATTGAACAACAAAGGAGCGCATTATACTGGAGGTCCGCTCGCGGGCTTGAGCAATGCCCAAGCGGAAATATACGCAGAGCAGGAGTGGCAGAAGCTTTCTCCAGGCGTACAAATGGCTTACGAGAGAAAGGCGGAGTTATACGGCTCGAGCTTGTCAGATGAACAAGGCGACCCAGCAGGAAAAAGCGATCCCTCCAGTTATTCGGTGATCGGACTGGGTGGCGGTAATGCCTTTGTCATCCCTCATTAACATGCAAGACTTCAGCAATCGCGAGTGGCGTCTGCTTGGGGGACTTCCTTTTGTTTTTATCCTCGTTTTTCAATTTGGAATCTTTGCCGCAGAGGGTATCGATCTTAAGGATGGGGAACCTTGGCAAAATAGTTTGGGAATGAAATTTTGTCCTATTCCCGATCGCCAAGTTCTATTTGGGATATACGACGTGCGTGTAAAGGATTTTGAGGCTTTTGTGGCACAGTCTGGATACATCCCGGAAGGGGTTTATCAGGAGAATGACCCCGATGGAAAACCCTCAGGGGATTGGAAAAAGCCCGGTTTTAAGCAGAGTGCGGATGACCCGGTGGTGGATGTAAGCTGGGACGATGCCATGGCCTTTTGTGCTTGGTTGACGGGGAAAGAGCGTGCCGACGGAACGTTGAAGGCCGAACAAGAATATCGCCTGCCGACGGATGACGAATGGAGTCAGGCCGCCGGCCCTGGAGTGTATCCTTGGGGCAATCAATGGCCTCCTCCCAAAGACGCGGCGAATTTTGCGGGAGAGGAAGTGCGTGCGCCCGATTGGCCGACAAACCTTGAGATTATCTCAGGGTACAATGATTCATTTCCTCGAACGAGTCCGGTCGGTAGCTTTCTTCCAAATGTTTACGGGCTTTACGATATGAGTGGGAATGTTTGGCAGTGGTGCATGGACTGGTTTGGCGAAGAGATCCGAGTGAAGGATCCAGAAATGACCGCCGGGCCGGACGGAATGCCTTTTTCGCAAAATTTCGTTGAGAAGCAATATGTGCCGGACGAAGGAAAGACCCATCGGATTTTGCGAGGTTCTTCATGGCAGGACGGTTTGGACATCAAGACTTCAGCACGTGATTACGCCTTCCCTGGCACCCATCGCTCCACCATTGGCTTTCGAATCGTTTTAGTGGTCAGGTGATCGAGTCTCACAGACGGGTTCAATTTTGGGGATCTGATCACTGTACATTTCGATCCTTTAAAATCAGCCTCGCCCTGTATTTTTAGGCCATCTAGCCTCTCATCTCTCACCCTGTTCCGTTCAGATGTGTCCCGATGTTTTTACAGTGGAAAAGCGATCTCTGGTCATGGCTCAAATACGGGGGGGCGGCAATGCCTCGACGGAGCTTTGCCTGATCACTTTGATGAAGAAATTTGGAATTACAGGCTGGAGAAGAAGGCAGAATCTTTACGGACGACCTGATTTCGTATTCCGGTCCATCCGGCTGGCGGTGTTTGTGGATGGTGATTTCTGGCATGGACATCCAACCCGCTCAAAGCTTCCAGGAACCAATGTGGAATTTTGGCGGAAAAAAATTGAGGGCAACCGGAGGCGGGATCGTCACGTCAATCGGATCCTAAAAGAAAAAGGATGGATGCCAGTCAGATTCTGGGAGGGTGATCTGCGCAGAAATCCAGGATACTGCATCTCCCGTCTCACCAGATTAATTTCCCAAAGATCTAATGCTTTTGAAAAGACCGCTTTGAAGGGCAAATGAACATTCCTGTAATTGACTTGTTTGCCGGACCTGGTGGACTCGGGGAAGGATTCTCATCCTATTCCAAGGTCGGCAGCCACCCCTTCCACATCAGGCTTTCGATTGAAATGGAGGAGTGGGCGCACTCCACGCTCAGTCTTCGTGCCTTTTATCGCGCATTCACGCGTCGAAAACCGGACGACTACTACAGGATGATCCGTGGGGAAATCTCACTTGAGAATCTTTACGAGGCGTGGCCATTTCAAAGACAACAGGCGGAGGAGGAGGCTTGGAGAGCCACCCTGGGTATCACCCCGGCCGGTGAAGTCCATCGCAGAATTGCGGCGGCCCTGAACGGCGCAAAGGACTGGGTTCTTGTTGGCGGCCCCCCCTGTCAGGCTTATTCAACAATCGGGCGCGCCAGAAACAGGGGCATCAAAAAGACCGATGTGCGAGTCGGGCTCTATCGGGAATATTTGGGCATTGTTGCGCGTTTTCGTCCATCTGTTTTTGTAATGGAAAACGTGAAGGGATTGTTGAGTGCCGACATTGATGGCTCGATTTTCCAGAGAATTCTTGAGGATTTGCGTGATCCCGGAGGCGCGACAGGAATCATTGGTGGAAAGCGCTACCGGATATTTTCATTTTCAAAAGAGGCTAGGAGCCGTCCCTCTGGAAAGTCTCCGGAATTCAAGGCGGCCGATTACATCATTGAATGTGAAAATTATGGCATACCACAGATGCGGCATCGTGTGATCCTTCTCGGAATTCGGGAGGATCTGGATGTGGATCAGCCTAGCATTCTTCTCAAGTCATCAAAACCATGCTCAATTTCACAGGTTCTTCAGGGACTGCCAAGACTTCGAAGCGGACTGTCCCAGAGTGGGGAGGATAACTTTGAGAAATGGGTGACGGCGGTGCGTGGCATCCGCACACATCTTTCCTCAATCAAAAGGAGGGGGGGTGAAAAGCTGGCTGAAACCATTGAGGAGTCCTTGGATGGAATCAACCGCCCTCAAAAAGATCGTGGCGGTGAGTTTGTTGCATGCAGGCCCTACACCCTCCACTCGGAAGCAACATGGTTTATCGACCCGCATATGGGGGGTGTTGCCAACCACAGTTCGCGGGCGCACATCGAATCCGATCTACACCGATACCTATTTTCCTCCTGCCATGCCAAATCAGAGGGGGTCTCGCCCAATCTTCAGAAGTTTCCAGACGAATTGCTTCCGGATCACGCCAATATTTTCGATCAAAACAAGGAGCGGTTTTTCAATGACCGTTTTCGGGCAAACCCGGCATCACAACCTTGCCGAACCATAACCAGCCATATTGCAAAGGATGGCCATTACTACATTCATTATGATCCAACGCAGTGCAGAAGTTTCACTGTAAGGGAGGCGGCAAGAATTCAGACATTTCCCGATAATTACTTCTTTTGTGGATCCAGAACAGCCCAGTATCGTCAGGTTGGAAATGCGGTTCCCCCTCTTCTTGCCCGCAAGCTTGCAAACGTGGTCTGGAAAATAATGGCAGGGAAGAGATGAGCGAGGCGGGTGTCACCATTCCTCCCCGTCCATCAGTGATGGTGGAGTCATTAAGATCGGTTGGCTATGAGACGACAACAGCATTGGCCGATATCATTGATAACTCCATCAGTGCCGGTGCGGATGAGATAAGAGTCAATTTCCATTGGGCCGGAAGGAACTCCTTCATCACGATCTGGGACAATGGGAATGGAATGGATCAGGCCGAGCTGATTGAGGCAATGCGGTTGGGGTCGAAAGATCCTAGGGAAAAGCGAAAAAAATCGGATCTCGGGCGTTTCGGCCTTGGTTTAAAGACCGCCTCCTTCTCTCAATGCCTGAAGCTAACCGTCATAACCAAGCGGGCTGACGAGGAGACAATCTCACTCTGCTGGGACTTGGATCACGTCAGAAAGACAGAAAGCTGGGAGGTCACGCCAGGCCGGGGGGATAATCTTAAATCAGCCGCAAAAAGCATTCGAACATCAGGGACTGTGGTTCTCTGGGAAAATCTCGACAGGGTTTGCGATTCTGAGTCCGATGATGCGAATATTTTTTCAAGCCAGGAAAGCTTTCTCGGCTTGGCAGCCACTGTGGAAACGCATCTGGGAATAACTTTTCACCGATTTATATCCGGACCCGGGAAAATTCATCTCCAAATCAATGGAAACACCGTAAAGCCTTGGGATCCCTTTATAACGGGTCATCCGGCGTGTCAGAATCCGGAACAGAGCGAAATCCATTTCAAGGGAGAGCGCATCATTGTCTCCTGTCATATCTTGCCCCACCACACCAAGCTTCCTGAGCATGAATGGCAGGAGGCGGGGGGCTCGGCGGGCTGGCTTGCGAATCAGGGCTTTTACGTCTACCGAAACAAGCGGTTGTTGGTGGCGGGGGATTGGCTTGGTCTGGGACCCCGCAAGGAGGAGCACTACAAACTGGCCCGGATCAGTGTGGATATCCCCAATACAATCGATCGTTATTGGGATCTGGACGTAAAAAAGTCCCGTGCCGTTGTTCCTCATGGTTTGAGGAGAAGGCTCACCCAGCTTGCAAAGGCAACCCGGGACCGTGCGGCAGCAGTATATCGTCACCGAGGAAAAATCATAGGTCGGGAAAAGGCGGAGGCATCGTTTGTCTGGATACAGAAAACTGTCCGATCCAAGCTTCATTACGAGATCAGTCGAAAGCATCCCACAGTAGCCGCCAGCCTAAAGGCTGCGGGCGAACGGAAATCAGAGATGGAATCTCTGCTGCGGCTGATCGAGGAGTCCATCCCGGTGCCAGCCATAGTTCTTGAATGCTCCCAGAAGGAGGACGCCTTGGCTGGACCATTTGAGGGCGTGCCGGAAATCGAAATCTACAAACTCTTTGCCCAGTGTGTGGAATCTATCATTAAAAGTGGAAGGTCAAGGGAGGATGCCATGAACCATCTCCGTAATGCCGAGCCCTTCAACCTGTATCCGGCCATCATGGAAAACCTTCTTGAATACATGGAGAAACAGCAATGAATGATGTTCAAGACCGGATCAATCAGCACGCTTTGACGGTTGCAATGGCTCTTCTGATGCACACCCGTGCGCCCTCCATGGATGAAATCCGGGAGGCGGTGGCAAAGGCATGTGAAAGTGTCCCCCGCAATGCGGACACAAAACCCGATTCTGAATGGGTAATATGCAGGGTATTGGCAAATTGCAATGTGACAGTCGGTGTTGAATCCGTCTTGGTCGACTCAACGCTGCATATTCCTTGGCTGCCCACAAAGAAAGCGTCGATCAAATGGCGCTTCTGGGACCGATATGCAACATGGCTTCGTACAAAAAAGGATGGCTGGCCGGAGCCCCTCGTGGCGAAGCTCGACAGCGTAACGGATAAGATCCTGTCCCTGCTTCAGGATCCCACCCGTGCCGGGGCTTGGGATACCCGCGGAATGGTGATGGGGAGCGTTCAGTCCGGCAAGACAGCGAATTATGCCGGATTGGTCTGCAAGGCGGCGGATGCCGGATATAAATTGATAATCATTCTGGGTGGAATGCAGAAAAGCCTTAGAAGCCAGACGCAGATACGTCTCGACGAGGGTTTTTTTGGATTCAACACAACAAGAGCGACAGCCTATGGCCAAGGCACCAAGAGAACAGGGGTCGGATTGGTAAAAACACCGGAAGAACTGCGATGTGACGCCCTGACCGGAAGCGCCGACAATGGCGATTTTTCAAAGGCGGCGGCTACCAGCATCAATGTGAAGCCGGGCGGTGGTACGCCGGTGTACTTGGTCGTCAAAAAAAACAAAAGCATCCTTCAAAATCTGATCGTGTGGCTCTCGCAGCAGGCGGAGGATGATGGCAATGGAGGAGCCAGCCTTATTCGCGATCTTCCGTTTCTTCTCATCGATGACGAGGCTGATAACGGATCGATTAACACCAAGGCGATACCTGTCGATTCCGACGGAGTTCCCCTTCCGGAATACGATGTCACGGCAATCAATGGAAAAATCCGGGAACTTTTGGGTCTCTTTGAGAAAAGCGCTTATGTCGGTTATACCGCCACGCCCTTCGCAAATATCTTCATCGATCCCGAGGAGAGTTCGGAGAAGCACGGTGCCAATCTTTTCCCCCGCAACTTTATTATCAGCCTTCCAGTCCCTTCCAACTACATTGGTCCCGCAAAAGTCTTTGGATTTGATGGGTCTTCGGATGCGGGGATTCCCGCCGAACCAGGCCTTGGGATTGTTCTTGAAGTTGACGATGCGTCATCATGGCTGCCCACACCTCATAAAAATGGCACCCGACCCACGGGCCCTCTGCCCGAATCACTGAATACCGCCATCCTCGATTTTATCTTAGCCTGTGCCACCAGACGGGCCCGGGGACAGACCCGGGTTCACAACTCGATGTTGGTCCATGTTACGCGTTACACTTCAACCCAGAACTCGGTTGCAGAGCAGATTGGGGAACACCTGACCTTGCTTCAAAATCGGATCAAATATGGTGACGGGGAACGCACTCCCTCGATTATTGATGAACTGAGGAATCGTTGGGAAACGGAATTTCAACGTAAATTCGCTTCCATAAAATCCGTGACGGATGATCCAATGATCACCGCGTTAAACTGGGGGAAAATTGAAGCGGAAATCAAAGATTCGGCCGCCTTGATTCAGGTCAGGGTAATCAATGGGTCGGCCGGCGATGCCCTTGATTATCACAATCATCCTGATGGTCTTTCGGTGATTGCAATTGGTGGGGACAAGCTTTCCCGTGGCCTTACGCTCGACGGCCTTTCTGTAAGTTATTTTCTACGCACATCAAAAATGTACGACACTCTCATGCAAATGGGGCGTTGGTTCGGATACCGACCAGGGTATGTGGATGTTTGTCGTCTGTTCCTGCCGGGGGATCTAAGGGAATGGTATCGGCATATTGCGCTGGCATCAGAGGAGCTTAGATTGGAATTGGATCACATGGCCGATATCCATGCGACTCCCATGGACTACGGGCTCCGAGTGAGGATGCATCCCAGCGGGATGCTCATAACGGGATTGAACAAAATGCGCAATGGCACACCAATGCGCGTTTCATTTAATGGAACCCTGAACGAAACCATCATTTTTGATCTTACGCCACCACGTCTTGCCTTGAATCTTGAGGCATCCAAAGGATTGCTTGCCTCGCTGGCGGCAAACGGCCCTTTTTCACTGTCCACGCAGGGGTCGGCCCGAATTTGGCGGAATCAGTCGCCCGACTTGGTAGTCGGGTTTTTGGAACAGTACAAAACCCATGTTGATGCCAAACGCGTTGATTCGGCAATGCTGGCAAAATTCATCAGGCGCCGAGTCTCCCAAGGGGAATTGACATCCTGGACAATCGGCATTGTCAGTAATGAGGATAAGAAGAAGGAAGTGGTTCTTCCGGGTTTTCCTCAGGGAGTTGGTCTCTATGAACGAAAACCTCTTGAGATAAAGCTCTATGAAGGTTTGGAACCTCCCGTACTACCGTTGACAAAGTATACCATCAAAAGATTGGTCAGTCCAAAACACGAGGCGGCCGATCTGAGCAAGGAACAGTATGATGCGGCCTATTCCGCAAGCAAAGAGGCGGCTGCCAAAAAAGACAAGGAGGTGCCCGATTATGCATTGGGTCCGGATATCCGCAACCAACGGGGAAAAAACAATGGGCTCCTTCTCCTCTACCCACTCGATCCCAAGTATGTCGCTGGGGAGGGGAAACCTATTTTTCTACCGATAGCGGAAGAGGTTGTTTTCGGTTTTGCGATAAGCTTTCCTTCCGAGACAGCCAATGTGGGTGATGGGGTTGATTACATGGTGAACCATGTCTATGCGGCAACGCAGGATTTTGATTTGGAATGAACATCAAAGAGGCGTGGTCTAAAATCGGGGAGTCCGGTGTCCACGGATTCATCGCCCGCCGTCTTTCCCCAAACCCATCCGATCAGCTTTATGCTGCAATGGACACTGCGCGGAATGTCAGAATGCTGGTGCTTGCCTGCAAGGGACCTCTCACTAGGGAAATTCGTACGATTCTTACGTCAAGTGAGGGTTATGCCACAAAGTATGCGGTTCTGGATCTGTCCTCGCGTTCACAACCCAGCATCATCATAGAAAGCACGGCGGGCACACCCATCGCGGTGTTTGAAAGCCTATGCGAGGATGTGGCCACATCTGTTTTACAGCGATCTCCCTCCCAGGAGGCAGAGGAGGTTTTTTCAGGACGTCTTCTGTTATGGAGGCGACTTTTTGAAAGCAGGCGCACGGAAGGACTCGGATTTGAGGAGCGCCTTGGGTTGCTTGCCGAGCTGACACACCTCAAGGATCTCATTTTGGCGGGAGGGGATCCTCTTTCGGTACTGACTTGGTGGACCGGTCCGGAAAAACTGACAACCGACTTTCAATCGCCCCATGCAAGAACCGAAGTCAAGGCAACTGCCACCAAACGGCAATACAAGATACGAATACACGGCGAACGACAGCTTGAATCACTGGATCATCGCCCGCTTTCATTGGTGGCGATGATGTTTGAGCGTGTTGTGGCCGACGGGGTTTCCCTTCCTGAGGAGGTGGCGACAATCAGACACCTGCTTGGCACGGGGGTTGCCGAACAAATGTTTGGCTCGAAACTGCTTGAAGGCGGTTATCTATCAGCACATGAGGAGGAATACCGGGGCGAAAGCCTTCGTCTGGTTGAAAGGCGCGAGTATCAGGTGGGAAAGGAATTCCCGCATATTGCCTCGGAAAGCATTCCTGAAGGCGTTGGGGACTTGGGGTATAGTTTGGATTTATCGGCCTGCGAGCCATTTCGCATGAAGGAAGGGTCGGCAATAAGTGCCCTGTTGGGCAAGGGAGGAGAATGAATCTTGAGGAATGGATATTGGAATTTCGGCAATCGGTTTCCTCAAATGCGGAAAGCAGTGACAGGTTTCCGGAGGATGTCTTCACGGAAGAGGCCGTAAACATCATCATGGCGGCAGGAGAGGCTGAGGACTTCCATCTTTGTTCCTATAAGGCCCGCGGGATGAAGGTGAATGCCTACAATATCTCCTCTGACGGGGATTGTGTGGATTTGTTTGTAACGTGCCGGGATGAAAGCACCCCCCCGGGAAGAATTTCCAATGCAGAAGTCGAAAAATACTTTGAATGGTTAAGGGGTTTTCTTTCGACATGCCTGCAGTCGAATCTTCGGCTGAAATTGGAGGAATCGGCGCCGGAGTGGGAGGCGGCACATGATATTCATCATCACCGTGATCAAATCACCAGAGCAAGGCTCTATCTTATCACAGATGCGATTGCCCGGGAGCAGTCCATCAGCGACCAGAGTATCGGTGACATTAAGCTGACCCATCATCTCTGGGACATTAATCGTCTTCACAGGGTTTCCACCTCTGGTAGTGCGGTGGCTGCCATCGAAATTGATTTCCAAAGCGATTTTGAGGGCCATCTCACCTGTCTGGGTACCGCAAGCCAGGATGGCGAATATGCCACCTATCTTGGTTTTCTGCCCGCAACCTTGCTGGTGCGAATATATGAAAAATATGGGCCGCGGCTTCTTGAAAGAAACGTGCGCACTTTTCTTCAGTCCAGAGGCAAGATCAATCAGGGCATTCGTAATTCCATTTTGAAGGAGCCGGCACGCTTTCTGGCATATAACAACGGTTTATCCGCTACTGCAGATGAGGTGCGCTTTGCACAAAATGAGGGGGGAGTCTGCTTTCTCACTCATGTGAAGAGTCTCCAGATTGTCAACGGAGGGCAGACGACGGCCTCACTCTACACAGCATGGAAAAAGGATAAGGCGGATATCTCCAATATCCTCGTCCAAATCAAACTCACCTGTCCTTCCGATCCCGCTTCCATAGACATTCTGGCACCGAAAATTTCCCAGTATGCCAATACCCAGAATAAGGTGAATACGGCGGATTTTTCCGCCAACGATCCCTATCATCTTGCGATGGAGAAGTTGTCCAGGTCCATATGGGCTCCGGCGCCGGCTGGCTCCAACATTCTCACCAAATGGTTCTACGAAAGAGCCAGAGGCGCTTACATGGACGCGATTGGACGGGCTCCGACTGAGGCAAAGAAAAAGGAATTCAAGATTCAGCATCCTCCGCATCAGAAATTCACAAAGACAGATCTCGCAAAGGCTGAAAATACTTGGGGACAGCATCCAAATCTCGTGTGTCTTGGGGCAGAGAAAAACTTTGTCGAATTTACCGAAAGACTGAGGGAACAGCCGACGATGCCGGATGAATTGGCTTTCCGGAGTCTTGTTGCCAAACTCATCCTGTTCCGAACCACCGAGCGGGTTGTCCAAGCTCAAGCTTTTGGGGGTTATCGTGCTCAGATTGTGACCTATACGCTGGCATGGATCTCCCATCAAACCGGTCAACGGCTTGAGCTTGATCCGATATGGCAGGAACAGGGGTTATCTGAAGAACTGAAGGAAGTCATCGCCAAGGTGGCCGAACAGGCACATTACCACCTTGTTCACAACGCTGGTGGAAGAAATGTCACAGAATGGGCCAAACGGGAGGAGTGCTGGGTTGGATTTCGAAAGACTGAGATTTCAGTGAAAATTCCCATGCGCAAATCCGGAACCAATGGCGAGGTGAAGACGCCCGTGGGAATTCTGATTGATCCCGGTCATCCCGTGCTCCTTCTCGGTGGGGCCGGGTGGAAAAGCCTTGCGGCTTGGGCAAAGGAGACCGGGAATCTGCAATCCTGGCAGCGTTCTTTGGCCTACAGCGTGGGAAGGGTTTTAACTGACAGGAAACAGCCAAGCGAGAAGCAACTCCAGCATGCCACGCGCATTCTGGAGGAATCCTCTCGGCTTGGTTTCAAAATTTGATTCCTCATTTTATGCCGTTTCGGGATCTCAGCTGCATATGATCGCAAAATCGTTGGTTTTATCTCCAATCTTTTATTTCTGTTTTGGAGCTGCAGCTTTTCAGTGAGGCAAAAAGTTTCGGAAAGGAGTGTTTTCTTGACGATGATTTTGACCGAATGATGGAAATCGCGGAAACATTTCCATGCTCAATCATAGTTTTTGCGACGATGAAGGAGGCCTCCGAACTCAGCAAAGGAGAACTCAAGAAATTACGTCGATTTGCTGAATGGGGACGCGAATTTGATAAGGATCGGCAAAAGACCAGAGTGGCGGTCATTATGCTAACTGGAACCGAGCTTTTCTGCGAACACCACTTAAAAGAGACCTATCGCGAGAAGAAGGGTAAGCATGCTCAATTAGTTGAGCCCCCTTTCGTGCATGTCGATAATTTACGACATCTTGCAGATATCACGCAGCAGCTTTATCTCGACCTTCCGAGCTATTGGGAGTGGCATCACAAACGTAAGGTTCGGCGAATGAAGGGGAGACGAACAGCATCTGCATGATCTTCCGCGATAATCGCGGCAACAGGACTTCACCGGTTTAATAAGCTTCTTTAGAGCCCTAATGGAATCAAACCCTAGCCATGGGCGCATTCTAAATGCGTGGGGTTTCTGAGCGGGACAGTTTAAGCATTTTCGAACGTCTATGAACGTCCCAGAACACGGGTGTGTTTATTCTCACTCGCATTCTCACTTTCGATGGATTTTATCTTAAACTATTGATTATAAGAGTGGAGCGGGTGACGAGACTCGAACTCGCGACATCAACCTTGGCAAGGTTGCACTCTACCAACTGAGTTACACCCGCATTGCCCGAAGGGACGGGAATTCAAGGCGATTCCTCCCTCCTTGGCAAGGGCAAAATGCCTCGGCATCCTCTCTCCCATGGAGCCGGTGATCCTTGCGGAATTGGACGATTTTTTGGTCGTCGATAAGCCGGCTCATATCCTTTCTCTCCACCCGACGCGGCTGGATGGGCAGCCCTCTCTTATCACGTGGCTGCGGGCGCAGCGGGCCGGGCGCCTATCTGACGCTGGTGCATCGGCTAGACCGGGAGACGAGCGGGCTGGTGCTGGTCTCGAAGAATCTGGAGACGACGGGGAAGCTGGGGAAGCTGATCGAGCGCCGGTCGCTAGACAAGGAGTACGAGGCGATTTGCTGGGGGGAGATGGCTTCGGCGCTGGATGCGTTGGAGATTGAGGCTTCGCTAAAGGAACTGGGGATCACGGCGGAGAATCCGGTTCGTATTCGGCAGGGGGTGGTGCCGCGTGGGGAGGGGGTGGCGGCGCAGACGCGGGTGTGGCGGATTGCTGCGGGGGAGGCTTTACGCATGTGGGGGCGGCGCCGCGGACAGGGGCGGCTGCATCAGATCCGGGTTCATTTGGCGACGATCGGGATGCCGGTGGTGGGGGATAAGATTTATGGCCCGGATGCTGGACACTTTTTTGGGGTTTATCGAGGGCGGCTGGACGCCGGAGATGGAGCGGGAGCTGCTTTTGCCGCGCCATGCGCTCCATGCGGCGGCGTTGCGCTTTTGGTGGCAGGGGAAGCGGCTGGAGTTCCGCGGCGCCGTTGCCGGCGGATATGCGGGAGTTTTTGGCGGAGCGGTGCGGGCAGGGGGCGGCGGCGTGACGGGGTTTCTGATGCCTTCCGGGGCGGAGGTGGTGGAGGCGCTCCCGGCGATCGGCTCGCTGGTGGTGATTGAGGGGCTGCTTTCGGTGGATAATGCGCTGGCGGTGGCGGCGCTGGCGAAGCGGCTGCCTGTGGCGCAGCGTAAGCATGCGCTGACGCTGGGGTGGGCGGGGCGTATTTGTTCCGATTTGTGGCGT